>NZ_CAXUPH020000005.1:172500-572348 GCF_964252795.1 Devosia sp. LjRoot16
ATCGCTCAACGAATAAAAGGTACTCTGGGGATAACAGGCTGATACTGCCCAAGAGTCCATATCGACGGCAGTGTTTGGCACCTCGATGTCGGCTCATCACATCCTGGGGCTGGAGCAGGTCCCAAGGGTATGGCTGTTCGCCATTTAAAGTGGTACGTGAGCTGGGTTCAGAACGTCGTGAGACAGTTCGGTCCCTATCTGCCGTGGGTGTAGGAATGTTGAGAAGAGCTGACCCTAGTACGAGAGGACCGGGTTGGACGAATCTCTGGTGGACCTGTTGTCGCGCCAGCGGCATTGCAGGGTAGCTATATTCGGACGGGATAACTGCTGAAAGCATCTAAGCAGGAAGCCTCCTTCAAAACGAGCATTCCCTTGAGAGCCGTGGAAGACCACCACGTTGATAGGCTGGATGTGGAAGCGCCGCGAGGTGTGAAGCTGACCAGTACTAATAGCTCGATTGGCTTGATCGTTCTCATTAATCCATGCCCGCAAACAGCGGCACGGAACGAGTGATCGGCACCCAACAGTTCAAATCAAAACCAGAATTCACACGCATGTTTTTCGCCGATCTGGTGGTAATTGCGAGGAGCCCAGAACCCGATCCCATCCCGAACTCGACCGTTAAACTCCTTTGCGCCGATGGTACTAAGTCTCAAGGCTTGGGAGAGTAGGTCGCTGCCAGGTCTGCCAAAAACATGCGTTCTCAATACGACTAGAAAACAACAAAACCCCGCCCGCGTAAGCCGGCGGGGTTTTGCTTTGTCCGCTCAAACGCGCCGCAAGGTAGACCGCCCCTCTGAGCTCGTACTTGCAGTCGCGACTCCCTCTCCCGCCTGCGGAGGAGGGGGAACCACGCGAAAGCGTGGTGGGAGGGGGGAGCCCCACGCACTGATGGTGGGCGGACTGGGCTTGGCTCAGTGTCTGCCGCACCCCCCTCCCACCAGCCTGTCGGCTGGTCCCCCCTCCCCCGTAAACGGGAGAGGGAGTCCCGACTGCGGGCTTCGGTGCTATCGTCCCAGCTGCTCCATCCCGCATTGGTCCGCACGCTTGTCAGGACGCCAGCGCAGTAACCGCGTCCCGTGCCGGAAGCGCTCGCCGCTCACATGGTCGTACGATACTTCCACCACCAGCTCGGGGCGCAGCGCCTCGTAGCGCTCGGTCCGCTCCGTCGACCAGCGGCTCGGACCGCCCGGCGCTCGGCCGGTAAAGCCGGGGCCATCCGCCAGCGCCTCGAGCCGCCGCGTCAGCTCGGGCTTGTTCTCGTCAGCCAGCGCCGAGGTGAAACCCACATGGTGCAGCTTGCCCGCCTCGTCATAGAGCCCGAGCAGCAGCGAGCCCACCAGCTTGCTGCCGGCGCCATAGCGAAAGCCACCGACCACGCAGTCCGCCGTACGGATCCGCTTGATCTTCAGCAGCTCGCGCTCGCCCGCGGCATAGGCCGCATCAAGTCGCTTCGCCATCACCCCGTCGACGTCACCACCAGAGCCAGAAAGCCACAAGGTCGCCTCGGCGCGATCAGTGGTCACCGGAGACAGACGCAGACCTGGGCGTTGGATGGCGGCAAAGAAACGCTCGAGCTCCTTACGCCGCTCGGAAAGCGGCTGCGTTGCCAACGGCTGAGCGCCCGGCCCCAGCAGCAGGTCGAACAGCACGTAGACGGCGGGATGCTCCGCTGCCAGCTTGTTCACCCGGCTCGCTGCAGGATGCAGACGCTGCTGCAGGGCGTCGAAACTGAGATGCCCGTCGACCGGAATGGTGAGCTCACCATCGAGCACGAAGTCGCCGATGGGCAGCGCTGCAAGCAACTTGACCATATCCGGAAAGTAACGCCCTAGCGGCTTTCCCGATTTCGCAAACAACGCGACAGCGCCGCCTTGCTTGACGGCGATGCAGCGGAAGCCGTCCCATTTCGGCTCGAACTGCCAGCCGGCGTCTTTCGGCAGCTCCTCGACCGAGCGGGCCTCCATGGCGGCGAACGGCATCTGCTGCGGAGCGGCGTCGGCGGACATCTGCGTCTCCTTGCCAAGAAGAAGTGGGAACGAGGCTAGCCGACCAGCCTGGCGCTGTCTCGTCCGGTCAGAACGCCTCGCCTGCCCATATGGGCAGGTCGAAGTTACCTCACAGTTCGTTGAACTGGGCCGCAGCGCGTCGCATATGGTGGGCCTAACGGAGTTCGGGAGGGCGAACATGCCGGATGCAGTCATTACCATTGCCGACCTGTCCAAGACCTATGCATCGGGGTTCGCGGCGCTGAAGCATGTCAGCCTCGAGATCGAGCGCGGCGAGATCCTGGCGCTGCTCGGACCGAACGGGGCGGGCAAGACCACTTTGATCTCGATCATCTGCGGGATCGTGACGCCATCTGATGGTACGGTGACGGTCGATGGCCACGACATCGTGCGTGACTATCGCGACTCCCGCAAAATGATCGGGCTGGTGCCGCAGGAGCTCACCACCGACGCCTTCGAAACGGTGTGGGCCACGGTCAGCCACAGCCGCGGGCTGTTCGGCAAGAAGCCGAACCCCGAGCATCTCGAAAAGGTGCTGCGCGAGCTCAGCCTGTGGGACAAGAAGGACAGCAAGATCATGCAGTTGTCCGGCGGCATGAAGCGCCGGGTGATGATCGCCAAGGCGCTGAGCCACGAGCCGGAGGTGCTGTTCCTCGACGAGCCGACCGCCGGCGTCGATGTCGAACTGCGCAAGGATATGTGGGCGATGATCCGGCGCCTGCGCGCCGCCGGCACGACGATCATCCTCACCACGCATTACATCGCCGAAGCCGAAGAGATGGCCGACCGCATCGGCATCATCCAGCATGGCGAGCTGGTGCTGGTCGAGGAGAAAGCCGAGCTGATGCGCAAGCTCGGCAAGAAGCAGCTGACCCTGACGCTGCAGGAGCGGCTCGATGCCTTGCCCGAGGCGCTGCAGCCCTATGCGCTGGAGCTCGCCGCCGACGGCGAAAGCCTCGTTTACACCTATGACGCGCAGGGCGAGCGGAGCGGCATCAGCGGACTGCTCGCCGATCTCGGCAGCGCCGGCGTCCGTTTCCGCGATTTGAGGACCAGCGAAAGCTCTCTCGAGGATATTTTCGTCAGCCTGGTGAGGGACGCGCCATGAATGTCGAAGCGATAAAGGCCATCTACAAGTTTGAGATGGCGCGGACCTTCCGCACGCCGCTGCAGTCGCTGATCTCGCCGGTGATCTCGACTTCGCTCTATTTCGTGGTGTTCGGCGCTGCCATCGGCTCGCGCATCACCGAGATCGAGGGCGTCAGCTATGGCGCGTTCATCCTGCCTGGACTGATCATGCTGATGATCCTGACCCAGTCGGTGGCCAACGGCTCGTTCGGCATCTACTTCCCGAAATTCCTCGGCACCATCTACGAGCTGCTTTCGGCGCCGGTGTCGTCGTTCGAGACGGTGGTCGGCTATGTCGGCGCCGCGGCGACGAAGTCGATCATCCTTGGGGTGCTGGTGCTGGCGACGGCATGGTTCTTCGTTCCCATCCGCATCGATCATCCGTTCTGGATGCTGGCATTCCTGGTGCTCACCGCCATCACCTTCAGTCTTGTCGGCTTCATTATCGGCATCTGGGCCAAGGGGATGGAGCAGCTGCAGACGGTGCCGCTGTTGATCATCACGCCGCTGACCTTCCTCGGCGGCACGTTCTATTCGCTCAGCGTGCTGCCGCCCTTCTGGCAGGCGGTGTCGCTGTTCAATCCGGTGGTCTACCTGATCAGCGGTTTCCGCTGGGCCTTCTACGGTATCGCCGACGTGGATATTTCCATCAGCGTCGCCGCGACGCTCGGCTTTCTCGCCATCTGCCTCGGCATCGTCAGCTGGATGTTCCGGACCGGCTATCGGCTGAAGTCGTAGCGATTCCGGCATCGAGCTTGCGGCCACCCCCACCCAGCTGCGCTACGGACTTGGGCAAACCCCAAGTCCTGCTTCGCTACCCTCCCCACAAGGGGGAGGGAGACGCAAGAACCGAGGCGGCGCAGCTATCGTCTCCCTCCCCCTTGTGGGGAGGGATCAAGGGTGGGGGTGCCACACGCTCCGGCAGATATGTTTCGGCCGTGACGCCATCGCCAAAACTGGTCACAAAATCTTCAGGTTCCTCGGCCATCAGTCGGCACGACTCCGGAACTGACCAGGCCCCCGAATGACCAGGATTTTCAGCACCGCCCTGCGGTTCGCCCTTGCTTTGTCGCTGCTCGTTGCCTCGGTGCTGCCGACGCTGGCGCAGGTAACGATCTTTTCGCCGTTCAACATCGCCGAGGCGATGGACCAGGGCGTCAAGAAGGTTGCCGACATTCCCTATGCGGATGGGCAGCGCAAGAAGCTTGACATCTATCGTCCCGAAAAGATCGAGGGCACGGCGCCGGTGGTAATGTTCATCTATGGCGGCAGCTGGCGCGCCGGCGACAAGTTCGAGTACGAGTTCGCCGGCCGGGCCCTGGCGGCGGCTGGGTTCGTGACGGTGATCGCCGACTACCGGCTGTGGCCGGAGGTCAAGTATCCGGATTTCCTCGAGGATTGCGCGCAGGCAATGCGCTGGATCCAGGACAATATCGCGCTCTATGACGGCGATCCGAACCGCTTCTTCGTCGCCGGCCATTCGGCGGGCGCCTATAACGCGGTGATGCTGGGGCTCGATTCCTCGTTCCGCCGTGACTACGACGTCACCATGCCGATCCGGGCGATCGCCGGCATTTCCGGGCCCTACAATTTCTACCCGTTCGAGTACGACCAGGTGCGCGACACCTTCGGGCCGGCGCCGAGCCCTGAGGGTACGCAGCCGATCAACCTCGTCACCAGCGACGCGCCGCCGATCTTCCTCGCCAGCGGCACCTCGGACCCGATCGTCCGGGTGCAGAACTCCGAGGCGCTGGCCAAGAAGCTGCGCGAGCAGGGCATCTGGGTCACCGAGAAATACTACCCAGGCTTCGGCCACCTCGAGCCGGTGATTGCGCTCGGCGCGATGATGCGGTTCCGCATGCCGATCCTCAACGACATGGTCGAGTTCTTCCAGACCTTCGGCGCCTTTCCCTCGGGCACGCCGCGTCCGGTGTTCACCCCCGATCCGCCCGAGAGCAACATGACGGCGGTGATCAAGAAGATGGACGACGTGCTGGCGCCGATCGATGGCGGGCGGCGCAACGAGTAGCAGCCAAGTGGCCGGCGCGTGCTGACCCCCACCCCTGTCCCCTCCCCGCAAGGGGGAGGGAGACCCTCACACTGGCATCTCGGCCAGGTCTAGACGTTGACGCTCTGCATGCGGGCGGCGAACGCTTCGCCGAAGGCCGACATGCCGTCAGCGACGATGCGGCCCACTGCGTAGGCGGCGACGGCATAGAATTTCTGCGCCGCCGGGGTGCGGAGGAACTCGATGTAGCGGTCGAGGTCGGCATCGGTCAGGTCGCGATAGACATAGGCCATCATGGCGCGCTGGGTGCGGCCGACATCGGCCAGCAGCCCCGGCATCATCGCCTCGACCTGCGTGTCGATCTCCTGCCAGGGCACCGTGACCTCGCCCTGCTGGTGCGAGACCGACAGCCCGAGCAGCAGCGCCCGCACCGACTGGCCGACCATGGCGGCAGATATCTCGGCCGAGACCAGCTCCATCAGCGCTTCGATCTGGGTCTGGCGGATCACCGACGCGGTCGTGACCAGCTTCTGGCCTTCGGCGATCGCGGCGATCTGCGCCTCAGGCCCGAGCCGCGCCGCGTCACGCTCGAGGACAGTCATCCGCTGGCCGAAGCTGGAGTGAAAGAATGTCCCCAGCACGGCCTGCTCGTCGGCCGAGAACTTGCCTTCGAGCGCCTTGCGCAAACGGCGATGCAGGTCGCCAGCATCGAACACCGCTTTCGCGGTGGCCTCCCAATGCTTCAGAAAGATCTCGTCACTGGAGATTTCCTCGGCCCGGGCCGAGGCTGCGATGGTGGCGCCGAATTGGGTGAAGACCTCGTCGAGCGCCGTCGCCCGCATCAGTTCGGCGACAGCGATCTGCTGGCTCTGCGCCAGGGCGGGGCGGATGGCGGCGAGCGGTGAAGCGACTGGCGTCAGCAGCAGCGCGAGCACGGCGAGCGATCGGATCAGCATTCTTGCGCGTCCCCCAGTCCACTGAGACTAGCGCAGCAGTCCGCTTTGCGCCAATGCGCGCCACGGATTTCCGCACAGGACTTGCCCGTAGCCCCTTGAGGGCTGCTAAACTCGTGCACAAACAACGGAGTGCCCACCATGCAATACACCCGCCTCGGCCATACCGGTCTCGAAGTCAGCCGGATCTGCCTCGGCTGCATGTCGTTCGGCGAGCCGAAACAGGGTTCGCACGAGTGGACGCTCGATGAGGCGGCGAGCCGGCCGATCCTGCGCGCCGCGTGGGAGGCAGGGATCAACTTCTACGATACCGCCAATGTCTACTCGCTCGGCTCGAGCGAGGAGATCGTCGGCAAGGTGCTGCTCGAAATGGCGCCGCGCGATGAACTGGTGATCGCCACCAAGGTCAATGGCGAGATGCGCCAGGGGCCGAACGGCAAGGGGCTGAGCCGCAAGGCGATCCTCGCCGAGATCGACAACTCGCTGCGCCGGCTCGGCACCGACTATGTCGACCTCTATCAGATCCACCGGTTCGATCCGGCGACGCCGATCGAGGAGACGCTGGAGGCGCTCAACGACGTCGTCCGAGCCGGCAAGGCCCGTTACATCGGAGCCTCGTCGATGGCGGCGTGGCAGTTTTTGAAGATGCTGATGACCTCGGACAAGCACGGCTGGGCGCGTTTCGTTTCGATGCAGAACCAGCTCAACCTGATCGAGCGCGAGGAGGAGCGTGAGATGCTGCCGCTCTGTATCGACCAGGGCATCGGCGTCATCCCGTGGTCGCCGCTGGCGCGCGGCCGGCTGGCCCGCCCATGGGGCGAGAGCACCGAGCGGATGGAAACCGACATCTACGGCAAGACCCTGTATCTCAGGGATGAAGCGGCCAACCAGGCGATCAATGCAGTGGTCGGCGAGATCGCCGGGGCGCGCGGGGTGAAGATGGCGCAGGTGGCGCTGGCCTGGGTGCTGCAGAAGCAACCGGTGAGCGCGCCGATCGTCGGCGTCACCAAACTCGCGCAGCTCGAGGATGCCGTGGGGGCGCTCGATGTGAAACTCAGCGCCGATGAAGTGGCGCGGCTCGAGTCGCCGTATCACTCGACGACGACGGCGAGCTTCCGCTAGGCTCAATGGACGGCAAGGGCAGGGGGTTGGTCGTGGCATTGTGCAGCAAGAACAGCGTCGTAGGTCATGTCGTTCTGTCCGCACTGGCATTGGCGGGCCCCCTGCTGCCGGCGAGTGCCAGCGCGGAGGATGCGGCGACCGCGTCGATCTGCGGCATGGCCGCGGCGTCGCAGTACGAATCCGGCTATGCGGGGTTCGGCCGCGAGCTCAGCCGGATCGATCCGGCCATTGCCATCCCGGCCTGCGAGGAGGCGGTGAAGGCGGCGCCTGACGCGGTGGCCAGCCAGGCGTGGCTGGCGCGAGCCCTGCTGGCCGACGGACAGACCGACGCGGCTTTGCCGGTACTGGAGACGGCGGTGGCCGGCGACAGCCCGCTGGGGCGGCAATTGCTGGCCGATGTGCTGTTCGGCGATCTCGGCTATGTCGCAACGACCGACGATGTGCGGGCGCTCGAAGTGCTGCGTCCGGCAGCCGAGGCCGGCTTCGCGCCGGCTCAGCTCAGCCTCGGCTTTGCCTACGACATGGGGCGCGGCGTGGCGGAGGACGACGCGATCGCCGCCTCCTGGTACATGCGAGCCGCCCAGCAGGGCGAAGCCCGGTCTGCCAGCAACCTCGGCTATCTCTACCATGGCGGCGCCGGGGTCGAGCTCGACTACGCGCAAGCGATGTTCTGGTACCAGAAGGGCGCCGACAAGGGCGACGTGGTCGGCATCTACGGCGTCGGCCAGCTCTACGAATTCGGCCAGGGCGTCGAGCTCGACTACGTCAAGGCGGCCGAGCAGTTCCAGCGCGGCGCCGAGATGGGCGATTCCTATTCGCAGAACGATCTCGGCTATCTCTACGAGACCGGGCAGGGGGTCAGCGAGGACGCGGTCGAGGCGGCGCGCTACTACCAGATGGCCGCCGACCAGGGCTATGCGCTGGCGAGCGCCAACCTCGCGCAGCTCTACAGCACCGGGCGCGGGGTGGAGCGGGATTTCGACCGCGCCTTCGAGCTCTATTCCTATGCGCATGACCAGGGCGAAGTTGGCGGCACAGTCGGGCTGGCGCAGGCCTATCTCTATGGCGAGGGCGTGCCGGTCGATCTCGAGACGGCGCGCAGCTTTGCCGAGCAGGCGGCCGATGCCGGCGCGAGCTATGGGCAGTCGACGCTCGGCGCGATCTATGCCGATGGCACCGGCGTGGCGCGCGACTTCAACCGCGCCATCGAGCTGTTCGACCTCGCCGCGGCGCAGGGCAACGATTATGCCGCCGGCCGGGCGGCCGAAGTACGGGCCGAGCAGACCTGCGGGCTGATCGCCGCGACCCGCTACGAGACGGGTTTTGAGGTGTCGGGCGTCGAGCTCGAGAGGATCGACGCCGACACCGCCATCCCGGTCTGCGAGAAGGCGGTGGCGCTGGATGCGGCGTCGCTCGAGAACAAGGCCTGGTATGCCCGCACCTTGATCGCCGGTGGACGACAGTCGGAAGCGGTGCCGCTGCTCGAAGAAGCGGCCGATGGTGAGTTCATCCCGGCCAAGGCGCTGCTTGCTGACCTGCTGCTCTGGGGGCATGGGGTGGACGAGAACCCCGCGCGCGCCGTGACGCTCTATCGGTCGGCCGTGGAACACGATTTTCCGCCGGCCGAGTTCGGGCTGGGTGTCGCCTACCAGAACGGCCGGGGCGTTCCCGCCGATCCGGTGCTGGCGGCGAAATGGTATGGGCTGGCGGCAAAGCATGGGATCGCGATGGCGGCGGACCGGCTGGCCGATCTCGACCGCGGGACCGTGGAGCCGCAGATCGGGCCGATGCGGGCGGGGCCGCGGAGTTAGCTCGACTGCTCAGTCCGCGTGCTTGGCTACCCCTCACCCTGGCCCTCTCCCCAGAGGGGAGAGGGGACGCACTTTGCACCGTCGATGCCACAACGCCCCCTCGCCCCTCCAAGGGGCGCAATAAGCGCTCCCGGGGGAGAGGGCGGCGATAAGGCCGGAGGCCTTATCGCGGGGTGAGGGGCGCCAAGCACTCCGAACCCCCAAACAAAGAGCCGGCCGCCACAGGCAGCCGGCTCCAGAATCTTGATCGACAGAAGGCCTTATTCGGCCTTGTCGGCGCTGTCGGAATTGAGCTGGCCGTACTTCTCGACGCCGATCGCATTGAGCAGCTGCAGCTGGCTCTCGAGGAAATCGATGTGGCCTTCTTCGTCGGCCAGCAGCTCCTCGAACAGGTTCTTACTCACATAGTCGCCCAGCGACTCGCAGAGCTCGCGCGAGGCCTTGTAGGCCTTGCGGGCGTCATACTCGCCGGCGAGATCGCACTCGAGCACTTCCTTGATGGTCTGGCCGATGCGCAGCGGCGCCACGCGCTGCAGGTTCGGGTGACCCTCGAGGAAGATGATGCGCTCGATCAGTTTGTCGGCGTGATGCATCTCTTCGATGGATTCGGCACGTTCCTTGGCCGCCAGCTTGGTGTAGCCCCAGTCGCTCAGGATGCGAAAATGCACCCAGTACTGGTTCACGGCCCCGAGTTCGAGGAACAAAGCCTCGTTAAGCCGCTCGATGACCTGTGCTTCGCCTTTCATTACGACCTCCTTGGCGCTTACGACGCATGGCCGAAAGCCGCGCGTGCACCACGGGTGCGTCGGCGGGTTTTTCGGCCAATTGGAGGTGGTACTCTTCCGTCACCGTGATGATAATGTCCACCACATTCGGAACGCAGCCGGCGCATTTGCAGCGCTTCGCCAGCTCCCGGTAAACCATCGCAGGCACGATGATTTGCCAGGGATCCTCACGCAAAAGCCCGACGATAACCTGCTTGATCTCCCTGTCGGTGATCACATTGCACTGGCAGACAAGCATGGGCAGAAAAACGGCGTCGGCTGTGAGGTTCGGGCGGCATAGAGCGCCGACGAAACCTGATTGTCAATGTCAGATAATGCCGCACGCCGAATCACGAAACCATCGCCGGCCCCATCCGTATCTATCCGGGCGCTTTCTCAGGTTCCTTTGATGTCCTTCTCCCTCGTTGGTCTGCTCAACTTCGCCAGCCCCGGGGATCGCCGGTCACGACGGCTGGCCTCGGGGCTGAACTATGGCGCGCGGCCGAAGCAGAGGCTCGATGTCTATGGCTCGCGCCAGGCGAGCGGACCGGTGCCTGTCGTCATCTACATCTATGGTGGCGCCTGGAACGAGGGAGACCGGCGCGATTTCGCCTTCGTGGCGCGCTGGCTCGCCGGGCTCGGTTATCTGGTCGTCGTGCCGGATTACCGGGTGCTGCCCGAGGTGGAATATCCGGTGTTCCTCGAGGATTGCGCCGAGGCCGTACGCTGGACACTGCAGCATGCTGCCGGGTTCGGCGGCGATGCGTCGCGGCTGGCGCTGGCGGGCCATTCGGCCGGCGCTTACAACGCGGTGATGCTGGCGCTGCAGCCGAGCTATGGCGTGGCCGATGCCATCGACGCGGTGGTCGGGCTCTCCGGCCCCTACAATTTCTATCCGTTCGACGTGCCGATCAGCATCCGCACCTTCAGCGGCGCCGCCGACCCGCTGGCGACGCAGCCGGTGAACCTCGTCAGCAGCGCCGCGCCACCGATGTTCCTCGCCAGCGCCGATGGCGATACTGTGGTCGGGCCGCAGAATACCGTGGCGCTGGCCCACCGGCTGCGCGAGCACGGCGTCGCCGTCATCGAACGGCATTTCCCCGGCTTCACTCATCCCTCGACACTGCTCGAACTGGGGAGCCTGCTCAGCCGCCGCTCCAGCCTCGCCGGCGAGGTGGCCGAGTTCCTCGCGCACACATTGCGGCTGGCGCCACCCGACAGCGACGCTATGATCGGGGGGCGCAAAGAGGGAGCAGGGCGATGAGGTTGCGACAGACGCTGGCGGCAGGCGCCGTGCTGACCCTCGGATTCGGGATCGCCCCGGCATTGGCCAGCGAGCTGTTCGATGCCTGCGCCGCGAAGGCCGCGAGCTCCTGGGAAGCGGGCTACGCCGAAATTGGCCTCGATGGCAGCGCCATGGATACAGCGGCCGCCATCGACGCCTGCACCGCGGCGCTGGCCGAGGACCCGGAATCGGCAGTGCTCAAGGCCTGGCTCGGCCGTGCCTATGACGTCGCTGGCGACTCGGCGCAGGCGGCCACCTATCTCGAGCCGGCAGCGACAGCCGGCAACGCGCTGGCGCAGACCAGTTTCGGCGACATGCTGATCGTCGGGCAAGGCATCGCGCAGGACATGACGCGCGGCGCGGAATTGTTGAAGCTTGCCGCCGATGCCGGCTTCGCCCCGGCGCAGGATAGCCTCGGGCTCTCCTATGATTACGGCGAAGGCGTCGGGCAGGATTACCTCGAGGCATCGCGCTGGTACCGCAAGGCGGCGGAGCAGGGCTTGCCGCGGGCGATGGCTAATCTCGGCTCGCTCTATGCCGAGGGGCTGGGGCTCGACCGGGACCTGGTTGCTGCGGCGGCCTGGTATCAGCGCGCCGCCGACAAGGGCGATAGCCGCGCCCAGTACAACCTCGGCAGCCTGTTTGAAACCGGGGCGCTGGGCGAGCCCGATTATGCTCGCGCCGCTGCCCTCTACCAGGCGGCGGCCGACCAGAACCATGGGCTGGCGCTCAATGCGCTCGGCTATTTCAAGCAGCATGGCTACGGCCTCGCCCCCGACCTCGAAGGCGCCGCGGCGCTCTATCAGCAGGCGGCCGACCAGGGGATCGCGCAGGCGCAGGGCAACCTGGCGCTGCTGTATGAAGACGGGACTGGCGTGACGCAGGATTTCGCACTGGCGCGCCAGCTCTATCGGCAGGCTTCGCAAAGCGGCAACACCGACGCGGCGGTCAATCTGGGGCTGATGTATCTCAACGGCGCCGGCGGGGTGCGCGACCTCGACAAGGCGCTGAGCTTCACCCAGCAGGCAGCCGACCAGGGCAACCCGATCGGGCTCAACAACCTCGGCCATCTCTATGAGAACGGCCTCGCGGTGGCGCAGAACCCCGCAACGGCGCTGGCGCTTTACCAGCAGTCGGCCGGCCTCGGCTATCAGCCCGCGGCGGACAACCACAAGCGGCTGGAGGCGTCGCTGCAGGCGCCCACCGAGACGCCGACAGTGAAGAGCTATCCGAAGAGCAAGATCGACAACTGACTTTCGATAAGCACCCAAACCGGCCCTAAACTCGGTTGTCATCCCAGCGAAAGCTGGGGGTCCATTTCGCAGCCCGCGTCGAGGGACAGACGGACGAGGGCAAGGCCCTCGCCGTGGGGTCCCAGCTTACGCGGGGATGACATCGAGCATGAATAGGCGACTGTGCGCCGTCGCTGGCGGTAGCACATCGTCGAAAAACCTCCGGACAATGTCCTTTTGCGAAAGCCCCGTTCGTCGTTGTGGCACCAGCTCGATGCGAGCGGTCACTCAAGGAGATAGACGATGCGTGTGATGGTGTTGGGAAAAGCCACCGAGGGCAATAACGGCGAGTCGCCGACCAAAGAGGCGTTCGCGGCGATGGACCGCTTCATCGAGGAACTGGTGAAGGCAGGCGTGCTGGTGGCGGGCGCCGGACTCAAGGCCGGAGCCGAGGCGAAGCGGATCACCATCGATGGGGACAAGCGCACCATCATCGATGGGCCATTTGCCGAAACGCGCGAACTGGTGGCCGGCTTCCAGATCTGGGAGGTCAAGGACATGGACGAGGCGCTGGCCTGGCTCAAGCGCTACCCTGCCATGCCCGGCAAGAACGAGATCGAGCTCAGGCCGTTCATGGAAGCGGCGGACCTTGCCGACTACGTGACGCCCGAAGAGCTCTCCACCCCGCGCGAGGGCGAACGCGGCAAGCTCGGGGTCGCGTAAGACCCGCCTTGCCCGTCTCACCGGTCTGGCAGAAAAGACGGTATGAGCAGGGACGAGACGCAGCAGGCGATCGAGGCCAGTTTCCGCATCGAACGGGCGAGGCTCATCGCGGGTCTCGCCCGCATGGTGCAGAGCATCGATCGGGCCGAGGAGCTGGCGCAGGAGGCGCTGCTGGTTGCGCTCAGCGAATGGCCGAAGACGGGGGTTCCGGCCAATCCCGGCGCCTGGCTGATGACCGCCGCCAAGCGCCGCGCCATCGACGCCATCCGGCACGAGCGGATGCGGGAGCGCAAGCACGGCGAGATCGCCCAGACGCTGGAGGAGGCGTCCGATGACGCGGCCATGGCGATCGAGGCAGCGCTCGACGACGAGGTCGGCGATGAGCTGCTGGGGCTGATCTTCGTTGCCTGCCACCCGATGCTCACGGCCGAAGCGCGCGCCGCGCTGACGCTGCGGGTGATCGGCGGGCTGACGACAGACGAGATCGCCCGGGCCTTTCTCTCCAACGAGGCGGCGATCGCCAAGCGCATCGTCCGGGCCAAGCAGGCGATAGCAGCGGCCGGGCTGAGCTTTGAGGTACCGCGCGGCGGCGAGCGGGCAGCACGGCTGCCCTCGGTGCTGGAAGTGATCTACCTGATTTTCAATGAGGGCTATGCCGCGACCTCGGGCGATGATCCGGTCCGTCCGGGACTCTGCTTCGAAGGGCAGCGGCTGGGGCGTATGCTGGCCGGGTTGATGCCCGACGACGCCGAAGTGTTCGGGCTCTTGGCATTGATGGAGATCCAGGCCTCGCGCCTTGCGGCGCGCCTCGGCCCGGAGGGGGCGCTGGTGCCGCTGACGGCGCAGGATCGGACGCGGTGGGACCAGTTGCTGATCCGCCGCGGCCTCGAGGCGCTGGCGCGGGCTGAGGCGCTCGATGGGGGTGGACCCTATGTGCTGCAGGCGGCGCTCGCCGCCTGCCACGCCCGCGCCCGCAGCGCCGCCGACACCGACTGGGGGCGCATCGCGGCGCTCTATGACCGCTTACGCGTGGCGGCGCCGTCGCCGGTGGTCGATCTCAACCGCGCCATTGCCCACAGCATGGCCTTTGGGCCCGAGGCGGGGCTCAGGCTGCTCGATGCGATCGCCGATGATCCGGCGCTTCGCAGCTACGCGCCGCTGCCGGCGGCGCGGGGCGATTTTCTGTTCCGAGCCGGGCGGTTCAGCGAAGCGCGTGGGCAATTCGAGGCAGCCGCGAAGCTGACCCGCAATGCCGGGGAAGCGGCGTTCCTGCGCGCCCGCGCCGCGGCATGCGAATAGCGGCACATAACCGTCAGGTCACGGCGGGCTCGCCTGCGGCCGGTTTCGCTTCGCGAGCTTGGGGGGCTGCCGCGGCCAGCGTGTCCCAGGCGCCCATGGCGCAACTGATCACCACCTCCAGTTCGGCCCGGCTGGCGCCGTCCCGGGCTTCGATCGACAGGCCGTGCATCACGGTGGTGTAGTAGCGGGCAATGCCGGTCAGTTGAGTGTCGCCGACCGCAAGATCGCCGTCGGCAACGCCACGCGCCAACCGCTCGCGGATCTCGCGGTATTGCGCGTGGCGCACGCTGGCGAGGAATTCGCGGACCGGGTGGTTCTCCACTGCGCCGGTCGGCGCGGCGAGCACCAGCATGCAGCCGCGCGGCGAATCCGGGATGGTGATGGTGTCGGCGACGGCGCGCAGCATGGCGTGGATCGCCTCGCGGGCGGTGGGCTGCTCGCGCAGTGCGATTCTGGGCGGCTGTCCCTGGGTTGCGGCGTTAAGCGCGACCGCCTCGCGAAACAGCTCTTCCTTGCTGCCGAACGAGGCGTAGATGCTGGCCGACGCGATCCCCATGACCTCGGTCAGGTCCTTCATCGACGTTCCCTCGTAACCGCGCTCCCAGAACAGATCCATGGCGCTGCGAAGCGCGACGTCTCGGTCGAAGGTGCGTGGCCTGCCGCGCGCTGCCATGAGGTTTCCTTTTTTGGTCGATCGACAAACTATAGCTTGACGGAGCTGCGGACGCCATGCAGTTATTTGTTTGTCGATCAACAAACAATAGACATCGGCGCTTCCAGCAAGGACCAGTTCGATGAGCATCCCCGCCAGCATGCGTGCCCTGCAGCAAACATCCCTGAACGGTCCGCAGGACCTGAGGATGATCACCGACGCGCCGGTGCCGGCGCCAGGCCCCGGGCAGGTTCTCGTCCGGGTCAACGCTGCTGGCGTCAACATCGCCGATCTTTCGCAGGCGCATGGCACGTTTCGCGGTGGGCCCCGGCCACCCTATCTCGCCGGCTTTGAGGCGACAGGCGAGGTGGTCGCCTTGGGCGAAGGCGTAACGAACCCGGTGCTCGGGGCGGAGGTCATCGGCGTCGGTTACGGCGCATTCGCCGAGTACATGGTGCTGCCGGCAGTTGCCGCGGTGCCGATCCCCCCGGGGTGGAGCGGCGAGCAGGCCCTCGGGCTGGTGGTCAACCTGCCGACGGCGATCGCGGCGCTCAAGCCGATGGGGCAACTGGCCGAGGGCCAGACGGTGCTGATCCATGCCGCCGCCGGGGCGACCGGCCAGGCTGCAGTGAAGATCGCCAAGCACTACGGCGCGATAGTGATCGGCACGGCTTCACCGGAAAAGCACGAGGTGGTGCGATCGCTGGGGGCCGACCATGTGCTCGACTCGCGCAGCGACAACCTTGCCGCCCAGGTGCTGGCGCTGACCGGTGGCATCGGCGCGGACCTCGTCATCGAGTCGGTTGGCGGCGAGACTTTTGCCGCCAGCCTCGCGGCGACACGACGGGTTACCGGCCGGGTCGTGGTGACCGGGTTGCCGGCCGGCGAGGCGTCGCTCAGCAACTGGGACCTCGTCTACGAACACCAGGTGCAGATCATCGGCTTCAACATGGGTAAGCTAATCGAGGCGGCGCCGCGGATCTTCGGTGACGTCATGGGCGAGTTGTTCGGCCTCATCGGCGCCGGTGTCCTCGCCCCAGTGCAACCGACGGTCTACAAGCTTGACGATGGGCCGCGAGCCCTCGCCGCCCTTGAAGGTCGCGCCAGCATCGGCAAGTTGGCGCTGCGGGTCTGACGCAGCCCAAACTGGACAACTCAATCGGCTCCAACTGGTCATTACGCCCCTGACCAGTTCGCCTTAGTTTCCTGACTGTCCGCTAGGGGGCAGTCATTTCGAAAGGAAAACATCATGGAAGAGATCAAGGGCGTCGCCCGTGCAGTCATTCGGCCGGGCAAGCTGGCGGAGTACAAGGCGCTGTGCGAACAGGCGATGGAGATCGTCCGCACGCAGGACACCGGCACGCTGCAATACGAGATCTTCTTCAACGAGGATGAGAGCGAGGCGATCGTCTACGAGCGCTATCGCGATATCGATGCGGCACTGGAGCACTTCGCCCATATCGGGCATCTGATGGCGCCACTGATGGCGACGGCTGATGTCAGCGGCGAGTTGCTGGGCAAATGGAGCGAGAAAATGCAACTGGGGGGCGGCGGTCCCAAGCTCTATCAGCCGTGGCGTGTGTTCCAGGACCTCTAGCCTCGCACCTCCAGGTTCTTTGACTCGTCGCGCTTTCGAACCGGAAAAGTCAGCCGTGTTCCTTCTCACGCCGGCTGGCGAGGACCGCGATGGACGCGGCGACGCGGTGGGCGGTGGAGAAGAACTCGCGGTGGATCAGGAAAGCCACCGTGACGAGGCTCGCCCCTACCGCCAGCCACTCATTGGCGAACCAGGCGACCATCGGCACCGCGAAATAATAGGCGCGGATGCCGTTGTTGAAGTTCTTGGCGGCCAGCGTGTTGAGCTGCGCGATGCCATCGATCTCGTCGCGAGCGACGTGCTCGGAATGCTCGATGGCGCCGAGCAGGATGCAGAAGTGGTTGAACTGGCGCAGTGCCAGGGTGAACGAGAAAAAGCTCAGAACGAAGATGGCGAGCGTCGCGAACAGATGGATCTGTACGTCCTGCGTGGTGTAGCTCGCCTTCAGCCCGACGGTGGTCAGCGTGTCGGTCAGCGCGGTGAGATTGCCGAAGGCGGTGAACACCGCCAGCACCAGCAGCACCGAAGTCGAGGCGAGAAAGCTCACCGAACCCATCAGGTTGCCAGCGAGGATGGCATCGAGCGGGGTATCGCGCTTGACCGCATTGGCCACCCAGCGGCGGCGCTGCATCGACATGATCACCGACAGCGACGGCCGCTTCCGCTCCAGCAACGGTACGCCATAGTTGTAGGCGAACCAGCAGATCAGCGGGAAAAGTGTCGCGAACAGCGTCATGGCGCCCGGAGCCCTCGGGGAATCGATGGCTCCTTTATAGCGCCGTGACGCTGCCTGGAAACGCTCAGATAAAGGGCGGCGACAGCAGGGAAACGAAGCGCATGCCTTCGGCGGGGTCGCGCTGCTCTTCGGCCGGCGCCGGCCACTTGCCGTCGAGTACCGCGGCATCGCGCTCGCTGCGGGTCAGGCGCCATTCTGGGCCGAAGAACGGCTTCTGCCGGTCGTCGCCCGGCGGAAAGTCATCGCGCGGGCTCAGGATTCCAACAAAGTGCAGCACGGCATAACTCCTCGGTTGGGTCGGCCCCGCCACCTACAGGGGGAAGCAGCGGGGCCGCGTTGCCGCCGGGAAGGGAGGAGGGAACCCGGCGTATGCAAAGAGAATGACAAACCCTATCGGATTGGTCGAGAATTGAGATGCCAAATCGCGAGCGGGAGGGGGAAGCGATTTGCGCGGGTGCGCACGCAGGGGGAATAGGCGGCGCGGCCGGTGGTCGTGGACCCCCACCCCTGTTCCCTCCCCCTTGCGGGGAGGGATCAAGGGTGTGGGGCGGCCCGCACCGGCCTTGGGGCTCCGCCGGCCTACAGCGTCCGCGCGTAGCGCATAAAAATCTGCTGGATCTCGTTCAGCACCGCCTCCGACAGCTCGACATCGGCTGCGCCGATATTGGTCTTGAGCTGTTCCATGGTCGTTGCGCCGATGATCACCGAGGTCATGAACGGCTTGGTGAGGCAGAAGGCGATGGCCATCTGGCAGACGTCGAGACCGTGCTTTTCGGCCAGCGCGATATAGGCCCGGATCGCCGGCTCGGTGTACTGGTTGTTGCGATAGGCGGAACCGGCCACGGCGCCGCGCGTCCCTTCAGGCAGCACACCGCCAAGGTATTTGCCGGAGATGGCGCCCGCCGCCAGCGGCGAATAGGCCAGGAGCCCGACATCCTCGTGGAAGGCCAGTTCGGCCAGATCCATGTCGTAGTAGCGGCGCAGGAAATTATATTCGTTCTGAATGGTCTGCACGCGCGGCAGGCCGAGCTCCATGGAGAGCTTCAGATACTGCATGGTGCCCCAGGCGCTCTCATTGGAGAGGCCGAAATGGCGGATCTTGCCCTCCCGCACCAGCTCGCCCATCACCTGCAGCACTTCGAGCATGTTGGGCAGCACGCTTTCCTTATCCTGCAGGTAGGGGTTGTAGTCCCACGAGCCCTCGAAATGGTAGTGCCCGCGGCGGGGCCAGTGGATCTGGTAGAGATCGATGCGGTCGGTCTGCAGGCGCCTGAGGCTGCCTTCCACCGCTTCGCGCACGCTCGGCCCATCGATGCCGCGGCCGCCGCGCACCCATGGCCGCCCGCCGCCCGCGACCTTCGATGCCAACACAATGTCGTTACGCCTGCCGGTCTGCTTGAACCAGCTGCCGATGATTTCCTCGGTCTTGCCGTAGGTCGAGGCGTCGGGCGGCACGGCGTACATCTCGGCGGTATCGAAGAAGTTGATACCCTGCTCGACGGCATAATCCATCTGCTGATGGCCTTCGGCCTCGGTGTTCTGCTTGCCCCAGGTCATGGTGCCCAGGCAGATCTCGGACACCGAGATATCGGTGCGGCCAAGCGTCTTCATCTTCATGGAAATGCCCCTTCAGTTCGGCGCGCACCGTATGAGGCGAGGCTGGCCCAGACAATCCCCCGAAGGTCGGGCCAAGGTTGCGCAGGCGGGCCGGATCGGAGAGATTGTCCGCGCCATTTCAAGGATATCGCCGTTGCGCAAATTTCTGTTGCCGCTCGCCGTCTTCGCCTTCACCGTCGCGACAGTCGTGGCGTGGCCGGCCGTGGCACAGAACGAATCAGACCTGAGCCGGATCGGTCAGATGAACCTCAAGGAGCTGGCGGCACTGGTCGGCGCCGTGACCCAGTCGGTGGGGCGGGACACGCTGAAGCTGCAACCCGCGGCGCAGCGCAGCGATTGCGCCGAACTGACCCGCGCCTCCAACTCGTTTGCACTCGGCTATCGGCTGCTCGCCGAGGCGCGGGGCTCGCTGCAGGGGAAGCCCGCCAAGGACATCGCGGCGCTGCAGACCCATATCGTCCAGTCGCGCGTCATCACCTTTGCGGCGCGGGTCAGAGCCGAGGAATGGTTCAGTCGGCTCTGCGCCAGCTTTGCGATGCCGGCCGACAAGGCGAACGAGCCGCGCTACGCCAAACCGGTGAAGCTGCAGACTGCAGAATTCACCCAGGCGGTGATCGAGGCACGCCAGGCGGCCGAGGCGAACCTGACGCTGGCCGTGGCGGCGGGGATCGGCAAGAGGTGTCCCGAGGTGATCTCGGCCATGCAGTCGATCCAGCTGTTCGTGCCCTATCTCGAAAAGCTCTCCAAGGATGTGGCCAAGCGCCCGGAGGCGCTCGGCCCGCGCGCCAGCCGCCGTGGGCTCGAAGTGGCGCGGGGCCAGTTGATCAATGCCGGCAACAAGCTTTATCGCGAGCTCGGCATCGGCTGCCGGGCCAAGCCGCCGGTCGAGGCGGAAGCCCCGGCAGAGGGGGCTCCGGCCCCGGCGCAGTAAGGGGTTCGGGGCCTCAGGTCAAAAAACTGTCACGCAACGCGCTTTTTGCCTTGAGGTGGCGGAGATCACCCCCTATATACCCCCTGCGTCGGCGGCGATGGCCGCACACGAAGGCGCAAAAAAGCCAAGGCTTTGATATCTGACGCGGGGTGGAGCAGCCCGGTAGCTCGTCAGGCTCATAACCTGAAGGTCACAGGTTCAAATCCTGTCCCCGCAACCAAAGCTTGGATTGCAAAAGCCCCGCGAAAGCGGGGCTTTTCGCATTTCGGCCTAGCGGAGTGAGAGGCTCGACGGAAAACGGCTTGTGCGCCACCCGTGCTCCACTGCGCGCAGATCGGTTGGCCCGCATTGTTCGTCAGCGATGCGGCTCATAGCTCAATCGCCGCGACCCCACAGGCATTGATCAGGTTGGGGCCTCCGAGTTTCGAGGTTGCGCCCAAGCAACCGAAATGACGTCAGGGAGTTCACAGCTTCGATCTGTTACGGACGATCCCTCCTTGTCCGCCTGAAATGGGTCTCCGCGGCCGATTGGCCCGGCGGCAGGTGGCGCGCCGGCGTCGGTATGCTGTTGACCGGTCGATGAGAACAAGGCGGGCCACCGTCGGGAGTATCTATGGCAACACCGGACAATGCTCCGCTTCCCCACAAGGGCGGCCTGCCGCTCGAAACGGCGGCAGCTGCCGGCTTCTTTCTGACGCTGATTGTGGGGCTCTATCTGGGGCAGGGGATCTTTGTGCCGCTGGTGCTGGCGGTGCTGCTTGCCTTCGCCCTGTCGCCGGTGGTGGCGGGGCTTCGTCGCGTCGGATTACCCAACGTCGTCGCAACGCTTGTGGCGGTCCTCGGTGCCGGTGTAATGATCGCGCTGGTTGGGTATCTGGTGGTGACCCAGTTGCTGAAGCTGGCGGGAGACCTGCCGCAGTATCAATCGACCATCGCCGCCAAAATCCGGTCTTTCCAGATGACCGCAGGCTCCGAGGATGTGTTCGAGCGCCTGGCGCAGGCGGCCGAGCGGCTGGGCGAACAAACTGGTCTCTCCGGCAACAAGCCCGGTACCGAGGGTAACCCCTTGCCGGTGACCATCGCCAATGTTCCGCCCTCGCCGCTGGCGTCGGTCCAAGGGCTGCTCGGCTCACTGCTCGGCCCGTTGGCGACCGGCGCGATCGTTACGGTCCTCGTCATCTTCCTGCTGCTCGAACGCGAGGACCTGCGCGATCGCTTCCTCAGGCTGGTAAGCCGCGGCGACCTCAGGACCAGCACCAAGGTGCTCAATGAGTCGGCGCAGCGGGTAAGCCGCTACCTGCTGGTGCAGTTCCTGGTGAACGCCGGCTATGGCGTGGTGTTCGGCGCCGGGCTGGTGCTGCTGGGGGTGCCCAACGCGGTGCTTTGGGGGCTGTTCGCCACGCTGTTTCGCTACATACCTTTCGTCGGCACGCTCATTGCTGTGACCATTCCGCTCACCCTGGCATTCGCGGTGGATCCGGGCTGGACCATGCTGGCCGGGGTGATCCTGCTCTACCTGGTGGTCGAACTGACCACGACCAATGCCATCGAGCCCCGCCTTTACGGGTCGAGCACCGGGCTTTCGGCCCTCGCGGTCCTCGTCGCCGCAATCTTCTGGGCGACGTTATGGGGTCCGATCGGGCTGCTGCTGGCGACGCCACTGACGGTCTGCCTCGTGGTGATCGGGCGCTATGTTCCCAACCTGGCTTTCCTCGAGATTCTGCTCGGCAGCGAGCCGGTGCTGACCGGCGAGCAGCGCTTCTACCAGCGGCTGTTGGCGCGTAACACCGAGGAAGCCATCGACATGGCGAGTTCCGAGGTGGCCGAGACTGATCTGCCTCAATTCATCGACAGCATAGCGCTGCCAGCGCTGCGGCTCGCAGAAGCCGACCTGCAACTCGATGGGTCCGACATGGGGCCGCGCCGCGCCATCGTCGAGACGCTGAGCGACGTCATGGACGAACTGGCGCCCTCTGAGACCATGCAGAGCGAACTGCCGGGCGCCGGCAAAATCCTCGTCATTGGTGGCAGGACCGAGCTCGATGCCGCGGCCGCCGAGATGCTCAGTGCGCTGCTCAAGCAGGCCGGGGTGGAGGTCAGCCAGTTGCCGCCAATGTCGGCCCGGCGCGAAGGGCTGGGGCAGATCGACCTCAGCGGCGTCAACGCCGTGTGCTTGTGCTATCTGGGCAGCAGCCCAAAGAGCTTCGTGCGTTACGCGGCGCGACGGCTGAAGGCGAGGAGCGCGGAGACCGGAATTCTTGCCTGCCTGTTCAACGTTGCCAGTTCCGACGCAGATTTCATGCCCGCCGACCTCGGGGTCGATGCTATCGCCCGGAGCATGAAGGGGGCCCTGACACAGGCGCTCACCCTCCTGGGTGGAGCTGATGACGCCGGCAGTGAGGCCGAGCCGCCGAGCGGTGTCGGACAGCTCGAGGCGCTGCGCCGGCTGCAGCGCGACACCCGCTATGGCGGCTGGCTCGACGACTTCCTTGCCAAGGTCGCTGCGACCTTCGAGGTTCCGCTCGCCACCGCCAGCATCATCGAGCGAGCCGACAGTTCCGCAGAGGAGCCGCCCCCGCCGGCAAATCTCGATGCCACTTCGCTGTACGAGCAGGTTGGCAAACAGGGCAGCCCGCTGGTGATCGAGGATGTTGCCGCCCACGAGCATTTTCGCGAGAACCCGTTCCTGCTCGAAAATGGCATTCGCTTTTATGCCGGGGTGCCGCTCTTGCCCGAGTCTGGACAGCCGGTCGGCACGCTGAGCATCTTCGACGTTGCGCCGCGCCAGTTCAGCGTCGCCCAGACCGAGAGCTTGCAGGCCCTGGCCGTCGAGCTGATGAGCCGGGTACAAACCTCGGCTCCGGCGGATCGCTGAGCCTCTACGAGACCAGTCACGCGTTGGCCTCGACGGGCCGGGCAGCGAGGCGCGGTTCAGCGCTCGCATAGCTCGGGCTACCAGCCGAAGTGGCAATCATACGAGAGCGGCAGCCGGCGAGTCCAAGGTTGAAGGGGATCCTTCGCCAGCCACCACTCTCTTCGGAGTCAACTCCTGCCCCCGCGCAGGGTTCCCTCCAGACAGCATGAAGCCCCGCACGGCCTCGAGGGTGGCGGGGCTTTTCGCATGGGCGGAGGAGGGCCCTTCCGGCCCCGCCGCCAGGCAGGGCCTACTTCACGAGGCCGGCCGTCTTGCAGGCGTCGAGCGTCAGCGTCGCCAGGTCGATCTTGGCGGTGCCCTCGGCGGTCTCGGCCGGGGTATCGGGCTCGTCGCTCGACTCGGCGTTCTCGCTGGCATCATTAGCCTTGGTCTCGTCGGTGGCGGTGCCGCCATCCGCCTTGGCGGCTTCTGCCGCCAGATCGTCACACTGCGCCTGGACCTTGGGCAGATCCTCGGCGGAAATCTCGACGCCGTTGATCGAGGTCTGCGCCAGGGCGCCCGATGCCAGCATGGCCAGCGAGAGGGCGGCGGCGGAAACGAGGCTGCGGATCATCATGATTTCTCTCCACAATTGTTTTCGTTGAGGCGTGCCGGGCCTGGCGACGAAACGTGGAGCAGCGGAAATGGTTTCCGCCCCGCGACCCGAACCGGTGGTCGCAGGGAAATGCGGTTCCCCCTTAGCCCGCGGCTTTCGCCGCGGCCTCCAGCCAGAGGGCGATGGCGACGGCGCCGGGGTCGGGGTGACCGACGGCGCGGTCGCCGATATAGCTGGAGCGGCCGCGGCGGGGGTGCATCGCGGCGGTGCGTTCGGCGCCGGAGCGGGCGGCCGCGGCAGCCGAGCTCAGCTGCTCGGCGGTGGTTTCTGCAGTCATTGCTGCGGCGGCCGGGAGCAGAGCGTCGAGCATGGTGCGGTCGCCGGCGTCGGCGCCGCCCAGCCGCTTGATGGCGTCGGCACCGGCGCTGAAGGCGCGGGCGAGGGTGGCGCTGTCAGCTCCGCCGTCAGCGACCGACTGGGCGGCAGCGATGGCGAAGGCGGCGTAGAGTGGGCCGGAGGTGCCGCCGATGCTCTTGCGCAGGGCAAGGCCGATCTCGCGCAGCACCGCATCGAGCGGCCGGCCGGTCCAGGCGGGCGCCAGCTGCAGCAAGGCGTTGGCGCCGCTGGCCAGCGAGTGGCCGATATCGCCGTCGCCGACGATACGGTCCATCTCGGTCAGTTCGGCTTCGGCGGCGATGATGGCGTAGCAGGCCGAGGTGAGCACAGCAACGAGCTCGGCCGGGGTGGCCGGGCCGGAACCGGCGGTGGGGTCGCTGCCGATGGCCGGAGCCGGCAGGGTGGTGAGCGCCGCGAGCGGCAGCCGGCCATGCGTGCCGGGCCAGGCCGGGGCGGTGGTAGGGGCATCGAGCGCTGCGAGGAGTGCGTCGTCGGTGTGGAGCAGGCTCAGCGAGATGCCGGTCATTTCGATGGCGGTGAGGAAGGTGCCGGCAAAGCCGCGATCCACAGTGATGCCGCGCGCCTGCAGCACCTGAAGCGCGTCGCGCGCCACGATGCTCATTTCCATCTGCGCGGTACTGCCGAGGTTGTTGACCAGCAGCGCGACGTGGTCGCCGCCCTTGAGACCGCGATCGGCGAGGATGGTGTCGATGAGGGTTTCGACGATCTGGCGGGCCGGCTGCATGACGATGCGCTGCACCCCGGCTTCGCCATGGATGCCGAGGCCCAGTTCCATCTCGTCGTCGCCGAGCGAGAAGTTGGGTTTGCCGGCGGCAGGAACCGTGCAGGGCGAGAGCGCCACGCCCATCGAGGCGACGGCGCCGATGGCGGCAAGCGCCCGGGCTTTCACCTCGCTCAGCGGGAGGCCGGCTTCGGCAGCGGCGCCGGCGACCTTGTGGACAAACACCGTGCCGGCGATGCCGCGGCGGCCGGCGGTACGCTCAGCTTTGCCGAGCGCCGCATCGTCGTCGACGATCACCAGCTCGACCGGGATACCGTCGGCGCGGGCCATTTCGGCGGCGAGGCCGAAATTCAGCCGGTCGCCGGTGTAGTTCTTGACGATCACCAGGATGCCGGCCGGATTGCCGACAGCGCGGAGCGCTGCATAGACCGCGTCGGTCGAGGGGGAGGCGAAGACGTCGCCGCTGACGGCGGCGGTCAGCATGCCCTTGCCGACATAGCCGGCATGAGCCGGCTCATGGCCGGCGCCGCCGCCGGTGACGATCGCTACCTTGCCGCTCTTGCGGAAGGCCTCGAGGTCGGAGCGGATCAGGGTGTTCTCGCTGCCGAGCAGCGCCAGCCCGGGATGCAGCATGGCGAGGCCTTCGAGCGACTGACGGACGAGCGAAGGAATGTCGTTGATGAGTTTCTTCATGGCCTCTCTCCCCTGACCCCGCACCGTGGCGGGGTCGATTCATGCAGCACAGGATGTCTGCACGAACTGGAGCAGGGAAGAAAGGCTTGAGGATCAGGCGGCGGCCTGCTGCTGACGCTGCAGCGGGTAGCCGTCGGCCTCGTAGAGGGCGCGGATGGCGTTGCCATCGAAGCGCCGTCCATCGACTTCGAGGAAGGTTCCGATCAGCCAGGCAGCTGGGCGGTCCTCGACGATGTACTGGATGGCCTCGGCTGCCGTCTTGAAGCGGCGATACTGCTCGCGCGGCGACTTGGCGTAGCGGCGGCTGGGATAGAGTTCGGCGGAGGCGGTGTAGCTGAAGTTGTCCATGTCGGGTCCTTTCGGGCGGTTGAGCCGCGGGCGCGGCCGGTGGGTTTGCGTTGGAGCGGGTAGTTGCCGCTCTGGTAGAGGCGCTTGAGGGCGTCGCCGGCATAGACGCGGTCACCGACCCGGAGGCGGGCGCCGCGCAGACTGACGGGTGCAACTTCCTCGAAGGCGAAGCGCAAGGCGTGTGCCGCGACCCGGAAAGCCCGAGGGCCCTGGGCTGTGGCAGTTTGCCAGTCGCGACCGAGATAGAGCTCGGCGCGAGCCTGGTAGTTCAGATGTGTCATGTGTTCTCTTGTGGGCCCGTCATCGGAAGATGCGGGGCCTCTCGTTGAAACGCCTCGACCGCGAAGCGGGAGGCGTATGCCGGGCCTGTCCTGTTTAGTCGCGCTTCCGAACCGGAAAAGTCTGCAACTTTTCCTGGGAACGCTCTAGTTGACGGGCCCGGCAGATCGATCAGGCGAGCTGCAGGTTGGTCGCCGACAGCTTGCCGTCGCGGCCGCTCTGCAGGTCATAGGTGACCTGCTGGCCTTCGGCGAGGCCGGAGATGCCAGATGCTTCCAGCGCGGTGGCATGGACGAAAGCGTCCTTGCTGCCGTCGGCCGGGGAGATGAAGCCAAAGCCCTTGGTGGAGTTGTAGAATTTCACGGTGCCATTGATCATGACGGTACTTTCGATTGTGAGGGGACGCCCAGTGGCGAACGCACTCGTTCCTCCGGCGCAACACGCGGCGGAGGTCTAGACGTTCGCAATTCAGGGGAACCAAACAACCGGCAAGCCGGCAGATCAGAAGCCAAAGATGGCCGTAACGTATGGAAGCTATATAGGCATGAAATGCGCCGATAACAAGGTGGGCTTCAGAACTAGAAGGTAACCGCGCGCAGCCGGGCGTTGTGGATATGGGTTTCCATCGCCAGTTCTGCCTTGGCGCGGTCGCGTTTCAGCAGTGCGTCGATGATGTCGAGGTGATCGGCCAGCGCCGGGGCGAGCACCACCGGGTTCAGCCGGATGCGGTCGAGCTGGATCATGCGGACGCGGATGGCGTTGATCGAATAGGCCTGGATCAGCACCTCGTTGCCGGTGGCGCCGATGAGGAAATCGTGGAAATCGGAATCGATCTTCTGCGCCTCATCGAGCAGCGCGCCGCTGATGCCACCGCTGCTGGCGCGTTCGAGGATCGAGGCGTGCAGCGCCCGCTGCTGCTGCAGCGCCGCGTCGCTCACATGCTCGATGGCGTAGATGGTCGCCTCGCGCTCATAGGCGAGGCGCATCTGGTAGGATTCGCGGATCATCCTCAGATCGACGGTGGTGATCTGGATGCCGCGCTGCGGCAGCACGGCAAGCAGGCTTTCCGCCTCGAGCCGCGGCAGCAGCTCGCGCAGGGCGCCGAGCGAAATGCCGAGCTTCGACACCAAATCGCGCTGCGACAGGTTCTGGCCGGGCTGAATCTGGCCGGCCAGCAGCAGGCGCTGGAAGCGCTGGTAAGCCGTCTGCCGGTTCAGCGTGTTGTCGGCGCCGGCCGTGCTCCGCTGGCGACGCACCGCGCGTCGGGTCGGGGCCGTCAGGACCTTGGTCGACATACGCGTTTCCCTCCTTCGCGCTCGCCTGAGCGTTAACTCAATCCTGTTCGCCTGGGAATTGGAATTGGCTCTGCCGGAAACTCTGGAGCAGCGCGGTGACGCCGGCCGGCGAGAGCGGCAATAACGGCTCAAGGGGCCGCATCCAGGCAGCGTCGCCGCTGATCCGCGCCTTCACCGCTTTCAGCGCGATGATGCCGCCATGGTCGTCGACGGCGACGATGCGTTTCGCGGCGCGGTCGCGCAGACCCTGGGCTGCCGGGCCGTTGGGGTTGGCGAAGAACTGGCAGAGCTCGATGGCATTGACGTTGGGTAGGCCGCCGATCATCCCGGCGCCTCCGGCAGCCAGCAGGTCGGGCAGCACGCGGTCGTCACCGGTGAAGATCCTGAGGTTCGGGAAGGTCCTGGCCAGCATCAGCGTATAGGTGCGGTCGCCGGTCGAATCCTTGATGCCGACGATGCGCTTGCCATGCCGGGCAATGAGGCGCTCGACCAGCTCGACGCCGTAGCCGACCTTGGTCATGGCGGGGATATGGTAGAGCACCACATCGAGGGGGAAGCTGCCGCCGAAGCGGTTGGCAGCAGCCTCGAAGAAGGCGGCGATGCCGTCCTGGCTGGTCGCGCCATAATAGAAGGGTGGGGCGATCAGCACGGCGCGGCAGCCGAGATCGGCGGCAGCGGCGATGGTCGCCACGGCATCATCGAGCGCGGCGCTCATCGAGGCCGGGATCAGCCGGTCCATCGCTACGCCCGCCTGCTGTAGTGCGGCCAGCGCCGCCCGCTTTTCCCGCACCGAGAACGAAGCCCCCTCACCGGTCGAACCGAAGGGCGAAACGTAGCTGCAGCCGGCGGCGAACAGCCAGTCGATATGCGACTTCAGTCGCACAATGTCGATGCTTCCGGTGTCAGTGACAGGGGTCAAAGAGGCGGCGACGATGCCGCCGAGAGCCTTGGAATTGCTGGCTTGAGAGGCGGCTGCGAGTTCTTGTGTCACTGATACAATCACCAGATGGAGTAGTTGTTCAATCTGTGTGTTTACACGAGCCGGATTCTGTTGCAAGGTCAATCCATCGGCGAGGGATGACGGCGGCGTAACGCCACCATGCGAGCCGGTAGGACGTGCATGCTGGGAGGGCGCCGTTGGCCGAACTGCAACTTCAGAATGTCTCGAAGACCTACGGGACGTTCGAGGCGGTAAAGGACGTGTCGCTGGCCATCGAGGATGGCGAGTTCGCGGTGTTTGTCGGCCCCTCGGGTTGCGGCAAGTCGACGTTGCTGCGGCTGATTGCCGGGCTCGATCCGGTCAGCGCCGGCACGGTGGCGATCGGTGACAAAGACATGACGGCGCGGCAGGCTGGCGAACGGCCGGTGGCCATGGTGTTCCAGTCCTATGCGCTCTACCCGCATATGAGCGTGTTCGAGAACATCGCCTTTCCGCTGCAGATGGAGAAGCGCTCGAAGGCCGATATCCGCGAACAGGTGGCCAAGGCCGCGGCGACGGTACAGCTGACGACGCGGTTGCAGGACAAGCCGAACAAGCTCTCGGGCGGGCAGCGGCAGCGCGTGGCGATCGCCCGGGCCATTGTGCGGAAGCCCGAGATCTTCCTGATGGATGAGCCGCTGTCGAACCTCGACGCGGCGTTGCGCATGGAAATGCGCTCCGAGCTGACCCAGCTGCATAAGCGGCTCGGCTCGACCATGGTCTATGTGACGCACGACCAGCTTGAAGCCATGACCATGGCCGACCGCATCGTGGTGCTGAATGCCGGCAAGGTCGAGCAGGTCGGCAAGCCGATGGATCTCTATCACCGGCCGGCGAACCTGTTCGTCGCCGGCTTCATTGGTAGCCCGCCAATGAACTTTCTGACTGCCAAGGTCGCGGGGCTCGAGGGCGGCAACGTGCTGCTCGAGGTGCCCGAGGTCGGGCAGCTGGCGTTGCCGGGCGATGCTTCCGGCTTCACCGTCGGCGGCGACGCGACCATCGGCATCCGGCCCGAGGCGATCACCACAACCGCGCCAGGTGAGCCGGCGCTGACCCTCAGCATCGCCCCGCGCACCGTCGAGCGGCTGGGGCTCCACACCATCGTTTATGGCGAGCAGGGCGGCCGGACGCTGACCGCCTTGTTCAACGGCGATCCGGCGATTGCTGCCGATGCGCCGCTCGGCGTCCACGTGCCGCTGAAGCAGATCCACCTCTTCGATGCCGCGGGCCAGGCTCGCGGACACCGCGACTGACGCGTTTTCATCGCCCGCGACCTGGGGGAGGAGGACCATGCCTCCGGTCGCGCGCTCAAAAGGGAGTAACGAGATGACCTTCAAATCCAACCGCCGGCAGTTCCTCTTCGGCGCCGCCGCCAGCAGCCTTGCCATCACCGCCGCCGGCGGTATCGGCCGGGCCTTCGCCCAGGACCAGCAACTGGTGTTCTGGTCGCAGCTCGCCGGCAGCAAGAAGGCGGCGGGCGAAGCGCTCGAAGCGGCGTTCAAGACGGCGCATCCGGGGATCGCGCTCAACTCGAGCCTGTTCGCCGAGCCGAGCCAGCTCAACGAAAAGATCCTCACCGCGATCAACGGCAACACCGCGCCGGACCTGTTCATCCAGCACTGGGATTACACCCTGACCTATTCGACCGGCGACAAGCTGGCCGACCTCAAAACCGGGCTCGCCAATGTCGATTTCGCCGGGCTCGATGCCTCGCTCCTCGCCTATGGCAATATCGGTGGACAGCAGGTCTCGGTGCCGCTCTACGGCACGTCGCGCGGCCTCGGCATCAACCGCAAATACGTCACCGAAGCCGGGCTCGACGCGGACAAGGGCCCGCAGGATTGGGCCGAGCTGCGCGAGTGGGCCAAGGCGCTCACCAAGCGGCAGGACAATGGCCTGCTCGAAGTGGCCGGCCTTAGCATGTTCCACAACGATCTCGAGACCTGGGAGATCTTCACCCTGCTGTTGCAGGGCGCCGGCGGCACGCTGTTCAACGACGACCTGACGGCGCCGGCCTTTGGCGGTCCCGAAGGCCTTGCGGCGATCAACTTCATGTTCGAGCTCTTACATACCGACAAGGTCACCGATCTCGGCTTCGGCCTCGGGCCAGGCGGTTCGGCGAGCCCGATCAACCAGGGTCGCGCCGCGATGATCATCGCCGGCAACTACTCGACCAACAACGCGCTGAAGGCGGGCATCGAGTTCGACGTGCTGCCGATCCCGATGGAGAAGGGCGGCTTCACCTCGCTGGTCGACCCGTTCAGCTTCGCCGTGACCAAGGCGTCGCCGAACCAGGCGGCAGCGGTGAGCTTCGTCGAGTTCGCGCTGTCGCAGGAGCAGCAGGTGGCGTTCGCTCTGGCCTCGAAGAACGTGCCGGTGCTGAAGGCGGCACAGCAGGATCCGACGGTGCAGGCCGATCCGTTCCTTTCGAAGTTCATCAAGACCGCCAGCTTCGCGCCGCCCAAGGCCGCGGCCATCCCGGCCTTCTCGCGCATGGTGACGATCATCGCCCGCGCCGTGCAGGAGACGCTGTTCAAGCGCGTCACCGCCGAGGAAGCGCTGAAGGCCGCCGAGGCCGAGGTCATCGCGGTTCTCGGCCGCTAAGGAAGGCGACGACATGGCGCTGCAATCGAGCACAGCTCTGGCCCGACGGCCACAAAGCTTCACGCAGAACTGGAGCGCCTACGCCTTCCTGACGCCGGCCCTGATCATCCTGTTCCTGTCGCTGCTGCTCCCGGCAGCAGCGACAGTGGTGATGAGCCTCACCGACATCTCGTTCCTCAGGCCAACCAATTTCGTCTGGTTCGACAACTATATCAAACTGGTGTCGGACAGCCGGTTCCGGCAAGCGGTGGGCAATACCGCCTACTACACCGTCGGGGTGACCCTGCCTACCATGGCGCTGGGGCTGCTGGCAGCGGTGGCGCTCAACGGCAAGCTGCGCGGCCGCATCGTCTTTCGCACCATCTTCTACCTGCCGGTGCTGACCTCGCTGATCGCCGCGGCGGTGGTGTGGATGTATGTCTACGAGCCCTATTCGGGCCCGATCAACGGCACCCTGACGCAGCTCGGCCTGCCGCCGCAGCCGTGGCTACAGAGCCCCAACCTCGCGATGACCTCGCTGATCGTCATGGCGATCTGGCGCGATTTCGGCACCGCGATGATCATATACCTCGCCGGGCTGCAGGATATCCCCAAGGATATCTACGAGGCAGCGCGGCTCGATGGGGCCAAGACCAAGGACGTCTTCTTCCGCATCACCGTGCCGATGCTCAGCAACGTCACCTTCTACCTGATGATCATCCTGATCGTGCAGACCTTCCAGGTGTTCGGCGCGATCTACGTGATGACCAATGGCGGGCCGCTCGGCTCCACCGAAACCATCGTGTTCCAGATGTACCAGACCGCCTTCGGCTATACCGAGTTCGGCTATGCGGCGGCGATGTCGACCGTGCTGTTCCTCGCCATCCTCCTGTTCTCGATCATCGGCACCAAGCTCATGCGCCGGGGTGAATCATGAGCGACATCGCGCAAACCGCTGCTCCGGCAGTCCCGACCGTGTCGTTCCAGCAGCGCTGGTGGCCGGTGGCCGAGCGGGCGATCGGCTACGGGCTGCTGATCTTCGCCGCGCTGGCGACGATCACCCCGTTTCTGTGGATGGTGTCGACCTCGTTCAAGACCGACGCCGAGACCTTCCAGTTTCCGCCCAACTTCATCCCCAACAGCCTCGTCTGGCAGAACTATATCGACGCCATTGCCGGGCCCGATACCGGGCGGCAGCTGATCAACAGCCTGGTGTTCGCGCTCGGCTCGACTGCCTCGAACATGGTGTTCTGCGCGCTGGCCGGCTACGCGCTGGCGCGGATGCAGTTCAAGGGCAAGAACCTGATCTTCGCGCTGGTGGTTGGCCTGTTGATGGTGCCGGCGCAGAGCCAGATCGTGCCGGTGTTCCTGATCGTGCAGCGCATCCCGTTCGCCGGCGGCAATGACTGGCTGGGCAATGGCGGCACCGGACTGCTCAACACCTATTGGGGGATGATCCTCCCCACCGCGGCGACGCCGTTCGGCATCTTCATGATGCGGCAGTTCTTCTCGCGCATCCCGATCGAGTATGAGGAATCGGCGCGGCTCGACGGCGCCAAGACCTTCACCATCTTCTGGCGCATCCTGCTGCCTCTGGCCCGCCCGGCTATGGCGGTGCTCGGCGTGCTGAGCTTTCAGAGCGCCTGGAACGATTTCATCTGGCCGCTGATCCTCACCTCGCAGCGCGAGATGGCGACGCTGCAGATCGGGCTGCAGCTCTTACAGAGCGGACCCGATGCGCGCTGGAACGTGGTGATGGCGATGGCGACGCTGATCACCCTGCCGGTGATCGTCGTGTTCCTGTTCGCGCAGCGCTACGTCATCGACGGCGCGGTCACCAGCGGCGTCAAGGGCTGACGCCTCCCAGTTCGATTATCGCGACCCGGCCCTCGCGGGCCCGACGGAGATTTGACCATGACGCAGCACCTCGAAATCTACCGCAAGGAGGGCGAGTTCGTTGCCTGGCCGGCCAATTACGGCATGTGGATCTGGGGTGACGAAGTGGTGGTGGTGTTTTCGCGGGGGTTTCGAGGGGAACAGGAGAGCCTGCACGCCCGCGACAAGACGCGGCCGTTCATCGGCCGGCAGGCGCGCAGCTTCGATGGCGGGTTGAGCTGGAGCGACGAGCTGTTCACCGGGAAAATCCCCGGCGGTACCTCGCTGTCGGGTGACGAGCACGTCGTCGAGGCGCTGCAGAGCCAGCCCAATATCGTGGTCGAACGCGATATCCCGGTGCTCGACCAGCCGATCGATTTCACCGACCCCGAGACCATCGTGATGTGCGCCCGCACCGGGCTCGATGCCGGTTCGATCAGTTGGTTCTACGTCAGCCGCGACCGGGCGAGGAGCTGGCAAGGCCCGTACCGGCTCGGCGATTTCGGCCTGCCCGGGGTTTCGGCGCGCACCGACATCGTGCCGCTCGGCCAGCACGACGCGCTGTTCCTCCTCACCGCGGTGAAAGCCAATGGCGATGAAGGCCGGGTCTTTGCGGCGCGGACCCGCGATGGCGGCCGGAGCTTTACGTTCGAGAGCTTTGTCGGCGACGAGCCGGAGGGCTTTGCCATCATGCCGGCGTCGCTGCTTCTGCCGGGTGGCGACATTCTCACTTTCGTGCGCTGCGCGGCGCCGCGCGGACCGGAGCGGCAGGCGTGGATCGACCTCTATCGCTCGAGCGACGCGGGCAAGAGCTGGCGGCATGTCGGCACGCCCGTGCCGCGGGTTGGCCATAACAGCAATCCGCCCACCATCAACCGGCTGGCCGATGGACGGCTGGTGCTGGTCTATGGCTATCGCGACGCGCCCTATGGCATGCGCGCCAGGGTCAGCAGCGATGAGTGCGCGACCTGGAGTGGCGATATCGTTTTGCGCGACGACGGCGGCGTGGCCGACCTCGGCTACCCGCGCACTGTGGTGCGGGCCGATGGCAAGCTCTTGACCGCGTACTATTACAACTATGGCGCCGACACCGATCGGTTCATCGGGGCGACGCTGTTTTCGGTGTAGCACCTGGCTTCTCCGCCTTTGCGGCAGGACAAGTGGTCCCACCGAGAATCTCGCGCGTGCTGCACACCCCTCCCCATCCCTCCTCGTGAAGGGGAGGGTGTTCGCCGGTGGTTGTGGTGAGACCCAGCCAAACACTCGATGCCCACCTCCCCCTAGACGGGGGAGGCAAGCGAAGCTTGGGAGCGTAGCGACCTAGCGTAGCTCGGAGGGGGTGCGCGGGCGGTCGGATGCATCACCCAAGCACAATAATGACATCCGCCTGCCATTGTAATAAACTGCAATAATAAATGTTCATTCACGCCGCACGAAGCGGCATCTAAGCTTTTGTATGAGCAGTATATGTACGAAATCGTACAGTGATACTTGAGATCTGGAGGCTTTCGTGGCGACGAAAGACGGGAAGCTCTCACTTAATGCGCTGATTGCCATGGTCGTGGGATCAATGGTGGGCGCCGGGATATTCAATCTTCCCGGCCGCTTCGGCGCGGCCACGGGGCCGTTCGGCGCCATCATCGCCTGGGCCATAGCCGGCACCGGCATGTACATGCTGGCGCGGGTGTTCCAGACGCTGGCGGCGAAGCGGCCGGACATCGATTCCGGCGTATTCGCCTACGCCAAGGCCGGGTTCGGGGACTATATGGGGTTCCTCTCGGCCTTCGGTTACTGGCTCGGCAGCTGCCTCGGCAACGTCTTCTACTGGGTGCTGATCGGCTCGACACTCGGACGGTTCTTTCCCGAGATCTTCGGCGACGGCAGCTCGGTCATCGCCATCATCGTGTCGCTCTGCGGCATCTGGGCCTTCCACTTCCTGATCCTGCGCGGCGTGCAGCAGGCCGCCTTCATCAACACCATCGTCACCATCGCCAAGCTGGTGCCGCTGTTCGTGGCGCTGCTGATCATGATCTTCGTGTTCAACTACCAGCAGTTCGCCGAGAACTTCTTCGGCGGGGTCGGCATGCCGGAGAAATCGCTGGTCAACCAGGTGCGCGACACCATGCTGATCACGGTGTTCGTGTTTCTCGGCATCGAGGGCGCCAGCGTCTACTCGCGCTTCGCCAAGAAGCGCGCCGATGTCGGCACCGCGACGATCCTCGGCTTTCTCGGCGTCACCGGGCTGATGGTGGCGATTACGCTCCTCCCCTATGCCGCCATGCCGCAAGCGACGATGGCCGGGCTGCAGCAGCCGTCGCTGGCCGGGGTGCTGGAAGAGATCGTCGGGCATTGGGGCGCGGTGTTCATTTCGATCGGCGTGCTGATCTCGGTGCTCGGCGCCTACCTCGCCTGGTCGCTGATCTGCGCCGAGGTGCTGTTCGCCGCGGCCAAGTCGAAAGACATGCCCAAGCTGTTCGCCGCCGAGAACGCCAACGGCGTTCCTGCCAACGCCCTGTGGCTGACCAATATCGTCGTCTCGCTGTTCGTCATCTCGACCTATTTCTCGCAGGACGCCTTCAACTTCATGCTCGATATGACCAGCGTCACGGCGCTGCTGCCCTACCTGCTGGTGGCGGGGTATGGGGTGCTGATCGCACAGCGCGGCGAGGGGTATGAGGCGACGCCTGGCGAGCGCACCGGCGACCTGATCGTTGCCGCCATCGCGGCGCTCTATACCCTGGTGATGTTCGTCGCGGCGGGGCTGCAATATGTGCTGTTGCTCGCCGTGCTGCTGGTGCCGGGCACCATCCTCTACTTCTGGGCTCGCCGCGAGCAAAAGCTCCGCCTGTTCAGCCCCGCCGAGCTCATCGTCTTCGCCGTCGCCCTCGTCGCCGGTCTTGCCGGCGCCTGGGGGCTGATCAGCGGCGCCATCGTCCCATGATCCCCTGGAGATCCATGCCATGAGCACGGCAACTGCGTTCGGAGTGCACTCGGAAGTTGGCCAGTTGCGCAAAGTGCTGGTGTGCGCGCCGGGGCGGGCGCACCAGCGGCTCACCCCCTCGAACTGCGACGACCTGCTGTTCGACGATGTGATGTGGGTCGATGTGGCCAAGCGTGACCATTTCGATTTCATGCAGAAACTCAGGGATCGCGGCGTCGACGTGGTCGAGATGCACAGCGCACTGGCGGAGACCGTCGCCGTACCCGAGGCCAAGAAGTGGATCCTTGACAACCAGGTGGTCGCCAACCAGGTCGGCCCCGACCTCGTCGAAGACGTCCGCTCCTATCTCGAGGGCCTCGACAACCGGCAATTGGCGGAAACGCTGATCGGCGGGCTTTCCACCTATGAGTTTCCCGATAGCCATGGCGCCGGGCTGATGGAGCTGGTCCGCGATGCGGCGGGGGTCAACGAGTACCTGCTGCCGCCGCTGCCCAATACGCTCTATACCCGCGACACGACCTGCTGGATTTATGGCGGTGTAACGCTCAACCCGCTGTACTGGCCGGCGCGGCACGAGGAGACCATCCTCACCACCTCGATCTACAAGTTCCACCCGGACTTCGCCGGAAAGGTGAATGTCTGGTGGGGCGATCCGACCAGGGACTGGGGCATGGCGACGCTCGAGGGCGGCGACGTGATGCCGATCGGCAAGGGTAATGTGCTGATCGGGATGAGCGAGCGCACCTCGCGCCAGGGCATCGCGCAACTGGCGCAGTCGCTGTTCGAGCAGGGCGCCGTGGAGCGCGTCATCATCGCCGCGATGCCGAAACTGCGCGCCGCGATGCATCTCGACACGGTGTTCACCTTCGCCGATCGCGACTGCGTGCTGCTCTACCCCGATATCGTCAACAAGATCGAATGCTTCTCCTACCGTCCGGACGGTAAGGGCGGCATCGTGCTCAGCAAGGACAAGGGGCTGGTGGAGACGGTTACCGAGGCGCTGGGCTTGAAGCAGCTGCGCGTCGTCGAGACCGGCGGCAACGCCTATATGCGCGAGCGCACGCAGTGGGATTCAGGCGCTAACCTCGTCTGCGTGTCACCCGGCGTGGTCTTCGCCTATGACCGCAACACCTACACCAACACGCTGCTGCGCCGCGAAGGCATCGAGGTGATCACCATCTCGGGGTCCGAGCTCGGCCGCGGGCGCGGCGGCGGGCACTGCATGACCTGCCCGATCAGCCGCGACGCGGTGGATTATTAGCGAGGCCGAGATGGAGAGCATCACGCTCGAGCAGGCAGCCGAAGCGTATCGCACAGCGATGCACCAGGCGGTGCGCAAATACGCGCTGGTCTACATCGCCGAAGCGATACTGCTGATCGTCGCCGGGCTCCTCGCCATGCTCTATCCGCTGCTGAGCGGCGCGGCGATTGCGGTGCCGCTCGGCTGGCTGCTGATCGCCACCGCGGCGCTGCAGGGGGTCGCGCTGTTCGGCACGAGGCAGATGCCGCATTCGAGCCTGCAGCTGTTGTCGATCGTCATTGCGCTGCTGGTCGGCATCCTGCTGCTGCGCAACCCGGCCCAGGCGCGCGAGGTGATCACCATGCTGGTGATCGTCTATCTGATGGTGCAGGGCGTGGCGCGGCTGACCTTCGGCTTCACCATCCGGCCGTTCGAGAACTGGTTGTGGGTGGTGCTCAGCGGTGTCCTGGGAGTTGCCCTGTCGCTGCTGCTGATCGCCAGCCTGCCGGAGCCGCCGGTCTGGGTGATCGCATTGTTCGTGGGGCTGGAATTGATTGGGGAAGGAGGCGCCATGCTGGCGCTCGCCTGGAAAGTCGTCGTGCCGCGGGGCGCTCAACCCGCACCCCCTTCACCCTGAACTGGAGATAGAGATGACCTCGAACTTCTGGGAATTCCTGTGGCTGATCGCCATCAGCTTCTTCCTTCTGTCCTACCTGATGGTGCTGGTGCGCATCGTGGTCGATGTGTTCCGCGACAATTCCATGGGCGGCTTTGCCAAGGCGCTGTGGATCATTGCGCTCTTGCTGGTGCCGCTGCTGACGGCGCTGGTCTACATCATCGCGCGCGGCCAGGGCATGGCGCAGCGGCAGCTGGCCGATGAGCGGAAATTCAAGTCGCAGACCGACGCTTATATCCGCGAAGTGGCGCAGGCGACGCCGGCCGACCAGATCGCCCGGGCAAAAACGCTGCTGCACGAGGGCGCGATCACCGAAGCCGAGTATGCCGAGATCAAGGCGGCGGCGCTGGCGCACTGACGGTGATCGAAACGACACCAGGGGCGGAGGACACCTCCGCCCTGCCGCCCGACAGCGAGAACGATCCGATCCAGGCGACACTCGCCGAGATGATCGCCAAGCTGCGAAAGGTGGCGGAAGAGCCGGATGCGCGGTTGACCTGCAATGGGCTGATCGAGCTGATCGGCATCCACTCGCATGCGCTGGCGCTGCTGGTGTTCGCGCTGCTCAACCTGTTGCCCGGGCCGCCCGGCTACAATTTCGTCGTCTCGCTGGTGATCCTGGCATTCGCCATCCTGATGCTGTTCCATCGGCCGATCCACCTGTGGCGGTGGGTCGGCGAGCGGCGGCTGCCGCTGAAGCCGCTGATGAAGCTCATGGACATTTTGGCGCGGATTGCCGAGGGGCTGACCCGGGTCTCGTCGCCGCGGCTGTTCGCGCTGTCGAGCCGGCCCGCCCTGCCGCTGCTCGGGCTGTTCAACATCGGCATGGCGCTGGTGATGCTGCCGCCGATCCCGTTCTGCAACATGCTGCCCTCGCTGGCGGTGGCGATGATCAGCGCCGGCATCCTCAACCGCGACGGGCTGCTGATCCTCAGCGGGGTGCTGGTCGGGGTGCTGGGGGTGATCGCGGTGCTGATCGCGATCTTCGCGATCATCGCGGTGCTGTGGGCGATCGATACGGTGGTTTAGGGGGCCGGTGTGCTTGGCGCCCCTCACCCCGGCCCTCTCCCCCGGGAGCGCAATTGCGCCCCTAGGAGGGGCGAGGGGGCGTTGTGGCACTGGCGGTTCAACTCGCGCCCCCTCGCCCCTCTGGGGAGAGGGCCGGGGTGAGGGGGCCAAGCGCGCTGAGCTAGCTACCGACCCGGGATCGCCGCCACCAGCCGTTCGGTGATGATATCCGGAGCGGTGATGGCCGAGCCGCAGACTACGGCGAAGGCGCCGCGTTCGAACGAGGCGGCGACGTGCTCGGGGGTCCAGATGCCGCCTTCGACCACCAGCGGCACGTCGAGTGCCGCGACGATCTCGGACACCAGATCGAATGGCGGGCGGGCCACGCCCTCGGTCAGCGCGGTGTGGCCGACCATAGTGGTGGCGATGAGGTCGGCGCCTTCGGCGGCGGCCTGCCGCGCTTCGTCGAGGGTCGCGATATCGGCCATCACCAGTCTGCCGAGGCGGTGGGTGGTGGCGGCGATTTCGGCAAAGCTCTCGCCCGGCCGGGTGCCCGATGTGGCCTGGATAGCGACGATATCGGCGCCGGCGGCTGAGAGGGCCTCGGCGTCGGCGCTGGAGGTGGTGATGTAGTTGTCGAAGCCTTCGCGGGTGTCCTTGACGATGCCGATGATCGGCAGGCTGGTGCGCGGCCGCAGCAAGCCGACGACATCGGCGCCGTTGAGGCGGAAGCCGCCGGCGCCACCGAGTTCGGCCGCTTCGGCAAGCAGCGCCAGGATATCGGGGCGCTGGCGCAGCGGGCTTTTCGGGTTCATCGCCTGCGAGGAAACGATCAGCTGGCGCTCGAGGCGCTTGAGCAGAGTAGGGCCAGTCACGAGAGATCCCCGGCGATGGTGAAGTCGACTTCGAAGCTGCGGTGCCAGGGGAAGCGGACGGCGGTGATGCCGAGGTCGTCCCGCCCGGTGAGGCGCTTCAGGGTGGCGTCGAGGCCGGCGCCGATTGCGGTCTCGGCTGCCACCTCCTCAGTTCGGTCGGGAAAGCTGTAGACACCGGCGTTCAGCGGCCGGCGCGCCTCGGTCATGTAGGCGAAATCCTCGATCAGTCGGTGCAGCAGCACGCGACGGGCGGCGGCGGCATCGAAGGTGCCGGCGGCGCGGCCGATCTGGATTGCCGTGGCAGCGGCGACCACTGAGCCGAGCGCATTGCCGGCGGTATTCCAGCCGCCATAGGCGACGAGCTCAAGCAGGATGCCGCGGCGGTGCAGCTCCTCGATCAGCAGCGGATCGGCGCCGTTGGAATAGCGGAGGTCAGCAAGCGCCACCTCGCGGCCGGCGGCCAGCAAGCGGGCGATGAGGTCGGCGGTCTTCTTGGCCTCGACCGCGTCGTCGTCATCGAAGATCGACTGGGTGCCGTCATGTCCGGCGCCGGACCTCTCGACCACCATGCCGCAATGGTCGCGGCGCTTCGGGTCGGGGGCATGCACGACGAGGGCCATGGCCTCGGGGTCGGTGACGGTCACCGAGCCGCTGGCGCGGAGCTGGCGGTCGACCGCCTCGTGCATCGGGCTGTTCTCGTATTTGGCGATACGCTGCATGCCCGGCGGATCGGCGCATTCGACGGTGAAGCGCGGGGCGACGCCGAAGCGGGCGCCGAGCTGGCGCGCCACCAGTACCGCGGCCACCTCGTCGGCGCCGGGATACATCAGCACTTCGCCTGATATGGGGAGGACGTGGCTCCACTGCTTCAGCCACACCTGCTCGGCTGAGCCGGCCGAGTGTTCGGCGGTATCGTCGGCGGTGATCAGCAGCGGATCGATGACGCCTTCGGAGGCCAGCGCGATGGCTTCGAGATTGACGTGATGGTTGCGCAGCCGCCGGCGCTCGAAATCGGCGACGATCTCACCGGGGAGCGCAGCGCGAAGCGCGACGAGCGCCTCGGCATTGCCGGCATGGCTGGCGCCGAGGGTTTCGAGCAGGTCGCGGTGGTGCAGCGCGCCGAGCTGGTGCAATTCCATGCCGTGCCGGGCCCAGTAATCGGGCTCTTCCTGCGGGTTGTAGGAGTTGGAGGCGCGCATCACCAGCGACACGGCGCAGAGCGGCAGCGCCGGGTGCACGGCGTGGAGGCGGCGCAGCACGTCGAGGCGGGTGAGGGCGCTGAGCGTCGTATCGGCGGTGGTGCGGGCGGCGATCAGGCCGCCATAGCAGAGCATATCGAGCGAGGCGATCACCGCGTCGGTCGAGGGCGCCGTGCGCTCGAGCCAGCGGCCGAGGCCGTCGGCATCGCCGGGCTGGCGGAGTTGAGGCAACAGTTCGGCCGGCGGCAGCACCAGGGTGGCGCCGGCTATGGCGGCGATACCGGCGGGCAGGCCGATATTGACCGGGCGCTCATCGAGGGGAAGGAAGGCGAGGGAAAGGGCACGTGTGGACGTCAATTCGTATTGTCTCTGCTCGTGCGGAAAATGACGAAATCGTAGGAGTAGCGGTCGGCGCGATAGACGCTTTCGGCATATTCGATGCGCTGATTCTTGGCATCGTAAGCGACGCGCAGCACCTTGAAGGCCGGCGAGAACTCGGGGACGCCGAGCAGCTTGGCCAAGGGCGGATCGAGCACCGTGGCGTGGATCGACTGCTCGGCCTTCTCGATCTTCAGGTGATAGGTCTCGGTGAGCATCTGGTAGAGCGAACCGGTGATGCCGCGCGCCGCGAGGCCGGGCGCGAGCTTGGCCGGAACATAAGTGTTCTCGATGCACATCGGCTCGCCATCGGCGGTGCGGACGCGCGAGATATGGGCGACCAGATCACGCGGGCTGAGCGCCAGCCGGGCGCCGATCTCGGCGCCGGCGGGGATTTCTTCCACCACCGTATCGAGCGAGCCGGGAACGAGCCCGCGGGCCCGCATGTCCTGGGTGAATGAGGTCAGTTCCACTGATTTGGCGATGCGCGGCTCGGAGACGAAGGTGCCGGCCCCCTGGGTGCGGTAGACGCGGCCCTCATAGCCCAATTGATCGAGGGCGCGCCTTACGGTCAGGCGGGTGACGCCGAAGGTTTCGGCGAGATCACGCTCGGTGGGGAGCTTTTCATGCGGCTTCAGCTCGCCCTCGATGAGGCCGAGCAGATAGCTCCGCAACTGGGCGCCCTTGGTGCCCGTGCGACCGTTTCCGGCGGTCTCAGCCATGATCGGATTCCCTCCCACTGGAGCACGATTGCGCTTCGTTGAATCGCACTCCTGCTCCAAGTCCTTGTTTTTCGCGAGATCGAACCGGAAAGGCTTGCAACCTTTCCTGATCTCGCTTTGGCGCACATCAAAGCACAATTCGTCGTTGCCGGGCAAGTGAGTGGTATACTCCAATTGCACCAATATCCGCCTGTTCTATGCAGAATGTGACGCCATGTTGACGCGCTTCGAAAAATTGGGCTACACCATTTGACGGCATGTAGCCAAGGGAGAATTCAGGATGGAGCGGAAAGCTCAAGCTGGTGCGGCGCATGCCGCGATGTCGACGGCGCTGGGCGCGGTCATGCTGCTGGGTGGGGCGCTCGGCGCTTCCGCGCAGGACAAGACCGAGGTCACCTTCTCGTATCTGTGGGGCGGCGCGGAGGGCGCGGCGCTCGAGCAGATCATCACCGATTTCAACGCCAGCCAGGACAAGATCGTGGTCAAGGGCGTGTCGAGCCCCGACATGACCAAACAGCTGGCGTCGATGTCGAGCGCCAAGGGCGCCTTCGACATCTCGGACAATTTTGCCTCCAACATCGCCTCGTGGGCGAACCAGGGCATTCTGCTGCCGCTCGACGAGTTCGGTCTCGATACCGCCGATTTCCCCGAGAGCGCCATGAAGCAGCTGGTGGTCGACGGCGTGCTCTACTCGGTGCCGATCGCCACCCACAATTTCCAGCTGGTCTATAACAAGAAGCTGCTCGATGAAGCCGGCGTCACCCCGCCGACCTCGATGGCCGAGCTCGCCGACGCCATCAAGAAGCTGACCAAGGTGGATGCCGAGGGCAACGTCACCCAGCTCGGCCTCGGGCTCACCGACATCTCGGCCGGCCTCAAGACGCTGGGCTACGCGCATGGCGGCGACTGGAACCGCGACGGCAAGCCGACCCCGACCGATCCGGGGTTCGTCGAGGGCGTGCAGTTCTACTTCGACAACGTGGTGGCGCCGGTGACTCCTGCGTCCTACAACAAGTTCGTCGCTGGCTTCGGCCCCTATATGTCGGACCAGGACTCGTTCAAGCAGGGCAAGATTGCCATGGTGTTTGAGGGCGAGTGGCGCGCCAAGTTCAATACCGAAGCCGGTATGGATTGGGGCGTGGTGCAGGTGCCGGGCAAGACCCCCGAGCTCAACGGCTCGACCTGGGCTGATGTGTCGACGATCTTCATCCCGACCAACACCCAGAACAAGGAAGCCGCGGGCGAGTTCCTGAAATACCTGATCAGCCCGCCGGCGATGGAAAAGTTCAGCCACGTGCTGGCGAACCTGCCGGGCCGCCTGTCGCTGGTCGACAGCGCCACCTATGACGACCTGCCGAACTTCAAGGTCTGGCTCGACGCGCTGAAGAACCCAAACACGCACGGCCTGCCGCCGGCGCTGTACATGGCCGAATACAATGCCGACCTCGCGTCCGCATTCGACTCGGTGCTGCAGGGCGCCCAGACTGCCGAAGCGGCGCTCCAGGGCGTTGCCGATCGTACCGGCTCGTACTCGCAGTAAGCTGTTGCAGAGCGCGCGTCCGACACCGAGCGAACCGACAGGCCGGGCCCTTCTCAAGGGCCTGGCCTTCGCCTCGCCGTTTATCATCGGCTTCCTGGTGCTCTACCTGTGGCCGATCCTCGCCTCGGGCTATTACAGCCTCACCGATTTCAGCCTGTTCAAGGCGCCCAAATGGGTCGGGCTGGCCAACTACGAGCGTATGATCTCGGACGCCAAGTTCTGGAAGAGCCTCTACAACACGCTGTTCTTCACCTTTGTCGGCGTGCCGGTGGATATCGCGATCTCGATCGCCGGCGCCCACATCCTCAACCAGAAGCTGAAGGGCCAGGCGCTGTGGCGGGCGCTGGTCTACCTGCCCTCGATCGTGCCGGCAGTGGCGGCGGGCTTTCTGTGGCGCTGGCTGCTCAACGCCCAGTACGGCTTCGTCAACGAGATCCTGCGCTGGTTCCGCATCCCGCAGCCGAACTGGCTGCTCGACGCCAGCTGGGGCGGTATCTCGGTGATCGTCCTGATGCTGTGGACGGTGGGCGGCACCATGCTGATCTACCTCGCGGCGCTGAAGAACGTGCCGCAGGAGCTCTACGAGGCCGCCGAGCTCGACGGGGCCGGGCCGCTGCGCCGCTTCTGGCACATCACCTGGCCGATGATCTCGCCGGTGACGCTGTTCCAGGTGATCGTGCTGATCATCGCGTTCCTCCAGGTGTTCACCCAGCCGTTCGTCTTGTCGAAGGATCCGGGGCTCGGCACGCAGACCGCGACCGGGCCGGGCGACTCGATGCTGAGCTACTCGATCTACCTGTTCCAGAACGGCTTCACTTTCCTCAAGATGGGCTACGCTTCGGCGATGGCCTGGGTGCTGCTGTTCGTGACGCTGGCCATCACCTTGCTGATCCTGTGGTCGGCCAAGAAGTGGGTGTTCTATGACAACCGCTGAGTTTCAGGGCACAGCGCTCGGCGAGCGCGTGCCGGTCGGCGGCCGCTTCGGCTGGCTGATGACCATCTACCGCTACGCTCTGGTGATCCTCCTCGCCCTGGTGTTCGTCTTCCCGTTCATCGTCATGCTGACGACGGCGTTCAAGGTCTCGGACGAGATCTTCATGGCGCCGCCCGAGCTGTTGCCACGCAGCTGGACCCTCGACCATTTCGTCGGGGCGCTGACGCAGATCCCGTTCTTCCGGTTCCTGCTCAATACGGTGGTGATCGCGGGCCTCAGCGTCCTCGGCACCGTGCTGGTGTCGCCGCTGGTCGCCTACTCGCTGAGTAAGCTGCGCTGGAAGGGGCGGAACCTGCTCTTCATCATGGTGCTCGCCACCATGATGCTGCCGCCGCAGGTGACGCTGATCCCGATCTACATGATGTGGAACAAGGTCGGCGCCACTGGCACCATCCTGCCGCTCATTGTTCCGGCCTTCCTCGGCACGCCGTTCTTCATCTTCCTGATCCGGCAGTTCCTGCTGAGCGTGCCGGACGAGCTGATCGAAGCGGCCAAGGTCGATGGCGCCTCGGAGTTCCGCATCTACTGGTCGATCGTGCTGCCGATCGCTCGCCCGGCGCTGATCACCTCGGCGGTTTTCCAGTTCGTCTGGGCGTGGACGGATTTCCTCTATCCGCTGATCTACCTCAATGACGAGGAGAGCTACACGCTCTCCATCGGGCTCTACTCGTTCCTCGGCGAGCACGGGGTGCAATGGGGGCCGCTGATGGCATCCTGCGTGCTGTTCACCCTGCCGGCCTTCCTGATCTTCCTGGTGTTCCAGCGCTACTTCATCGGCGGCATCGCCACGGGTGCGCTGAAGTGAGCGAGGTTGCCCTCGCCGTCGATATCGGCGGCACCAAGATCCTGGTCGGCTTGGTCGATGCGGCGGGCACTATCGTCATGAGCCGGCAGGTCGCGACGCCGGCCCGCGACGGGGCGGAGGCGATCATCGCCGCTGTCGCTGCGCTGGCGAAAGACGTCCTCTTGGGCGCACCATCGCCGGTCGGCCGCTGTGGCGTCGGCACGGCCGGCGTCGTCGGCGAACATGGCGAGATCACCTCGGCGACCGATCATTTGAGCGGCTGGGCCGGCACGCAGTTGCAGCAGCGGCTCATCGAAGAGCTCGGTATGCCGGTGATGGTGCTCAACGATGTGCAGGCGTCAGGGCTCTGCGAGGGCGTGCTCGGCGCCGCCAGCGGCAAGCGCTCGGCGCTGATCGTCGCCTTGGGAACTGGCGTCGGCGGTTCGCTGGTGCGCAATGGCCAGGTCGAGCGCGGCGCCTATGGCATTGCCGGCAGCGTCGGACACCACCTGTCGCCGCTGCGGCAGGGCCGGCCGTGTCCCTGCGGTGGCACCGACCACCTCGAAGCCTATGCCAGCGGCACGGCGATGGAGATCGAATACGCGCGGCGGACCGGGCACGAGCGGAACCTCCGCGAGATCGCGGCGCTGGCCGAGACCGACGATGCCGAGGCCCAGGCGGTGATCGCCGAGGCGGCGGAGGTGCTGGGCGCGGTGCTGGGCAGCGCCAATAATGTGGTCGATGCCGAGATCATCGTGGTGGCCGGCGGCGTCTTGGCACTAGGCGACCGGCTGCTGCAGCCGGCCCGCGCCGCGGCGCGACGTGAAGCGCTGGGGCTGTCGAAGGCTGTGGAGATTGTGCCGGCAAAGTTCGGGCCGACGGCGTGTTTGATCGGCGCGGCGCTGGCGGCGTTTGGGACGGCTTCGGTCGCGCCTTAGTCTCCGGCCTTACCACCCACTCGATGTCATCCCAGCGAAAGCTGGGACCCAACTCACCGCTCGCGCCGGCGGATAGATGGGTCCCAGCTTTCGCTGGGATGACACGCGGTGGAGATGGCGAGTGGGTGCCCGAAGGGCTCGAAGATCACCTACCGCCGCTTGAACACCGGCGCGCGCTTCTCCCTGAACGCCGCCCGGCCTTCGCTCGCATCTTCGGTGGCAAAGCAGATCGCCTGCAGGTCGCGCTCGTAGTTGATGGCGTTGGCGATCGACTGTTCCCAGGCGGCGCGGAGGTTCAGCTTCGCCGTCTCGGCGGCAATCGGGGCGCGCGAGGCGATGGTGGCGGCGAGGCGCTTGGCTTCGGCCAATAGCTCGGTGCGCGGCACGATGCGGGAGACGAGCCCCCAGCGCTCGGCGGTCGCGGCATCGATCGGATCGCCGGTCATGATCATCAGCGCCGCATTGGACGGACCCACCGCATGGGCGAGGTTCACCGCCATGCCGCCGCCGCCGATCCAGCCGAGCTTGATCTCCGGCGCCGCGAAGCTGGCATTGTCCGAGGCGATGCGGATGTCGCAGGCCATGGCGGTTTCGAGCCCGCCGCCGAAGGCATAGCCGTTCACCGCGGCAATCGAAGGTTTCAGCAGCGCTCGGATGGCGTCGCAATAGTCGGGCCGGTTGCGGAAATTCCAGGCGCTGTCGTAGTCGTCGAGGGTGCGGATGTCGGAGCCGGCGGAAAACGCCTTCTCGCCGGCTCCCGTCAGGACCACTGCCCGGATGGCGTCGTCGCCATTGAACTCGGTGACTGCGGCAACCAGCGCCGCCGCCATTTCCGGCGTCATGGCGTTGAGCTTTTCCGGCCGGTTGATGGTGATGATGCCGACGAAGCCGTCGCGCTCGACGAGGATGTTGTCGCTCATATCTCGTTCTCCGCCACTGTGCCTTTGGCCAGCAATTGTTCGATCGCTGCGTCGTCGAACCCGGCTTCGCGCAGCACGTCGCGGCTGTGCTGGCCGACCACCGGGGCGCCGCGCTCGACTGTCGATGGGGTTTTCGAGAACCGGATCGGGAAGCCCGGGGTTTTTACGTGACCCTCGGTCGGGTGGTCGTACTCGACGAAGGTGCCGTTGTGCTTGATCTGCTCATCCTCGACCAGGTCGGCATAGCCATAGACCGGGCCGCACCAGATATCGGCAGCGCGCAGCAGTTCCAGCCATTCGGCGGTGGTCTTGGTCTTCAGCCGGTCGCGGGTCTTCGAAAAGATCTCGTCGCGCTTCGTCCAGGTGTCGACCTCGTCGTCCATCGTAAGGAAGCTCGGCTCGCCGATGGTCTGGCCGAGATTGGCGAGCTTGGGGAAGGCAACGATGATGAAGCCATCGGAGGTGGCGAAGGCGCCATAGGGGGCGCGGATGTAGACATGGGCATGCGGCTCGGCGGAGCGCACCTGCGGCTTCTTGCCGACGGTGAACACCGAGAGTTCCTGCATCTGGATCGTGGTGATGGCGTCGAGCATGTTCACCTGCACCAGCTGGCCCTCGCCGGTGCGCTCGCGATGCAGCAGCGCCGCTAGGGCGCCCTCGAAGGCAGTGTAGGCGGTGATGCCGTCGACCAGGTATTGGCCCGCCGCATTGGGCGGCTCGCCCTCGCGGCCGGCCGACAGCATGGCGCCGGACATGCCCTGCAGCACCAGGTCCTGGCCGGGGCGGTTGAGATAGGGGCCGTCCTCGCCGTAGCCGGAGATCGACACATAGACGAGGCGCGGATTGATCTTCGACAGCGTCTCGTAGTCGACCCCGAGGCGCTTGGCGACGCCCGGCCGGTAGTTCTGCAGGAATACGTCGGCGGTCTTCACCAGCTCGAGCAGCACGGCTTTGCCGTCGGGATCTTTCAAATCGACGGCCAGCGAGCGCTTGTTGCGGTTGAGCGACAGGAACGAGACGTTGACCTTGTTGCCGCGCGCCCCGCCCGCCGCGGTGTGGCGCTGCCACTCGCCGGTCACCGGCTCGACCTTCACCACATCGGCGCCGAGATCCCCCAGCCGCTGCGCCGCGAAGGGCCCGGCCATGGCGATGGAGCAATCGAGAACGCGGTAGCCGGAGAGGATGCCCATGGGTCAGTGCCTTGTACGTTGAATCTGCTGGTGCATGTCGTTGGGTATGAGCGCGCGGCGCACCCCCTCCCAACCTCCCCCGTCGAGGGGGAGGTGCTGTTCCGTGCTTGAAGCTCGATCGTGCCAAAGCCACCGGCCGAACACCTCCCCCTTGACGGGGGAGGTTGGGAGGGGGTGCGCCGCCCGCTTGAAACCTCCAGTCAGCACTGCAACCCCTTGCATCTCAATGCATGTACCAGCCGCCATCCACATGGATGGTCTGGCCGGTGACGAAGGAAGCTGCGTCGGAGGCGAGGAACATCAGGATGTTGGCGATATCGGCGGGGGCGCCGCGGCGTTGCAGCGCCTGCGCTTCGTAGATGCGCCTTTCGTAGGCCGGCAGGTCCGGATGGATCTTTTCGGCATCGGTGGGGAAGGCGCCCGGCGCTACCGCGTTGACGGTAATGCCGTGCTTGCCGAACTCGCGGGCCCATGAGCGGGTGAGGCCGACCAGCGCCATCTTCGATTGCACATAGGGCGTCAGGTCCGACCAGCCGCCCGAGATGGTCACCGACGAGATGTTGATGATGCGGCCGCGCTTTGCCGCCTTCATATGCGGCAGCGCCACCTGGACGCAGACGATGCCGGCATCGACATTGATGCGCTGCACCAGCTGCATCTCTTCGATGGTGTAGTCCTCGAAGGGCTTTGAGGGATAGATCGCCGCATTGTTGATGACGACGTCGAAGCCGCCGACCTCAGCCGAGAGTTTCTGCAGCCCGGCGCGCAGCCCGGTGAGATCGGCGAGATCGAGCTTGGCGACAGTAAGCCCCCGGAGGCCTGCCGCCGCCTGGAGCAGCGCCGCAACCTTGTTGGCGTCGTTGTCGATGGCGACGACTTTTGCGCCCGAGCGCAGCAGTTCGAGCGTCGTCTCGAGCCCCAGCCCGCCGGCCGCGCCGGTATAGAGGATGGTCCTGCCCTCGAGAGAGCCGAAGCGATCCGTGCCCATCAGCGTCCCGCAATCTTCAGGTGGTTGCCGGACGGGGCGGGGTACTCGTCTTCGGGCTGGGTGGAGATAGCGCGAATGCGGGCCTCGCTGGCGGCGATCTCGGCCGCACCGTCGAGGATGCGGAAGGTGCTGTCGTAGCGCTTCTCCTCGCCATGCTGCAGCCAGATCATCTCGCCGCGCTCCCGCGCCGCGTTGTTGCCGAGCACGTGGTTGGTCGAGGGCTCGATGCCGAGCGCATATTGCCCGGCCTGCAGGTTCTGCCATTCGTAGAGGCAGGGGAACTGCGCCTTGTCGGTTGCGACCTCGAAGCCCAGGCCGACGCGATCGTTGACCAGGGCAACGAACTGCTTGCCGCCGGCATCGGCGCCGAGCTCGTGCTGCCAGACCTGCTCGTGGAAATCCAGCTTGGGGGCGCTCAGGGTGCGGTAGCCGACGCCCTGTTTGCGATAGGCGTCGCCGGCATGGGCAGCCCAGACCACGTCGCGGATCGGTGCGAGATAGCGCGACCCTTCGTCGAGCACGGGGTGGCCGACATTGATGTGGTAGCAGTACATGTGCGGCGTCTTGTAGAAGCCGTGGTTGACCACCCGATCGCTGATCCGGATTTCCTTGCCGCCGACATCGGCTTCGATGCGACGGATCAAATGCAGGTCTTCGCCGAACACCGCCGATTGCTGCACGATGCCCTCGGCCCACAGCACGCACTCGTCGCCGCGCCACTCCTCGCCATAGCCGGTGAGTTTTGCGGGGATGGTGCCGACGCGGCCGTGCAGCGAGTGGCTGACGGTCGGCTTGGGGCCATAGACATAGCTGTCGGCCGGCACCTCGTTCATGAACAGGATGTGGTCTAGCCCACAGGTGACAAGCAGCCCGGAGAACGAGCGGGCCCAGGCGAGGCCGCCTTCGCCCTCATATTCATGCAGGCCCGGGTGGCGAAAGCCGGCCGGGGAGTTCCAGCCGATCGCCTGGCCCTTGAACTCGCAGTCGGCGATATCGAGGGCGCGGTCGACCAAAGCGGTGAAGCGGAGGCCCGAACCGGTGCGGAATTCGAGCATGCGGATGCCGCGCTCGACCCCATCGCTCAGTTCCATCAACCGCACGCCGGCGAACTGGCTCAGCATGCCCGCCCGCTCGGCGATCTCGCGACGGGTATAGGTCCGGCCGTTGAGCGCAACCATCGGGCGTCTCCTCAGTCGAGATGGTAGATTTCGGGGATCATGCTCCACCACTCGCCGGGAGCGGCGGTTTTCAGCGGCGCCTGGCAAGGGTCGGTGAGCGCCAGCCATTGTTTGGTGATGGCGACCTCGCCGAGCGCCTTCATATCGGCCTCGTAGTCCGACCCGGCATATTCCCAGTAGCCGAACAGCAGCATTTCGGGCTCGCGCAGGTAGATCGAGTAGTTGCGGATATTGGCGGCGCTCAGCGCTGCGTTCATCTCCGGCCACGGCTCGGCGTGCAGGCGCTTGTATTCTTCGAGCTTTTCCGGCTTCACGCCGATCACCATGCCCATGCGCTGGACCATAAACTACTCCTTGGTGCCGCCGGCGGTCATGCCGGAAACGAGGTAGCGCTGCGCGAACAGGAAGACGAGCAGCACCGGGGCGATGGCGAGCAGCGTCGCCAGTGCCAGCGCCGACAGCGTGATGGTGGTCGAAGCCGCATTGGTGGGGTTGAAGGCGGGGACGTTCGAGAGCAGCTCGGCAAGCCCGACCTGGATCGGCGCCTTTCGACCGGGCAGCGTCACATAGGGCAGGAAGTAGTTGTTCCAGTTGCCGGTGAAGCTGAAGAAGCCGACCAGTGCGATCACCGGGGTGGAGAGCGGCATGGCGATCTTCATGAAGACCTGCCACTCGCTCGCCCCGTCAAGGCGCGCCGCCGACAAGAGGTCGCGCGACACCGCGGTCGAGAAGTAGATGTAGGTGAGGTAGACGCCGAACGGATAGAACGAGAAGGGCAGGATGGCTGAAAGCGGGTTGCCGATCAGCCGCACCGCGCTTAGTTCGAGAAAGATTGGCAGCACCAGGGCGGTCGAGGGGATCAGCATGACGATCAGCGTCACCACCAGGAGGAGCTTCCGGCCGCGGAACTCGGTCATCGCCAGGGCGTAGCCGGCGGGGATCGAGATGCAGAGCGTGATCACCAGCGCGGCGACGCAGTAGAACACCGAGTTGCCGATCCAGGTCCAGATCAGCCCGCCCTGGAAGGTCATGAGACTCTGCCAGTTGCTCAGCAGCGTGCCGATATCGCCAAGGGCGAACGGGGCTTCGAGCAGCAGCTGGCGATCGGTCTTGGTCGGTGCGATCAGCAGCCAGAGCAGCGGCACGACGAAGAACAGCGCGAAGACGATGAGGATCAGCACGCCGAAGGCGCGGCCGAGCCAGGCGCCGGGCGTGAGGTCGCGCATGCGGGTGCCGACGATTTCGGAGTTAGGCGCGCTCAAACAGGCCACCCTTGAAGACGAAGTAGATGGAGAGAGCGACGGCGACGGCCAGCAGCACCAGCGAGATCGCCGCCGAACCGTTGAAATCGTTCTGTTTGAAGGCGTAGAGGAAGGCGAGCTGGTTCAGCGAATAGTCCTGCCCGACCACGCCACGACTGGCCTGCGCTAGGACGCGCGGCTCGACGAAGAGCTGGGTGCCGCCGGCAAAGCTCATGATCACCATGTAGGCGATCCACTTGCGCATCAGCGGGATCTGGATCGACCAGGCAATCCGCACCGGCCCGGCGCCATCGACGCGGGCGGCCTCGATGACGTCCTTCGAGATGTTGTTGAGCGCGCCATACATGATGACGATCCAGCCGCCGGCGCCGGTCCAGAAGGCGATCACCGCGAGGACGACCGGAAGGCGGCTGGCGTCAACGGCGCCGACGAAGCTCTCGATGCCCAATGCCTGCAGCAGCCACGACACCGGGCTGACCGTGGGGTCGAGGACGAACAGCCAGAGCATGACGCTCGAGGCGCCGGCCAGCGCGCCCGGGATGTAATAGACGAAGCGCATGGTGCCGGATAACCAGCGCAAGCCAATCGAGTGGACGAGGATGGCGAGGGTCACCACCAGCACGACCAGCAGCACCAGCCAGACGATGATGAAGATGCCGACATGCTCGACCGCCGGCCAGAACCGGTAGTCCTTGAACACTTTGAGGAAGTTGTCGAAGCCGACAAAGGCGCCCTTCTTGGTGAAGGCGAGATAGATGGCGTAGAGCGCCGGCAGGATGCCGAAGGCGATGAGGAACAGCGTGTAGGGGGTGGCGAACAGCACGCCGATACGTCCCTGCGCGCGCTCGACGCTCATGCCCTTTTTCGGGCGCTCGAGGGCGACAGCAGCAGTGGCAGCGCTATTGTCGATCGTGCTCACTTGGCGGCTCCAGGCACTAGACGGACAAGGCCGGGGGCACTTTACGCGCCCCCGGCGAACTCAGGTTTCAGGATCACTCGACGGTGTAGCCGACGACCTGCGCTTCGTTCTTCATTTCCTGCTGCCAGTCGGCCGACAGGTCGGTCATGGTCTTGCCGGCCGCGAGGCCGGGGGTGACGATCTTGGCCCAGGCGGTTTCGGGCGAGAAGTTGGGGTAGCCCCAGCCGTTCCAGACGCTCGAGGCGGCAGCCTGGATGGCGGCCTTGAAGTCGCCGGCATAAAAGCCGCTCGCCGCCTGCGCATCGAGCCAGGCATCGGCCGCCGCCTGGTAGGCCGGCAGGCCGCCGGTCCCCGCGACCTTGGTGTCAGAAGTGACGAACTTGAGGAAGGTCTTCACCGCCTCGGGGTTCTGGGTGTGGCTCGAGGCGTACCAGACGCCGCCACCAACGTTACCGGTGACCGCGGCGCCGTCGGCCCATTTCAGCGGCGGCGCGGCGACCCAGTCGCCGGCCTTGGCGTTGACGCCACCCGGGTTCTGAAACAGCGCGCCCGAGTACCAGGCCGGGCCAGGGATGGCGACGAGGTTGGCGGCGCTGGCGACGAAGCTGGCGCCGAACACGCTGTCGAGCGTCAGGGTCTTGTTGGCCACCATGTGGTCGATGAGGTTGGAGACCTTCACCGCATTCGGCGCTGAGGTGTCGGACTTGAAGGTCTCGCCCTCGAGCTGGAAGATCGGCGCCTCGCCGCTCCAATAGTAGATATAGGGACCCTGGAAGGCGTCGCCGAAGCCGCCGAGGAAATAGCCCGGATGCTCGGCGGCGAGCTTGTCGCCCAGCGCCTGGTACTCTTCCCAGGTGGTGGGGGCGGCGTAGCCGAACTGGTCCAGGAGGGTCTTGTTGTACCAGAACAGCACCGGCGCGAGGTCGTTACGGAGGCCATAGACCTTGCCGTCGACGGTCACCGGGTCGAGCGCGCCGGGGGTGAAGCCATCGAGGAAGGCCTGGTCGAGGAAGCCCTCGTTCAGCACCTGGGCGAAGGCCTGCGCGCCGTTGTTCTCGCGGGCGGCCCAGGCGGCATCGTTGTTCTGGGTCGAGAAGACCACGTCCGGCCAGCCTTCATTGGCCTGGTCGGCGAGGCTGATCTTGGTCTGGAAGGTGCCCGAGGCGCCCGACGAGCCGTCGTCGAGCACCAGATTGACCGGCACTTCCGGATGGGCGGCGATGAACGCCTCGACCGCCGGCTGGCGGGTGGCGTCGGCCCAGACGGTGATGGCACCGTCCTGGGCAAGGGCAGCGCCGGCGACGAGGATCGCCGAGAGCGCCACAGTGGTGCGCAGAAGATTCATAACGAGGTCTCCTCCCTGGATGACTTTGGGGTCGTTAGCTGTTGGCTTCAGGCCGCGCGCTGCGCCTTGGCGACGCGCGGATTGAACGGGGCTTCGCCGAGCTCGGAGCGCGGCAACAGGTTGGGGCGGGCCCACTCGCGGCGGGCGGTTTCGTTCAGCACCAGGCCATGGCCGGGGCGATCCGGGGCGTAGGCCCAACCGTCCTTGATCTCGACCGGCTGGTCGACCAGGTGGTCGAAATTCTGGAACGAGTATTCGAGCCACTGCACTTCGGGCAGGGCGCAGGCGGCATGGATGCCGACCTCGAGGAAGGTGTTGCCGAGGCTGACCGGAATGCCGCGGTCGGCGGCGAGCCAGCCGATGCGCATCACGTCGGTGACCTGGCCGTGCACGTTGAGGATGTCGGTGGCGTCCTGTTCCATCAGCAGGCGCTTGCCGTGGGCATCGAGATATTCGCCCGAGTTGATCAGCGTCCAGTTGGCCGCGTCCTTCAGCATCCTGAGGCCGGCATAATCGTTGCGCAGGATCGGATCCTCGACCCAGAGCAGCTCGTGGCCGGCATCGCGGATGGCGGTGAGCTTGACCAAGGCTTCCTTGGCGCCCCAGGCCTCGTTGCTATCGATCATCACCAGGGCGTCCTTGCGGACCACCTGCTTGAGGATCTTCAGGCGGTTGAGGTCCCAGTCGAAATCCGGGTTGCCGACCTTGATCTTGAAGGCGCGGTAGCCAATCGCGTCGGCATGGGCGAAGAAACGGGCGAACTCGTCGTCCGAAAGGTGGTAGTCGAGGCCCGAGGCATAGGCCTCGACCTTGTCGCGCCGGCTGCCGAGCAGCTGGTGCAATGGCAGGTTCACCTGTTTGGCCGTGAGATCCCACAGCGCGACCTGCAGCGCCTCATGGAAGGGCAGGGTGTAGGCACGCTGGTTGCCGCCACGCGGCCGGCCGACACGATGCACCAGCCCAGCCGGCGGCTGGCCTTCGAGACCGGGCCAGGCTTCCGAGCGGAACACCCGCTCGATCTCGGCCTGATCCGGCAGCGGATAAAACAATGTCTGGATAAACCCCAGCCCGACCGCGCCGGTATCGGCAATCAGTTCGAGCGCCGCTATGTTCACATCGTCGGCGCGGACCTGGCTGTCGCCGATAACGCGGTCGCGGGCAAACTGGAAACGGGTGATGCGGAATTCGGAAATGCGCATAGGCTGGCGATCTCTGATCGACTAACATGAACATCTGATATATCAGACGGTGACGCTAATAGACCAATGAAAGCGGGCGCACAAGTGGCTGTGAATGAGGGTGCCGATATCGGCCTGGCCGAGGCGCAGCCGGGCGGACGGCTGAGCGATCTGGCCTATACGCGGATCCTGGAAAACCTGTTCGACCGGCGGTTGCCGGCTGGGGCCTTCGTGTCGCAGAACGATCTGGTGAAGCTGCTCGGCATCCCGGTGGCGCCGCTGCGCGATGCGCTGAGGACCCTCGAGGTCGAGGGCATCCTCACCATCCACCCGCGCTCCGGCATCCAGTTCGTCAAGCCCGGGCTCGAGCTCACCAAATCGACCTATCAGTTCCGCACCATCATCGAGCGGGCGGCGGTGCGAGCCTTCGCCGAGCAGGGCGACGAGGACCTGATCCGCGAACTGGGCGACCGGCACCGCACCGTGTCCCGCCACATCGAGACGTCAGGCCTCACGGCGGAGACGATGGAGGAGCTCGAGGCGCTGGAGACGCTGCTCCACAACTCGATCATCGCGATCCTCAGGAACGCGCTGATCGAGACCAGCTACCGACGAATGCACACCTATCTCAAGCTGGTGCGGCTCGACCGCAAACTCACCGCGCCGCTGGCGCAGCGCTCGATCCGCGAGCATCTCGAGATCATCGAAGCGTCCGAAGCGCGCGACCCCGACCGCGCCGAAGCGGCGCTGGTGGCGCATTTCAACGCGGCACTGCAGCGGCATCTCGGGATGTTTGTTTAGGGGTGGCTTAGCCGCGACAGACGGCCCCCTCCCATCCTCCCCCATGATGGGGGAGGTGCCCCGCCGGTGTGTTTTGCATGATCTAAGACAGAGCCTCGACTCTTCACCTCCCCCTTCATGGGGGAGGCCGGGAGGGGGCCGTCCCTATCAGTCGGGTTCAGGCCGCAAACGTCCTATGCGTCGAGCCCTGGAAATGCGCTTCCATCGCCGCTATGGCGCCGGCGACGTCGCGCTGCTCGAGCGCGGTGATGACGCGCATGTGCTCGTCGACGGTATCGACCAGGTAGCCGCGGAAGCCGGGGCGGCGGTGGACGCGTTGCGCCATGCGGATGTTTTCCTGCAGGCGCTCGTGCGTATCGAGGATAGCGCGGTTACCGAGCGAGGCGACGATCTCGCGGTGCATGCGGCCGTCGAGTTCGAGGAACGGGGTCTGTGCCGCCTCGAACGGGCTGCCATCGGTGAGGCTGATGCGGCACTTCTCGTGGTTGAGGCGCATGCCGGCGAGCCAGGCGTCGGAGACGGTGTCGCCGAAGCTTTTGAGCGCGAAAATCTCGATCATGATGCGGAACTGGTAGTTCTCGCGGATGAACGCCACCTCCGGGTAGACGATCTTGATGCCGGCGCGCGGCTTGATCTCGACCAGCCCGAATTCCTCCAGCAGCACCAGCGTTTCGCGCAGCGGCGACAGCGACAGCCCGAGCAGCTCGCAGAGTTCGGATTGGGTCACCACCATGCCGGCTTCGAGCGTGCCGTCATTCATCGCCTTGCGGAAGCGGCGGTACCCTTCGTTGTCGTTTCGGACGTCAGACATGTTCACCGGTGAATTGGTCGAGAGGCGTGTTCGCACTTTAGTATATCAACAGGCGTTTTGGAAATCTCAGCAAAATACCAGAGAACACAGGTTTCTGCGGAGCTTTCGAGCTACCAGATTGCGCCTACGGGGCGTGTTGGAGGGCGTTCTGGAGGAGTCGGTGCCTTGACTTGAGATATCATTGCCGCTCAATAATATCTCAACGGAGGGGTCGCATGAAGCTGGTGATGATGTCGCGGTCGACGGGCAGGGGCTGCTAGGTGGCCGCGGTCGAGCTCAAAAACGTGCGCAAGTCGTTCGGAACGGTCGACGTCATCAAGGGCGTGGACCTGACCATCGACAAGGGCGAGTTCGTGGTGTTCGTCGGCGCCTCGGGCTCGGGCAAATCGACGCTCCTCAGGATGATCGCTGGGCTCGAGACGGTGAGCGATGGCGATATCCTGATCGACGGCAAGGACGTCACCTTTGCCGAGCCGTCGGAGCGGGGCATCGCCATGGTGTTCCAGTCCTACGCGCTCTACCCGCACATGAACGTCTACGACAACATCGCCTTCAATCTGAAGCTGGCGCGTTTCGGCAAGGACGAGATCGACAAGCGGGTCAAGGAAGCCGCGCGGATTTTGCGGCTCAATGAGCTGCTCAGCCGTTCGCCGGCGCAGCTGTCGGGCGGCCAACGCCAGCGTGTCGCCATCGGCCGCGCCATCGTGCGCAACCCCAAGGTGTTCCTGTTCGACGAGCCACTGTCGAACCTCGATGCGGCGTTGCGCGTGCAGATGCGGCTCGAGATCGAGCGGCTGCACCGCGAGCTCGGCACCACGATGATCTACGTGACGCATGACCAGGTCGAAGCGATGACCCTCGCCGACCGGATCGTGGCGCTCGATAATGGCCGTATCCAGCAGGTCGGGCCGCCGCTCGATCTCTATGCACGCCCCAACAACCTGTTCGTTGCCGGCTTTATCGGCTCGCCCAAGATGAACCTGTTGCCGGCCAAGGTGCTGAGCGCCGCCGACGGCAAGGCGACGATGGGGCTCGACACCAGCAGCGGAACCAAGGTCGACCTTACGACCCGCGGCGCCAGCGTCGGTGACGCGGTGACGCTCGGGGTGCGGCCGGAGACGCTGGAAGTGGTCGCCGCCGGCGCCGCGATGCCCGCCGGGCTGACCGCGCTGCCGGCGCGGGTCGAGTCGGTCGAGCGGCTCGGCAACATCACATACGCCTATCTCGATGGAGGAACGCCGGAGGTGATCACCGTGCAGGTGATGGGCCATTCCGATCTCCAGCCGGGGCAGGAGGTCCAGGTCGGGCTGCGGTCCGACCAGGTGCACGTGTTCGACGCAGCGGGCGCCGTCATGGCGTCGGCCGTCGGCAGATAAATCCGGCGCGAAAGCCGGACTATACAGGAGGAGAGACTATGCTTCGTACAAGGATCGCCGCGCTTGCCGGCGGCGTCGCGTTGAGCCTGATGGCCGGCGCGGCGATGGCCCAGGATGCGGTGACGCTGAACGTCTGGTCGGACACGCCGCGCCTCACCATGTTCGATCTCTATGACAAGACGCACGACAACGTGACGCTCAACGTCACCACCGTGGCGCCGGCCGACCTGATCGCCAAGATCCAGCTGGCTTTGCAGGCGAAGAGCGAAATCCCCGACGTGATCTTCATGTCGGATATCGGGTACACCGCGCAGCTCTCGACCCGCCGCTCCAACTACCTGCTCGATCTCACCGACAAGGTGCCGCAGGCGCTGCAGGACGAGTTCTACCCGAACGGCAACTCGCCCTGCCATGTGAACGGCAAGCTGCTGTGCATGCGCAACGACCTGGCGCACATGATCGTCTGGTACGACAAGCCGGCGATGGAAGCGCTCGGCAAGGCCGTGCCGACCACCTGGGAAGAATTCCAGAAGCTCGGTGAAGAGCTGGCGCCGCAGGGCCTCAGCCTCGGCACCGGCGTCGAGGCGTTCCCGCTCTACTCCATGCTGGTCTCCGACGGCTGCGACATGGTGATGCCGGTCGAAGGCAAGGAAGACACCGTCAAGATCGACCTCACCACCGACAAGTGCCTGAAGCCGGCCAGGATGGTCGATGCGATGCTGGCCAATGGCAGCCTGACCAAGGTCGGGCCGTTCGAGCCGGATTTCGTGGCGCTCGCCAAGGGCGGCAAGATTCCGCTGATGATCGGGCCGACCTGGTTCGGCGAATATGTGATCAAGCCGACCTATGAATGGCCGGCCGGCAAGCTCGCCGCGGCGCTGCCGCTGAAGTGGGACGACCAGAGCCAGCCGCTGACCTGGAGCTGGGGCGGCGGCACCTATGGCGCCTGGAAGGACACGGCGCATCCGGCCGAGGCGGTCGACCTCGTCGTCTGGATGTCGACCGACATCGCCAACCAGACCGCCGCGGTGACGCTGCCGGGGCACCGGCCGTCGGCCGAAGCCTGGGGCGCGCGTCTCGCCGCTGACGCGTATTACGCCGATCCGAACGTCTTCAAGGTGGAAGCCGATGCGGCGGCGTTCAGCCATCCCGGCTATGTGAGCCTCCGCTTCTCGGTCAGCGACGCGATCGCGAAGGTGGTGGTGCAGCCGCTTTCGAGCGGCGGCACGGTGGAAGGCGCCCTGCCGGCGCTGCAGACCGAGCTGACTAACCTCGCCAAGCTCAACGGCTACCAGGTCGAATAACGAACAGACCGGACGCGTCCTGACGGGCGCGTCCGGTTCATGACGCGGGGCAGCAATGAGCGCTACGGCAATGGCATCGGATGTGAGGGCGGCTGCGAGCGATCGCGCCCGCAAGGAAAAGCAGAAGGCACGGCGCGATACGCGCATGTCGTATCTGCTGCTGGCGCCTTACCTGCTGCTGCTGCTGATGTTCGGGCTGTTTCCCATCGCCTACGCCTTCGGGCTCAGCTTCTTCGACACCATCGAAATGGTGTTCTGGGGTGTCACCAACTACCAGTTCGTGTTCGACGATTTCCGCGTGCCGGCGAGCGTCGTCAATGTGCTGGCCTTCGTCGCCATCTGGGTGACCATCACCATGATCGGCGTCGCGGCTTTGTCGCTGATGCTCGACAGCATCAATCGCAAGACCGCCAATACGCTCAGGACCATCTATTTCCTGCCCGGCGCCGTCACCTCGTCGGCCATCGTGGTGCTGTGGCTGTTCGTGCTCGACCCCTCGGTCAGCCCGTTCCAGCCGGTGCTGCACAGCTTGGGCTGGGGCACGCGCGCCGACGTGATCTCGGGTATCGGGCTCGCAGGGGTGTTCGCCGTGATGGCGTATTTCTCGGCCTCGGGCGGCTGGATCGTGGTGTTTGGCGGGGCGCTGTCGAGCCTTCCCACCGAAGTGATGGAGGCGGCGCGCATCGATGGCGCCAACCGCTTCCAGCTCGCCACCCGGATCAAGCTGCCGATGATCTGGCGCTCGCTGGTGCTGATGGGAATCCTGAGTTTTGCCGGCGGCTTGCAGCTGTTCGTCGAGCCGCAACTGATGGGGCTCGCCGGGCCGCAATTCGCGCAGAACGACTGGTCGCTGAACCAGATGGCGTTCCAGTACGCCTTCCGGATGGGCGATTTTGGCGCCTCGGCGGCGCTCAGTACACTGCTGGTCGGCTCGTCGATCGTCATCGCGCTGGTGATCGTTTTTGCCACCAAATTCTACAAGATCGATTGAGGGCGGAATGAGCAGCAGAACCGCACCGATGCGCCTCAACCTCGGCCGTTTCGTCGTCTTCGCGACGCTGGCCTTCGCGGTGTGCTTTTACGGCATTCCGCTGCTCTGGCTGTTCATCGCCGGCACCCGCTCGGAAGCGTCGCTGCTCACCGATCCGCCGTTTGCGCTGGGCACCTGGGAAGCGTTCAGCCGCACCTGGACCAATCTCACCACCTACAACAACTTCCAGATCCTGACCTGGGTCGGCAATTCGCTGATCTATTCGGTGGGCGGCGTGCTGCTGTCGCTGATCGCCTCGATCCCCGGCGGCTATGCGCTGGCGCAGTCGGAGTTCCCGGGCCGCAAGCTCATCCTGACGCTGACGCTGATCGCCATGATCACGCCGTCGACCGCCGTGGTGCTGCCGATCTTTCTCGAATTGAACCTCCTCGGCCTCAGCAACACCTATGCCGGGCTGATCCTCGCGAGCGGCTTTTTCCCGTTCGGCGTCTATCTCACCTATGTCTACTTCTCGACCTCGCTGCCCAAAGGCGTGATGGATTCCGCCCGGGTCGATGGCGCCAACCGGTTCCAGCTGTTCACCCGCATCGCGCTGCCGCTGGCCCGGCCGATCATCGCGCTGGTGGCGTTCTTCAGCTTCCTCGCCATCTGGTCGAACTACTTCCTCGCCTTCGTGCTGCTCAGCGACGACAAGCTCTACAACCTGCCGGTGGGGCTGACGGCGCTGGTGAGCGGCTCAGGCGCGCTCAGCAACCTGCCGTCCAACGATGTGCCGATCAAGAAGCCGGAGGTGGTGCTCGCCGCCATCCTCGTGGTGCTGCCGGTGCTGCTGATTTTCATGGCCGCGCAGCGGTTCGTACGCTCCGGCATGCTGTCGGGCGCGGAAAAGGGTTAGCGGCCAGGTCCTGCCTGGGCTGGCCGCCAAGCATCTATTTAGGAGGATTGAATGAAGATCACGGGGTTCACGGCATGGCTGGTCGAGCACGAGCCGGGACCGAAATTCATCTGGCGCGACGGCATTCCCGGTTCGCACGGTGACATTCCGCGTGGCTCCAAGCCGCATAAGGCGGTGATCCGCATGGAGACCGATGCCGGAATCGACGGCGTCATCGAGATGGGCCGCGGCGAGGCGGTGATCGACCTGGTGCGCCGCCGCTACCACGAGTTCATCGGCGAGAACCCGCTGCTCACCGAACGGATGTGGCGGCTGATCTGGGAGATCGACCGGATCGAGGAGATCCACATGCGGCACCTCGGCATGCTCGACATGCTGTGCTGGGACGTCAAATCGCAGCACGCCAAGATGCCGATCTACCAGATGCTGGGCGGCGACAACCGGGTGGTGCCGGCCTACGCCTCGACAGTCACCTGGCCGACGATGGACGAGTACGAGCGCTACATCAAAATGAGCCGCGATGTCGGCTTCAAGGCGTTCAAGCTGCATGCCTGGGGCGGCCCGGTGAAGCGCGACATTGAGCTCTGCAAGAACCTTCGCAAGTGGGTCGGGCCCGATGCGGACCTGATGTTCGACGGCTCGGCCGGCTGGGACTATGTCAACGCGCTGGAGTTCGGCAAGGCGATCCAGGATCTCGGCTTCCTCTGGTACGAGGAGCCGATGCGCGAGTTCCATCTCGGGGCCTACACCAAGCTCTGCGAGAAGCTCGATATCCCGATCCTCGCCGCCGAAACCTCGGACGGCGTACATGGCAACATGGCGACCTGGATCGAGAACAAGGCGCTCGACATGACGCGCGTCTCGACCTTCTACAAGGGCGGTTTCACCGGCTCGATGAAGGTGGCGCATCTGAGCGAAAGCCACGGCATGCGGGCCCAGGTGCATGGCATGGGGCTGGAGAACGCGCAGATCTGCGCCGCCATCTCGAACAACGACTATTATGAGCAGCTCGTGATGAACGAGGAGCAGATCAAGGGCCTCGACAAGCTCGGGCCGCTCGCGATCGTCGATGGCGACCTGACGGTCAGCGACGAGCCGGGCATCGGTTACGAGTTCGACTTCAAGAAACTCGACGAGACGGCCCTGACGAAGGTCTCAGTCAGCGAACGGTTGACGCCGCGTGGGGCTGAGGTACCATGGCACTGATATATCAGATTACGTAACTGAGCTATCATTGGGAGGAGAGACTTATGACGGCCAAGTTCGATAGACGATCAGTCCTGAAGCTGGGCGGCGGTATGCTGGCCGCTTCGGCGCTGCTGCCGCACCAGGCGTTCGCCCAGCAGACGGCGATCAACTACTGGCACACCTTCACCAGCCAGTCGGAAGCTGCAGGGTTGCAGGCGGTGCTCGACCTGTTCAAGGCCGCGCATCCCGACGTTGCAGTGACGCCCGAGAACATCCCCAATCCCGAGTTCATGGCCAAGATCACCGCGGCCGTGGTCGGCGGCAGCCGCCCGAACGTGACGATGGTTTCGTCCGAGCGCTTCGAGGACCTGCTCGCCATGGGCGCGCTCAGCGACATGACCGACCGCATTGCCGGCTGGGAGCGGCGTGGCGACTTCGACGACAAGCGTTTCGCCTCGATCACCAAGGACGGCAAGACCTATGGCGTGCCGGGCTTCACGTTCGTCGACTGGGGCTACTATCGCAAGGACTGGTTCGATGAAGCCGGCCTTGCCGCGCCGACCACCTATGACGAGTTCCGCGATGCGGCGATCAAGCTGACCGACGCGTCCAAGGGCCGTTTCGGTTTCGGCTTGCGAGGCGGCCCCGGCGGCCAGAATTTCGTGGTCAACGTCATCGAAGCGTTCGGCTCGCCGGTGAAGAAGGAAGACGGCACCATCGGGCTCGACCGCGATATCGTCGTCAAGGCGCTCGACTGGTATGCGGGGCTGCTGGTCAAGGACAAGGCCGTGCCGCCGAGCGCCGCCAATGATGGCTTCCAGCAGGTCATCAGCGGCTTCCAGACCGGGCAGACCGCGATGATCTGGCACCACACCGGCTCGTATCAGGACATTGCGAGCAAGCTGAAGCCGGGCGTCGAATTCGGCACCTTCGCGATGCCGGCTGGCCCGGCAACCCGGGTGGCGCGCCTCGCCTACGCCTATAACTGCATCACCAACGACGAAAACGCCGACGCCGCCTGGGAATGGATCAAGTTCTGGGGCGAGCCGGATGCCGCCGTCGCTTTCCTCGAGAAGACCGGCTACATGCCGGCCTCGACCGTCGCGGCGCAGGACCAGCGCATCGTGGGCAACCCGATGTACAAGGCCGCCGCGGATACGCTCGGCTTCGGCATCCCGCAGCCGAGCTTCCCGGGTGCGGCCGGCTGGGCGCAGAACACCGTGCTGCCGGCGCTGCAGCAGATCCTGATCGGCCAGGCGACGCCCGACCAGGCTGCCGATCAGATCATCGAGGGGCTGGCTGCGGCCATCGCCTGATCCCTGGCGGCCGGTGCAAGCCGGCCGCCTTCTCCCCCGACCCGATCAACGCCAAGTCTAAGTTGTCGCGCTTCCGAACCGGAAAAGTCTGCAACTTTTCCTGGAAGCCCTCCAAGGAGCCCCGATGAGCCGAGGCCGTGCCATGGCTGCCCTGCCGCCACCGCGCTCCACCTGGGACGCGATCAATCCGCTGCGGCTGCTCGGCGAGCTCTCCGAGACGCGCTACTGGATGTATCTGCTGCTGCTGCCCAGTGCGCTGCTGATCACCGCAATCGTGCTGTTCCCCACCGTTTACGGCTTCCAGCTGAGCTTTACCGAGATGCGGCTCAACCGGCCGGCTGGCAACGGCGCGTTCGTCGGGCTCAAGCACTACCAGCGCATGCTGGCCGACCCGATCTTCTGGCTGTCGCTGCGCAACACCGCAGTGTGGGTGACCTTCTCGATCCTCATCGAGTTCGTTGTCGGCCTCGTCGCCGCGCTGGCGCTCAACCGCAACCTGTGGGGCGGCAAGGTGCTGGCGGTGCTGATCCTCGTGCCCTACTTCCTGCCCAACGTGGTGGCGGGCAACATGTGGGCCCTGATGCTCGACAGCCGGGTCGGCGTCATCAACGACATTCTCGTCAATATCGGCCTTCTCCAGGAATACAAGGCGTGGTTTGCCGACCCCAACACGGCGATGGCAACGGCGATCTTCGTCGAGGCCTGGCATAGTTTTCCGTTTTTCACGCTGCTGATCATGGCGGGCCTCAAGGGCATCCCAACCGATCTCTACAAGGCGGCCGATATCGATGGGGCAGGAGCGTTTGCGCAACTGCGGCTGATCACACTGCCAATGCTGCGCACCATCATTGCGGCGGCGGTGATCCTGCGCGTCATCGGCCTCGTCAACTCACCGGATCTGCTGCTGATCCTGACCCAGGGCGGGCCCGGACGGTCGACGCAGGTGCTGTCGCTCTATGCGTTCCAGAACGCCTATTCGGATTTCAACTTCGGCTATGCGGGCGCGCTGTCGGTGGTGATGTTCGTACTGCTGATGCTGTTTGCCTGGGCCTATATCCGGCTCAGCAAGGTCAACCAGGACTAGCGCCATGGCCCAGACCCGCTCCGGCTCCAACCTCATCTGGAACATCCTCAGCTACGCGGTGCTGATCCTGCTCGCCGTGCTCAGTATCGGTCCGCTGCTCTGGATGCTGCTGACCTCGTTCAAGGTCGAGGACGACATCGTGACCCGCACGATGGTGTATCTCCCCACCCGCTTCACGCTCGAGAACTACATCAAGCTGTGGAACCAGTCGGGCTATCCGGTCCTGGTGATCAACAGCCTCGTCACCACCACGCTGACGGTGGCGATCTGCCTGTTCACCGGCACCATCGCCTCATACGCTTTCTCGCGCTTCAACTTCCCCGGCCGCACGCCGCTGATGCTGGGCTACCTCGTGGTGCGCATGTTTCCGGCGGTGCTGATGATCATCCCGCTGTTCATCGTGATGCGGAACCTCGGCCTGTTCGACACCAGCCTCGGCCTCGCCGTCGCCTATACCAGCTTCCTCCTGCCGCTGTTCGTCTGGATGCTGAAGGGCTTTTTCGACGCGGCGCCGACGGAACTCGAAAGTGCGGCACGGATCGACGGCTCGACCCGCATCGGCGCGATGTTCCGCATCGTCATCCCGATCGCGCGGAATGGGCTCGTCGCCACCTGTGTGTTCGTGGCGATCGCCGCATGGAACGAGTATCTGTTCGCCCTGATGCTCACGTCCAGCACCGGCTCGCGCACCTGGCCGGTCGGGTTGCAGCTGATGGTCGGCGAGTTCCAACTGCCCTGGGGCATGCTGGCCGCCGGCGGCATCATTTCCATCATTCCAGTGATTGTGCTGTTCGCCCTCGTGCAGCGCGTCATGGTTGCCGGCATCACCGCCGGCGCAGTCAAGGGTTAGTGCCGATGGCCACTCTGTCGATCAAAGGCGTGCGCAAGAGTTTTGGCGCGGTCGAGGTGCTGAACAATATCGACATCGAGGTCGAGGACGGCGGCTTCCTGGTGTTGCTGGGCCCATCGGGGTGCGGAAAATCGACGCTCCTGGCGATCATTGCCGGGCTCGAGCCGAGCTCGGGCGGCGACATCCTGATCGGCGACAAGAACGTCAACGACGTGCACCCCAAGGACCGCAACATCGCCATGGTGTTCCAGTCCTACGCGCTCTACCCGACCATGCCGGTGCGCCGGAACATCGGCTTCGGGCTCGAGATGCGGAAGGTCGACGCGAAGGAGCGTGAGGCGGCGGTGCAGCGGGCGGCGGAGCTGTTGCAGATCGAGCACCTGCTCGACCGCAAACCGGGGCAGCTTTCGGGCGGGCAGCGGCAGCGCGTCGCCATGGGGCGGGCGATCGTCCGCAACCCCGACCTGTTCCTGTTCGACGAGCCGCTGAGCAACCTCGATGCGAAGCTCCGGGTCGAGATGCGGACCGAGATCAAGCGGCTGCACGACCGGCTCGGCACCACCACGGTCTATGTGACGCACGACCAGGTCGAGGCGCTGACGCTCGGCACCAAGGTGGCGGTGATGAAGGGCGGGGTGATCCAGCAGCTCGCCGACCCCGAGACCATCTATGACCGGCCGGCCAACATGTTCGTCGCCGGCTTCATCGGCTCGCCGACAATGAATTTTCTCACGGGCATGCTGGAGCACGGCGATGGCGGGCTGGTGCTGCGCCACGCCGCCGGGTCTCTCGCACTCGTCGGGCTGGAGCAGGACGTGGCGGCGTTTGTCGGTCGTGAAGTGGTCGCGGGCATCCGGCCGGAGACACTCAACGCCGGGCAGGGCGCGGCGGGACTTCAAGGCATCGTCGATGTGGTCGAGCCGACCGGCCCGGACACCATGGTGATCGTCAGCGTCGGCGGGCAGCTGCTTACGGCGCGGCTCGGGCCCAAGGTGCGGCCGAAGCCGGGCGATACGCTCAACCTCAGCGTCGACACCGCCGCCATCAACCTCTTCGACCCCGTAACGGGCAACCGGATCTAGCCAGCATGAGCAGCGCCTCCAGCACGCCGTCGATCGAGGCGGCCGATATCCTCCCCTTGCCCGAATGGGCGCTGCTGCAACGGCAGATCTTCGCAGTGCTGAACGAGGCGGCGATCGAGTTCGCCGACCGCTACACCCGGCCTGACGGGACGCTGATCTGGCGCGATCGCTGGCCGGGCATGGATGGCTCGGACGACCCCTATGAGGGGTTCATGAACATGCCGCTGTTTTACGCGCTGGGCGGCTCGGATGAGGTGTACAAGCGCTCGCGCACCATCTGGGACGGCATCACTTGGCAGTGGACCGAGTACGGGCAGATCCATCGCGAGTACGACGCCTATTACGACTGGATGCACCACGGCGAGAGCAACCTGTTCTTCTATTTCTTCGGTCTCGCGGATCCGGCCGTGCCCAAGGACCGCCAACGTACCCGGCGCTTCGCCGGCTTCTACAATGGCGAGGATGCCCAGGCTGAGAACTGGGATGCGGAGCGCAAGCTGATCCGCTCGCCGATATCAGGCAGCCGTGGCCCGCGCTTCACGCAGACGGCGGAAGACTGGTCGACGCATCGCGAGATCCTCGATGACTACCTGCCGCCCTTCGAGGATCTGCCGGGGATCGACAAATACGGCATGAAGACGCCGTGGTCGGACGATGCGACCTATGCCGAAATCCTCACCCGCATCAACCTGCGGCAGTCGCGTGGCGACGTGCCGCTCAACCTCGGCGCCACCTCGCTGATGACGCATGCTTTCGCCTATACCGGCGAGGAAAAGTACCGCGCCTGGGTGCTCGATTATCTCGCGGCCTGGGAAGAGCGCACGGCGCGCAATGGCGGGATCACGCCCGACAATATCGGGCTCTCAGGCGAGATCGGCGAATACAATGACGGCAAGTGGTGGGGCGGCTATTACGGCTGGCGCTGGCCGCACGGTTCGTTCTCACTGCTCGAGCCGCTTTGTGTCTCTGGCGTCAATGCGGCGGTCCTGACCGGTGACATGGCGCATCTGCAACTGGCGCGTTCGCAGCTCGACATGCTGTGGGGGCTCAGGCGCGAGGAGGGCGGCCAGCAGCTGGTGCCGAACCGGCACTATGACGAAGGCTGGCGCGACTATCGCCGTTTCCACCCGATGTACGGGGTGTACCTGTGGAACGTCTCGATGGCCGAGGAGGACGCCGAGCGGGCCGAGCGCGGCTGGGCCGGTGACCTGTTCGACGCGGTGAACCCGGCCTATCACGGCTATGGCAAGACCAATGGCGGCCATATGGGCTTCAACGGCAATACCGCGCAGTGGTTCAGGTTCATGCGCGGCAACGACCCGGGCTATCCCGAGGCGGTGCTGAAGGCCGACCTCCAGACCATCACTGAGCAGATCGCCAACTATCGCAAGGCCGAGAATGATCCCGAGACGATGGATCACTACCGGGAGTCGATGACCATCCATATGTGGCAGCAGCTGACGCCGATGGTGGTGGAAGCGCTGACGCAGCTGACGCTGGGCGGGCCGATGCACGTCTATCACGGCGGGCTGCAGGTGGCGCGGTTCCGCTATTTCGACGCAGCCGGCAAACGCCCGGGCTTGCCGCAAGGCGTCGCGGCTTTGGTCGATGGGCTCTCACACGACGGCGCGACGCTGACGCTGGTCAACACCGACGCCGTGCATGCGGCCGAGGTGGTGATCCAGGGCGGGGTGTTCGGGGAACACAACATTACGTCTGTGCAGCTCGGCGATGCCGCGCCGGCGGTGGTCAGCGGGCGGTGGCTTACCGTGAAGCTCGCAGCCGGCGCGACGGCGCGGCTGACGCTGGGTATGCGGCGGTTTGCCAATGCGCCGAGCTATGACACGCCGTGGGTACGGGCCGCGGATGGGCCGGCGGTGTTGCTGGGGCGGGAGGAGTAGCGCCAGCAACATCGTGCGCGCTGCACACCCCACCCCATCCCTCCCCGTCAAGGGGAGGGTGCCCGCTGGTGGCCATGGCGGGATCCAGCCACAAACTGGATGCCACCTCCCCCTTGACGGGGGAGGCAAGCGAAGCTTGGGAGCGAGAGCGACCTAGCGTAGCTCGGAGGGGGGCGCGGAGGCACGGTGTTTGTCGGGACGGTGCTACCCCCGCCGCTGCGCCAGGTAGATATGATCGCACGCCAGCACGGTCTCACCACGCTGGTTGAGCACCCGCACCTGCTCGGTCACCCGTCCGTATTGCGGGCGCTTCGGATCGTCATCGAGCCCGGCGATGGTCAGCTCGGTGTGGATGGTATCGCCGATGAATACCGGCTTGGGGAAGCGCAGGCGTTCGTAGCCGTAGGTGAAGGCGAGCGGGTTGATCTCCGTCGCCGTCAGCCCGATGCCGATGGCGAAGGTCATGGTGCCGTGGGCGATGCGCTGGCCGAATTCCGAGCCTTTCATGAACTCGGCGTCCATGTGGTGCGGGAAGAAATCGCCGGTATGGCCGGCGTGGACGACGAAGTCGGTCTCGGTGACGGTGCGGCCGCTGGTCTTGCGCACCTCGCCGACGACATAGTCCTCGAAGTGGCGGGGCCGCTCCATCAGAAACTCTCCCGAAACAGCCGATCGAGATCGGCGAGGATGGTCGCGGGCGCCTCACCCGCCAGCAGGCCGGCATTGAGCCGCTGCGATGCGGCGTCCTGGAACGCCATGTAGCCATTGTGGCGCGGGCGGACATAGGCGCCCTCGAGGGTTTTGCGGGTGCCGCGATAGAAGTTGCCGGCGGCGGCGTTCATCGCATCGTCTTCCCAGGCCGTGGCATGGCCGGGCTGGCCGCCGGAGCCGGCATAGAGGGTGCGCTGCACCTCCGCAGAGGCGACCCAGTAGGCGTAGTCGATGGCGGCTGCCTTGTTCTCGGAGAAGGCGGAGACGGCGATGCCGGTGCCGCCGAGGGCCGACCCTTTGGCGCCGGGCAGCGGGATATCGGCAAAGGTCAGCTGCTGCGGGCGGAAACCCGGCACGGCGTAGCTGACATAGCCGTAGCCGAGCGGCATCAGCGCCACCTGCGCATCCGGACGCGCCATCGCCTCGGAGGCGGCGATGGGGTCCATGGAGAAGTCGGCGGGGTCGAGGTGTTGCGCAACTTCGGCCAGCATCTCGATGGCGCGGATGCCGGTAGCCGTGTCGACCAGCGGGCCGTTCTCGACTGCGCAGGGATGGCCAAGATTGGCGGTCAGGGTGAAGAAGCTCATCATCGAGTGCGGCGGCAGCAGCGGGAAGACGACGCGTCCGGCCTTGGCCAGCGCCACGACATCGTCCCAGTGCTGCGGCGCATCGATAAGGTCGGCGCGATAGGCCATGACCTGCGTTGCGGCATCGATCGGGAACGCCCATTGGTGCCCGGCATACTCGTAGCTCGGGTAGGACGCGCCGACCGAGCCTTCGGCCAGCGCCTGCCGCTCGGCCTCGCGGCCGGGCACATCGAGCGGGGCGAGGCAACCTTCCTCGACGACCTGGCCGACATGCGGGTGATCGATGACGATCATATCGTACTGGCGCGCCAGTTCCTCGACCGGGAACGACTCGAAATCCTGGAGGCTCCGCTTGTCCCATTCGATGGTGACGCCGGTTTTCTCGGCCCAGGCTTTGGCGGTCGCCACCATCGGGTCATAGCCACGCGGATGGCTCCAGGTCATGCCCTTCAGGATAGTCACAGGCCGAACTCCTCGCGGATATTGTCGCTCTGCTCGCCGATCAGCGGCGCGGCGCGATGCGTCTGGGTGCGCTGGCCGTCGATGCGGAGCGGCGAGCGGGTGGTGAGAATGGAGACGCCATCGTCGCGCGTGACGGTCTGCAGCATGTCGAGCGCCTTGAACCCTTCGCTCTCCAGGAGCTCGGGCCATTCGAGCACCTTGGCGCACCAGATATCGGCGGGCTCCAGCACGGCGAGCCATTCGGTGGTGGTGTGGGTCGCCAGCCGTTCGGCGATGATGCGTTTGATCTCGTCGCGGGCGCTGAACCAGCTTTTGGGATCGGCCGCGAAGGCGTCGAGCGCCGGCAGTTCGAGCAAGTCGCGGATTTTGCCGAGCGGGGTCATGGCGAGGGCCAGCCAGCCATCGGCGGTCGGGTAGACGCCGTAAGGGGCGGAGAGATAGGCATGGGCCGAGCGGAAGCCGGAGCGCTTCGGGGTGCGGCGGCCATCGTTGAGGTGAGTGGTCAGCACCTCGAACTGGAAATCGACCAGCGCTTCGAGGAGGCTGGTTTCGACATGCGCGCCCGTGCCGGTGCGCCCCTTCTTCACCAGCGAGGCGAGGATGCCCTGCGCCACCGCGGCGCCGGCCAGCATGTCGGCGATGGCGAGGCCGAAGGGCACAGGGCCCTGGTCATGATCGCCATTGAGCCACATGACGCCGGAGCGGGCCTGCGCCAGCAAGTCCTGGCCGGGACGCTGCACCCACGGTCCCTCGTCGCCATAACCTGTTATGGAGGCATAGACGATACCGGGGTTGAGCGCCTTGACGCTGTCATAATCAAGGCCGAGGCGCTCGATGACGCCGGGCCGGAAGTTCTGCAGCATCACGTCTGCCTGGCCGAGCAGCTTTCGGAGCGCGGCGATATCACCGGGGTTCTTCAGGTCGAGCGCCAGGCTCTCCTTACTGCGGTTGATGGCGTGGAAGATCGTGCTATCGCCGCCGATTTCGGTGTCGCTGAGATAGAGCCGGCGGCTCAGGTCGCCGCCATCCGGGCGTTCGATCTTGATGACGCGCGCCCCGAGATCCTGCAGGCGCAGCGAGGCATAGGGGCCGGAAAGGAACTGGCAGAGATCGACGACGAGCACGCCGTCGAGAGGGAGGCTGGTCATTTCTCAGCGGTCTTTTCTGTTTGGCCGCTGTCGCGAGCCTGCCCTTCGAAGTCGGCTGCGTTGCGGTATTTCACGGTCTGCAGATGCTCGCAGTAGAGCACCAGTTCGCCTTCGCCCTTGAACACTTCATAGCTGGCGCGGATCAGGCCGAGCTCCTTGTATTTCGGGCGTTTTTCCATGTTGGTGCGGATCGTGTAGATGGTGTCGCCGATGAAGGTCGGCTTGATGAACCTGAGCTTGTCATAGCCATAGCTGAAGGCGTTGATGCAGTTGGTGGCGACGAGCCCGAGCCCGGCCGAAAAGACGAAGGCGCCGGCGACGAGGCGGCGGCCGAACTGGCCCTCGGTCGTGGCGAAGATCTCGTCGGCCACATAGGGGTGCATGTCGGTGACCAGCGCGTTGAACTGCATGCTCTCGCCCTCCGAGATGGTGCGGCGGAGCGAGCGGATTTTGTGGCCGACCTCAAAGTCCTCGTAGAACCAGTTCTCGGCGTTCCACACCGGTAGCCGGGCGTGCTCGGCGGGCATGGTGGTCGGGTTGGTCGAGTGAACACCGACGGTCGGCGTGCTCATGGCGCGGATCTCACTGGGGTGGCGGGCTTCGCGGCGGACTCGAAGGCGGCTTCGGCCAGCGCCATGGTGTGCCAGGCGTCTTCGACACCGGTGACGAGACGGTCGTCCTCGCCGGCGGCGTAGCGCTGCAGATTGCTCATCGTGCCGATGAAGGCGTGCGGGAACCATTTTCCGGCGAGTGGCACCTGGGTCCAGTCATCATCCCGCTGGGTGATCCACAGTTCGTCCGGTTCGCCCTCGGGATAGTTGAGCAGCAGGCCGAGCTTCACCATGGCGGCGCCTTCAGTGCCCTCGATGCGAAAGCTCGCATCCTGGAAGCGACGGCCGAAATCGTGGTTGTGGTTGATCGAGAAGGTAACGCGCTGGTCGGGCGCGAAATCGAACAGCGCCGAAGTGCGAGTCTGGGCCAGTGTCGTCGACGGGTGGCCGAGCGTCCGGGCATGGACGCCGGTGGGGTTACCGAGCAGGGCGCGGAGCGTGTCGAGGTAGTGGATCGAGTGCACCGCGATCTCGACCCGGGGCATACCGTTGAGAAACGGGAACAGCTGCCAGGGGGTGACGAGGTTGAGGTGCACCTCGACATCGATCAGCCGGCCGAGCCAGCCACGCTGCAGCGCGTCGGCGACGGCCAGCAGCATCGGCGAGAAGCGGAGCTGGAAGTTGACCGCGGCCTTCAGCGACTTGGCCCGGCAGAGGTTCAGGATGGCGGTAGCTTCGGCGAGGTCGCGGCCCATCGGCTTCTGCAACAGCACGGCGGCGCCATCGGGCAGTTTTGGCAGCACGTCGAGATGGGCAGCGGGGGGCAGGGCGAGGTCATAGACCCCATCGGGCGTGGCGATCGCCTCATCGAGCGAGGCGAAGGCGCGGGTGCCCCATGCCTCGGCGACAGATCTGGCGCGGTCGGCATCGAGGTCGAACACCCCAGCGACCGGCAGGTTGGCGAGCCGGTAGGCCGGCAGGTGCGCGTCGGTGACGATGCCGCCGGCGCCGATGATGACGATCGGTCTGGGGTTGCCCGGCAGGGGCCAGTTTTGCCTGAGGGCTCCGACGTCGATGCTCACCTGCTCCTCGCTCGGACCATTCTTATGTGAATGGGTATTTCACATGTGGGCTGTCGGGGCAACGCTGATATATCAGAGGCGGTAGATTCTCTCGGCATTGCGATGGAAGAGTTTCGCCTGCTCGTCCGGGCTGGCGCCGGCGACGATCTCCTTGGTCGCAGCCACCCAGCGGCCGAGGTCGGCGGTGAGGGTCAGCACCGGATAGTCGGAGCCCCAGACGACACGATCCCAGCCGAAACTTTCGATGATGTGCTCGACGAAGGGGCGGAGCATGGCGGTGGTCCAGTTGGGACCGGCATACGCGACGATACCGGAAATCTTGGCCGCCGCGTTGGGCAGCGCCGCCAGCGCCTTGATCTCGCGCCGCCACGGGTCGAGCGCTTTTGCGGCGACGTCGGGGACGCCGCAGTGGTCGAGCACGAACTGCACCCCGGGGCAGCTCTCGACCAGTTCGCGGCCGACCGACAGCTGTTTGGACAGGACGCAGAGGTCGAAGGGCAGGTGCTTGTCGGCAAGGCGCCGGAGGTTGGCGCGGAACAGCTGGCCTTGGCTCAGCTCATCGGGCGAGGTGTGGAGGATGCGGCGAAAACCTTTGACGCCTTTGAGCGCGGCGAGGCGGTCGAGATAGCCAGGGAAATCCGGGCTCTCGGGGCGGCACGCGGCGATGGCGCCGACGACCAGCGGATTTACCTCGAGGGCGTAGCGGGTCTCGGGCTCCATATCGGCCTCGGCCACATCCACTTCCATGTGTAACGCCGCCTCGATGCCGAGCTTTTGTGCTTCAGCTGCAAAGGCTTCGGCCGGCCAGGCGCGGTTCAATGCGCCGGCGCCGTCAAGCCAGGGGTAGGTGAAGCGATCCATATGCACCAGGTGCAGGTGGGTATCGACGATGCGCATGCTTGACCTCCCATTTACTCTTCTCGAACGATAATGAGATGCTGCAGAAGCGGCTATTACGCGTTCGTCGACAGCCAGTTAGGCGCGTGTCGTGATCGTGGATGCCGCATTATCGCCTCATAGTCGCCGCCGTTTGGCGGTTGCTTGGCGTGCGACATTTTGATGGAAGCAACCATCGGATGGGAAGTGTCCCATCGGGCAACGGCGGGTCGGCCGGAGCTCACCACAGCAGCCGCCCGGGCCACGGGCGGGGGTGAGTTTCCGGGCAGCCGAGGGCAGGGGTAGTCGGGACTGTTACAGCGGCGGGTAAGAATCGGTCTGGCCATGCTGGCCCTGGCGCCATTGCTGGTGCCGGGAGCGTCGGCCTTTGAGTTCTTCGGCATCAAGCTGTTCGAGGATCAGAGCGAGATCGATGCTGATGCGGTGATCGGCGATCCGCAGACCTATACGGCGACGCTCGAAACCACAGCGACCGGCGACGTGGCCAACGCCATCCGCGGCGCCTCGGCGCTGATTGCCGATCAGGCGACGCCGGCTTCCGGTGCAGCAGGGCTGTTGGCAAGGGCACGTAGCGATTATCGGCGCATTCTCGCGGCGCTCTATAACCAGGGCTATTACGGCGGGGCGATCAGCATCCTGGTCGGTGGCAGGGAGGCGGCAAACCTGCCGATTGATACCGACCTGCCCGATCCGGTGGCGGTGGTGCTGAAGGTCGATGCCGGCCCGCTGTTCCGCTTCGGCAACGTCAAGATCAGCAACCGGGCACCCATCGCCAGCGAGGCCGGCGACGAGGTCGAGCAGCCGGAAATCGCGGGGTTCGGCGCGGGTCTCGTGGCGAGGGCCACGGTGGTCGGGCGGGTCGAGCAACTGGCGGTCGATGCCTGGCGGCAGCAGGGTTATGCCGAGGCGGCGGTGGTCGACCGGCAGGTGGTCGCCGACCACGCCAGCGACACCGTCGATGTCACCATCACCGTGGCGCCGGGACGGCATGCGACGGTCGGGCCTGTGGGGGTCACCGGGACGACTCGCATGGATCCTGATTTCGTCGCGCAGCAGACCGGGTTGATCGCCGGCGCGGATTATGACCCCGACGATATCGCGCGGGCCGAAAAGCGGCTGGCGCGGCTCGACGTGTTTCGCGCCATGCGGATCGAGGCGGCAGGCGCCATCGGCAATGACGGAGTGCTGCCGTTCAACGTCATCGTCGAAGAGCAGGCGGAGCGGCGCTTCGGCGTCGGCGCCACCTACTCGACCATCGACGGGCTGGGCATCGAGGGCTTCCACCTGTGGCGCAACCTGTTCGGGCGGGCCGAGCGGCTCAGGCTCGACGCCAAGGTCGCGGGCATCAACTGGCCGATTGCCACCGAGGAGTTCGACTACGCTTTTGGCGGCACTTTCACCAAGCCGGGCTTCCTCAACCCCGACAACGATCTCGTCGCTGCAGTGTCGGCCGAGCGCAGCGTTTTGCCGGCCTATACCGAGACTTCGGCTTCGGCGCGGGTGGGGCTGACGCAGTATCTGTTCGACCAGCTGACGCTGGACGGCTCGGCCTTCTACGAGCGCTCGCTGTTCGAGGACGATTTCGGCACCCGCAACTTCTCGCTCGCCGGGCTCACCGGTGGGCTGATCTGGGATGCGCGCGACAACCCCCAGGATGCGACAGAAGGGTTCTACGTCAATGTGACGGCGGAGCCGTTCTACGAGTTCTACTACGGCAACCCGGCGTTCCGGACGACCGCCGAAGTGCGCGGTTACCTCAGCGTCATGGGCGACAAGCAACTGGTGCTGGCCGGTCGCGCCAAGGTCGGCGCGCTGGTCGGGCCGGCGATTGATGAAATCCCGCCCGATCGGCTGTTCTTTGCCGGCGGTGGCGGGTCGGTGCGCGGTTATGGTTTCAAGAGCATCGGCGTCGATGGACCTGGCGATACGGTCACCGGCGGCAAGTACCTGATCGAGGGCTCGCTCGAGGCGCGCTACAAGGTCACCAACGATATCGGCATCGTCGCCTTCGTCGATGGCGGCTATGTCGCGGCCGAGGAGTTCCCGGGCCTCGACCAGTTGCGCCTCGGTGTCGGCGCGGGCGTTCGCTACTATACCGGGCTCGGGCCGCTGCGGCTCGATGTGGCGGTGCCGCTCAACAAGCGGCCCGGCGATCCGGATTATGCGCTCTATGTCGGCATAGGACAGGCGTTTTGAAACGGGTTCTCGCCACCGGCATGATGCTCGGCTTCGGCCTTCTGGCCGCGATGCCGCTGGTCGCGCAGGACCAGGGCCAGATGAGCGCCGAGCAGCAGAGGGACTGGTTCGTCGGCTTCGTCGAAGGGCAGTTGTCGACGCCGGAGCGGCAGATTCGCATCTCCAATATCGATGGCGCACTGTCGTCGACCGCCTCGATCCGCGAGGTCACTATCTCCGATAAGGAGGGGGTGTGGCTGCGGGTCAACAATGCGGCGATCGACTGGGACCAGGGGGCGCTGTTCACCGGCCGCCTGCTTGTCAGGTCGCTGACCGCCGACAGCATCGAGTACCTGCGCAACGCCATCCCGAGCGGCGACCCGAACCTGCCGGCGCCGGAAGCGGCACCGCTGGCGATCCCGGATTTCCCGGTGGCGATCCAGCTCGACAAGCTGAGCATCCCCAAGGTGACGTTCGGCGAGAACGTCTTCGGGCTGGGCTCGGAGATTTCGGTCGACGGCAACTTCCGGCTGGAAGGCGGCTCGCTCGATACCGCGCTCAATATCGTGCGGCTCGACGGGCCGGGCGGCAAGCTCGATGTTGCCGTCGCCTACAAGCGGGCCGATAACAGCATCGATGTCGGGGTGACGCTGACCGAACCGCCGAACGGTATTCTCGCCAACCTGCTCAATATCGAGGGCAAGCCCGAGATGGCGCTGGCGGTCAACGGTTCCGGGCCGGTCGCCGACCTCCGGACGACCATGACGCTCGATGCCGGCGGCAAGCGGGCGCTCGAGGGCCTGGCGACGATCGTCCAGAAGCCCGAAGGTATGGCGGTGGATGCCGATCTCGGCGGGGCGATCGGCATGCTGGTGGCGCCGGCTTATCAGCCGTTCTTCGGGGCCCAAACCTCGCTCAAGGCCTCGGCGCTGCTCCGCTCGGCCGGTGGCGTCGAGATCTCCGGGTTGAAGCTCAGCGGCGGGCAACTTGGGCTCGAGGCATCCGGCACGACTACGGCGGATGGCTTCCTCAGCCGGCTGAACCTCGCCGCGACCATCGCCGATCCTGCCGGCAACCGCGTCATCCTGCCGGCGCCGGGCGCGGCGACCAGCATCGACAGCGCCACGCTCAACGTGGATTTCAGCGGCGCGGGCAGCGACGACTGGTCGGCCGACCTCGTCGCCAACGGCTTCGCCAACGGCGGACTCAGAGCGAGCGAGATAACGCTGCGCGGCAACGGCATTGCCAGCAATCTCGAAGATCCGGCCGGTCGCCGGCTGACCTTCAATGCCGACGGCATGGTCTCGGGGATTGTCTCCGCCGATGCCGATGTGCAGGCGGCTCTGGGCGACAGTGCCGGGCTCGGGCTCGCCGGGTTGTGGAATGCCGGCGAGCCGCTGCAACTGGCGCAGTTCCGGCTGGTCGGCAAGGCGCTGAGCCTCGGCGCCGCCGGCACCATCGACGACAATGTGTTCGACGGCCAGGTGGCGATCGAGACCAGCTCGATCGCGCCGTTTTCGGGCGTCGCCGGGCGCGACCTCGATGGCGCAATGCACCTTACCGCCACCGGCACGGTGAGCCCGCTGATCGGCGGCTTCAACCTGAAGCTCGACGGCACCGCGGATAATCTCGCGCTCTCCGAGCCGGCGCTCGACCAGGTGCTTGAAGGCACGGTCAAGCTCAGCGGCCGCGTGGCGCGCACCGCCGAGGGGCTCGAGGCGGAAGCGTTCCGCATCGCCAATGACAATGTGCAGATTGCCGCCGACGGCACCTTCGCCACCGGCGCCGCGGATTTCAGCTTCAGTGCCGCGCTTGCCGACCTGGCGCTGGTTTCCGACCAGGCGAAGGGCGCGCTGACGCTCACCGGCACGGCACGGGGCAAGGGCGCCATCGCGCTCGATGTCGCGGCGAAAGTGCCGAGCGGCGCACTGGCCGGTAAATCGCTGTCGGACGCAGCCTTCGGCTTTACCGGGCAGCTCGCCGAGGACGGTACGCTGACCGGACAACTGAAGGGCGATGCGTTCCTCGAGCGGTTCCGCGTCGCGCTGGGTGGCGATGTCGCGGTGGACGCCAAGACCAAGCGGCTGACCGGTCTGCGCTTCGAGGCTGGCCCGACGCTGATCAGCGGCGATGTGGTGCAGGATGCCGATGGGTTGTTGACCGGGGAGCTGACGCTCGCCTCGCCCAATGTCACGACGGCCGCGGCATTGCTGCTGGTCGATGCCACCGGCAGTGCCGATGCCTCGATCACGCTGACGCCGGCTGGCGGCAAGCAGAGTGCGGAGATTATCGGCTCGATCGCCAAGCTCGCGACCTCCGATATCGAGATCGGCGCCGCCGAAATCCGCGCTTCGGTGTCGGATCTGTTCGGGGTGCCGGCCATTGATGGCACGGTGAACGGCCGCGCCATCGCCGCCGGTGGCATCAGCATCGACACGCTTGAGGCGCAGGCCTCGCGCAGCGGTGAGGCCACGGCGTTCGACCTCACGGCGGCGCTGGCCAACCGCACCAATGTGGCGCTGGCTGGCAGCCTCGCGCCGCTCGAGGCCGGCTATCGGCTGGCGCTCGACCGGGCCGAGCTGACCCAGGGACAGTTGCGAGCCCGCCTGGCGCAACCGACGGCGCTGGCCATTGCCGGTGACACTGTCCGCCTCGACGCGGTGCAACTCGATGTCGGCGGTGGGCGCATCTCGGCCACCGGCAGCGCCGGCGCCAAGCTCGATATCGCGCTCGAGGTGCAGGCCCTGCCGCTGTCGATCGCCAATGCCATCGCGCCCGACCTCGGCCTTGCCGGTACGCTGAACGGCAGCGGCCGGATCACCGGCTCGGCCTCCGATCCGGCTGCCAGTTTCAGCATTTCCGGCTCGGGCGTCTCCGCTGCGGCGATCAGCGAGTTCGGCATTACGCCGATGCAGTTTTCCGGGCGCGGCAGTTTCGCCAAGCAGACGCTGGTGCTGGAGAGCGCTTCCGCACAGGGCGCGGGTGGCCTGCAACTGACGGCCAGCGGCCGGGTGCCGCTGAACGGGCGCGGTCTCGCGGTCGAGGTGCAGGGCTCGGCGCCGCTGGCGCTCGGCAACCGTTTTGTCGCCGACCGCGGCGGCCAGCTCAGCGGCACCGCCAACCTCAATGCGCGGGTGACCGGCAGCCTCGGCTCGCCGCAATTCGCCGGCACGGTTTCGACCAGCGGCTCGGGTTACATCGATCCGGCGCTGAACCTGAGGCTGGTCGATATCACCGGCCGCGCCAGCCTCGCCGGCAACCGCATCAATATCGACAGCCTGACCGCCGGGCTCGCTACCGGCGGGTCGCTGTCGGTCGGCGGTTCGGTCGGGCTCGGCGCCGGCAACCCGGCCGATATCGCAGTGCGGCTCAACTCGGCGCGCTATGCCGATGGCAACATGTTCGTCGCCACCGTCTCGGGCGACCTGGCGCTGAAAGGCCGGCTTGACGCCAGCCCGATGCTGTCAGGCAATGTGATGATCGAGAAGGCCGATATCACCATCCCGGATTCGCTCGGCGCAGCCGGGACGATCATCGACGCCAAACATCTTAATGCGCCGAAGCCGGTGCTGGTGACGCTGAAGCGCGCTGCCGTGACGGCGTCGGGCGCACCGCTGCCGCAGCGGCGGCCCTCGGTGGTGCAGCTCGACGTCAATGTCAGCGCCCCTAACCAGATCTTTATCCGCGGCCGCGGATTGGACGCCGAAGTCGGTGGCTCGGTGCGGCTCACCGGTTCGGTCAACGACATCCGCCCGGTCGGCGGCTTCCAGCTCAATCGCGGGCGGCTCGCCATCCTCGGTCAGCGTGTCACCTTCGAGGAAGGTTCAGTGACGCTGGTCGGCGATCTCGACCCGTTCCTCGATTTCACCGCGCGCACCGAAGGCGATGGCATCACGGTATTCGTCAATGTCACCGGCCGCGTTTCGGAGCTCGATATCGGCTTCAGCTCCAACCCGGTGTTGCCGGAAGACGAGGTGCTGTCGCGGCTGTTGTTCAAGCGCTCGATGGGCGAACTGACCCCGATCCAGTTGGCCAAGCTCGCCGGCGCTGCCGCGGAGCTGGCCGGCGGCGGTGGTGGCTCCTTGGTCGACTCGCTCCGCGCCAAGGCCGGGCTCGACGATCTCGACGTGGTCACCAACGAGGACGGCAGCCTCGCGGTGCAGGCGGGCGCATACCTCCAGGACAATATTTATCTCGGTGTCCAGGCCGGGGCGGACGGTAATTCGCGAGTGACGGTGAACCTCGACATCACCAAAGACGTCCGGGCCAAGGTTTCGACCGGCACGGACGGCGACTCCAGCTTCGGCGTGTTTTATGAGAGCGATTACTAGGGCTTGCATCGTGTCTGCGGCCCCACCCCCTCCCGTCCTCCCCCATCAAGGGGGAGGTGTCGGGCTGGTGGGTTGGCTAGATTCTGCTCCAAGCACTGAACGGCACCTCCCCCCTTGTGGGGGAGGATGGGAGGGGGGAGAGCCACACGCACCGGCGCACTGTGCCCCCCACCCTTGTTCCTCCCCGCAAGGGGGTGGTTGGATACAATCCTCGCGGCCAACTCGCCTGAGGTACGTGCCCAAGCATTTCCACCAAAGTCGAAGCAAACACTAACATGTCAGCGCTTGCGCAAACGTTTGCGAGCAAGTAGCTTCCTTGGGCCCGTGGATGAGGTCAAACAACCCGCGTCGGGCGCTCAGAGGAGGATAGATTCATGGATAGACGCAGTTTCCTGTTGTCTTCGGTGGCGCTCGGCGCGCTCGCCGTTGCTGCTCCCAGTGCCTTCGCGCAGGACAAGCTGACCATCCTGGGCTCGGTGCCCAGTCTCGGCTTCCCGTTCTTCGTGCACATGCTGAACCAGATCAAAGTTGAGGCCGAAGCACAGGGCGTCAACATCATCGAGAGCGACGGCCAGAACTCGGCGCCCAAGCAGACGGCCGATATCGAGGCGGCGATCGTCCAGAAGGTCAACGCCATCGTCATCTCGCCGCTCGACGTCAATGCGCTGGCGCCGGCGATCGAGCAGGCGGTGCAGGCCGGCGTGCCGGTGGTGACCATCGATCGTCGCGTCGATGGGGTCGAGGGCATCCTCGCCCATGTCGGCGCCGACAACGTCAAGGGTGGCGAGGCTGAAGCGCAGGCGCTGGTCGATGCCTTCCCCAATGGCGCGAAGATCTTCCACCTGCAGGGCCAGCCCGGCGCCGGCCCGGCGATCGATCGCAACAAGGGCGTGCACAACGTCATCGACCCGATCAAGGACAAGTACCAGATCATCTTCGAGCAGACCGCCAACTTCGCCCGCGCCGAAGCGCTGTCGGTCACCGAGGCGGGCCTTGCTGCCAACGGCAAGCCCGATGCGATCATCTGCGCCAATGACGACATGGCGCTTGGCGCCATCGAAGCCTGCGCGGCCCGTGGCTTCACCGACGTGAAGATCTACGGCTTCGACGCGCTGCCCGAAGCGCTGGTCGCAGTGCGTGACGGCACGCTCGCCGGCACCGTCGAGCAGTTCCCGGGCGAGCAATCGCGCACCGCGGTGCGGATCGCGGTGGCCTATGCCAAGGACAAGACCGAGCCGGCCGAGAAGCTGGTGCTGCTGACCCCGGTGGTCATCGGCAAGGACAATCTCGACAAGGCCGAGCGCATCGGCGAAGCCGGGTAAACTTCCTCCCGCCAACTGGCGCGCCAGTGGTGCGATGTGCAAGCATCGCGGCCATTGGTGCGTCAGAGGCACTAACTATTGGGGAGGGGACCGATGGCTGCAGTTGCCGCCGCGGAACAACTCGCGCCGCCGCTTCTCGAAGTGGTCGGCGTCTCCAAGCATTTTGCTGGCGTTGTGGCGCTCAACGACGTTTCGCTCGAGGTGCGGCGGGGAGAAATCCTCGGGCTGCTCGGTGAGAACGGCGCGGGCAAATCGACGCTCTTAAAGATTCTCTCCGGGGCGCAGCCGCCGACCAGCGGGCGCATCGTGTTCGATGGCGCCGACTATCGGCCGCACAGCCCGGACGCAGCCAAGCGCGCCGGCATCGTCACCATCTACCAGGAACTGAGCTTGATCCCGACGCTGTCGGTGGCCGAGAACATCTTCATCGGGCGGGCGCCGCTGGGGGCGTTCGGTATTATCGACTGGCGGCGGATGCGGCGCGAGACCACCGGCATCATTGCCCGGGTGGGGCTCGGCATCGACCCCGACACGCCGGTATCGGCGCTGTCGGTGGCCGAGCAGCAACTGGTGGAGATTGCGCGGGCGCTGTCGCTCGAAAGCCGGCTGATCATCATGGACGAGCCGACCTCGGCGCTGACCGAGACCGAGGTCAGCCAGCTGCTGCGGATCATGAAGCAGCTGCGCACCGAGGGCGTCGCCATCATGTTCGTGACACATCGGCTCGAGGAGGCCTCGGCGATCTGCGACCGGATGACGGTGCTGCGCGACGGGCGGCTCGCCGGGCATCTCAATCGCACCGATACGCCGATCCCGATCCCGCAGATCATCGAAAAGATGGTGGGGCGGGCGGCATCGGAACTCTACGCCCGGCCGACGCAGCGCAACGCCGCCGGCGCGGTGCGGCTCAGCGTCAGGGGCTTGCGCACCGTGCGCGACCCGGAAGCACCGCATGCCATCGTGCTCGATGGCGTCGATATCGATCTCAAGGCCGGCGAAATTCTCGGCGTGGCCGGGCTGGTCGGTTCCGGTCGCACCGAACTGGCGCGCGCCATCTTCGGGGCCGATCGGATTGCTGCCGGTACGGTGACACTCGATGGCAAGGCTATTGCGCCGGCTTCGCCCGCCGACGCGATCGAACTGGGCATCGGGCTGGTGCCGGAGGATCGGAAGCACCAGGCGATCTTTTCCATGCTGGGCATCCTGCAGAATTTCTCGGTGGCGGCGCTCAGGGCCTATTCCAACGGGCTGGGATTGATGGCCGAGGGCAAGGAGCGCGCGGCGCTGGCCGAATACAAGAAGGCGCTTTCCATCCGCATGGCATCGCCGGAGCAATCGATCGACGGGCTGTCGGGCGGCAACCAGCAGAAGGTGATCCTCGCCCGCTGGCTGGCGCGCGACCCCAAAGTGCTGATCGTCGACGAGCCGACGCGCGGCGTCGATGTCGGGGCCAAGGCGGAGGTGCACCAGATCCTGGTGCAGCTCGCGGCGCGTGGCATCGCGGTGATGGTGATCTCGTCCGAGCTGCCCGAGGTGCTGGCGGTGAGCGACCGGATCGTCACCATGCGGCAGGGGCGGATCACCGGCGAGATGCCGGCAGTGGACGCGACGGAAGAAAAACTGATGGCGCTGATGGCGCTCGACCAGCGGCAGGGGGAGACCAGATGACGACGACAACCGAACCCGCCGAAAAGAAGGGCCCCAACACCTTCGGCATCCTGAAGCGCTTCGGGCCGCTGCTGTTCCTGTTGGCGCTGGTGGTGGTGTTCACGGCGCTGAAGCCGAGCTTCATCGACCCGATCAACGTGTTCAACATCATGCGGCAGATCTCGATCACCGGGCTGATCGCGCTGGGGATGACCTTCGTCATTCTCACCGCCGGCATCGACCTCAGCGTCGGCTCGCTCCTCGCCTTCTGCGGCATGGTGGCGGCAGTGGTGGCGAAGGGCGGCACGGCCAACTCGATGTCATTGTCAGCCGGTGGCGGGCAAGGCTTTGGCTGGTTCGCGGCGCTGCTGGCGGCAGTGGTCGTCGGCTCGCTGGCCGGCGGCGTACAGGGGCTGGCGATTACCCGGCTGAAGGTACCGCCATTCGTCGTGACGCTGGGCGGCTTGACGATCTTCCGCGGGCTGACGCTGACGCTCTCCAATGGCGGGCCGATCTCCGGGTTCGATGCCTCGATGCGCTGGTTCGGCACTGGGCTGGTCGGGCCGGTGCCGGTGCCGGTGATCATCTTTGCGGTGGCGGCGCTGCTCTGCCACCTGGTGCTGCGCTACACCCGCTATGGCCGCGCGGTCTATGCGGTGGGTGGCAATGCCGAGGCGGCGCGGCTTTCGGGCCTGCGCGTCGATCGCATCCTGATCTCGGTCTATGTCATTGTCGGGTTCTTTGCCGGGCTCGCGGCGTTCGTCCTCTCCGCACGGCTCAACTCGTCCGAGGCGGTGGCCGGCATCGGCTACGAGCTGACGGTGATCTCTGCGGTGGTGATCGGCGGCACTTCGTTGTTCGGCGGCATCGGCAGCGTTGGCGGCACCGTGGTCGGCGCGGCGCTGATCGGCGTGCTGCAGAACGGGTTGCAGTTCAACAATGTCTCGTCCTACACGCAGTCCATCGTCATCGGCCTGATCCTGATCGTCGCCGTGGCCTTCGACCGCTGGCTCAAGTCGAGGTCGCGCGGCTAGGAAGGGGTCCCGGGAGCAGCAATGGTCACCATCAAGGACGTTGCCAAACGCGCGAACGTCTCGTTCACGACCGTCTCCCATGTGATCAACAACTCCCGCCCGGTGAGCGAGGACGCGGCCCGCCGGGTCAACGCCGCGATTGCCGATCTCGGCTATTTCCCGTCCGACGTGGCGCGCGCCCTGCAGTCGAGCCGGACGCGGACCATCGGGATGATTGTCACCACCACCTCGAACCCGTTCTTCGGCGAGGTGATCCGTGGGGTGGAGCGGGCCTGCTTCAAGCATGGCTACACGTTGATGATCTGCAACACCGACGACGTGGCGACCAACCTCGTCGCCTATATGCGGACGCTGTTCACCAAGCGGGTCGACGCGGTGGTGGTGATGACCACCAATGCCAGCCCGGAGTTCTTCCGCCGGCTCGGACAAATCAAGCGCGTGCCGGTGGTGGCGATCGATGCACCGGCCGACACGGTGGCGTCGGTATTTTCCGACGACTCGATTGAAGGCGGACGGCTGGTCGGCGCCTATCTGGCGAAAGCAGGCTTCCGGCGCATTGTCTGCGTCTCGGGGCCGGAGAGCCACCCGCGTATGGCCGATCGCATCGCCGGGCTGACGGCGGGGCTCGCGGCGCATGGCATAGCGCTCGACGGGGACTGGCTGGTCCGCACCGACCTCACCATGGATGGCGGGCTCGCAGCAGCGCGTCAGATCCTCGGGCGACCGGGGCCGCGACCCGAGGCGATCTTTGCGCTCAGCGACATCATGGCGATCGGGCTGCTGCATGGGCTGCACGATGCGGGGGTCGAGATCCCCGGCGAAATCTCGGTGGTGGGCTATGACGACATCGAGTCGGCAGCGCATTTCTTCCCGCCGCTGACCACGGTGCGGCAACCGATCGCCGACCTCGGGGCGCAGGCGGCGGAAGCAGCGATCAACCACCTCGATCGCGGCGTGCCGCTGCCGCGAAGCACGCAGCTCAAACCGGAACTGATCTTCCGGCAGTCGGCTCGGCGGTTGGACTGAGACGGGCTGACATTGCCACCAATGCCGCTGCCCATCGTGGCTCTCCCCTCATCCGGCGCTACGCGCCACCTTCTCCCCGACGGGGAGAAGAATCCGGATAGCTCAGCGGTCGCCCCTTGTTCCTCTCCCCGTCGGGGAGAGGGTGGATCGGCCGAAGGCCGAGACGGGTGAGGGGGGTAGCCACCGAGCTATCCAGCAGCCAAGGCACTGCAATTCAATCGTGAAATGCTCTAGCTTCGCGCCATGGCCGAGACCAAGCTCAACAAGTACCGCGGGAAACGCGACTTCTCCAAAACCATGGAGCCCGCCGGTGGCGCTGTGGCGTCCGGCAGTACGCGCTTCGTGGTGCACAAGCATTCGGCCACCGCCGACCACTATGACCTCCGCCTCGAGCATGATGGGGTGCTGCTGAGCTGGGCGGTGCCGCGCGGCCCGTCGCTCAACCCGGCCGACAAGCGGCTGGCGGTGCATACCGAGGACCATCCGATCGAATATATCGACTTCGAGGGGGTGATCCCCGAAGGCGAGTATGGCGGCGGGCCGATGATCGTCTGGGACACCGGCGACTGGGCGCCGATGGAGGATGTCGACGCCGGCCTCAGGAAGGGCGGCTTCAAGTTCCGGCTATGGGGCGAAAAGCTGAAGGGCGGCTGGATGCTGACCAAGCTCAAGGGCCGCCCGGGCGATAACGACAAGGAAAACTGGCTGCTGTTCAAGGAGCACGATCCGGCCGTCGATACCGAGACCGATATCCTCGCTGAGCGACCCGAGAGCGTGAAATCCGGCCTCACCACCGAGCAGTTGCTGGAGGCGGCGAAGCCGAAACCGATCAAGTTGCTGAAGGCCTCCGCCGTCACGGGCGCGGTGAAGGCGCCGCCGCCCGAACAGGTGGAGCCGCAGCTCGCCGCCTCGGCCACCGAGCCGCCGCAGGAGACGCGGGCGGCGCAGTGGGTGCACGAGATCAAGTTCGACGGCTACCGCACCATCGCCCACGTGATCGACGGCAAGGTGAAGCTGATCACCCGCAGCGGTATCGACTGGACCAAGCGCTATGGCGACCTGCCCAAGGAGTTTGCGAAGCTTCCGGTCAAGCAGGCGATCATCGACGGCGAGATCGTGGTGCTGGACGAGCGGGGCATCTCCCGCTTTTCGGCGCTGCAGGATGCGCTGTCGGAGGGCGCCGGCAGCAAGCTGCATTTCTATGCGTTCGACATGCTCTATCTCGATGGCTACGACCTCAGGGGAGTATGGCTCACCGACCGCAAGCAACTGCTGGCGCAGATGCTGGGCGGGCACGTCTCCGGGCGTTCGGCCATCCAGCTCAGCGACCATGTCGCGGGCGACGGCGAGGCGCTCTACGAACGAGCCTCGGAACTGGGGCTCGAGGGCATCGTCTCGAAGCGCACCAACGCCACGTACCAGTCGGGCCGCACCTCGACCTGGGTGAAGGTGAAGGCCAAGCCCGTCGGCGACTTCGTCATAGCAGGTTATACCGTGTCGGCGGCTGCTGAAGGGCTGGCCTCGCTGGCGCTGGCCGAGTTCGTTGATGGCGAGCTCGAGTATCGCGGCAAATGCGGCACCGGGTTCGATGCGCCGATGCTGGCGCAGCTCTTGCGCCGGCTTGAGCCGTTGCAGGATCCGGCGCTGAAGCTCGAGGGCGCGCCCAAGGACATCATCTGGGTGCAGCCGGTGCTGCGCTGCAAGGTGCACTACGCCAACATCACCTCGGACAAGCTGTTGCGGCACTCGGTGTTCAAGGGGCTGATCGAGACCGAGCTCACCGCCTCGGCGGCGCCACGGCAGCGGCTGATTACCGATGCCGACCTCGCTTCGATTACGATCACCAACCCGGAGCGGCGGCTGTTCGGCAAGAGCGGGCCGACCAAGCTCGATATCGCGGTCTACTACGCGGCGGTTGGCGATTTCATGCTGCCGCATCTGTTCAACCGGCCGGTGTCGCTGTTCCGCTGCCCGACCGGGTTGTCGAAGGACTGCTTCTTCCAGCGCCACGCCTTCAAGGGCATGCCGAAGAGCATCAACGTATTCGAGACGCAGAATTCCGACGAGGAGGACAAGACCTACCTCACCATCGAGGACGCCAAGGGCTACCTGGCGCTGGCGCAGTTCGGGGTGGTGGAGTTCCATGCCTGGGGCAGCCACCTGACGCATCTCGATAAGCCCGACCGGGTGACCTTCGATCTCGACCCGGGCGAGGGGATCGAGTTCCGCGAGGTGGTGGAAGCGGCGGTGCACCTGCGCGGTGAGCTCGAAGCCTTCGGGCTGGTGCCGTTCGTCAAGACCTCGGGCGGCAAGGGGCTGCATCTGGTGGTGCCGATCGAGCCCAAGCAGAACTGGAAGCAGGTGCACGCGGTGACCGGCGAGATGGCCGCGACGATGGCGAAGACGGCGCCCGATACGTTCGTCACCACCATCGGGGCGCAGAACCGCAAGCGCCGCATCCTGATCGATATCCATCGCAATGCGCGCAGTGCCACGGCGGTGTCGCCCTATTCGCTCAGGGCGCGGACCAATATGCCGGCCTCGACGCCGCTCGACTGGCGCGACCTCGAAAGCATCGACGCTCCGGTGGATTTGAACTACTCTACGCTTCCGGGATTATTAACCACGTCCGGCGATCCGTGGGCCGAGATTAACCTGTCAGCCCGCCCTCTGCCTGCATCATCCAAGGCTGGACGTAGTACGCGCGCGTAGGAGACGAAGGTGGCACCCAGGGCAAGCTGGAAAGGCTATATCAAGCTGAGTTTGGTCAGCTGTCCGGTGAAGATGTATCCGGCGACGAGCGCGTCGGAACGGATCACCTTCAACCAGCTGCACAAGGACACCCATAACCGGATCAACATGAAGCCGGTTGATCCTGAGCTGGGTCTGGTGGAGCGCAGCGACCTCGTCAAAGGCTATGAGTACGAGGACAAGCAGTACATCATCATCGACGAGAGCGATCTCGAAGCGGTGCGGATCGAATCCAACCACACCATGAACATCGAGGCCTTCGTCGACGAAGACGAGGTCGACGTCATCTACCAGGACGCGCCCTATTACCTGGCGCCGGATGGGGCGATGGCGGAAGAGACGTTCGCTGTGCTGCGCGAAGCGATGCGGCAATCGGGCAAGCTCGCCATCGCGCGGCTGGTGCTGACCAACCGCGAGCGGGTGATCACCATCGGAGCGCGGGAGAACGGCATGTTCGTCACCGTGCTCCGCAACCCGAGCGAAGTGCGCGGCACGGCCGAGTACTTTGGCAACATCCCCGAGGTGAAGCCGGAGGCGGAGATGCTGCAGCTGGCCGAAAAGCTGATCGAGCAGAAGGTCAAGCCGTTCGATCCCAAGGATTACGAGGATCGCTACGAAGTCGCGCTGATGCAGATGATCCGCGAGAAGCTCAAGGGTCACAAGCCGATCATCGCGGCAGCGCCGGAGCGCGGCAATGTCATCAACCTGATGGATGCGCTGAAGGCGAGCCTGGGGCAGGCGAAGCCTGCCGCGCCGAGCAAGGCCAAGGCCGAGCCGGCAGCGCCGGCCAAGAAGCCATCGCTGAAGGAAGCGGTGGCGGCGTCGAAGGCGGCAGCAGCCAAGCCGGCGGCGGCGAAGAAGAAGGCGTAGCACCGGATGCAGCGCGCTGGGCGACCCCTCACCCCAACCCTCTCCCCAGAGGGGCGAGGGGGCGGTGTGGCACTGCCGGTGCAAACTGCGTCCCCTCGCCCCTTCAAGGGGCGCAATATGCGCTCCCGGGGGGAGAGGGCCAGGGTGAGGGGCCGCCAAGCGAACCGGGCTGGCGGATCACCCCTCATCACCTGTAGAATCAGCTGATGCGGAAATCGGACAGCACTGTCGGTATCGTGGGGGCGCTCAGCGCGTTTCCGCGACGGCTGGCGGCGCGGGCGATGGGGACCAAGGGCAGCCGGCTGCGGCGTGGCCTGACCCGCCATACCGGCACGCTGGTGCTGGGTCGGACACTGCTCGACAAGCTGTCGGACACCGAGATCGAATTGAAGGTCGCGAGCTTGCGCGAAACCGACGCGACGCTCCTCAGCGAGAACGGCTTTCTGCGCTGGCTGGGGCTGTTGAGCGCGCCCGAGCAATCCAACCTCAGCCGGCAATCGCTGCTCGATCAGAGCAAGCTCGATGCCCGTGCCTTTGATCTCCTGGTGCTGTTCGACGCCTTCGAGCATCACACGGAACCCTTCTCTTTCCGCGACCTGATCCTGTCGCGCAAATATGCCGGGCTCCTGGCCGGCGGCGCCACCTGGGGGGCGATTGCGCGCTCGGTGCATCGCTCCGGGCCGGTGCAGTCGCTGACGGCGATGTCGCTGCATCCGGGCGGGCCGAAGCGCATCCGGGCGCTGATCGGCGATCAGCCGGCCGAGCTCGATGGACAGCGGCTGCTGGCGCTGGCGCCGATCGAGGACGAGTCCGAGGAGTACTTCTCGCTCGCCGAGGCGGCGGAAGCGGCGGGGCTATTTGCCGAGGCGGCGGTGCTCTACGGCCACTGCCTGTCGATCGACCCCAACGACTCCGTTGCGGCCTATAACCGGGCCAACTGCCTCAAAGCAGCGAACGACAATTCCGAAGCGGCGAACGCCTATATGCAGGCGATCAAGCGCGACCCGGATTTCGTCGAGGCGTGGTTCAACTATGCCGGGCTGTTGCGCGAGGAGGGCAAGATTGCCATCGCGCGCCAGCACTTGAAGACGGCGATCGACATCGACCCCGACTATGCCGATGCGATCTACAACCTCGCAACGCTCGAATATGACGCCGGCAACCTCGGCGAAGCGCGGCGCTGGTGGGTGCGCTATCTCGAACTCGACCAGGACTCGGAGTGGGCGAAGACCGCCTCGCGCGGCATCGCCTATGCGGACCTTCACACACGGAAATCGGCTGGCTGATGACGACCAGTTTTCTCTTTGACGGCCCCGAGGATGCTCGGGTGACGATCCTCCTGGCCCATGGCGCCGGAGCGCCGATGGACTCGGCCTCGATGAACGCCACCACCAAGGCGCTCGCCGCAGCCGGCTTCCGGGTGGCGCGCTTCGAGTTTGGCTATATGGCGGGCCGGCGGACCGACGCCGGCAAGAAGCCGCCACCGAAGGCCGAAACGGTGATGCCCGAATATGTGGCGGCGATCGACGACCTCGGGCCGACCACCGGACCGCTGCTGATCGGCGGCAAATCGATGGGCGGGCGGGTTGCCAGCATGATCGCCGATGCCGAGTTTGAGGCCGGTCGGATCGCCGGGCTCGTCTGCCTCGGCTATCCCTTTCATCCGCCGGGGCGGCCGGCGCAGTTGCGCACCAAGCACCTGATCGGGCTCAAGACCCCGGCGCTGATCTGCCAGGGCACGCGCGACGAGTTCGGCGTGCCCGACGAGGTCGCGACCTATGGGTTGTCGCCGCAGATCGAGGTGAAGTGGCTCGAGGATGGCGACCACGACCTGAAACCCCGCAAGGCGATTTCGGGGTTCTCGACTGCCGATCACCTGAAGACAGTGGCCGACAGCGTCGCGGCGTGGGTCGGGCGCATCGCGCCTTGAAGGTCGCGACCTTCAACATCAACAACGTCAACCGGCGGCTCGATAACCTGCTGGCCTGGCTGGATGAGGCCGAGCCCGATGTCGTCTGCCTGCAGGAGCTGAAGGCGAGGGATCACCAGTTCCCGGCGACGGCTTTGGCCAATGCCGGCTATGGGGCGGTGTGGCGGGGCGAGGCGAGCTGGAACGGCGTCGCCATCCTCGCCAAGGGCGTGGAACCGGTGCTGACGCAAGAGTCGCTGCCGGGCGACCCCGAGGATACGCAGGCGCGTTACATCGAGGCGGCGGTCAACGGGGTGGTGATCGCCTCGCTCTACGCGCCCAACGGCAACCCGCAGCCGGGGCCGAAATTCGATTACAAGCTGAGCTGGGGCGAGCGGCTGATTGAACATGCGGCGGAGCTGTTCGACAGCGGCGTGCCGGTGGTGCTGGCGGGCGACTACAACATCGTCCCCGAGCCGCGCGATATCTACGTCACCACCTCGTACCGCGACAACGCCCTGGTGCAGCCGCAGAGCCGCGAGCAGTTCCAGCGGCTGCTCGACCAGGGCTGGACCGACGCGCTGCGGAAGAAATTCCCCGATACGACGCTCTACACCTTCTGGGACTACATGCGGAACCGCTGGCCGCGCGATGCCGGGCTCAGGCTCGACCACATGCTGTTGAGCAAGCAGCTTGTGCGCAAGCTCGGGGCTGCAGGGATCGACCGCGAGGTGCGGGGTGAGGATGGCGCGAGCGATCATGCGCCGGTGTGGATCGAACTGAAGGTGTGAGGGGCCTGGCATCGAGCCTGAGGCCCCACCCCCTCCCATCCTCCCCCATCAAAGGGGAGGTGCCGTTCAGAGTGTGAGGCGCGATCAAAGCCAACTCCACCGGCCCGACACCTCCCCCTTGATGGGGGAGGATGGGAGGGGGTGGAGCCGCCCGCACAGAACTCCAAGTCTTAAGTTGACTGCAAACATCAGAATTAGTAGCGCAGTACCCATTGTTTTGGGCGATGGGTTCGACGATGGCGCCGCTGAAGCTGATCAAGGGCACGGTTATCGGCCGGCAGATGGTGACGCCCGGCATGGTTCGGGTGACGCTGGGCGGCCCCGACATCGCGGCGCTGAAGACGACCGGCGTTGGCGACGAGTATGTCCGGTTGTTCTTCCCCGACCTCGCCACCGGCGAACTGGTGCTGCCCGAGGTCGATGCGCAGGGCTTCTGGAAATATCCCGAGGGCAAGAAGCCGGCGCATTGCGAGTGCTACACCATCCGCTATTTCCGCGATGGCGAGATCGACCTCGACTTCGTGGTGCACGAGAATGGCAGGGCGAGTGAATGGGCGCAGGCGACCGAGCCCGGTGACGAGATCGTGCTGCGCGAGCCCTACGGTATCTACGAGGCCCCTGCCGATGCGGATTGGCAGCTATTCGTCTGCGATGCCACCGGGCTGCCAGCACTGGGCCGGCTGCTCGAGGGGCTCGCCGAGCATGTTGAGGCGCGGGTCATCGTCGAGGTGCCGGACAAGAGCCACGAGCAGCGGTTCGAGAGCAAGGCCAAGGTCAAGATCGTCTGGCTCCACGGCGCCGGCAACGGCATCGCGGCGAGCCAGCTCGAAGACGCGGTGAGGTCGATGACGTTCCCGTCCGATCGCTCGGTCTATGTCTGGGTGGCGTCGGAGGCCAAGACCGTGCGGCCGATCCGCAAATACTTGCGGCACGAGCTGAAATGGCCGGCGACGCGCTACTCGATCACCGGCTACTGGACCGACAAGCTGGCGGAATGGGAGCGCAACTGGGGTGCGCTCGATCCGGCGGTGAAAAAGCAGATCGACGATCTATGGCGCTCCGGCCGCGACGCGCAGGACGTGCGCGACGATGTCGAAGCGGTGATGGAGAAGTTCGGGCTTTAGCTCTTCCCTTCTCCCCTCCAAGGGGGCGCAATAGCGCCTCCCGAGGGAGAAGGTGGCGCGAAGCGCCGGATGAGGGGTGAGGCGGTGCAAAGCGCGCTCGCTGAGAAGCTGAACCCCTCACCCTAGTTCCGCTACGGACCTTCGGTCCGAGCTGCACTCCCCTCTCCCCTCAGGGGAGAGGGGACGCAGGCGGCTGATTTGGCTCAAGCTGCAAAACTGCGGATCGCCGCCGTCACCGCCTCGGTAATCCCCGGGTCGCTGAGCGAATGGCCGGCATTGTCGACCACCCGCACCTCCGCATCGGTCCAGATCGCCGCCAGTGCGTGGGCGGTGCGGGGTGGGCAGAGCAGGTCGTAGCGGCCCTGGACGATGATGCCGCGGATGCCGGCGAGGCGGTGGGCGTTGGCCAGCAGCTGGTTGGGCGCCATGAAGCTGTCATGGCTGAAATAGTGCGCTTCCATCAGCGCGGTGGCCGGGACGCGCGACGAGGGTGAGAAATCGAGCCGCGTGGTCGCCGGGCGCACTTCGGAGAGGATGCGCTCGGTGTCGCCATAGGCGCGAGCCGCCGGGCCGTGGACTGCGACATCGGGATCGAGGATGCGCCGGAAATAGCTGTCGACCGGGGACAGCCGCTCCTCCGGCGTGAGGAGGCTGAGGAAATCCTCGTAGAGATCAGGATAGAAGGTCGATAGGCCGGTGCCGAAGGCCCATTCCAGCTCGGCGCGGGTGCCGAGGAAGGTGGCGCGGAGCACGATGCCGAGCACGCGCTCGGGATGCGCCTCGGCATAGGCGAGGGCGAGCGTCGCGCCCCAGGAGCCGCCGACCACCAGCCAGCGTTCGAAGCCGAAATGCATGCGGATGCGCTCCATGTCGGCGACCAGATGCGCGGTGGTGTTGGCCTCACGCGACCGTGCCGGGATGGAGCGGCCGGCGCCGCGCTGGTCGAACAGCACGGCGCGGAAGCGGTTGCGGTCGAAGAGCTGGCGGTGCGCCGGCTGGCAGCCGCTGCCGGGCCCGCCATGCAGGTAGACCGCAGGGATGCCGTCGGCGGCGCCGAGGGTCTCGATGTAGAGCTCGTGCCCGTCGCCGACGGGGAGGCGGAGGGTGGCGGGGGTGGTAGTGAAGTCGTCCAGCGGCACGAAGAAGCGTCCTCGATCTGCGAAACACACTCGATGTCATCCCTGCGAAAGCAGGGACCCAACCATCCGCCTCGCGGGCTGGTTCCGGACGAGGGCAGAGCCCTCGCCGTGGGGTCCCAGCTTTCGCTGGGATGACAGCCGGTGGGTGTGGTTAGCACGCAGCCAGAGCTTTGGCTCTCGGCACGTGCCTCACAATTCCTGCTGGTCAGGCTCCAGTGTGCCACCCGCAAAGTTGCGGTAAATGTAGCGGTTCGTTCCGGTAGCAGACTCCGCTTCGGCCGTCCTGAAGATCTCGTGGTGGCGCGGCGACAGGCTGCAGGCGGGGTCGGTGTTGGCGGCGCTGCCGGTGAGGGCAAAGGCCTGGCAGCGGCAGCCGCCGAAATCCTGTTCCTTGAAAGCGCAACTCTGGCACGGCTCGGGCATCCAGCCGGTGCCGCGATAGCGGTTGAAGGCGTCGGAGTTCTGCCAGATCCAGGCGATCGAGTGGTTGGAGCGGACGCTTTCGAAATCGAGCTCAGTGATGGTCTCGGCGGCATGGCAGGGCAGCACCTTGCCGGAGGGGGTGATGTTGAAGAACTGCCGGCCCCAGCCGCCCATGCATTTCTTCGGGCGGTCGGCATAATAGTCGGGAACGACATAGTCGATGTCGAGAATGCCCTTCAGGCGTTCCGAGGCTTCCTCGACGATGCGGGTGGCGTCGTCGATCTGGGCGATGGTCGGCATCAGGGCGGCGCGGTTCTTCAGTGCCCAGCCGTAATACTGGACGTTCGCCACTTCGATGCGATCGGCATCGAGCGCTACGGCCATGTCGATCATGCCGGGCAGCTGATGGAGGTTCTGCCGGTGCATCACGGCGTTGACGGTCAGCGGCAGGCCGAGTTCGCGGGCCCAGCCGGCGGCTTCCAGTTTCTTCGAATGCCCCTTGAAGCCGGCGATGCGGTTGGCGAGTTCAGGTTCGTTCCCCTGAAAGCTGATCTGGATGTGGCAGAGCCCGGCGTCGGCCAGCGCCTGGAGCTTGTCGCGGCTCAGCAGCACCGCCGAGGTGATGAGGTTGGAATAGAGCCCGAGCTCGGTGGCGTGCCGGATCAGCTCGGCGAGATCTTTGCGAACCGTCGGCTCGCCACCGGAAAAGTGCACCTGCAGCACGCCGATTTCGGCGAGTTCGGTGAGCACCTGCTTCCACTCGTCGGTGCTGAGCTCGTTGCCGGCGCGCTCCATCTCGACCGGGTTGGAGCAGTAGCCGCATTGCAGCGGGCAGCGATGGGTGAGCTCGAGCAGCACGGCGAGCGGAATGCCGTAGCTCTCGGCGACGGACTTGTTTTCGAGGATGGCGAGGCCATCCGTTGGGTCGGCGAAGACGGGGCTGGTATCGAGCAGGGTGGGGCTCATGGCGTGGCCCTCCGGGCCTCGACGACGAAGCCGGAGCCGGCGAGGTCCTGCAGCATGGCGATGACATCGGCGCCGATCTCTTCGCGCGGCGCGGCGTAGGCAGCCGCCAGCTGGTCGATGATGGCGGCGACGCTGCGCTGGCCGTCGCAGAGCTGCAGGATTTCGACGGCGATCTCGTCCGGAGCCATGACGCGCTCGGGCACCAGCAGCACCCAGCGCTGGCGAGTCTCGTCGTAGCGGAGACGGGTGCCGCGGGCGAGGGTGGGGATGCTGTCCTCGGCAACGATAAGCCGGCGCCGGGCCGCCGGGGCGGTGGCGGTGCTCATGGCATGGCCGGGACGAAGGCGCCGGGCGGCACATGGCCCTCGACATAGGCGTGGTAGAGCGCGTCGAGCTGCACCCAGAGCACGTTGGTCTTGAAGATCAGCGCATTGCAGACCAGCTGGCGCTCGTAGGGGGTTTTGGCGTGCTGTTTGACATAGTTGAGGGCGAACTCGGAATCGCGTGGCGCCTGGGTGAGGCGGCGACTGAAATAGCTCATCACCTCAGGGTTCACGAAGTCATAGTGCTTCAGCATGCCCGAGATGCGCTCCTCATGGAGGTTCGGCGCGAACAGCTCGGTGAGTGAGGAGGCGATGGCCTCGAGCGGCGATTTCTCCCGTACGAAATGCACATAGGCTTCGACGGCAAAGCGGGTGGCCGGCAGGATGCCTTCGGCGCTCTCGACATAATCGGTGTCGAGGCCGAGGCCCTCGGTCAGCTTGATCCAGCGCTCGATGCCGCCCTCGGTGCCGATGTCGCCATCATGGTCGGCGATGCGGTGACGCCATTCGATGCGGGTGTCGCGATCGCGGAAGCGCGAGATCACCACCGCGTCTTTGATCGGGATGGTCGACTGATAGTAGTAGCGGTTGAGCGCCCAGGCCTGCACCTGGCCCTGGTTGAGCTTGCCGCCATGGAGCAAGGCATGGAACGGGTGGAGGCTGTGATAGCGGGTGGCGCCGATGAATCGCAGCTGTTCCTCGAGCTGCTCGGGCGTATCGAGCGGGGCGTCTGCGGCGACTGAGAAAGCCGTCAGTGCAGTCATAGCGTGATCTCCATCCCGTCGGCCGGTATCTGCCAGCCGGCCTGTTCCACCGCCTGACGCTCGGGCGAGCCGGGCAGCAGGGCAGGGTTTGAATTGTTGATGTGCAGGAAGATTTTCCGCTCGATCCCGAGGCCATCGAGGGCAGGGATGGCGGCAGACATGGCCATGTGGCCCATGCGCTGGCCGGTCTTTGCCGACAGACCGAGGCGGATCATCTCGTCATCGGTGAACAGCGTGCCATCGAAGAACACCAGCTTCGCGCCGCGCAGGTACGTTTCGACCTCGGGGGTGAGGGCAGCGCAGGCCGCGAGGAAGACCAGGCTCTCGCCGCTCGCCCGGTCGCGGATGACGAAGCCCAGCGTATCGCCAGCTTCGTTGGCGCTGGTCTCCTCGACGAACAGAGCGGCCTTGCCGGGGGCGATGAAGGGGAGGATTTCGAGACCGGACGGCGTGCCGTCGGGCAGTCGCGGCTCGAACGCCGCGTCGTGTGTAATGGCGATGCGGGGGACCAGCGCCGGCTTCAGCACGTTGAAGATCGAGTTGTCGGCGAGCAGGTCCAATACGCGCTGGTGACCGTAGAGGTTGAATGCCGTGCCCTCGCGCAGGTTCAACAGCCCGGCGATGGCGTCGACTTCACCATTCGAGAGGATCACGCCGGCGATTGGGCTATGGCGCAGCGCGCGCGGGTGGAGCGTCGGGGTCTGCGTGAGCTGCTGGCGGAGGTCGGGCGAGGCGTTGATCAGGAACCAGTGCGCCCGGTCGGCGCTGACGGCGATCGAGGCTTGCGTGGCCCGGAGCTCGGCATGGCTGGTGCGGGCGGCACGACAGTTGTCGCAGCCGCAATTCCATTGCGGCACCCCGCCACCCGCCGCGGTTCCCAGGACAATTATGCTGAGCATGAGGCCCGTCCCCGCGGCAGGATCGACGTGATTACTTGCGGGTCGCGCAAGCGTACATGTTGATTTCCATGCTCACCGGCACTTCGACCAGCTTGGGTTTCTTCCAGGACTTCATCTGAAGTTCTCCTCACGATTCACGGCTTGGTGCCGCGAGCGAGGAGTTTAGGGAGAACGCCGGGGCCCGCACTCTATCATGCTGATAGATAAGGCCTATTGGTTAGAATTCGGAGAGAGAAGCGCGATCGAGGAAGGGCGGCGTGGGGCGGATGCCGGGCAGCGCCAGGGTTTCCCCCGCGGCCTGCAGTGCATCGATCAGGCTCGCATAAGGCTCCTGCCGGCGGTATTGCGAGGCGACCAGCGCCACGATGCGCCGGGCATCGGCATTAATGCGATAGAGCCGCACGCCGTCGAGCGAAGCGCTGCCGCTGACGGTGGAGAGCGCCGGGGCGAGGCAGATGCCGGAGCCGGCGCGAACCAGCCCGATGGCTACCTCGAAGCTGCGGCACTGGGCGACGACGCGATGCTCGGGCAGCATCTGGTCGTACCAATCGGCGACGCGCTTGGCGTGCTGGGTGCCGAAGATGAACTGGATCGAGCGGTTGAGCATGGCCCAGTCTGGCGGCGCCAGTTCGCGCGGGTCGGCGATGTCGTCGAGGTTCAACTGCTCGGGGACGACGAGCACATAGGGGTCTTCGATGATGGGGATCTGCAGGAAGCCGACACTGGCCTCCGCCACCGAGTTGGCGGCAAGCAGGCCGATGCTGACGCGGCGGCCATAGAGCATCTCGAGGATGTCGGCGGGGGCGCTTTCCTGGATGTCGAAGTCGATATCCGGGAATTTGGACTGGGTGCTGGTCAGCGCCGCCGGCAGTACGACGCGCAGCACCGAATTGATGCCGGCGAGGCGGACGGTAACGCGGTGGCCGCCGCTGAACTGGCCGAGTCCATCCTCGAGATCCTGCATGTTGCGGAGGATCTGTTCGGCGCGGGGCAAGAGGTAGGTGCCGGCCTCGGTCAGCGTCATCTCGTTGGAGTGACGCCGGAACAGCCTTGTGCCGACAGTGGTCTCGAGTTTCGACAGCTGCTGCGACAGCGAAGGCTGGGCGAGGCCCAACTGCTTGGCCGCACGGGTCAGGGTTTCGGAATGGGCGACGGCCCAGAAGATGCGGAGCTGATGTAGGGTGATTTCCGGACGACGGGCGCGCAACGCGGTGCGCTGGCGCCCGGTCTGCAGCAGGGCGCCGAGATCCGCGGGGAGGGTCCGATCTTCGTCGTCGTCGGTCATATCGCTATTCCTAATGCGGGATTGGGCTTAGCGCGAGACGGCAGTCAGATGGCCAATGAAGAGGATTGGAGGTGGGGGGTGGGACGACGCCGCCGGATAGGCTGCCGCAGGCTGACCCCCACCCCTGTCCCCTCCCCGCAAGGGGGAGGGAGACCCTCACACTGATATCGAGGCTATCGTCTCCCTCCCCATTCTTAGGGGGAGGGGACAGGGGTGGGGGTCAGCCCGCACCGGCCCCAGTCATGAGAGCGCTATAGCGTCCCCTTGGCCTTCAGCTCTCGTACCGCATCCCGCATCGCGGCGAGCGTGTCGTTGATCACGCCGGCATCGTGCTCGCTGGAGAGGAACCAGGCGCCACGTTCGAGAGCGCGGACGCCGCGGTACATCAGGGCGGTGGTCAGGGCGATGTAGGCCGGGCGATTCATCCTGGCGAGATCGCGGTAGTCGCGGGCCGGCTTGTCGAGGCCGAGGGCGACGTGGAAGACCTGCGGGAAGCCGACCACCGAGGCGGTGACGCCGGCCGAGGCGAAGATTTCCTTGAAGCCGTCCTGCAGCGCGGTGCCGGCAACGCCGATCTTCTTGTAAAGCGCCGGGGTCAGCGACTTCAGGGTCGCGGCGGTCGCCGCCATGGCGATCGGCTGAGCGTTGTAGGTGCCGCCATGAACGACGCCGCCCGAGGTGAACATGTCCATCAGGTCGGCGCGACCGGCAATCGCTGCCACCGGGAAACCGTTGGCGATGGCCTTGCCGAAGGTCGAGAGGTCCGGGGTGACGCCGAACAGTTCCTGCGCGCCGCCGGGAGCGAGGCGGAAACCGGTAATGACTTCGTCGAAGATCAGGATGGTGCCGGTCCTGGTGCAGGCTTCGCGGACGCCTTCGAGGTAGCCGGGGAGCGGGTGCACGGCACCCTGGTTGCACATCGCCGCTTCCATGATGACGGCGGCGATATCGCCCTCGGCGAGGCGCGCCGTGAGCAGTTCGAGATTGTTCCAGGGCAGGACGACGAGGGTATCGGCAGTGTCCTTGAGCTGGCCCTTCGAGCCGATCACCGGGACCGGCGCATCGGCCGGACCGGCGGCGTCGAGGGCCGGGGCGGTGGACCACAGCACGTTGTCGAACCAGCCGTGATAGTGGCCTTCGAACTTCAGGATCTTGGTGCGGCCTGTGGCGGCACGGGCGAGGCGCATGGCGGCCTGGTCGACCTCGGAGCCTGACGAGCCGAAGCGCATGCGCTCGGCCGACGGCACCAGCTCGCAGACAAGGCGGGCAGCCTCGGCTTCGATGGCGGTCTGGCCGGCGAACAGGATGCCGTTGTCGATCTGCGACTTCACCGCATCGACCAGCGCCTGCGGCTTATGGCCGAGGATCATCGGGCCCATGCCGAGGTAGTAGTCGATCAGCCGGTTGCCATCGACGTCGTAGAGATAGGCGCCTTCGCCACGCTCGAATACCAGCGGAGTGGGCGAGATGTTGAGGCGGAAATTGCTGTTCACGCCGCCGGAGATCCACTGCGAGTTGGTGCGGATCGCCTCGACGGATTTATCGAAGCTGAGCGGGCGTGACTGAGCAGCCGATGGTGCGGCAGGGGATGTAACGGTCAACGCGGGACTCCTCAATTCTTCTAGTCCAAGTGGCCCCAGGGCCTGAAAGTTGTAAATGGCCGCCGGTTTCGCGAGGCGAAAAAATGGGCGGAAAGCCGATAAAGCCGGCACTAGTGCATTTTGATTTGGTCGCGCTTTCGAACCGGAAAAGTCTCACAACTTTTCCTGAAAGCGCTCCTATGCTTTGGAGTTCTTGGCGACGGCAATGCAGTCGATCTCGTAGCGGAGCGCCGCGCCGAGGCAATTGGTGATGGTGGTGCGGGCCGGGAACGGCGCCTGGAAGTACTCAGGATAGATGCGGTTGTAGAGCGCCAGGTCGGCGTCATCGCGCACATAGTTGCGGGTCTGGACCACATGAGCGAGGTCGCTGCCGGCGTCTTCCAGCACCTTGCGCAGGTTCTCGATCGAGCGGCGCATCTCGCCCTCGAAACTGTCCGAGACGATCTTGCCGGTGGCGTCCACCGACGCCTGGCCGGAAACAAAGATCAGGTCGCCGACCTTGGTGGCCGGGCTGAATGGCAGATGCGAGCGCGGGGTATCCGGCGCGCTGGGATATTCGATCATCGATATTCTCCTGGAGATCAGCTGATCGGGAAGACCGGCTTCCGAAGCCGCTGGTAGGGCAGGGTCTTGAGGGCACTGGTGCAGGGGCCCGGTGTGGTGACGGTGTAGCTGCCCTTGGCGATCTTGTCGTAGGCGCGGCGATGGGCAACGGCTGCCTTGACGCCGATCACCGACAGCTCTTCGGGGATGATGCCCTGCGAACGCAGCTGGCCGAGGTCGAAGGGCGGGGTTTTGCGGCTCGACAAGAGGATCTTGATGCCGTTGGCCTCGACCACGGCCGAGGGGCCCATATTGTAGTGGATGCCCTGCATGGCGGCGAGGTGACTGTGGCGATCCTCGAGGGTGAAGGCGCCGTCGGAGCGGCTGACGAAGCTGACTTCGAGCTCCACCGGGCCCGGGTCGAGCCGGCTGCCCTTGCCGCCGATCGACAGGGTGCGCCTGTCGCCCGGTTTGGCGCCATCGAGCGCGCGAACCGCGGCGGCATCGGCGATGGCGACGGCGGCATTGGTGATGCCGTGGCGGAGGAAGCCGCGCAGCACCGGGGTGCAATCGCCAGGGGCGCCGCCGCCGATATTGTCGGAGGGCTCGACGATGACATAGGGGCCGCCGGGGAGGGTCTTCACCTCACTGAGTGCGGCGTCGAGATCCCATTCGGTGGGAATGCCGAGCTCGCGCAGCTCGATGGCGAGGTTTTCCAGCCGGTCGAGAGCCGACTTGGCGTCGGCATCGCTGCCGGTGGTGGTGACGGAGAAGGCGACGCCAGCATCGGGGATGTCGGAGAAGGAATAGCCGGCGACGACGTTGACGGTCCAGATTTCCGGGTTTTCGGCTTCGATCCGGCGGGCCAGCGCTTCGAGATCGCGCATCGGGCGGTCGGCGGTACCAACGCCGGTGGGGGCCCAGATGATCGGAGCGTTGCGGGCGAGCATGTGCGGCAGCACACCGTCGCGCAGCGCGCGGGCGAGGAGGTGGGCCGAGCGGACCGCCGACTCGTTGGCGTCGGTATGCGGGTTCTCGCGATAGGCGACGAGGCCGTTGGCGTTCCTCGCCATGGCGGCGGTGAAAGTGGCGTGAAGATCGAAGACGCCGAACAGCGGCAGCGTCTCGGCGCCCGGCACCTGGCGGATGCGCGCCAGCAGCTCGCCTTCCGGATCGACGCTCTGGGTGGTGACCATGGCGCCGTGCAGCGCCAGCCAGATACCGTCGAGACCGCCGTCGGCGAGCGCCGCTGCGAGTCCGGCGCGCAGTTCGCTCCAGAACAGCTCGAACACCGCGTGGTCGGCTGTGCCGGAGGGGAGGGCAGAGAAGTCGGCGACCGGCACAACCTCCCAGCCCTCGGTTTCGGCGACCTCGAGGAAACCATCGATGGTCGAGCCGTCGCCGCGCCGCGCCGTTACTGCGCTGCCGCGGTTGATGGTGAACTCGCTAAGCCCGGTGATTTCGTCGACGAAGGTGTGGGTCTCGTGGAACAGGCCGGCGAGGAGGATGCGAGGCTTGGTCATTTGGAGCTCGGATGCGGCGCGTGATGGGTCATTTCGGCGGTGATCTCGGCGAGGCTGGCGACGAGGAGCTTGCCCAGCCGCTCGATATTGTCGGGCTCGTAACGGGCCGAGGGGCCGGCAATGCTGACGGCGGCGATGGCGTCGCCGCCGGGCCCGAAGATCGGCGCGGCGACACAGGCGCTGCCCATCTCGTTTTCCTCGAACTCGGTGGCCCAGCCGAGGGTGCGGCAGCGCTCGAGCACCGTCTCGAGCGCCTCGGGGTCGGTGATGGTGCGCGAGGTCGCGGCCGGCAGGTTGCCGACCGAATAGATGATCTTGCGGAAGTTGAGCGGCTGATGCGCGAGGAGCGCCCGGCCGCAGGCGGTGGAGTGGTAGGCGGCGCGGGTGCCGGAGTAAGAGGAAACGCGCAGCGACTGGCTGCCCTCGAGGCTTTCGACGATCACCGCGTCGGTCGGGCCGGGAAGCGCCAGGTTCACCGTCTCGCGCGTCGTGGCGCAGAGCCGGATCAGGTGCGGGCGGGCGATGGCGGCGATATCGAGCCGACGCTCGACCGCCTTGCCGTAGACCAGGTGCTGCAGGCTCAGCCGATAGGCCCCGGCCTTGGCGTCGCGCTCGGTGAGCCCGACATCGACCAGCGCGCTGACCAGGTTGAACGCGGTGGTCTTGGCGAGGCCGGTGCGGATCGCCAGGTCGCGCAGCGATACCCAATCACCGCCGGCCATGGCGTCGAGCAGCGCCTTGGCGCGAGCGACCGACTGAATACGGGCTTCGGCGGTGGGGAGGCTGGTCTGCGCGTTGTCAGGGGCGCTGGTTCTGGGCATTGGCACGGTCTCTCGCGGCTGGTTCCACATTGTAGAACAATCGCCGGATGGCTGTTACCGGCGCAATAAGACACGAGCGCCGGCATGGCGCAAGCAGTTAGACCAGCTTTTGCCGAGATGCGACCTCGGTAGAGTTGACAGCTCGGCTGCCAACATCTTTACATTCTCCGCGGCCAACGAAAGGCCGTTCCATCATATAGGATGGATGGCAGGGAGCGGATGTGTTGCGGGTCTTTGTAGCGTCGCTGGCCACCGAAACGAATACGTTCTCGCCGCTGTTCGTCGATCGCAGCGCGTTCGAGGAAGCCTTCTACTGCCCGCCGGGCACGCATCCGGATACGCCGACGCTCTGTTCGGCGCCGATGGTCGCAGCGCGACGCCGGGCGAAGACCGACGGTTTCACGCTGATCGAGGGCACCGCCACCTGGGGCGAGCCGGCAGGGCTGGTCTCGCAAGGCGCCTATGAGAGCCTCCGCGACGAAATCCTCGACCAGCTCAGGGCGGCGATGCCGGTCGATATCGTGCTCTATGGCCTGCACGGCGCCATGGTGGCGCGCGGCTATGACGACTGCGAGGGGGACCTGCTGGCGCGGACGCGCCAGATCGTCGGGCCCGACGTGGTGGTCGGCGCCGAACTCGACATGCACCATCACCTGACGCGACAGCGGGTCGACAATGCCGACGTACTGGTGGCGTTCAAGGAGTTCCCGCACACCGATTTCCTGGCGCGCGCCGAGGATCTGGTGGAGCTCTGCCTCCGCACGGCGCGCGGCGAGATCGAGCCGGTGACCGAAGTGTTCGATCTTCGCTCGCTTACCGCTGCGTTCATGACCAGCCGTGAGCCGGGGCGGAGCTTTGTCGACAAGCTGATAGAGCTCGAAGGCAAGGACGGCATCCTGTCGATCTCGGTGACGCACGGCTTCACGCCCGCCGATGTCGCCGATGTCGGCTGCAAGGTCTTCGTGGTGGCCGATGGTGAGCGCAACCGCGCCAAGGCCAAGGCGCTGGCCGAGCAGTTGGGGCGCGAGATCCTCGGCTGGCCGCCGGGCGCCGCAGCGCCCTATCACTACAAGCCCGAAGAAGCGATCCAGCTGGCGCTGGCCGAGCCGGGTCAGCCGATCGTCTTTGCCGATCGCTGGGATAACCCGGGCGGCGGCGTTGCCGGGGATTCCTCGGTGATGATCGATGCGCTCTTGGCGCATCCGGGGATCCCGTCGGCCATCGGCGCGCTGTGGGATCCGATCGCGGTGCAGTTCTGCCGCGCGGCGGGCGTCGGCGCGGCGATCCGGCTGCGCTTCTGCGGCAAGGTGTCGGAAACCTCCGGCCATCCGGTCGATGCCGACGTGGTGGTCAAGGCGGTGTCGGACAACCTGCTGATCCCGTTCGAGCAGAGCTGGGTGTCGCTCGGGCCGGCCGCGGCGATCAGCATCGGCAATGTCGATATCGTCCTCGCCACCGGGCGGTCGCAAACCTTCAGTCCGCCGGCTTTCACCAAGTTCGGCATCGACCTCGCGGCCAAGAAGGTCGTGGTGGTGAAGTCGTCGAACCACTTCTATGCCGCATTCTCCAAGATCGCGGCGAAGATCCACTATCTCGATACCGGCGGGCCGTTTCCGAGCGATCCCAGGACGATCCCGTACACCAAGCTCCGCCGTCCCATCTATCCGCTGGACCCCCACCCATGGCTCTGATTCCCCGTCTCGACCTTAGTTCCCTTGATCGCCAGCCGCTCGACCCGTTGACCAAGGGGCTGCCGTTCGACGCGCCTGAGCTGACGGTGGGCGCCGTCGGCCAGCAGGGCTGGAACGTGCTGAAGGGCGATATGCCGCTGCCGCTGGCGGTGATCCGGCAGGAGGTGGTGCGCGCCAACAGCCAATGGATGAGCGCCTTCACCGGGGACAATGACCTGGTGATCGCGCCGCATGGCAAGACCACGATGTCGCCGGCTCTGTTCGACCTGCAGGTGGCCGATGGCGCCTGGGCGATCACCGTCGCCACGGTGCAGCAGCTCAGTGTCTGCGTGCGCTTCGGGGTGAAGCGCGTGCTGATCGCCAACCAGCCGGTCGGCGCGCAGGCGATCGATGCCTGCTTCAAGGCACTGCAGGGCGACGGGTTCGAACTCTACTGCCTCGCCGACGGGCTGCCGGGGCTGCAACTGCTGGCCGACGGCGCCAAGCGCAACCCGCCGCCCAAGGGCAACCCACTGCGCGTGCTGGTCGAGATCGGCTTTCTCGGTGGGCGCACCGGAGCGCGGACCCGCGAGCAGGCGATGGAAGTGGCGCGCGTCGTCGCCTCGACGCCGGGCCTGGTGCTGGGCGGCTTCGAGTGCTTCGAAGGCCTGCTGCCGACACCGGAGGCGGCCGATGGGCTGATCGACGATGTGGCGGCGCTGGCGGTCAGCGCGCTCGCCGAAGGGTTGTTCCGCGATGGCCAGCCGGTGGTGGTGAGCGCCGGCGGTTCGGCCTTTTTCGATCGCGTCGGCACGCGCTTCAACCAGGTGGCGTTCGCGCGCCCGGTGGTCAAGGTGCTGCGCTCGGGCTGCTACCTGACGCATGACTCGATCTCCTATGCCGCCGCGTTCGAACGGATCATCAACGACACCTCGCTGAAGCTGCCGGAGGGCCGCCTCGAGGCGGCGCTGGAAGTCTGGGCCTATGTGCAGTCGCGCCCCGAGGGTGGGCGCACGGTACTGACCATGGGCAAGCGCGACATCAGCTTCGATGCCGGCATGCCGGTGCCGCTGCGCTGGTTCCGGCCGGGCAGCATGACGAAGCCTGAGACGATGCCAACGGGGCATACGGTGGTGGCGCTCAACGACCAGCACTGTCACATGACCACGCCCGCCGACAGCCCGCTCGAGGCCGGCGACATGGTGGCGTTCGGCATCGGGCACCCGTGCACGACCTTCGACAAGTGGCAGATGCTGGTGCTGGTCGACGAGGACTACGGCGTCACGGCCGCACTCAAAACGTTCTTCTGACCGATCAACCAAGGGGTAAGCGATGAGCAAGTCTGGTGGCGACTATATCGTTCTTCCTGTGATGAAGGCCCTGCAGGTGCTGGATTACGTGGCGCGGCAGGGGCACGACGTGACGCTGACCGAGACGGTGCAGGAACTGAAGCTGCCCAAGACCACGGTGTTCCGCTACCTGCAGACGCTGTCGGCGGCGCAGTTTCTCGAGCACGACCTGAAGCGCGACCGCTATGGCGTGGGCAGCAAGTTCCGCTCGCTGGCGCGGGTCGACCAGGAGTTGCAGGGCTTGCGTGATATCGCCCAGCCGGAGATGCGGACGCTGATGGAGACCTTCCACGAGACGGTGAACCTCGCCGTGCTGTCGGAGAACGAGGTGGTCTATATCGATATGCTGGAGCCCGGCCGGCCGTTGCGCGCCAATGCGCGGATCGGCCACCGGCATCCGGCGCACTCGACCTCGCTGGGCAAGGCCATGATGGCCTTCCTGCCCGATGCCGACGCGCTGGCGCTCAGCAGCGAGCTGCCGCAGCGGACCATCAACACGCTGACCGATGCCGACAAGCTCAGGCGGCAGGTCGATGACGTGCGGCGGCGCGGCTACGCCATCGAAGTGGGCGAGAACGAGGACGGGCTGATGTGCATCGGCGTGCCGATCCTCGACCGGACCGGCTACCCGGTGGCGGCAATGAGCCTCTCCGCGCCGGAGCGGCGGATGAAGCCGGAACTCACCATAGTGGCGGCCGATGCGCTGAAGGGCGCCGCCAAGCGGATTTCCACACATCTGTCGGCGCAGCACTAGGGCGTTTGCGGCGCGCCCGGCGAAGCTGGTGGGCTCGACCCTTGAACAGCCCACCGGCTGTCATCCCAGCGAAAGCAGGGACCCATTTCACAGCCCTTACCAGAGGAGAGTTGGATCCCAGCTTTCGCTGGGATGACATCGCAGGTGGAGTGATCGTGGTGGGTTAGCCGAGAGGTCCTTCACCCTTTCTCCCAGCCACTCCTAAGGTCGAAGTCCCGTGCCACCGTTGTTCCCCCTGACGAAACCTGGCGTTATTGACACCATTTTGGGCCGTTAATAGCGTGATGATCTACGGGTGCGCCCTGTGATCGCAATGGCTTAGCGCTCCGTTTCCGAGACTATTCTGAAGTTCTCCGCCTTTGGAGAACCGATACGACTGTCCACCGCGCCAAACCTCATTTGGCGGGACGGGATGGCGTTGCCGGAGATTGGCTTTGCGTATTGCCGTTATTCACGTCGCCCAGGAAACCAACGACTTCAATCCGGTCCTCACCACGATGGCGGACTATGAGGCGTTCGGCATCTACGAGGGGCGCGACATCGTCGAGAAGCTGCGCGGGCTGGGGCAGGTCGGCGGCTTCCTGGAGGTGATCGAGAAGTCCGGTCTCGACATCGAGATCGTGCCGATCATCCGTGCCTGGGCGGTGGCCGGCGGGCGGATCGACCGGGCCTCTTACGACTATTTCGATGACAAGATCCGCGAAGGGCTCAAGGCGGCGCTGGCCGCGGGGCCGATCGACGGGTTGGCGCTGCAGCTGCATGGGGCCTGCGCCGCCGAAGGGATCGACGATGTCGAGGGCGAGCAGGCGGCGCTCTGTCGGCAAATCCTCGGGCCGGATGTGCCGATCGTGTTGGGGCTCGATCACCACGCCAACGTAACGCAGAAGATGGTCGACAGCGTCGACGCCATCGTCGGGCACCGGACACAGCCGCACGATACGTTCGATACCGGGGTAATCGGCACTGAGCTGCTGCTCAAGATCCTCACGGAGAAGCTCAGGCCGACCACGGCGTGGCGGAAGATCCCGCTGGTGTCGCACCAGGAGCAGTTCCTCACCTCGAGGGGGCCGATGAAGGCCTGGTTCGACCGGGCGCGCGCCATGGAGGCCGACCCCCGGGTGCTGCAGGCGTCGAATTATCCGATGCAGCCCTGGCTGGATGTGGCCGAAGGCGGCTGGGCGACCATTGTCGTCACCGACAACGACCAGGCGCTGGCCGAGAAACTGGCGGACGAACTGGCCGATCTCTGCTGGTCGCTGCGTGACGACTTCCAGGTGCGCGAGGCGGTGTCGATCGACGATGCGGTGCGCATGGCGGATGCCGAGTCCGAGGGTATCGTGGTGCTGTCCGACACCGGCGACACGGTGTTCGGCGGCTCGGCCGGTGACAGCAACCTGATCCTCGAGGCGATGCTCCGGCTGAAGCTCAAGAGCAAGGCGCTGGTGCCGCTGATCTCGCCGGGTGCGGCGAAGACCCTCAGCGAAGCCGGCGAGGGTGCCCAGGTGACGTTGCTGCTCGGCGGCGATGCGGCGCCCGAGTTCTTCACCCCGATCGAAGTGACGGGCACGGTGCGGACTGTCGGCGGCGGCATGATCCATATCACCGACGGCCACCAGAACGAGGTCGATCTCGGCCAGGCGGTGATCTTCGATGTCGGGCCAATCACCATGATGATCACCGAGTTGCGTGGGCTCGCCGGCAACCTGCCGCAGCTCTACGAGGCGATGGGCGTGGACCCGCGCGACTACAAGATCGCAGTGCTGAAGACAGCGTCGAACTTCCAGTATTTCGCGCCGCTGACCTCGCGGGTGATCCGTGCCGATACGCGCGGCCCCGGCCAGTCGGATGTGTTCACGCTGCCATGGAAGCGGGTGCCGCGGCCGATGTACCCGCTCGATCGGGTCCCGGACTGGCGCGCCGTGCCGTCGCAGCCGGGACCACGCCGGCGGGCCTGATCATTTGGTTTCTGCCTGTTGCCGTCACGTCTTTTGAACTCACAGGGGAGTCGCTTGCATGAAGTCCGGATTTCTTAAGCCTTTGAGACTGTTGGGGCTGGCGCTGTTCGCCGCCGTCGCCCCGATCGGCACCAGTCTGGTCGCGCCGGTCACCGCCCAAGCCCAGGAGCTGAAGGGCGGTACGCTGCGTGTCGGCCTGCTCGCCGACATGACCAACTATGATCCGCAGCAGTTCTCGACGGTGAATTTCCACCTGATCAAGAACCTCTATGACAGCCTGATCGAGTACACGCCGGAAGGCGAGGCGGTGCCGAGCCTTGCCACGGAATGGACGATCAACGCCGACAACAGCTCGGTGACGCTGAAGCTGCGCGACGACGTGACCTTCGCCTCGGGCGGCAAGTTCAGCTCGGCCGACGTGGTGGCGACGCTGGAGAAGGCGGCCAACCCCGACCTTGGCAAGAACGTTTTCGGCACCATGGCGATCGTCAAGGATTGGGCAGCGCCCGATGCGACGACCATCACCATCAACTTCAAGGCGCCGGCGCCGACCAAGCAGATCACCGACCTGTTGCAGTTCATGATCCCGATCGAAGCGGCGGGGATCGCGACGGTCGAAACGGTGCCGGCCGGCACTGGCGCCTATCTCCTCGCCGATCGTGCCGTCGGGCAGAGTCTGACGATGAAGAAGAACCCCAACTACTGGCGCGAGAACGAGCCGATCCTCGACGAGATCGTCTTCACTATTTTCGCCGACGACGCGGCGGCCAGCGCGGCGCTCGAGTCGGGTTCGATCGACATGGTCTATGGCAGCACCGCGCGCAACGCCGTGCGGCTGCAGGATGCGGGCTACCAGGTGATCCGCGGGCCGGGCTCGCTGGTGCAGGTGTTCCGCATCAATGCGACACGCGCGCCTTTCACCAACGAGAAATTCCGCCAGGCCTTCAACTACGTCATGGACCGCGAAGGCATGGTGAAGGTGGCCTATGCCGGTCTCGGCACCGTCGTGGCGCTGCCCTGGGCACCGGCCTCGCCGGCGTTCGACGCGGCCTATACCGCCGAGTTCGCCTACAACATGGACAAGGCCAGGGAGCTGTTCGCGGCCTCGGGCCTGTCGGCCGCCGAAATGAGCGACTGGAAGATGCTGGTGTTCGGCAATGACGAGCCGGGCGTGGTGATCAGCCAGATCGTGCAGAGCGCCCTGGCCGAAGCCGGCATCAATATCGAACTCGATGTCCGCCAGGGCGCCGAATACACCGATGCGCTGCTGGGCGGCGACTTCTGGGCCACCTTCGGGGCGGTCGGCAATGCGCAGAAGTTCCCGTCGCGCATGGCCACCAACTCGATCTACCGCACGGCCAAGAACCCGGTGCTGAAAGACCCGCATCCGTTCCCGGACTATGTGGCGGCGATCGACAAGGTGAACGCCACTTCCGGCCCGGAGGATGCGGTTAAGGCGGCCTATGCCGAGCTCAACCGCGTGCTGGTGACGGACTCGTTCGCTGTTCCGACCAACACCGTCGATACCGGGCTGATCGTTGCTTCCGACAAGCTCGGCGGCTTCACGCTCGATATCGATAACCTGCTCGTCGCCCGCACGATCGGCTTCAAGTAATGGCTGACGCAGGCGCCGCACGGCCCGACATGGACCCGAAGAGCGTTCCAGTCCTGTCGGTCAGGGATCTCAAGGTGGAGTTCACCGGTTCCGGTCGTGCGGTGCCTGTGGTGCGGGGCGTCGATTTCGATGTCTACACCAATGAAGTGCTCTGCATCGTCGGTGAAAGCGGATCGGGCAAGAGCGTCACCGCCCTCGCGGTCACCGGGCTGTTGCCCGAGACCGCGCGGGTCTCCGGCTCGATCCGGCTCGGCAAGCTCGAGGTGATCGGGGCCGAGCCGGAAACGCTGCGCCAGATGCGCGGGCGCGATGTCGGCTTCATCTTCCAGGACCCGACGACGACGCTCAATCCAGTGCTGCCGGTCGGCCGGCAGATCACTGAGGGGCAGGTGGCGCACGGGCTGCTCGCCAAGGGCGAGGCGCAGAAACGCGCCGCCGAGCTGTTGCGCGAAGTCGATATCGCCGACCCCGAAGGGCGGGTCGCTCAGTATCCGCATCAGTTCTCCGGCGGCATGCGGCAGCGGGCGGTGATCGCCATGGCGATGGCCGGACAGCCCAACCTGATCATCGCGGACGAGCCAACCACGGCGCTCGACGTTACGGTGCAGGCGCAGGTGCTGGCAGTGCTGGCGCGGCGACAGGCCGAGACCGGCGCGGCGGTGATCCTCATTACCCACGACCTGGGGGTGGTGGCGGAAGTCGCCGACCGGGTGGCGGTGATGTATGGCGGCCGGATCGTCGAGACCGGCCCGGTGGCCGAGCTGTTCCGCTCACCCCGGCACCCCTATACGCGGGCGCTGCTGCGCTCGATCCCGCGGATCGACACCACCGATGCGCGGCTCGATCCCATTCCCGGCCAACCGCCGACCCCCAGCGCGCTGCCGACCGGCTGCAGTTTCCACCCGCGCTGCGCCCTGGCGGTGGGCCGGGCCCGTTGCAGCGGCGAAGAACCATCCCTGCGTGTCGTCAACGAACTGCAGCAGGCGGCTTGCCATTATGCGGACGAGATCCCCGTTGCGAGCGTAGTTGCCACGCCGCGCGAGGCGGTCGGCGGAGCCACCCCGCCGGCCAACCCGCTGCTCGTCGTTGATGACCTCAAGGTGCATTTCCCGGTTCGATCCTCGATCCTCCGCCGTACCATCGGCTGGGTGCGGGCCGTGGATGGCGTGAGCCTCTCGGTGCGACCGGGCGAGACGGTGAGCCTCGTCGGTGAATCCGGTTGCGGCAAGACCACCACCGGGCGCGCCATCATGGGGCTGATCGGGGCGACGGGCGGCGATATCCGCTTCGAGGGTCAGTCGATCGTCGGGCTGGAGCGCGCCCAGATGCGCAAGGCCCGCCGGCAGATGCAGTACATCTTCCAGGACCCCTATGCCTCGCTCAACCCGGTGCTGACGGTCGAGGACATCGTCGCCGAGCCGCTGCGCATCCACGGCATCTATGACGAAATGGGCGGGGCGCCGCACATTGCCGAGCTGTTCGATATGGTCGGGCTGGCGCGCTCGATGCTGGGGCGCTACCCGAGCGAGTTCTCGGGCGGGCAGAAGCAGCGCATCGGCATTGCCCGGGCGCTGGCGCTCAAGCCGCGGCTGCTGATCCTCGACGAGCCGGTGGCGGCGCTTGACGTGTCGATCCAGGCGCAGGTGATCAACCTGCTGCAGGACCTGCAGCGGGAGCTGGGGCTCGGCTACCTGTTCATCGCGCATAATCTCAGCGTGGTGCGGCACATCTCGGACCGCGTGGCGGTGATGTATCTGGGCCGCATCGTCGAAGAGAGCGGACGCGACACGCTCTACGACCAGCCGATCCACCCGTACACGCAGAGCCTTCTCTCTGCTGCGCCGGTGCCCGATCCGGCGGTGCGCGACAGCCGGCGGCGCATCGTGCTGGAAGGCGAGATCCCCAACCCGGCCAAGCCGCCCAGCGGCTGCACCTTCCATCCGCGCTGCTTTCGCGCCACCGAGCGCTGCCGCAGCGAGGCGCCGGTATTCGCGGCCTACCCGGGGCTCGATACACGTACGTCGTGCCACCATGCCGGGCCATTGTCGGTGGGCGCCGAACGGCAGCTGGAGGCGGCGCGATGAAGCTCCTCCACTCGACACGATCGGTGCTGCAGCGGCTGCTGCGTAGCCCCGGTTCGGCTCTGGCGCTGCTGTTCCTCCTCGGCATCACGCTGGCAGCGATCTTCGCCGATCTCCTGCCGCTCAACCCCTATGCCCAGAAGCTGGTCAACGCGCTCAACGGGCCATCGGCAGCCAATTGGTTCGGCACTGACGAGGTGGGCCGCGATATCCTGGCGCGCGTGGTGTTCGGGGCGCGGACCTCACTGCTCACCGCGGCCGGCGCGGTGGCGATCGCGGCGGTGATCGGGGTGCCGATCGGGCTGGTCGCCGGGTTCTTCGGTGGCTGGCGCGACGCGACGCTGATGCGCTTCGTCGACGTGCTGCTGGCGCTGCCGGCGATCCTCTTCGCCATGGCGATGATCGCGGTGCTGGGGCGCAGCCAGGTGGCAGCGCTGATCGCGGTAGGGATTACCGGCATTCCGAGCTTTGCCCGCATCACCCGGGCACAGGTGCTGTCGCTCAGGCGGCGCGATTTCGTCACCGCCGTCGAGGCGTTCGGCGGCAGCTCGGCCTACAACATGTTCCGCACGATCCTGCCCAACTCATGGAGCCCGATCTTCGTCCAGATCGTCGTGCTCTGCTCGGTAGCGATCCTGCTCGAGGCGGCCTTGTCCTTCCTCGGCGTCGGGGTCGCGCCGCCGACCCCGAGCTGGGGCGAGATGCTGCGCACCGGCAAATCCTACCTGCATGAGGCGCCGTACTATGCGGTGCTGCCGGGCATCGTGCTGACGCTGACCATCCTCAGCTTCGACACTATCGGCCGAGCGCTGGCCGGCATTCTCGAGAACCGCAGCGAGGTCGTCACCCCCGCCAAGGTCGGGGGCGCGCCATGATCGGTTTCGTGTTGCGGCGTTTCGGGCAGTTGCTGCCGGTGCTGCTGCTGGCCTCGATCGGCATCTGGGCGATGATCTTCGCGGTGCCCGGTGGGCCGATCGGCATGCTGGTGGGCGAGAACGCCACGCCCGAGGCGATCGCCGCGGCGGAGAAGCAGTTCGGCCTCGATCGGCCGGCGGTGGTGCAGTATCTCGACTGGCTGTGGAATGCCCTGCAGGGCAATTTCGGCATGTCGATCCATGGCCGCGAGCCGGTGCTGCACCTGATCGGGCAGCGGCTGCCGGCGACGCTGCACCTCGCGGTGGCGGCGACCATCGTGTCGCTGCTGATCGGCATTCCCGTCGCCATCCTCAGCGCGCTGAAGCCCGGCTCGTGGATCGATCGGGTGCTGAGCGCCTGGAGCGCGCTGGCGCTGGGGGTACCGACCTTCTGGCTGGGGATCCTGTTGATCCTCCTGTTCGCGGTGGAACTGCACTGGTTGCCTTCGGCCTCCGGTTACGTGCCGATCTGGGAAGACCCGCTGGCGGCGCTGCGCAACCTGGCGCTGCCGGCGCTGACGCTCGGGGTCTACGTGTCGGGCATCCTGGCGCGGTTCCTGCGTGCTTCGCTGGTCGGCGAATTGCGGGCCGATTACGTGCGCACGGCGCGCTCCAAGGGGCTGCCGGAGCGGCAGGTGGTCGGCACCCATATCATGCGCAATGCGCTGCTGCCGTTCGTCACCATTGTCGGGCTGATGATGGCCAACTTCATCGGCGGGGCGGTGGTGACCGAGGCGGTGTTCACCTATCCGGGGCTCGGGCGGTTGCTGATCCAGGCGATCAGCACGCGCGACTATCCGCTGATCCAGGGCTGCATCGTGGTGATCCTGGTGCTCTATATCGGCATCAACATGGCCGTCGACGTGCTCTACGCCTATATTGACCCACGGATCGAATACAGCTGATGACAGAACCGGCACCGCGCAATCCGGCGCAGCTTTTCGACCTCTCGGGCCAGGTGGCGCTGGTCACCGGCGCCTCCAGGGGACTTGGCTGGGCGGTGGCGCAGACGCTGGCTGCCGCGGGCGCCCGCGTGGTGCTGACCGGGCGGCGGGCCGAGTTGCTCGAAGAGCGGCTCGCAGAGATGCTCGGCTGGGGGTTCAGCGCCGAGATCGCGGCCTTCGATGCCGCCGACGGCGATGCGGCGGTCGAGGCGCTCAACGATATCGCGGCCCGGCATGGGCGGCTCGACATCCTCTATTCGAACACCGCCGCCGGGGTGCGAAAGCCGTTCGTCGAACTCGACGAAGCCGAGTGGCAATCGGTAATCGATGGCAGCCTCACCGCCGGATGGCGGCTGGCGCGGCATGCGGCGCCATTGATGATCAAGGCGGGGTACGGGCGGATCGTTTTCGTCTCGTCGATCAACGCCACGGTCGCCCGGCCGGGGATCAGTGCCTATGTGACGGCCAAGACCGCGCTGCATGGGCTGGTGCGTGGGCTGGCGGTGGAACTGGCGCCCAATGGCATCACCGTCAATGCCCTGGCGCCGGGCTACTTCCTCACCGATGGCAACGCGCCTTTGCGCGGCGCGGTGCCGGAGTTCCAGCAGAAGATTGCCGACCGCACGCCGATGGCGCGCTGGGGCGATCCACCCGAACTCGGTGCGGCTGCCCTCTATCTCGCCTCACGCGCCTCGGGCTACACCACCGGCAGCGTCATTACCGTCGATGGCGGACTCACCGCCGCGATCTGAAGTTTTCAAGGAAACCATCGAATGTCCGAGACCAAGATGCACCTTGTCCCGTGGGACCGGCTGCAGGCGAATACCCTAAGTGTTTTCCGCGCCGCCGGGTCGGAGCCGCGGGAAGCCCAACTGATCGCCGAGCATCTGGTGGAAGCGAACCTGCGTGGCCACGATTCTCACGGCGTCGGCGTGGTGCCGATGTATATCAACGGCGTGAAGTCCGGTGGCATGGTGATGAACCAGAGCCTCAAGGTGGCGATCGATACCGGCGCCATGCTGATCTGCGATGCGGGGCAGGGCGCCGGGCAGGTGATGGCGCATGATGCGATGGCGCTCGGCATCGCCCGCGCCAAGGACGAAGGCAGTGCCATCGTCAGCCTCCGCAACAGCCATCACATCGGGCGCATCGGCCATTGGGCCGAGCAGTGCGCGGCGGCCGGCATGGTGTCGATCCATTTCGTCAACGTGGTCGCCGGCGCCATCGTCGCGCCGTTCGGCGGCACGCAATCGCGGCTCGGCACGAACCCATTTGCCGCAGCCTTCCCGCGCGATGGCGCGCCGCCGGTGGTGGTGGATTTCGCCACCTCCAAGCTCGCTGCCGGCAAGGTGCGCGTGGCGCACAACAAGGGGGTCGAGCTGCCGCCCGGGGCGCTGCTCGACAACCAGGGCAAGCCTACCATCAACCCTGGTGCCCTGTTCGAAACCCCGCCGGGTTCGCTGACGACGTTCGGCGAACACAAGGGCTGGGGCATGATGCTGGCCTGCGAGCTCCTGGGTGCGGCGCTGGTCGGGGCGCCGACGCAGCACGAAAAGGCCGGCAATGGCGCAGTGATCAACTCGATGTTCTCGGTGATCGTCTCGCCGGAGCGGCTGGGGACAGCCGGACCGTTCGCGGCCGAGATGGAAGCGGTACTGGGCTGGGTGCTGTCGGAGAACGAGGGCGGCGGCAGCGTAAAGCTGCCGGGGATGCCCGAACTCGAGACGAGGGCGAAGCGCCTCGCGGAGGGCGTGCCCGTAGATGCGGCGACACTCGAGCAGCTCGAGGCGTCGGCGCGCGATGTCGGGCTTAAGGGCTTCGGGGCTGTCTGATGCGCATCTTCATCGCGGCGCTAGGCACTGAGACCAACACGTTCTCGCCACTGCCGACCGGACGGAAGACGTTCGAGGAAACCCTGTGGGTCCGCCGCGATGCCAGCCTCAGCTCGGACAATTATTTCGTCCTGCCGCTGAGGGAGTGGCGCCGCCTCGCCGAGGCGGCGGGTGACGAGGTGATCGAAAGCCTCTCGGCCTTTGCGCAGCCGGCGGGTCGTACGGTGCAGGCGGTATGGGAGGAACTGCGAGATACGCTGCTCGGCGACCTCCGGGCCGCCGGTCAGCTCGACCTGGTGCTGCTGAACCTCCATGGCGCGATGGCGTCGGAGCAGTGCGACGACTGCGAGGGCGAGCTGGTCGAGATGGTGCGCCAGGTGGTCGGGCCTGAGGTCACCGTGGGCGTCGAGTTCGACCTCCACTGCCACATCTCCGAGCGGCTGATGCGCCATGCCGACCTGCTGGTGCTCTACAAGGAGTATCCGCATACCGATGTCGCCGAGCGCGGGGCGGAGCTGTTCGAGCTGGGGCGCCGTACCGTGCTGGGCGAGATCAAGCCGGTGATGGCGCTGCGTGATCTTCGCATGCTCGATGTGTGGCGCACTTCGGATGCGCCAGTGCGCGCGCTGGTCGACTGGATGCAGGCGGCCGAGCAGCGCGACAATATCCTGTCGGTCAGCTTCGGGCACGGCTTCCCCTGGGCCGATGTGCCCGATGTCGGGGCGAAGACGCTGGTGGTGACCGATGGCGATGCGGCGCTGGCCGAGGCGGTGGCAAAGGAACTCGGCGACCGCATCTGGGCGCTGCGCGAGACCTATGCGGCAAACCTGCTCGACGTGGCCGAGACGATGGCGGCGATTGCTGGCGGCAATGGCTGCACAGTGGTCGCCGATATCTCCGACAATGCCGGGTGCGGTGCGGCAAGCGACTCGACCTTCCTGCTCGAGCCGCTGCTCGCCGCGAAAGCCGAGCGGGCACTGTTCGGGCTGCTATGGGACCCCGCGGCGGTGCGGATCTGCGAAGAGGCCGGCGAAGGCGCGACGCTGGGGCTACGGATCGGCGGCAAGGTCAGCGCCATGTCGGGCCGGCCGGTGGATGTCGAGGCCAGGGTGCTGAAGCTCATCCATGATGCCAAGGTGAGCTATGGCGACGGCAAGATGCCGATGGGCGATGCGGTGCTGCTCGATGCCGGCGGCGTCCACATCGTCATCAACACCATCCGCACGCAGACCTTCAATCCGGACGCGTTTACGCAGTTCGGCATCGATTTGCGCGATTATCGGACGGTGGTGCTGAAGTCTGCGCAGCACTTCCATGCCGGCTTCGCGCCGGTGGCAGACCGGATCATCTACGCGGTGGCCGAGGGCACTTCATCGCCGGATTTCCGGACGCTGCCACTGCCGCATGCCGGGCGGCCGTTATGGCCGCAGGTGGCGGATCCGTGGGTGTGACGGGCTGGTGGGCAGTAGCCGCCGCCGGAGCGGGCTGACCCCCACCCCTGTCCCCTCCCCGCAAGGGGGACGCAGTAGCGCCCCGAGGGGAGGGAGACGTCAACTGAGATGCTGGTGTTTTGGTCGCCCTCCCCCTTGCGGGGAGGGGACAGGGGTGGGGGGCCACTGCCACCAGGCTGTCGAGCGGCTCAGACCTTGTGCCCAGGCCACCCCATCAGCAGCTTTACGTCCTTTTCGGCTTCCTTGGCCTTCTCGGCATCCTTGAAGACCCGCATGACGCATTGCGGTTTCTTCCTATCGATCACGTCGTAGACCAGGTGGTAGCCGGTCTTGTCGAAGATCGGGCCGATCCAGCCGGCGCAGTGGTCGCAGTAGCGGCCCATCGGCTCGGCGTCGTTGTCCATGACCTTGGAAAGGCTGGGGCAGACATTCATCCGCAATTCGAGGCGATCCTCGTTGCGGTCGATGTCCATGTCGCAGTTTTCTTCGATCTTGATGTGGGTCCAGTACTCCTCCATGCCCGCGAGACCCTTGGTCTGGATCAGCTCGAGGATATGCTTTTCCTGGTTCTTCGAGATGGCGAGGAAATAGGCTTCGAGCACCTCTTCGCCCTGCGCCTCGAGGAACTTGAACACCTCGTTGTAGAAGCGGGTGTAGTGATCGGACGGGATCATGCGCGCCTCCTGATGACCTGGCGGCAGGCGCCGGGGCCGGTGATTTCGGTGTCGATGGCGAAGGGCGAGCCCTCGGCCATGCCCTCATTGGTGCGGCTGGTCTGGTCGCAGAAATGCGCCGAGGGGGTGCCGACGAGCTTGGCGACGTGGTGCCAGGCGGTGCAGTGGCGGACGGTGAGGACGATCTCGTCGTCGCCGACCGCGATATCGTAGTCGCAGTTCTCGCGATCGAAGAAGTGCCGCCAGTGGCGCACCAGTTGCCCGGTATCGCCGGCCACCAGATCCTCATGGATCGAGCGATAGACGTCCTTGCCGACCTTGCGGAAGATATCGTCCATCGCGGCAAGGCCGAACTTGCCGATGATGAACTCGATGGTGGTGTCGGTCGCGCCATGGAAATCGAGGTGCACTTCGCCGGTTTCGGCGTAGCGGAGTTTTTCACTCATGCTTGGGGCTCCCAGGACATCTGGTTGGCGAGGATGCCGCCATCGACATAGAGCATCTGTCCGGTGATGTAGCGGGCGGCGGGAGAGGCGAGGAACACGGCGGCGCCGCCGATATCGGCGGGAAGGCCGACGCGGCCGAGCGGGATCTGCCGCTCGAGTGCCGGGCGGACGCCCGGCGCCGCCAGCCCCTTCGCGGACAGGGGCGTCTCGATGATCCCCGGCCCGATGCCGTTGACGCGGATGCCGCGTTCGGCGAGCGTGACCGCAAGGTTGCGGACCAGCATCAGCACCGCGCCCTTCGAGGTGTCGTAGATGACGCTGTTCTTTTCGGCCGCCAGTGAGTTGGTCGAGCCGGTGCAGATGATGCTCGGGTTCTCCTGACCCGGCGCCAGACCTTTGACGAAGGCCTGCGCGGCGAACAGGTAGCCTTTCACGTTGAGGTTGAAGGTGCGGTCGAACGCCGCCTCGGTGAGGTCGTCGAAATTGGTGTCGAGGTAGGTGCCGGCGTTGTTGACCAGCGTATCGAGCCGACCGAGTTTCGCGCGCGCCGCCGCGACGAAGCCCTGCGCACCAGCCACCGTCGAGAGATCGGCCTGGACGAAGTGGCATTCGGTCAGCTTGCCGAGCCGCGCGGCTGCCCCGCTATCGTCAGCGAGGTGCGAGTTGATCACCAGCCGCGCGCCGGTATGGGCAAAGGCCTCGGCGATGGCATAGCCGATGCCGGTGGTAGAACCGGTTATGGCGACGCACTGGCTCATGCGAGTGCGTTCCCGGCGAGTCCCGCTTCGACGCTGAGCACAGCGCCGACGAGCGCCTGTGTCGCCTCGGCCTGTGGGGTGCGGAACAGGTCGAGCGGCTTGCCCACTTCGACGATCTTGCCAGACGACATCACATAGACCTTGCTGGTTGTGTAGGCGACGACGGACAGGTCGTGCGCGATGAAGACGAGGCTGAGGCCGAGGTCGCGCACCAGGTCCTTCAGCAGGTTCAGCACCTGGGCCTGGATCGACACATCGAGGGCGGAGACCGGTTCGTCGGCGATCAGCACTTTCGGGCCGGGCATCAGGGCGCGGGCAATGGCGATGCGCTGCAACTGGCCGCCAGAGAACTCATGCGGGAAGCGCTCGAGCGCGTTCTTGTCGAGCCCGACCTGGTCGAGCACCTCAAGCACGCGGGCCGCGTGGTCGCCTTCGATCTTCAAACTGCGCAGCGGCTCGAGCAGCGAGGTGCCGACACGCATGCGCGGATCGAGCGAGGAGCGCGGGTTCTGCAGCACCACCTGCACCGAGCGGCGGAACAGTTTTCGGTGCGCTTCACCACCGGTCCAGACGTCGACGCCGTCATAGAGCACCTGGCCTTCGCCAGGGCGTTCGACGCCGGTGAGCATGCGGGTCAGGGTGGTCTTGCCCGAACCGGATTCGCCGACGAGGCCAACCGCCTCGCCGGGGCGGACGGAGAAATCGATGCTGTCGAGCACCTTCAGCTTCGGCCGCGGCGCGAACAGTTTCTGCCGGTTGAGGTTGTAGACCTGGCTCAGCTGCCTCACCTCGAGCAGTGGGCGCGCGTCGGCGGGGAACGGGGTCACGGCATTCATTGCGCGGCCACCTCGCCGGCGAGGCGGATCGGGTGCCAGCAGGCGGCGCTGACCCCGTCGCTGCCCAGTTCCGGCATGGCTTCGCGGCACTTGTCGGTGGCGGCAGGGCATCGCGGGTTGAAGGCGCAGCCGGTGGGCAGGCTGTGCAGCGGCGGCACCATGCCGGGGATCGAGACGAGGCGCGACGAGCCGTCGAGCGCGATATTGTCCATGGTCGGCTGGCTGTCGAGCAGGCCGCGCGTGTAGTGGTGCCTGGGGTTGCGGAACACCTCCTGCACCGGGCCGATCTCGACGATGCGGCCGGCATACATCACGGCGACGGTGTCGCACATGGCGGCGATGATCGGCAGGTCGTGGGTGATCATCAGCAGCGCGGAGCCGCGATCGCGGACCGCGCCGTTGAGCAGGCGCAGCACCTGCTTCTGCACCGTGACATCGAGCGCGGTGGTCGGCTCGTCGGCGATGATCAGCTGCGGGTAACAGGCGAGCGCCATGGCGATCATGATGCGCTGGCGCTGGCCGCCGGAGATCTCGTGCGGATAGGCGCGCACCAGCTGTTCGGGACGCGGCAGGTTCATCTGCTTGATCAGCTCGATGGTCTGCGCTTCGGCGATCTTCCTGTCGACGCCGGTATGGCGGCGGATCACCGAGCTGATCTGGTCGCCGACGCGGCGCACCGGATTGAGCGAGGAGAGCGGATCCTGGAACACCATGGAGAGGGTGCGGCCGCGACGGCTCGACAGCGCCTTGTCGGACTGGGTGACGAGGTCGACGCCGTCATGGAGGATGCTGCCGTGGGTGCTCCAGCCCATGGGGAGCAGGCCCATCAGCGCCAGCGCCGTCATCGACTTGCCGGAGCCGGATTCCCCGACCAGCCCCATGCGACCGCCCTGCGGGATGGTGAAGGAGACGCCGCGCACGGCGGTGACGTCGCCATTGGTGACCTCGAGGTTTTTGACTTCGATGGCGTGCGGTTTGGCGGAGGTCATCAGCTCCTCCGCTTCAGTTTGGGATCGAGCACGTCACGTAACCCGTCACCGAGGAGGTTCAGGCCCAGTACGACGATGACGATGGCGAGGCCCGGCCACATGGCGAGCGGCGAGGAAATGCCGACGGTCTGCTGCGCTTCGTTGAGCATCATGCCCCACGAGATCGAGGGCCGGGTGACGCCGACGCCGAGATAGGAAAGGCCCGCCTCGGTGAGAATGCCGGCGGCAAAATAGAGGGTGAACTGGACGATCATTACACCGGCGATATTGGGGATGACGTGGCGCGCCAGGATGAACAGCTTGCCGCGGCCATAGAGCTTGGCGGAGGTGATGAAATCCTCCTGCAGCACGCTCATCGCGGCGGAGCGGATGACGCGGGTGAAGGAGGGGGTGAAGAAAGCGGTGAGCGCGAAGATGGTGGTGAGCGCGCCCGAGCCCATGGTGGCAGCGAGCACCAGGGCGGTGACCATGCCGGGGATCGACAGCATGATATCGGCGCCGCGCGAGATGGTCTCGTCGGCGATCTTGCCATAGGCGGCGGCGACCAGCCCGGCGATGGTGCCGAGGATCAAGCTGATGGTGGCGCCGCCGGCGCCGACGAGGATCGAGGTGCGCGCTCCGACCATCAGCTGGGCGATGATATCGCGGCCGAGCCCGTCAGTGCCGAGCCAGTGATCGACGGTGCCCGGCGGCAGCATGCGATTCTTGATGTTGGGGATGTTCGGGTTCGAGGGCAGCCAGAAGAACGAAACGATGGCGATGACCAGAAAGCCGATGGTCAGCACCACGCCGACGACCAGCGAGGCGTTGAGCTCGAGGCGGCGCCGGCGGCGCGGGGCGACTGCGGGGGCGGTGGTGGTGTTCATGGGGATGCCTCCGTTCTCACGCCGCGTTCCGGACGCGCGGATCGAGCACGCCGTAGAGCAGGTCGACGACGAAGTTGACGAAGATGACGAAGATGATGATCAGCATGACGGTCGACTGCACCACGATCACCTCGCGCGCCGCGACGTTGGCGAGGATCATGCGGCTCAGGCCCGGCAGTGAGAACACCATCTCGATGATGACGGTGCCGCCGATCAGCTCGGCGATCTGCAGCCCGACAATGGTGACGATGGGGAGCGCCGCGTTGCGGAGGCCGACGCTGAGCAGCGCCTGGGTGCGGGTCATGCCGACGGCACGGGCAGTGCGCACATAATCCTGGTTCATGACGTCGAGCACGGCAGAGCGGACATAGCGGATCAGCACGGCGGCCATGATCAGGCCGAGTGACAGCACCGGCAGCACCAGCGAGCGGATGGCGCCGATCGGGCTTTCGCGCCAGTCGATCCAGCCACCGGTGGGCAGCCAGCCGAGCTTTACGCCGAACAGCACCGAAAGCAGGATGCCGGCCCAGAACACCGGCACGGCGATGCCGATCTGGCTGATCAGCGCCAGCACGGCGCCCGAGGGCTTGCCGACATTGCGCGCCGCGTAGGTGCCGACCGGAATGGCGATGATGAGGCCGAGCAGCAGGCCGGAGAGCGCCAACGGCACGGAGACGGAAAGCCGCGCGGTGACCAGCTCGGCAACGCTTTCCTTGGTGCGGAAGGATTGGCCGAGATCGCCCTGCAGCATGTTGGTGATCCAGTTGAAATACTGGACCGGCAGCGGCCGATCGAGGCCATAGGCATGCGCCAGGGCGTTGATCGCCTCGGCGGTGGCATCCTTGCCGAGGACGATGGCGGCGACGTTGCCGCCGGCGGCGCGAATGAGAATGAAGATGGCCAGCGAGGCAACGAAGACGGCGCCCAGAAAAAACGCAAGTTTGCGTAGCGCGTAGATTGCCATTCAGCTCAACTTCCTTGTCTGGAGTCGTCTCTGTCGGACTGGTCCACCCACCGGGTCATCCCCGCGAAAGCGGCGATCTCCGTTTGCTGCGCGTACCGAAACAGAGATTCCCGCTTTCGCGGGAATGACTCCTTGCTTAGTCACGGTCGGGGCCGCCAGCGTTACGCCGACGGCCCGCAAGTTCAATAGTCAGCCCTTACCAGTGCAGCTTGCCGATCTCGATCGCGACGAGGACGCGCGGCTCGAGGAAGCCCTTGAGCTCGCCGTCGAACAGGCCGACGCCCTTCTTGGCGATCAGCGGCACGATGACGGCGTCCTTGCGGAGGATGTCCGCGGCCTCTTTCATCTTGGCGAGGTAGTCCTCGTCCGAGGTCGCCTTGTCGGCATCGCTCAGCGCCTGGGTGTATTCGGCGCTGCAATAGGTCGACCAGCCAGCCTTGTCCGGGGTGGGGCAAGCCCACTGGGTCGGCTCGGCGTCGCCCGACATCACGGTGATATCGAACTGCGGCGGACGGCCCTGGAAGATCAGCTGGCTGTAGCGCGCGAGGTCAATGGCGTTGCGGGTGACATTGAAGCCGGCGCCCTGCATCGCCGGGATCATGATGTCGGCCGGCAGCGACAGGTCAGGCACATCGCTCAGCGAGGCATATTCGAGCGGGGTCGAGGCGAACTCCGGAGCCTTGGCCATCGCACCCTCATAGTCGAACGGGTACGGGCAGGTCTCGGGGCTTTCCGGCGAGTACCAGGGCTGGTTGGGCAGCGCGAAGGTACAGGTGTTCTCGGCGCCCCAGGCGGCGCCGAAGGCGTCGTTGTAGGATTGGCGGTCGAGCGTCGCGGCAAGCGCCTGGCGCAAAGCCGGGTCGAGCTTCTGGTTGAACACGGCGTAGGTCGGCTCGCCGATCTGCGGGTAGGTGACGAGGGTGAACTTCTTGTCGAGTTCACGCTTGGTCAGCTGCTCCCACAGGTCAATGGTGATCACCGGAACCGCGTCGACTTCACCGGCTTCCAGCGCGTTGAGGCCGGCAGTGCCATCGGTCACGATGCGCACAGTAGCGGCGGTGATGGTGGGCTTGGTGCCCCAGTAGTTCGGGTTGGCCTCGAACTCGAAGGTCGAGTTGGTGGTGTACGACTTCAGCACGTACGGGCCGGTGCCGATCGGGTTGGTGGCGATGCTGCCGGCGGCGTGCTCGGGCTGGATCAGGCCGGCGACCGAACCCATGCCGCGCCAGAAGTTCTGGCTCGGCTGCGACAGCGTCACTTTGACCGTCGAGTCGTCGACCTTATCGATGGCGGTGACGGCGTTGTAGGCCGACGAGTTGTTGACGACCGGCGAGGCCTTCATGGTGTTGAGCGAGTAGATCACGTCCTCGACGGTCACCGGGGTGCCATCGGAGAAGTTGGTCTTCCGGATCTTGAACTCGTAGGTCAGCTTGTCGTCGGAAATGGTCCAGGACTCGGCAACGCCGGGCTCAACCGAGCCGTCCTTGTTGAAGTAGACCAGCGGCTCGACGACGTTGGCCGGAATCCACAGGCGCAGCGCGGTGAGGCCGCTGGTGACGTAATCGAGCGTCCCCGGATCCTGGCGGGCGATCAGCACCACCTTGTTCTCGGCGGCACGCGGCGAGGCGGCCATGGCTTCGGCGCCGCCAAAGGCTGCCAGCATGATCGCAGCCGCGGCAATGGCGCCGAGGCGCTGGCCGAACTTTCCCTTAGACTGCATGTTGAATCGTCCCTTCCGATTGTCCCTGAAATCTCTTGCGTCGCGCGGCGCCTCCACATCTGACCCCCTGTCACTCGGCAGTGCACCGCGCTTCGTGCTGCCGTCGTATTCCATAATGTGGAATGCAAACTCTTTTTGCATGCCGATAGTCTGCATAGGATATGTGCGTATGGCAAGTAGCTTCCCGTTTCAGCGGCAAAACGCGCAGCAATTTAATCTTCGGTCGCTGAGTTGCGTTCCGCTATATGGAACGTTGTTTGCGAAGTAGCATGATTTTTTGCCACCGGATGGCGCAGTCGGCGTCCCTCTCCCGCTTGCGGGGGAGGGGGGACCAGCCGAAAGGCTGGTGGGAGGGGGGAGCCGCAAACACTGAGCCAAGCCCCAGCCGCCCACTGCGGGTGCAGTGGGGCATGACCTGACCGTCCGTGCGCGCCAGCCCACAATCAGAGCGTGGGCACCCCCCTCCCACCACGCTTTCGCGTGGTCCCCCTCCCCCGCAAGCGGGATCCCGACTGCGCGTTCGGCCGCCCGATGGGCCTTCTCAACCGTGCCGCGATTGCCTAGCTTCTGCGCCGCCTCGAGGAGAGATTTGACGTGAAGATCGGAATTGTCGGGCTTGGCGCCCGGGTAGCGTACCTGGCGCGGATCGCCGTGCAGCAGGTGCCGGGCGCGAGGTTGGTCGGCTATGTCGATCCGACGCCCTACGGCATGCCGGAACTGACCGGGGCAGGGATCGATGCGGGGCCCGCCTACGAAACGCCCGAGGCGCTGCTCAAGGCCGAAAAGCTCGACCTCTTGATGGTCGGCTCGCCCAACCACATGCATCTCGATCACATCCGGATCGGGCTCGAGGCGGGCCTGAAGGTGTTCACCGAAAAGCCGGTGGTGACCACCGAGGCGGATACCTATGCGCTGCTCGAGCTATTGAAGCAGAGCGGCGGCGCCGACAGCGTGATGATCGGCCTGGTGCTGCGCTATGCACCGCTCTATCGCGACCTCGTCGCGAGCTATCGCTCCGGTGCGCTCGGCAAGATCACCTCGATCGAAGCCAGCGAGCATATCGCGCCCTACCATGGGGCGTTCTTCATGCGCGACTGGCGGCGGCGTAGCGGCTATTCGGGCGGCTTCATCCTCGAAAAGTGCTGCCACGATATCGACCTCTACCAGGGGCTGGTCGGCAATCGGCCGGTGCGGGTGGCGAGCTTCGGCGGGCGGAAGACCTTCGTGCCCGAGAACATGCCGACCAAGGCCGGGATCAACGATCTCGACGTGTATTTCCGCAAACCCGGTGGCTGGGAGAGCGACAGCCGGGTGTGGGACGGCGATGGCGATATCATCGACTACCAGACGGCGCTGGTGGAATATTCCGGCGGCGAGAACCTCTGCTTTCACACCAACCTGAACGTGCCCGACGAGTACCGGCATTTCACCGTCATCGGCACGCATGGCATGGCCGAGGGCGATTTCGTGCGCAACTTCTACCGCATGCACGATGCGCGGACCGGCGAACGGATGGTCGACAAGCGCTACGAAACCAAGGGCACCTCGGTGCATTACGGCGCCGACGAGCAGATGGTGGCCGATATCTTCGCCCACCTGACCGAGGGCGTGGCATTGCCGGTCTCCATTGTCGATGGGCTGGTGGCCGGCATGACGGCGATCAAGATCGACGAGGCGCGGGCCAGCCGGCAGGTGATCGAGCTCACCGAGACCTGGCGGCAGTTCGACAGCTACGGGCTCAGCTGACGGATTCTCCGTTGGAAGGGCTTTGCGGCCTCAAACGGCGCCGATATGTTCGCGCGGAATTCTCGGAGGACAATCCCATGCATAAATCCATCGCAGCCCTCGGGCTCGCGTCCATCCTGGCGCTCGGCGTCTCCTCGGGGGCACTCGCCGCCGGCGAGAAGGTCTCGGTGATCACCCCGTTCCTCGCGGCGATCGCCACGGGCGAGATGATCGAGGCGTTCAAGGCCAAGGCGACCGAGTATCAGTGGACCGTCGACGTGGTGGACACCGCCGGCGACATGGCGGCCTTCGCCAGCCGCGTCGAGGATGCGACCACCAGCGGCGCCAACGCCATTGTCCTGGTGTCGGTCGACCCGGCGCAGATCCAGGACCAGGTCGACAAGGCCAAGGCGGCGGGCGTGCCTGTCATCACCATCGATGGCGCCAAGAACGCCTCGAGCGTGCTCAACGTCACCTCCGACAACTACGTGCTCGGTGAGACGATGACCAAGTTCCTGTTCGACCAGATCGGCAACAAGGGCAACATCGTGCGCTTCTTCTATTCGGCGCATCCGGGCGTGCATCAGCGCGAGCTGGCGCTCGATGCGGCGCTGAAGGCCAACCCTGAGATCAAGCAGGTGGCCGACCACTACGTGGCAGTACCGGGCCAGGTCGATGACAGCCGCGCCGCCATGGATGCGATGCTGCTCGCCAACCCGGGCGACGGCGCCATCAACGCGGTGTGGGCGGCCTGGGACGAGCCGGGGATCGGCGCCAACCTCGCCATCGAGGCGGCGGGCCGCAAGGGCATCGTCATTGCCGGCATCGACGGCAACCCGCAGGCGATCGACCTGATCAAGGCCTGCGGCGCCTATATCGGCACCGTGCGCCAGGGCTTTGGCGAGATGGCCAGCATCGCGGCCGGTGAGCTCAATACCATCCTCGCCGGCGGCAGCGCCAAGGCCGACGAACTCTACGCGCCGGTGGAACTGATCACCCGCGAGAGCCTCGGCGTCACCTGTCCCTGACGTTGCTGGACCTTTCCGGGATCAGCCGGCGCTTCGGCGCAACCCACGCGCTCGAGGACGTGAGCCTCGCCCTTTCCGAGGGCGAGGTGCTCGGGCTCGTCGGGCCGAACGGCGCCGGCAAATCGACACTGATCAAGATCATCGCCGGCGCGGATCGACCCGATGCGGGCGAGATCCGCATCGACGGCAGCCTCACGCAGTTTCATTCGGCGCATGACGCCTATGCGGCCGGGATCCGGGTCATCCACCAGGATGCGCCGCTGGTGCCGGGCTTCGATACGGTCGAAAACTGCTATCTCGGCCGCGCCTATCCACGGCGGTTCGGGCGGATCGACCGAGAGGCGATGCGGGCGGCGATTGCCGAGGTCGCAGCCGATATCGCCCCGGAGCTCGATCTCGACCTGCCGGTGATGTTCCTGCCGCCGGCCGAGCGGCAGTTCGTGCGGCTGCTGCGGGCGGTGGCCGACAAGGGCCGCCTGCTGATCCTCGACGAGCCGACCGCGGCGCTGCCGGCAGAGGATGCCGAGCGGTTCTATGACGTGCTGCGGCGCACGCGGCAGCGCGGCACCTCGATCATCCTCGTCAGCCACCGGCTCGACGAGATCGCCGATTTCTGCGGACGCGCCGTAGTGATCCGCGACGGGCGGATCGTGGCGCGCTTTGCCGAGGGCGAGGTGAAGCCCGAGGCGATGATCGCGGCAATGGGCGGCAGCGCCTCGGAGCGCTCGAACCGCGCGACCGACACCAGCGCGCCCAAGATTATCGAGATCGATGGGGTGACGGCAGGCGACCTGACCGGGCCGGCGCGACTTGACGTGCATGCCGGTGAGGTGATCGCGCTTTACGGGCTGGCCGGGTCCGGACGCTCGAGCCTGCTCAACGCGATCTGGGGGGCGATCCCCTGGGTCGGCAAGATGCGGCTCGCCGGCGCGGATTATGCGCCGCGCTCGCCGCGGCAGGCGATTGCCCGGGGCGTGTCGTGCGTGCCGGCCGACCGGCATCGCAGCGGGCTGTTCGTCAACGAAGACCTGGTGTTCAACAAGACGCTGCCGCTGCTGTCGGGCTATCGCCGCCTGCGCGGGTTGCCGGTGCCGGATGTGAAGGCCGAAGAGGCGGAGTTTGTTGTCGCTGCCGAGCGGGTGTCGCTCAGTTATCGCGACCCGAAACAGCTGGCGCGGACGTTGTCCGGCGGCAACCAGCAGAAGCTGATCTTTTCGCGTTGGGCCAACCGGCACTCGCGGGTGATGCTGCTCGATGAGCCAACCGAGGGCGTCGATGTGATGGCCAAGGCGACCATCAAGGACATCATCCGGGCCATCGCCGCCGACGGCAACGCGGTGCTGGTTTCGACCTCGGATCGCGACGAGGCGCTGGAACTGGGCGACCGCATCGCGGTGTTCCGGCAGGGCGGCATCGTCAGAGTTTTCACCCGTGCGGAGGCGAGCGCCGAAGCGCTGTCGGCGGCCGCGCAGTCTCGGGAGGCGGCGTGACCCGCACCAATCTCAATCGCTTCGGCACGCTGATCGCCTTCGTGCTGCTCTGCATCGGTTTTTCGATTGCGGCGCCGGCGGCGTTCGCCTCGCCGGCCAATGTGTTCAACCTGGTCCAGCAGATGGCGACGCTGGCGATCGTCGCGACCGCGGCGACGCTGGTGATGACCATTTCGGAGTTCGACCTGTCGGTCGGCTTTTCGGCGTCGCTGGCGGCGGTGATCTGTTTCGTGCTGTTCGGGCAGGGATATGACCTGTGGCTGGCGGTGCCGGCGGCGCTGCTGGTGGGGATCGTCGGCGGCGCGGCCAACGGGGTGCTGGTGGCGCGGTTCGGCATTCCGTCGTTCGTCGCGACGCTGGCGCTCGGCACCATCCTTTCGGGCTTCGCTTTCGGGCTCAGCGGTGGGCAGAGTCTGTTCCAGTCGGTGCCGGATGGCTTCAAGAGCCTGGCGCGCGGCGACGTGTTCGGCATCCCGGTGCTGGGCTTCTGGATCGTCGCGGTGCTGGGGGTGGCGGCGTTCGTCCTGACGCAGACCGAGTTCGGGCGGCGGTTGCGGGCCATCGGCGGCAACGCGCAGGCAGCACGGCTCGCCGGCTTGCCGATCGTCCGCGACGTCATCGTCACCTTCGCTATTGCCGGGGGGCTCTCGGCTCTCGCCGGGCTGCTGCTGGCCTCGCGGCTCGGTAGCGTGCAGCACACCATGGGCGAGCCGCTGCTGCTGCCGGCCTATGCGGCAGTGTTCATCGGCACCACGGCATCGCCGACCGGAGCGCCGACGGTGGCGGGAACGCTGCTGGGCGTGGCGATCACCGGGGTGATGGTCAACGGCATGACCATCGTCGGGGTCGAGCCGTTCGTGCAGAAGATCATGACCGGGGTGATCATTCTCGTGGCCGTGCTGCTGCGCCGGGTGGGGCGGGCGAAATGAGCATCATGGTTCTCGATTGCGGCAGCTCGGCGCTGAAGGCGACGATGTTCGCCGACGACGGCACGGTGATCGCCACCACCGATGCCGGCTACCCCGAGCAGCGTGCGCCGCATCGGCGGGCGCCGGAGGACTGGTGGCGCGCGGCAGTCGAGGCGGCGAACAGGCTGCCACTCGATGGCGTCACGGCGATCTCCCTCACCGGGATGATGGAGAACCTGATCGCCGTCGATGCGGTCGGCCAGCCGGTGCGGGAGGCTGCGCTCTATTCCGATCCGATCGGGACGGAAGCCTTCGAGGCCGTGGCGGGACGACTCGAGGCGGCCGATGCAACGGCGATCCTCGGCAACGTGCCGCGGCCGCTGATGACGGCGTTCAAGCTGCTGGCGCTTGGGCCGAAAGGCGCCGAGTGGGTGCTGCCTGGCTCAAAGGATTTTCTGGCGCTGCGGCTCACCGGTGTCGCAGCCACCGATCCGAGCTGCGCCAGCACCACCGGGCTGATGGATATCGGCACGCGCGACTGGTCGGCTGAGCTGGTCGAACTGCTCGACATCGATCGCGGGCTGCTGCCGCCGATCCTCGCCGCCGAGACCGTGCTGGGCGGGCTGACGGCCGACGCCGCGAACGCGCTGGGTCTGCCTGTCGGCCTGCCGGTGATCAACGGCTGTGGCGATGCCGCAGCGACGACCATCGGCAGCGGGGCGGAGCAGCCCGATGAGGTCAGCATCTACCTGGGCACCAGCGGTTGGGTGGCGGGTGTCACCGCGCTGACCGAACGAACGCCGCGGCCATACTATCGGCTGTCGCATCCACTGCATGGCGGGCTGATCGAGGTGGCGCCGATCTTCTCAGCCGGCGCGGCGGCGCAATGGGCGCGCGACACGCTGGGGCTGACGTTGCCGGAGGCCGAGCGATTGGCGGGTGAGGCGGATGCTGCACCCGGCGGGGCGCTGTTCCTGCCCTATCTCAACGGCGAGCGCACCCCGTTCGTCGACCTTGAGCTCAGGGCCGGGTTCGCCAATGTCGCGGCCAGCGACAGCGCGGCGGCGCTCTACTATGCGGCGCTCGAAGGCGTGGCGTTCGCCATCGCCGCCAATGTGCGGGCCATGGGCGCCGTTGGGCCGGTTTACCTGGTGGGCGGTGGCGCGCAGAGCGCGGTCTGGCCGCAGATCATGGCCGACGTGCTGGGGCGCGAGGTCACGGTGCCGCAATATCCGGTATTGGCCGCGAGCCTCGGCGCCTATCGCGCCGCAGCGAAGGCACTTGGGCTGACCGTCGGCGCGGCGGCGCGGGGCAGGGTGTATTTGCCGAGGGCCGATCGCGCGGAGCGGATTACGCGACAGCAACAGCGGTTCGAGCGGGCGACGGTGATGCTGCGGGAGCTGGCGCGGGCTTAGACGCCGGTGCGGGCTAGTCTGAAGTCCGGTGCGGGCTGACCCCCACCCTTAATCCCTCCCCGCAAGGGGGAGGGAGACGCAGACTGCGATGTCAGTGCGAGGGTCTCCCTCCCCCTTGCGGGGAGGGGACAGGGGTGGGGGTCGGCAACCACCGGCCATAGGGTCAGCTAATCCCCACCCCCGGCCGCCAGCATATCGCTCAGGTCCCGCGAAAAATGCTTGCGGAACATGGTCAGCTGGGCGGCGCCGAGCGGGGTGGCGCGGGCGCCCAGCGTGCCGGCGACGAGGCGAGGGCGCCTGGCGCCGATGACCACCAGTTCGGCCAGCGATTGCTCGGTTGCAGCCACCAGCCGCTCGATGATCGGCTGCGGGGCGGTGCTGTCGATGATGGCGTGATCGATCTCCAGCACGGCGCCGGTATTGACGATGATCTCGGCGAGGGCGCTGCCCGACGCCTCGACCCATGGGGCGATGTGCGCTTCCCAATCCGCCCATGGCCAGTCGGAGGGGTTGCCGACCGGCAGTTCGATGCCCGCCTTGGCGAGGCGCCGGCCGAGAGCCGTGGTCGAGGCGATGTCGTGGCCGAAGCTGCGATGGCCGTCATGGCCGTTGACCAGCATCGATCCGAGGTTGGCGGAGTTGCCGGTCGGGCCTTCCCACAGCGTGTGTTCGGCGGTGATACCCGCCCCGAGATAGGTCGAAACGAACAGGTGTACCAGGTTGGCCGGGCGCGGTGGCGGCGACATCACCATTTCGGCGAAGCAGGCGCAGTTGCCGTCATTGAACCAGGTGGTGGCGAGGCCCGTCGCCGCTTCGAGCGCGGCGCGCAGATCGAGGTCACGCCACGCCTCGAGCTGATCAGCCGGCGGGTCGACATTGCCGATCAGGCTACCGAGGTTGCTGGGTGTCGCGAGGCCGACGCCGGCGACGCGTTGCTGCTGCGCGGGGCTGAGCCGGGCAATAAGCCCGGCGATCGCTTCGGCCGCCTCGGCGATGACGGTGGTTGCGTCGGGGTAGGCGAAATCGCGGCGATAGCGGCCGAGATCCTCGCTGCCGAGGTTGATCAGGGTGATGTCGATGTGGTGCCAGGAGATCTCGCAGCCGATGCCATAGGCGCCGGCGTAGTCGAGGTAGAGCGGCGTCGCCGGCTGGCCGCGGCGGCCGCGCAGCACATCGCCACGGGTGATGAGGCCGTCATCCTCGAGCTCGGTGACGATCGCCGACGCCGTCTGCGGGGCGAGGCCGGTGCGACGCGACACTTCGGCGTTGGAAATGCCGGGGCTGAAGGTGATGGTGGTGAGCACGGCGCGGCGATTGGCGGCGCGCAGGCTGGCATGTTGCACGCCGCGTCCCGCGGGTTCAAAAAAGTCAGCCAATTCTAAGCCCTCGCCGCAACCCAAATTGACGCCGAAGCAACGCCGCTCAGCCCGAAGTACGGGCTGAGCTTCGATTCCTGCGTCCACAAGTACTAAGTGGGGTGGCGCGGCGGGGCGTCAACCCACGAGATCACTACCAATTGGTCACAGAGCCATCGCGGCGGTGCAGCATGGGGGCCTGCCAGAACTTGAAGCTTTGCTGCTTGATCAGTTCTTCATTGACCTCGATGCCGAGGCCCGGGGCATTGCTGACCGGGTAGTGCGAGCCCTCAAGCCGCGGCTGCACGGGGAAAAACTCGGTATTGTCGAAGCCGAGATGTTCCGCCGGGCTGGAGCGGGTCTCGAGCCAGGAAAAGTTCGGCACCGCTGCCGAGAAGTGAACGGTGGCCGCCGTGCAGATCGGGCCGAGCGGGTTGTGCGGCATCATGTCCACGTAGTGCGCCTCGGACCAGCCGGCGACCTTCATCGATTCGGTCAGGCCGCCGACATTGCACACGTCGATGCGGTTGAACTGATGGATGCCGCGTTCGATGTAGGGCAGGAACTGCCACTTGGACGCAAACTCCTCGCCGATAGCGAAGGGTATGTCGGTGAGGGTGCGCAGCGATTCATAGGCCTCGGGGGTCTCGTCGCGGATCGGCTCCTCGAGAAAGTCGAGCGTGCCGGATGGCATCTTCTGGCAGAAGCTCGCAGCCTCGGCCACGGACAGGCGGTGGTGGAAGTCGATGCCGAGGATGACGTCCTCGCCCAGCTCCTCGCGCGCCTTGACCATCCACTTGGCGGTCTTGCCGATATGCTCACGCGGCTCGTAGATCGTTTCGCCATGACCCGACGGCGACAGCCGCATGGCGTTCCAGCCATGGGCGATCAGCATCCTGGCCTGTTCGATCATCTCGGGGCCGGGTTCGCCCGAGGTGGTGGCGAAGGTCGGGATCTTGTCGCGCTGCTTGCCGCCCAGGAGCTCGTAAACAGGTACCCCCAATGCCTTGCCCTTGATGTCGTAGAGCGCGATGTCGATGGCCGAGATCGCCGCCTGCAGCACGCGGCCGCCCTCGAAATACTGGCTGCGGTAGAGCAGCTGCCAGATGTGGCCGATCTTGAACGGGTCCATGCCGATGAGGATCTCCGCGTAGTGCTCGATGGCGCCGACCACTGCCTTTTCGCGACCCGACAGGCCGCTTTCGCCCCAGCCGAAAATGCCCTCGTCGGTCTCGATCTTGACGACGAGCTGGTTGCGGATGCCCACCCAGACGGCGTAGGGCTTGATGGCGGTAATCTTCACTTCAATGGCTCCTCAGCGGCGGGGTTGTCCCGCTCGATTGTGAGAGAAGGGGCCCTGATTGGCGGAAGGGAGTCAATTGGACGAGCGAATGAACCGGCGCGGCGAGGCCGGCGTCGACGGCCGGCCCCAGGGCATGGCCGCTCCAGCTGATCGACCGTCGCGGCCCCCGCCTCGCGCTTAGTTGGTCTTGGGCGAGCCACCCAATCTGGCGCGCATCCCGCCATCGACCCGCAAGACCTCGCCGGTGATAAAGGAGGCGTTTTCGGAAGCGAGGAACAGCACGGCGCTGGCGACCTCGGACGGGTGGGCCATGCGGCCGAGCGGATGCATGGCGTCGATTTCCGCATAGACGGCGGCCGGGTCGGGCGCGGCGTCGACGGCGTTGCGGAGCAGTGGGGTATCGACCGAGCCAGGGGCGATGCCGTTCACGCGCACGCCGTAGGGAGCGTAGTCGACGGCCATCGAGCGGACGAGGCCGATGAGGCCGTGCTTGGACACCGAGTAGGCGGTGACGCCGGCCTGCGAGGCCACACCCTGCACCGAGGAGATGTGGACGACGCTGCCTTTTGAGGCGCGCAACATGGCCATCGAGGCCTTCGAGATGAGGAAGGCGCCCTTGAGGTTGACGTCGAGGGTGCGGTCCCAGAGCGCCTCGTCGGTGGTCTCGACGGTGCCGTAGGTCTGGATACCGGCATTGTGGCTCAATACGTCGAGGCCGCCGAAGCTCTGTTGCGCCATGGCCGCGGCACGGCTGCAGTCGGCGAGGCTGGCGACGGAGCCGACGCAGATCTCGGTGGCTGCGGCCTTGCCCTTGAGCGCGGCCGCGACCTCATCGAGCCCGGCGGCATCGACATCCATCAGCACCAGCTTGGCGCCCTCGGCCGCGAAGGCCTCAGCGACGGCGCGTCCGATGCCCTTGGCCGCGCCGGTGACCAATACACGTTGCATGAAGTCCTCCCTGTTGTTGCCGGGCATATCAGCATCGGAACGGTGCTGGCGAAAGATGGAAACAGGGACTAATAGGCGCCGTCACCCGCCAGCCGGGCGGCCACCGCCCGCAAGCAGCGGCCTGCAACACACTGCCGGTTGTTGTTTGGCGAGGCGTAATAAAGAAGTTCCACCGGTAACCATTTTCGCGGTTCTGCCTATAACGTGATCGACGAAGTCGTTGCGGCGCGTTGACTTTCGACGTGACAGACGCTTAGTGTTAAAAATGTGTTACAAAGAGGAGGAGGGTAAGATGCCTCGTCTTAAACTTGCGTGTGGAACTCTGGCAGCGGTTTCTTTCATGGCTGCCCTGTGGAGCCCGGCTGCGCTGGCGCAGAGCGCTCCGACGGACATTCCTGGCGTCATGTCTGTTTGCGCACCGGTGGTGGGCGAACAGTATGACGGCGACAAGGACCGCTGGGGCCAGTGTATTGCCGCAGTGGACGGTTTCCTCAAGGGCATCGGTGCGCCCTCGGAGGCCGCTAATGAGACGATCGCTGAACTGGTGGCGGCTCTGGTTGAGCTCTACCAGGACGAAGAAACTTGTCTGGTAGACCAGACCGAGCTTCCGATCGCAATTGAAACGGCGGCACAGCTTTCGACTGATGGGGTTCAGCAGGCCCAGATCATCGAGATCAGTGCCACGATCAGGGATTGCCAGATTATTACTACGGCGGCGATCCCCGTGCCGGAGCTGGCCAGCGCCAATTAAGGCGCCGGCTATCTGCCTAACCCGATGGCAGGGTCCAGGTCTCATCGCAGGGTGAGGCGAGGATTGGTGTTTGGGTAGTGCCGGGCAGCGGGCCACACGCTGACGGTGCTTATGAGCGGTAGTGCCATTGCGGTGGCGTGCCGTCGATTTTGAAGTTCGGCCGAGCTACTGGCTGAGCGCCGCGTTCCCGAGGGCGGGAGAGGATGTAGTCGCTTGGCGGATGCAGCCGAGTGCTTTGGGCTAGGCGACGGAGCAAAACTTGCGTGTCTTTCTTTCGTCCGAGATCGGGGATGTGGTCCCGATCGATCGCGCGTTCACCAGGCGGGTACCGCAACATGGCCTGCCGCTGGCATTGAACAACGGTACCCCGGTGATCGCGGCGAGGCCGCCACGGGCGACCGTTCAGGATATCCTCAAGCGAACCATCGACATCGTGCTTTCGGCGGGGGCGCTGATCGCGCTGTCGCCGACGCTGCTGATGCTGGCGATCGCCATCAAGCTTTCCAGTCCCGGGCCGGTGCTGTTCCGGCAATGGCGCCACGGCCGCAATGGCGTGCCGTTCCGCATCTACAAATTCCGCACCATGCGGACAGACGCCTGCGATCCGACCGGGGTGCGACAGGTGACGACCGGCGACCCCGGGGTCACGCCGCTTGGGCGCTTCATGCGCTCGCGCAGCCTCGACGAGTTGCCGCAGCTGTTCAATGTGCTCAGGGGCGACATGTCGCTGGTCGGACCGCGCCCGCATGCCATCGGCATGAAGGCAGCGGGCGTGGTCTATGAGGACCTGGTGCCTTACTATGAGCTGCGGCACGCAGTGCGGCCAGGCCTGTCGGGTTGGGCTCAGGCCAATGGCCTGCGCGGACCGACGACCGATGCGCAGTCTTCGTGCAGCCGGATCGATCACGACCTGGCCTATATCCAGAATCAGTCGCTTGGCCTCGACCTCAAGATCATCTGGATGACGATCAAGAGCGAGTTTCTCTCCGGCTCCGGCAACTGACAGACGTCGGGGCGCCCGGCGCCCCGCGCGTGGAGGCCAGCCCCCTGTCGCATTACGCGACCTCCATCGTCGTTTGGCGATGGAGTGCTCTTTTCTTTTCGCTCCGATCCGCCTAGAGCATTTCCATCGTCTCGCTGAGACGACGGAATGCTCCAGGTTATCGGCTTGGTCGCGCTTTCGAGGTGGAAAAGTCTCACGACTTTTCCTGCAGGCGCTCCAGGACGTGTCGGGCGAGTGAAGGGAAGCGTGATGCCGAAGACCGACATTGCCCGGCGGGTTTACAACCATACCTGGAAGCTCGATCCGATCGTCAGAAGCCTGCTCGATACGGATTTCTACAAGCTATTGATGCTGCAGATGATCTGGGGGCTCTACCCCAGGGTCGACGCCACCTTCTCGCTGATCAACCGCAAGACCTCAGTCCGTCTCGCCGACGATATCGACGAGGGCGAACTGCGCGCGCAACTCGACCATGCGCGGACCCTCCGCTTCGGTAAGAAGGAGATGATCTGGCTGGCGGGTAACAGCTTTTATGGCTCGAAGCAGATTTTCTCGCCCGAGTTCCTGCGCTGGCTCGAGGGGTTCCGGCTGCCGGATTACCACCTCGAAAAGCGCGACGGGCAGTTTGAGCTGACCTTCCACGGCAAGTGGATCGAGACCACGATGTGGGAGATCCCGGCGCTGGCCATCATCAATGAACTGCGCAGTCGTGCCGCGTTGAAGGCCTATGGGCCGTTCGCGCTCGACGTCGTCTATGCGCGGGCCAAGGCCAAGATGTGGGAGAAGGTGGAGCGGCTGAAATTGCTCCCTGAGCTCCGCATCTCGGATTTCGGCACCCGTCGCCGGCACTCGTTCCTGTGGCAGCGCTGGTGCGTCGAGGCGCTGAAGGAAGGGCTGGGGCTCGAAGTGTTTACCGGCACGTCGAACGTGCTGCTGGCCATGGACAACGACCTTGAGGCACTGGGCACCAACGCACATGAGTTGCCCATGGTGCTGGCGGCAATCGCGCCGAACGAGGAAGCACTGAAACAGGCGCCGTACCAGGTGCTGCAGGATTGGGAGAGCTACTATGGCGGCAATCTCAAGATCGTCCTGCCCGACGCCTTTGGTACCGATGCGTTCCTCAGGCATGCGCCCGATTGGGTGGCGGACTGGACCGGCTTCCGGCCGGACAGCGCGCCCGCTATCGAGGGCGGCGAGAAGATCATCAAGTGGTGGCAGGAACGCGGGCGCGACCCGCGCGACAAGCTGCTGATCTTCTCCGATGGGCTGGACGTCGACATGATCGAGGAAGCCTATCACCACTTCCATGGCCGGGTGCGCATGGCCTTCGGCTGGGGCACCAACCTCACCAACGATTTCTCGGGCTGTTCGCCGTGGCCCAACCCGCAGCTTGAGCCGATCTCGCTGGTGTGCAAGGTGAGCGAGGCGGATGGCCGTCCGGCGGTGAAGCTCTCGGACAATCCGGAGAAGGCCACCGGCGATGCGGCAGAAATCCGCCGCTACATCAGGATCTTCGGCGACAAGGGCCGGGTTTCCCACAAAGTTACCGTCTGACAGACGCTGTTTTTCGTCGCGGGAATCGAATCGGAAGAGTCTCACAGCTTTCCCTGATCCCGCTTGGTTATCTGAGGTCTTATGCATTACTCCGCCTGTATCGAGTGGCTGTTCGCCACCGAAGAACCTGATGTTGCCAACCGGGTCCGCGCGGCCAAGGCCGCGGGGCTCGACGCTGTCGAGTTCTGGCGTTTCTCCAACAAGGATTGCGACGCGATCAAGCTGGCGCTCGACGAAACCGGGCTGACGCTGGCCGGGATTCTGTGTGAGCCGATCGCGCCGCTGACCAATCCGGAATCGCACCAGTGGTTCCTCGAGGGGGTGCGCACCTCGCTGGCGGCGGCGCTGCAGCTGGGCGCCAGGGTGATCATCGCCCAGGCCGGCGACAACCAGCCCGGCATGGCGCGCCCGGCGCAGCATGCGGCGATCGTCAAGGTGCTGAAGGAAGCCGCCAGAATCCTCGAGGGCTCGGACGTGGTGCTGGCGCTGGAGCCGCTCAACGACCGCGTGGATCACCCGGGCTATTACCTCACCTCGACCGAGGAAGGGCTCGACATCGTCGATGAGGTGGGCCGGCCCGAAATCAAGCTGCTCTATGACATCTACCACGCGGCCGTGATGGGCGAGGAAATCGAGGTGCTGGCCGGCCGGCTCGATCGCGTTGTGCATGTGCATCTCGCCGATACACCGGGCCGCGGCGAGCCGGGCAGCGGTCGCATGGACTATGCCGAGCGGCTCGAATGGCTAAAGGCGCAGGGTTATGACGGGCTGATCGGGCTCGAGTACAAGCCGAGCGGGCCGACGCTGGAGACGCTGAAGTTCCGCGACCTGGTGTAGGGCCACAGGTGAATGGAACGGAGACGGTGCGCTCAGCGTGAGTTAAGCTCGGGTGTGCCAGCGTCGGGGTGCTTCAGGAGGAGGTCCAGATGCGCTCTCCCACTCGACTCCGCCTTATCCGCAGCTTCGCTTTTTGCGTCGCCACACTTGTCGCCAGCACGGCGCTAGCTGCTCCCAAGGACAACGTGGCGAAGTCCGATTGCCTGCAGAAGGCGCTGGTGCAGTTCAACATCGATGATGCGGGTTGTGCGATCTACCCGCTCACCTCAGTGCTTTATGGCGAGTGCAAGGTTCGCGTCGCGCGGGCCTACCAGATTGCCATGGCCAACTGTGTGCTCGACACACCGTCATCAAGCAGCCGGCCGCAACTGCGCAATCCGGGCAGGCTGACCATCAAGCAATAGTCAGTCAGTCAGTCCCCGGCTTCACCCCTCAGCCAATAGCCGGCGGCGCGGATGTAGTCGTTGTTGAAGCCGCGGGCGACGAGATGGTGGCGCAGCATCTTGGCCATCTGGGCTTCGCCGGCAACGAAGGCGAAACCTTCGCCGGGTGGGAAGCCGATCTCGGCGACTGTGGGCAGGATCAGGTTGTCGGCGCCGGCCTCGCGGCCGTCGCGATGTATCCAATGGATCGCCACCGGAGAGCTGGTTTCGAAGCGCTGCTCGTCGGCGGCCTCGGGCACTTCGATGATGGCGAAGCAGGCTTATTGGCGGGCAGTTCCTCGATGCGGCGGCCGATGGCGGGCAGCGCGGTCTCGTCGCCGGCAATGAAGTACCAGTCGAACGCCTCGGGGACACGGATGGTGCCGCGCGGACCACCGATCATCAACTGGTCGCCGGGCCTGGCGGCCGCTGCCCAGCTTGAGGCCGGGCCATCGCCATGCAGCACGAAGTCGAGGTCGAGGGTTAGCGCTGCGGCGTCGAAGTAGCGCGGCGTGTATTCGCGCACGAACGGCTTTGCCACCTCGTCGGGCCAGACGAGGCCATCGGGATGGCGCTCAGGGCGGGGGAGCGGCTTGCCGTCGGAGGGCAGGAAGACCTTGACGTGGTCGGCGTGCCCCGGGGACTGAAAGCCCTCGAGTTCCGGGCCGGTGAGCCGGATACGGCGCATATGCGGGGTGAGGGCGACGACCGAGGCGACGTCGACTATGCGGATGCGTATTTCGAGCCGGATGCGCTCGAGCGATCTATTTACGACTTCCATAGTCAAGATTTAGCCGAGGCCGAAACGATCGGTCAAGTGAACACCCCGTAAGCTGTGATTGTTCGATCGAAACAAACAATCCCTTGCGCCGATGGTGCGCTATTCGAGTGAATGCCGGTGCCCTATCTCTAGTGCCGAAGCGACCGGCAAAGGCCGGCACACTAGACAGCGATCGGCAGGGGCCGACACAGGAGCGCGATCGGCAAGAGCCGACGCAAGGAGTTAGCGATGATCACTCAGATCAAGGGCCTGCACCACGTTACCTCGATGGCGCGCGATGCGGCCGAGAACAACCATTTCTTTTCGAAGACGCTCGGCCTGCGCCGGGTCAAGCAGACGGTCAATTTTGACGCGCCCGATGTCTATCACCTCTATTACGGTGATGAGGTCGGCACGCCGGGCACGGTGATGACGCACTTTCCGTTCCCGCACATCGCCCGTGGCCGGCCTGGTGTCGGCGAGGTCGGCACCACGGTGTTCTCGGTGCCTAAGGGTTCGCTCGGCTACTGGCAGGAGCGGCTGGCGGCGGATCGCGTCGGGGATCTCGAACTCTCCGAGAGCTTCGGCGAGAAGCGCCTGAGCTTCCGGGCGCCGGAGGGCGATGCGCTGGCCCTGGTCGAGAATGCTGCCGATGCGCGGCTGCCATGGACTGGCAACGGCGTCGATGCCGAGCATGCGATCCGTGGCTTCCATTCGGCCTCGCTGCGGCTGCGCGATGGCGGCGCCACCGAAGAGCTGCTGAAGTTCATGGGCTACCAGAACGCCGAAAGCTCGGGGAACATCCACCGGCTGATCCGGCCGGATGGCAACCCGGCCAACAGCATCGACATCGAGGTGCTGCCTGATGCCAACCGGGCCGATCTCGGCGCCGGTTCGGTGCACCACATCGCCTTCGCGGTGGAGAACCGGGCGGCGCAGCTCGAAGTGCGCAAGGCCTTGCTGGACACCGGCTACCAGGTGACGCCGGTGATCGACCGCGACTATTTCTGGGCGATCTATTTCCGGACCCCGGGCGGTGTGCTGTTCGAGATCGCGACGAACGAACCCGGCTTCGACCGGGACGAGGACACCGCGCATCTGGGTGAAGCGCTGAAGCTGCCCAAGCAGCACGAGCACCTGAGAAGCACGCTGGAGCAGACGCTGCAGCCGCTCGAAGAGAAGGAGCCGGCATGATGGCCGAGACGATCGACAGCTACGTCAACGTGGATATCCCCGGCGCATCCTCGGATGCGCCGGCCTTCTACCTGTTGCACGGTACCGGCGGCGACGAACACCAGTTCACCGACCTCGCGGCCGAACTGAAGCCCGGGGCGCGACGCATCGGGGTACGCGGTGACATCTCCGAAGGCGGCGCCCTGCGCTACTTCAAGCGCGTCGGCGAGGGCCGCTACGACATGGCGGACCTAGCGCGGGCGACCAGGAAGCTCGCGGGCTTTGTCGGCGCCAGCAAGGGGAACGCCAAAGAGGTGCTCGGGCTCGGCTACTCGAACGGGGCGAACATCCTCGCCTCGGTCTTGTTCGAGGCGCCGGAGCAGTTCGACGTGGCGGTGCTGATGCACCCGCTGATCCCGTTCACACCCAAGCCGCAGCCGGGGCTCAGAGGTAAGCGGATCATCATCACGGCCGGCCGTCGTGACCCGATCGCGCCGGTGCATTCGGCCGAGCTGCTCTCGGCCTACTTCAAGGAGCAGGGTGCCGAGGTATCGCTGTTCTGGCACGAAGGCGGCCACGAAATCCGCCGCGAGGAGCTGCTCGCGGTGCGGGATTTTCTCGGCTGAGGAACGCCGTGGTTCGTTGTGTGCGCCAAGCTACGCTCGTGCCCCACCCACCGGACGTCATCCCAGCGAAAGCTGGGACCCATCCATCCACTTGCGCGGTGGCGAGACGGACGAGGGCGAAGCCCTCGCCGTGGGGTCCCAGCTTTCGCTGGGATGACACCGAGTTGGGGGCACCATCGAGTGGCAAGGTCAGCGATGGGCGCTGGCGTCAGATCAACCCGTGCTCCTGCATCGCCTGCTGCTCGTCGGGGGTGATGTAAGCGAAGATCTTGGGTGTATCGCCGGCGACGTTGAGGAAGTAGCGGTTGGCGAAGCCGACTGTGCCGGTCTTGCCGTCCCGCCTGCGCTTGTAGTCGAACTCCCAGTCGACCGTCGCCATGACGTTGGCGTCATCGAGTTCAGTGACCTTGACGCCGGTGATCCGCATGGCAGTGCCACCGACGTTGCGGTATTTGGCAAAGCCCTGGCCGATCATGTTCCTGAACTCGGTATTGTTGGCGCCGCCCATCACGCCCTGCGGGCTCGACTCGACCAGGTAGGGCGCGAAGCTTGCCACGGTGCCGTCGACATCCTCGACGGGCGGATCCTGCAGCGCAGCGTTGCTGCGTTTGGCATAAGCCTCGAAGAAGCTCTTGATATCGGTGCCTTGTTTCAGCATTGGCCTTCTCCTTGTACCTGACCAATGCTCCCGGGGCAGATCGGTTGCCTCGCGCCGGCTCGCCGGCCGGCGCCACTCACCCGGTGGCGCGTAGAACCACATCAGCCGACGAAGTCGACGGGCACGCCGGGTTTCACCATCTTCGCCAACTCATTGGCATCCCAGTTGGTCAGCCGCACGCAGCCATGCGAGCCAGTCTTGTCGATGAGAGATGGTTCCGGGGTGCCGTGGATGCCGAAGGTCGGCTCGCTCAGGTCGATCCACATCGAGCCGACCGGCCCGTTCGGACCGGGCGGGATAGTGAGCACCTCGGTGTTCTCGCCCTGCTGGAAGTTGACCTTGGGGTTGTAGGTGTACTCGGGCATCGGGGCGACGCCTTCGACGATGTGGGTGCCCGACGGAGAGGGGTTCTCTTCCGAGCCGATGGTGGCGGGATAAGCGGCAAGCAGGCGATTGTCGGCGCCATAGGCGCGGACCTGGCGCAGTGACTTGTCGGCCTCGATGCGCACGACCTCGCCTTTGAGATCGGGGCCATAGGCGGCGACGTAGATCGGTTCGCCGACCGTGTAACCGGCGCCGGGATTGAGCGCCTTCAAGAGGTCGATATCCATATGGAAGCGCTCGGCCAGCGACTCCTCGATCGAGGTGTAGCCGAGGAATTTGCGCTTTGCCTGCTCGGCATAGTCCTTGGGGATCGGCTCGCCGATGGCGTTGAGGTCATCAGCGATGATGGCGTAATCGCCGATCACCGGCCCGCCGGTTTCGAGCGCCGCCAGCATCTCGGGGTCGAGCGCCCCATCGGGCGGCAGCCCGCGCATCAGCTCGAAGGCCAGCACGGCCTTGCGGACATTGTCGCCATCGAAGCCATCGATGACGCCAGGCGAGGCGCCGGCCCGATCGAGCAGCACCTGCAGGCGGACCACGGCCGGGTCGGGGTGACGCTCGGCCGTGACTGCGGGATCGGCCGTTTCGACAGGTGGTGCGTAGATCGCGGCGAGGGTCGAGATGTCGGCGGCGTTCACCGCCTCGGCAGTGAGTGGAGGGATCGGCAGGGTTACCGCCTCCTGCGCGTGGGCAGCGGCAGCGGCAAGGGCAAAAGCGAGGATGGCGAGCGCGCGGCGCATGGTTTCCAATTCCTTTAGGGAACAGGAAAGCGCGCCAGCGGGCTACAAGTTGCCTCGGCGCCCCCTTGGAGGCGCCGGATGGTTAGCATTTGGCTAAAAAGCGACCGGCCGGACGAGGGCGAAGCCCACGCCGGGAGGCTGTCGCCGAGGTCAGGCCTGCAGGTCGGCCCATTCGGGGTGGCGGCGGAATTGCGCCACGACGTAGGAGCAGACCGGTACGATCTTGCTGCCGGTGGCGCGGGCGTCGGCGATGGCGGTTTCCACCAGCTTCAGCGCCAGGCCGAGGTTGCGATGCTGCGGCGGCACGCCGGTATGGTCGGCAATGATGGTGTTGGCGTCGCGGCGCTGGTAGGTCATTTCGGCTTCGGAGCCGTCGGGGAGATAGACCACGTAGCGGCCACGGCCGTTGGCTTCTTCGTGCTCGACGGGGAGTTCGTCAGACATAGCTGGCCTTTCAGTTCGGCGGCGGGTGAGCGCCGGTAATGCATGTCATATGGGGTGGCAGCGGACAGGCGGAAGGGCGGTGGGGGCAGGTCAGATCTGCGTCATCGGCTCACCCAGTTCGGGGAACAGACGCCGCTCATTGAGGAACGGGTGCACCGCCAGGGCTGCGGCCATGTCTTTGAGCGCCAGCGCCCGCTTGCCCAGCTGCAGGTACATCAGGGCGCGCCCGGAGAGGGCGCCGAAGTGGCGCGGCTCGAGGGCCAGCACTTTCTCGCAATCGGCGATCGAGGCGTCGAAATCGCCCAGCGTGTAATAGATGGTGGCCCGTTGGTTCCAGCCTTCGGCATAATCGGGATAGTCGGCGATCAGCTTGTCGAGCAGGCGCAGTGCACCGGCCGCGTCGCCCATGCCGCGCGCCGTCAGCACCTCGCGCATGCGGCCAGCGAGGATCGGGTCGGACGGGGTGGTCCAATAGGTCCAGATCTGCGCATCGATCGCCTGTGCGGTTTCGGCATTCGGCGCCACACGCAACTGGGCGAACAGCTTGTCGATGGCGGCGCGGTCGGCGGCGTCGTCGGCGAAAGCCGGCCCTGCCGCGAGCAGCAGCAGGAGCCCCATGAAGAGGCGCGTCAGGATCGAAGCGAGCCGACGTGGGATGTGCAGCATCGGGCGATATTCGACCTCATGCCGGCGCGGCGCAAGTAGGAGTTAGTGCTCCGCCTCGCCCTTGCTCCCCTCCCCCTTGAGGGGAGGGGCTGGGGGTGGGGGTGGTGAGGCGGGCTCGGTGCTGACTGCACCACCCCCTCCCTCAATCCCTCCCCTCAAGGGGGAGGGAGGCGACGGTTTCGTGGCCGGTGGTCGCCGTCTCCTTCCGCCAGCGGGCCTCGATGCTGCGGCCGAAGGCGCCGAGATAGGGCGCGGCGGCGAGCAGGATCGAGCGCCAGTAATGCAGCAGGAGGAACAGCACGACCAGCACCAGCGCGCCGACGATGATCACCAGCTCGAGGCTCAGCCCCATCGATTTCAGCCAGGCCGAGAGCAGCATGCCGGGGAGGATATGCGCCGCGGCCCAGACGAAGGCCGAGGTGACGTTGATGATCGAGAAGTGCCGGTAGTTCATGCCGAACATGCCGGCAATGCCGGGGACGACCGCTTTCACCCCCGGGATGAACCGCCCGATGAACACCGACTTGCCGCCGTGCCTGGCAAAGAACGCTTCGCCGCGAGCGATCAGCGGCAGGTGGTTGCGGAACGGCCAGAGCGTCTTGATGCGATCCTTCAGCCAGAAGCCGAGCGTATAGGAGATCGCATCGCCGACCACGGCGCCGAGCACCGCGGCAAGGTAGATCTCCCAGAACGGCAGCTTACCCTCAGCGATCAGCCCGCCGGCCAGCAGCAGCACCGGGGTCGAGGGGATGAACAGGCCGAGGATGAACACCGCCTCGGTGGCGGCGATCAGAAAGATGAACCACAGGCTGAGCCAGAAATTGCCCGAGATGGTTTCGAGCACCATCTCCAGCCAGCCTGTGAGCGCAGTGAAAATCTCAAGCATCGGCCCTCAATAGCGGGCCGACGTGAGATGCGTATGACAGGGGTTTGAGAGGCTTTCCTAGTGCCCGGCCTCGGGCTTCTGCCAGCGGGCCTGCAGCGAGCGACCGAACTCGCCCATGAACGGGGCGAAGACGAGGAGGATCCGCTTCCAGAAATGGACCACGAGGAAGGCGACGGTCAAGACGATCGCGCCGACGATGATCACCATCTCAAGGCTCAGCCCGATGGACTTGAGCCAGCCGGTGAGCAGCACGCCGGGCAGGATATGCACGGCCGCCCAGACGAAGGCGGAGATGACGTTGATCACCGAGAAGTGCCGGTAGGGCATGCTCATCATGCCGGCGACGCCGGGGATGACGGCTTTGACGCCGGTGATGAAGCGGCCGATGAAAATCGCCTTGCCGCCATGGCGAGCGAAGAACACTTCGCCCTGCTCGATCAGCTTCAGGTGGTTCTTGAACGGCCAGACCGTTCGGATCTTGTCCTTGAGCAGATAACCGACGGTGTAGGAAATGGCGTCGCCGATAATGGCGCCGAGCACCGCGGCAAAGAAGATCGGCCAGAAGGGCAGGCTGCCCTGCGCGATCAGGCCGCCGGTCAGCAGCAGGATGGGGAGCGACGGCACCAGCAGGCCGAGGATGAACACGGCCTCACCGATGCAGACGAGGAAGATGAACAGCAGCGAAAGCCAGAAATTGTCGGAGATGCCCTGCAGGAACAGCTCGAGCCAGGTCGAGATGGAGTGAAGAAATTCGAACATAGGCTCCTGGAAGCTCCCCTGGAATAAGGCGCGGAGCCCCAAGCCCCACGCAGCAGCGTGTCATGAATGGAAGGGCGCCACCAGCCGCCATGGGCACCCGCTTTGCGACTATTTGAAGAGGGGTGCATGAACTCCGCGTGAACGTGGTAGAGCATGTAAATTGTCGCGCTTTCGAAGCGGAAAAGTCTGCAACTTTTCCTGAAAGCGCTTTATGCCGTCTCTGCTGAGCTCGGGGCCGTGGGGGCGAGCGGGCAGCAAAGACAGCAGGAATGAACGATGTCGCTGCCCATCCATCACATGATTTCCAGCGGACCGCAGCCGGTGGCGCCGTTCAGCCATGCGGTCGAGGCTGACGGCTTTGTGTTCATTACCGGGCAGATGCCGACTGACCCGGCGGCGCCCGACGCGCCGCTGCCGGAGGGAATCGAGGCGCAGACGCGCCGGGTGATCGACAACCTGAAGCTGATCCTCGGCGGCATCGGGCTGGGGCTCGAGCACGTGACGATGGCGCGCATCTACCTCACTGAGTTCCAGCGCGACTATGCGGCGCTCAACGCGATGTGGCCGAGCTTCTTCGAGGCCGGAAAACTGCCGGCCCGCACCACGGTCGGCGTCACCGCACTGGCGGTGGGGGCGCTGGTCGAGATCGACCTGATCGCGCGGCGACCCTAGAAGCCGGCCAGCACCGCGCCGGCCGCGGCGCTCAGCAGCACCACCAGCCATGGCGGAGTTCTGATCAGCAGCAGGACCAGCGCGCCGATGCCCCAGCCGAGATCGAGCGGGCCGAACACGGCGCTGGTGAACACCGGATCATAGAGCGTTGCCAGCAGCAGGCCGACCACGGCGGCATTGGCGAGATCGAGGCCGGCGCGCAGGCGTGGATTAACGCGCAGCGACTGCCAATAGGGCAGGGCGCCGAACACCAGGAGGAACGAGGGCAGGTAGATGGCGCCGAGCCCGAGCAGCGCGCCGGCGATGCCGTTGGGCGGCGCGTCGAGCAGCGCGCCGACATAGGCAGCGAAGGCGAAGAGCGGGCCGGGAACCGCCTGCGCCGCGCCGTAGCCGGCGAGGAACAGGTTGCGGTCGATCAGGCCGGGGGTCACCAGCTCGGCCTCGAGCAGCGGCAGCACGACATGCCCGCCGCCGAACACCAGCGAGCCGGTGCGGTAGAATTTCTCGGCGACCACCAAAGTGGCGTTGCCGGTGGCGGCGAGGATCGGCAGGGCGAGCAGCAGGCCGAAGAACAGGGCGAGGAAGATGCTGCTGGTGCGATCAAAGGCGAGGCGCGGGGCAGCGGCTGATGGCGCCAAGAGGTAGCCGGCGAGAGCTGCCGCGGCAATCAGCGCCAGCTGGGTCAGGCCGGATGGGAGCAGCAGCGCGATCGCCGCGGCAGCAAGAGCAATGAGGCGGCGCTTGAGGTCCGGGGTCAGCGACTTCGACATGGCCCACACGGCTTGTGCGACCACCGCGAGTGCCGCGAGCTTCAGCCCATGCAGGACGCCGTCGGCCAGCGGGCCGGCGAGGCCGGTGGCGCCGTAGGCGAAAGCCAGCAGCAGGACGACCGAGGGCAGGGTAAAGGCCACCCACGCCGCGACAGCGCCCCAGTAACCGGCGCGCAGCTTGCCGATGGCGATGCCGACCTGGCTCGAGGCGGGGCCCGGGAGGAACTGGCAGAGCGCCACCAGATCGGCATAGGCGGCATCATCGAGCCAAGCCCGGCGCTGTACCAGCTCGGTGCGGAAGTAGCCGAGGTGAGCCACGGGGCCACCAAAGCTGGTGAGCCCGAGCAGCAGGAAGACGCGGAAGACCTCGGCGACGCTGTTCCTGCTTTGCTGCATCGCCGACACACACTCCGTCGTCATCCCGGCGAAAGCCGGGACCCAGCGCTCGGTGGCTCCGCGCGCTGCGGCTTCTCCGAACTTGCCGTGAAAGACCGGAGATATCCGGCGCGTTGCGCCGCCCGAGCAGTGGGTCCCGACTTTCGTCGGGATGACGGCCGGTGGCTAGCGGACGGCTGTGCCAGAGCCCCTCGTCACAATCAACTCGTTACCTTCGCCGTCCGACCGTAGACCAGCAGCATGATGATGATCACCAGGCCATAGATGATCTGCCGGCCGGCCTCGGGCATCTGCATGATCGACAGCACCGAGTTGAGCAGCACGATGAGGATCACCCCGACCACCGTGCCGATGAAGCGGCCGCGGCCGCCGAGGATGTGGGTGCCGCCGATCACCACCGCGGCGATGGCCGGCAGCAGGTAGGCGTTGCCCATGCCCTGGTAGGCCTTGGCCGAATAGCCGGCGAGCAGCACGCCGGCGAGCGCGGCGCAGAGACCGGAGATGACGAAGGCGCCGACGATGACCCAACGGGTGCGGATGCCGCTGAGATAGGACGCCGCCTCGCGGTTGCCGGTGGCGTAGATGGCCTTGCCGAAGGCGGTGCGGCTGAGGATTGCGGCGATGACGATGGAGACGGCGGCCCAGACGAAGATGGCGACGGGAATGCCGAGAATCTTGTCGGCCGCGAGGTAGCGCATCAGCGGCGTGGCCGAATCCTGCGGAGCAAAGCCGCCGGTGTGGGCGATCATCAGGCCGCGCATCACCGAGTCGACGCCGAGAGTGAAGATCATCGAGGGGATGCGGAGGTAAGCGACGCCGAAGCCGTTGAACAGCCCGACCAGCAGGCCGATGGCGAGGCCGGTGGGGATGGCGGCGGGGCCGCCGACGGTGGTCGCCATCATGGCGGCGGCGGTCATCGTCCAGGGGACGCTGAGGTCGATGTGACCGAGCAGGATCACCATCATCATCCCGGCCGCGACGATGCCGAGAAAGGCGCCGGTCTGCAGCTGGGTGAGCAGGTAATTGGGGCTGAGCAGCGGCATCGTGCCAAGCGTCGCGACGGTATAGATCGAGCCGAGCGCCAGGATCACCAGCACGAAGCCGGCGGAGATGACAATCGGCAGATCGTCGGATTTCAGGCGGGGCAGGGTGAGATCGTTGGCCATGGGTCCGGTCCTACCTGAAGAGTTCGAGACGGTTCTTCACCCGCAACGTGCGGATGGCGCCGAGGCTGACGGCGGCAAGCAGCACCACGCCTTCGACCAGCGGCTGCAGCAGCGGATCGATCGACAGGATGCGGAAGTAGAACGAGATGGCGCGCAGGATCAGTGCGCCGATCAGGGCGCCGATCACCGTGCCGGCACCGCCGAGCAGCGAGATGCCGCCCAGCACCACGGCGGCGATGGAGTTGAGCGTATAGGCGCCGGCCTGCGGGATATCGGCGTTGCCGGAGCCGGTCTGGATGGCGAGATAGAGCCCGGCGCAGCCGGCAAAAAAGCCGGCCAGCGTGAAGGCCCAGAGCTTGGCGCGATTGATCGGCAGGCCCGACATGTAGGCGGCGCCTTCGGACGAGCCGATGGCATAGAGGGTACGGCCGGTGACGGTGCGGCGGAACGGCATCCACACCGCGGCGGTGATGATGACGAGGATGAGCAGCGGCACCGGCACCCAGGCGATGGGCTGCAGCCAGGCCGCCTCGCCGTCCTCGAACAGATGATAGGTCTCGGCCAGGTCCTTGATCGAATTGGTGACGGCCCAGTTGAGGTCGAGATCGACCTCGCCGCCCGGCTGTGGGCGGATCAACAGGGCAAGGCCGATGGCGACGGCGCCGGTGGCGAGCGTCGCGATGATCGGCTGCAGGCGGCCATAGACGATGACGAGGCCGTTGACGAGACCGAAGCCGGCGCCGGCGGCCACCGAGACGACGCAGCCGAGGATGATCTGCCAGGGTTCGCCCCGCACCAGTTCGCTGGCGATACAGCTGGTGAGGGTCATCACGGCGCCGACCGACAGGTCGAGGCCGCCGACGATCACCGTCATCGCCTGCGCCATGGCGACGAAGGCGAGCGCCACCGATTCATTGGTGTTGGCGATGAAGACGTTGGTGGAAAAACCGCGCGGGTGGATGAAATTGTAGACCAGGTAGAGCGCGGCGAGCAGCAGGATGGCGCCATAGAAGCCGCGGTTCTGGCGGATCGACATGGCGAGCGCCGAGGCGCGCGGTGGGGTGCTGGCGGTGATGGCGCTCATGCGGGCACCGCCTCTCGGGCCGGCACATCGGTCGGCCTGGTGATGTTGAGCGCGGCGGAAACGAGGGCTTCCTCGGTGATGGCGTCGCCACTGAACTCGGTGACGATGCGGCCGTCATACATCACGGCGACGCGGTCGCAGCAGCCGATCAGCTCGGCGTAATCGGTGGAATAGAACAGGATCGCGGTGTCCTTGTCGGCGAGCTCGCGCATCAGCCGGTAGAGCTCCTGCTTGGTGCCGACGTCGATGCCGCGGGTGGGATCGTTGAGCAGCATCACTTCGGGCTGGGTCAGCAGCCACTTGGCGATCACCACTTTCTGCTGGTTGCCGCCCGACAGGCTGGCGACCGGATCTTCCGGCTTGTTGAGCTTGATCTGCAGCTGGGCGATGGCGTCGGCGACGGCCTGACGGGACTTCGTGGGGTCGATGAACGGTCCCTGGCGGACCTTGTCGAAGCTGGCGACGAGGAGATTGTCGGCGATCGACATGGGCAGCATCAGGCCCTCGGTTTTCCGATCCTCCGGGACCAGCGCGATGCGGCTGCGGCCGCCCTTGGCGTCGGCGGGCGAGGCCGGGATGCCGCCCTCGCCACCGACCGTGACCTTGCCCTCGACGCCGCGCAGCACACCGAACAGGGCGAGCAGCAGTTCCTTCTGGCCCTGGCCATCGAGGCCGCCTAGCCCGACGATCTCGCCCTTGCCGACCGAGAGCGAGACGCCGTTGAGGCGGTTTTCCCATTTGAGGTCGGTGACGGCGAGATGCGGCTTGCGGCTCAGCGCCGGCGGCTTCACTGGAAACTGGTGGACGATGTCGCGGCCGATCATCAGCTTGACGATCTCGTCCTGAGTGCGGGCGCCCTTCAAGAAGGTTTCGATGTGGCGGCCGTTGCGGAACACCGAGAGGGTGTCGCAAAGCGCCTCGACCTCGTGCATGCGGTGCGAGATGAACAGCATGCCGGTGCCCTCGGCCTTCAGCTCGGCGAGCACGTTGTAGACGGTTTCGACGTCGCGGCTGGTCAGCGCCGAGGTCGCTTCGTCGAGGATCAGCAGTTTCGGATTCTTGCCGAGCGCCTTGGCGATCTCGACCATTTGCCGGCGCGACAGCGAGAGATCGCGGATCAGGGCGCGCGGATCGACGTCCTCGCAATGGATGCGGGCCAGCAGCGCCTCGGCGCGCTCGCGCTGGGCGCGGCGGTCGATCAGGCCGAAGCGGCGCGGTGGATCGGATATCGAGATGTTGTCGGCCACCGACAGGTCGGGCAGCAGCGACAGCTCCTGGAACACGCAGACAATGCCGGCCTTGGCTGCCTCGGAGGGGCGCGAGAAGCGGTGCTGTATACCTTCGACGCTGAGCGTACCGCTATCGGGCTGCACCACCCCGGCCATGATCTTGATCAGGGTGGATTTGCCGGCGCCGTTTTCGCCCAGGATGGCGTGGATGGAGCCCTCGTGGCACGAAAAGTCCACCCCCTCGAGCGCCCGTGCCCCCGAGAAATACTTGGAAACGCCGCTCAGTTCGGCAAATGGCCGTGCGGCCCGCCCGTCCAGCATCGTCAATCCTCAGCCGTCGAATGAAAGGGGAGAAGCGATGCCGGGCGATGGGACCCGGCACCGCCTGGAAACCCGGCGTCGCTCTTGCGAAGCGACCGGGTTTCCGTTCACCGCTGGTCGCGCGGTCGAAGGCCTCGTGGACCTGCCGACCGCGCTCCAGGACGTGCGGAGGTCTACTGCACGTTCTCCTCGGTCTGGGCCATGATCGCCGGGCCCGAGATGTTCACGCCGCAGGGCGGGAATTCGTTGACGGTGAAGAAGTTGTCCGGCAGGTCGGTCCAGAAGTTTTCGCCGTCCTTGAGCCCCGTGTAATCGACCGACGGCAGCGGCACCGAGATGAGCTGCGGCATCACGTTGCCCTCGAGGGCCGAGATGGCTGCCTTCATCGAGATGGCGACGAGGCCGGGCGACTGGCCGATCGAGAGGCCGACAAGACCCTCGCCGGAGTGCTTGGCGACAAGCTTCCTGAAGCCGTTCTCGGCTTCGCCGCCCACCGGGACGAACGGGTGCTTGGCATCGAGCAGGGCCTGCACGGTGCCGGTCGAACCACCCTGAGTGATGACACCATCGAAGGTGCCGTGCACGGCGAGCGCGTCGGCGGTGACCTTCTGGGCGGTGCCGTCATCCCAGTTGCCGACCACCTGGACGATTTCCCAGGGACCGGGGGTGGCATCGAACACCTCGTGGATGCCGATCGAACGATCACGGTCGACCGAGTTGCCGGCAAGGCCGCGGACTTCGAGGATCTTGCCCGAGGTCTTGCCCTTGGCGGCCAGTTCCTTGAGCACGAAGCTGCCCCAGTCGCGGCCCATCTGCAGCTGGTCCTCGTTGACCATCATGACCGCGTCGGTATCGAGGATGTTGTCGAACGGCACGATCACCACGTTCTCGCGGTCGGCGAGGCGGATGACGCGGTCAAAACCTTCCGGCGATACTGCGATGGTGACGATGGCGTCAAAGCCCTGGTTGATGAAGTCCTCGATGGCGCCGAGCTGGGCCGGCGCGTCGGTGCCGGTCGAGACGACCTTGAACTCCTTGATCTTGTCCTTGATCGCCGGGTCCTCAGCGAAGGCCTTGGCGGTCTTGATCATCTGGATGCGCCAGGTGTTGCCGACATAGCCGTTGACCACGGCGATGCGGTACGGCCCTTCCTGCTTGTCCCATTGGAAATACTTGGTCTCGGCGTTCCACGGGGCAAAACAGGTGGGGTCGGCGCCCGGGCCGGAAACCACCTTGGGGCCGGCGGTGCTGAGGCTGGTCGAGACGAGCAGGCCGACAAGCGCGGCCGAGGCAATGCGTAGTGCGTTCATAGGTTTCTCCTCCCAGAGAACGATCTGAAACAACTAGGCAGTCGCTGGTCTGTGGTGGCCGGTAGTCCTCCCCCGCCCACCTGTCGTCGGGGCCGTTTCGGCCCATCCGGCGCGCCGCTCGGGCGTCGCCAAATTCTACTCCTTGAACAAAGCCAGCCCCGCTTCGAGGTGCTGGCTCATGCGATACTGAAAGGCAAAGCGGTTGCGGCTCTCGAGTGCATCGGCGATGCCGCCGTGCTCGTCGAAGCTGACGCCGTGGGTCTTCATGCGGTTAACGCCGCTCTCCATGATCTTGAGCATCACCGGCTTCATGATCCGATAGATCTCGTTGACCTGCTTGTTGCCGAGGATGCCGACAAGCTTGGAATGAAAGCGGAAGTCGTGCTGGGCGGCGACGTGGAGCTGCTCCTCCTCGCGCATGGTGTCGTTGATGGTTCTCAGCTCGACGATATCCTCGGACGTCGCGCGATCGAACAACTGGTCGACCGCGCCGACCTCGATCAGCTGGCGGAAGCCCTGGGTGTCGAGGAAGGTCTGCCGGCTCAGCTCCAGCGTATTGAACGAGTAGAGTTCGAAGACGGCGTCCATCCGCCGATCGATGATCACCGCGCCCACCTTGGGGCGCACGTCGACCACACCATAGGCCTTGAGGATGCGCATCGCCTCGCGCACCGTGGTGCGGCTCGATGTGAACATCTCGCCCAGCTCGCGCTCCGACGGCAGCGGATCGCCGACGCCCAGATTGCGCTTGTCGATCAGCGCCTTGATCTGTCCGACCAGGGTTTCGACGGCGGAATCATAGAGGTGCACGGCGCCATGCTTCTGGCGCGCGCCCCCTTGCTTCAGCCGAACGACATCGCTCCTGGCCGTCATGACCGGATTGCCTCGACACAAGTTGTAGTAGATCCCTCAATCCTACATTTGTAGGACCAGCGGCACGGTAGTTTCAGTGTTTTTGGCTGTCAATAGCCCCGCAATGGAAGCTTATGCGAGATTGTGACGTCATCTGGTATGACAAATAGTAGTTCAAACTGATCTGACAACGATTGCACAGATATCAAATGGCGCGGAAAAATCATTGAATGCTAACATGTTAGCAAGGGTGCGCCGCGAGTGAATGTGGAACACCGAAAAACCCCGCAGCAGGTGCTGCGAGGCTGTGAAAAACCTGCCGGCGACCGGCGCAGGAGCAGGGGTGATCTGCCTCAGTTCGGTGTGTAGGTCAGCGCCACGACGCCATCGGGCAGGGGCGTGGCTTCCAACAGGCGAAGCTTACTCTCAACGCCAGAACCGAAGACGGCCTGGCCGCCACCGAGCAGGATCGGGTTGAGGAACAGGTGCAACTCGTCGATCAGGCCGCGCTCGAGGCAACTGCGGACGAGGAGGGGACTGCCGAAACTGACGATGTCGCCGCCCGGCTGCTGCTTGATGGCAGTGAGCTCATCGGGATCCCGCAGCAGAAGGGAGGTTTCCCAACTGGCCTCGGCTTCGGGCAGGCTGGTGGAGACGACGATCTTGGTGGCGTGCGCGATCCAGTCGGCATGGGCGCGCTCGCCAGGGGTGGCGTCGGGATCGTTCGGGACGCTCGGCCAGTAGCCCTGCATGCCCTTGTAGGTCTTGGGACCAAAGACCACGGCATCGGCATTGGCGGTCAGCTGCTTGGCGCGAGCAGCGATCTGGTCGTTGTAGGTCACCCAATGGAAGCCGCCAGCGGCATCGGAGGCATAGCCATCCAGCGAGATATGCAGGTGCATCTTGAGTTTGCGCATGGTTGGTCCTCATTGGTTAAGTCATTGCTTAACTAAAGCGGAGTCGGGCTGGAAGTCAATAGTTAGTAGATTGCTTAAGTGATGTGCTTGCCGTGCATGCCGCCAGCCACCGTGGTCAGCGAGCTTCGGCACCCAAAGCGAAGGGCGCCGGCCTTGCGACCGACGCCCTTCAAAACTCAGTGGCGAAACCTCAGGCGGCGTAGGCCTTGGTCTTCTGCTGCTGCTCGCCCAGGCCCTCGATGCCCAGCTTCATGGTCTGGCCCGGTTTCAGCCAGATCGGGGTGGGCTTCTGGCCCATGCCGACACCCGGCGGGGTGCCGGTGGTGATCACGTCACCCGGCTGCAGGCTCATGAACTGGCTGAGATAGGCGACGAGATGGGCGACGCCGAAGATCATGGTCTTGGTCGAGCCGTCCTGGTAGCGGTGGCCATCGACGTCGAGCCACATGCCGAGGTTCTGCACGTCCTTGATTTCGTCCTTGGTGACCAGCCACGGGCCGATCGGGCCGAAGGTGTCGGCCGACTTACCCTTGGTCCACTGGCCGCCGCGCTCGGTCTGGAAGTGTCGCTCGGAAAGGTCGTTCACCACGCAGTAGCCGGCGACGTAATCCAGCGCGTCCTTTTCCTCGATATACTTGGCTTCCTTACCGATGATGACGCCGAGCTCGACTTCCCAGTCGGGCTTCAGGGTGTTCTTGGGCAGGATCACGTCGTCGTTCGGGCCGATGATGGCGCTGGTGGCCTTCATGAACAGGATCGGCTCGGCCGGAATGGCAGCGCCGGTCTCGGCGGCGTGGTCGGCATAGTTGAGGCCGATGCACATGAACTTGCCGACATTGCCGACGCAGGGGCCGATACGCGAGCCCTGGTCGAGCACCGGCAGGCTACCATGGTCGGCCGCCTTGATCTTGGCGAGACCGGCAGCGCCGATCGAGGCGCCGTTGATGTCGGGCACCACGGACGAGAGATCGCGATAGGTCCCGTCGGTGTGCAGGATGGCGGGCTTTTCGGCGCCCTTGGCGCCGACGCGCAGAAGTTTCATGGAATGCTCCTCAGACTTGGCGGGAAGGGATAGGGCCAGACCCACGCGGAGTCGAGGCCAACCATGGTCGAATCCGTTCGGTGCATTCAGGCAGGCGGAATGTCGAGGGTGAACAGCCGGGGGCGGCCGTTGGCCGGGTGATCGGCGAGCACCAGCAATTCGGCGCTGGCACTGCCGTTCGCGGCGGACGCATAGCCGGCGAGCAGCAGGCCCTCGACCTTGTCGCCCTCGATCGGGGCGAGCCGGCCGAGGCGGCGTACCGTCTCGCGCTTGCGGTCGAACAGATGGATGGCGAAGCCCGCCGTCGCGTCGGATGCGGGGCCGGAGAGGATGAGCAGGCGGCCATTGGGCAGCATGGCGAGATCGCGAATGCCGGCGCCGCGGCCGAGCGGGACACGCAGGGTTCTGGGGGCGAGATCGGCGCCTGGGGTGAACAACGCGGCGGCGCGGACGCTGAGCAACAGCGCCTTGCCGTCGATGACCGGGCTGCGGAAGCCGAAGTAGAGCCGGCGTCGCCAGGCGGCGAGACCTTCGATGTTGAGGCCATCGCGCTTGTTGGGCGATTTGAGGAAATACGGGGCAAAGCTTTTGCGCTGCGCCAGCAGTTCGTTGAGGCGGAAGCTCAGCTCGGGGCGGCGGCCATCGCGGCTGATGCGGGCGACGAGGTGGGCGGAGCGGCGATAGTCGGCGCGCTTCCTGCCCTCCGGGGTGATCCAGTCGTGGATGCTGTGCGAGCCGGTGACGTAATAGTGCGGGCCGAGCCAGGCGACGCCTTCGCCATCGAGGATGTAGCGATCGGGCCCGGGATCGCCGTCATCGGGGGCGTTGCCGACGGCCTCGAGCGCGTCGCGGTCGGTAGGCAGCAGCGGCACCACGGCACCGGCCGTCAGGGTTGCCGCATCGGTGTCGAGCGTCGCGAACTGGGCGAACAGCCCTTCGTTGTCGATGACGAGGCATTTGCGCCGCCGGCGGTTCAGCGGGGCGGCGCTGGCGATGCCGCTGAGGTCGGTGGCGACCGCAGCCTCGCCGCTCCGGAACTCGCCGATCACGGCGAGCTCCCGGGGGGCGATGAACGGCGGATCAACGCGCCGCGGCATGGGTTACTCCGGGCGGACGATGCCCTTCTTCAACAGCACGTTGCCGTAGAGGCGGCGCTCGCCGGTCTGGATCACCGCATAGGCGCCGTGCACGCGCTCGTAGAAGGCGAAGCGCTCGAGCAGGCTCAGTTTCATCCCCGGCTCGTGCTTTTTGATCAGCTTGTCGAAATCCTTGTGGGTCGCTTCGCGCTTTTTGGCGTCGCCGACCACTTCCATGCCGAAGGCCTGCTCGTCGACGAAGGTATCGAGCGGCATCACCGTGAGGATGGCGTCGAGCGCCTCGGTGGCGCTGATGCCGTCGAGCCGCACCAATTGCGGGCCGGCACTATCGCCGGGGTAGTTGGCATCGACGATGGCGATCTCGTCGCCATGGCCCATGGCGCGCAGGATGTAGAGCAGGTCAGGGCCGAGGATCGGCGGAATGCCCTTGAGCATGAGGTTCTCCCTTGAGGTCTTGTGCCGTTCAGCCGAACGGGAAGGCGGAATAGGCGGGGTCTTCGCGCAGCAGTTGGCCATCGGCGAAGAGCGGGGCGTGTTCGACGGCGAAGGCGATGAGCTCGGCCATCACCGAGTCGATATGGGCACGCATGGCGGCCGAGGCGACCGCAGCGTCGCCGGCGGTGATGCCGTCGAGAATCTTCTGGTGCTCGGCGAGGGTGACACTCAACCGGCGGGGCGTGAGGATCAGCCGGCGAGCCCGATCGAGATTGGCGCGGGTGTTTTCGATGACGCCCTTCACCTTGGTGAAACGCATGTCGCCGAAGACGATGTCGTGGAACTCGAGGTCGCGCTCGTGGAAGCCGTTCTGGTCGTCGATCTCCACGGCGGCGCGCTGGTAGCTCATGTTGCGCTGCAGCGTGTCGATCAGCTCCGGGCTGTGATTGCCGGTGACGACGCGCACTGCTTCGGCCTCGAGCGCTTTGCGGATCAACATGTATTCGAGCACGTCGGCGATGCGCACCAGCGAAACGGTGGAGCCGCGCTGCGGTAGGATATCGACCAGGCCCTCGGCCTGCAGGCGGGCCAGCGCCTCCGAGACCGGGAAGCGCGAGACGCCCAACCGCTCGCAGATGGCGCCCTTGTCGATCACTTCGCCGGGCTTGAGGTCAAGCTGGACGATGGCCTGGCGCAACGTGTCGGTGACGAACACGGTGACGTTGCCGCGCGTCGGCGTCGCCGGCGTAGACAGAAATGAGTAGGGACTTGCCTCGGTCTTCATGCTAACATGTTAGTTGGAGTGCCGGAGCTTTTCAATCGCACCTGCTTGTCACCCGACTGGTTTTCCGCCGCAAGCGGGCTAGCTCGGGCGTACAATAGTTTTGGTGGTTTTGAGTGGTGTTGGCAGTTCCTGCCCCGAATCCAGGATCAAAAGAGCCGCTCGCGATGTCCGATGTCATGTCCCGCCCCGCCGCCGCTAAGACGCTGCTGCTCAACGCCCAAGACAATGTCGCGGTGGCGCTGAGCAATCTCGATGTCGGCACCGATACGCCGCAGGGCGTCAAGACCACCAAGCGGGTGCCCAAGGGACACAAGTTCACCGTGCGGCAGGTTGCGGCAGGCGAGCCGATCGTCAAGTTCGGGCAGATCATCGGCTTCGCCAAGGATAACATCCCGCCGGGCGAATGGGTGCACGAGCACAATGTGACGATCGGCGAAGAGCATGGCGCGTTCAAGCGCGACTACGCGTTCGGCGAGGGCATCGTGCCGGTGGAGTTCGTGGCCGACGCAGAGCGGGCGACGTTCCAGGGCTTCCGCCGCTCCAACGGGCAGGTCGGCACCCGCAACTATATCGGCATTCTCACCTCGGTGAACTGCTCGACCACGGTGGCCGGGTTCATCGCGCGCGAGGTCGAGCGCTCGGGCATTCTCGAGCAATATCCCAACGTCGATGGCATCGTGGCGCTGAAGCAGGCCAATGGCTGCGTCATCGACTATCGCGGCGTGATCTTCGACATCCTGAAGAAGACCACCTGGGGCTATGCCACCAACCCGAACATGGGCGGGGTGATTATGGTGGGGCTGGGCTGTGAGGGTTTCCAGATCCCGCGGCTGAAGGAGGCCTACGGGGTCACCGAGAACGAGACGTTCCGCACCATGACGATCCAGGAAGTCGGCGGCACGAAAAAGACCGTCGAAGCCGGCGTCGAGGCGGTCAAAGCCATGCTGCCGATCGTCAACAAGGCGAAGCGCGAAACGGTGCCGGCATCGGAGTTGATGCTGGCGCTGCAGTGCGGCGGCTCGGACGGCTATTCGGGCATCACCGCCAATCCGGCGCTGGGCGTCGCAGCCGACATCCTGGTGCGGCATGGCGGCACGGCGATTCTGTCGGAGACGCCGGAGGTTTATGGCGCGGAGCACCTGCTCACCCGGCGTGCCAAAAACCGCGAGGTCGGCGAAAAGCTCATCGATATCATCCACTGGTGGGAAGATTACGCCGAGCGCAACAATATGGAGATGAACAACAATCCGTCACCGGGCAACAAACTCGGCGGACTTACCACTATCCTCGAGAAATCTTTGGGTGCGACTGCAAAAGGTGGGACGACTCCACTCAATGCAGTGTATCACTATGCCGATCCGGTGACCGAAAAGGGGTTCGTGTTCATGGATACGCCGGGATACGATCCGGTTTCTGCGACCGGGCAGGTCGCGGGTGGTGCGAATATACTATGCTTCACCACAGGGCGTGGCTCGGCCTATGGCTGCAAGCCGACGCCGTCGATCAAGATCGCCACCAATTCGGACATCTATCACAAGATGATCGACGACATGGACATCAACGGCGGCGAAGTGGTCGAGGGCGGCTCGCTCGAAGAAAAGGGGCAGGAGATCTTCGACAAGATCCTCGCCGTCGCTTCGGGCGAAAAGAGCAAGTCGGAACTCCTGGGCTACGGCGACAATGAGTTCGTGCCCTGGCAGATCGGCGCAACCTTCTGATGCGGCGCGCCGTCCACGTGGTGATCACTGGACGGGTGCAAGGAGTGGGCTTTCGCGCTTTCGTCGAGCGCGAGGCCGAGGCATTGCGGCTCGAAGGCTGGGTGCGCAACCGGCGCGACGGCACGGTCGAGGCGGTGTTCGCCGGCGATGAGGGCGAAATCCAGCACATCCTGATGGAACTCAACGCCGGCCCGCCCGCCGCCGCAGTGACCGACGTGCGGACCGGACCCTATGAAGGCCCGATCCCGCCGGGATTTAGTTCGCTGCCGACGGCGTGAGTGCCGAGTCGCCCGTGATGCCAAATCAGGGGTGGGCACCAAAGTCACCCCAGGGTCGTGGGGGACTTGCAGCGCGTCGGTTCGCGCAGCAGCGGGGATCCCCTAACTTGGCGCAAATGGGTCTTCGCAAGGACAGACCTCTTTCCAATCGCACCCCGCGCATTTGACTTTGCGGCGGGACCTCCTACATTCATGCCATGTCTTGCTTCGCGACCATCATCGGTATGGCACCGCGCCGGGAAACCCCGGTCGCAGGCATATAGCCCCATGATCCGCGCCTAGGCGCCGCCGGGTCTGGGGCATCCCGAACCACGCGGAAGCTTCCGCTCGGGTTCACGAGCAAGGCGCCACATCCCAAAACACCAGCGTGAACCGTCGCGGGCGAAGACCCGCAGACGTTCGCGCATCGAAAGGAATTTTCTCAGATGCAATCCATGCGTCGCTATGACCTGCAACCGCGTATCGTCCTCAGCGAGGATGATCATCGCAAACTTATCGCCCTGGCACTGGCCGGCAGCGGACACAGCTCCGATGCGGCCGACGACCTGCTGTATGAAATCGAACGCGCCCGCGTCGTGCCGACCCCCAAGTTGGGTTCGAGCGTCGTGCGGATGGGCTCGACCGTGACCTACCGGCCCGACAATGGCGCGGAGCGCACTGTGCAGCTGGTCTATCCAGTCGATGCCGATATCTCCCAGGGCAAGATCTCGGTGCTGACCCCGGTCGGCACGGCGCTGATCGGCCTCGATGTCGGGCAGTCGATTACCTGGGAGGCGCGTGACGGCCACAAGCACGTGCTGACCGTGCTGGCGGTCGCGCCGCAGGCGTGATTCGCGGTCGGCGGGCCACCCTGGTGGCCGCCGCGCAGCTGGATCGATCAGCAAAACCAGATGGTTGGACTGTCACAATTGTGCGGCCCAACCGTCATCGCGCGGGCATCGCTCGTGGTTAATGAAGTGTTGCGGCCAAACTGGCCGCGCCGCACTTCGGAGGCTCGAATGGCCCAGCAACGTGTCCACCATCCTGTTGTCACCGGCATGCGCTCGACCACCGGGCAAGCACTGGCGATCCGCTACGACTTGAGCTCCAACACCATCGCCTTCGTCGAGGACGACTGGTTCGCCGACGCGGTACGCAGCAGCAGCGTGCCGCCCCGCACCGAGGTGCGGCAGCGGCTGGGCAACAACGACACCAGGCTGAGGCCACGGCGGCGTTAACGGCCATCTCGGAACAAGCCCGCGACATCCATGCTTTGATGCAGGATGCGGATCACGTCGATTGTTTGATCGCTCGCGCGGGTGAAATAGATCATGTGAGAGCCAGCCGCGCACTTGAAGTATCCCGGCCTCACATCGGCAGCCGACCGCAAGGGAATGCGCCCCGCGACGATGCCGTCGAGGCGATTCCTGATGGCCACGACGTAGCTTGCGGCTTGATCTTTGCCCCACTGCTGGGCGGTGTAGTCCCAAATACCGACGAGATCCGCCTCGGCCGCAGGGCTGAGGCGGTAAGCGATCACGATGCTCTCTTGCGCGCGATGAATGCGTCAAAGTCGAACGGCTTCGGCGTACCGCTACGCTCGCCTTCGATCAGCGCCGCCCTCAGGGCCTCCAGCTTTGCATCGTGTTCTTCGAGCAGACGCAGCCCGGCTCGAACGACCTCACTGCTTGAGCCGTAGCGGCCCTTAGCAACCTGGGTATCGATGAAATTCGACAACTCATCGCCCAGGACGATCGATCTTGATTTGGACATCTCGGTTCTCCGATACCAATAGATAGTATCTGCTGGCACCCGTTGCGTCCACCTAAGGCCGCGACGCCCCATTCACCGCCAGGTAGATGCTGTGCAGGCTCTGCGTGGCGCAGATGAACAGGCGGTTGCGCCGGGGGCCGCCGAACTCGACGTTGGCGACGGTGTCGGGGGTCAGGAGCTTGCCGAGCAGCACGCCCGAGGAATTGAAGCAGTGGACGCCGTCGCCGGCCGAGGTCCAGACATTGCCGCGGTCGTCGAGGCGGAAGCCATCCGGCAGGCCCGTATCGGTGACGCAGAAGACGCGGCCATTGCTGACGGTATTGTCGGCGTTGACGTCGAACACCCGGATGTGACGCGGCAGGTCGGCGCCGTGGCTATAGGCGCTGTCGGCGACGTAGAGGCGCTTCTCGTCAGGCGAGAAGGCGATGCCGTTGGGGCGGACGAAATCGTCGATCGCGACCTTCAGCACGCCGGTGGCGGGATCGAGGCAGAAGACGTAGCAGCCATCCTGCTCGAACTCGCCCTTGTAGCCCTCGTAGTCCGAGAGAATGCCGTAGCCGGGGTCGGTGAACCAGATGGTGCCGTCGGATTTCACCACCACATCGTTGGGGGCGTTGAGCTTCTTGCCGCGATAGCTGTCGGCGAGGACGGTGATCGAGCCATCGAGCTCGGTGCGGACGACGTTGCGGCCGCCATGCGAGCAGGAGACCAGCCGGCCCTCACGGTCGCGGGTGTTGCCGTTGATGTAGTTTGAGTTGTGCCGGTAGACCGAGGCGCCGCCGTCGGGGGTCCAGCGCAGCATGCGGTTGTTGGGGATGTCGGACCAGACCAGCTGGTTGGCGTCGCCGAACCAGCACGGGCCCTCGGCCCAGCGGCAATCGGAATAGAGCGTTTCGAGCTTGGCGCTGCCCTGGATCAGGTGCCCGAACTCTTTCTCGTGATGCTGATAGACGCCGGCCATTTGGTCCCCCGCTTGTTTGTTTGGCGGCATCCAATCGGAAGTTTTGGAGCCCGGCAAGGCTACTTGCGTTCATTGCAGGCGAGGCGCAGAGCTTCCGCCTCAAGGAGAAGACCGATGCCGATCACCGATGCGCTCAACACCCGCCTCAAGGATCCCTCGCTGCTGCAGGCCGCCGCCTTTATCGGCGGGCGCTGGCTCGAGACGGCAGAAAACGGCACAACTTTCGAAGTGACCAACCCATCGACCGGCGCGGTGCTGGCGGTGCTGCCGAATTGCGGCGTGGCGGAAGCCAAGCTCGCAATCACCGCAGCCGAAACGGCGCAGCAGGCCTGGGCGAAGCAGACCGGCAAGGCGCGCGCCGCGGTGCTGCGCAAACTCCATGACCTGATGGTCGAGAACGCCGACGATCTCGCGGCGATCATGACCGCCGAGCAGGGCAAGCCCGTGCCCGAGGCGAAGGGCGAGGTGCTCTATGGCGCTGCTTATGTCGAGTGGTTCGGCGAGGAGGCCAAGCGGGTCTATGGCGACACCATTCCCGGGCACCAGGAAGACAAGCGGATCATCGTGATCAAGCAGCCGGTCGGGGTGGTCGCGACGATCACGCCGTGGAACTTCCCCAACGCCATGCTGGCCCGCAAGGTGGCGCCCGCTTTGGCGGCGGGGTGCGCGGTCGTGTCGAAGCCGGCGGCGGAAACACCGCTTTCCGCCATCGCCATTGGTGTCCTGGCCGAGCGGGCCGGGCTGCCGGCGGGGCTGTTCAACCTGTTGCCGTCGACCCATTCGTCGGATCTGGGCAAGGAGTTCTGCTCGAACGAGGTGGTCAGGAAGCTGAGCTTTACCGGCTCGACCGACGTCGGCCGCATCCTGATGCGCCAGGGGGCCGACCAGATCAAGCGGCTGAGCCTCGAGCTCGGCGGCAATGCGCCGTTCATCGTCTTCGACGACGCCGATCTCGATGCGGCGGTCGAGGGGGCGATGATCTCGAAATACCGCAATAACGGGCAGACCTGCGTCTGCGCCAACCGCATCTATGTGCAGGCCGGCGTCTACGATGCGTTCGCCGAAAAGCTCACCGCGGCAGTGGAAAAGCTGAGAGTGGGCGACGGATTTGGCGAGGGGATCACCACCGGGCCGCTGATCGACGAGAAGGCAGTGGAGAAGGTGGAGCGGCACCTCACCGATGCGCTGCGCAAGGGCGGCCGTGTGCTGGTTGGCGGCAAGCGCAAGGAGGGGTTGTTCTTCGAGCCGACCATCGTGGCGGACGCGACCGGCGACATGATGCTGGCGCGCGAGGAAACGTTCGGACCGCTGGCGCCGCTGTTCCGCTTCGAGACGGTGGACGAGGTGATCCGGCTCGCCAACGCCACCGAGTTCGGGCTCGCGTCCTATTTCTATGCACGCGACCTGAGCCGGGTATTCGAGGTGGCCGAAGCGCTCGATTACGGCATGGTCGGGATCAATACCGGCCTGATCTCCACCGAGGTCGCGCCGTTCGGCGGCGTGAAGCAATCGGGGCATGGGCGCGAGGGATCGAAGTACGGCATCGAGGACTATCTCGATATCAAGTATCTGTGCCTGAGTGTTTAGTGCGGTGCATTGGCCCCACCCCACCCAGTTTCGCTAGGCAGCAAGCTCCCAAGCTCCACTACCCTCCCCATCAAGGGGAGGGAGACCCGACTGCAGGCTTCGGCTCTGTCGTCTCCCTCCCCCTTGTGGGGAGGGTAGCGCAGCTAGGCGGAGCCTTAGCGGAGCTGGGTGGGGGTGGCCACCCGCACGGGGCCAGAGGCTAAAGCCTGATCAACCCCGCCGCGCTCGGCCTGAACCCGCACGCCTTGTAGAACCCATCCAGCTTCTCCTCATAATCGACATGCAGCCAATGCGCCCCGCGTTCACGGGCAGCGTCCGTGACCCGCCGTACCAGTTCGGTGGCTATGCCGCGGCGCTGGAACTCTGGGTCGACCGTGGTGTCGAGCAGGAAGGCGTGGACGCCGCCGTCCCAGGCGACGTTGACGTAGCCGACCATGCGGTCGCCGGCATAAGCGCAGGCGTGGGTGAGGCTGCGGGTAAGGATGAAGGCGAGGTCGCCGCCCCAGTCACCACCCCAGGCGGCGCGCCATAGCGGGGCCAGTTCTTCCTCGCTCGGGAACGGATCGAGCCGGTAGGCGATCTCGATGCCCGTGTTGTCTTTAGTTTCTTGCATGCAGTTCCGTTCCGGCGAGGCCTTCGATGATCGGGCAATCGGGACGGTGATCGCCATCGCAGGCATCGGCGAGGGTGGCGAGGGTGTGGCGCATCTCGCCGAGCAGCCGGATCTTCTGGTCGAGTTCGGCGATGTGGCTCTGGGTCAGCGCCTTGACGTCGGCGCTCGAGCGCTGCGTATCGCCCCAGAGGCGCAGCAGATCGCGGATTTCGTCCATCGAGAAGCCGAGGTCGCGGGCGCGGCGGATGAAACCGAGACGGTGGATGTCATGATGGCCGTAATCGCGATAATTGCTGTCGCGCCGGTCGGCATTGGGAATGAGGCCGATAGATTCGTAGTGACGGATCATCTTGGCGGATACGCCGGTGAGCCGGGAGGCCTCGCCGATCTGCATGGGAACACCTATCTGAACAATGTGCTTGACCTTACCATGATGGGAAGGTGCAGAACAGGGCCCAGTACGATTTCGTTTGTCGCGTCTCCGCCGGGCTCAGCCGCCGGGAGACGTTCTACAGGAGCCGAGCATGGATCACGCTGAACACAAGCATTCGCACGGGGCAGGGGGCGCGGTCAGTCGCGACCCGGTCTGCGGCATGACCGTCGATATGGCCAAGACACCGCACCGCACCATGCATGAGGGCCGCGAGATCGGCTTCTGCAGCGGCGGCTGCAAGGCCAAGTTCGAGGCGGAGCCGGCAAAGTACCTGACGGCGACCGACCCGGTCTGCGGCATGCAGGTGGATCGGACGACCGCCAAACACATGCTGAAGCACGAGGGGACGCGCTACTATTTCTGCAGCGTCGGGTGCCTCAGCAAGTTCGAAGCCGAGCCGCAGAAATATCTCAGTGCACCGAAGGACGACGCCTGCGGCTGCGGGGATGGGCATGATCACGGCGCCGCCGCGAAGGGTGGACACGATCATGCGGGCCACGACCACAGCCACCACGGCCACTCGCATGGTGCGCCGCCGGTCGACCCGTCGACCGTCGCGGCAGGGACCAAGTGGACCTGCCCGATGCATCCGGAGATCGTCAAGGACGGCCCGGGCGATTGCCCGATCTGCGGCATGGCGCTCGAGCCGATGGTGGCCTCGCTCGACGACGGCCCGAACCCCGAACTCGTCGATTTCACCCGCCGGCTATGGGTGAGCGCCGGGCTGTCGATCCCGATCCTCATCATCTCGATGGGCGGCATGGTCGGCCTGCCGGTGCGTGAGTGGATCGGCGAGCCGCTGGCCACCTGGATCGAAATGGCATTGGCCACGCCGGTGGTGCTGTGGGCGGCCTGGCCGTTCTTCCGGCGCTTCGGGAATTCGCTCCGCAACCGCTCGCCCAATATGTGGACGTTGATCGGGCTCGGAGTGGGCGCGGCCTACCTGTTCTCGGTGGTGGCGGTACTGTTCCCGCAGCTGTTCCCGATGAGCATGACGCATATGAACGGCGTGCCGCCGGTGTATTTCGAAGCGGCGGCGGTAATCGTGGCGCTGGTGTTCGTCGGCCAGGTGCTGGAGCTCAGGGCCCGCGACGCCACCGGCAAGGCGATCCGGGCGTTGCTCAACCTCGCGCCGAAGACGGCGCGCAAGGTGTGGCAGGGCAAGGATATCGAGGTGCCGATCGAAGAGGTGCGGGCCGGCGACTGGCTGCGGGTGCGGCCCGGCGAGGCGGTGCCGGTCGATGGCGAGGTGCTCGAAGGGCAGTCGTTCGTCGATGAATCGATGCTGACCGGCGAGCCGGTGCCGGTGGAAAAGCTGAAGGGCGAGCCGGTGACCGGTGGCACGCTGAATGGCGAAGGCAGCTTCGTCATGCAGGCGCTGCGGGTGGGCTCGGAGACGCGGCTCAGCCAGATCGTCGAGCTGGTCGGCAAGGCTCAGCGCAGCCGCGCCCCGATCCAGGCGCTGGCCGACAAGGTGGCGAACTGGTTCGTGCCCCTGGTGGTGGTGATCGCTATTGCGGCGTTCGCGGCGTGGATGATCTGGGGCCCTGGCCTCGCCGAGGCGATCGTCGCGGCGATCTCGGTGCTGATCATCGCCTGTCCCTGTGCGCTGGGTCTCGCGACGCCGATCTCGATCATGGTGGCGACCGGGCGCGGCGCGCATGCCGGCGTCTTGGTGAAGGATGCCAAGGCGCTCGAGGGCTTTGCCCGGGTCGATACGCTGATCGTCGACAAGACCGGCACGCTCACTGAGGGGAAGCCGACGCTCGACCAGGTGATCCCGGTGAAGGGCGTCGACGAAGGCTTCGTGCTGGCTGTCGCCGCAGCGCTCGAGAAGCACTCCGAGCACCCGATCGGCACCGCCGTGGTCAAGGGCGCCGAGACGCGGGGAGCGCGGGTCTACGAGAGCGACGGCTTCACCTCGCTCACCGGGCGCGGCATCAAGGGAATGGTCGGCGGCAAGCCGGCGCTGCTCGGCAACCTCAAGCTGTTCAAGGAGCAGAACATCACCGTCGACGACAAGCTGGCGGGGCTGCTCGAGCAGCAGGCTGGCTCGGGCAAGACCGCGATCCTCGTCGCCCATGATGGGGCAGCGATCGGTGTGGTGACGGTGTCGGACCCGATCAAATCAGGGGCAAAGGAAGCGATCGCGGCGCTGCGGGCCGATGGCGTGGCGGTGGTGATGGCGACGGGCGATGCCAGGGGCACAGCCGAAGCGGTCGGGCGCGAGCTCGGCCTCAGCGAGGTACAGGCGGGCATGGCGCCCGAGGACAAGCACACGCTGATCGAGAGCCTGAAGGCCAAGGGCAAGTCGGTGGCGTTCGCCGGCGACGGCGTCAACGATGCGCCGGCGCTGGCGGCAGCCGATGTCGGCGTGGCGATGGGCACCGGGGCGGATGTGGCGATCGAAAGCGCCGGTATCACGCTCTTGAAGGGCGAGCTCAACGGCATCGTCAAGGCGCGCAAGCTTTCCAAGGCGACGCTCAGCAATATCAAGCTGAACCTGCTGTTCGCCTTCGGCTACAACGCGCTGGGCATTCCAGTGGCGGCGGGCGTGCTCTACCCGCTGACCGGCTGGCTGCTCTCGCCGATGCTGGCTGCGGCGGCCATGGCGCTGAGCTCGGTGAGCGTCATCGCCAACGCGCTGCGGCTGAACTCGGTGAAGCTGTAGCGTCGGCCACGGACGGGAGACGGCCAAAAGCCGTCTCCGCGGGGCCTCTCAGATCACCCCCACAGCCTGCCCACGCCTCGACGGCGACCCGCGCGAGCCGCTCTCATGAGCAATGCTGCTGAGGTACTTGGCCGGGGGTTTGCCGAGCGCCTTCTTGAACATGGCGATGAAGGATGCGACCGACGCGTAGCCGAGATCAGCCGAGACCTGCTGAACCGTCGCGCCATCGGACAATTCGCGTATCGCGACAATCAGATGCAGCTGCTGCCGCCAGCGACCGAAGGTCAATCCTGTCTCCTGAACCACCAGGCGGCTGAGACTGCTCTCGCTCATCGCCACGCGCCCAGCCCAAACGCCCAACGTCGCACGGTCGGCGGGATTGGCTGCAAGTGCGTTCACTATGGTGGCGAGACGTGGCTCTGCGGACACCGGCAGATGCAGCTGTTGCACGGGCATCAGCGGCAATTGGGCCAGGAGAACCTTGATCAGCAGATCATCGGCTTCGTTCGCGCTCTCGCGGTCGGCAAGTTCAATGATCAGTTCGCGCAGCAGTGGCGAAATTGAGAGGGTGCAGCATTGGTCTGGGAGATCGACCGCACCGGGCTCCAGGTACACGAAGAAGAGCTTCGCATTGGCGGTTGCCATGTTGCTGTGTGGAAGACTGCCGGGAATCCACACCGCGCAATGTGGTGGCACCATCCAGAGGCCACTCGGAACGCGGCACGTGACCCCACCCGCCAGCGCGAAAACCAGCTGCCCTTTGCGGTGCTGATGCTCGGGTACTTCCGTTCTCGCCTCGCCGACGTCGATCCGCACCGACACTGCCGGGGCGGAGATCCGGTCTACGTCCAGGTCCGTCCACGGATATTGAAGCGCCTGCCGCATGTTTGACCGTCACGCATTTGACCGGTTTCAATAATGAGTTGCGATTATATCGAAATTCATGTGCCGCGAAAAGCGCTACACGTTTGGCGGCGCCCCAGCGGGCTTGGTCGATCAAGAGGTAACTCATGGCAAACGTGGTCATTGTGCCGGGTGGCTGGCATGGCGGGTGCGAACTTTCGCCCTTCGCACGCAGGTTGCGCGCCCTCGGACATGACGTCTTCACGCCAACCCTCACGGGACTGGGCGACAGATCGCACCTGGCGGTCATGCGGCCAAACCTGGACACGCACATCGAGGACGTGACGAACGCCGTTGAATTCGAGGGCCTCTCGAATGTCGTTCTCTGCGCCCACAGTTACGGCGGGATGGTGATCACCGGTGTGGCGGATCGACTGGCCGAGCGCATATCGGCGCTCGTCTATATCGATGCGCTGGTGCCGGAGGACGGTGACTCCTGGTGGCGGCTGATGAACGACTATTTCCGAACCATCGCCATCGAAGGAGCCGACGGCGACGGCTTCGGCGTTAGTCCGCCAGCGGGCATGGACGTCCGCTGCCGGCCACACCCTTTGGCGTCGTTTCTCCAGACCATCCATCTGACCGGGCGGTGGAAGGAGGTTCGTGAAAAGCTCTTCGTCTATGCGACCGGCTGGAGCGACAGCCCATTCCCGCCGACCGTCGCTCGCCTGAGGAAACTGGCGGACTGGCGCATCGAGGAGTTGCCAGTTCGGCACAACGTCATCGCCGCGGCCCCAGAGCAGTTCCTGGCCATCCTGACAACGCTCAACGCGATGCAGTGATTACGGCGCCCGCCGACCGCTTGCGTCTCCCAACTCACATCGGAGCGGAAACCGTCACGCTCGGATCGTACCGGTAGGTGGCCCGGGTGGCGGTGGTCTTGCCGGCGGCGGTCGAGGTGCCGAGAATCAGCAGCGGCAGTTTGGTTGCCGGGTCAGCATAAAGCGTCGATGAACTTTCGACGCCGGCCATGGCGAAGTCGTACTTGAAGGCGAGGTAGTCCTTGCCCTCGAAATTCTGGGTGCCGAGGCATTCGGCGCCTGCCACCTGGTCGATCATCCCGGCGGCGCCGCTGATGCCGGCCGTCATCTGGGCGGCCATGCTGTCGGGCATTGCTGTCCAGGCGCCGCCCATCTGCATCCAGGCCTTGCCGTCATGCACGGTCATTTCCTGCGTCGCGCCACCGATATGGGTGGTGGCGTGGATCGACGCCGGGGGTACGACTTCGGCAGTCATGGTCATATCGTCGGAAACGAGTTCCATCAGGTAGGGGCCGCCGGTGAGCGAGCCGGTGAGCACCGATTTCAGGTCGGCGAGGCAGTCGGCCTGGGCGGGAGCGGCGAAGGCGATGGCGGATAATGCGGCAAGGGTGGCGATGCGCATGGGAGTCTCTCCGTTGAAGGCGGCGAACGTGCGCGGCCGAGGATGAAGCGGTGATGAACGCCGCGGAGCTGGTGCGAGCTGACCCCTACCCCTGTTCCCTCCCCCCTGGGGACGCGGTAGCGCCCCGGAATGGGGAGGGAGACCAAAACACTGGCGCTGATGAGAGCGTCTCCCTCCCCTTGTTTAGGGGGCGGGGACAGCGGTGGGGGTCAGCCCGTGCCGGATTTGCGTTGGTTCAACGCCTGGTTCCGAATGAACGTCCAACGTCGCATTGACCACTGACATGTCAGAGAACTAGAAAGCGCCAAGGTTTCTCCGGGGCGCACATGGCCAATCTCGACAAGTATCTCACCATCGAAGACCTGATGAAGGCCGCGAAGCGCCGCGTGCCCAAGATGTTTTTCGACTATGCGGACTCGGGGTCGTGGACCGAGAGCACCTATCGCGACAACACCACCGACTTCGAAAAGATCAAGCTCAGGCAGCGCGTGGCGGTCAATCTCGAGAACCGTAACCTCGCGACGACGATGATGGGCCAGCCGGTGTCGATGCCGGTGGCGATCGCCCCGGTGGGGTCGACCGGCATGCAGTCGGCCGACGGCGAGATCAAGGCGGCGCGGGCGGCGGAGAAGTTCGGCATCCCGTTCACCCTCTCGACCATGGCGATCTGCTCGATCGAGGACGTGGCCGAAAACACCACGAAGCCGTTCTGGTTCCAGCTCTACGTGATGCGCGACAAGCCGTTCATCGAGCGGCTGATCGACCGCGCCAAGGCAGCCAAGTGCCCGGTGCTGGTGTTGACGATGGACCTGCAGATCCTCGGGCAGCGCCACAAGGATATCCGCAACGGGCTGAAGGCGCCGCCGCCGATCACCCCGAAATTCCTGTTCGAGATTGCCACCAAGCCGGCCTGGGCTTTGGGCATGCTGGGCACCAAGCGCCGCACCTTCCGCAATATTGCCGGGCACGTCACCGAGGCGGTGGACCTCGCCTCGCTCAGCCAGTGGACGGCGACACAGTTCGACCTGACGCTGAACTGGAAGGACATCGCCTGGATCAAGAAGCGCTTCGGTGGTCCGGTGATCGTCAAGGGCATCCTCGATGCCGAGGACGCGCGGCTGGCAGTGGAGAATGGCGCTGACGGCATCATCGTCTCCAACCATGGCGGCCGGCAGCTCGACAGCGCCCCCTCGACCATCCGGGTGCTGCCCGAGATCGTCGATGCGGTGGGCAACCGCACCGAAGTGCTGATGGATTCGGGCATCCGCTCAGGCCAGGACGTGCTGAAGGCGCTGGCGCTCGGCGCCAAGGGCACCTTTGTCGGCCGCGCCATGGCCTTCGGGCTGGGCGCCGGCGGCGAGGCGGGCGTGACCCGGGCGCTGCAGATCATCAACAAGGAGATGGACGTCACCATGGCCCTGATGGGCGAGCGCGACGTCAAGAATATCGGGCTCCACAACATCTACTCGAACGACCTGCAGAAGCGGCAGGGCTACTGAGCCCTTCCCTCAAGTGGGAGGCCACAGCTCGGTTCAAGAAGAGCACCCCCCACCCTGTCCCTCCCCCGCAAGGGGGGAGGAGACCAAAACACGAGCGCTGGTGATGGCGTCTCCCTCCCCCTTGCGGGAGGGGACAGGGGTGGGGGTACTCTTCCCGCGCCGGGGGAGGGAGCGCTCTCGGACTGGGGAGTTCCCCGCCTACAACTTGTCAAGCGGTGAGCGCCGCTTCGCGCTCGTCGGCGATTGACCAGTTGTAGATGCAACGATCGAGGCCGATGGCGATTTCCACTACCAGCACGTCGATCTCGCGCGTCCCGTTCTTGCCGGTGACCACAGCCTTCTGCGGGAAATCGGTGCGGCGGGAGATGGAGGTGACCTCCATCCATTTGTCGCCATTGTCCACCTCGATATCCATGGTGATCTCGGAATAGGCCGGCAGCCGGTCAGACGGCACGATACGGGTCGGCAGGCGGGTCACCGCGGCGATCATCCGGCGCACCGGTTCGAGCACCGCGGTGTGGTAGTCGTTGGCGGTATCGGCGGCATAGGCGCACTGGAACTCCATCTGCCAGAACTCCTTGAGCCGGACGTGCCGGGTCGACTGGTCCTGCTCGCGGCGGAACGACTTGCCGGCCTGCCAGACGCAGAACGGCAGCCGGGTTTTGGCGTGAGTGTTGAGCTGGTGCGTCATGTAGACATAGGTCGAGGGCGTGGTCTCCGGCCGCAGCACCAGTTCGCGCTCGGTGTCGGAACTGCGCTGCGGCACGTAGAGATCGTCCGGGCCGTAGGCCGATGAGATCAGTTCGCGCGGCGTCAGGATCGGCGCCTCGACGCGCCGGATATCCCAGGCGGGGTTGATCGAGCGGAGGAGCACGGTGACCTCGGCCGAAATGTAGGAGATGGCGCTGTCGCGCAGGCGGATTTCGCGCTCGTTCCAGTGGACGAGCCCGTTGGCGTCATAAAGGGAAAGCATGCTGCTCTCTCGTTCTAGCGGTATGGGGATGTGGTTCGGGCTTTACGTCTCCGGCGGGCGGAGACGGCGCATGCCGAACCCCCGCGTCTAGCCGAAGACGCCCATACCTCGACGACCGGCGCCACGGAGCGCGGCCGGAACGATGGATGCAGCAATGTTCGCAGACTGGAACATGGGCGCGAACCTATGCGAGCGCGTGCCGCGGCGCAAGCGCCCGCGTCAGACGCCGCTCCAGGCACCGCCCGGCGCGCCGTCCGGACGCCAGGTGAGCTGCTGGTACACCTTCTTTGCCACCGCCTGCATCTGCGCTTCGGGCAGATCACCGACCACCGTGCAGGTGATCTTGTCGTTGGCCCAGTAGAAGGCGTCGAGATTGTCGCGCGCCGTGAACTCCTTATCGGTGCGGCGGTCGGGCAAGGCGGCGGTGATGTAGACGGTGACCCGCTCCTGCGCGGCGTTCTCGTACATCAGTTGCGCGGCGGGGCCGGTGGGCTCTGCGCCATAGCCGGGCAGCAGCCGGCCGCCGACCAGGGTGAAACCGTCGGCGGCAAGGTCGGGTGGGTTGATCGGGCGCTCGACGCGGTTGGACAGCCACGAGACGAGGTGATCCTTGTCGGCGGCGGCGACTTCGACGGCGTGGCGGTTTTCCTTGACGTAGAGGGCGTGCGCCGAGACCGCCGAGGCGATCAGCTCCTGGCGCGGCGGCGGGCTGAAATAGTCGCGGCCGGCCCAGCCGAGCGCGCCGCCCAGCGCCAGCGTCACCACCGCCGCGGCGGCGGCCTGCGCCCAGCCGAAGCTGCGGGTAGCGGCGGGTGAGCGGGCGATCAGATGCGGGTCGAGCCGCGATGGCACGGTCTCGTCGGCCGTGCTGCCGAACAGCGCGGTCAGCGCCTCGTTCTGGCGCTGCCAGTTGACCAGTTCGGCGGCCTTGTCGGGATGGGCAGCGAGCCAGGCCTCGACCTCGGCGGCACGCTCCGGCGGCAGCTGGCCATCGACAAAGGCGTGCAGGTCAGTTTCGGAAATTGGGGCGAGGTTCGTCATTTGACCGACCTCAATCTGGGTTCCTCGCCGCTGCCGGTCAATGCGCGGAGCGCCGCCCGGGCGCGGCCGAGGCGTGACATCAACGTGCCGGCGGGAATGCCGAGGACATCGGCGGCGTCCTGGTAGCTCATGCCTTCAAGCACGACCAGCAGCAGCGCCTCGCGCTGGTCGTCGGGCAGGCGGTCGATGGCGCGGGACATTTCGGCGAGGGCGATACGGCCCGGCTGGGCCGGAGCCACCGCGGGTTCTGAAACAAGGCTGTCGATGGGAACGTGCTCTCCACGGCGGCGCTCGAAGCGAAGGTCGTTGCGCCAGAGGTTGATCAGGATGCGGAACAGCCAGGCCTGCAGTGGGCCGGTTGGGGCGAACAGGCTCCGCTTTCGGATCGCCCGTTCGAGGCAATCCTGGACGAGGTCGTCGGCGCGGTCGGCGTTGCGCGTCAGCGCGCGCGCATAGCGGCGCAACGCCGGAACCGTCGCCTCGATCTCATCCAGGAAGTCCATGTGGCTCTGGCCGGCTTACTTTTCGACGGCAGTGTGCCAGACCTCGCCGACCATGTCGCCGGTGGTGTCGCCGGGCTTCTCGTCCTTCACCCAGAAGTAGAGCGGCCAGCCCTTGTAGGCCCACATCTTGGAGCCGTCGGTGCGGTCAACCAGGGTGAAATCGCCCTCGGGCTTGGCGCCGGCATCGGCGATCAGCGGCGGCCAGTTCTCGGCGCACTTGTCATAGCAGTTGGTGACGCCGACAGCGTCCTTGTCGAAGGTGTAGAGCGTCATGTCGTTGGCGCCGACAAGCACTTCCTTGCCGCCGATCTCCATCGTCTTGATGGCGCCACCGACATAATCCTCGGCGATGGCGGCAGTGGCGAACAGGGCGAGCGCGGCAGCGCCGAGCGTGACTGCAAGTTTCATGATGTCCCTCCGTTGGGCTTTTCGGGCACGGGCATTGGGCCGCGCCTCATTGTCTCCAACACCGCAGCTCGGGGTTTATTCCCGCGGCCGAACGATTTTGTGAGGAATTTGATCACGCTGCCACAGCGTCGAGGTTCGCGGCGGGTGGACAGCCGCAGTAACGCCTGTTCATCTACGCACAAGGCCGGATGGAACGGCCAGGCAACAGCCAAGGAGGACTACCTGAATGAAGAGGCGTGAATTCTTCAAGTCGGCCACCGCGATCACCGCCAGTGCCGCAGCAGCGACAACCCTCGCCGCGCCAGCGCTGGCGCAGAGCCAGCCCAAGGTAAGCTGGCGGTTGGCGTCGTCGTTCCCCAAGGGACTCGACACCATCTATGGCGGCGGCGAAACGCTGGCGAAATATGTGAGCGAGGCGACCGACGGGAATTTCACCATCGACGTGTTCGCCGCCGGCGAAATCGTGCCGCCGTTCGAAGTGGTGGATGCGGTTTCGGCCGGTACGGTCGAGATGGCCCACACCGTCGGGTATTATTTCTCCGGCAAGGACGTCGCCTGGGCGGCACTGGCCGCCATCCCGTTCTCGCTCAATGCGCGTGGCATGAGCGCCTGGTACTATCACGGCGGCGGATTGGATCTGTCGAACGAGTTCTTCGCCAACTACAATATCGTCGGCTTTCCGTGCGGCAATACCGCCGCGCAGATGGGTGGCTGGTTCCGCAAGGAGATCAACTCGATCGCGGACCTGCAGGGCCTCAAGATGCGTATCGGCTTTGCCGGGGCGATCATGAGCAAGCTCGGCGTGATTCCGACGCCGATGCCGGGTGGCGAAATCTACAACGCGCTGGAGAAGGGCACCCTCGATGCGGCCGAGTGGGTGGGGCCCTATGACGACGAGAAGCTCGGTTTCCAGAAGGTCGCGCCGTACTACTACTATCCGGGCTGGTGGGAAGGTGGCCCGACCGTGCATGCGTTGATCGGCAAGGCAAAGTTCGAAGAACTGCCGCCGGCCTACCAGTCACTGCTGAAGACCGCCTGCCAGGCGACGAGCAACGACATGCTGGCCAAGTACGACTATGTGAACCCCACTGCGCTGAAGCAGCTGGTGGCGGCCGGGGCGCAGCTCAAGCCGTTCAGCCCGGCAATCATGGAAGCGGCCTTCAAGGCGTCGACCGAGGCCTATGCCGAGTTCGAGGCATCGAGCCCGAACTTCAAGAAGATCTGGGACTCGATCAAGGCGTTCCGCAAGGACCACTACCTGTGGAACCAGGTGGCGGAGCTCAACTTCGATGCATTCCTGCAAGCGCAGCAGCGCAACAACGCCCTCTAGGGTCGGGGCGGAGGCGGTGGTTCGGTCCGCCGCCTCCGTCCATCCCTTCGGTTCAGTGTCATCCCCGCGAAAGCGGGGATTTCTGTTTCTGAGGCAAGACCGGGGTCAGTTGAAGCTCGGCGGCGGCGGGGCTTCGTACGCCGGCGCTGGCGCCCCGAACGAGGGTGGAGGCTGCGCCTCGAAGCTCGGGGCGGGGGTTGCGCCGCCACTCGACGACGGCAGCACGATCTCGACCGTATTGAGGTCGACCTCCGGGGCCTTGTCGAGGAAGAAGGTCACCAGCTCCGGGAAGGCGATGAGGATGCCGACGAGGATCAGCTGCAAGACCAGCCAGGGGATGGCGCCCATATAGATGTCGCGGGTCTTGACCTTGTCGCGGGGGACGATGCCGCGCAGGTAGAACAGCGCGAAGCCGAAGGGCGGGTGCATAAAGCTGGTCTGCATGTTGGCGCAGATCATCACGCCGAACCACACCAGGTTGATCCCCATGGCTTCGGCGACCGGCGCCAGCAGCGGGATGACGATGAAGGCGATCTCGAAGAAATCGAGGAAGAACGCCAGCACGAAAATGAAGATGTTGACGAAGATCAGGAAGCCGACCACGCCGCCGGGCAGGTGAGAGAGCAGGTGTTCGATCCAGTGACCGCCGCCGACGCCCTGGAAGACGAGGCTGAAGACGCGGGCGCCCAACAGGATGAACACCACCATAGCGGTGAGCCGCATGGTCGAGTTCATGCCCTCCCACATCAGCCCCCAGCTCAGCCGGCGGTTGAACCAGGCGAGGAGGATGGCGCCGACGACGCCCATGGCGCCCGCTTCGGTGGGGGTGACAAGACCGAGCAAGATGGTGCCGAGCACGATGAAGATCAGCGCCAGGCTCGGCACCGTGCCGCGGATGATCTTCTTCCACAATGGCCAGCCGCGCAGAGTGCGGGCCTCGGGGGGCAGGGCCGGCACATCCTCGGGGCGGAAGATCGACAGGATGAACACCCAGCCCATGAATAAGAGGACCTGGACGATCGAGGCGCCGGTGGCGCCGATATACATTTCGCCCGGCGAGCGCTGCAGCTGATCGGCGAGGACGATCAGCACCAGTGAAGGCGGAATCAGCTGGGTGATGGTGCCGGATGCGGCGATGACGCCGGTGGCGTGGCGCACATTGTAGCCGTAGCGCATCATCACCGGCAGCGAGATCAGCCCCATGGCGATCACAGAGGCGGCGACGGTGCCGGTGATGGCGCCGAGAATGGCGCCGACGATGATCACCGCATAGCTCAGCCCGCCGCGAATGCCGCCGAACAGCTGGCCAAAACCATCGAGCAGATCTTCGGCGAGGCCGGATTTCTCGAGGATCACCCCCATGAAGGTGAAGAATGGGATGGCCAGCAGCAGCTCGTTACTGAGCACGCCGTAGAGCTGGTAGGTGAGGTTGCCGAGGAAGTTCGGCGCGATCAGCCCGAGCTCGATGGCGACGAGGCCGGAAAAGAGGCCGATCGCGGCGAGCGAGAAGGCGGCCGGGTAACCGATGATGAGAAACACCACCAGCCCGCCGAACATGATCGGCGCCATGTTTTCGCGGATCATGTCGATCATTGCAGCGGCTTCTCGTAGGCGAACTCGCGGACATAATCCGTGGTGAGCGCGGCGATGCACTTGATGATCTCGGCGATGCCCTGCAGCAGCAGCACACCGAAGCCGAGCGGCAGCATCAGCCGCACCGGCCAGCGTGGCAGGCCACCGGCGGCGTTGGACATGATGTTCTGCGTCCAGGCCTGCAGGAACCACGGCCAGGTGAACCAGATCAGGAGGATGCAGAGCGGCAGCAGGAAGAACAGCCCGCCGAGCAGGTCGATCCAGGTGCGCGCCCGCTCACTGATGGCGCCATAGAACAGGTCGACGCGCACGTGTTCGTTGAGCTTCAGCGTCCAGGCGCCGCCCAGCATCACCATGCCGCCGAACATGTACCAGACCGACTCGCTGAGGACGTTGGAATACTGGGTGTAGAACCACACCAGGCCACCGAACACGCCGCCGCCATAGCTGCGCTCGAGCCAGATCATGCCGCTGATCGAATAGCGGAAAATCGCATTGAAGGCCGACACCAGCGCCGAGAACAGCACCAGCCAGATGGCGATAAGGCCGACCCGGCGGCTCAATTCATCGATGATGCGCGTAAAGCGCAAAGCCAGCGCCATCAGCGGCTGTTCCCCCCAACACTTCGGTTTCCTGCTGGCCCTGCTCTCACGGCGGGGACCGCACTGCAAGGCAACATGCTCGGGGTAGCGCGTCAACCGCGCGCCGACGGATTGTTGTGAAACCGTACATTTGACAACAAAAATTGTCTATTGTAGCAAGGGGCATGGATAACATGACCCCGGTATTGCTCGAGGATGCAGGCAAGGCGCGGCAGGCGATGACGCCACTGCGGCTGAAGCTGCTGGCGCTGCTGCGCGAGCCGGGTTCGGCGGCAACGCTGGCAGTGGCGCTTGAGCTGCCGCGGCAGAAGGTCGGCTATCACCTGCATGCACTGGAGAAGGCGGGGCTGGTGATGCCTGCCGGCGAGCGGCAGCGGCGCGGCTTCACCGAGCGGTTGTTCGTCGCCAGGGCCGGTTCGTTCGTCGTCGATCCCTCCATTTTTGGCGTCCCGCCGGCGGTGGAAAAGCAGGATCGCTTCGCCGCCGAGCACCTGGTGGCGCGGTCAGCCGAGACGGTGCGTGAGGTGACGCGGATGCAGGCCGCCGCGGCAGATGAGGGTACGCGGCTGCTCACCTTCACCATCGAGGCGGATATCGGCTTTGCCGCGCCGCAGGATATCGAGGCCTTTGCCGAGCGGCTGACGGCGATGGTCGCCGGGCTGGCCGAAGAGTTTGCGCCGAAGGGCGAAGGGCGTCGCTACCGCGTGCTGATCGGCGGGCACCCGGCGATCAAGGGCAAGCCGACTGACAAGGTCAATTGAGGAGTACGAAATGGCCGAGAAACAGGATCGCGTCATCGTCGAGATGACCATTGCGGCGCCGGTCGAGACGGTGTGGGCGGCGATGCGCGACCCTGAGCAGTTGCTCAACTGGTTCGGGTGGGATGCCGATACGCTGAAGGACGAGATCCAGTTCATCTTCTTCGACCACGCTACGGCAGATGAGGCCAACAAGGTGGTGGCGTTCGGCGAGTACGAGGGCAGCGCCGACCGGATCGAACTGAAGGCCGCGCCGGGCGGCACCATCCTGCGCGTCGTGCGGACCACCGCCATCAGCGGTGATTGGAATGCGTTCTACGAGGATACCTGGGAGGGCTGGACGACGTTCTTCCAGCAACTGCGGCACTATCTCGAGCGGCATGCGGGAGCGAAGCGGCGGACGCTGTTCCTTTCGGGGAAGCTGCAGGCGCCGGGGGCGCTGCCGGTCGAAGCGCTGGGGCTCGAGCTGCTATGGAGCGCCGCTGCGGGCAGCAAGGCGGCATTCGAGCTGCCGGTGGGTGAGCGGGTGGCCGGTACTGTGTGGCACCACTCGGAGCACCAGGTGGGGATGAGCGTCGATGGCTGGGGCGATGGGCTCATGGTGATCACCGACCAGCCGGCGCCGAATGGCGGACCGAATGGCGGCGGCACCGCGGTGCTGACGACGTTCGGGCTGTCGGACGCGGCGTTCGCGGCGCTGCAGCAGCGCTGGACGGCGTGGTGGGGAGAGCGGTTCGTGAAGGTGGGCTGACGGATAGAGACGGCCCCCTCCCTCGCCATTCGAGCGTAGCTCTCATGGCCTTCTCGTCTCAAATCGCTCCACTGGAGCGATTTGCCCTGCGGGACGGCTCGAAGTCCCCCATGAAGGGGGAGGTGAAGAGTCGAGGCTCTGTCTTCGATCGTGCCAACCACACCGGCGGGCACCTCCCCCTTTATGGGGGAGGATGGGAGGGGGCCGTCTGCTTCAGTAATAGAGGGGCGATTAGCCCTCCAGCCACTGCACCTGCTCAGCTGTCAGCTTGATGTCGAAGGCGTTCATGCTGTCGTCGAGTTCGCCCAGCTTGCGCGGGCCGATCAGCGGGATGGACGGGAAGTCCTGCGCCAGCACATAGGCGAGGGCCACGTGGATCGGGCTCTTGCCGAGCTTGGTGGCCAGTTCGATCGCCCGGTCGCGGCGGACGAAGTTCTGCTCGTTGTACCAGACGCGGACCATTTCCTCGTTGTCGCGCTTATCGCGGCCGGCGAGGTCGGTGAAGAAGCCGCGGGCCTGGCTCGACCAGGAGAAGTTCGGGATCTGGCGATCCTTCAGCCACTGCTTCCACTCTGATGTCGACGAGGTGACGCAGCCGGCCCAGATCGGGTCGAGCATCTCGGCAAGGGCGAAGTTGTTGGAGAGTGCCCCGGGCCGCTGCTTGCCGTGCTTGTCGGCATAAGCAATGGCCTCGTCGAAACGTTCGCGGGTCCAGTTCGAACCGCCGAACGGCCCGCGGATGCGGCCCTTCTTCACCTCGGCATCCATGGCGTCGACGAACTCGCCGACCGGCACGTCGAGGTTGTCGCGGTGCATGAAGTAGACGTCGACATAGTCGGTCTGCAGCCGGTCGAGCGACTGGGTCAGTTGCTTCGAAATCACGTCGGGATAGACCAGCGGGCTATGGGCGCCCTTGCCGATCACCACGGCCTCTTCGCGTACGCCGCGCGACTTCTGCCACTCGCCGAACAGTTTTTCGGTATAGCCGCCGGCATAGATGAAGGCGGTGTCGAAGATGTTGCCGCCCTTTTCCCAGAACGCATCGAGCAGGATGGCGCCTGAAGCGAAGGTGCGGAAATCCTCGAAGCCGAGGGCAGCGGCGGAGGCCGGCTTCTGCACACCCGGGATGGTGCGCTTGGGGATCACCGTGCCGCCGGATTTGAGCGGCCGGCCCGACAGCGTGTTGATGCGGCGGGTCGACTTCTCGATGCTGAACTCGATGCCGGCATCGGCGCGCCATTTATCGAGGGCGCGGGCCTGGCCGAGGCTGTCGGCCCAGGTCATGCCCGGTGCGGTCAGCTCCTGCCGGCCGGCGAGGATGGCTTCGGCAGCCGCATCCGCCTCGAACGAGAACAGGTGCTTCTGCTTGCCGACGCTGATCGTCTCGCGGCTGCCGTCATTGCGGATGATGTCGATCTTGCCGTCACCGCCTTCGCGCCCGCCATCGGCGAACCAGAAGTTCGGCACTTCGATGCGGCCATCGGAGCCGAGGATGCGCAGCACGTTGTCCTGGTTGACGAACACCGAGCAGCTGACCTCAGCAATGATGCCGTTCTCGAACTGCAGCAGCGCCGCAGCCCAGTCATCGGTGCCCTCGGCGTTGAGGCGGGCCATGCCGGAAACCTTCACCGGATCGGCGAACGGCCGCCCGAGCGAGGCGCCGGCGATGAAGCGCGACATCGAGACCGGGTAGCCGCCGACATCGAGGATGCCGCCGCCGGCCAGTTCGGAGGCGAAGATGCGGTGGTCGGGGATGAACTTGCCCATCTGGAAGCCGAAGCTCGACTTGATGGCGCGCACTTCGCCGATGGTGCCGGAATTCACCAGCTCCCACAGCTTCTGGGTCTGCGGGTGGAGGCGATACATGAAGGCTTCGCCGACGAAGGTGCCGGCCTTCTTGTGGGCGTGGATCACCGCGTCGACCTCGAAGGCGGTCAGCGCCATCGGCTTTTCGACCAGCACGTGCTTACCGGCTTCGGCCGCCTTGATCGCCCACTCGGCGTGGCCGGTATGGGGCAAAGCGAGATAGACCGCATCGACATTGGGGTCGGCGAGCAAGGCGTCATAGCCGTGGATGACGCGGGCGCCCGGGAAATCGTCGGCGAGGCCGGGCTTGTTCGGGTTGCGGGTGGCGATGGCTTCGAGCTTACCGAGGCGCGAGTCCTTGAGGCCGCGGGTGAAGTCCTTGGCGATGGCGCCCGGGCCGATGATCCCCCAGCGGATCGGTGCGGTGATTTTGGTCAATTGGAAGTCCTCTTCGAAATCGGAAGAACGGCGCCGCGCCGCGCGGAGCCTGGGTGGAAATGCTGTCAGCGCAACCGCTTGCCGGCGGCGTCGAACAGGAAGGCGTGCCTGGCGCTGATCGCGACGGTGAGGCTGTCGAGAGCGCCATGGTCGCGCGATTCCTCGCGCTCGATGATGAGCTGCTCGCCGCCCGGCGCCCGGGCATAGAGGTAGCTGGTCTGGCCGAGATGCTCGGCCACGTCGATGCCGACGGTGATGTCGCTGTCCCCCTTGCCGGCATCGGCGAAGTGCTCCGGCCGAACCCCCAGGGTGACTTTATCGCCCTTGTTGGCACTGGAATCGGCGATCGGCAACGCGACCTTCGTACCCCCGTGGTTGGCGAGCGCGACGACCAGCTTGCCGTTGTCGCGATCCACCACTTCGGCGGCCATGAAGTTCATCTTGGGCGAACCGATGAAGCCGGCGACGAACAGGTTGTCGGGGTTGTCGTAGAGTTGCAGCGGCGCGCCGACCTGGGCGATCTCGCCCTCGCGCAGCACCACGATCTTATCGGCCAGCGTCATCGCCTCGACCTGGTCGTGGGTGACGTAGATCATCGTCGCCTTGAGTTCCTTGTGCAGCCGCGCGATCTCGATGCGCATGTGGACGCGCAGCTCGGCATCGAGGTTCGACAGCGGTTCGTCGAACAGGAAGACCTGCGGGTGCCGGACGATGGCGCGGCCGATGGCGACGCGCTGGCGCTGGCCGCCGGAGAGCTGCTTGGGCAGCCGATCGAGCAGCGGGTCGAGTTCGAGGATGCGCGAGGCTTCCTTTACCTGCTTTTCGATCTCGTCCTTGGGCTTGCCGGCAAAGCGCAGTGCGAAGCCCATGTTCTCGCGCACCGTCATATGCGGGTAGAGCGCATAGGTCTGGAACACCATGGCGATGCCGCGCTTGCTGGGATCGACATCGTTCATGCGCTCGCCGCCGATATCGAGCTCACCCGAGGTGATCGGCTCGAGCCCGGCGATCATGCGTAGGAGGGTAGACTTGCCGCAGCCCGATGGGCCGACGAAGACCACGAACTCGCTACTGTTGATGTCGAGGTCGACGCCCTTGATCACTTCGAGGTTGCCGAAGGCCTTGCGGATGCCCCTCAGCTTCAAGTTGCTCATGTTGAGAGACCTTATTTGACCGCGCCCAGCATGCCTTCGACGAAGCGGCGCTGGAGCACGAAGAAGATGAGGAGGGTGGGGAGCGTGGCGAGGATGGTCCCCACCATGATGACGCCCCATTCGGGATAGTAGGCCGAGCTCAGCGACTGGATCACCAGGGTGATGGTCTTCTGCTCGTTGGTCTGCAGGACGATCAGCGGCCACAGGTAGTTGTTCCAGTTGGCCATGAACACGATGATGATCGCCGCCGCATAGGTCGAGCGCATCACCGGCAGGTAGACGTAGAGGAAGATCTGCCACTCCTTGAGCCCGTCGATGCGGGCCGCGTCGCGCAGCTCCGAGGGGAAGGCCTTCGTCGCCTGGCGGAAGTAGAAGATGATGAAGATCGAGGCGATGGCCGGGAGCAGGATCGCGGCGTAGGTGTTGATGAGCTTGAGGTTGGCCATCATGATGAACAGCGGGATCATCAGGGCGGCGAACGGGATCGACAGCATCAGCAGCAAGGCGCCGAAGATCTTCTCGCGGAAGCGGGATTTGAACATCTCGAAGCCGTAACCGGCCAGCGAGGAAATGATCAGCGTCAGCACCGTCCCGACAATGGCGAGAAACGCCGAGTTCCAGAAGATGCGTGGCGCGTCGACCGTGGTGAAGAAGGTGACGATATTGGCCCATAGCGCATTGCCGAGGGTCGCCTTGCCGGTGAGCACGTCGGCGGCCGTGTTGGTGCTCGAGACGAACATCCAGATGAACGGGAAGATCGAAACGAAGGCGGCGATGCTGAGCAGCAGGTAGACGAGACCGCGGCTCACCAGCGCGAGCAGGTTGAACGAGGGGTTCGAACGTCGTGCTGCGAGCGCCGGGCTCAGTTCGGTGGCTTGATCGAGCGTGCTCATCGACGGTCCCTCGCGACCAGAAACTGCAGGAAGCTCAGGATGCCGACCAGCACCACGATGACGTAGGACACGGTCGAGGCGTAGCCGAAGTTCGGCATGAACTTGAAGGTCAGGTTGTAGATGTAGAGCGACAGGGTGAGCGTCGAATCCGACGGACCGCCCAGGGTCAGCACGTTGACCTCGTCGAACAGCTGCAGCGTGCCGATGGTGGAGATCACCGAGGTGAACAGGATCACCGGCTTCAGCATCGGCACGGTGATGTACCAGAAGCGAGCCCAGGCCGGCACGCCATCGATACGCGCTGCTTCATAGATCGAGCGGTCGATGTTCTGCATCGCGGCCAGGTAGAAAATCATGTTGTAGCCGGTCCAGCGCCAGGTGATGGCGGAGATCACCACGACCTTGGCCCAGAACGGATCGCCCAGCCACGGGATCGGGTCGGCGATGAGGCCGCTGGCGAGCAGGAAATCGTTGATCACGCCGTCATTGGCGAACATCGACTTGAACAGGATCGAGTAGGCCACCAGCGAGGTGATGCAGGGGAGGAAGATGGCGGTGCGGAAGAAGCCGCGGCCCCACAGCCTCGTGTCGTTCAGCGCTGTCGCGAACAGCAGCGCCAGCACCAGCATGATCGGGACCTGGATGATCAGGAAGGTGAAGGTGTTGCCGAGGGCACGCAGGAAGATCGGATCCTGCGTCAGGCGCACGATGTTGGCGAAGCCGCCAAAGCTGAAATTCATCCCGCGACCGGTCTGGAAGCTCATCCAGAGCGACCAGACGATGGGGTAGACCATGAAGAGCCCAAGCAGCACCAAGGCGGGCATAACGAAGAGCCAGCCGTTGATCTGCTCGGAACGCTCGAGTTTCGTTTGTGCTGCCACGCAAACGCTCCCGCCCAAAAAGATGCCAATGACATTTGCCGCCCGGGGGGGCGGCAACATGCCGGAGATGGGGGCGGGCGAACCCGCCCCCGGGGAGGATCTTACTGGATCTGCTGCTTCACCTGGGCGTCGATGGCCGCGATGGCCTCATCGACCGAACCGCCCTTGGCGAGAGCCGGAAGCTGCGCGACGATCGCCGCATCGACTTCCTGGGTGAAGATGCCGTAGTTCACGGCCGGCACGGCAGCGAGCCAATCGGAGAAGTTCTGCCACACGGCCTGGCCGCCGAAATACTCGTCGCTGGCCTTGTAGGCGGCGCCTTCACGAGCGGCGAGGAGCGAGCCGAGCGCACCCTGGTCGACGAGAATCTTCTGGTAGAAGTCGACGTCCTTGCCCCAGATCGTGGCGAGGAAGTCAGAGGCTTCGTTCTTTTCGGCCGAGGACGAGAGCACGTACCAGCTCGAGCCGCCGAGGTTCGAGGCGTGGGTGGCGCCTTCGACGTTCGAGAGCTTGGGCAGCGGCGCAACGCCCCACTTGCCGGACTGGTTGGCGGCCTTGATGGTGGCGGTCATCCACACGCCGGTATAGACGGCGGCGGTCTCACCCGAGACGAACGCGCCGGTATATTCGTTCCAGCCGGCGACGGGCTTGTAGATCTCGGGGGTCTGCAGCAGCTTCGAATAGGTCTCGAGCGCCGCCTTGAAGGTCGGGCTGCCGGCGATGTCGGCCTGCCCATCGGGGGTGAAGTACCACTTGCCCGCCGATTGCAGCATGATGCGGATGGTGCCCGCGTCATTGATGTCGACGCCGAGCAGCGGGTGGCCGGTCTTCTCCTTGACGGTCTTGCCGATGTCGATCAGCTGCTCCCAGGTGATATCCTGCAGCGCGGCGGCATCGAAGCCGGCTTCCGAGAGGTAGTCGGAGCGGTAGAACAGGCCCGTGACGCCGGAGTCGAAGGGCAGCGAGTAGGTCTGGCCGTTCACCGTGGCGAGCTCGACCTTGTAGGGCGCGAAGCCGGCATAATCGACCTTGCCGTTGAGCGGCTCGAAGGCGCCGGGGAACGACTGCAGGTACTTCTGTGCGCCGTAATCTTCGATCAGCACAATGTCGGGCAGGCCGTCGGTGGCGCCCGAAGCGAGCTGCGCCTGCAGCTTCTGCTCGAGGTCGGCCTTGGCGAAGTCGACGATGTTGAAGGCCACGTCCGGGTGCGCCGCGGTGTAGCGGGCCGCGGCTTCCTTCATGGTCGCGCCGTTGAAGTTGGGGTCCCAGCACCAGACAGTGACTTCGGCTGCCGAAACAGCGGCGATGGACAGTAGGCTGACGCCGAACGCCAGGCCGAGCGTGCTGCGCCACCGCGAATGGATGCGATCCATGTAATCCTCCCGTTTTCATTTGGCTCACCTTGGGCAAGCGTGGTTAGAATATGCGACCAAAGGCGCATGTCCGCGACAAAGGGAAACTCGACTTGGCGGAAAGTAAGGTGCATGAGCGTGCGGTCTACCAGCCGCATGCAGGCAGCGTCGAAGCCCATCCGACGATCCTGTCGACCTTCCATAACCACCCGCTGGTGATGCTGAAGCCGCACTGGCACGCGCAGGTCGAAGTCAATTTCATCGTCGCCGGCACCGTGCACTACCGCATGCACACCCACGACCTGACCCTGAGCGCCGGGCAGATGGTGCTGTTCTGGGGCGGGCTGCCGCACCAGATGGATGATCTCTCCGACGACGCAATCTATGCCGGGGCGCATCTGCCGCTGATGCATTTCTTCCGGCTGCGGCTGCCCGAGGATGTGCCGCACCGGTTGATGCAGGGGACGACCCTGCTGAGCTGCACGCCCGATGATTCCGATGCGCACAATTTCGCGCGCTGGAACCGCTATGCCCGCTCGGGCGATGTGGTGAAAGCACAGCACGCGGTGGATGAACTGTTGCTGCGGCTCGAGCGGGTGCGGTTCGAACCGTACGAGCTGGTGGGTGACAGCAAGGCGGCCGGCCATGCGGTCGAAACCGCCGAAGTGCAGTCGTCGCGCAATGTCGGCAAAATGTGTGACTACATCGCCGAGAATTTCCTGCACGAGATCGACTCGGTCGATATCGCGCGGGCGGCGAACCTCCATCCGAAATACGCCATGAGCATCTTCAAGCGCTCGACCGGCATGACGCTCAACGAGTATGTCAGCCTGTTGCGGCTCAGCTACGCGCAGGCGCTGCTGCTGCGCGACGACGCCAATGTGCTGCGCGTCGCGATGGAATCGGGGTTCGGCTCACTCAGCGCCTTCAACAAGTCGTTCCGCAAGATCGCCGGCATGTCCCCGTCGGATTTCCGGCGCGACGCCTTCATCCCCGGAGCGCTCGCCTCCTGAGCTTGAACTTTTGCGCATCGGCATTGTAACGATGCGAAACTTCTAGCGCGGGGATGCTCAATGTTCGTAGTGGGTGGCGAAAGCCTGATCGACCTGATCTCGGAGCCGGTCAGGGCCGATGGGGTGATCCGGCTCGTGGCGCACCAGGGTGGGTCGCCCTATAACTGCGCCATCGCGCTTTCGAAGCTCGGCAACGATACCGGCTTCCTCTGTCCGATCAGCACCGATGGCCTCGGTACCTACCTCCTGGCGCCACTGGCGGAAGCCGGGGTGAAGCCGCTGCTCGCCGAGCGGGTGGAGGCCTACACGACGCTGGCGGTGGTGACGTTCGATGCCAAGAAAAGCGCGCAATACGGTTTCTATCGCAACGCCGATCGCGCCTTCACCCGCGAGGGGCTGATCGCGGCGCTGCCCGCCAAACTCGAGGCGTTCCAGGTCGGCGGCTTCTGCCCGATCGAACCCGAGGATGCAGCGATCTGGCTCGATGTGGCGAGGGAAGCGGCGCGGCGGGGCGCGACGCTGACCATGGACCCCAATGTGCGGCCATCGCTGGTGCCGGATTTTGCCGGCTACAAGGCGCGGCTCTCGAGCTTTCTCGACATCGTCAACCTGGTGAAGGTGTCGATCGAGGATCTCGCCTCGCTGGAGCAGAGCCGGGCGGTGCGGGCCACCGAGCTGACAGGCGCCGAGGTCGAGGCGCTGGTGAGCAAGTACGTGGCCGATTTCCTTGGCCGAGCCAATTGCGAGCTGGTGATCGTCACCTTCGGCGACGAGGGCAGCCGCGCCTTCACTAAATCGGGCTCGGCGAAGCAGGGCGTTTACCCCGCCGTGCCGTTCGGCGACACGGTGGGGGCCGGCGACACGCTGATGGCGGCGGTGCTGACGCTGCTCAACGAGCAGGGCAACCTCAAGCCGGGCAAGCTTGGCGCGATGGATGATGCGGCGCTCGCGACGATGCTGCGTTTCGGCGCGGTGGCGGCTGGGCTCAACTGCCAGTTTGTCGGCTGCCATCCGCCGACCCGCGGCGAGGTCGACGCGGTGCTGGCCAAGGGTTAGCCGCCGGCGCCCTGGTAGCGATCGAGCGCGTAGCGCCACTGCCACATGGCGAGCGCCACAAAGAACGGTCCGGCGAACAAGGCTGCCGGGCCGGCCCAATCGCCGAGGATCGGCACGGGCTTACCGAGCAGTACCGCGACCGGCACGGCGGCCATGAAGCCGAGCGGCACCAAGCTCAGCATCGTCGCCTGGATGGCGGTGGGGAAGATGTTGATCGGGTAGCGCGACAGCTCCCAGAAGCCGAAGAACAGCGAATAGAGGTGGTTGGAGCGGGTCCAGATCAGCGCCGTGGCGCCGATCATGGTGAGCGTCGCGCCGGTGACCATGGCGGCGCTGATCAGCGCACCGACGAAGTAGGCGACCCAGCCGATCGACCAGGGCACGGCGACGATGCTGAGGGCCCAGCCCATCATAGCGATGCCGAGCAGGGCGTGGCCGGTATAGCCGGGGTTGAGCCCGGAAAACACCATATAGGCCCAGGGGCTGACCGGCTTGGTGAGCAGTGTATCGAGGGTGCCGAGCCGCACCGCCTCCTCGAGCTGGCGCATCTGGGTGAAGCTCATGCAGGCGCCGAGCGAGTAGCCGAGCAGGTGGAACGAGAACAGCAGCGCCAGCTCCGACCAGTTCCAGCCGGCAATGGTGTCGAAGCGGTCGGCGAGGATCCAGATCACCGCGAATGAGCTGGCATAGGTGATGATCTGGGCGATGCGGTCGATCCAGAAGGCGCCGCGATATTCCATCTGCGAGCGCAGATACATCAGTGCGAGGCGCGGCAGGATGCGGAGGGTGCGCAGCATCTCAGCCTCCCTGTACGACGATGCGGGTGGAGGCCTTGCGCCACAGCAGCGCTACGCCGCCCGCCAGCAGCGCCGCCCAGCCGAGGCCAAGGCCGAAATAGGCAAGGGTCGCCGTGACGTCGAGCCGCCCAAGCCACACCGCCGAGGGGTAGTAGACGATCCAGGCGAAGGGCAGGTGCGCCGCGATGACGGCGAGGGGGGCGGGGAAGAACCAGAATGGGATCAGCTGGCCGGACAGCAGGTTGAGGATCGCCTGCATCATCCATTCGAGCGAGAACGAGGTGAGGAGCCAGAAGGCGACAAGGCCGAACAGCGCCGAGAGCAGCGCGATGATGGTGTAGGCGAGGAGGCCAAAGGCGACGAACATCACGCCATGGAACGGGGTCGCCGGCGGCAGCATGCCGTAGACGGCGGCGACAACCGCGACGGTGGGCACGACGAGGATGACGAAGCGGAAGGCGGCGCGGCCGAGTTCGGTGGCGAGCACATAGAGCGGGAAGCTGGCGGGCTTCAGCAGCCATACGGCGACGTCCCCGGTGCGCAGCGCCTGGCCGATGCCGCTGACGATCGATTCGTAGCGGATGGCGCCGGTGACCGCGCCGCCGAGCAGGGCATAGGTCACCATCTGCTCGAGGCTGACGCCGGCAATGCTGGCGCTGCCGCCATAGATGGCAACCCAGATGGCGACGCGGGCGAAAACCTGCACCAGCTTGCCGATCATGTTGGCCCAGACTTCGTTGCGGTAAGCGAGCTGGGTCAGAAAGGCGCTGCGGGCGAAGGCGAAATAGACGCTCATCGCACCGGTAACTCGGCGTTGCGGCGCTGGTAGAAGGTGCGGATTACCTCCTCGATATTGGGCTCCTCGAGCGAAATATCCTTCAGCGTCGTGGTATCGCCGAGCTCGTCGAGCACGTGCACCAGCGAGACGTCGTCGCGATCGAGGAGGTAATGCTTGCGCAGGCCATCGTCGGAGGTGAGGCGTGCGCTTTTCAGCTCGAGCGGGCCGGGATCGGCGGCGAATTCCAGCATCAGCCGGCGGGCCGAGCCGAGGGCGGTGCGCAGCTTCGCCGTTTCGCCATCGAAGATCAGGCGGCTGTGATCGACCATGATCAGGCGCGGGCAGATCTCCTCGATATCCTGCAGGTCGTGCGTGGTGAGGATGATGGTGGTGCCGCGCTCGCGGTTGACGCGCGACAGGAACTTGCGCACCGCATCCTTGGCGACGACGTCGAGGCCGATGGTCGGCTCGTCGAGGAACAGGATTTTTGGATCATGCAGCAGCGCCATGACGATCTCGGCGCGCATGCGCTGCCCCAGACTCAACTGCCGCACGGCGCGCTCGAGGAAGGGCTCTAGGTCGAGCAGCTGGCTCAGGGATTTGAGGTTTTCGTCGAAGCGCGGTCGGGCGATGCCGTAGATCTCGCGATGCAGTTCGAACGAGTCGCGCACCGGCAGATCCCACCAGAGCTGGCTGCGCTGGCCGAAAACCACGCCGATCTCGCGTGCGTTGGCCTGGCGTTCGCGGTGCGGCACGCGCCCGAGCACGGTAATGTCACCGACCGACGGCACGAGGATGCCGGTCATCATCTTGATCATGGTCGATTTGCCGGCGCCGTTCGGGCCGAGATAGCCGACCGCCTCGCCGGCGGCGATGGCGAAGCTCACGTCGGTGACCGCTTCGACCTCGGTGTATTCGGCGGTGACCAGCGTCTTCAGCGCGCCGAAGAAGCCGGGGAACCGGCGATGCTGCCGGAACCGTTTGGAAACGGCTCGTGCCTCGATGATTTGAGCCATGGTCGAGGCCGCCCCCTCGCGGCCCGGAGCGAGGGTAGCTGATTCCCTGGGCCTCACAGGCTCGTCAGTTGCGGTTGATTGGCGGCGCTGATCAATTGCCGCCGGAGCTGCGTGGGGCTGATCTCCATCGTGTCGTCGAGTTCACGAGCAGTGAGGAAGGCCCAAATGCGTCACTGGGTTTGGATGCTCCTGGTAGCAGTGCTGCTGGGGGCCGGGATCGCCGTCTACATGCTGAAGCCGGTGCAGGGCGCGGCGCGCGACCTGGCGCTCACCGGCGACGTGACACGCGGGCAGTATTTGCTGCGGCTCGGCGACTGCATCACCTGTCACACCGACAAGAAGAACGGCGTCGCCGAACTCGGTGGCGGCCCCGGGTTGGTAACGCCGTTCGGCACGTTCTATGCGCCCAACATCACCTCGGACCCCAAGGCGGGCATCGGCGGCTGGACGCTGGCGCAGTTCTCGAAAGCAATCAGCGATGGCGAAGGGCCAGCCGGGCATCTCTATCCGGCGTTTCCCTATGAGAACTACACGCTGATGAGCGACCAGGATGTCGCCGATCTCTACGCGGCGCTGCAGCAGGTGCCGCCGGTTGCCACCTCGGCCAGGCCGCACGAGGTGGCCTTCCCGTTCGATATGCGACCGCTGGTGGCCGGCTGGAAGAACCTGTTCTTTACGCCACGCCGCTACGAGGCCGATGCCAGCCATTCTGAGCGCTGGAACCGCGGGCGCTACCTGGTCGAGGGGCCGGGGCACTGCGTGATGTGCCATTCGCCGCGGAACCTCCTCGGTGCGGTGGAGAAGGGCAAGGAACTGACCGGCAACCCGGCCGGCGGCACCGGCGGCAGGGCGCCGGCCCTGACGGCCGAGCGGCTGAAGACCGAAGGCTATGACGTCGCCTCGATCGCCAGCGCGCTGAGCGACGGCTTCACCCCCGAGTTCAACGTGCTGGGCAGCGCCATGGGCGAGGTGATCGCCGACGGCACCTCGTTCTGGACCGAAGCGGACCGCGAGGCGGTGGGGGCGTATCTGCTCGGGGAGGAGTAGGTTACTTCGACCCTCCCGGAACGGTCCTGCGCTGCTCGGCCAGCCTCCGGCGCCCCTCAGCGAAAGCTGGGACCCATCTCACCGCCTGCGCCTGAGGATAGTTGGGTCCCAGCTTTCGCTGGGATGACACCCGGTGGATGGGGCAAAGACCGGGCCCAGCAAATCGGCCGAAGTAGCCCGGTCGACCTCGTTACGCTCCGGCACGGATGGCGAGGGCGTCTTCCAGGGTCATCTCGGTATGGTGCTCCCATTCGGGGCGCGGTTCGGGGAAATCGGTGCGGAAGTGGCCGCCGCGGCTTTCCTCGCGCTGCAACGCACCGGCGGCGACCAGCGTCGCCGAGGTGGTCATGTTGAGGAACGAGCGGGTGACGCCCTGCGCCGTGGCCTCGATCTCGGCGATCCGGCGCAACGCGGTGCGCAGGTCCGTGGCGTTGCGCTCGACCCCGACCAGGTCGGTCATGGTGCGGCGCAATTCCTTCACCGAGATGTGGTTGCGCAGCCGCTCCTCCACCGCCTCGCCCTCGACCGGGTCCCAGCCGATACCGGGGAAGGGGGCAAGCGGGCTGCGGAGCGGCTCGAGACCGGAGATATCGGCAGCGATGCGGGCGCCATAGACCACGGCCTCGAGCAGCGAGTTCGAGGCAAGGCGGTTGGCGCCATGCAGGCCCGTCGACGAGCACTCGCCGGCGGCCCAGAGGCCGGGCAGCGAGGAGCGGCCATTGGCTTCGACCTTGACCCCGCCCATGTGGTAGTGCGCCGCCGGGGTGACCGGGATCAGCTGGGTCACCGGGTCGATGCCGAAATCGGTGCAGTATTTGGCGACGGTGGGGAAGGCGGTGAGGATGCGCGCGCCGATCGCCTCGCGGGTATCGAGGAACACCTTCCGGCCGGCCTTGATCTGACGGTAATTGGCGCGGGCGACGATATCGCGCGGCGCCAGCTCGGCATCGGGATGGATCGCCGGCATGAAGCGCTCGCCGAGGTCGTTGACGAGGATGGCGCCTTCGCCGCGCAGCGCCTCGGTGGCGAGCGGGGCAGGGTCGGCGCCGGTAGCGATGGCGGTGGGGTGGAACTGCACAAACTCGGGGTCGGCGATCAGCGCCCCGGCCCGGGCCGCCATGCCCATGGCATGGCCGCGCACCCCGGAGGGGTTGGTGGTGACGGCATAGAGCCCGCCGAGCCCGCCTGCGGCTAGCACGGTGGCGCGCGCCCGGATCAGCACCGGCTCGGCATAGCGATCACCGAGCTTGCGCGCATAGACGCCGATGATGCGGCCGTCGGCGCGGGCGAGATCGACGACGGTCAAACCCTCGACGATGCGGATCGAGGGGGTCTTGCGCACCTCGGCGATGATCGCCTGCATGATGGCGTAGCCGGCGCGGTCGCCTTCGACACGCACCACGCGGTTGCGCGAGTGGGCAGCTTCCTTGCTCAGCACATAGTGGCCGAGCTCGTCGCGATCGAAGGGGGTGCCCCAGCGGGCGAGGTCCTCGATGCGCGCCGCGGCTTCGGCGGTCACCGATTCCGCTTCGTCCTCGTCGACGATGCCGGCGCCGGCGATCTCGGTGTCGACGGCATGGGCATGCGAGGTGTCGCCCGGACCGACCGCGGCGGCGACGCCGCCCTGCGCCCAGGCAGACGAGGCGCCGTTGCCGAGCGGCACGGGGGAAATGACGGTGACGGGGCGGGGAGCGAGCTTCAGCGCGCAGAACAGGCCAGCCAAACCAGCGCCGACGATGAGGGCACCGTCGGCGTTGAGGACGTTGTCAGTAAAGGTCATCGGTCTCCCCCGGGCGAAACGCCCGGATCAGGCCTCGTCGACCACAGGGGTTTCTGCAGCGCGCTTCTTAAGCGATTCTATGGCGTTTTTGGCGCTCGACTTCGACTTGTAGGTTTCGGTCCGGACCATGGTCTCGCCGTTCGCCGCAACGAAGCGGACGAAGGTCTGGCCATCCTTGGAGGCTGCGAGCTCAAAGCGGTAGCCCTTGCCGGTCTCGCCCTTGGCCGTATCCACCACAGCTGCCGAAGGGGCGTTCTTCTTCAGCGAGGCAATGGCGTTCTTGGCGCTGTCCTTGCCCGCATAGTTCTCGGACCAGAAGATGGTCTCGGCGTTGTAGACGTATTTGGCGACGAACTGCCCGCCCTTGGCGGAGGTGATCTTGAAGGAATGTGGCACGACGCTTTTACCCCTCGGTTGCGGGCCGGGAAGTCGTGGCCCGATAACGCAAATCTAGCGCGGTGCGGGAGTCGCGCAACCCTCAAAGTCAGGCACGCGCTTGATTTGATTGAGCTTGGACCTGAGGGGCTGCCTACTGAGGGGATACCTACGTAGACGAAAGTCCATATCCGCCGATACAGCACGCATCATTGCGGCAGCTGGGGTTGCCCGACGCGCGAGGCCGGCGCGGGCTGACCCCCACCCCTGTCCCCTCCCCCTAAGAAAGGGGAGGGAGAACCTCACGCTGATATCGAGGCTAGCGTCTCCCTCCCCCTGTTCAGGGGGAGGGGACAGGGGTGGGGGTCAGCCCACACCGGCGCTTGGCTAGTGCGCGGTCGGCTGGTTTGCGCCGGGATCAATCCCGTTTCTTGGAAAAATCGATCATCCGCTGCACGGCGGCGCGGGCGGGTTCGAGCAGTTCGTCGGCGACGGTGACTTCCTCGGTCATGGTGTGGAGCGACCACAACACGTTCTCGAGGTTGATGCGCTTCATGTGCGGGCAGATGTTGCAGCCGCGCAGGAAATCGACGCCGGTCGCTTCCGAGGCGACGTTGTCGGACATCGAGCACTCGGTGACCATCACCACGCGCGGCGGCTTCTGCGTCTTCACATAGTCGATCATCGCGGCGGTCGAGCCGGCGAAATCCACAGCGTCGATCACCTCGGGCGGGCACTCGGGGTGGGCGATGATCTTGGCCGTCGGGTAAGCGTGGCGCAGCTCGGCGATGTCGGCGGCGGTGAAGGTTTCGTGCACCTCGCACGAGCCGGCCCAGGTGATGACCTTCTTCTGCGTCTTCTTGGCGGTGTTGCGGGCCAGGTACTGGTCGGGGATCATGATCACCGTGTCGCCGGCGACGCCATTGACGATATCGGCGGCGTTCGACGAGGTGCAGCAGACATCGGTCACCGCCTTCACCGCGGCGGAGGTGTTGACGTAGGTGATGACCGGCACGCCCGGATACTGGGCGCGCATGGCGATGACATCCTCGGGGGTGATCGAGGAAGCGAGCGAGCAGCCGGCCCGGCTGTCGGGGATCAGCACGGTCTTTTTGGGGTTCAGCAGCTTCGACGTCTCGGCCATGAAGTGCACGCCGCACTGCACGATGATCGACTGCTTGACCTTGGTGGCCTCAATGGCGAGCTGCAGGCTGTCGCCGACGATATCGGCGACGCCGTGATAGATCTGCGGCGACTGGTAGTTATGGGCGAGGATGACCGCATCCTTCTCCTTCTTCAGCCGGTTGATCTGCAGGATCAGCGGCGCATAGAAGGGCCATTCGATCTCGGGAATACGGTCTTTCACCCGCTCGTAGACGCGCGACGTGACGCGTTCGACCGCCTTGGTGAACTTGAGGTCGAAACTCTCCGCGAGGATGGCGCGAGCCTCCTCCAGCGGGGTGAGAGCGTTGATAAGCTGCACCGGACCGTCCCTCCAGACGCGGCAGACTTAAGGTCGATTGGCCGCCATTTCAATGTCGCGATTTGGCTTGATCGGCATGCGGCAAGTGCCTAACGCTCTCGCCGAACGACAGCCCTCGAGGATCGCCATGCCGCAAGACGCCGCCGCCCTTCGCCAGACTCTCTCGCTTGCGCCGGTGATTCCGGTCATCGTCCTCGACGATGTGTCGGCGGCGCGGCCGCTGGCCGAAGCGCTGGTGGCCGGTGGCCTGCCGGTGCTGGAAGTGACGCTCAGGACCCCGCACGCGCTGCAGATCATCGAGGAGATGGCCAAGGTGGCGGGCGCTGTCGTCGGTTCGGGCACGGTGCGCTCGCCGCTGCAGATGGGCCACTCGGTCGATGCCGGCTGCCAGTTCATGGTGTCGCCCGGCGCCTCGCCGCGGCTGCTCGAAGCGGCCGAGGAGCACAAGATCCCGCTGCTGCCCGGCATCGGCACGCCGACCGAGGCGATGACCGCGTCGGAACATGGTTACTCATTCCTTAAGTTCTTCCCGGCCGAGGCGCTGGGTGGGGTGAAGGTGCTGAAGGCCTATGCCAGCCCGCTCGCCGACATCACCTTCTGTCCGACCGGCGGCATCGACATGGCCAAAGCCAAAGAATACCTGGCGCTGCCCAACGTGATCTGCGTCGGCGGCTCGTGGATCATGCCGGCCGATGCCATTGCCAACAAGGACTGGAAGCGGATCGAGACGCTGGCGCGCGAAGCGGCGGCGTTGAAGCGGAGCTAACTCTGCTCAGAGCGCCCGCAGCGTCGCCAGCTTGCTGCCGGCACTATCGATGAGAACCAGCACGCCGGGCTCGGCGTGAAACTTGACGGTGGCCGCGAGGACGGCGAAAAAGCTCGCCTCCTGCGCCATGGTTGCCGGTTCGCACGCCATCTCGGTCCAGGCGATGTCGGTAAACTGCAGCGCGTTGTCATTGATGGCGACGCCGCCGCCGAAGCTGTTGCAGCCGCCGCTGCCGGAGGCGCGCCCGCCCGGCTCGACTTGCAGCGTGGTGCGCACACCGGGCGTGACGACGCCGTCGCGCAGTTCCTCGAGCGCCCAGTTGCCATAAAGCGGCGAGCCGCCGGCGGAAGCCGGGGTGGCGGCTGCGAGGGCGAAGACACAGACGAGCAGGGCACGGAGCGGCATTTCAACCTCCATCGGCGCGATGGGTCATACCTCTCTGCCATTGTGGCAAAGCCGTGATCCGAACTGCTATGGGTGGGCCGATGGCGCCCCGGAGGAGCGATGCACGGCAATAAGACGATCGGCCTGTCCCACCTCCGCATCACCCTCAGCGAAAGCTTCTACATCGGTCCCGGCCGTGCCGACCTGATGGAACTGATCGCCGAGACCGGCTCGATCTCCGAGGCCGCCAGGCGGATGGGGATGTCGTACAAGCGGGCCTGGGGGCTGGTGCAGGTGCTGAACGAGGGGTTCGGAGCGCCGCTGGTCGAGGCGTCGCGCGGTGGCAACGCGCAGGGGGCGTCGCTCACCGCTGCGGGGCGCGAGGTGCTGGAGCGCTATCGCGGCATGCAGGAGGCGACGCGCAAGGCGATCGCGCGGGATGTCGAGGCGCTCAGCGCGCTGCACGGCGATATGTCCGAGAGAAAATAACGCTTGCTGCCTGCATCTGGCGTTGGCACAACCTTCGATATTCCCATTCGGACATATCGAGGACCTAATGCGTCGGACCACCCTTCTGCTTGGCGTCAGCCTGCTGGCGCTCATCATCGGGCCGGCCTCTGCCGCCGATGTCAGCGCGGCCGTTGCCGCCAACTTCACCAAGCCGGCCGAGGAGTTGGGCGCGGCGTTCACGGCAAAGACCGGCGACACGGTGAGCTTCAGCTTCGGCGCCACCGGGGTGCTCTACACGCAGATCAGCCAAGGTGCGCCGTTCGAGGTGTTCTTCTCAGCCGATAACAAGCGGCCAGCGCAGGCGGTGAAGGAAGGTTTTGCGGTCGATGGCACGGTGTTCACCTATGCGGTGGGCAAGGTCGCGCTCTACTCGCCGTCGCTCGATCTCACCGACGGCGCGGCGGTGCTTACGGCCAACGGGTTCCAGCATCTGTCGGTCGCCGACCCCAAGACCGCGCCCTATGGCGCCGCGGCGATGGAAACGCTGGGCAAACTCGGGCTGACCGAAGCCGTGACGCCCAAGATCGTCACCGGCGAGAATATCAGCCAGGCGCTGCAGTTCATCGATTCAGCCAATGCGGAGCTGGGCTTCGTGGCGCTGAGCCAGGTGATCGACAAGCCGGCCGCACAGGTCTGGCGCGTGCCGGCCGAGGATTATTCGCCGATCCTCCAGGATGCCGTGCTGCTGAAGCCGGGCGAGGCGGATCCAGCCGCAGCCGCCTTTCTCGAGTTCTTGAAGGGCGACGAGGCGCGCGCCATCATCGAGAAATACGGCTACGAGGTCGGCTCGGGTCAATGAGGTTTTCATGATGCTTGATGCCAGTGAGATCGTGCAGCCGGTCGGGCTGACGCTGACGCTGGCGTTCATCGTCACGGTGATCCTGCTGCTGGTCGGTACGCCGATCGCCTGGTGGCTGTGCCGCACGCGCTCGCCGCTGCAGGCGCCGATCGCCGCACTGGTGTCGCTACCGCTGGTGCTGCCGCCGACGGTGCTCGGGTTCTACCTGTTGCTGGCGTTCGGGCCGAACGGCCCGGGCGGCCTCTTGGCGCCGCTCTGGGGGGCGCGGACGCTGGCTTTCTCGTTCGAGGGACTGGTCATCGCCTCGGTGCTCTATTCCCTGCCCTTCATGGTGCAGCCGCTGCGCACCGCCTTCGAAGCACTCGGCGACGAGCCACTGGAAGCGGCGGCAACGCTCGGGGCAGGGCGGTGGACGACGTTCTCCAGGGTGGTGATCCCGCTGTCGCGCACCGGCTATCTCACCGGCGCCATCCTGACCTTCGCACACACGGTCGGCGAGTTCGGCGTGGTGCTGATGATCGGCGGCAATATCCCCGGCAAGACCAAGCTGGTGTCGATGGCGATCTACGATTTCGTCGAGCGGCTGGAATGGGACAAAGCCCATATCCTCGCAGGCGGCATGGTGCTGTTCGCCTTCGTGGTGATCACGGCGGTGATGCTGATCGATCGGCGGGTTGGGCGGGTGGTGGGGTGAGGGCTGACACCGCGGCTGTGGCCACCCCCACCCTTGATCCCTCCCCACAAGGGGGAGGGAGACGCAAGAACTGAGGCCTCGCAGCTATCGCCTCCCTCCCCCTTGTGGGGAGGGAATGAGGGTGGGGGTGGCCACACGCTCAGCTGTCAGCGCCTCAAGCCAGCCGCAACAGTTCCACGAAGCGTTTCAGGGCCTTGGTCAGGCCCTTGCGCTTCTTGGTGTCGAGATCGGCGAACAGAGCTTCTTCGAGCTGCTCCCAGTTGGCGGCCAGTACTTCGCGGATGCGGGCGCCGCGTTCGGTGAGGGCCAGTCCTTCTGTGAGGTCCGGGCCGATGGCCTGGCGCGCCACGATGTCCCGCTCGATCAGCCGCTGCAGCCGGGGCTGCAGCGCTTCGGGCTCGAGCCCCAGGTGCTCGGCGAGGGCCGCCTCGCTCGCCCCGAGCTCGGCATGCAGCACGAAGATCACGGCGTCGTCGCCTGCCTCCAGTCCGCGATCGAGCAGCGGCACCAGCAGCGCCTTGTGGGCCAGCTGGCCGGCTTCGATCAGCCGGTAAAGCGTTGAACGGGCTTCGGGTTTGGTCATGGGTGGATAGATAGACTTCAGGACGGGATCGAGCGACATGGGACCCATCCTATCGTTAATCTCAGAGAGACCAAGTGGCGGCATTGTTCAGGCTTTGCGGATGACTTATGCGTGGCTGAGGTGGTGCTCGGCAGAAGCACCGCCAGTCTACACAGTTCAGGTCAGGAACGCATGAGCCAGGACCTCGCCCGCATCAGGGCCTTCGTGCAGGTGTTCGATGCCGGCGGCTTCTCGTCCGCGGCGCGGCAACACGGGCGCTCCAAGGCGCTGCTGTCGAAATATGTCACCGACCTCGAGGATTATCTGGGGGTGCGGTTGATGAACCGGACCACCCGCAAGCTCAGCCTCACCGAAGCCGGCGAAGCCTATTACCGCGAGGCGAGCCAGCTCTTGCAGCAGCTCGACGACCTCGATGCGACGATCTCGGACCAGACCGCCGAGCCGCGCGGGCTGGTGCGGGTATCGGCGCCGCGCAATCTCGGAGAGACGACGCTGGCGCCGGCGATCTTCGCCTTCATCGCCAGGAACCCGCTGATGTCGGTCGATCTGCGCCTCGAGGATCGCTATGTCGACCTGGTGGAGGAAAGCGTCGATGTGGCGCTCCGCATCTCGACGCTGGCCGATTCCTCGCTGATCGCCCGCAAGATCTCCGACATGCGGCACGTGATCTGTGCCGCGCCGAGCCTCGTCAAGCGGGTCGGCACGCCGACCTCGGGCGAGGCGCTGCGCAACATGCCCTGCGTGCTCGATACCAATATGCCGTCGCACAGTTCGTGGCGCTTCATCGAGAACGGCACGCCGGTCTCGGTGCATGTCTCCGGTCCGGCCCGGGTGAATTCTCCGGTGGCCGCCATGCAGGCGGCGCTCGCCGGCCTTGGGTTCGCCGTATTGCCGACCTACCTCGCTGACCCGCTGATCGCCGAAGGGCGGCTGGTTCGCGTGCTCGAGGACAGGATGCCCGAGGGTCCGAGCCTGCAAGCGGTCTATCCGCATCGGCGGCATCTTGCCGGCAAGGTTCGCGCCCTGATCGACCATCTGGTCGCCTGGTTCGCCGACAATCCGGTGAAGTAGGCAAAATAGGGCACGGGGCGTCGATGACGGGTTTGTTGCGCAAGCTGGCGCTGGCTGCGGCCGCCACACTCGGTCTTATCGGCGCCGCTCAGGCCCACCCGCATATCTTCATCGATGCCAAGGCGACGATCGTCTTCAACGATGCGGGCGAACTCACCGAGATCAGGAACGCCTGGACCTTCGACGAAGCCTTCTCGGTCTGGCAGATCCAGGGGCTCGATACCAATAATGACGGCATCACCTCGTCCGAGGAGATGCAGGAGCTGGCCGACGAGAACATCAAGGGTCTCGCGGAATACAATTTTTACACCTCGGCCGGCGAGACCGCGTCATCATTGCCCTTCGCCTCGATGGACGACGCCAAGTTCGTGTTCGCGGATAACCGCTCGACGCTGAGTTTCGGCATCGAGCCGCAGGGGCCGTACCGAATCAAGCACAAGCTCGAGATTGCTGTCGCCGACCCCGAATACTATGTGGCCATCACCTTCCACAGTCCCGCCGACATCACGCTCGAAAACGCTCCGGCCGGCTGCGCGGTGCACCTGGAGCCGCCGCGGGAGTTATCGCCGGATCTGCAGGCGCGGCTGTTCGATCTGCCATCCGATGTGACCAAGCTGCCGCCTGAACTCGAGGCGGCAGTGCGCGGCTCGCAGGGCGCTATCGTCGTCGACTGTTCGAACGCCGCGGCGCCGGCCGCTGCGACGACGGCGCTCGAGGCCGTGACGCAGGTGGCGGAGGCGAAGCCCGCGCTGCCGTTCGGCGGCCCGCCGCCGGAGCCGGGGTTCGTGCTGCCCAAGACCGGTTTCCTCGGCTGGGTCGCGCAGATGCAGTCGGATTTCTACCAGGCGCTGACCGCGGCGCTCGGCAAACTCAAGACCGACTACACGGCCTTCTGGGTGCTGGGCGGGCTGAGCTTTCTCTATGGCGTGTTCCATGCGGCCGGGCCGGGGCACGGCAAGGTGGTGATCGGCTCCTATATGCTGGCCAACGAGCGGCAGGTGCGCCGCGGCATCGGACTGAGCTTTGCCGCGGCGATGATGCAGTCTCTGGTGGCGGTGGTGTTCGTCGGCGTCGCCGCGGCGATCCTCGGGCTGTCGAGTGTCGCCATGGGCACGGCAGTCGGCTGGATCGAGAAGGCGTCTTACGGCCTCGTGGCGCTGCTTGGCCTGTGGCTGATCGCGCGAAAACTGTTCGGCTGGGGTGGGCATTCGCACGACCACGGACCGGACCTGACGGCCAAGGCGCACCAGCACCTGCATGCCGACGAAGCGCCCAGACACGCGCTGCTCAATGTTCGCAAACAAGACTTGGAGCGGGGGCAGAGCTTCAATTTTCGCACCGGCCTGCAGCCGGCGGGTGGCCCGGCGCTCGACGCCTATGGCCGGCTGCCGGGTGACGCGCATTATGGGCACGACCACGGCGAGCACGATCATGATCATGATCATGATCATGAACACGGCCATCATCACGTGGTGACCGCCGAGCAGACCGGCGGCGACTGGCGCGAACAGCTCGGCGTGGTGCTGGGGGTTGGGCTCAGGCCCTGTTCGGGAGCGCTGGTGGTGCTGGTGTTCGCGCTGAGCCAGGGCATCCTGCTTGCCGGCATTGCCGCAGTGTTCCTGATGGGGCTCGGCACGGCGATCACCGTTTCGGCGCTGGCGGTGCTGGCGGTCGGGGCGAAGGGCTTTGCCACCCGCTATCTGGGCAGCGAAGGCAAGCTCGGCAGCCGCCTTGTCTGGTGGGCGGAGCTCGGCGGGGCGCTGGTGGTGTTTGCTTTTGGCGCGGTGCTGCTGCTCGCCAGTTTCTAGCACGATCGCGCGACAAACCCGCCTCGCCGCGACACCCTTGCACTTGTGTTCGGGGCGCTGCTGATTATGTTGCGCGCCAACAGACCGTTTCCAAACTACAGGCCAGCCCATGGCAACCGGACTTCCTGCCGGACACCCCGCGATCGCGACACCGAAAGTGGGGGTACTGCTGCTCAACCTGGGCACGCCCGATGGCACCGACTACTGGTCGGTGCGCCGCTACCTCAGCGAATTCCTCTCCGACCCGCGGGTGATCGAGTCCCCGCAATGGCTGTGGCAGCCGATCCTGCAGGGTGTGGTGCTCAGTACCCGGCCGCAGAAGAGCGGCGCGAACTATGCCCGGATCTGGGACAAGGACGCCAACGAGAGCCCGCTCCGCGTCATCACCCGCAAGCAGGCGACCAAGCTGCAGGAGCGGCTGGGCAAGAACATCATCGTCGATTTCGCCATGCGCTACGGCAACCCATCCACCAAATCGGGCATCGAAGCGCTGCAGGCGGCGGGGTGCCAGAAGATCCTGCTGGCGCCGCTCTATCCGCAATATTCGGCAACGACGACGGCGACGGCCAACGACAAGGCGTTCGATGCGCTGAAGACGCTGCGCTGGCAGCCGGCGGTGCGCACGCTCCCGGCCTATTTCGATGAGCCGGCCTATATCGAGGCGCTGGCGCAAAGCATCGCCGACGGGGTCGCGGCGCTGGATTTTACCCCTGACGTGATCCTCACCTCGTATCACGGCATGCCGGTGCAGTATTTCGAGGCGGGCGACCCCTACCACTGCCAGTGCCTCAAGACGACACGGCTGGTGCGCGAGCACCTGGGCTGGTCCGAGGACAAGCTCAAGGTCACCTTCCAGAGCCGGTTCGGCCCGACCAAGTGGCTCGAGCCCTATACCGACGCCACGCTGATGGCGCTTCCGGCAGAGGGCGTGAAGCGGGTCGCGGTCGTCGCCCCGGCCTTCTCGGTCGATTGCATCGAGACGCTGGAAGAGATCGCGATCACCGGCCGCGAGCAGTTCGAACATGCCGGCGGCGAGCGCTATGCCTATATCCCCTGCCTCAATGACAGCGAGCTGGGGATGATGATGCTGGAAAGCGTGATCCGCAAGGAACTGGCTGGCTGGGTGTAGGGTTGGCCTCAGGTTCGTCCGGGAACTCGATGTCATCCCAGCGAAGGTTCATATGCGGTAAGGCAGGGCCGCGCCCCACCCACCGGGTCATTCCCGCGAAAGCGGGAACCTCTGTTTTGGTGCCTGCCGCACGATCGCAAACGGAGGTCCCCGCTTTCGCGGGGATGACACCGAGTTTGGGGGACTTGCAGAGCCTCTAAGGCGGCGAGGGAGCACTCAGTGCCCCCGAAGTCAGAGCTTCAGGTCCTTCAGCGGCCCCGCCACCGCCTCCACCATGCCCTTGGTGATCGACTGGGTCAGGTCGAAATAACCAACCCACGGATCGGCCTCCTGCGCTTTGTCCGCGGCGGATTCGATCGTGAACAGGTTGGCGGCCTTGATCGTTTCCAGTTCGTCCCAACCGACCGGCACGGCGCAGGGCGCGCCGGGGCGGGCCCGGGTGGAGAAGGGGGCGATGGCCGTGGCGCCGCGCTCGTTGCGCAGGTAATCGACGAACATCCGGCCCTTGCGTTCGACCTTGCGGATATTGGCGGTGAAGCTATCGGGTTCGTTGTCCTCGAGCTTCTGCGCGAAGGTGCGGCAGAACAGTTTGACCAGCGGCCACTCGGTCACCGGCTTGAGTGGTGCGATGACGTGGATGCCTTTGCCGCCGGTGACCATCGGGAAGCTCTCGAGTCCCCATTCAGCGAGCACGTCGCGGATATGGAGCGCCGCCTCGCGGGTGACCTTGAAGTCGAGCCCTTCGTCGGGGTCGATATCGAAGATGATGCGGTCGGGCCTTTCCAGCGTATCGATATGGCTGCCCCAGATGTGGAACTCGAGCGTCGACATCTGCACACCGGCAAGGATGCCGGCGAGATCGACGACGTAGAAATGATCCTCCTTGTCGCTCTCCTTGAGCTCGATGGCGACGCGCTTCATCGTATCGGGGAAGCCGCCGGTATCGTGCTTCTGAAAGAACGGTTTGCTGCCGCGCGGCACCCGCACCAGGCTGAGCGCGCGCTTTTCGATATGGGGCAGCATGCGCTCGGCGACCGCGTCGTAATAGGCGACGAGCTGGCCCTTGGTGACGCCGCCATCGGGCAGCGCCTCGCGGTCGGGGCTGGTGAGCCGGACGCCGAGCCGCTCGGCCACGGCTATTCCCATGTCGTCGGTGAGCTTCATGGCTTTGAGCTTAGCCGCTGATTTCCGCTTTGTCGCCACGGGCTTGGGCGGCTTGGTTTCCAGTTTCACCTGTCGCGCCGGCTTGTCCTGCCTGAGGCCGACAAAGGAGGGGTGGCGCAGCACGCCATCGGGGGTGAACTCGGTGAAGTCGACCTCGCCGACCAGTTCCGGTTCGACCCAGCGGGCGCGCCGTACGATGTCGCGCGGCACGGTTTCGAATGGCGGGGTTTTGCGCGCCCGCTGGTCCAGTTCGGCCTGCAGTTCGGCCGAGCTCTTTTGGGTGAAGCCGGTGCCGACGCGGCCGCGATAGACCAGCTTGCCGCCTTCCCAGGTGCCGAGCAGCAGCGAGGCGAAACCCTTGTGCTTGTCGGATGGGCGCCAGCCACCGATGACGAATTCCTGCCGGTTGGTGCACTTGATCTTCAGCCAGCTGCGGCTGCGTTCATGCCGGTAGGGTGCATCGGCGAGCTTGGCGATCACCCCCTCCTGGTGCGCGTCGCACATCGCCTTCAGCACCTGGTCGCCGTGGCCGCGCACATGCTCGGAATATTGGACCTCCGCATCACCCCTGGTTTTCCCAAGGAGCTTCCGCAACCGCTCCTTGCGCTCGAGCAGCGGCAGTTTTTCGAGGTTCTCGCCGTCCTGTTCGAGCAGGTCGAAGACGAAATAGACCAGCGGCCCGCCGCTCGACAACGCGTCCTTGAGGGTCGAGAAATCGGAGCGGCCATCCTTGAACGCACAGATCTCGCCATCGAGCAGGGCCGAGCCCCTGGTGAGCTTGGACAGCGGTGCAACGAGGCGCTGGAACTGCCGGGTCCAGTCATTGCCGTTGCGGGTGAAGAGCCGCACTTCCGGGCCGGCAACCGCGGCGATGCAGCGGTAGCCGTCATATTTCATCTCGAACAGCCAGTCGTCGCCGCTGGGAACCTCCTCGACCAGCGTCGCCAGCTGCGGCTCGCGAAAATCCGGCAGCGCCACCGCTTTGCCACCGGTCCACACCTTGGCGGAGGGTTCGGCCTCGGCCTTCGCCGCCTTGTTCGTTGGTTTCTTGCGCGGCCTGTTCCCCTTGGCGATGCCTGGGAGGTCGCGGCCGGTCTCGACGCTGGTGGTGAACTTCTCGGTCAGCCCATCGGTGTCGGTCGAATAATCGTCACGGTGCTTGATCAGCAGCCAGTTCTCGCGCGTGCCGTTCCTGGTCTGGTTGTCGCGACCCTTCATGTGGACCAGCACCCACTCGCCCTTCATCCGCTTGCCCTTGAGGGTGAACTTCAGGTCACCGCCGTCGAGCCCCTCGTGCGGATCGCCTGATGGTTCCCAGGTACCTTCGTCCCACAGCATCACTGTGCCGCCGCCATACTCGCCCTCGGGGATGGTGCCCTCGAAGTCGCCATAGTCGAGCGGGTGATCCTCGACCCGCACCGCCAGCCGCTTGTCGGCCGGGTTGGTGGAGGGGCCCTTGGTGATAGCCCAGCTCTTCAGCACGCCGTCGAGCTCGAGGCGGAAATCATAGTGGAGCCGCGTCGCGTCGTGCTTCTGCACCACGAAGCGCAGCGGATTGCCTTTCCTGGCGCGCTTGGCCTTCGTCCCCGAAGGTTCAGCGGTTTTGGCGAAGTCGCGCTTCGCCCGATAGTCTTTGAGCTGCTCGTTAGGGGTGGTGGCCATCTCAGCTCGCCTTCTTGCGCGGCGCCGACTTGGCCGGAGCCTTGCGCGCCGCTGTCGCAGCCGGCTTGGCCTTGCCGCCCTCGAGGCTCTTTTTCAGCGCTGCCATCAGGTCGACGACGTTGTCGCCGCGCGGGCTGCGTGAGGGTTCCTCGACCTCGGTGGTGATCCTGCGGCCCTTCGATTTCAGCTTACGTTGGATCAGTTCGCGCAAGGCGGCCTGATAGTGATCCTTGAAGGCCTTGGGGTCGAACTTCTCGGTCTTCTTTTCGATCAGCGCCGTCGCCACATCGAGCAGGTCGTCGTCGGTGGATTTGGCGGGGATATCGGAAAAGAAGCTGTCGGACTTCTTCAGCTCATCCTCGTAGTGCAGCGTCTCGAGCAGGATGCCCTTGCCGCAGGGCTTGATCGAAACGAGGTACTCCTTGCCGCGTAGCGCCAGCTGTCCAATCCCCACCTTCTTCGCCTTGCGCAGCGCATTCCGCACCACGCGAAAGGCGTCTTCGGCGAGTTCGTCGGCCGGGGTCAGATAGTAGGGCGTATCGAAATACATCGGCGGGATCTCGTCCTCGTCGACGAACTGCACCAGCTCGAGGGTCTTGCGCGTCTCGAGCTTCACCGCGTCGATCTCGTCGTCGGTGAGCAGCACATAGTCGCCCTTGTTGTACTCGAAGCCCTTGCGGATCTCGTCCTTTTCCACCGGACCGACGCCGTCGACGACCTTCTCGTAGTGGATCGGCTTGCCGGTCGGCTCGTGGATCTGACGGAAGCTCGGTTTGGCGCCGGACTTCGTCGCGGTGAACATCTCGACCGGGATCGAGACGAGGGAGAGGCGCAACTGGCCTTTCCAGATCGGACGGGTGGCAGGCATGGGGTCAACTCGCGAACGATTGCTTTGTGGTTCAACGGGATTTGCTACCCGAGTGTTCCCACCGGATTCGGGGGCTCGACATTGCGCGGACTCCGGCGGGCACATACATGTTTGCCAACGGGTCGGGCATGGAAGGGGACGAGACGATGGACTTTCTGGAACTCGACGGGTTGAGCCTGACACTGATTGCGCTTGGCGTACTGGCGGTGCTGGTGCTGTTCGCGGGCGCCAAGGTGGTGCCGCAGGGCTACAACTTCACCGTGGAGCGGTTCGGTCGCTACATCCGCACGCTGAAGCCCGGGTTGAGCCTGATCATTCCGTTCGTCGATGGCGTCGGCCGTAAGATGAACATGATGGAGCAGGTGGTCGACGTGCCGCACCAGGAAGTGATCACCCGCGACAACGCCACGGTCACCGTCAACGGCGTCAATTTCTATCAGATCTTCGATGCCGCGGCCGCGGCCTACGAGGTGGCGCAGCTCGAGCTGGCGGTGCAGAACCTGACCATGACCAACATCCGTACGGTGATGGGTTCGATGGATCTCGACCAGCTGCTTTCGAACCGCGACGAGATCAACCAGCGCCTGCTCAAAGTGGTGGATGCCGCGGTGCAGCCGTGGGGGCTCAAGATCACCCGCATCGAGATCAAGGATATCGATCCGCCCAAGGACCTGGTTGAGTCGATGGGCCGGCAGATGAAGGCCGAGCGCGAGAAGCGCGCGCTGATCCTCGAAGCCGAGGGCAAGCGGCAGGCCTCGATCCTGCAGGCCGAAGGCCAGAAGCAGAGCCAGGTGCTGGAAGCCGAGGGCCGGCGCGAAGCGGCATTCCGTGATGCGGAAGCGCGCGAGCGTTCCGCCGAAGCCGAGGCCAAGGCCACCGAAGTGGTGTCCAACGCCATTGCCTCGGGCAGTGTGCAGGCGATCAATTATTTCGTCGCCAACAACTACATCAAGGCGCTCGAAAGCCTCGCCAAGTCGCCCAACCAGAAGATCCTGATGCTGCCGGTCGAGGCGGCCAGCGTCATCGGTGCCCTTGGCGGCATCGCCGAGATCGCCAAGGAAACCTTCGGCGCCGAAAAGCCGGCCACCCGGCCGGTCGGCGGCCGTCCACCGTCCACCACTTAACCGGCACTGGGTTTGTTTTGTCGCGCTTCGAACCGGAAAAGTCTGCAACTTTTCCTGAAAGCGCTCCAGCGGAGGAGGCAGACATGCAGGTCATCGACTTCATTGCTACCCACGGGGCGTGGTCCTGGGTGGTGGCCGGGCTGATCCTCCTGGCGCTCGAACTGGTGGTACCGGGTGGGGTGCTGGTCTGGCTCGGCGGTGCGGCGCTGGTCACCGGGGTGCTGGCGCTGTTCGTCAGCATTTTCTGGCCGCTGCAGTTCGTGATCTTCGGCGCCCTGGCGCTGGCCAGTATCGGGCTGTGGCTGAAGTTCCGCGGCCCGGGAGTGGCGTCCGACCGACCGTTCCTCAACCAGCGCGCCAACCGCTTCATCGGCCAGGAAGCGGTGCTCGACGAGCCGATCCGTGACGGGATCGGCCGGATCGCGCTCGATGACACCGTGTGGCGCGTGCAAGGCCCCGATCTTGCGGCCGGCTCGCGCGTCCGGATCATCGAGGCGGATGGGGCCCTGCTCAGGGTCGAGGCTGTTTAGGATCGCCCGGACAAGGTTTCCTTAACCATAAGCTGCAAGGGTTCGTTGACCATTATCGCCCGAGGCAGTGCAGCAGATGCGAACGAGGAAAGCCGGCTTGGCCGTCAGCGCTGCGGCGCTGGCGCTGCTCGCGATTCCCGCTGCTGCGGGCGAGTTCACGCCGCTCGGCGACGGCTCGGCGACCAATAATGCCGATCTCACCGGTAACCCGGCGATCGACTGCGCCAACTGCGTCGCGACGCCGCCCTATGAATGGGGGAACGAACCGTTCGAGCTCGACTGGAGCCTCGGCCTTCGCGGCGGCATCAAGGATGAGGGAACCGGCGACGGTCCCACCTATGAGCTGATCGCGCTACCGAGCGTGACGCTGACCCATGAGACCATCCGCGGCGGCTACGATGTCGGGCTGAGCGGCGAGCTCGGCTACGAGGTCGACGGCAGCGCCCGGATCGGCTCGATCACCGGCACGGCCGGGGGTGAGTATGAACTCGACGCGCTGACAACGCTCGCCGGGCGGGGCAACCTCAAGGTGTCGCAGGACGATGCAAACGGCCCGGACTATGCCGATAACGTCGCTTCCGCGCCGGTCGTCGTGTCCGGCGATGGCGAGGTCAGCGCGGCGCGTGACCTCGGGGCGTTCAACCTGGCGGTGCGTGGCAGCGCCGGCCGCGAGGTCTATGGCGAGACCGTCTATGACGACAACTCGACCGCCGACAACAGCTTCCAGAACACCACGGCCTATGGCGCCGGCGCCCAGCTTGGTTACGAGCTGACGCCCGGCCTTGTCGCCTTTGTCGACGTGGAAGCGGAATACCTCGCCTATGACGCGCCCTCGCCGAGCCTCCTGGTGAAGCTCGACAACGTCACCTATGCCGGTCGTGGTGGGCTCAGCGCCAAATTCAACGAGACGCTGGAACTCGAGGGCTCACTGGGCTTCGGCTACACCGATCTCACCGATGGCTCGCTCAGCGATTTCTCGGCCGTGCTGTACGACGCCAAGGCGGTGTTTCGGCCGGACGAGACGCTGACGCTGACCGGCGCCTTCAGCACGACGATCTCGCAGCCGGGCACCACGTCGGGCGCCACGGCGAAGCTCACCTACGCCGCCACCGGTCAGCTCGACTACCTGGTCAACCCGTGGCTGAAGCTGCGCGCCGATGCGCAGTGGAGCGAGGCGCATTACCAGGGCATCGACAACGACGAGTACAACTGGGGCTTTGGCGTCGGGGCAGATTACCTGCTCAACGAGCACACCGACCTTACGGCCGATTACAGTTTCCTCAGGACTGAGAAGACCCCGGCGCCGGCCACCGACGAGCATCAGGTGACGGTGGGGGTAAAGTTCCACCGGTAGAGTGCTGCGCGATATCGTTGCACTATTTGCCCCGACACTCGGTATGCGAACCGAGGCTGTGCAAGTCCCCCAGAACTCGGTGTCATCCCCGCGAAAGCGGGGACCTCCGTTTGCGATCGTGCGGCAGGCACCAAAACAGAGGTTCCCGATTTCGCGGGAATGACCCGGTGAGTGGGGCACACCCCGGTGGGGGAGGTGATGAGGAGGGCCATCTCGCCGTTGGTGAGATACTCTAAATCAGATGCCGGATCTGCTTGCGGAACGCCTCGGAGAGGTCGGGCCGGTCGAGTGCGAACACCACGTTGGCGGTGAGGAAACCGAGCTTTGAGCCGCAGTCGAAGGACTGGCCCTTGTACTTGACGCCGCTGAAGCGCTGCTGGGTCATCAGCGTCTGCATGGCGTCGGTGAGCTGGATCTCGCCGCCGGCGCCGCGCTCCTGGTCGGCGATCAGGGAGAAGATCTGCGGCTGGAGGATATAGCGACCGGAAATGATCAGGTTGGAGGGCGCGTCCTCCCGCTTCGGCTTTTCCACCATGCCGGTGATGCGGAAGCCTTCGTCCGGGCCGGCGCCACGCGCCACGACACCATAGGACGAGACATCTTCCATCGGCACTTCCTCGACGGCGATGACGTTGCCGCCGCTCGTCTCGTAGGCGTCCATCATCTGCCGGAGCACGCCGGGGACGCCCTTGAACACCATGTCGGGCAGCAGCAGCGCGAAGGGCTGGTCGCCCACCAGCTCGCGGGCGCACCAGACGGCGTGGCCGAGCCCCAGCGGCTCCTGCTGGCGGGTGAAGCTGGTCTGGCCGGCCGAGGGCAGGTCCTGCTGCAGCTCGCTCAGCGCCTCGGTCTTGCCGCGGATCTCGAGCGTGTGCTCGAGCTCGTACTGCCGGTCGAAGTGATCCTCGATGACGCCCTTGTTGCGGCCGGTGACGAACACGAAGTGCTCGATCCCCGCCTCGCGCGCTTCATCCACCGCGTACTGGATCAGCGGGCGATCGACCACGGTCAGCATTTCCTTGGGCATCGCCTTGGTGGCGGGCAGGAAACGGGTGCCGAGACCCGCAACCGGGAACACGGCGGTGCGCACGCGATTGGGCAAGGAGGACTCCTGAAAAGGCGGGAGAGAAGGCAATAGGCGGGCTATAAGGCGTTTCTTAGCACCTCGCAAATTAGCGTCCACGCCATTAATTTCTGGTTTGAGGGTTGGGGACCATGACGGTTCTGATCACAGGCGGCGCCGGCTATATCGGCAGTCACATGGTGCTGCGGCTTGCCGATGCCGGGCAGGCGGTGGTGGTGCTCGACAACCTCACCACCGGCTTCGACTGGGCCATCGACCACCGGGCGACGTTCGTTCAGGGCAATGCCGGTGACATGGAACTGGTCGGCAAACTCATCGCCGAGCATGGCATCACCGAGATCGTGCATTTCGCCGGCTCGATCGTGGTGCCGGAATCGGTCAGCGATCCCCTGAAATACTACGCCAACAACACCGCGACCTCGCGCAACCTGATCGAGGCGGCGGTGAAGGGCGGGGTGAAGCACTTCATCTTCTCCTCGACCGCGGCGGTTTACGGCAGTGCCGGGCTCGAGCCGGTGGCCGAGACCAGCCAGCTGATGCCGGAATCGCCCTATGGCCGCTCCAAGCTGATGACCGAGTTGATGCTGGCCGATGTGGCGGCAGCGCACCCCTTGACCTACGGGGTGCTGCGCTACTTCAACGTCGCGGGCGCCGACCCCAAAAAGCGCAGCGGGCAATCCTCACCGACCGCCACGCACCTGATCAAGGTCGCCGCGCAGGCGGCGCTGGGCCAGCGGCCGAGCATGGGGATCTTCGGCACCGACTTCCCGACCCCCGACGGCACCGGGGTGCGTGACTACATCCATGTCAGCGACCTCTGCGAGGCGCACGCGCTGCTGCTCGAATACCTGCGCAAGGGCGGCGCCTCGGTCACCATGAACTGCGGCTATGGCCGCGGCTTTTCGGTGCGCGACGTGGTGCGCACGGTCAAAGCGGTGTCGGGCGTCGACTTCAAGGTGGTCGAAGAGCCCCGCCGCGCCGGCGATCCGGCCTCGATCGTCGCCAAGGCCGACAAGGTGCGGCAGGTGCTGGGCTGGAAGCCGGCGCATGACGACCTCACCGAGATCGTTGACGCGGCGCTGAACTGGGAGCGCTATTTAGCCACACGAAACAGGTAGCGATTCGCCATGCAACGTCACCTCGCCTTCGTCGTCGCGTTCCTTGGTCTCATCTCGCCGGCCTTCGCTCAACCGGTCGAGAGCTTTGAGTCCTTCATCAAGAATTTTGAAGCGACGGCGGTGGCGGCGGGTGTCACCCATGAGACCTACGCTAAGGCGATGTACGGGCTGAAGCCCGATGCGAATGTGCCGGCGCTGGTGACGGCGCAGCCCGAGTTCACCACGCCGCTGTGGGACTACATCGAAAAGCGCGTCACCGAGTGGCGCCTCGACAAGGGCAAGGAAGCGATCGCGCAAAACCAGGCGCTGCTGACGGCGACTGGCGAGAAATATGGCGTTGATCCTTATCTGCTGGCCTCGATCTGGGGCATCGAGACCAATTACGGCCGGGTGCTTGGCGATCCCCAGTACATCCGGCCGATCATCCCTTCCCTCGCAACGCTGGTGCATCAGCGACGCGTTCGGCTCGAAGGCGACACGGCGGACCTGATTGCGGCGCTGCTCTTGGTGCAACGCGGGCCGCTCGACGCCACCAAGCTGGTCGGCAGCTGGGCCGGCGCCATCGGGCATCTGCAAGTCAACCCGAGCAACGTCATCAAGTACGGCACGGATGGCGATGGCGACGGCGCGGTCGACCTGCACAACTCGCTGGCCGATGCGCTGGCGACGTCCGCTGTGTACATCATAGGCCTGGGGTACAAGCCGGGCCTCGACTGGGGCTACGAGGTCGACGTGCCGGCCGGGTTCGACTACCTGCTGGCGACGCGCGACCAGTTGCGGCCCATCTCGTTCTTTGCCGAGCTCGGGGTAAAGCGGGTCGGTGGCGCCAGCTTCAACGATAGCTCGATCCCGGTATTCCTCTACGCTCCGACCGGGGCGAAGGGGCCGAAATTCCTGATGACGAACAACTACCTGATCCTCAAGGGCTACAATTTCTCCGACAGCTACGCGATGGCGATTTCGCATCTCGAGGACAGGCTGCAGGGCCGTGGCGAGTACGTCACCGCCTGGCCGCGGGACACGCAATTCCCCAACCTCGAGCAGCGCCGGGGGATCCAGGAAGCGCTGATCAAGCTCGGGCTCTATGAGGGGAAGGTCGACGGGCGCATCGGGCCGGTCAGCCAGGCTGCCTATGCCAAGTTCCAGGCCTCGAAGGGCGAGGTGGCGGACGGGTTCATCACGCTGCACAGCTATGAAGAGCTGGTGGCTGCTGCCGCTGCTGCTGGGCAATAACTGCGTTCTCGGCCAACCACCGCAGCTTCATCAAACTCGATGACGCCGGTGGGGGCGGAGGGTTGGTCGCTCTCTCGGGACATGGCAAGCGATGCCCGCTGTTAGGGAAGCAGAGCACTCCCCGGTAGATTTATCGCGAGCGGTCTTCAATTCACCGCCGTTCGTCAGCTAAATGGCTGCCATGCAGAAGAAACCCAACCGGTTCGTGCTCTGGGTCGTTGGCGCCGTGGTGGCGGCGCTGGTGCTTACCGACATGCTGCCGATGTTCGCGCAGGCGCGCGAGGCCGAGTTCGTCGTGCCGGCGATCACCCAGCAGCTCGATGACGGGCGCATTCTCGTGGCGCAGCGAGAACAGCCGGCGCCGCGCAAGAAGCGGCGGACGCTGATGGACCTGCTGTTCGGCGATGACGAGCAGCAGCAGGAAGAAGCCCCGGTGGTCGAAAAGCCGGTGGTGAAAAAGCAGAAGAAGGCGGCGCTGCCGCCGCCGGAAAAGCCCAAGATCGAGAAGGCGCTCGGCGCGACCCGGCTTGCCGTGTTCGGCGACTCGATGGCGACCGATGTCGGCAAGGCATTGGAGCGCTTCTATGCCGAGGACCCGAACATCTCGATCCTGACGCAGGGCGTCGGCTCGTCGAGCTTCGTCAGGCCGGATTTCTTCGACTGGCCCAAGACCATCGGTGAGCAGATTACCGGCAACGGCTTCGACATCGCGGTCGTCATCATCGGCATCAACGACCGGCAGAAGATGCGCCTCAATGGCGAGGTCTATGGCTCGCTGACGCCGGAATGGACCACCGAGTATTCGGCCCGCGTCACCAATGTGGTGAAGGCGCTGCGCGCCGCCAACAAGCCGACGATCTGGATCGGGCTGCCGCCGATGGAAGCGCCGAAGTTCGGCAAGGCGATGATCCAGGTCAATGAGATCCAGCGCCTCGCGGCGTTCAGCGGGGGCGCCGAGTTTCTCGATATCTATGAGAAGTTCGCCACCGAAGAGGGTGGCTACACGGCGCGTGGGCCCGACCTCAACGGTAACCAGGTGCGCATGCGCAAGGAAGACGGCATCCACTTCTCCGCCGCCGGCGCCGACAAGCTGGCCTTCTACCTGAGCCAGAGCCTCAAGAACTACTATCGCGGCGGCGGCACGGTGGGGATCGAAGTCGCCGATCCGCTGCTCGGCACCGACGCGCAGCTGATGATGCGCCCGCCCTATCAGGGGCTGGGGCAGATGAAGCTGCTCGAAGTGGCAGGCGCGGTGATCTCGCTCACCAATACGCCGCGGCGCGCTGCCGACCTGGTGACGGCCGACATGGCCGATGCGGCGACCGTCGGGTTCGATCTGACGCAGATGATCGAGGCGCCGGTCGGACGCGCCGATGCGTTCGGTGTCGGCAAGGTCGAGAACCCGAACCCGAAATGAAGCGCCGCGCCGTTCTTGCCGGCCTTGCCCTTATCGCAGGAGCCGTTCCCGCCATGGCCGATGACCAGGCTTTCCTCGCCGCCGCGCGCGACAATGATGCCGCAGTTCTCATCCAATTGCTGGCGGCCGGGCAAACAGTGGACGTGCGCGACAGCGGCGGCCGCACGGCGCTGCTGGTCGCGACCCACGCCAATGCGCTCGAGGCGGCGCGGGTCCTGATCGAAACGGGCGCCGACGTCAACGCCAAGGACGACAGCAAGGACACGCCGTACCTCTATGCCGGCGCCGAGGGGCGGACCGAGATCCTGAAGCTGCTGCTGGCGGCCGGCGCCAACCTCAAGGATACCAACCGCTTCGGCGGCACGGCGCTGATTCCGGCGGCCGAGAAGGGACATCCCGAGAATGTGCGGTTGCTGCTCGCGGCAGGAGTCGACCCCAACCATGTCAACGGGCTCGGCTGGACGGCGCTGCTCGAGGCGGTGATCCTCACCGATGGTGGGTCGACCTACCAGGAGATCGTCGCCGACCTGATCAAGGGCGGCGCCGATGTGAACCTCGCCGACGGAGATGGGGTGACGCCGCTGGCCCATGCGAGGGCGCGTGGCTATGCCGAGATCGCCGAGCTGCTCGAGGCGGCGGGCGCGACGTAGCCAGTCTCACGACTGGTGTGTATTCATCGGGCGGTTGGGCTTGACCTTGGGTTGACCACCGGCCGGCTTCCCTCCCCCTTGAGGGGAGGGATTGAGGGAGGGGGTGGTGCAGTCAGCACCGAGCGTCCCTCACCACCCCCACCCCCAACCCCTCCCCTCAAGGGGGAGGGGAGCAGCGCTCACGCCTCGCCAGCCGCGGCTATCAGGTTGGTGCGAAGGTTGGTGATGCCGCGCTGCAGGATGCGGAACTCGTCCCTGTTCAGCCCGGCCGCCTTGTAGGTGATCTTCGACAGCTCGCGGGCCTTCTCGCGCAATTGCCGGCCGGTTTCTGTGAGCCGCACGAAGACCATCCGCTCATCCTCAGTGCCACGCGTCCGCGTGACGTAACCCATCACCTCGAGCCGCTTGAGCATCGGGGTCACCGTGCTCGGCTCGAGGAACAGCTTGTCGCTCAGCCCTTTGACGGTCTGCTCGTCCTGTTCCCATAGGGCGACGATGGCGATGTATTGCGGGTAGGTGAGCCCGAGTTCCTCCAGCACGGGCTTATAGACCCGCGAGTAGGCGAGGTTGGCCGAGTAGACGGCAAAGCACATGAAGTCGGCGAGGCCCGCTTCCTGGTCACGCTGCGGTTCGGCCATCGGAGAGCTCCGTTCGCAAAATCATTATCGCGATAACTTTTTGCTTGTACGGCTGCATGAGCTGTGACACAAGTCGCGCCGTAATGATTATCGCGATAACTAAATGGTGGTGTTGGCGCGGCCTGCCAAGCCCCGATGTGAAACGAACGGAAGAGCAATGAACCAGATTGAAAAGACCCTCTATACCGGCCGCACCCATACCAGCGGGGGCCGTGCCGGCACGGCGCGCAGCTCGGACGGCGCGCTCGACGTGGCGCTGTCGCCGCCGGGCTTCGGCAGCGGCACCAATCCCGAGCAGTTGTTCGCTGCCGGCTGGTCGGCGTGCTTTCTCGGCGCGATCGGCGCGGTGGCCAGCAAGCTCAAGGTGGCGCTGCCGGCCGAGCGCACGGTGGATGCGGAAGTCGACCTGGTGATGGAAGGCGAGCAGTACGGCCTGAGGGCCCGGCTCAATGTCAGCCTGCCGGGCCTCGAGCGCGAGCTCGCCGAACAGCTGGTCGCCGCGGCGCACCAGACCTGCCCCTACTCCAAGGCGACGCGCGGGAATATTCCGGTCGAGATCAACGTGGTCTGAGGTCTTTCGAGCGGCTGGTGCGTGGGGGGAGCCCCACGCACCAAAAAGCAGAAGGGGCGCACTAGGCGCCCCCTCATTCGTTCCTGCGGATCGCCTTATCGCGGCAGATCGGTCTTGCCCATCAGCCACTCGTCGATCGAGCGGGCGCACTGACGGCCTTCGCGGATGGCCCAGACGACCAGCGACTGGCCGCGGCGCATGTCGCCGCAGGCGAAGAATTTTTCGCGGCTTGTCTGGTACTTCAGAGTGTCGGCCATGACGTTCGAGCGCTTGTCGGTGGCAACACCGGCGCCCTGCACCAGGCCTTCCTGCACCGGGCCGAGGAAGCCCATGGCGAGCAGCACGAGGTCGGCCTTCAGCACGAACTCGGTGCCGGGGATCGGCTGGAACTTCTCGTCGGCGCGGGCGCATTGCAGGCCGGTCACCTTGCCGTTCTCGCCGTCGAAGCGGATGGTCGCCACGGCGAAGTCACGGGTGACGCCTTCTTCCTGCGACGAGGAGATGCGGAACTTCACCGGATAGTTCGGCCAGACCAGCGCCTTGTTCTCCTTTTCGGGAGGCATGGGCATGATCTCGATCTGGGTCACCGAAGCGGCGCCCTGACGGTTCGAGGTGCCGATGCAGTCGGACCCGGTATCGCCACCGCCGATGACGACGACATGCTTGCCGCCGGCGAGGATCGGGGTGACGTTGTTCAGCGGCTCGCCGGTGACCCTGCGGTTCTGCTGGCCGAGGAAATCCATGGCGAAATGGATGCCGTCGAACTCACGACCGGGGATCGGCAGGTCGCGCGGCTTCTCGGCGCCGCCCGACATGGCGATGGCGTCGTACCGGCCGGCGAGCTCATCGGCGGTGATATCCTTGCCGACATTGACGCCGGTATGGAGCGTTACGCCTTCGGCCACCATCTGCTCGACGCGGCGATCGATCTGCGTCTTGTCGAGCTTGAAGTTCGGGATGCCATAGCGCATCAGGCCGCCGATCTGCTGGGCCTTCTCATAGAGATGCACATCATGGCCGGCCCGAGCCAGCTGCTGGGCCGCGGACATGCCGGCCGGGCCCGAACCGATCACCGCAACCTTCTTGCCGGTCTTGTTCGGATTGATCTGCGGCTTGATCCAGCCCTCTTCCCAGCCCTTGTCGACAATGGCGCACTCGATCGACTTGATGTTAACCGGGGTGTCCGGGATGTTCAGCGTGCAGCTCGCCTCGCACGGGGCAGGGCAGATGCGGCCGGTGAACTCGGGGAAGTTGTTGGTGGAGTGAAGGTTCTTCAGCGCCTTCAGCCACTCGCCCTTGTAGACGAGGTCGTTCCAATCCGGGATCTGGTTATTCACCGGGCAGCCGTTGTGGCAGTACGGAATGCCGCAATCCATGCAGCGCGCCGCCTGGTCACGGGTGCCCTTGTCGCCCAGCGGGAGGGTGAACTCGTTGTAGTTCTTCAGCCGCTCGGCGACCGGGAGGTAATCCCGGTCGACGCGATCGATTTCGAGGAAGCCAGTGATCTTGCCCATTGTTCTTACTCCGCCGCGACCTGTTGAGCGGCCTCACGGGCCTTTTCCATCCGCTGGAGCGCCTTGCGGTACTCGATCGGCATGACCTTCCTGAACTTGGGCAGGTACTCGTCCCAGTTGGAAAGGATGTGGTTGGCGCGCGACGAGCCGGTGAAGCTCTTGTGCCGCGCGATCAGCTGATAGAGCCGTTCGGCATCGCGACGCTGCAGGTCGTGCAGGATCTCGACCACGCCCATGGTCTCGAGGTCGCCGTGGTGGCCGAAGTCGCGGCCATTGAGGCGTTCCTCTTCGACGACCGGCTCGAGCTCGACCATCGACATGTTGCAGCGGCTCTCGAAGCTCTCGTCCTCGTCGAGGACATAGGCCACGCCGCCGGACATGCCCGCCGCGAAGTTGCGGCCGGTCCGGCCCAGCACCACCACCACGCCGCCGGTCATGTACTCACAGCCGTGGTCGCCGGTGCCTTCGACAACGGCGATGGCGCCGGAGTTGCGGACGGCGAAGCGCTCGCCGGCCACACCGCGGAAGTAGCACTCACCGGTAATGGCGCCGTAAAGCGCGGTGTTGCCGATGATGATCGAGTCCTCGGGCACGTAGCCGCGTTCTTCCGGTGGCCGGACCACGAGGCGCGCGCCGGAAAGGCCCTTGCCCACATAGTCGTTGGCCTCGCCCACCAGATCGATGGAGATGCCGCGCGCCGCCCAGGCGCCGAAGGCCTGGCCGGCCGTGCCGGTCAGCGACACCGCGATGGTATCTTCGGCGAGGCCGGCATGGCCATAGCGCTTGGCCACCGCACCGCCGAGCATGGCGCCCGCCGAGCGATCGACGCTGGTGATCGTCTCGACGATCTTGACCGGGGTGCCGTGGTCGAGCGCGGGCTGCGCCGCGGCGATCAGGCGACGGTCGAGAACCTTGTCGATCGGATGGTTCTGGCTTTCGGTGTGGGTGATCCCCACGCCTTCCGGGGCGAACGGCTTGTGGAAGAGTTTCGAAAAATCGAGCCCCTTGGCCTTCCAGTGGTCGATGGCCTCGGTCTTGTCGAGCATCTGCATCTGCCCGACCATTTCCTCGAACCGGGTGTAGCCCATCTCGGCCATCAGCTCGCGCACTTCCTCGGCAACGAAGAACAGGTAGTTGATGACGTGCTCGGGCTTGCCGGTGAAGCGGGCGCGCAGCACCGGATCCTGGGTGGCGACGCCAACCGGGCAGGTGTTGAGGTGGCACTTGCGCATCATCACGCAGCCGGCCGCGATCAGCGGCGCGGTGGCGAGACCGAACTCGTCGGCGCCGAGCAGGGCGCCGATCACCACGTCACGGCCGGTGCGCACGCCGCCATCGACCTGTACCGCGATGCGGCTGCGCAGCCGATTGCGGACCAGCGTCTGCTGGGTCTCGGCGAGGCCGATTTCCCACGGCGAGCCGGCATGCTTCAGCGAGGTCAACGGCGAAGCGCCGGTGCCACCCTCGTAGCCGGAGATGGTGACATGGTCGGCGCGCGCCTTGGCGACGCCGGCGGCAACCGTGCCGACGCCGACTTCCGAGACGAGCTTCACCGAGACCTGGCCGGTCGGGTTGACGTTCTTCAAATCGAAGATCAGCTGCGCCAGATCCTCGATCGAATAGATGTCGTGGTGCGGCGGCGGCGAGATCAGGCCGACGCCCGGAGTCGAGTGCCGGACCTTGGCGATGGTCTCGTTCACCTTGTCGCCGGGCAGCTGGCCGCCTTCGCCGGGCTTGGCGCCCTGGGCCATCTTGATCTGCATCATGTCGGAGTTGACCAGGTATTCCGTGGTCACGCCGAAGCGGCCCGAGGCCACCTGCTTGATGGCCGAGCGCTTGCTGTCGCCGTTCGGCATCGGCTTGAAGCGATCGACTTCCTCGCCGCCTTCACCGGTGTTCGACTTGCCGCCGATCCGGTTCATGGCGATGGCGAGCGTGGTGTGGGCTTCGAGCGAGATCGAGCCATAGCTCATGGCGCCGGTCGAGAAGCGCTTGACGATCTCGACCGCCGGCTCGACCTGGTCGAGTTCGACGGGCGCCCGGCCCTCCTCGTCCGCCTTCCTGATGCGGAACAGCGAACGGATGGTGACGTACTTGTCCTCGACCTCGTTCACGAGCTTCGAGAACTCACGGTACTTGTCGCGGGCATTGCCACGGGCGGCATGCTGCAGGCTGGCGACCGTCTCCGAGCGCCAGACATGCGCCTCGCCGCGCTGGCGGAAGGCATAGTCGCCGCCGACGTCGAGCACGTCCTCAAGTACCGGCGAATTGCCGAAGGCATCCTGGTGCCGCAGCACGGTTTCCTCGGCGATCTCCTTGAGGCCTGCACCCTCGATGGTGGTGGCGGTGCCGGTGAAGTAGGTCGAGACGAAATCGGTCGTGAGGCCCACCGCATCGAAGATCTGCGCGCCGCAATAGGACTGGTAGGTCGAGATGCCCATCTTGGCAGTGACCTTGAGGATGCCCTTACCGATCGCCTTGATGTAGCGGTAGATGATCTCGTCCGCGTCCAGCTCGCCCGGCAGATCGCCCTGCATGGCGGCCAGCGTCTCGAACGCCAGGTAGGGGTTGATCGCCTCGGCGCCATAGCCCGCGAGAGCGCAGAAATGGTGGATTTCGCGCGCTTCGCCGGTTTCGACCACGAGGCCCACCGAGGTGCGCAAACCCTTGCGGATCAGGTGGTGATGGATGCCGGCGGTGGCCAGCAGCGCCGGGATCGCCACCCGCTCGCGGTTCATCGAGCGATCGGAGAGGATGATGATGTTGTCGCCCGAGTGGACGGCCATCTCAGCATCCGAGAACAGCTGATCGAGCGCCCGCTTCATCCCCTCTGCGCCTTCCGACACCGGATAGGTGATGTCGAGCGTCTTGGAACGGAACGGGTTGTCTTCCATGCCGCCGATGGCGCGGATCTTTTCCAGATCCTCGTTGGTGAGGATCGGCTGGCGCACTTCGAGCCGCTGCCGGCTGTTGCCGCCGGTGAGGTCGAGCACGTTCGGCCGCGGCCCGATGAACGAGACGAGGCTCATCACCAGCTCTTCGCGGATCGAGTCGATCGGCGGGTTGGTCACCTGCGCGAAGTTCTGCTTGAAGTAGGAGTAGAGGAGCTTGGACTTGTTCGAGAGCGCCGAGATCGGGGTGTCGGTGCCCATCGATCCCACAGCTTCCTGGCCGGTGGCGGCCATTGGCGGCAGGATCATCTTCAGATCTTCCTGGGTGTAGCCGAAGGCCTGCTGGCGATCGAGCAGCGGCACATCCGAGGTCTTGGGCTCGAAATGCACCGCCGGCAGTTCCTCGAGCACGATCTGGGTGCGCCCGAGCCACTGCTTATAGGGGTGTGCGTTGGCGAGCTCGGCCTTGATCTCCTCGTCGGAGACGATACGGCCCTGCTTCAGGTCGATCAGCAGCATCTTGCCCGGCTGCAGGCGCCACTTCTTCTTGATCTTCGCAGCCGGGATCGGCAGCACGCCGGCTTCCGAGCTCATCACCACTTCGTCGTCTTCGGTGACGAGATAGCGGGCCGGGCGCAGGCCGTTGCGGTCGAGCGTCGCGCCGATATGGATGCCATCCGAGAAGCACATGGCGGCGGGGCCGTCCCACGGCTCCATCAGCGCAGCGTGATACTCGTAGAAGGCGCGGCGGTCCTCATCCATCAGCGGGTTGCCGGCCCAGGCTTCGGGGATCAGCATCATGGCTGCGTGCGGCAGCGAGTAGCCGCCGCGGATCAGGAACTCGAGCGCGTTGTCGAAGCAGGCGGTGTCCGACTGGCCGGGATAGGAAATCGGCCAGAGCTTCTGGATATCGGCGCCGAACAGCGGCGACGACACCGAAGCCTGGCGGGCCGCCATCCAGTTGACGTTGCCGCGCACGGTGTTGATTTCGCCGTTGTGGCAGACGAACCGGTAGGGGTGCGCCAGCCGCCAGGACGGGAAGGTGTTGGTGGAGAAACGCTGATGCACCAGCGCCAGCGCCGACTCGAAGTCGGGATCGTGCAGATCCTGATAGTAGGCGCCGAGCTGGGCGGCGAGGAACATGCCCTTATAGACCAGGGTGCGGCAGCTCATCGACACGATGTAGAAATCGTTCGGCTTGCCTTCAAAGGCCGAGAAGATCTTGGCCGACATCACCTTGCGGATGACGTAGAGCTTGCGCTCGAACGCCTCTTCATCGGCAATGGCGTCGCCACGACCGATGATCACCTGCCGGTGGCAGGGCTCGGTGGCGACGATCTCGGGGTCCTTCGAAAGCGACGAGTTGTCGGACGGCACGTCGCGCCAGCCGATGACCGTCTGGCCCTCGTCCTCGATCACCTTGCTGACGACGCGTTCCATCTTCAGGCGCAGATCAGCGTCCTGCGGCATGAAGATGAAGCCGACGGCGTACTTGCCCTGCTCAGGCAGGTGGAAGCCAAGCCGGGCGCTCTCCTTCAAAAAGAACTTGTGTGGGATCTGCACCATGATGCCGGCGCCGTCGCCCATCAGCGGGTCGGCGCCCACGGCACCGCGGTGCTCGAGGTTCTCGAGGATGGCGAGACCGTTCTGGACGATCTTCTGGCTGGGCTGGTTCTTCATGTTGACGATGAAGCCCACGCCGCAGGCATCGACCTCGCGCGAGGGATCATAAAGACCCTCGGCCTGCGGCCGCATCACGCCTGCAGGCAGATCTGTTCGATAGCCGCCATTTTTGCGAATGGCGGTTTCCGTGACGGGATGTGACATCGATCCGTTCCGTGGTTCAGCCATTTGCAAAGTCCTCTGTTTTTGCAGTCGTCTTCGAGACCAAGGCGAGTGCCCTGGTGTTCAAGTTCCTTTCGACGCGCCTTCGGCCCCCAGTCGTACCTCAGTGTACGGCTCGAATCCGAGTGCGCAATCCTTTAGTGGGGAGCGGCTCTGCATCCAAATGGCCGCTCGTACGGGCTCGATAAGGCCCCACCCCTCCGTTTCCGCTATCGACAAGCGGTCCAGCCGGATCGGCGTGTGAAACGCATCCGGGGAGACCGGCCGCTCACTAAATTGGACAGACGTGCTGTCCTATCGAGGCTACATTTGCATAATTCCAAACTACGAGCAAGCGCCTGAGGACACTTTTTTGCCGTGTTGTGACTGAGCCGGCGTAGGAGATCGCAGGGAGGGAATAGGAAAACAGTAGGAGTTGGCGGCCATGTGCCGCCTGAGGAAGCCGCATTCCCAGCGTTTTGGCCCTGCTGCAGCTATAGGAAATCGAACGGATGAGAACTCGGCGGTACACCTGGGCCGGAGCGGCCCCATCGACATCCAGCTGTCGGGATGTACATGTTTCACCTCGCGAAATCGCTCCGAGCCACAAATGCCACCGAGACCATCGTTCATCGTCAACATCCGGGATGGCCTCAGGCCGCTCGACCATGGCGGCTTTGCCGACATGGGGGGATTCGGCTATCCGCTCGGGGGGCTGCATGGCCTCACCCATATCGGCATCAACTACGAAGTGGCGCCGCCCGGCAGCCGTTCGTCGTTTCCGCATGCCGAAAGCCAAGAGGAGGAGTTCGTCTTCGTCCTCGGCGGCAAACCCGACGTGTGGATCGACGGCAAGCTCCATCCGCTCGAGGCCGGCGACGCCGTGGCGTTTCCCGGCGGTACTGGAATCGCCCACAGCTTCCTTAATAACAGCGACGAGGACATGCAGCTGATCATCCTCGGCGAGCACGAACTGCCGGGCAACCAGCTCTACTATCCGCTCAACCCCGAGCGCATGGCCGAATTCAGCAGCTGGAACGGCGCCTGGCTCGATGCGCCGAAACGGCTGCTCGGGCCGCATGACGGCAAGGCGCGGGCCGGCAGCCGCGACGATGGCGCAGCTCGTCCGCGTCGTCCGGGGTTTATCGCGCATTACAGCAAGGGCCTCGCGCCGTTCCCCAACCCCAAGCACACCAACCATGGCGGCCAGAGCAGCCGGATGGGGGCGGCGCTGGGAATGAAGCGCATCGGCATCAATTACGACATCGTCGCGCCCGGCAACCGCACCTCGCGTCCGCATGCCGAAAGCCGCGAGGACGAGTTCGTGCTGGTGCTCAAGGGCCGTCCCGATGTGTGGATCGACGGGCATTTGCACGAGCTCAGCGAAGGCGATGCGGCGGTATTTCCCGCCGGCACCGGCATCGCCCACTCGTTCCTCAACAACAGCGACGCCGACGTGCACCTGCTAGTGGTCGGCGAGCATGCCCGTGAGGGCAATCAGCTGAACTACCCGCTGAACCCCGAGCGGATGGAGGAGTTCGCAAAAGTGGGACGGGCGTGGCTCGACGCGCCGAAGCGGGAACTGGGGCCGCATGACGGGATGGCGCGGGCAGGGACGCGGCGGGGATGAGTGTGCTCGCTGGCTCTTCGCGCAAAGGAAGAGAGGTAGTCGGTGGCCAGCATATGCATCGGAGCATCAGTCGGGACTCTCCCCCTTGGCGGGGGAGAAAGCGAAAACTTGGGCTTAGCGCAGCTAAGTCCTTAGTTTTCGCAAGAGAGGGGGCGTGGGGAGCCACCGTGCCCGCCAAAATCCCCTCTCTTGGAATTTCTAAGGCTTAGCCAAGTAGCTAAGCCCAAGAAATTCCATTCTCCCCCGCAAGGGGGGAGATGGCCGAGAGATCTGCGCGTGGGATGCCGAAAGATCAGCAACGGGCCCCGTTGCCTACTCCAGATGGCTCTTCAGAAACCACAGGTTCTTGTCGAGGCTGCGCGAGAAGGCGGTGAAGATATCAGCGGTATCCGCGTCACCGGCTTCGTCCGCCGCATCGATCCCCTCGCGGGTGGATTTGCTCAGCGCGGCGTAGCGCTCGACCAGGGCGGCGACGTGGTCGGGGACCTTCCTGATATCGGTGGGGTAGGGGGCGAGCTTGCTGGCTTTGCCCACTGTCTGCAGCGTGCCCAGGGCGATGCCGTCGAGCTGGGCGACGCGCTCGGCGATGATGTCGACATGCTCATCGACGTCGTCGCGCAACTGGTCGAGCAGCTCATGTACGGCGATGAAGGTGGGGCCTTTGAGGTTCCAGTGCGCCTGCTTGGTGACCAGCGCCAGATCGATGGCGTCGGCGAGGCGGGCATTCAACAGGTCGATCATTTCGGCCTTGGTGTTGGACTTGAGGCCGATTTCGGGGGATTTCATCTTGGGGAACCTGTGACGCGTTGCAGGGACGCCGTGAGAACGGCGTGGGTGCGTCGGAGGTTCCTCAAAGCCAGCGTGGATGTCTTGAACGAAGCGCGCGCCATCAGTCGGGGCTGGGCAGTGATTTGTCGGCCTTGCAGACGCTGAGTGGCTTGATCTCGCCCGAGAAGACCCGGGTGATGCGCTCCTCGGCCTTGTCGACGGTGACGCTCATGCAGGCGCAACCATAGCCGTAGCCGCTGCCCGGGTTGTTGGTCTCGACGAACTGCTTGTCATCGAAATCCGGGGTGTTCTCGACGCCCTCGGCATCGGGGCCGGTCGCCTCTGCCTGCGAGGTAATGGTCCAGGTGGCGTCCTTGTCCATCAGCCAGAGGTTGCCCGGCGTGGGGTTCATGTACCAGCCGCAGCGAGTTTCGGCGGCGAGAGCTGGTGAGGCAGCAATCAAGGACACAGCAACGATGATGGCCAAGCGATGCATGGTGACGCTCCTCGAGAAGATGAGGCCGAACACCATCAGTTCTGTTGCCCGCGGGCAAGGCCTCGTTGCTGGCAAAAGTATGTATTGTACAAACAACAAGGGCGCAGTTCTTCACGAACCACGCCCTCATTTCCATTCACCTGGCGAACAGACCGCCTGGTTGTGCCAAGTCGTTCGTGACCGGATCAGACCGGATTAGTTGACCGTCTGGTCCTCGATGGTCTTGGTCGAGGCGCTGATCGGAATCTGGCGAGCCTTCTTGCTCTCCGGAATTTCGCGCTTCAGCTCGATATGGAGCAGACCGTTCTCGAGGTTGGCGCCGGCGACTTCAACGTAGTCGGCGAGCTGGAAGCGCAACTCGAAAGCGCGCTCGGCAATGCCGCGGTGCAGGAACTCGCGAGACTTGTCCTCGCTCTCCTGGGCCTTGGCGCCCTTTACGACCAAGTTGTTCTCCTTGCTCTCAATGGCGATGTCGCCATCGGCAAAGCCGGCGACAGCAATCGAGATGCGGTAGGCGTTCTCGCCGGTCTTCTCGATATTGTAGGGAGGATAGGATTTCGCCTCCTGACCCACGAGGGCATCGAGACGATTGAAGACGCGGTCGAAACCGACGGTCGAACGGTAGAAGGGGGAAAAATCGTAGCTAGCCATGATCACATTCTCCTTTGAGCAACGTGGCTTGTGTTCGGGTGTCCCATGCGCGCTCCCCAATTGGGCAAGCAGGCATTCCCGGGTTCCCGATCCCCGGGAGTTCCCGGCGGACAGCATTGATTTAGGGAGCATCGGCCAGGGTTCAAGACCCCGGTTCAAGGTCGATGAACCGAAGATGAATGTGGCGATCAAAGGCGGTTCAGGCAGCGGCTCCTATAAGCGGGACTGTGCTTACTGTCTGCTGCAGGGCACACCGAATGAGCCGCCTTCACCCGCCCCCCGCAAGGCGGCCATCACAGGAAAGCCAGTGTCTCAACCGAGGCGCTGGCTTTTCGGTTTTCCGGGCTTGGGTATCACCCATCATTCCCGCCGGCCCGGGAATCCAGTATGCACAGGGTTATCGTCCGGAGCAGCGCATGAACGCCATCGTCGACCCCAATGGGCCAACCCTTGCGGTGGTGCCGTCCAACCCGGTGCCGGAGGGCGCGCGGGTCGGCTACTTCACTACGCCCGACAAGGTACAGCTGCGCTATGCCACCTTCCCCAAGGGGCAGGGCGCGGCCAAGGGCACGATCTGCCTGGTCCAGGGGCGCACCGAGTTCATCGAGAAATATTTCGAGACCATCGCCGACTTCCAGTCGCGCGGTTTCGCCGTCGCCACCTTCGATTGGCGCGGGCAGGGTGGCAGCCAGCGGCTGATCGGCAACAAGCGGCTCGGCTATGTCAGGCGCTTCGACGACTACTGGGAAGACCTCAAGGCCTTCCATGGCTCGATCCTGTTGCCCGATTGCCCCGCGCCCTATTACCTCGTCGGCCATTCGATGGGTGGGCTCGCCTCGCTCTATGCCGGTATCCGAGACCGCATGATGTTCGAGCGGATCTTTGTGTCGGCGCCGATGGTGGGGCTCGATCGCCAGCCGCTCAGCATGGCCGGCATGGCGCGGCTTTGCGGCACGCTCTCAAATCTCGGGCTGGCCCGACTGCCGATCGGTCGGCGTGGCGACAAGGCGCAGACCGAACAGAGCTTTGCCGGCAACCCGCTGACCTCCGATCTTGCGCGCTTCAACCGCTCGGTGGAGGTGCTGAAGGCCCGTCCGGAACTGGAGCTCGGCGCCCCGACCTTCCGCTGGGCCGCCTCCGCTTTCGAGGCGATGGCCGGCGCCGCGACCGACCAGTTCCCCGGCGCCGTCCGCATCCCGGTGCTGATGCTGGCGGCGGCCCGCGACGAGATCGTCTCGACCGCGGCCATCGAGACGCTGGGTTTGAGGATGCGCACTGGCCGCCACGTGGTGATCCCCGGCGCCCGGCACGAGATGTTCGTCGAGAACGACGCCATCCGCGCCCAGGTGTTCGCGGCGTTCGACGCGTTTATTACGGAACAGAGCGCCTGACGTCTGGTGGCCACTGCCCACTCCCCCACTCGATGTCATCCCAGCGAAAGCTGGGACCCATCCAACGCCTGGCGCAGGACGTGAGTTGGGTCCCTGCTTTCGCAGGGATGACAACCGTGGTTGGGGTTAGCTAGAAGGCCCATTACCCCCTGAGCGCTGCCATGGCCGCTGCGTGCAGCTCAGGCGTCGCCGCGGCGACGCAGTTGCCGCCTTGTTCGGCCGGGCCGCCGTCCCAGGTGGTGATGACGCCGCCGGCATTCTCGATCAGCGGGATCAGTGGGCAGATATCGACATTCTTCAACCCGGCCTCGACCACCAGATCGATGTGGCCGGCCGACATCAGAGCGTAGCCATAGCAATCGAGCCCGTAGCGGGTGGTCAGCACCTGTGAGCTGATGGCGTCCCATTGCCGCGTAAGGTCCCGTCCCGGACGCAGGAAGAGGTCGGGCGAGGTGGTGGTCAGCTTGGCTTTCGACAGTTCGGTCACCGTGCTGGTTCTAAGCGGCAGATGCTGATCACCGCGATAGTAGCCAGCCTCGCCGGGCAGGCTCAGGTAGATTTCGCCGGTGAACGGCTGCGCCATCAGGCCGGCGACCGCACGTCCTTTTAAGGTGAGCCCGACCAGCGTACCCCATACGGGTACTCCGGTGATGAAGGCGCGGGTGCCGTCAATCGGGTCGATGATCCACGAAAAGGGAGCTGAGCCGGGCTTGTCGTCCCATTCTTCGCCAACGATGGCGTGGTCTGGAAAACGCGCGCCGATCAACTCGCGGATGACGCGTTCGGCCTCGCGGTCGGCCTCCGTGACCGGATCGAACCCTACGGCCCACTTGTTGTCCACGGCGATGCCTTGACGGAAGCGGGGCAAGGTGATGCTTGCGGCGATTTCGGCGGCATCGAGCAAGGTGCGGCGCACCAGGTCGGCGGTAAGGCCGCCGAGACGGTCCGCGCCAAGAGATGTATCTTCCATGTCAGCCTTCCCGGCGCGATTTTGTGAGTTGGTCCAGTGTTCTAGCCGCCGATCTCAGTCGACATGCGCGAATAGTTTGTGACGATCGTGATTCATTTTTGCAACAACGGCGCAAGTTTATCTGTTGAAGACTTCCGGCCGCCTTGTGGAGGGGCGCAAATCAGTTCACGCCAGTAACTGCATGATGGATGGGCGGCTCTTGAGCCTCTTGCCTCGACTTAGGCAACGCACTCTGGCCGTCATCGTTTCCTCCCTTGACTGGGCCGCTCCGGCGGCCCGATTTTTTGCTTCGAACGTTCGGGGCCATGCACCAGCCGTACCAAAAACTCGATGTCATCCCAGCGAAAGCTGGGACCTAACGCGCCGCTTGCGCCAGCCTGGCGGACGAGGGCGAAGCCCTCACCGCGGAGATGAATTCCAGCTTTCGCTGGGATGACATCGGGATGGGGCATCCACGTTGCCCACCCTTCACTCCGCCGCGTATTTCTCCTGCGCCGGGGTAGGTGGCGAGAGCATGGCGAAATCGAGCCCCACCAGCGTTGCGACCAGCCGATCCACCAGTTGCCGCATGGCGCCGAAGCCGGCGTTTTTCTCGAGCGTCACCTCGTTCATATAGAGGTGGCGGCTGAGCTCGATCTGCAGGGCATGCACGCCGTGCTGCGGCCGGCCATAGGTGCGGGTACAGAAACCGCCGGCATAGGGGCGGTTGCGCGCCACCCGCAGCCCGGCGCCGGCAAACACCATCTCGGCCAGGTCGGCGAGAATCGGGGCGCAGGTGGTGCCGTAGCGATCGCCCAGCACCACGTCGGGGCCGAGCCGGTCGCCGCTGCGCGACAGCCGCGGCATCGAGTGGCAGTCGATCAGCACTGCCACGCCGAAGGCGCCATAGGCCTCGGTCAGCAGCCGCTGCATGGTGGCGTGGTAAGGCTGGTAGATGCCCTCGATGCGCATGCGCGCGTCGTCGAGCGTCAGCCGCTCCTTATAGATCGGCTTGTTCTCGGCCACGACGCGCGCCAGCGTGCCGAGCCCGGCGGCGACACGCGGGCTGGTGGTGTTGAAGCGTTCGGAGAGCGGCTCGACGAACATGGTGGGGTCGAGTTCCCACGGCTCGCGATTCACATCGAGATAGGCGCGCGGAAAATGCGCCCGGATCAGCGGCGCACCCAGGTGCGGCGCCCGCTGGAACAACTCGTCGACAAAGGCATCCTCAGACTGGCGGATCGACAGGTGGTCGAGCCGGGTCATCGCAAGGAAGCGCTCGGGGTAATCGCGGCCGGAATGTGCGGAATTGAACACCAGTGGCGCCATCACCCGGCGGGGCCGGATGGTTTCGAATGCTGGCCTGTCCCAATAGTCGGACTGCACCGGGTCTCCCTTCAGCGCCGCAGCGCTGCCTTATTGCCGTACTTTGCCGCGCGCGTTGCCGAATGTCCATAAGTCCGAAGGCAGCATGTTCACACTTGCCGCGTATGGGTTCTCGATCGAGAAAACTTGCATTAAACATCACCCATTAGAGTTCCGCGGCAGAACGCCGTCGATGGGGCGCCAAGAGGACATGATGAAGCGCATTCTGCTCGCCGAAGACGATAACGACATGCGCCAGTTCCTCACCCGCGCGTTGAAGACCGCCGGCTATGAGGTGGTCTCGTTCGACAACGGCAGGTCGGCGTACGAGCGACTGCGCGAAGAGCCGTTCTCGCTGCTCTTGAGCGACATCGTGATGCCGGAGATGGACGGGATCGAACTGGCGCGCCGCGCCACCGAGCTCGATCCGGATCTCAAGGTGATGTTCATCACCGGTTTTGCCGCCGTGGCGCTCAACCCCGACTCGGAAGCCCCCAAGGATGCGTCGGTGCTGTCGAAGCCCTTCCACCTCAAGGATCTGGTGCACGAGGTCGAGCGGCTGCTGGCGGCCTGATCCCGCGGCGAGGCCTCCCGGCGGGGGCATTGCCCGGTACCCGTCGTCCGCTAGTGCCGCGCAGCGGGGGTCTCGGGGGTACTTTGCGGGCGGTTTCCCCAGCCCGGAATTCACGCTTGACCCGCAAGCGGGTTTTATGGTCTACCGCGCTCGCAACGACGGGCGGTGCCCGACGTGACAAGCGATGTGATGGGTGTATAGCTCAGCGGGAGAGCACTACCTTGACATGGTAGGGGTCACAGGTTCAATCCCTGTTACACCCACCATCCCTCGCTTGAAGGACTCCCGAAGTCCTTGAATATGCCGATGAAATCGGCGCCGCAGTTTGGTCGCGACGGACGACGGTCTTAACAGACCTGAGGTCACGACCCGAACGGATGGGTGTGTAGCTCAGCGGGAGAGCATCGCCTTCACACGGCGGGGGTCACAGGTTCAATCCCTGTCACACCCACCATCCAATTGAAGCCCCTGGCGCCGATCGGCTGCCGGGGGTTTTGCTTTTCGGGGGTCTCGCCGAGGACGTTCAAGGCGCGGAATCAGTCGGTGGCGGACGCTCATCTGTTGATCGCCATTGCATGAACAGATTCGGCTCACCGGATAGAGTCGTCGCCGTCCGAAATGCAGTTGTCTTGGCTTTGCCACAAAATTCCTGGGCCCATCACGGCGGCGTGAGCCACTACGCAGATGTCGGCATACGGTGCTGCTAACACTATGTTTTGTCTTGCAGAAATCCTGATGTGCTACACATCGTCAGTTGATGCAGCGCTGCAACACAGTTGCTTCAATGTGGCAATTGTCTCCATGAGGGGGCTCGATTCCTGCCATATTTCATGTGAGGGTAGCCTCGACCTTTTGGAGGGCAATCATGAAGCACATCACCACTATCCTGCTGGCCACTGTGGCCGCTGCTGGTCTGATGTCCTCGGCCTACGCCGCGGATCTGATCATTGAAGAACCGGCTGAAGTCGGTGTCGTCGACGTCAGCGGGAGCTGGGACGGCGCATTTATCGGTGGTTTCATCGGCGCGGGCTGGGGCACTGCCGACCACACCGCAGCTGGTGGCGTCGGCCCCGTGCCGGTTGGCGGCAACGATATCGACCTGAGCGGCTGGCTGCTCGGTGTTGATGCGGGTTTCAACGCCACCGTTGGTTCGGGTATCGTGATCGGTGTCGTCGGCGACATCGCGTGGGCGGACATCGGCGGTGAAATCGAAGGCGGCGCTTTTGATGGCACCACTCACACGATCGACTGGACGGGTTCGCTGCGTGGCCGTCTTGGCTTCGACGGTGGCGCCTTCCTGCCCTACCTCACGGCCGGTCTCGCGGTCGCCCATGCTGAACGCTTCTCGCCACTATTCGGTGGTATCGAGGCCGACGCGACACACGTTGGCTGGACCGTCGGCGCTGGTGTCGAGTTTGCCGTTAGCGAAGAGCTGTCGATCGATCTGCTCTACCGCTATAGCGATTACGGCGCGCAGACCTATGACTTCTCGGCCGGTACCGATCCTGAGATCGACCTCAGCACGCACACCATCCAGGCCGGTCTGCACTGGAACTTCTAAGCCAGTCTGACTGCTGAAAGTTCAGGACCCCGCCCGGCGCGAGCCGCGGCGGGGTCTCTTTTTCCCCGAAAATTCCTCAGTTGTGCCTTGAAATCGCCATGCCGGAAACAGGTGTGGCGCGAATGGCACGACTCTCTTCTGGAGGCGCAGCGCGTGAACAGTTTGTTAGCACGTGAGGTCGCTTTTGCCCGCGACAGGGGCTACGTGAGGGCCCTCTCTCTAGGAGTTGACTAAATGAATCGTTTTGCAATCGCTCTGCTGGCCGGTGTGGCTGGCGTCTCCGTGATGTCCTCGGCCTTCGCTGCTGACCTGATCATCGATGAGCCCGCCCCGGCGGTCGGCATCGTGTCGACCACCGGCAACTGGGACGGCGTCTTCATCGGTGCTTTCGCCGGCGCCGGCTGGGGCACCGTCACCGACGAGGAAAACTACTTCCTCAACGGTGTCGACGCCGAGACCGATCTGACGGGCTGGCAGCTGGGTGTTAACGCCGGCGCCAACTTCACCGTTTCGGAAGCCATCGTTGCCGGTATCGTTGGCGACATCGCCTGGACGGACCTCAATGGCGACGTCGATGCGGACAGTTCGTACAACGTCGACTGGGCAGGTTCTATCCGCGGCCGTCTCGGCTTCGATGGTGGCGCCTTCCTGCCGTATGTGACCGCCGGTGTGGCTTTTGCCAACGCCACGGTGACCGACGGCGCTCTCGAAGACACCCAGACCCACATCGGTTGGACCGTTGGTGCTGGTGTCGAGTTCGCCGTTGCCGACAACGTGTCGCTCGACCTGCAGTACCGCTACACCGACTACGGTTCGAAGGACTACGAGCTCGGCGCTGCGCCGACCGAGTCGTTCGGCCTGACCTCGCATGCGGTCACCGCCGGCGTGAACTTCCGCTTCTGATTTCCGCCTTCGGCCTCGAGCCGAACGGTTATCTAAATCGACCCCGCCCGGCGCAAGCCGCGGCGGGGTTTGATTTTGCGATGATGCGACGTTTCCTGGTGCGGTATCGCGCAGCATTGTCTCGCGCTGCCTCATGCGCGGCGCAATTGTGTCAAAATAGAGATTTACAACGTTATTAAGAACCCAGGCCATACCTGTGTCTTGGGGGTGACACTTTACGGCTAAGCTGTGCGTTGCTGGCGGAGTCGGGTTTTCTTTCCCCAGGACGTGCGTATCTTATAGGCGTTGCTTTTCTGGAGGCCACCCATGAATCGTTTTGCCGTTTCCCTGCTCGCCGGCGTTGCCGCTCTGAGCTTCATCTCCTCGGTCCAGGCGGCCGATCTCATCATCAGCGAACCCGCTCCCCCGGTCGGTGTCATCGACGTCGGTGGCAACTGGGACGGCGTGTATGTCGGCGCCTTTGCCGGCTACGGCTGGGGTACCGTCAATGACGACGATGGGTACTTCGTTGCTCCCGATACCGAGTACGACCTGACCGGTTGGCAGCTCGGCGTCGCGGTCGGCGCCAATTTCACCGTCTCCGAAGCCATCGTCGCCGGTATCGTTGCCGACGTCGCCTGGTCGGATCTTGGCGGCGAGAATACCGTTGATGGTATCGCCTACGACGTGAACTGGCTCGGCAGCATCCGCGGTCGTCTCGGCTTTGATGGCGGCGCCTTCCTGCCGTACCTGACGGCCGGTGTGGCCTTCGCCGGCGCCACTGCCACCGATAACACCGTCGTGCCCGGCGTCGAAGACGATGCGACTCACATCGGCTGGACCGTTGGTGCGGGCGTCGAATTTGCGGTTGCCGACAACATCTCGATCGACCTGCTGTATCGCTACAGCGACTACGGCTCGCAGACCTACACCCTCGATGCGGGCGACACCGACCTGGGCCTCACCGCCCACACCATCTCGGCGGGCGTGAACTTCAAGTTCTGATTTCCGCTTCGGCGCAAGCCGATCCGTACTCAATCGACCCCGCCCGGCGCAGCCGTGGCGGGGTTGATGCATTTATGGACGCCCCACATGCGCGTGCCAGCACGTACCGGAGAACGCCGCTCAACGGCCCGCGGAGCGTGTCCTTGCCGACCTGTCGCGGGCCATCCAGGTCCGACATGGGCGTGCAGCTGTGATCGCGGCGAGCGGACGCCGAAAGGGCTGCTTCAGTTCTCAAGGCCAAACGACAGCTGCGCGACGCGAGTTGTCACCGTTCATTCACATCTGTTGCGCATTTGCCCTTGTCAGATCCGTAAATCGGTCCCACCTTCGCGGTCATGTTCAACCAGCAAAAGGAGGTGGTCCAAGTGTCTCATCAGAAATCGTCGGTTTCGAAGGGTCCTGGAGTCTCCGTTAGCTCGGAGCAGCCTCTGGCCTAATCGAAGGCACCTCGCCCTCGGCGCGACTTCTGTCGTGTCTTGAGGGCAATGACTGCTTCGAAAGCCACGAAATCGGAAAGGGTCGCCTCAGGGCGGCCCTTTCTTTTTACCCATCAGCCATCGCGCCGTGGTGGGCAGGGGCAGGTCCAGAGCTATCTCGGGCGGGACTCGGCCTCGCAGATGTTTAAGCCCCGAAAGGCGCAGTCGGGACTCCCTTGCTCTCCCGCTTGCGGGCAGGGCTATCGCATATGACGGCGCTGGGCACCTCTTGCCTTCTCCCACAAGGGGAGAGGGCCATCCAACTACTGTCAGCGCCCCATATGCGATAGCCCTGCGCTTGCGGGGGAGGGGGACCAGCCGAAAGGCTGGTGGGAGGGGGGCACAAACTCTGTCCTGCGCCAAGTCCGCCCACATTCAGTGCGTGGGGCACCCCCTCCCACCACGCTTTCGCGTGGTCCCCCCTCCCCCGCAAGCGGGAGAGGGAGTCCCGACTGCGCGTTCCACGATGGGTGCAGTCGGGGCTCCGCTCAAACCATTCGTTAACCAAGTCCTGACGGTTACCGCGGCGTAAAGGAATTGTTTGCAACTTGGAGTCGATTCATGCGGGCACGTAATCCGTTCCCTTCGTGTACCTTGGAGGCACATCATGAACCGTTTTTCTCTCTCTCTGCTGGCGGGCGTTGCCGTGCTGTCCATGGCTTCGGCTGCCTCGGCCGCTGACCTCTTGGTCCAGCAGCCGTCCATGCCGGGCTTTGTCGACATGGGCAGCAGCGGCGCCTGGGATGGCGCCTATATCGGCGGCTTCGTAGGTTATGGCTGGGGTTCGGCCAATGACGATTCGGGCCTGTTCATCCTTGGCAATGACATGGACCTGTCGGGCTGGACTGCTGGTGCTACCCTCGGTGCGAACTTCACCGTCGCCCAGGGCTTCGTGCTCGGCGCCGCCGGCGACATCGCCTGGGCCGGCATCGGTGGCTTCGAGGCGCCGTCGCAGGATGTCGACATCAACTGGACCGGTTCGCTCCGCGGCAAGGCCGGTTTCGACGCCGGTGCGTTCATGCCCTACCTGACCGCGGGTCTTGCCTTTGCCGGCGCCACCGCCAGCAACGGCCCGACCGACAGCACCCAGATGCACTTCGGCTGGACGGCCGGCGCCGGTGTCGAAGTTGCCGTTGCCGACCAGATCTCGCTCGATCTGCAGTACCGCTACTCGGACTATGGCACCGCCACCTACGACCTGCCGACCAATCCGGAACTGGATATCAGCACCCATGCCGTCACGGCGGGTGTGAACTTCAAGTTCTAAGCCGCACCGGCATATCGCTTCGGAAAGGGCCGCTTCGTGCGGCCCTTTCTTATTGCGCGCCAATAGGTTCCGATGCCGCATGTGTGGCGGCAAGGTGACACCCGTGCGTCTTCCGTGGGGACGAACTCCTAATTCCTATCGCCTTGATCGAGATTTGGAGGTATCCGCCTCCGGACTTCTAGGAGACTCACATGAATCGCTTTGTAATTGCTCTGCTTTCCGGTGTTGCCGGTCTTGCTCTCGTGTCGGGCGCCCAGGCGGCTGACCTGATCATCGACGAGCCCGCAGCTGGCGTGGTCGAAGTTGCCAGCGGCAACTGGGACGGCCTCTATGTCGGTGCGTTTGTCGGCGGCCTCGGCGGCACCTTCGAGAACACCGTCGGTACCGAGTGGGATATCAGCGGCTGGCTGGCCGGCGTGAACCTCGGCGCCAACTTCACCGTCGCCGATGGCATCGTGCTCGGCGTGGTGGGCGACGTTGCCTGGACCAACGCCGAGAACGACGGCAACCCGCTCGCCGTTGACTGGACCGCTTCGCTGCGTGGTCGTCTCGGCTTCGATGCCGGCTCGTTCCTGCCCTACCTGACCGCTGGTCTGGCGGTTGCCGGTGGCGAGATCGGTGGCGTGAACGAGACCCATGTCGGCTGGACCGCCGGCGCCGGCGTCGAGTTCGCCGTGGCCGACAACATCTCGGTCGACCTGCTGTATCGTTACTCGGACTACGGCACCGCCGAGTACCCGGGCGAGTTCGGCCTGACCTCGCACGCCGTCACCGTTGGCTTGAACTTCAAGTTCTAAGCCTCGCGTATCGGCAGAATTCTGAACGGCCGCCCTTCGGGGCGGCCGTTCTCTTTTTGCATTCGGGGCACAACCCGACTATGTAGCGGCCTTCCGAACTTCGAGCCCGTCGATGAACGCCCTGACCGCCACGGCGCCTGCCGCAAACCTGCTGCCCTACCAGTCGCGCCGGACTTTCGCGATCATCTCGCACCCGGATGCCGGCAAGACTACGCTCACCGAAAAGCTGCTGGCCTCGTCGGGCGCCATCCAGCAGGCCGGGCAGGTGCGGCACCGCGCCAACCAGCGCGCCACCCGCTCGGACTGGATGGAGATCGAGCGGCAGCGCGGCATCTCGATCACCTCCTCGGTGATGACCTTCGAGCACCTGGGGCTGACCTTCAATCTGCTCGATACGCCCGGTCACTCAGACTTCTCCGAGGATACCTACCGCACGCTCACCGCGGTGGACGCCGCCATCATGGTGATCGACGTCGCCAAGGGCATCGAAGCGCAGACGCTGAAGCTGTTCGAGGTCTGCCGGCTGCGCGACATCCCGATCATCACCTTTGCCAACAAGGTCGACCGCGAAGGCAAGGATCCGGTGGAGATTCTCGACGAAATCGCCTCCACCCTGGCGCTCGACGTCTCGCCGGTGGTCTGGCCGCTGGGTGGTGGCGTCGACTTCAAGGGCATTGTCGATCTCACGGCTGGCGTGGTGAAGCGGCCGAATGGCGAGGTCTGGAAGACCTTCACCAATGTCGAGGAGCTCGCGCGCGACAACGAGTTCGCCATGGATCCGGTGATCATGGCCAGCCTCGAGAATCTCGAGCTGGCGCGGGCCGGCTTCCCGGCCTTCGATCATGAGATCTACCTCGCCGGCCACCTGACGCCGGTAATCTTCGGCTCGGCGCTGAAGTCGGTCTCGGTGCCCGAGATGCTGGCGGCGCTCGGCGCCTGGGCGCCCGAGCCGCGGCCGCAGCCGGCCGAACCCAAGCCGATCGAGCCTGACGATCCCAAGGTTTCGGGCTTCGTGTTCAAGGTGCAGGCGAACATGGACGCCAACCACCGCGACCGTATTGCCTTCGTGCGACTGAGCTCGGGCACGTTCAAGCGCGGCATGCGGCTGAAGAACGTGCGCACCGGAAAGGACATGGCGGTATCGAACCCGATGTTCTTTTTCGGACACGATCGCGAACTGGCCGAAGAAGCGGTGGCCGGCGATATCGTCGGCATACCCAACCATGGCGCGCTGAGCGTCGGTGACACCCTCACCGAGGGCGCCAACATCAAGGTAACGGGCATCCCGAATTTCGCGCCGGAAATCATCCGCCGCGTCCGCCTCACCGATCCGATGAAGGCCAAGCAGCTGGCCAAGGCGCTGAGCGATCTCGCCGAAGAGGGCGTGGCGCAGATCTTCCGCCGCATGGTGGGCGCCGACTACATCGTCGGCGTGGTGGGGCAGCTGCAGCTCGAAGTGCTGCAGAGCCGCATCAACTCCGAATACAACGTGCCGATTAGCTTCGAGTCGATCAATTTCGAGCTGGCGCGCTGGATCGTCTCCGAGGACAAGGCCGAGCTGGCGCGGTTCATCTCCACCAACAAGCTGGAGATGGCCGAGGACAAGTATGGCGACCCGGTCTATCTCGCCCAATCCACCTGGTGGCTCGGCCGCGCCGAGCGGGATTACCCGAAGGTGCAGTTCCTGACCACGAAGGAACGGCATTAGGCGCGTCTGCCGATAGGTCTGCACCGGCCGGTGGTTGGGCCCGATCCTAGACCCCACCCACCGGCTGTCATCCCAGCGAAAGCTGGGACCCAACTCGCCCCCTGCGCCAGCTGATGGATGGGTCCCAGCTTTCGCTGGGATGACACCTGGTGTGTTGGGAAACCCCGTGCCCTCCATCATCCCTCGTAGGCTCCAGCCAAACCATTCCACCGTCTTGTGATCTCCATGATCGAGCCCTATCTCCGCCGGGCGAGTGGGGAGGGGCTGATGGCGGGCGAGTGGGCACTGATAGCGGCGCCGGTTCGCGCCATCTACGGCCGGTTCTGGCGCGAATCCCGGTTGGCGCTGGGCGGCATCGCGCTGATGGTGCTGCTCGCGGCGCTCGGCCAGGTGGCAACGCCATACCTGTTTTCCCGGCTGATCGACCAGCTGAACTCCAACCTGGTGCCCGCGGGCATCGTCATGGCGTTCGTCGTCTATGCGATCCTGCGCGGTGCTTCGAGCGCGGTGTCGCAGGCGACGCAATACATGGCCTGGGGGGTGGCGCAGGGGCTCAACTTCATCGTCGGCACCAGCTTCTTCGAACGCATCCTCAACAAGCAGGTGGCGTTCTTCATCGAGCACAATCCGGTGGAAATCCAGAAGGCGCGCTCCGAGGGCGAGCGCTCACTGTTCATCTTCGTGCAACTGGGGATCATCGTCTTCCTGCCGGCGCTGCTCGGCATCGTGCTCGGCGTTGGCGTCTTGGGCGCGGTGATCAACCTCGAGATCGTCGCCATTGTCCTCGTTTATGGCGCGGCCTTCATCACCTTCACCTATTTCGCCAATCGCTGGACGCGGCCGTTTCTCGATAAAGCCATCGAGGCCGACCAGGAGAATGCGGCCTTTGTCGGCAACGCCATCAACGCCATGGAAACGCTGCGCTATTTCAACGGCGACAAGTGGATCAGCGACAATTTCGCGAAGAAGGCCGGCGAAGTGCGCGGCGCCTGGCGGCAATGGACCGTCAGGCACCTGAGCTATGCCTTCGGCTTCGGCGCGGCGCTGGCCGTGCAGCTGGCGGTGACCTTCCTGCTGCTCATTCCGCGTTACGAGGCCGGCCAGCTCAGCGTCGGCGATATCGTGCTGATCAATACCCTGATGATCCAGCTCAACCAACCGTTCGAGATGATCGGCTCGGCCATCGACGATATCGTGCGCGCTTATTCCGGCTTCCTGCCGTTCGCCCGGATGTGGGCCGAGCCGGAGGACCAGGACGCTGCAGGCCGCCTGGCGGTCGGGTCGGGCCGGCTGGAGTTCGCCCATGTCGGCCATCGCTATGGCGAGACGCCGGTGGTTGAGGATGTGAGCTTTGTCGCCGAGCGCGGACGGCTGACCTTTATCACCGGCCCGACCGGGGCCGGCAAGTCGACGCTATTCAAGCTGGCGCTGAAAGCGCTGGAGCCGGAGCAGGGGACGATCACGGTCGACGGCACTGATCTCAGCACCGTCGGCCGCGCCAGCTGGTATGCGGCGATCGGTGTCGTGCCGCAGGAGGTGATGCTGCTCAACGATACGCTCGCGGCCAACATCGTCCTGGGCCGCGAGCGCGATGCTGCGCGGCTCGAACGCGCCACTCGGCTGGCCTCGATCCACAAGTTCATCACCGGCCTGCCGGAAGGCTTCGAAACCACTGTGGGCGAGCGCGGGCTGAAGCTCTCGGGTGGCGAGCGGCAGCGCATCGCCATCGCCCGCGCGCTCTACGACAGCCCGGAGTTCCTGTTTCTCGACGAGGCCAGCTCCGCCCTCGACGAGGCGACCGAGGCGGGGATCATGGCGGAGCTGCGCACGCTCAGCGCCGACACCACCATCATCGCCATCACCCACCGCAAGGCGGTGATAGCAGAGACCGACACTCTCATTCGCCTAAAAGCGAGGAAGCCGAGAGCCGAAAGCGCTTTGCAGGGCGTCGCCGGCCCGGCTATCTGAGGCACGTGAACAGGGAGTGGATTTCATGGATAGGCGCAAACTCGGCAAGACCGGTTACGAAGTTTCGGAGATCGGGCTTGGCACCTGGCAGTTGGGCGAGAGCTTCGGTTCGCTCAACGACGAGACGGCGGCTGAAATCCTGAAGACGGCGCGCAATGTCGAGGTGAATTTCTGGGATACCGCCGACGTCTATGGCGGCGGGCAGTCGGAGCGGCGGATCGGCGAGTTCAAGGACAAGAAGGGCGTGTTCGTTGCCACCAAGCTCGGGCGCAACGGCGAGATCTTCCCCAACAAGACCGGCTACAACAAGAAGAACATCAAGGAGAGCCTAGCCGGCTCCCTGAAGCGGCTCGGCGTCGAGACGCTCGACCTGGCGCAGCTTCACACCATCCCCACCGACGTGCTGCGCGACGGCGAAGTCTTCACCATCATGGATGACCTGCGCGATGCCGGGATGATGCGGAACTGGGGCGCCAGCGTCGAGAATGTCGAGGAGGCGCTGCTGGCGATGAAGTCGGATGGCTGCACGACGCTGCAGATCATCTTCAACCTGTTCCGGCAGGACTACATCACCGAGGTGTTCCCGACTGCCACCAAGCGCAATGTCGGCATCATCGTCCGGCTGCCGCTCGCCTCGGGCCTGCTCTCGGGCAAGTGGAACAAGGACACCAAGTTCGCCGATAGCGACCACCGCAACTTCAACGCCAACGGCGAGAAGTTCAACGTCGGCGAGACCTTTTCCGGCCTGCCGTTCGACAAGGGTGTCGGCTTTGCCGAACAGCTCAAGCAGATGGTGCCTTCGGGCATCCCGCTCAGCCAGTTCGCGCTACGCTGGATCCTCGACCAGCCGGCAGTATCGACGATCATCGCCGGCGTGACGCGGCCGGACCAGTTGCGCGCCAATGTCGACGCGACCAAGCGCGAGCCGGTGGAACCGGCCTTGGCCGAGGAACTGGCGGGCTGGTACCAGGACAAGGTGCGACCGGAGATCCGTGGGCGGATCTAGGACGCGTTGCCAGGGGGGCTGTGCCGGTGGCTGTGGACCCCCACCCCTGTCCCCTCCCCGCAAGGGGGAGGGAGACGCCTACACCGGCCTCAGTGTTTTGGTCACCCTCCCCCTTGCGGGGAGGGGACAGGGGTGGGGGCAGCCCACACCGGTGTCTGCGCGAGCCTCCCACCTCCCCATCCGCCTAGCCCCCCTTCCATCCAGTGCCGCCGCTGCCTAAGTTAGCCGCACCCTCCCACCACCTTGAGTACCCCCATGTCCGAACATCCCGCCTTCGAACTCGTCCGCGAGCAGCAGATCGGGGAGATCAGTTCGCTGGCCAAGCTCTATCGGCACAAGCGGACCGGGGCGGAGGTGCTGAGCCTCATCAATGACGATGAGAACAAGGTGTTCGGCGTGACGCTGAAGACCCCGCCGGAGGATTCGACCGGCGTCGCACATATTCTCGAGCATTCGGTGCTGTGCGGTTCCCGCAAGTACCCAGTGAAGAAGCCGTTCGTGGAGCTGCTGAAGGGCTCGCTCCACACCTTCCTCAACGCCATGACCTTCTCCGACAAGACCGCCTATCCGGTGGCGTCGCAGAACCTCAAGGATTTCTACAACCTGGTCGATGTCTATCTCGACGCGGTGTATTTCCCGCTGATCAGCGAGGACACGTTCCGGCAGGAAGGCTGGCACTACGAGCTCGATTCCACCCAGGGGCCGATGGTCTACAAGGGTGTGGTGTTCAACGAGATGAAGGGCGCCTATTCCTCCGCTGCCGCGGTGCTGGGTAAGGTCAGCCAGCTGTCGCTTTACCCCGACACCACCTACGGGGTGAATTCGGGTGGCGACCCGAAGGCCATCCCCGACCTCACCTACGAACATTTCAAGAACTTCCATTCGAAGTACTATCACCCGTCCAACTCGCGCGTCGTATTCTACGGCGATGACGATCCGGCGCAGCGCCTCGCCATCCTCGAGGAGTATTTCAGCCAGTTCGAGCGCATCGACCCCAAGGCCGAAATCGCTATCCAGCCACGCTGGAGCGCGCCGCGGTCGCTGCACGAGACCTATGCCGCGAGCGAAGCCGAGGCCGGCAAGAAGACCGCCATGGTGTCGGTCAACTGGATGCTCGACGAGATCACCGACCCTGAACTGGCACTGTCGCTCAACGTGCTCGAGTCCGTGCTGGTCGGCACCTCCGCCGCGCCGCTGCGGAAGGCGATGATCGATTCCGGGCTCGGCGAAGGCCTGACCGGCTCGGGCCTCGCCGATGGTATCCGCCAACCCTATTTCACCTTCGGGCTCAAGGGCATCGAGGACGATGCCGGCGATAAGGTCGAGCAGCTGATCATCTCGACGCTCGAGCAGCTCAGCGCCGAGGGGATCGACCCCAAGACCATCGAAGCGGCCATGAACACCACCGAGTTCGGGCTCAGGGAGAACAATACCGGCTCGTTCCCGCGCGGCATCGCGCTGATGTTCCGCGCCATGGGCACCTGGCTCTATGGCGGCGACCCGCTGGAGCCGCTGAGCTTCGAGGTGCCGCTCGCCGCGATCAAGGCCAGGCTCGCCGCCGGCGAGCCGGTGTTCGAACGGCTGATCAAGACCCACATCCTCGACAACAAGCACCGCTCCACCGTGCTGCTCACCGCCGACCCCAACAAGGCGGCAGCGGAAGCCGCCGAGGAGCGGGCGCGGCTCGACAGGGCGCAGCAGTCGCTCGATGCCGCCGGCATCGCTGAGGTGGCCGAGCAGACCCGCCACCTCAAGGAATTGCAGAACGAGGTCGATGCGCCGGAGGCGCTGGCCAGGATCCCGACGCTGACACTCGAGGACCTGCCGCGCGCCAACAAGGCGATCCCGATCGCCAAGGAAGAGCTCGAAGGCGTCACGCTGTTCAGCCACGACCTGCCGACCAATGGCGTGGTCTATCTCGATCTCGGCTTCAACCTCACGGCGCTGCCGGGGCGGCTGTTGCCCTACCTGCCGCTGTTCACCCGGGCGCTGACCCAGACCGGCACCGGCAGCGAAGATTTCGTCTCTCTGACCCAGCGCATCGGTCGCACCACCGGCGGCGTCGGCGCCAGCCGCTGGAACTCGACCCGTCGCGACGGGGTGGGCACCGCGGCCTGGATGTTCGTCCGCGGCAAGGCGACGCCGGATCATGTCGGCGACATGCTGTCGATCATGCGCGACGTGCTGACCGACGCGCGGCTCGACAACCGCGAGCGCATCCGCCAGATGGTGCTGGAGTCGAAGGCTGGCTTCGAAAGCTCGCTGGCCGGCATGGGCAACGGCATCGTGTCGATGCGGGTGCGCGCCGGGTTCAGCGAGGCCGACTGGCTCAACGAGAAGCTCGGCGGCGTCAGCCACTATTTCTTCCTCAAGGATCTGGCGGCACAGATCGACGGCAACTGGCCGGCGGTGCAGGCGGCGCTCGAGGAGATCCGTACGCTGCTGATCGGCCGTACCGGGATGATCGTCAACGTCACCGCCGACAGTTTTGCCATCGCGGCGCTGAAGCCGGAACTGGCGACGTTCATCGCGGCTTTGCCGGCTGGTGCTGGCCCCTCGACTGAAGGTTGGGGGTTCGTCGCCGGTCCGCAATCGGAAGGCCTGACCTTCCCCGGCCAGGTCAATTACGTGGCCAAGGGCGCCAACCTCAAGGCGCTCGGGTTCGAGCCCACCGGCGGCACCGCAGTCGCCATCAAGCACCTCAACACCACATATCTGTGGGACAAGGTGCGGGTGCAGGGCGGCGCCTATGGCGGGTCGTCCGGGCTCGATCCATTCGCCGGCACCTTCGCCTTCACTTCGTATCGCGATCCGAACCTCGTCGACACCATCGATGTCTACGACAAGGCCTCGACCTTCCTCAAAGGCGGGGTAGGGGAGCAGGATCTGGTGCGCTCGGTGATCGGCGTCATCGGCTCAGTCGACACCTACCGGCTGCCCGACGCCAAAGGCTTCACCGCGCTGGTCTGGGAACTCACCGGCGACAGTGAAGACGCCCGCCAGAAGCGCCGCGAGGAAATCCTCGGCGCCTCCAGCCGAGACTTCAAGGCGCTTGGCGAGGCGCTGGATCAGGTTGCCCGCAGCGGCCAGGTGGTGGTGCTCGGGTCGGAGAAGGCGATCAAGGCGGCCAACGACGAGCGCGGGAATTTCCTCAAGGTGACGAAGGTTCTGTAGTTCGTTTGGGAGGAAGATTCGCTCCCACCCTCGATGTGATCCCAGCGGAAGCTGGGACCCAACTCGCAGCCCGCGCCAGCGGAAGAATGGGTCCCAGCTTTCGCTGGGATGACATCTGTGGGTTGGTGACATCGCGGCCTCTACGAGGCCTTCAGTCCTTGTACGCCCCGCCGGTGTCGTCGGTGCCGAACATGTCGGTGCGGGCGATAGTCCTGTAGGTGTTGTCGTCGGCCTGCAGGTGCAGGGCGGAGAGGATCTTGCCGAGCATGTTCTGCTCGGCCTTGCCGCTATGCTGCCGGCTCAGCTCCACAAGGTAGGCGGAGGTGGCATCGAGCCGGCTCGCCATCAGCCAGGCGAGGCGGAAGGTCATCGCCTGGTCCTGCTCGAGGTACTTGCGGGCATCCATGATGACGCGGACGGTGGCGTTGCCGTCGGCCCGCACCGTCGCGCTGTTGGGCGTACCGAGCACCACCGACATCTCACCGACCACCGAGTTCGGCGACGAGATGCTGGCGATGGTAACGCCGTCGCGTTCGACCAGCAGTTGTCCGCTTTCGAGCACAAATAGATCACCGCCCTCACGGCCCTGCGCGATCAGTATTTCGCCCGGCGCCAATGCGCGCGTCGGCTGGGCTGCGGCCAGTTCGAGCAGGCTCTCCATTATCGGCTCCGTTGATTGTCAGCGCAGCCTATTCGGTGAAATGCAACCGGGATAGGGTTCCGCCGTTGATTTTCCTGCGTCGTTCCGGATTGGAGGAAGTACTTTAGTCCAATGGCTTCCCCGTTCCTCGATCGCGACCTCTACGTCCGCCCCATCGACGCCTATATCGATCCCCCGGTGCCCCGGGCCCGGGCGATCGTTACCCATGGCCATGCCGATCACGCCCGCTCGGGGCATGGGGCGGTGCTGGCGACGCCCGACACTATCGCCATCATGAAAGCCCGCTATGGCGAAGACTCGGCTGGCCAGTTCCAGCCACTCGAGTTCGATACGCCGTTGCAGGTCGACGACGTCACCATCACGCTGAAGCCGGCCGGCCACATCCTCGGCTCGGCGCAGGTGCTGATGGAGCACCAGGGCCAGCGCATCGTCGTCACCGGCGACTATAAGCGGCTGCCGGATCGGACGGCGCAGCCGTTCGAGCTGGCCGAGTGCGACCTGCTGGTCACCGAGGCGACGTTCGGCCTGCCGGTGTTCCAGCACCCCGATCCGCTGGATGAGATCGGCCGGCTGCTGCGCTCTGCCGCTGCCTTTCCGGATCGAGCTCATGTCATCGGCTGCTACGCGCTGGGCAAGGCGCAGCGGGTCATCGCGCTGCTGCGCGACGCCGGCTGCGACGCGCCAATCTACCTGCACGGGGCGATGATCCGGCTCTGCGAACTCTACATCGCCCGCGGTATCCCGCTCGGCGAACTGAAGCCGACGCTCGGCACCAGTAAGGCCGAGCTCGCCGGGCAGATCGTCATCGCGCCGCCCTCCGCCATCAAGGATCGCTGGAGCCGGCGATTGCCCGATCCGGTGCTGGCCGTCGCCTCGGGCTGGATGAGCGTCAAGCAACGGGCCCGGCAATCCGGGGTCGAGCTGCCGCTGGTGATCTCCGACCATGCCGACTGGAACGAGCTGCGCCAGACCATTGCCGAAACCAAAGCCGGCAAGGTCTGGGTCACGCATGGGCGCGAGGATGCGCTGGTCTATCATTGCCGGCAGCAGGGGCTCGAGGCCGAGCCGCTCAACATCCAGGCGTTCGAGGAGGGCGAAGAGGGCGAACCGGACGCGCAGGGAGAGCTCGAAGAGTGAGGCGCTTTGCTCAACTGATGGAGCTTCTGGCGCTCACCCCGTCGCGCAACCGCAAGCTCGAGGCGCTGACCCAGTATTTTGCCGAGACGCCGGACCCAGACCGCGGTTTCGCGCTTGCCATCCTCACCGGCGCGCTGAGCTTCAAGAACGTCAAACCGGCGATCCTGCGCGATGTCGTGCTCGCCGAGGTCGACCCGCATCTGTTCGCGCTCAGCTACGATTATGTCGGCGATCTCGGCGAAACCATCGCGCTGATCTGGCCGCATCATGGCGGGACCGAGCCGCTGCCCTCGCTCTCGGACCTGGTCGAACTGTTCAATATGACCAGCAAGTCCGAACTGCCGCGGCTGATCGGTTCGCTGCTTACCCGCGCTTCCATCAACGAGCGCTGGGCGCTGGTGAAGTTCGCCACCGGCGCGCTGCGCATTGGCGTCAATGCACGGTTGGCCAAGACCGCATTGGCCGAGATGAGCGGCAAGGACCTGCAGGAGATCGAGGAGGTGTGGAACGGCCTCACCGTGCCCTACACCGACCTGTTCGACTGGCTGAGCGGCAAGGCCGAGCGGCCCGATATCGATCACACGGCGCGCTTCCACCCGCTGATGCTTTCAAACCCGATCGATGAGGGCAAGGATCTCGAAAAGCTCGATCCGGCCGACTTCGTCGCCGAGTGGAAATGGGACGGGATCCGGGTGCAGCTGATTGCGTCGAAGGGCAGGGTGTCGCTGTTCTCGCGTACCGGCGACGATATCGCCGCCGCCTTCCCCGACGTGACCGAGAGCGTCTTCGGCGACGCCGTGCTCGATGGGGAGCTGCTGGTCGGCCCGGGTTTCGAGCCGCTGCCGTTCAACGACCTGCAGCAGCGGCTCAATCGCAAGGTGGCGACGGCCAAGCACCTCGCCGATTACCCGGGTTTCATCCGGGTCTACGACATGCTGTTCGACGGCAACGAGGATATTCGGGCGCTGCCCTGGACCGAGCGGCGCCAGCACCTCGAGACGTGGTTCGAGACGTACCCGCAGACCCGCCTCGACCTCTCGCCGGTGCTCACTTATCGCGACTGGGACGACCTCGCCGAGATCCGTCGCCGTGGCGCGGCGGAACAGGGGCATGAAGGGGTCATGGTGAAGCTGAGAAGCGCGCCCTACCTGCCGGGCCGGCCCAAGGGTTTTTGGTACAAGTGGAAGCGCGACCCGAACGTGGTCGACGCCATCCTGATGTACGCACAGCGCGGCCACGGCAAGCGCTCGTCATTCTATTCGGACTACACGTTCGGCGTTTGGAAGGGCAACGAGATCGTGCCGATCGGCAAAGCCTATTTCGGCTTTACCGACGAGGAGCTGAAACAGCTCGACAAGTGGGTGCGCAACAACACCGTCGCGAGCTTCGGACCGGTGCGCGAGGTGTCGAAGGAGCTGGTGTTCGAGGTGGCGTTCGACAGCGCGCAGCAATCGGGCCGGCACAAATCCGGCATCGCGCTTCGCTTCCCCCGCATCAACCGGATAAGGTGGGACAAACCGGCCAGCGAGGCCGCAACGCTCGACGAAATGCAGATTTTCTTGACCGCCAGCTGAGGCCGGACATGTCGCTCGCCGCCATCGAAAGAAAGATCATCGCGCTCGAAGGCGAAATGCTCGCCGCCGTTACCCGCGAGGATTTCGAGAAGGCGGCGCGGCTGCGCGACGAGATCGCGGCGCTCAAAGGCGGCGCGGTGCGCCAGCCGCCACCGGGCGAAATGGGCTTGGGCACGCAAGTCCCGGTGGTCGAGCCACCCAAAGGCTGGAAGCGGCCGAAGAAGCCGGACCTGATGACCAATGTGAAGCCACGGAAGCGGTAGCTTCTTCACCTCTCCCTTGGGGGCTTACGTGCGCGGTGGTCGAGCCGACGCGCTGCGATCACCGCACCCACGATGTCATCCCAGCGAAAGGTGGGACCCATCTATCCGCTGGCACAGGTGGCGAGTTGGGTCCCAGCTTTCGCCGGGATGACAGCCGGTGGGTAGGCAAGGATCAAGTCCACCAGCTTCGCCGGTGCAACTCAATCCTCTAACAACCTAAGCCCCGACCCGCTCCCCTGCCAGCTTGCGGATCTCCCTGAGTTCGCCGATCGTCGTCTCGAGATCGGCCTTCTGCCGCTCGAGCAGATGCAGCCGCTCGTCCACCTTGGCGACCAGGAGCTTGGTCTGGGCGGTCTGCGATTGCGCGTCGTAAAGGCTCAGATAGTCCGAGATGTCGCGCAGCGAGAATCCCAGCCGCTTGCCGCGCAGGATCAGGATCAGCCGGGCGCGGTCGCGGCGGCGGAACACACGGGTGCCGCCGACCCGTTCGGGGTTGAGCAGACCCTTGGCCTCGTAGAAGCGGATGGCGCGGGTCGAGATGCCGAACTCCTGGCTGAGGTCGGCGATGGCGAACAGATCGCGGTTTTCGGATTCAGGCCGGTTCATGCTTGTTCTTGCGCTGGGCGTATTCCTCGCGCAGCTCCTTCTTGCTCAGCTTGCCGATCAGCGTCTTGGGCAGCTGGTCCTTGAAGATGATTTCCTTGGGCATCTCGATCTTGTTGAGCGTTTCGGCAAGGAATTTCTTGAGTTCGGCTTCGGTGGCCTGCTGGTCCGGCTTCAGCTTGACGAAGGCGACCGGTGCTTCGCCGCGATACTCGTCGGGCACGCCGATGACGTTGACCTCGTCCACCGCCGGGTGGTGCAGCATCGCTTCTTCGATAGTGCGCGGATAGACGTTGAAGCCGGAGCAGATGATCAGGTCCTTGATACGGTCGACGAGGAAGACGTAGCCATCGCTGTCGACATAGCCGACGTCGCCGGTGCGCAGCCACCCGTCCATGAAGGCATCTTTGGTCGCCTCGGGGTTGTTGTAATAGCCGAGCATCACCTGCGGGCCCTTCACCTGCAGCTCGCCGCGCTCACCCAGCGGCACCGTCTCGCCGGTTTCGATGTTGACGAAACGGATGTCGGTGCCGGGCAGCGGCTGACCGATCGACAGGGGCTTGGACGGCACGCGGAGCGCCGCGCAGCACACCACCGGCGAGGCTTCGGTCAGCCCGTAACCTTCGGCGAGCAGGGAGTTCGACACCTTGCTCCAGTTGTGGCGCACTTCGTCCGACAGCGGCGCGCCGCCCGAAACGGTCACCTCGACCGAGACCAAGTGCGGCTTGGCCTTGTCGCCGGCTTTGGAGAGCGCCTGCACCAGCGTCGGCACGGCCACCAGAATGTTGGCGCCGGTGCGGCTCATCAGGTCGAGAAAGGCCTTGAGCTCGAAGCGTGGCAGCATCACCACCTGGCCACCCGCCGCCAGCGGCGTGTTGAGGCAGGCGGTCATCGAGAAGATGTGGAAGAACGGCAGCACCGCGACGGTGCGCGATGGCGCCCTGAACAAGCCCAGCGCCCAATGGTCGATCTGGCTGAGATTGGCCGCAATGCTGGCATGGCTCAGCATGGCGCCCTTGGGCAGCCCGGTGGTGCCACCGGTATATTGCTGTACCGCCACGTCCTTTGCCGCATCGATCGGCACCGGCGACGGGCTCAGCTTGCGGTCGATGAGCTTGTCGAAATGCACCACCTTGGCGGCGATCCGGCTCTTGTCCGGCTTGCTCATGTCCCTGGCCTTGGCGAGGCTGTAGAGCAGCTTCTTCACGCCCGGCAGGGCATCGGGGAAATGGCAGACGATGAGTTTTTTGACGTGGCCGGCGTCGACCAGCTCCTCGGCCTTGTCGAACAAGAGCTTCAGGTCGAGCGTTACCATCAGTTCGGCGCCGGAATTGCCGACGATGTGGCTCAGTTCCTTGACCGTATAGAGCGGGTTGCAGTTGACCACGATGCCGCCGATCCGCAGCACGGCGTAATAGGCGATGACGTAGAACGGCGTGTTGGGCAAGAGCAGCGCGACGCGGGTGCCCTTCTTGACCCCCAGTTCGCTCTGCAGCGCGCCGGCAAAAGCGTTGATCAGCCGAGCGAGCTCGCCGAAGCGGGTTTTCTTGCCGAGGAAATCCAGCGCATCGGCATCCGGGGTGCGGGCGCAGGTGGCGAGAATCGTCTCGTGCACCGGGGTGGTGTCAATCGGCACATCCCAGGAAATGCCCGGGGGATAGTGCTCGGTCCACGGGCGCGTGGCGCCCGCCGTGGTGTTGGCCATCTTCTTCCTCCTCAGGCTTTTGGCGCCCGTTATTGGGAAATATCCCACCAATTGACGTTAGCGTCAAACCAACGACGTAGCTCGGTGAGCAATCCAGTTGAGGCGGGCAGGGAAACGTGATGGCTGTTGCGCCATACAGCTAAGGTCCATCGGTTGACGTATACGTCAACCGTTGCTATTTTATGGTGATGGCGCCTGCCCGGGCGGTACAATCGGCAACAAGAATCGGACCGGGTGCGTTGTTGAGCGGGGGCTCATCTCGCTTATCGACGATGCGCCACGACTTAGAGCACTTCCCGAAGTGCTCCAGGTGTTTGACTTTTCACGCTTTCGAACCGGAAAAGTCTGCAACTTTTCCTGAAAGCGCTTAGGTCGAGGAGAGACGTGCATGGTCTGGGCTCTGCTGATCCTGTCGATTGCCCTTTTCGCGGTGCTGGCAATGCGCCGTGCGCCGCTTTGGCAATGGGCGGTGGCGACGCTGCTGATCGGGGCGCTGACCCGCATCTCGACCGATAATGGTCTCTGGTTGATGACGGACGTGCTGGGCTGGGTCTTCGCCCTGCTGCCGGCGGCGATCCTCGGTCTGTTGTCCCTCGTGCCCATCCGCAAGGCGGTGCTCTCCGGCCCGGCCTACGGCCTCGTCAAATCCATCCTGCCGCGCGTCAGCCGTACCGAGCAGGAGGCACTCGATGCCGGCACCGTCGGCTGGGACGCCGAGCTGTTCTCGGGCCGGCCGGACTGGAGCAAGCTGCTCGGGGTGCGAAAGCCCACCCTATCGACCGAAGAACAAGCCTTCCTCGATGGGCCGTGCGAAAAAGTCTGCGCCATGATCGACGACTGGGACACGCGCAACAACCGCGCCGACATGTCCCCGGCGGTCTGGACCTATCTCAAGGAACAGGGCTTTCTCGGCATGCTGATCGGCCGCGAGCATGGCGGCCTCGGCTTTTCGGCGCAGGCGCAGAGCCAGGTGGTCAGTAAGATCGCCTCGCGCTCGATCGCCGCAGGGATCACCGTGATGGTGCCCAACTCGCTGGGGCCGGGCGAACTGCTCGAGAAATACGGCACCGAGGAACAGAAGAAGAAATACCTCACCCGCCTCGCGAAGGGGCAGGAAGTGCCGTGCTTCGCGCTCACCGGCCCGCATGCGGGCTCCGACGCGGCGGGCATGCGCGATGTCGGCGTCGTCTGCTACGACATGTATGAGGGCAAAAAAGCACTCGGGGTGAAGCTCAGCTGGGACAAGCGCTACATCACGTTGGCGCCGGTCGCGACGCTGCTCGGCCTCGCCTTTCATCTCCATGACCCCGACCACCTGCTCGGTGAAGTCGACAATATCGGCATCACGCTGGCGCTGGTCCCCGCCAAGCACAAAGGCGTCAAGATCGGCCGCCGGCATTATCCGGCACGCTCCGCTTTCATGAACGGCCCGACCCAGGGCCGCAACGTCTTCATCCCGATGGATTTCCTGATCGGCGGTACAGAACATGCCGGGCAGGGCTGGCGCATGCTGATGGAGTGCCTCGCCACCGGCCGCGCCATCTCGCTGCCGGCCATCGGCACCGTCTCGATCAAGCACGCGCTGCGCGTCACCTCGGCCTATGCCCGGATCCGCCGGCAGTTCGGCATCCCGGTGGGCCTGATGGAGGGCGTCGCCGAGCCGCTGAGCCGCATGGTGCGCTTCGCCTATACCTACGAGGCCTCACGCGGCCTCACCGCCTCGATGGTCGATGAGGGGCAGCGCCCGTCGGTGCTGTCGGCGCTGCTCAAGTACCGCACCACTGAAGCGATGCGGCTTGCCTTCAACGACGCCATGGACATCCATGGCGGCCGCGCCGTGCAGGACGGCCCGACCAACTACCTGTTCTCGGGCTATATGACGACGCCGGTGGCGATCACCGTCGAAGGCGCCAATATCCTGACGCGCACGCTGATCACCTTCGCCCAGGGGGCGCTCCGGGCCCACCCATACCTCTATGCCGAAATCTCGGCGGCGCAGAACAAGGACAGGAAGGCCGGCATTGCCGCCTTCGACACCGCCTTCGCCGGCCATGTCAGCTTCATGCTGCGCAACATGGTGGGCAGCTTCCTCCATGCCGTCAGCTTCGGCGCCTTCGCCTCGACCCCGGTCGATCACGAGATGGCGCGCTGGTACAAGCAGCTCAGCCGCTACAGCCAGAGCTTTGCGCTCTGCGGCGATTGGACCGTGGCGTTTCTCGGCGGTGACCTGAAGCGCAAGCAGCGCCTCTCGGGCCGCATGGCCGATATCCTCTCCGACCTATACCTGCTCTCCTCGGTGCTCCGCCGCTACGAGGATGACGGGCGGCTCGCCGAAGATCGGCCGGTGGTCGAGGCGGTCGCTCGCGACCTCTGCTATTCGCTGGAGCAGAGCTTTGCCGCGGTGTTCGCCAACTTCCCGAACTTCGCGCTCAGGAACCTGATGCGGGTTCTGGTGTTCCCCCTCGGTCGCCACGCCAAGCCCGCCTCGGATCGCGAGACCTATCGGCTGGCGCGCTCGGTGATGGCGCCCGGCGCTTTCCGCGACCGGCTGACCAAAGGAACCTATGTCTCGATGGACCCCAAGGACCCGACCGGCGTCCTTGAAGACGCGCTGCTCAAGGTCACCGGCGCCGCCGAGATCGAAACCAAGTTCGTGCGGGCGATCAAAAAGGGCGTGGTCGAGCGCCGGCTCGATCGCGACGCGATCAGCGATGCGGTGGAGGCGGGTGTCCTGACCGAAGCCGAGGCCGCAACGCTCAGGCTCGCCGACCAGGCGACCGACCGGGTGATCAAGGTCGACGATTTCGATTTCGATGAACTCGGCTCCAAGCAGTTGCGCCGCGAGCCGGCCGCCATCGACGCCGCCGCCGAGTAGAGACCCCGAGCGTTTCGGGAAAAGTCGCAGACTTTTCCGGTTCGAAAGCGCTCTAGAGAACGAGGAGCCGGAAATGGCCCATCCGCAAATGCCGTCAAGTCGTGCCTGGAGCTTCGAGCTCGATTTCGAGGGCATCGGCTGGCTCACCATCAACACGCCGGACTCGCCGGTGAACATGCTGAGCCGGGAGGCCTTGGCAGAGTTGGTCCCCATCGTCTCGGCGATCGAAGAGTTGGTGAACAGTGGCGAGCTGAAGGGCGTGGTGCTGTTATCCGGCAAGGACTCCGGCTTCATCGCCGGCGCAGACGTCACCGAGTTCGACGACATGTCCGATCCGGGCGTCCTTAACGCGGCGCTGGTGCGCACGCATGCCCTGTTCGACCGCATCGAAGCCCTGAAAGTACCGGTGGTCGCCGGCATCCACGGCTTCTGCCTCGGCGGCGGGCTCGAGCTGGCGCTGGCCTGCCGCTACCGGATCGCTGTCAACGACGACAAGACGCGGATCGGCTTCCCCGAGGTCAATCTCGGCCTCTTCCCCGGCTTTGGCGGGGCCGGGCGCTCGATCCGGCAGGCCGGACCGGTCGATGCGATGCAGATCATGCTCACTGGCAAGCTGCTGCGCGCCGGGCAGGCCCGGCGCATGGGGCTGGTCGACAAGCTGGTCCGCCACCGCGACACGCTGCGCTGGGAAGCCCGCAAGGCGATACTGCAGAACAAAAAGAGCAGTGAGGCGCCGCTTGCCAAGCGGGCCGCCGCGTTCGGGCCGGTGCGCGGCTATATCGCCAACAAGATGCGCGAAGAGGCAAACAAGAAAGCCAACCCGGCGCATTTCCCGGCGCCCTATGCGCTGATCGACCTGTTCGAAGAGCACGGCAATGACTGGCGGGCCATGAAGCAGGGCGAGATCGCCCGTTTCGTGCCGCTGATGGATACGCCGACCTCGAAGAACCTCCGCCGGGTGTTCTTCCTCTCCGAGAGCCTGAAGAAGCAGGGTGTGCGCGGCAAGGACAAGCCGGTGTTCCGGCGGGTCCACGTGGTTGGCGCCGGCGTCATGGGCGGCGACATCGCCGCGTGGTGTGCGCTGCGCGGCATGGGCGTGACGCTGCAGGATCTCGACATGGAGCGCATCAAGCCGGCGCTCGAGCGGGCGAAGAAGCTGTTCAGCAAGCGGCTTCGTTCGAAGACCGAGATCGATAATGCTGTCGCCCGGCTCGAGGCCGATGTGACCGGCAAGGGTATCGCCCGGGCCGATGTGATCATCGAGGCGGTGGTCGAAAAGCTCGAGATCAAACACAAGGTGTTCATCGACGCCGAGCTCAAGGCCAGGCCCGGAGCGATCCTTGCCACCAACACATCCTCGATCGAGCTCGAACGCATCGCCGAAGGGCTGACCAATCCGAGCCGGTTGATCGGGCTGCATTTCTTCAACCCGGTGGCGCAGCTGCCGCTGGTCGAGGTGATCCGCTCGAGCTTCAACTCCGATGACGACATCGCCCGCGGCGCCAGCTTCGCGCTCGCCATCGGCAAATCGCCGGTGGTGGTGAAATCGGCGCGCGGCTTCCTCGTCAACCGGGTGCTGATGCCCTACATGCTCGCCGCCGTGCAGCGGGTCGAGGGTGGGGCCAGCAAGGAGCAGATCGACGCTGCGGCCGTGGCCTTCGGCATGCCGATGGGCCCGATCGAGCTGATGGACACAGTCGGGCTCGATGTCGGCAAGTTCGTCGCCGAGGAACTGGGCAGTCCGGTGTCTCCGGCCAGCGATTTCGCCCGGCTGGTCGCCGAGAACAAGCTGGGCCGCAAGACCGGGCAGGGGTTCTATACCTGGACCAACGGCAAGGCGGTGAAGGGCGAGGCGCCACCGCACCCGGACCTTGCCGGACTCGGGCGCGAGCTGGTGCAACCGCTGGTCGATGCCACCGAGATTGCCGTGGCCGAGGGCGTCGTCGCCTCGGCCGACCTCGCCGATATCGGCGTCATCTATGGGACCGGTTTTGCACCGTTCCTCGGAGGGCCGATGCAGGCCCGCAAGGACGGGAGAGCCTGAGATGGCCGAACTGCGTAAAGTCGCCATCGTGGGCTCGGCCCGCATTCCCTTCGCACGCGCCTATACCGGCTATGCCGAGGAGGGGAACCTCTCGATGCTCGGCGCGGCGCTGGGCGGGCTCGTCGACAAGTACAACTTGAAGGGCGAGGCGATCGGCGAAGTCATGGCTGGCGCCGTGCTGAGCCACAGCCGCGACTTCAACCTCGCCCGTGAGGCGAGCCTCGATGCGGGCCTCTCCCCCCGCACCCCCGGCACCAATGTGCAGATCGCCTGCGGCACCTCGCTGCAAGCAGCGCTCAGCCTCGGCGCCAAGATCGCCACGGGCGAGATCGACAGCGCCATCGCCGCCGGCTCCGACACGGTTTCGGATAGCCCGGTGGTGTTCGGCGACAAGTTCCAGCACCGAATGATCGAGCTCAGCCGGGCCCGCACCACCGGCGAGAAGTTCAAGGTGTTCAAAGGCTTCACCCTCGGCGAGCTGACGCCGATCGCGCCTTCGACGCAGGAGCCGCGTACCGGGTTGTCGATGGGCCAGCATTGCGAGCTGATGGCCCGGCAATGGGGGATCACCCGCGAGGAGCAGGATGCGCTGGCGCTCAAGAGCCATCAGAACGCCGCCCGCGCCTATGACGAGGGTTTCCACGATGACCTGATCGTGCCGTTCGCCGGCGTGCTGAAGGACAATAATGTCCGCGCCGATACCAGCCTCGAGAAGATGGCGACGATGAAGCCGGCCTTCGACAAGAGCTCGGGCAAGGGGACGCTCACCGCCGCCAACTCCACGCCGCTGACCGATGGCGCCGCTTCGGTGCTGCTGGCCAGCGAGGAGTGGGCCAAAGCGCGTGGCCTGCCGGTGCTCGCTTACCTCACGCTCGGCCAGGTGGCGGCCAACGATTTCGCCCACGGCGAGGGCCTGCTGATGGCGCCGACCATTGCCGCGTCGGAAATGCTGCGCCGCTCCAACCTGACGTTCGATGATATCGACCTGTTCGAAATCCATGAGGCGTTTGCCGCGCAGGTGCTGGCGACGCTCAAGGCCTGGCGCGACCCCGACTACAACCGGAACGTCCTTGGCCGCGAAACTCCGCTGGGCGAGATCGACCCGGAGAAGATCAACCAGAAGGGCTCGAGCCTCGCCTATGGCCACCCGTTCGCCGCCACCGGCGCCCGCATCCTCGGCCTCACCGCCAAGCTGCTCAACAGCACCGAAAAGCAGCGCGCCCTGATCTCGGTCTGCACGGCCGGCGGCATGGGCGTGACGGCGCTGGTCGAGCGCGCGGCATGAGAACTATCCACAGCCAAGTATAGTTTCCCACGGCTCGTGTAACACTTGACGCTTACGTCAATGTCCCGCTTGTCAGCGAAAACCTGATGCCATAGGGTCCGTACCCAATCCGGCGGTTCCGACCAGTCGGCACAAAAAGAGGCATGGCATGCTAATCGCCGTGCCCGTCAGGAAATGTCTTTCATGGAGATGGGACAAGAATGAAAATAACACAGGTCCTCAAAGCGGTGACGACCGCCGGCGCGTTGGCGCTGATGATGTCGAGCGCGGCATTGGCCGTGACGCTCAACCTGGGCAATGGCGGCGAGCCCGGCTCGCTCGACCCGCACAAGGTTTCGGGCGACTGGGAGAATCGTATCGTTTCCGAGTATCTCGAAGGCCTCGTGACCGAGGACGCCCAGGCCAAGGCAGTCGCCGGCCAGGCGGAATCGTGGACCATCTCCGACGATGGCCTCGTCTACACTTTCAAGATCCGCGGCGATGCCGTGTGGTCCGATGCCGTGCCGGTGACGGCGCAGAACTGGGTCGACGCCTTCCAGCGCCTGTTCGACCCCAAGACCGCGTCCGAGTACGCGTATCTGCAGTACCCGATCAAGAACTCGTCCAAGATCGCGGCCGGTGAGATCACCGATTTCAGCCAGCTCGGTGTGAAGGCCGTCGACGACAAGACCCTCGAGATCACGCTCGAAGCGGCGACGCCGTTCTTCCTCGACGCGCTCACGCACTACACTGCCTTCCCGATCCGCAAGGATATCATCGAGAAGTTCGGCGACCAGTGGACGCAGCCGGAGAACATCGTCGGCAACGGCCCCTACAAGATCGTCGAGTGGGTGCCGGGTTCGTACCTGCGTGGCGTCAAGTCCGACAGCTATTACGGCAAGGACACCCTGAAGATCGACGAGATCCGCTGGGACAACACCGAGGACCTGACCGCGGCGCTGAACCGCTATCGCGCCGGCGAGCTCGATATCCTCACCGACTTTCCCGCCGACCAGTACAAGTTCCTGCAGGACAACTACCCGGGCCAGGCCCATGTCGCGCCCTTCCTCGGCATCTACTACTACGTGCTGAACCAGGAAAAGCCGCCGCTGGACAACATCAACATCCGCAAGGCGCTGTCGATCTCGGTGCTGCGTGATGTGATCGGTCCGGACGTGCTGGGCACCGGCGAACTGCCGGCCTATGGCTGGGTCCCGCCGGGCACCGGCAACTACGAAGGCACCCCCTATGCGCCGGATTGGGCCGAGATGCCCTATGACCAGCGCGTCGAGGAAGCCAAGAAGCTGATGGCTGAGGCCGGTTACTCGCCGGAGAAGCCGCTGAAGCTGCAGCTGCGCTACAACACCAATGAGAACCACCAGCGCATCGCCGTGGCCATCTCCGACATGTGGAAGCAGATCGGCGTCGAAGTCGAACTGTTCAACGCCGAAACCGCCGTGCACTACGATGCGCTGCGCGCCGGTGACTACAATGTCGGCCGCGCCGGCTGGCTGCTCGACTATGATGATCCGTCCAACACCCTTGACCTGCTGAAGACCGGCACCAAGGGCAGCGACGGCACTATCAACTGGGGCAACAACTACGGCCGCTATTCGGACGCCAAGTTCGATGAGCTGATGACCGCAGCCTCCAGCGAGCTGGACCTGGTCAAGCGCGCCGGCCAGATGCACGAAGCCGAAAAGATCGCCATGGACGCCTTTGCGGCCATCCCGATCTACTGGTACGTGTCCAAGAACGTCGTCTCGCCCAAGGTTACGGGCTTCGAAGACAACGCCAAGGACATTCACCGTGTCCGCTGGATGACTAAGTCGGAATAACCGGCTCAACAGGGACCGCGGGGCTGACCCCCGCGGTCCCAGATTGCATTTTGCCGCCGGCTTACGGCGTTGCCCCGCGGGCTGGCGGGAAAGGTCATACACAACATGTTCGGTTATGCGCTCAGGCGCGTGCTTACGGCTATTCCGATCGTGCTCATCACGATTACGGTCTGCTTCTTCATTTTGCGGCTGGCGCCCGGCGGTCCCTTCGATGGTGAACGCGCGCTGCCACCCGATCAGCTGAAGAACCTGCGCGCTTACTACCATCTCGACGAACCGCTGATCATGCAGTTCTTCGGCTATATCGGCGGGGTGCTGCGCGGCGATTTCGGCCCCTCGATGGTGATGAAGGATTTCAACGTCTCGCGCCTCATCGGTATCGGGCTGCCCTTCACCCTGACGCTCGGCTTTTCCGCCTTCATCGTCGGCACCATCGGCGGCATGATCGCCGGTGCGGTCGCCGCGGTGAACCAGAACAAGTGGCCCGATTACCTCCTGGTCGCCATTGTGCTGGTCGGCATCATCATCCCGAACTTCCTGATGGCGAACCTGGTGCAGCTGTTCTTCGGGGTGTACCTGAAGTGGCTGCCGGTGGGTGGCTACCAGCCCGGCTCACTGATCCACCTGGTGCTGCCCGTCTTCATCCTGGCGCTGCCGCATGGCGGGCGCGTCGCCCGACTGGTGCGTGGCTCGATGATCGAGGTGCTGGGCACCAATTATGTGCGCACTGCCAGGTCCAAGGGCCTCGGCACCAGGCTGATCCTGGCTCGGCACGCGCTGAAGCCGGCGCTGCTGCCGGTGGTCTCCTATCTGGGGCCCGGCCTCTCCTACCTCCTCACCGGTTCGCTGGTGGTGGAGCAGGTGTTTTCGCTGCCGGGGATCGGCAAGTACTTCATTACCGCCGCGCTGAACCGTGATTACGGGCTCGTGCTCGGCACCACCATTCTCTACGTTTTCATCATCCTGGCGCTGAACCTGCTCGTCGACATCCTCTACGCCTGGCTCGATCCCAAGGTGAGGTACCGCTGATGGCCGGGATTACTGGCAAGGACGCGGCGCTGACCGCCTACGCCAACGCACTGGCGGCCGAGGCGCCCAAGGGGCGCTCGCTGACCCAGGATGCGCTGAGGCGCCTGTTCAACAACAAGGCCGCCCTGGTCTCGATCTTCGTCCTGATCGCCATCGTGCTGTTCGCACTGATCGGGCCGTACTTCCTGCCCTGGGCCTATGACAAGATCGACTGGGCCGGCATCCGAAAGCCGCCGGACTGGGCCAAGGGCCACTATTTCGGCACCGACCAGAACGGCCGCGACATGCTGGCCCGCACCCTGCAGGGCACGCAGATGTCGCTGCTGGTGGCGGCCGTCGCTACCTTCGTGTCGGTGGCGATCGGCATCCTCTATGGCGCCATTGCCGGCTATTTCGGCGGCAAGGTCGACGCCATCATGATGCGCTTCGTCGATATCATGTACGCGCTGCCCTACATCCTGTTCGTGATCATCCTGGTGGTGATCTTCGGGCGCTCGCCGGTGCTGCTGTTCGTGGGCATCGGTTGCCTCGAGTGGCTGACCATGGCGCGTATCGTGCGCGGGCAGACGCTGTCGATCAAGCAGCGCGAGTTCATCGAGGCGGCGAAGGCCGGTGGAGCAGGGCCCTTCACCATCATCTTCCGCCACATCGTGCCCAACCTCACCGGTCCGGTGGTGATCTATGCGACGCTCACCATTCCCGAGATCATCATCACCGAGAGCTTCCTGAGCTATCTCGGCCTCGGCGTACAGGAACCGCAGACCTCGCTCGGCACGCTGATCTCGTTCGGCGCGCCGGTTGCCGAGTCGCTGCCCTGGATGCTGTTCACGCCCGCCGCCATCCTCGTCGTCACGCTGCTCTGCCTGTCCTACCTGGGCGACGGCCTGCGTGACGCACTCGACCCCAAGGACCGATAGACATGGCCGATGTGCTTGTCGTCGACAATCTCGACGTAACTTTCGCGCTGCACCAATCCGAGGTGAAGGCAGTTTCCGACCTCGATTTCACCCTCGCCGAGGGTGAAACGCTCGCCGTGGTGGGTGAGAGCGGCTCCGGCAAGAGCCAGGCCTTCCTCTCCATCATGGGGCTGCTCGCCCGCAACGGCAAAGCCTCAGGCCGCGCCATGCTCGGCGATGTGAACCTCATCGGCATGTCACCCGACCGGCTGGACCGTTATCGCGGCAAGGACATCGCGATGATCTTCCAGGATCCGATGACCTCGCTGAACCCGACGCTCAAGGTCAAGACGCAGCTGGCCGAGGTGCTGGTGCGCCATCAGGGCTACACCGCCGAGAAGGCCAACCGCGCCGTGATCGAGATGCTGGAGCGGGTCGGCATCCCCGAACCGGTGAAGCGGGCCAATGCCTATCCGCACGAGCTCTCGGGCGGCATGCGGCAGCGTGTGATGATCGCCATGGCGCTGCTCTGCAAACCCAAGGTGCTGATCGCCGACGAGCCGACCACCGCGCTCGACGTGACCGTGCAGGCGCAGATGCTCGACCTGTTCAAGAACCTCACCAACGATTTCGGCACCGCGCTGGTGCTGATCACCCATGATCTGGGCGTGGTCGCCGGCGTCGCCGATCGGATGATGGTGATGTATGGCGGCCGCTGCATCGAGAAGGGGCCGACCGACACGCTGTTCTACGACCCGCGCCATCCCTATACGCTGGGGCTGCTGCACTCGACGCCGCATGTGGCCAAGCGCGCCAAGCGCCTCGACCCGATCCAGGGTCTGCCGCCCAGCCTCGAGCACCTGCCCAAAGGCTGCGCCTTCCACCCACGCTGCGCTTTCCGCTTCGAGCGCTGCTTCGAAGAACGACCGCCGCTGCTGCCGGTCGAGGACGTGCGCGAAAAGGCCTGCTGGTACCAGGGCGAACTCAAGTATGAGGCGGTCGCATAATGCTTGATCGTACCGAAGACCTGCTGAAGATCGAGAACCTCTCGAAGAACTTCTCCATCTCCGCCGGCCTGTTCGCCAAGCCCTTCCAGCTGCGCGCCCTGCAGGACATCAGCTTCACCGTGAAGCGCGGCGAAACGCTTGGTATCGTGGGGGAAAGCGGTTGCGGCAAATCAACCCTCGGGCGCTGCATCCTGCAACTGCTGGCCCCCGACGAGGGGCGCGTGTTGTGGCTGGGGCAGGACATCACCAAGCTGCCGGCCGAACAGATGCGGCAGAAGCGTCGCGACTTGCAGATCATCTTCCAGGATCCGCTGGCCTCGCTCAACCCGCGCATGACCGTGGGCGAGATCATTGCCGATCCGCTCAGGACGCTGATGCCCGAGATCGACGCCAAGGGCCGGCGCGAGCGGGTGCTGCGGACCATGGAGGCCGTCGGCCTCCTGCCGGAAATGATCAACCGCTACCCGCACGAGTTCTCGGGCGGGCAGGCGCAGCGCATCGGCATCGCCCGGGCGTTGATCAGCGAGCCCAAGCTGATCGTCTGCGACGAACCGGTGTCGGCGCTCGATGTCTCGATCCAGGCGCAGATTCTCAATCTGCTCAGCGATCTTAAAGATGAGTTCGGGCTGACGCTGATCTTCATCTCGCACAATCTGAGCGTGGTGCGGCACGTTTCCGACCGCATTCTCGTGCTCTATCTCGGCCGCATCGTCGAACTCGCCGATGGCGACGACCTCTATGACGATCCCAAGCACCCCTATACCAGGGCGCTGCTGACGGCGGTGCCGATCCCCGATCCGAAACGGGCGCGACAACGCACCATCGAGGGGCTGGTGGGCGAAATTCCGTCGCCGATCAACCAGCCCTCGGGCTGCACGTTCCGGACGCGATGCCGCTATGCGGAGGAACGCTGCACCCAGGTCAGGCCGCCGCTCGAAACGCTCGCCAATGGGCGACGTGTCGCCTGTATCCGCTGGCAGGAGCTCGACCTTAAGCCGGGCGCTTGAGGCACTGCCCCTCTGCCCTCAGGGGAGAAGGGTAGAGAACCTAGCCTCTCGAACGGCGCTCGCCGCCCTTGTGGTCGGCGCGTTTGCGCCGGCGGTCCGGGCCGACAAAGGCCTTGGCTTCGATGAAGGCGCGGGGCGCCGCGAGGATGGCGACCAGCCGGGTTTCGATGTGCTGGGTGGCGAAGGGCTTGCGCAGGAACTCGGTGACGCCGGCATCGCGCGCGGTGGCGATTTCGGCGGCATCGGGAGCGGCCGACATCATGATCACCGGGGTGTCGCGGTTCAGCCCTTCGGATGCGGCGCGCAGCGCCTTCACCACGGCGACGCCACTCATCGGCGCCAGCACGTCGTTCATCATGATGGCGCCGAAGCGGTGGGTCTGCAGCAGCATGGCTGCGCCGTCGGAGCTTTGCACCTCATCGATGCGGCGCACCTTGAGGTGGCGCAGCATCTGGCCGATCAGCGCTCCCATGTGCGGCGAGGGATCGACCACGAGCACATCGAGCTTGGAAAAGCTGGGTTTCTGCATTCGGCGAGTGTCGCACTGGCGCCTTGCCGCCCGGTTAACCGCCATAGCCCGGAAAACCGGCGGAAGGGCGTTGACAGCAAGGGTTTTTGCCCTTAATCACGGCCCCAATTCGAGGGCGCGCGGCGCCTGTTTTTATTTCAGTTCCGAGGTTCGGCATGAAAGTCACCAATTCGCTCAAGGCTCTGATGGGTCGCCATCGCGCCAACAAGCTCGTGCGCCGCCGCGGCCGCGTGTACATCATCAACAAGGTGGACAAGCGCTACAAGGCCCGCCAGGGCTGAGCTGCTGCTCACGACTGTACGTAGTTTGAAAGGCCCGCGAAAGCGGGCTTTTTGCTCTTTGGGTGCAAGACTGCAGCAGACGGCCCCCTCCCATCCTCCCCCATAAAGGGGGAGGTGCCCTGCCGGTGTTTTTGGCACGATCGAAGGCAGAGCCTCGACTCTTCACCTCCCCCTTATGGGGGAGGCCGGGAGGGGGCCGTCTCTATCAGTCAGCGGTCGGTCTAACGCCTACTCCGCAAATCCCGCGATGATGCGCAGCCAGGAGCGGATGCCCTTGTGGAAGCTCGTGAGGTTGTACTTCTCGTTGGGCGAGTGGATGCGGTCGTCGTCGAGCGCGAAGCCGATCAGCAGCGTATCGAGCCCGAGGGTCTTCTTGAATTCGCCGGCTACGGGGATCGAGCCACCTGAGCCGATCAAAGCTGCCTCATTGCCCCACTCATCCTTCAGCGCCGCCGCGGCCTTGGCGACGAACGGGCCGTCGGTCGGCACCGACACGGCCGGTGCGCCGCCATGCTCGTGGAACTCCGCGGTGGCGTCGGGCGGTAGCCGGTCGGTGACGTGCTTGCGGAACGCCGCGCGGATCTTCTTCGGATCCATGCCGGACACCAGCCGGAACGAGATCTTGGCGCTGGCCTTGGCCGGGATCACCGTCTTGAAGCCGTCGCCGGTATAGCCGCCGGTGATGCCGTTGATCTCGCAGGTCGGGCGGGCGCGGGTCTGCTCGAGCACCGAGCGCCCCTGTTCGCCGGCCGGCGTGGTCAGCCCGGCGCCGCGCATGAAGGCCGCCTCGTCATAGGGCAGGCGCTTCCACTGCGCCGCGATCTCGGGCGGCAGTTCGGCGACGTCGTCGTAAAAGCCCTGCAGCGCCACGCTGCCATCGGGGTTGCGCAGCGAGGCGATGATGTCCGCCAGCACCTGGATCGGGTTGCGGGCGGCATTGCCGTACATGCCGGAATGGAGGTCATGGCTGGCGCAGGTGATCACCACCTCTTCGCCAACCAGGCCGCGCAGCGAGGTGACGATGGCCGGGGTGTCGCGGTTCCACAGGTCGGTGTCGCAGACCAGTGCGATATCGGCGCCACCGAGCTCGGCCTTGTTGGCTTCGAGGAAGCCCGGCAGGCTCTTGCCGCCCGACTCTTCCTCGCCCTCGAAGAACAGTGTCACCTTGATCGGCAGTGGGCCGTTCACCGCCTTCCAGGCCCGGCAGGCCTCGACGAAGGTCAGGAGCTGCCCCTTGTCGTCGGAGGTGCCGCGCCCGACGATGCGGGTCTCGCCGTCCTCGCCCTTCGTCAGCGTCGCGGTGAACGGGTCGGTGGCCCACAGGTTCAGCGGATCGACCGGCTGCACATCGTAGTGGGCATAGAACAGCACGTGCGGTCCATCAGCTGACTGATCATGCGCCACCACCATCGGGTGTCCCGGGGTCGGGCGGACCGACGCATCAAAGCCCAGCGCGTTGAGATCGGCCGCCAGCCAGTCCGCGGCTTTATGCACCTCGTCGGTATAGGCCGGGTCGGTGGAGATCGACTTGATGGCCACCAGGGTCTGCAGCCGCGCGACGCTGTCGTCGAGATGGGCGTCGGCATGGGCAAGGGCGGCGTCGAGAGCGGTGGACATCAGGGCAATCCATTACTGAAAGCGAAAATCCCTCCCCTGGGTAGGGGACGCTATCGCGTCCCCAGGGGGGAGGGATCGAGAAGGTACAGCCTGGGCAGACAGGATCAAGAGGATCCGGCGCCATCCTGGCGGACGAAGGCAATGCGCAGCATGTTGGTCGCCCCGGGCGTTCCAAGCGGGATGCCGGCGGTGATGGCGATGCGGTCGCCGGGGCGGGCGAGGCCCTCGTTGTAGGCGATGACGCAGGCGCGATCGACCATGTCCTCGAGGTTCACCGCATCGGGCGATTCCACGCAGTGGATGCCCCACACCACCGACAGGCGGCGCACGGTGCGGAGGTTCGGCGACAGCGCCAGGATCGGCTTGCTGGGCCGTTCACGAGCGGCGCGGATGGCGGTCGAGCCGGACGAGGTGTAGGTGACGATGGCCGCCAGATCGAGCGTCTCGGCCACCTGGCGGGTCGCCGCGGAGATGGCGTCGGCAGCAGTCGCCTCGGGCTCGGCAGCCTGGGCGCGGATGATGCCGCGATAGTTCGGGTCGCCTTCGACCGCCACGGCCACCTTGTTCATCATCGCCACGGCTTCGACCGGGTACTGGCCCGAGGCGCTTTCGGCCGAGAGCATGACGGCGTCAGCGCCTTCGAACACGGCAATCGACACGTCCGAGACTTCGGCGCGGGTCGGCACCGGCGAGGTGATCATCGATTCCAGCATCTGGGTCGCCACCACCACGGGTTTACCGTAGCGGCGGGCGATACGGATCATGCGCTTCTGCAGGCCCGGGACCTGCTCGAGCGGCATTTCCACGCCGAGATCGCCGCGCGCCACCATGAAGGCGTCGCAGAGCTTGATGATCTCTTCCAGCCGCTCCACCGCCTGCGGCTTCTCGATCTTGGCCATAACGCCGGCGCGGCCCTGGACGATCTTCCTGATATCGATGATGTCTTCGGGCCGCTGCACGAAGCTGACGGCGATCCAGTCGGCTTCCGCCTCGAGGCCCTTCAACAGGTCGGCGTGGTCTTTCTCGGTCAGCGCGCCCATCGGCAACAGCGTATCGGGCAGGCTCACGCCCTTCTTGTCGCTCAGCTTGCCGCCATAGATCACCTCGGTCTCGACCTGCCCGCCGCCGACTTTGGTGGCGCGGAGCTGGAGCTTGCCGTCATCGAGCAGCAGGCGATCGCCCACCGAGACGGACTCGAGGATTTCCGGGTGCGGCAGGAACACGCGCTCGGCAGTGCCTGGAGCTTCCGAGCTGTCGAGGGTGAACTTGCCACCGGCGACCAGTTGCACGGCGCCTTCGGCGAAACGGCCGACACGCAGCTTCGGGCCCTGCAGGTCGACCAGGATACCGATCGGGTGGTGCAGCCGCGCCTCGACATTGCGGATATAGCCGACGGTCTGCTTCAGCAGCTCATGGCTGGCGTGGCTCATGTTGATGCGGAAGACGTCCGCACCGGCACGCGCCAGCTTCTCGATCGTGGCTTCGTCGTTGGACGCGGGGCCCAGGGTCGCGACGATCTTCACGCGTCTCAAGCGTTTCATTCGGAATCTGCACCTTCATCAGTAGGAGTGTCGTCGGCCGGCTGGTCGCCGCCGTCGGTAGGCAGGTCGCCCTCGAGTGGAACGGTTTCGCCGGAGGCGTCGGTGTCGCCGCTCACGACCTCGCCATCGGTCAGCTGCAACGTCCAGTCGCTGCGATTGTTGGTATCGACTTCGAAGAAGCCGGTGCGTTCGTAGCCGCGCGCCAGGCAATCCTCAACACCGAAGATGGTGAAGGTCTCGTCGCGGGTGCACATGAACACGCTGCCGTCCCAGGCGCCGCCGCTGACATCGTCGGCGGCATACACATAGTAGTAGCGGCGGGCTTCGAGGTTGCCGCGATAGATGGTGACGCAGTTATCGGGTTCGGCCACCCACCAGCCTTCCGATTGCCAGCCCTTCTCGGCGCGGTAGCCGAAGGCGACGGAGACCTTGTTGCCGGTCTCGTTGCAGACGCGGAAGCTGCCTTCGCCGGTTTCGGCGTTCTGGTCAGCCGCGGTTGCAGACTGGGCCTGCTGCGCTTGCGCCGAAGCAGCACTGAGCGGCGCGTCGGCACGCGGCAGGAAAATCCAGATGGTGATGGCTACGAACGCGGCGGCGAGCACACCAGCGATGGCCAGGATGTAGCGCAATGGACCGTCCGGGTTGGATTGCCTGAAATCGTTTGCAGCGCGCGAGGTGTTTGTGCTCAGCGCTCCGCTCGCTGTCAACCGGTAAACGCGGCTTTTGTCGGAATTACGAACCTCATCACCACGCGATGTGGATTGATGTCGAATGGGCTTGAACGAGCGTCGACGAACGGGTTGAACGGGGGCCGAAACGAAGAGGAATTCGACTATGGCAACCGTCTCCCCCGATAGCGTCGCCCAGGACCAGATCAAGGCCTTCATCGAACGCATCGAGCGGCTCGAGGAAGAGAAGGCCGCAATCGCCGGTGACATCAAGGAAGTCTATGCCGAAGCCAAGGGCAACGGCTTCGACACCAAGGTGCTGCGCAAGATCGTGTCGATCCGCAAGCAGGACCATGCCGAGCGCATGGAGCAGGAAGCGCTGCTCGAGCTCTACCTCACCGCGCTGGGCATGGCGGCCGCGCCGAGCGACGACGAGTAAGCGTCGCGCTGGGCGACGACGAGTAAGCGTCGCGCTGGGCGACGACGAGTAAGCGCCGCCGCACGAGACGGAACGAGGGCCGCCCATCGGGCGGCCTTTGTTTTGCGGAAGCGCCCTAGCTGGCCTTGCGGGTCTGCAGGCCGACGTAAGTAGCGATTGGCGCGGGGTGGCCGAACAGAAAGCCCTGTGCAGTGGCGCAGCCTTCCGCCCGAAGGAAGGCCAGCTCTTCCTGCCGCTCGACGCCTTCGGCGACCACCGGGGTGCCGAGATAGCGCCCGAGCTCGACGACGGCGTGGACGATTGCTGCCGATTGCGGGTTGCGGTCGAAGGTCCTGACGAACGACTGGTCGAGCTTGATGCGCGAGAACGGGAACGCGCTGAGGTGGGTCAGCGACGAGTGGCCGGTGCCGAAATCGTCGATGGCGACGCGCACCCCGAGCGCCCGTACCTGCCGCAGCGTCGTCACCGCCCGCACCAGGTCGCGCACCAGCGCGGTTTCGGTTACCTCGATCTCCAGCCGCGCCGGAGAGAGGCCGGTTTCGATCAGCACTTCGTGGATCAGCCGGGCGAAGGCCGGATTGTGGATCTGCGCTGCCGAAACGTTCACCGAGATGCCGAGCGGTACCCGCCAGCCGGCCGCCTCCGCGCAGGCGGTCCGCAGCACCCACTCACCGATCCCGAGGATCAGCCCGTTCTCCTCGGCAATGGGCACAAAGACGCCGGGTGATACGTCACCGCGCTGCGGATGATGCCACCGGAGCAGCGCCTCGAAGCCGGTGACATCTCCCGATGCGAGGTCAACCTGCGGCTGGTATGCGAGGTCGAGCTGGCCGGCGTCGGCGGCATCCGCCAGGTCATTGGCGACCAGCCGGCGGTCCCGCAGTTCGTCGTTCATCGCCGCTTCGAACAGCCGATAGCCGCCGCGCCCCTCCTGCTTGGCCCGGTAAAGCGCCATGTCGGCGGCCGACATCAGCTGCTCGGCGCTCTCGGCGTCGCCGGGGAAGGAGGCGATGCCGATCGAAGCGGAGATCACGGCGTCGTCTGCGGTCTCGGCGACATCGTGGGCAAACGCCTGCAGCAAACGCTGCGCCACGCGGTTGGCGGCATCGAGGTTCTCGGTGGCGTTGAGGACCACGGCGAACTCGTCGCCGCTCAGTCGCGCCGGATAGCCGATCTCCGTCACCTCGCGCTGCAGGATCAACCCGACCCGGCGCAACAGCGCATCACCGGCCGCGTGGCCGTAGAGGTCGTTTACTTCCTTGAACTTGTCGAGGTCGAGGCACAGCACGCTGCAGCTCTGGCCGTCACTGCGGGCCCGGTCGATGGTTTCGTTCAGCCGCCGGCCGAAGCTCACCCGGTTGGGCAGCCCGGTCAGCGCATCGTGGTGGGCGAGGAAGCGGATGTGGTCTTCGGCCTGCTTGCGGACCGACACATCGCGGATGGCGATGGCCCGCTGCCGCACGCCCTGAAATTCGATCTCATGCGCCACCGCCTCGACCGGGACATCGCCGCCGGCGACTTTCAGCGCGGCGTCGATGGTGGCGTTGGGAGTGCGATCGAGCGCCTCGCAAGCAGTGGCGTCGAGAAAATCGAGCAGCGGCCGACCGCTGGCATCGGCCTCGGAGCCCACCAATTGCCTGAAACTGCGATTGGTGGCGCTGATCGTGCCTTGCCGCACAATGACGATGCCTTCGACCGCGGCGTCCGCCAGTTCGCGCATCCGCACGCTTTCAGCGCTGTGACGCCGGTCCCTGAGGTCGAGCAGGGTGCCGCCCATGGCGAGGCCCAGGATGACGGTCGAGGCGAGCGACAGCACCAGCCAGAGCCAGGTCGGGGTGCCCTCGGCGACGATCGAATAGCAGTCGGCGAAGCCGGCGGCGCCCATGGCGGTGAAATGCATGGCGCAGATGGCGAGGGTGAGCAGAACCGGCGCGCCGACGCGGCCGCGCAGCGTCGAGGCGCGCGCCAGCCACAGCGCTGCAGCGCCCAGCGCCATGCCGGTCAGGATTGAAAACGCGACGAGATTGCCGTCCCAGAGGATGCCGCCGCCGACGATTACCGCCGCCATGCCGGTATAGTGCATGGCGGAAATGCCGAGCCCGACCACCGCGCCGGCGAGGACAGAGTCGCCGGCTGACGTGCCGACGGCGGCAAACCACAGTCCGCCGCCGACAATGGCGATGGCCAGCGACAGCGAGGCCAATGTCGTCGGCAGGTCGTAGCCGACCGCAACGCCGGGGTGAAACGCCAGCATGGCGACGAAGTGGGTGGCCCAGATGCCGAAGCCGACGGAAACCGCCGCGACGCCCAGCCACACCAGCTGCATCCCGCCGGCGGTCCGCCGGGCGTGGTGCAGCAGCGATATTCCGGCGAACGACGAGAGCGCGCATAACAACGCCGCCACGACGACCAGCGCCATGTCATGGTTGTTCAGTAGTGTGTTGACGACGGCCTGCAACAGGCGCCCCCGGATACTTCGATGCCGGCGATAGTTCGCATCGCGAGTGAACAGACGATTACCCGTTCCTCTGAACCGCCATCGGTTTGTCGCATGGGTGAATCAGCCGTCTGGAGCACTGCAGGTATAACTGCGTAGGTGTTTGGCCGGACGGCAGCAGGCGGGGCTGAGACGCCCCCAGGCCCTTGATTCGTCTCGCTTTCCAACCGGAAAAGTCCGCAACTGCACCTGAAAAGCCTGCAGTGGCGATGGAACGAGAAGCCGGCCGGCAAGTTTTGCTGCGGGGCTTTCAGGAGCAGTTATGACGCAGCGCACGTTTGGGCCGGAGAAGCGCGACGGCCGATGGTATTTCTACGCCTATCTCGACGGACAGCAGGTCGAGTGGGGTCCGTATTCGAGCGAGGAATTCGCCAAAGGGGCCAAAGACGCGATCGAGCGCCGGCTTGGTGAGGAGCATCAGGCGAGCGCTCCGCAACCGGCGGCCGCGCCGGCGGGCGACGAGCCAGCAGAGCAGGGCGCTCCGGCCGAAGGCGAGTAGCCCACAACCGGTGGTTGGCCGACCCCCACCCCTGTCCCCTCCCCTGAGAAGGGGGAGGGAGACCAAAACACCAGCGTCTCAGCATGCGTCTCCCTCCCCTTGTTCAGGGGGAGGGGACAGGGGTGGGGGGGCAGCCCGCGCCGCCGTTGAGGCCTACCCAGCCGCCGGGGTCGGCTCGCCCAGCGACAGCATCAGCCGGTTGGCCCAGTTGAAGAACGCCGCGCTCTGGATCAGGTCGGCGATGGCGAGGTCGTCGAGCCCGGCTTCCTTGAGGTCGGCAATCTGTTCGCCGCCGAAGGCCGAGGGCGTCTCGGTCAGGGCGACGGAGGCGGCGACCAGGGTGTTCCAGCGGTCGCCGAGATCGACTTCGACACCGTCATCGAGCAGCCGCTGCACGTCCTCGCCGCGCTTCGAATAGGTCGAGGCGAAACGGGCATGCACCGAGGCGCAGAAGATGCAGCCATTGGAGCGCGAGGTCGCCGCGGCCGCGAGCTCGCGCTCGGCGCGGGGCAGGCCGGCGTCGGGGTTGTAGAAGATATCCTTGTCGGTGCGGGTGCGGGCGCCGAGGATGTCGGGGTCACGAGCCAGCAGCATGAAATAGGGCGATTTGGCGCGCGACGCCTCGGTCAGCCCTTCCCAGTGCCGGTCGGTGAGTTCGGACTCCTCCAGCGGCTGCAGCCACGGGGCCCAGCCGATCTGTTCCTGGGTGAAGACCACCGGGCGGTCGGCGAGGTCGTAGGTGATGGCTTTATCGGTCATTTCGGGCCTCAGGCTGCAGCGACGGGGCTGATCGGGGTGGTGGCGTAGGCAACGCTCGCGGCCTGCTGCGCTGCGGCGAGGGCCCTGAGCCCGATCACCACGCGGATCTGGAAGGCGAGGAACGCCACCAGCTGGCTCAGTGTCACGATATCGGTGGTCGACCAGCCGGCATCGAGCAGCTTTTGCAGCTTGTCCGGGCTCGCGTCGCGCGGCCGGAAAACGAGGAAGTGAGCGTGGGTCAGCGCCGCGCCGAGCCGCCCGAGCACCTGGCGATTTGCCGCGTCAGGCTGGTATTCGAGGCCCGGCTTGTCTTCGGCGCCGAGGGGACCAGCGGGATAGTGGCCATAGGGGCCAACCGTCTCGCCACGACGGATTTCAGCGCTGATAGCGCCGATCAGGCCGTTGCGGTCGTGGTGACCCAGCTGCTCCTTGTAGAATGCGGCGATCGCTTCGTCCTTGTGCAGTGCGGCGACGAAGTAGGCGACCGCGAACCGCTCCTCGAGCAAAACGGTGCCCGGTTCGGCCGGCGCGAACAGCGCCTCAAAACTCTTCTGCGCGTTGTCGCGGGCGGTCGGGCGCCCATTGCGCACCGCATCCAGCGCGCCGCCGGGGAGCACGCCCACCAACTGGTCGATGACGTCCTTGCTCTTGTCGCTCATAGAGATGTTCCTTTCGAGAGCTTGGTCTTTGGTTTGGTCAGCGGACCACGCTCAGGCGTGGCGAATGCGGCTTGTCGGCCTTGGACCAGCCGAGGGAAGGGGCGACCTTTTCGGCGATCAGTTCGATCGAGCGGAGCACCAGCTCGTGCGGCGGATCGACCGAATGCACCTGGAAGACGATGTCGGTGACCCGCGGCAGCGTGGTGTCGCGGTGGAGGCTCTCCAGCACGTCGTCGACGGTCCCCACATGCGTGTCGGTGGCGGCAATCAGATCATCGAGATCGTCGCTTTCGAAGCGGTGGCCGCCCTTGGCGAGGCCGATGGCGGCCTTCTTCAGGCCAAAAGCGGCGTAGCGGCGGGCTTCCTCGCGGTTGTCGGCGACAAACAGGGTGCGCGAGGCGACGATGCGCGGGGCGATCTCGCGCGGCAGGTGCGCGAAATAGCCGTCGATGATCGGGTGCTGCAGGTCGGGCAGCGTTGCCTTGGGATTCTCGGCTGGACGCGGCTGGGTACGCGACAGCATCAGCCCGTCGCCGGCCTTGCCGGCCCGGATACCGCCAGCCACCGAGAAGGTCGCCTGCCAGAAGCGCTCGAGCAGGTGCGGCGCCGCCGGGTAGAGCTTGACGTCGCCGACGATCGGCGAGCCCGACAGCGCGGTGCGGAAGGTCGCGAGGTGCCGCTCATAGATGGCGGCCTTGTCCTTCACGTCATAGCCGAAGGCAGTGAACGAATCCGGGGTGCCGCCCGAACCGGTGCCGAGTTCCAGCCGGCCGCCCGATAACAGGTCGAGCACCGCCGCATCCTCGGCGGCGCGGATGGCGTTTTCGAGCGGCAGGGTGATGATGCCGGTGCCGAGCCGGATGCGGGTGGTGCGCGACGCCACATAAGAGAGGAACACCAGCGGCGAGGGCAGGCCGCCCTCATCGCGGTGGAAATGGTGCTGCGCCACCCAGGCGCTGTCGAAGCCGTTGGCCTCGGCGTGGACGATTTGTGTCGCGGCATTGTGGTAACGCTCGCCGGCGCTGGTGTCGTCGAGCAGCCGGGTGAAGAAGCCGAGGCGCTTGGGGAGTGTTGGATCAGACATTGGCGGGGCTCCGTTGGCCGGGAATGGCGTCGATCAGTTCGCGCGTGTAGGGGCTTTGCGGGTTGCGGAAGACCTCGGCGACCGGCCCGGTTTCCACCTGCCTGCCGTTCTGCAGCACCGACACGGTGTCGGAGATCTGCCGCACCACGGCGAGGTCGTGCGAGACGAAGAGGTAGGTGAGGCCGCGCTCGCGCTGCAGCTCGTCGAGCAGCTTCAGGATCTGCGCCTGCACCGTTACGTCGAGGGCCGACACCGCCTCGTCGAGCACCACCACCTCGGGGTCGAGCACCAGGGCTCGGGCGATGGCGACACGCTGCCGCTGTCCGCCCGAGAGGGCGCGCGGCCGGCGCTGGCGCAAAGCTTCGGGCAGCCCGACCCTTTCCAGCAGCGCGTTGACCTTGTCCGCTCGCGCCGCAGCATCGAGGTGGCCGAAATTGCGTAAGGGTTCCTCGACGATCGAAAACACCGTCTGGCGCGGATCGAGCGAGGAGAAGGGGTTCTGGTAGACCAGCTGGATCTTCTGGCGGAACTGGCGCAGCGCATCGCCCTTCAGTGAGGCGATATCGGTGCCGGCAATGCTGATCCGGCCCGAGGTTGGGCGACCGAAACCGACGACGTCGCGTACCGTAGTGGTCTTGCCGGAGCCGGACTCGCCGACAATGGCGTGGGTGGTGCCACGGCGCACCGCGAACGAGATGTCATCGACGGCGCGGAAGTTCTTCTGACCCGCAACATCAAAATCATGCACCAGCCGCTCCACCACGATGGCGTCGCCGGCCCCGGCGCCGCGGCCATCGCCGAACGCTGCAGCCGACAGCGACGGCGCATCGGCGAGCAGTTGCCGGGCATAGGCGCTTTGCGGCGCCGCCAGCAGCTGGCGCGCCGCGCCGGCTTCCTGGATGCGGCCGCCCTGCAGCACGACGATGCGGTCGGCCCGGTCGGCGGCGACCCCGAGATCGTGGGTGACCAGCAACACGGCGGTGCGGGTGTCGCGGCGCAACTCGTCGATTAAATCGAGGATGCGGCGCTGTACGGTGACGTCGAGCGCGCTGGTCGGCTCGTCGGCAATGATCAGCTGCGGTTTCAGCGCAATGGCGATGGCGATCAGCACGCGCTGCTTCATGCCGCCGGAGAGCTCGTGCGGATATTGCCGGGCCCGGAGCTCGGGGTCGGACAGCCCGACGCGGGCCAGGAGTTCAATCACCCGCGCGGCGATCGCCTTGCTGTCGCGCTCGCCATGGATGCGGAGGATTTCGCCGACCTGCGCGCCAACGGTCTTCACCGGGTTCAGCGAACTGGTGGGGTCCTGCGGAATCAGGCTGATCTGGCGGCCGCGGATGGCGTCGAAGCGCTTGCCGGTCCAGTGGGCGATATCCTCGCCGTTGAGCCGGATGGCGCCATGCTCGATGCGGCCGTTCTCGGGCAAGAGCCCGATCACCGCCTGGGCGGTGGTGGTCTTGCCCGAGCCGGATTCGCCGACCAGCGCCACGACCTCGCCCGGCTCGACAGTGAAGCTCACGTCGTGCGTCACGCGGGCATAGCGATCGGCTTCCTGGTAGGCGACCGAAAGGTTCTCGACCGAGAGGAGGGGAGTGCTCATCGTCCGACCTTCCCCAGCGCCTGGCTGATGCGATTGGCCGACAGCACCACCAGCACGACGATGAGGCCCGGGGCGGTGGTCAGCCACCAGGCGGTCGAGATGTAGTTGCGTCCCTCGGCGATGAGGAGGCCCCATTCCGGCGTCGGCGGCGGCGCGCCATAGCCGAGGAAGCCCAACGTCGAGATGGCGAGGATGGCGCCGCCGAACTGCAATGCGGCGAGCGCCAGCACCGAGGTCAGCGAGTTGGGCAGCACATGTCGCCACAGCACCGAAAGAAAGGTGCCGCCGCTGCCGAACGCGGCCTCGACATATTCGGAGCGCCGCACCCGCACCACTTCGGAGCGCGACAGGCGGGCGAAGCCGGCGACCGAGGTGATGCCCACGGCGATCGCCGCATTCACGGTGCCGAAACCGAGGAGGATAATGATCGAGAGCATCAGCAACAGGCCGGGGATCGACAGCAGCACGTCGACGACGCGCATCACCGCCTCTTCGACCAAGCCGCCGACAGCGCCGGCGAACAGCCCGAGCGTGGTGCCGACGACAAGGCCGACCAGCACGGCGACGAAGGCGCCGGTCAGCGAGTGCACGGCGCCATAGACGATGCGGGCGAAGAGATCGCGGCCCAGCGCGTCGGTCCCGAGGATGTGAATGAGGCTCGGCGCCTTGAGTCTTTCCGCCGGTACGCCCTGCACCGGGTTGAAGCTGGTGAACAGCGACGGCGCGACGGCGAACAGCACCACGAGGGCAATGATGCCCCAGGCCAGCACCAGGCTGGGCGAGACGCCGCGCAACCGCTGCAGCAGCGGGTTACCCGAGGCGTTGCGCGGCTTACTGACGAGGATGTCGGTGGATCCGATGCTGGTCATGCTGGGGCACCCTTCAGGCGGCGGAGGCGGGGATCGAAAACCGGGTAGAGCAGGTCGACGGCGAGGTTCACCGCGACGAAGCAGAGGGCGGAGAACACCACGATCGCCTGGATCACCGAGGTATCCTGGAAGCGCACCGAGCGCTCGGTCAGCCCGCCAATGCCGTTGAGGCCGAACACCGTCTCGGTGATCACCGCGCCGGCCAGCAGTTCGCCGAACAGGATGCCGGCAATGGTCAGAGTGGGCAGCAGGGCGTTCTTCACCACATGGCGCCACAGCACCCAGCTGGGCGAGGCGCCTTTGGCGCGAGCCACGGCGACGAAGGGCTGGGTCGAGACCTCGTCGATATTGCGGATGAGGATCTGCGCCAGTGGCGCCGAGATCGGGATGGCGAGGGTTATCACCGGCAGGATCAGCCCTTCGAACTCGCCGGGGTTGATCACCGAGATCCATTTGAGCCGGAACGAGAAGATCTGGATCAGCATGATGCCGAGCCAGAACACCGGCAGCGACACGAACAGCGACGGGATCGACTGGATGGCGGTCCTGAGCCAGGCAAAGGGCGCGAGCGTCGCAAGGAAGGCGAGGCCCAGCGCGATGAGCACCGCGAGGGTAAAGCCGAGGCTCGCGAGCCGCGCGGTTGCCGGCAGGTTGGTCAGGAGTTCATGCGCCACCGGCACGCTGCCGACGACGGAATAGCCGAAATTGCCGGTGAGGAAATTGCCCAGAGCCTGCAGGTATTGCTGCCAGAGCGGGCTATCGACGCCATAGGCGTCGCGGAGCGCGGCGATCTGTTCCGGGCCGAGGCCCAGTTCAGGGTTCTGGAACTTGATCAGGATCGCATCACCGGGCAGCGCCTGCAGTAAGAGGAACGAGGCGGTGAAGGCGATCCACAGGACGAGCAGGGCCTGTCCGATCCGGCCGATGATGTAGCGCGACATGGCGGCGCTCCAGAAAGAGAGAAGAGGCCCGGGGCTCGGCGCCCGGGCCGGGATCAGGTCAGTGGGCAGCGACCCAGGTGTTGTAGAAGCTCGGGCGGCCAACCGCCTCGAACTCCAGCCCGTTCACGTAGGGCGCGGTGGCGAAAGCCTGCGGCTCCTCGAAGAACGGGATGGTGTAGGCCTCATCGAGCACGTGACGCTGAATGTCGCCGGCGATGGCCAGGCGCTTCTCGCGATCGGTCTCGGCGGCAAGGCCTTCGAGCAGTGCGTTCAGCTTGTCGTCGACGAAGTTGGTCTTGTCGGACGAGCCGCCCTTCTGCAGCAGCCAGTCGCGGTTCTTCGGGTAGTAGGCCGACTTGATCACGTCCGGATCGGCGCGGCCGACCATGGTGACGTTCACCGGGGTCTTCAGCGGATCGAGCAGGTCGAGGGTACGGCTGCCGGCGTCGCCGGCGAGCACGTTGAGCTTGACGCCGACCTGGGCCCACTGCTGGGCGAGGAGCTGCAGCACGCCTTCGTTCTGCGGCTGGGGCAGCGAAACATAGACCGTCAGGTCGAGCTTCTGGCCATCCTTTTCGAGGGTGCCATCGGCGCCCGGGGTCCAGCCGGCCTCGGCGAACAGCGCCTTGGCCTTGTCCTGGTCGTAGACGAGCTTGTCGGAGAGATCGACATAGCCGGCGGCCTGCGAGGAGAGCACCGAAGTCGCGAGCGGGTAGTTCGCCGAGAACAGGGTGTCGACGATCTCCTTGCGGTTGGTGGCGTAGAGCAGGGCCTGGCGGACCTTCAGGTCGGCGACCAGCGGATTGTCTGGACGGAAGCTGATGGCGTTGTTGAGGCCGCGGGTGCCCGGCGCGTAGATCGGGAAACCGGCGTCGATCACCTGCGGCTCGTCATAGGCCTGGATCTGGCGGATCGCGTCGGCCTGGCCGGCGAGCAACGCGCCGATGCGCACGCTGTCCTCGGGGGTGATGATGTACTTGATGCCGTCGAGATAGGCGCGGCCCTGGTGGGTGAACTTCACCGGGCCCCAGTTGTAGTCCTCGCGCACCTTGAGGTTGAGCTCTTTGCCGAGCGTCTCGCTCTCGACCACGAAGGGGCCGGTGCCGATGATCTTGGTGGCGTCGCCGAGTTCGTCATAGGGCAGGGCCAGCGTCGAGGCGGCAACGATGCCCGAGCCGATCACCGCGGTGCCCTGCAGGAAGCCCGGTGAGGGCTTGTTGAAGTGGAACTTGATGGTCAGGTCGTCGATGACCTCGGCGTGGTCGTAGTTGTTGATGACTTCCGAGACCGGGTACTTCAGGTCCTTATTGCCGAGGCCGAAGGTGTCGTAGTTCAGCGCCACGGTCTTGGCATCGAGCGGCGTGCCGTCCGAGAAGGTGATGCCGGGGCGGAGCTTGAAAGTGTACTCGGTGGCGGTGTCGTTGACCTGCCACGACTCGGCCAGCCACGGCTCGATCTCGAGCGTCTGCGGGTTCTGGTAGGTCAGCTTGTCGGTGATCTGGTTGAGCACACCGCCGTTGGGGTAGAAGCCGCCCGCCGGGGGATAGAGGTTCGTGTGGGCCTGCTGCTCGAGGTAGATCAGGGTGCCGCCCTGAACCGGGGTATCCTGGCCAAAGCTGGGGCCGACGATGGTGCCGGCGAGCAGCAGAGCGGCGAGCGCTCCGAGCGTGCGGCGCTTGATTGATGTCACGATGCGATCCTTTCGGGTGCGAAACTGGCGTTCCGGTGCCTGCCCGGAAGGTGCCCAGATCGTAGCCCGATCGGCGGTTCACTCAATAATCCCTATGGGAATGATAGACTAAATAGGCGAAAGCCGGTGAGATTTGAATCACACGGTTACGCCTGGGCGGAGAAAAGGCCTACTAACGCCGGTGCGGGCTGACCCCCACCCCTGTCCCCTCCCCCTAAACATGGGGAGGGAGACCAAAACACCAGCATCGAGGTTGGCGTCTCCCTCCCCTTTCTTAGGGGGAGGGGACAGGGGTGGGGGGCAGCCCGCACCGCAACTGCCGTTCAACACACCAGTGAAGCACTACTCGGCGGCGGCCCGATCGTCGTAGTCGGGCGCATCGGGGCTGCCCGGGGCGGTTTCGGTGCCGAGATCAGGGAAGGCGACGATGCGCTGGTTGCGCAGGTCCATCCGCACCACCAATAGGCCGCGTTCCTCGAAATAGGCGAGGAGGCGTCGGGCGCGGCCGGTGGAATGAGTGCCGTAGGCACGGGCCAGCGCGGCATCGGAAGGGCAGGGCAGCCCCTCTAGCGCAGCCCGCGCCAGTACCAGGAACACGCCCTGCACATCGTCGGCGAGCTGGGTGGAGAGCGACAGCGCGGTCTGCCAGGTCTCGGACTGCGCCGTCTCCTCGGCCACGCCGGCTCGCACCACGGCAAGCTTCCTTCGGAAGGCCGGCAGCGCCAGCGCCTCGCCGGGGACGCGCCGGATGCGGCAGCGGACGAGGAAATCCTGATAGAGCACGGCGACCGAGCGATAGGCCGCGTCGCGATCCTCGAGCAGTTCGCGGACCACGTCGTCGATGGCGCGGTCGCGCTCGGCGATGTCGACCGGGGGCTCGTCGGCACGCGGCTGCTGCGGCACCTGGGTGCGCACCAGCTGGGCGAGGAGATCGTTGGTCGAGGGCGGTGGCGGCGGTGGCGGTCGGCGCACCGGGCGCACGGCTTCCGGAACCGGTGCGAAGATCAGGTCCCGGGCGTCGATCGAGGCATCCGGCATCGGCATCAGCTTGGGGCTCGACGAACGGGCCGAGGTTTCCACCGCACCGATCACCATGGGCAGCGGGCGGCGCGACATGGCGGGCCCTAGCGCAATGAAATGGCCGCGGTTCAGGTCGCGGAACATTTCGGCCTGCCGCCGTTCCATGCCGAGCAGATCGGCGGCTCGGGCCATGTCGATATCGAGGAAGGTGCGGCCCATCAGGAAGTTCGACGCTTCGGCGGCGACGTTCTTGGCGAGCTTGGCCAGCCGCTGCGTGGCGATCACCCCGGCAAGGCCGCGCTTGCGGCCACGGCACATCAGGTTGGTCATGGCGCCGAGCGACAGCTTCCGCGCTTCGTCGGAGACTTCGCCGGCAATGGCCGGAGCGAAGAGCTGTGCTTCATCGACCACCACCAGCATCGGGTACCAGTAATCGCGATCGGCATCGAACAGGCCACCGAGGAAAGCGGCGGCGCAGCGCATCTGCTGCTCGACATCCAGCCCCTCGAGGCTCAGCACCACCGATACGCGGTGCTGGCGGACGCGGGCAGCGATGGTGGTGAGTTCGCTCTCCGAACGCGAGGCGTCGACCACCAGGTGCCCGTATTTGTCGGCGAGGGTGACGAAGTCGCCCTCGGGGTCGACGATGCATTGCTGCACCCAGGGGGCGCTCTGCTCGAGCAGGCGACGCAGCAGGTGGGATTTGCCGGAGCCGGAATTGCCCTGCACCAGGAGGCGCGTGGCCAACAGTTCCTCGAGATCGAGCTTAGCCTCGGCGCCACCCTGCGCCACACCCATGTCGATCGCGACCTGCATGGGATGTGGTTAGCTGATTCTTGGGGGTAGGGTTGGTCCGCAACGCAGCTTATCACCGGGCGGTGGAGGCAGACTGGACGCTTGATGAGGTGAGCCGGCCCTTGCAGTCGGCGTACCCTCTCCCGCCTGCGGGGGAGGGTCGCCGACTGCCGGCAGCAGCGCGGATGTCAGGCCTTCGTCGTCCGCGGCACGGCGGCCGTATCGATGCCCAGCGTGGTGAGCGTCGTCGCGACGATGCCGGCGCGGTCGAGCCCGGCTGCGGCGTACATATCGTTGACCCCGGCCTGTTCGGTGAAGACGTCGGGGATCATCAGCGGGCGGAATTTCAGCTTGCCGTCGAGCATGCCGTGGCTGGCGAGGAAGGTCGCGACGTGGCTACCGAAGCCGCCGATGCCGCCTTCCTCGATGGTGATCAGCACCTCATGCGCCTTGGCCAGCCGGGCGAGCAGGGTCTCGTCGAGGGGCTTCAGGAAGCGCATGTCGGCAATGGTCGGGTTCAGCCCATAGGCCATGAGCTTTTCGCCCGCGGCGATCACTTCGCCGAGCCGGGTGCCGAAATTGACCAGCGCCACCGACTTGCCTTCGCGGAGGATCCGGCCCTTGCCGATCTCGAGCACCGTGCCGCGCGGCGGCAGTTCGACGCCCAGCCCATCACCACGCGGGTAGCGGAAGGCAATCGGGCCCTCGTCATAGGCGGCGGCGGTCGCCACCATGTGGCGGAGTTCGGCTTCGTCACCGGCGGCCATCACCACCATGCCGGGGATGGCGCCGAGATAGGCGGCGTCATAGTTGCCGGCATGGGTCGGGCCGTCGGCGCCGACATAGCCGGCGCGATCGATGGCGAAGCGGACCGGCAGGCCCTGCACCGCCACGTCATGGATCACCTGGTCATAGGCGCGCTGCAGGAAGGTTGAGTAGATGGCGCAGAACGGCTTCAGCCCCTCGGTCGCCATGCCGGCGGCGAAGGTCACGGCGTGCTGCTCGGCAATGCCGACATCGAAGATGCGGCTGGGGAACAGCTCGGCGAACTTGTCGAGGCCGGTGCCGTTGGGCATGGCGGCGGTCACGGCGACGACGCGGTCGTCGGCCTTGGCCTCCTCGATCAGGCTCTGCGCGAACACCGAGGTATAGGACGGGGCGTTCGACTGCGGCTTGGTCTGCGCGCCGGTGATGACGTTGAACTTGTTGACGCCGTGATACTTGTCGGCGGAGTTCTCGGCCGGCCCGTAACCCTTGCCCTTCTTGGTCACCACATGGATGAGGATCGGGCCGGATTCGGCGTCGCGCACGTTCTGCAGCACGTCGAGCAGATCATTGAGGTTATGCCCGTCGATCGGGCCGACATAGAAGAATCCGAGCTCCTCGAACAGCGTGCCGCCGGTAAAGAACGAACGGGCAAACTCCTCGGTCTTGCGTGCCGTCTCGTGGATGAGCTTGGGCATCTTCTCGGTGATCGATTTGGCGGTGTCGCGGAAGCCACGATAGAACGGGCCGGAAACCAGCTTCGCCAGGTAGGAGCGCATCGCCCCGGTCGGCGGGGCGATCGACATGTCGTTATCGTTGAGGATGACGATCAGCCGGGCGTCCATGGCGCCGGCATTGTTCATCGCCTCATAGGCCATGCCGGCCGACATGGCGCCATCACCGATCACCGCGATGACGTTGCGCTTCTCGCCCTTGAGCTCCGAGGCCACGGCCATGCCGAGGCCGGCGGAAATCGAGGTGGAGGAATGGCCGGCGCCGAACGGGTCGTATTGGCTCTCAGCGCGGCGAGTGAAGCCACTGAGCCCGTCTTTCTGGCGCAGCGTGCGGATGCGGTCGCGGCGGCCGGTCAGCACCTTGTGCGGATAGGCCTGGTGGCCGACATCCCAGATCAGGCGGTCGTTGGGGGTATCGAAGGTGGCGTGGATGGCGACGGTCAGCTCGACCACACCGAGCCCGGCGCCGAGGTGCCCGCCGGTCACCGACACGGCATCGATCACTTCGGCGCGGAGCTCGTCGGCGACTTGGCGCAGCTCATCGCGTGACAAGGATTTCAGGTCGGCTGGCGCCGATACGCGATCGAGCAGCGGGGTCTGCGACGTGTCCAAAATACCGATCCTTCGCCGGAACGGGCCGGTCTCTCATTGAGAGACTTAGAGGCTTGGGTTCGGCATTGCAACGCCCAGCGGGCGCGGCCTTTTAGCGTTCTGCGACGAGCTGCAAACCATCCGTCACGAAACGGTCATAGGCGGGAATTGCGGCGTTGTCGGGAAGGAAGGCGACGCGGCCGGTGAGCGGGCCGAGTTCGGTGCCCTTTTCGAGGTAACCCTCGGCTTCGGTCATCTCGGCCCAGAACGCGGTGGTCATCGGAACCGGCTGCACCAGGGTGTCGTTGACGTGGTCGATCTCGGGCGCCACCAGATCCATGGGCCTGAGCTCGATCGACTGGTTCGGCTGACGGCTCAGCGCCAGGTCGGCAAGGGCCTGCTGCATCGGCTCAGAAGCCGCATTGCCGGTCAGCGAGTTGAAGGTCATGTCGAACATGCCCTTCAGCGTCGAGAAGGTCTCGGGGCCGCCCAGCGAGGCGGTCTGGACATTACCCGAACTCAGCAGCTGATCGCGGGTCGGCAGTTCCGGCACCACGGCGTTCTCGCGCTCGATGATCATCTTCAGCGCCTGTTCGGCGCCCGGATCGGGGCTGGTCGCGACATAGGCGGTGACCATCTCGTCGGCCTTGGGCGACATCAGGACGCGCGGCTTGGGCAACGGCTGGTCGATCGCGGCGAGCGCCGCGACAGCTGTCTGGCCGCTTTCGCCGCCGAGCGGCGCGCGGGTGGCGAGCTGGATGCGGGCGGATTTGGTTGCCGGGATCGGCGCGCCGACGGCTTCGAAGGCCTTGGTGTCGATGCCGGGCGGCAGGGCGGCAACGTTAATGCCGTCTTCGGAGCGGCGGAACACCGGCACTGGCGCCACCACATCGAAGGTCGGCACGACGCGCTGCGCCGGCTCTTCGGCCGAGGCCAGCATGATGGTGGCGCCGCCGCCAAGGGTACGCGGACGGAGCGCCGGGATCGGCGCGGCCTCGCCGGCATTGTCGGCCAGCATGATCGCCGGGGCGCTCTCGAAGATGGCGTCGCCATCGCAGGGGACGGTACGGCACTTGGACCACTGGGCCTGAGCGTAGGCGCGGCCCTCGTTGGAGAGCGGCTTGCCGTCGGTGGGCAGATGCAGGGTCTTACCGTCAGGGAAGACCTTTTTCAGCTGGGCGCGGGTCATGCGCGGCCAGGCACGCACATTGCCGGTATCCATGTGGACGAATGGGCTGCCCGAGGTGGGGTAGAAGCCGACGCCGCCGACCTGGTGCTTCATTGCGGTTTCACGGAGCTTGGAGAGGTTCACCCCGGGGATGAACACGTCCATCGCCTTGCCGCGCATGTGCTGGCTGTTGTCGGCAACGCCTGACGACCTGGACGCCAGCATCTTGTTGGTCTTGGGCGAACGGTAGGACGAAACGATGTTGTAGGGCTGGCGGCCGCCGACTTCCTGGTACACTTCCCAAAGCAGGTCGAAGAGGGCTGGGTCCATCTTCGTGGGTTCTTTGGTGCGCCAGTCGGCGAGGAAAATGTTGAGCTCGCGCAAGACCTTCTGGTCATACTGGCCGTTGCGCTTGAAGGTGAAGCTGCCGGTCTGGCCGGTATGGGTGTGGTGCAGGTACAGCGTCCGGTCGCCGCCGCCATTGGCAGCGCTCACCGGCACAACGCTCGGCGGCAGAACGACGGTCAACGCCATCGTCGCGGCAAAAAACAGCCGCGGTAGAGCCCGCCATATCCCCAACAGTTTTCCCGACACGCCCCGAACGACCCGTTGCAACCCAATAGACGACTGAGCCTAGCGCCAGTTCGATGAGAATACATTAACGCTAACGCCTGGTAACCCAAGTGAGGCGGCTACCATGCGGGTTTCTAGGCAGAAAATCCGGCTGAACCAAGGCCGAATTCCTAAGCAGTCGTAAACGCTTGGCCGGCCTACCTGCCACGATATCATAGCAGAAGGGCCGGCGCCCCGTGCCACCGGCCCTCGTTTCTAGTCCCGAAACGTCCGGATTGCTATTCGGCCAGCAGTTCTTTCAACCGCTGGTTCATGCCGTACACGTCGCCATAGGAGCGGATGGTGCCGTCGGCATCGACGCGCAGGGTGAAGTAGGAGATGTGAACCGGGATCTTGGTCTTGAGGTTGAACCAGCGCTCCTTGTCGCCGAATGCCGCTTCCAGCGTTCCGGCGTTCATCTCGGGCTCGAGCGCCAACAGCGCGTCGGCGAAATCCATCGGGTTCTCGACGCGCACGCAGCCGTGGCTGTAGGCGCGGAACGAGCGCGAGAACAGCGACTTGGACGGCGTATCGTGCAGGTAGATGTCGTGCTGGTTGGGGAACAGGAACTTCACCCGCCCCAGCGCATTGCCGGCGCCCGGCTTCTGCCGGATGTGGAAGCGGTTGATGTTGGTCTGCGTCCAGTCGATGGCCGAGGCGTTGACCACCTTGCCGCCCGACAGCATTTCCATGTTCTGGCTGGCGAGATAGCCCGGATTGGCGATCAGATGCGGCTTGATCTCGTTGGTGGCGATCGAGGACGGCACGTTCCAGTACGGGTTGACGACGATATGCTCGATCTCGTCGTTGAACACGGCGGTCTGGTTCTTGGGCGTGCCCACCACCACGCGGGTGGTGTAGTGGACCTCGTCCTTGTTCATGATCCAGAGGCGGAATTCGGGGATGTTCACCGTCACCTGGAAGTCGCCGTAGTCGTTCGGCTCCCAGCGCCAGCGCTCCATGTTGGCGACGATATCTTCCTTGGTGGTGGCCGAGCCGCCATTCAGCGCAGCGATGGTCGCCGGCCCGATGACGCCGTCGCCATTGAGGCCGAGGCTCTCCTGGAAGGCCTGCACTGCTGCGACCAGCGGCTCGTCATAATTGATGTCGACGGTCACTGCGGCGCCGGCGGTCTCCGGGATATCAGGCTCGGGCACATCGAGGCGCTGGCGCAGCAGCGTGACGCGCTCGTCCTGCATGCCGGGCTTGAGCAGCTTGCCCTCGGGAATGGTGATCGCCGCATCCATCACGGCGCCGTCGTAGAACTTGGCCAGCGCCGCCTTCAGCCCGAGGAACTCCGGCTGGGTCGGCGACAACGCCAGGAGCAGCTTGTCCGGCTCGCTGCTGTCGGCGAGCTTCACCAGCATTTCGGCTTCGTTGATGCGCTTGGGCGCGATGGTCCAGGTCTTGTTGACGTCGAGCGGCGAGATGCGGCCGCCGAAAGCATCCTGCGCGTAGCGGATCGCCGCTGTGGAGAAGGCGGTCTCGAGCGCAGCGAGCTTCATCGGATCGGTGCCGGCGGCGGCAACGTCGAGGTCGGCGGTCAGGTAGTCGGACGGACGGAAGCCTTCGAGCTCGGAGTCCTTGAAGACCTGGATGATCCTCTCCGCATTGGGCGAGAAGGCGATGGAACCATCATCCGCCTTGCTCAGCCACAGCGGCTCGAAGTGGCGGGCGCCATAGAAGAAATAGAGCTTCTGGGTCTGCTGATAGGTCCGGGTACCCTTCTCGGCCGCGGCATAGGCGGTGGAGAGGCCGGCCTTGATGATCCGCGCCAGCTCGGTCTTGGGCGGCGCGATCACGATGCGCGTAGTTTCGATGCCGGCGACCGTGACGGTTTCCTGGGCAGAGGCTGCTTGCGTGAAGATCGCAAATGGCGATGCGAGCGCCACCGTGCCCGCCAACAACAAGGCCTTCAGCATAGTCATTAAGTACTCCGTGCCCGGCTCGAGGGCTGGCAAGGGGCGGCGTGACGGGGAGGATTCGGCACTTTTGCCCCAGATATGCATTTTGCTTAGCCCACAAATCTTAACGCTGACAATTCCTCGCGATTTTGTGAGTTCGGTCTGTGGACTTGGTGCAACTAGCCTAGGCGGCGTCGCTCTCCAAACCCTCGTCCAGGCCGTACTCGCGGAGCTTGCGATAGAGCGTCGACCTGCCGATGCCGAGCGCCCGCGCCACTCGCGACATGCGGTAGCCATAGTGGCGCAACGCGAACACGATCAGTTCGCGCTCGACATCGGCGAGGGCGGCGACTTCGCCACTCTGGGCCATGAAGCGGTCGCTGACCGCTGTCTTGTCCACAACCTCGCGTAGAGAGGCGATAGCCTCATCGATGTGAACCGGGCCTGAAGGGCCAGGCGCCGCCGAGGTCAACCGCAACGCCTCGGCGCGGCCGGCGCTCAAGGCGACGATCTGCGGGAAGTCGGCGGTTTCGAGATAGGCGGCGTCGCTGAGCACCACGGCGCGGTAGACCGCATTCTCCAGCTGCCGGACGTTGCCCGGCCAGTCATAGTCGCGCAGCAGCTTGAGCGCCGGCTCGGAAACCCCGACGATGCGCTTGCCGGCTTCGGCAGCGAGACGCGCGACGAAGTGGTTCACCAGCACCGGCAGGTCCTCCATCCGGTCGCGCAGCGGCGGCACGTAGAGCGGGAAGACATTGAGCCGGTAGTAGAGATCCTCACGGAAAGCACCGGCCTTGGTCAGGTTGAGCAGCCGCCGGTTGGTTGCCGAGATGAGCCGCACATTGACCCGCACCGGCTTGTCGGCGCCGGCCGGTTCGATCTCGCCATCCTGGATCACCCGCAGCAGCTTGACCTGCGTTTCCATCGGCAGCTCGCCGACCTCATCGAGGAAGATGGTGCCGCCATGCGCCTCGAGGAACTTGCCGGGGTGGTCGGCGACGGCGCCGCTGAAGGCGCCCTTCCGGTGCCCGAACAGCGTCGATTCGATGAGGTTGGCGGGGATCGCTCCGCAATTGACGGTGACGAAGGGTTTGCCGGCGCGATCACCCGAGCCCTGGATCACCCGGGCAATGAGCTCCTTGCCGACGCCGGTCTCGCCTTCGATCAGCACCGGGATGGTGGATTTGGCCGCCTTGGTGCAAAGCGACAGCACCCGGTCCATGCTCGGGGCGCGGGTGACGATATCGGTGAGGCTCATGGTGCCGCTGAGCCGGCTGCGATCGGTGCGCACCATGGTCTCGAGTTCGCCGAGCTTCAGCGCGTTCCTGAGCGACATGATCAGCCGCTCCGGGGCGACCGGCTTGACGAAGAAGTCGGCGGCGCCCTGGCGCATGGCGGTCACGACAGTATCGAGCGAGGAGTGGCCGGTCTGGACGATCACCGGGACCGCGAGGCCATCGCGGCGCATCGCTTCCATCACCGCCATGCCATCGAGATCGGGCATCACCAGATCGAGGACCATGGCGCCGATGCCGGGATCGGCGTGGAGCAGTTCGAGGGCCTGTCTGCCGCTGGTGGCCGTAACGGCAGAGAACCCGGCCCGGTTGGCGACCTCGGAGGTTAGCCGCAGCTGCACCAGGTCGTCATCGACTATCAGAACGCGCGTCATGGTCCTCCAAGGACTTTGTAGTTGCACGCTTCGCCCGCAGTGCGAATCGCGCTGTGCCGTTTTGGAGCAGCATGTGTGGGGTGGGTTAAGAGGCGATTAAGCCTGAGCAAACCGCCTTCGGCTTCCCATCCGCAGGCCCTCTGGATAAGGTCGCGCCCGCTTTGAGACTGAGGTGATGAATTGCTAAAGATCGAAATGACGCGCGCGCCGGAAGCCACAGCCCAGCGGGGACACAACCAGCTCGGCAATATGCCGACCTGGAACCTCGACGATCTCTACACCAGCAACGACGCGCCCGAGCTGAAGGCGGACCTCGCCGCGGCACAGGCCGATGCCAAGAGCTTTGAGGCCGACTACAAGGGCAAGCTCGAGGGGCTGACGAAGGCGGGCAAGCTCATCGATGCGATCAAGCGTTACGAAGCGCTGGGCGATCTCAGCGGCAAGCTCGGCTCCTACGCGTTCCTGCAATATGTGCGGAACACCCAGGACCCGGACAAGGTGAAGTTCCTCGGCGATCTCAGCCAGGCGCTCACCGACCTCTCAACCGGCCTGATCTTCTTCGGCCTTGAGCTCAACCGCATCGACGAAACCGTGCTGGAAGCGGCGCTCGAGGGCAACCCCGAGCTCGGCCGCTATCGCCCCTGGTTCACTGAGCTGAGGAAGGCCAAGCCCTATCAGCTCGAGGACAAGATCGAAGAGCTGTTCCACGAGAAATCGGTGACCGGCGCCGGCGCCTGGAACCGGCTGTTCGATGAGACCATGGCCGCCCTCAAGTTCAATGTCGACGGCGAGGAGTTGAACCTCGAATCGACGCTCAACTACCTCTCCGACAAGGATGAGCTGAAGCGCGAAGCGGCGTTTAACGGCCTGTCGAAGACGCTGCACGGCAACGAGAAGCTGTTCACCCACATCACCAACGTGCTCGCCAAGGACAAGGAGATCGCCGACCGCTGGCACGGCTTCCAGGATATCGCCGACAGCCGCCACCTCGAGAACTCGGTGGAGCGCGAAGTGGTCGATGCGCTGCAGACCGCGGTGCGCGCCGCCTATCCGCGGCTCAGCCACCGCTATTACGCCATGAAGGCAAAGTGGTTCGGCAAGACGCAGCTCAATGCCTGGGACCGCAACGCCCCGCTGCCGACCAGCGACGACCGCATCTATGACTGGCCGACCGCGAGGGATACGGTGATGGAGGCTTACGCCACCTTCTCGCCGAAACTGGCCGAGATCGCCGAGCCGTTCTTCGAGAAGGGCTGGATCGACGCCCCGACCAAAGACGGCAAGTCCCCGGGCGCCTTCGCCCACCCGACCGTGCCCTCGGCGCACCCCTACCTGATGCTCAACTACCTCGGCAAATCACGCGACGTGATGACGTTGGCGCATGAGCTGGGGCATGGGGTGCACCAGGTGCTGGCTGGCCCGCAGGGGGCGCTGATGGCGCCGACGCCGCTGACGCTGGCCGAAACCGCCTCGGTGTTCGGCGAGATGCTGACCTTCCGCTCGATGCTGGCCAAAACCACCGATCCGACGCAGCGCTTCGCCATGCTGTCGAGCAAGGTTGAGGACATGCTCAACACCGTGGTGCGGCAGATCGCCTTCTACACGTTCGAGCGCGAGGTCCACACCCGGCGCAAGCAGGGCGAGCTGACCACCGTCGATCTCAACCAGATCTGGCTCGATGTCGGCGCCGAAAGCCTTGGGCCAGCGATCAAGCTCAATGAAGGCTACGACATCTTCTGGGCCTATATCCCGCACTTCATCCACTCGCCATTCTATGTCTATGCCTATGCCTTCGGCGATTGCCTGGTGAACTCGCTCTACGCGCAGTACGAGAAATCGAGCGACGGGTTCGCCGAGCGCTATTTCGAGCTGCTGAAGGCCGGCGGCTCGAAGCACCACTCCGAACTGCTGGCGCCGTTCGGGCTCGACGCCCGCGACCCGGGCTTCTGGTCGCTGGGGTTGGGGATGATCGAACGGCTGATCAACGAGCTGGAAGCAACGCAGCCAGCCTGAGGCTGCTGCGACGGGCGGCTTGGCAATTGGTGCAGCGTGGCGAACCGCCGCGCTGCGCTTGTGCGGCACTGCCGCGCGAAGTATGAGAGGCGGAGTGGGGCGGTCTGATCTTCGGCGTTCGCGTGCTATCGCGGCGTGATGGTCCGAGGGTCGGTGTCCCGAAGACGATCAATGGACTGAGGACCTGATGGCCAAGAAACCCGCCGCCGCTGCTACGCACGAACTGCCGCCCGCCATGGACTACGCTCAGCATGAGGCGACCTATGCCGGCTTCATCACCTTCGTGAAGTGGGGCATCGTGTCGATGGTGTTCGTGGCGCTGTCGCTCTACGCCTTCATCGAGGCGCATCAGCCGATCATCGGGGCGTTGCTGCTGCTGGCCATTCCAGTGCTCATCATCGGTGTGATGGTGATGGGATCCCGCCGCAGCTGACGGCGGGATTTTTCTATCCGGTGACCGACACGGTCGGCGTCTGACGCTCTGGAGACTTCCATGAAGATTGCAGTGTTGCGGGAACGCGCCGAAGGGGAGACGCGTGTCGCGGCGACGCCCGAGACGGTCACCAAGCTGATCGGGCTCGGCGCCGAAGTTGCCATCGAGGCAGGGGCGGGTGACCTCGCCCGCTTCCCCGACAAGGACTACGCCGCCGCGGGCGCCAGCGTCGGCAACGCCGCGACGACCATCAAGGGCGCCGATATCGTGCTCACCGTGCGCCGTCCGACCGCCGCCAGCCTCTCTGGTGCCGCTGCCGGCGCGCTGGTGATCGGCGCGATGGACCCCTATGGCAACGAGGCTGAGATCGCCGCGCTGGCGAAGGCCGGCGTTACCACCGTCGCCATGGAGTTCATGCCGCGCATCACCCGCGCCCAGGTGATGGATATCCTCTCGAGCCAGGCCAACCTTGCCGGCTACCAGGCGGTGATCGATGCCGCCGGCGCGTTCGATCGCGCCATGCCGATGATGATGACCGCTGCCGGTACGGTGCGCCCGGCCAAGGTGTTCGTCATGGGCGCCGGCGTTGCCGGGCTGCAGGCGATCGCTACGGCGAAGCGCCTGGGCGCAGTGGTCACCGCCACCGACGTGCGCGCCGCTGCCGGCGAGCAGGTCGAATCGCTCGGCGCCAAGTTCATCATGACCGAGGCGTTGAAGGATGCCTCGGGCACTGGCGGCTATGCGCGCGAGCTGACCAAGGACGAGCAGGCGGCGCAGGCCGAACTGGTCGCGGGTCACATCGCCAAGCAGGATATCGTCATCACCACGGCGCTGATCCCCGGCCGCCCGGCGCCCAAGTTGGTGAGCAAAGCCATGGTCGAATCGATGGCGCCGGGTTCGGTGCTGGTCGACCTTGCAGCCGAGCGCGGCGGCAATATCGAGCTGACCCAGCCGGGAAAGACCATCACCACGGCCAATGGCGCGACGATCATCGGCTTCACCAATGTCGCTGGCAGGCTCGCCACTTCGGCCAGCCAACTCTACTCGCGTAACCTCGTCTCCTTCCTCGAAACGCTGGTCGACAAGAAGGAGAAGGTGCTGGCGGTGAACTGGGACGACGAGCTGGTGAAGGCCACCGTGCTGACCCGCGATGGCGCCATCGTGCATCCCAACATCAAGTTCGACGCCGCGCCGGCTGCGGCCAAGCCCGCGGCTGCAAAGGCTGCCGAGCCGAGCAAGGGCGCAGCGCCCAAAAAGGCGGCGGCTCCCAAAGCCGAGGCAGCCCCGGCAAAGGCCGCTGCCGTGGCCAAGACCATCGGCGGCAAGGTGAAGAAGGCGGCGCCGGTCGTCGCGCCCATCGCCAAGGCTGCAGCGTCCAAGGCGGCGGCTGCGCCCAAGCAGGCTGCCGCCAAGCCGGCTGCCGCGAAAGCTGCTGCCAAGCCCGCTGCCGCCAAGGCGGCCAAACCGGCTGCTGCAAAGCCCTCGACCGCCAAGGGGAAGAAGTAAATGGAACAGACCGCTGCGCACACTGCGGATGCCATCACTGCGGCGGTCAGCGCCGCCACCGGTGGCGCCATCGACCCGTTTGTCTTCCGCCTGTCGATCTTCGTCCTCGCCATCGCGGTGGGGTACTACGTGGTGTGGAGCGTCACCCCGGCGCTGCACACGCCGCTGATGAGCGTCACCAACGCCATCTCATCGGTGATCGTGGTCGGTGCGCTGCTCGCCGTCGGCGTGCCGCTCGCCGCCGACAGCAACTGGGTATCAAAACTCTTCGGTTTCCTCGCGCTGGTGCTCGCCAGCGTCAACATCTTCGGTGGCTTCCTTGTCACCCAGCGCATGCTGGCGATGTACAAGAAGAAGGAAGCGCCGGCCGGCAAGACGGGAAAACACTGATGTTCAAGCGCCTCTTCGCCGCCATTGCGGTTTTCGCCGTCCTCGCCACGCCGGTGTTTGCCGCCGAGTTCACCGACGAGCAGCTCGAGGGGCTCGCCGCCCGTATCGAGAGCTTCGATGCGGCGATGAAGGCCAGCGACATGTCGCAGGTGATGGACGTGGTGCCGCCCAAGGTGCTCGACAAGATCGCCGCCAATTTCAACGTCACCACCGAGCAGCTGATCGAAGCGACGCAGCAGCAGATGGACCAGGTGATGAAGGACGTGGAAATCGTTTCCTTCGCCATGGACCTCGAAGCGGCCGAGTATTTCGAAACCGCTGACGGCACCCCCTATGCGCTGATCCCGACCGAGACGGTGATGGATCTGGGCGAAGCGGGCGGCAAAGTGAAGGCGACGTCGTCGACGCTTGGCCTGTTCGACGAAGAGACCTGGTACCTGGTGCGCGTCGAAGATGCGCAGCAGGTGGCGATCCTCAAGGAAGTCTACCCCGCCTTTGTCGACGTGGAGTTCCCCACCGGCAGCATGGAGCCCGTCACGGAATGATCGACGCCAGTTTCGCCGCCGTTCTCTATCTCGTCTCGGGCGTGCTGTTCATCCTGGCGCTGCGCGGGCTCTCGAGCCCGGCCTCGTCGCGGCAGGGCAATACTTTCGGCATGGTCGGCATGGGCATCGCCATCGTCACCACGCTCTTGGTGGCGGGCGTTTCCGACTGGCTGAGCTGGGTGCTGATCATCGGCGGCCTCGCCATTGGTGGCGGCATCGGTGCGGTGCTGGCGCGCAAGGTCAAGATGACCGACATGCCGCAACTGGTCGCCGCGTTCCACTCGCTGGTCGGCCTCGCGGCGGTGTTCGCCGCGGCTGCGGCGCTCTATGCGCCCGAGGCCTTCGGCATCGGCACGGTGGGGCATATCCACGCGCAGGCGCTGATCGAGATGAGCCTCGGCGTCGCCATCGGCGCCTTCACCTTCACCGGTTCGGTCATCGCCTTTGCCAAGCTCAACGGCAATATGAGCGGCAAGCCGATCATCCTGCCGTTCCGCCACATCATCCACATCGCGCTCGGCCTCTTGCTGCTGGTGCTGATCTGGGCCTTTGCGGTCACCGTTGATCCCTTGTGGTTCTGGGCCATCACCGTTGTGGCGCTGGTGCTGGGCGGGCTGATGATCATCCCGATCGGCGGCGCCGATATGCCGGTGGTCGTCTCGATGCTCAACTCCTACTCGGGCTGGGCAGCGGCGGGCATCGGCTTCACGCTGGGCAATACCGCGCTGATCATCACCGGCGCGCTGGTCGGCTCGTCCGGCGCCATCCTCAGCTACATCATGTGTAAGGCGATGAACCGCAGCTTCATCTCCGTGATCCTGGGCGGTTTCGGCGGCGACAGCGCTGCCGCCGGCGCGGGCGAAGAGGAGACGCGGCCGGTCAAGCAGGGCTCGTCCGAAGATGCGGCCTTCATGATGAAGAACGCCGGCAAGGTCATTATCGTGCCCGGTTACGGCATGGCGGTGGCGCAGGCCCAGCATGCGTTGCGCGAAATGGCGGATCTGCTCAAGGCCGAGGGCGTCGAGGTGAAATACGCCATCCACCCGGTAGCCGGCCGTATGCCGGGCCATATGAACGTACTGCTCGCCGAAGCGAACGTGCCATATGACGAGGTGTTCGAGCTCGAAGACATCAACTCCGAGTTCGCCCAGACCGATGTCGCCTTCGTCATCGGCGCCAACGATGTCACCAACCCGGCCGCCAAGACCGACAAGACCTCGCCGATTTACGGCATGCCGGTGCTGAACGTCGAAGATGCCGGCACGGTGCTGTTCATCAAGCGCGGCATGGCGGCGGGTTATGCGGGCGTGCAGAACGAGCTGTTCTTCCGCGACAACACCATGATGCTGTTCGGCGACGCCAAGAAGGTCACCGAAGATATCGTCAAGGCGCTGGGGCATTAGGCACAACTTACTTCCGCCGCCGCCGATACTGAATTAGAGTCGCCCCGAGGGCGGCTCTTTTCATTTCAGGACTTGCAAGATCAATCTCCCGGCTGCCCGTGGGGACCGTCATGGCAAGAAAACCTGCGTCGAGGCCTGCAGCCGAGCCGATCAAGCGGCAGGCGATCGTCGTCGTGCACGGCCAGGGCCAGCAGCGGCCGATGGGTACGATCCGTGATTTCGTGGCGGCGCTATGGGCGTCCAACCCGGATGTGACGCCGGATCCGCCCTACAGCAAGGACAACACCTGGATCGTCCCCGACAGCAAGAGCGGGCTCTATGAAATGCAGCGGATCACCACGCCGCCGCATGACAAGGGTCGCCGCACCGACTTCTTCGAGCTCTACTACGCTGACCTGTTGGCCGATACGCCGCTCCGGAACCTCTGGCGCTGGCTCGAGCGGCTGTTCTGGATCAGCCCGCTGCAGGTGCCCAGGCGCATGTACGGGCCGTGGCTGGCTTTCTGGTTGCTGTGCCTCGCCGCCATCGCGATGACGCTCTGGGTCATCCTCGAAATCCCGCAACTGCTGCAGGCGAACTGGCTGGCGCCGTTCCAGGACCGCAATCGGCTCGATGCACTGCTCGGGCTCGCGATCATTGCGGTCGCTGTGCTGACGCTGGTGGTGCCGAAGTTCTTTCCCGCCACGGCGCAGGCAAAATCGATCCCGCGCGGTGCCATCCTCCTCGCGTTGATCGTCGGTGTCGGCTTCATCTCCTGGCAGACGCCGGTGATCGTCGCCGCCCTGATCATGGGCGTGGTGCTCTACCTGTTCACCAACGACCTGCTGCCGCTGTTCGGCGATGCCGCCAGCTACCTGAGCGCGCAGACCGAGACGGTGCGTAGCCGCCAGGCCCTGCGGGAGCGTGGCCTGGCGCTGCTCAAGGCCCTCCACAACGATACCGATTACGACCGCATCGTGGTGGTGGCCCACTCGCTGGGGACGGTCCTCGCCTATGACCTGCTGCAACTGCTCTGGCACAGCGTCGGGCCCACCAAGGACAACCCGCCGGATGCCGACGCGGTCGCCGCCATCGAGGCGGTGGAGCGTTTCGCCAGCAAACCCGTGGCCGAATGGACGCCTGCCGATGTCGAGACCTACCAGACCCTGCAATGGGCAGCGTTCTCGGCGCTGCGGCGGCAGAAGCCGGCCGACCCTCCGCCCGAGGGCAAGCCGGCCGGCCTGTCGGGCTGGAAAGTCAGCGATTTCGTGACGCTCGGCTCGCCGCTCGCCAATGCCGAGTTCCTCGTCACCGAGGGGCTCGAGGACTTCCTGCGGATGAAGCACGAGCGGGTGCTGCCGATCTCGCCGCCCGAGCCGCGCGGCGACGCGGAAGGCTTCATCTATGAGGAGAACGGCCGGATGGTAACACACCATGCGGCAGTGTTTTCCACCGTGTGCTGGACCAACATCTACGACAAGTTCAATCCCAGCTGGTTCCTCAGCGGCGACGTCATTTCCGGCGCGGTTGCCGAGTTGTTCGGTCCGGGTATCAAGGACATCAACGTGACCATCCTCGACAGCGGCAAGCGTCGCTTCAGCCACAACCTCTACTGGGTCGACACCAGGTCGGAGCCGGCGCGCCAGGGAGGGCCGGCCGGTCCCGACGATGCCCACAAGGTCCGGGCAGAAGCGGCGGCACCGCAGATCCAGCACCTGCGCGACGCGGTCGGGATGAGCCGCAGCTAGCCGATGCTGGAAACCCTGCTGCCGTTCATTCTGACGTCGTTCGCCATCGAACTCACGCCCGGGCCGAACATGGGGTACCTCGCGGTGCTCAGCCTCGATCGGGGCCGCATCGCCGGGTTCGCCGCTGCCGCTGGCGTGGCGCTCGGCCTGCTGGTGCTCGGGCTGGTGGCCGGGCTCGGGTTCGGCGCGCTGATCAGCGAGACGCGCTGGCTCTACGAGGCGCTGCGCTGGGGTGGCGTAGCCTATCTGGTCTGGCTCGGCTGGGACAGCTATCGCGACACGCAGAAGCCGCTCGAGCCCGAGGATGTGCAGAAGAACCTGGCGGGTTATTTCGGCCGCGGCCTCGCTTCGAACCTGCTCAATCCCAAGGCTGCGGTGTTCTACATCGCGGTGCTGCCGAACTTCGTCTCCGGCACGGCGCCGGCCATCCCACAACTGCTCAGCCTGACCCTAGTGTATGTCGCAGTAGCGACGATCATTCACCTGGGGATCGTCCTGCTCGCCAGCACGCTGCAGCCGGTACTGTCGTCGGACCGGATCCGCAGTCGGGCCGGTATCGTCTTCGGCGTGACGCTGGTGCTCATCGCCATCTGGCTCGCCGTCACCACGCATCGGACCTGGAGCGTTTCACCGCTTCAATGACCGGCGGAGCGCTCCAGTTTCTCGATTCGGTCGCGCCTTCGAACCGGAAAGTCTGCAACCTTTCCTCAAAGCACCTATTGACCTCAACTTCACTTGAGGTCGTATCCAGACTGCCTTCCAGCAAAGGGCACGGCAGTTATGGATCTCACGTTCAATATCCTTCTCATCATTCATCTGGCGGCCTTCGGGCTGGCCATTACCACCACCATCGCGGCGCCGCTGATCGGCAGCCGCATCGGCGCGGCCCCGCCCGATGCCCGACCGCTGCTCGGCGGCATCGGCAAACGCCTCAGCATCAACGCCCGCATCGCCTTCGGCCTGCTGCTGCTAACCGGCATCGCCATGGTCTATGTCCGCTATGGCGGCTTCGAGGGGCAGAGCGTCTGGTTCTTCATCAAGATGGGGCTGGTGGTGGTGGTGCTGATCGCCATGATCATCGGCATCGTCGCCAAACCGGGCACCATCAGCCCGCAGGTGATGGGCTGGATCACCCGGCTCGCCATGGCCGGCATCGTCATCAGCGCGGTGATGGCGTTCAACTAGAGCATTTTGCGATTGGGCCGCACCCGAACTCTGGCCCTGGACGTACTCACCGGGTCATTCCCGCGAAAGCGGGAACCTCGGTTTTCTTGGCCGCGCCACCATCGCAAACGGAGATCCCCGCTTTCGCGGGGATGACACCGCGGGTAGGGAGTTCGATAGGCAGTTTGGCGGATGCAGGTTACCTCGGTGTGCGTTCTTGCGCCGCCGGGGTTCAGCAGCCATGTGTGGCCGGTTCAGCCAATGAGGACCGCCGTGCCGCGCACTGTCAAGATCGACCTGTTTACCGATACTGTCTGCCCGTGGTGCCTCGTTGGCTCGGCACGGCTCGACCAGGCGATCGCCGCATTGCCGGATGACGTGGTGGTCGAGGTGGAGAACCATCCGTTCTATCTCGATCCCAACACGCCCGAGGAAGGCGTGGTGGTCGCCGACATGCTGCGCGAGAAGTATGGCCGTGACCCCAAGGAGATGTGGGCGCGCGTCGAGGGCGAGGCGAAGACGTCCGGGATCGACCTCGATCTCAGCCAGCAGCCGCGCTCGTTCCCGACCCGTAAGGGCCACACGCTAGTGCGCCTCGCCAAGGCCAAGGGCACCCAGCACGCGCTGGCCAATGCCATCGCCTGGGGCTACTTCATGGATCACCAGCTGATCAATGACGACGAAGTGCTGGCCGGCATCGCCGCGCAGCACGGCTTCACCCACGCCGAGGCGCTCGACGCGGTACGCGACCCGCGCGAGCTGGCGATTACCCACGAACTGGCGGTCGCCGCGGCGCAGCAGGGCATCCAGGGCGTGCCATTCTTCGTGTTCGACAACAAGTTCGCGGTTTCCGGCTGCCAGCCGGCCGAAGTGTTCGAGCGGGCCTTCGCGTTCGCGCTCGATCCCGAGAAGATGAAGGCCGCGCAGGGCTGACATCGCTCCGCCGCCATGGCATGCCCTTTCGGCAACGGAGGGCATGAGATGCAGCGGCTGGGACGGATCGCCATCGGGGCCGGCATCGTCGCGGTGCTGGCCTATGCCATGGTGCTGGGCGCCATGTATTTCTTTCAGCGCGACTTTCAATACGACCGTGGCGGGCGGCTGCTGGCGCTGAGCGAGACCAAGCTCACCGCGGCGGAGCTGGTGAGCATCCCGAGCGCCGACGGCTCGTCCCTCACCGGTTGGTACCAGCCGCCGGCTGCCGGCAAGCCGCTGATCGTCTATTTCCGCGGCAATGCCCAGAGCTTCTCACGCGAGCACGAGCGCTTCGCGGCCTTCGTCGCCGACGGCTATGGCTTTCTCGCCTTCGACTATCGCGGCTTTCCCGGCTCGCCCGGCGAGGTGAGCGAGGCGAACATCCTCGCCGATGGCCTCGCGGCCTATGACTGGGCGGCCGACAAAGGTTTTCCGATTGTCCTCTGGGGCCGTTCGCTCGGCTCGGGGCCCGCCACCTATGTGGCGAGCCTCCGGGAGGCCGACGCGCTGCTGCTGGAGACGCCGTTCGACTCGGCTGTCTCGGTGGCCGCCGACCGTTACTGGTTCCTGCCGGTCGGGCTGCTGATGGCAGACCAGTTCCCGGTGGACCAATGGATCAAGGATGTCATCGAGCCGGTCTATGTGGCGCACGGCACGGCAGATCGCACCATTGGCGTCAGCCATGGCGAGCGGGTCTACGCCCTGGCGCCGAACCAGGATGAGCTCTGGATCGAACCCGGGGCAGGACATAGCGACATGTGGGCGCGAGGACTGTGGGAGCGGGCGAAGGGGTTCTTTCAGCGGGCTGAGGCTGGGGTGCGCTAGATGCGCGGCCCGCACCGGCCCAAAATGAAAACGCCGGCCCCAAGGGACCGGCGTTTCAATTTTAGCGCTGTGCGCCGGCTCAGTACAGGGTCAGGCCCGCGAAGGCGACCGAGTAGTTGAGGCCGGTCTGGCCCTGGATCGACCACGGCTGCAGGGCGAAGCCCTTGCGCGAACCGCCGATCAGCCAGTTGCCGCCGAGGCCGACGCCGAGCGTGGCTTCAGCCGAACCGCCGACATAGGTGCCGGCCAGCGAGCCCTTGCCGTACTTGGTATTGGAGGCCGAGAACACCAGCCAGACGATCTCGGTGCGGCCGGTGACGCCGATGTCGATGCCGAGCTTCTTGATGTTGCCCTGGTAGCGCTCGGTCTTGTAGCCGTCGCGCTTGAAGCGGCAGGTCATATCCTTGGACGAGCCGATGATGAAACCGATACCGGGATCGACGGTGCAGCTGAGTACGCCGACCTTGACCTGGGTGGCGGCCTGGGCGGCGCCGGCGGTCATGAGCATGACGGCAGCTGCAGCCGCGGCGATGAACTTCTTCATGTTGGAGTCCTCAATGTTTGACGCGTTTTATCAGAGCAGGATTGCGTTTCGTTGAAGCGCACTCCTGCTCCAAGTCCTAGTAGTCGCGAGATCTAACCGGAAAGGTCTGCAACCTTTCCTGAACTCGCTCTAGTTCGACCCAGAGTGGATCGGGAGTCTATCCGTTGCCGCCAACGGCACAAGGCCTCATCCGGTTGCGCACAAACTGCACAAATATGAGCAAGTTCTGGCGGTACGTAACAAAAACGCCGCCCTTGTGAGGCGGCGTTCCTGAACCAAATCTGAACGCCTCTTACGGGCGTGCCGGACGCGCTGCCGCGGCAGGGGCGGGCAGGCCGCCTTCACGCTGGGCGCGCTTGCGAGCCAGTTTGCGAGCGCGGCGCACGGCCTCCGCCTTCTGGCGAGCCTTCTTCTCGGACGGCTTCTCGTAGTAGTTGCGAAGCTTCATCTCGCGGAAGACGCCTTCGCGCTGGAGCTTCTTCTTCAGTGCGCGCAGCGCCTGGTCAACATTGTTATCGCGAACAACTACTTGCAAGCGCAACCGCCCTTCGTAATCAGTCAGAACTGTTTGAGGTACACGCCCCAAAGGAGCGCCGACCGGCTGAACCGGTCATTCGTGGGCGGCTATATAGGCCAATCGAAACGGCTTGTCCACACCGGCAAGCGTCCGAAATCGCTCATTTTGCGCGCTTTTTCAACGCAACTCGGTTGATGTGACCCATTTTCCGGCCGCGGCGCGACTCGGCTTTGCCATAGGCATGCGGCTGGATGTTGGGGCCAAGCCGTTCGGGAATCGCGGTGATTTCGTCGCCGATCAGGTTCTCCATCACCACGTCGGCCATGCGGCCCGGGTCGCCCAGCGGCCAGTTGACCACGGCGCGGATATGCTGCTCGAATTGGTCGGTGATGGCCACGGCCTCGGTCCAGTGCCCGGAATTGTGGACCCGCGGCGCGATCTCGTTGACCAGGAGCTTGCCGCCCGGCAGCACGAAGAACTCGACCCCGAGCACGCCGACATAGTCGAGCGCGATGGCGATTTGTTGCGCGATCTCGACCGCCTTCTTCGCAGTCTTTGAACTGATGTCGGCGGGCACCGTGCTGGTCTTGAGGATATGGTCGCGATGGACATTTTCGGCGGGGTCGAACGCCGCGACTTCGCCGAGCGCGTTGCGCGCCACCACTACCGAGATTTCCTTTTCGAAGGCGATGAAGCCTTCCAGCACCAGCGGCCTGGGCGACAGCAACTCCCAGGCGAGGGCGGCGTCTTCCATATTGTGGACGATGCGCTGGCCCTTGCCGTCATAGCCGAGCCGGGTGGTCTTCAGCACCGCCGGGGTGCCGATCTCTTCGAGCTCGGCCTCGAGCCGGTCGAGGTCGGCGATTGCCGCGAACGGCGCCACCGGGATGCGGTTGATGGTGAGGAAGGCCTTCTCGGCCAGCCGGTCCTGCGACACGGCCAGCGCATTGGCGCCGGGGCGCAGCGGCTTCAGGTTGGCGAGGAAGGCGGCGGTTTTCGCCGGGACGTTCTCGAACTCGTAGGTGACCACGTCGACGCCGGCGGCGAACGCGGCGAGCGCAGCCTCGTCGTCATAGGCGGCGACGGTCTTCAGCGGCGTCACGTCGAAAGCCGGGCTTTCAGGATCCGGGCAGTAGATATGGGTCCTCATCCCCAGCCGGGCGGCGGCGAGCGCCAGCATGCGGCCGAGCTGGCCGCCGCCGAGGATACCGATGGTGCTGCCCTGCGGCAGCGGCGTGGCGTCAGACATCGTCGGATGGAAACTCGGGGATGGAGGCGGTCTGGTCGGCGCGGAAATCGTCGAGCGCCGAGGCGATTTCAGGATCAGAGAGCGCGAGGATAGCGGCGGCCAGCAGGGCGGCGTTGATGGCGCCGGCGCGGCCGATGGCGAGGGTCCCCACCGGAATGCCGGGCGGCATCTGGACGATGGAGAGCAGGCTATCCTCACCGCCGAGCGCCGCGGTCTGTGCCGGCACGCCCAGCACGGGCAGGGGGGTCAGCGCGGCCACCATGCCGGGCAGATGCGCGGCGCCGCCGGCAGAGGCGATGATCACCTGAAAGCCCTCGGCTTTGGCGCCCCTGGCGAATTCATACATCCGGTCGGGCGTGCGATGCGCCGAGATGATGCGCGCTTCGTAGTCGATCTTCAGCGCGTCGAGGGTCTCTGCGGCATGGCGCAGGTTCGGCCAGTCGGACTGGCTGCCCATGATGATGGCGACGGGTGGCGAGGTCGGCACTTAGGTCCCCCGGAAGGCGCGGCTCATGCCTAGTTTTGTCGCGCAGTCGAACCGCAAAAGTCTGCAACTTTTGCTGACTGCGCTCGCGACGTTTGTCGCGCAGTCGAACCGCAAAAGTCTGCAACTTTTGCTGACTGCGCTCGCGACGTTTGTCGCGCAGTCGAATCGCAAAAGTCTGCAACTTTTGCTGACTGCGCTCGCGACGTTTGTCGCGCAGTCGAATCGCAAAAGTCTGCAACTTTTGCTGACTACGCTCCGTGGTTTTCACCCTTAGGGAAGAGCCCCGCCGAGCGCAAGCGGCTAGCGCTCGTCCTTTTGGTCAGGCAGCGGTCGGCGGCCGGTCCAGGGCGCAGGCCAGCGCATCGAGGGCGGTGCGATCGGCCAGTTCGATCGAGCCCTCCGGCAGCCCGAGGATGCGGTCGATGACGGTGCCCAGATATTCCATCTTGTCGAGCAGGCGCTGCGACAGCCGCTCGAAATGCAGCCGGTCGCGGGTCTGGTAGAGCTCGACGATCAACTCCCGGTTCGAGGTCATCAGGTGCATGATGGTCTCGGCGGCGCTTTCCGGATCCGGCGTATCGAAGGTCTGCTCGGCAACGCCTTCGACAATGATGCGCGTCAGGATCGGCCGCACCACTTCGGTGACAGCGCGCTGGGTGCGCTCGAACAGCTGCAGGTTCTCGGCCCGGAACATCGGCTCGAAGGTGGCGCGCAGTTCCGCCGCGGTCTCGGTCTTGTGGCGGCGCATGGTGCCGAGGAAACCGGCGAGCTTGGAGAACGCATCGAGCGTTGGGTCGGAGAGTTCGGCTTCGGTCAGCGCTGCGGTCTGGCGCGCATAGCGGCAGGCGAGGGCCTCGACCAGGTCCTCTTTCGATTCGAAATGGTGGTAAAATGCCCCCTTCGACACGCCGACGTCGGCGATGATCTGACTGACCGAGGTCGAGTCATAGCCATTGCGGGCGAACAATCGCTGCGCCGCATCAAGGATTTCGTCGCGCCGCGCCGGGGCGCTCTTCACAATTCGAGGAAACGGCATTCCGCCCTCCCAAGGACAGTCGCACGCGTCAATATCATGGACCGACCAGCGGTCGGTCAGCTGTGTAGCACGCTGCGTGATGAATGTGGAGCGCGGCGCGCCGACGCAGGCAGGTCTTTGATGCCGGCGCTCAGACGGGAAGCGGCTGCTTGGCTTCCGGAGGCGCCCTGCCGTCAGGCGATGATGTCGGGCAGCAGGATGTTCTCGAGCTGCACGATCCGATCCTTCAGGGTGAGCTTGCGCTTCTTCATGCGCTGAATCAGCATCTGGTCGGAGTAGCCGGACGATGAGAGGGTGTGAATGGCGGCGTCGAGGTCGGCATGTTCCTGGCGTTTTGCAGCCAGTTCCAGACCCAGCGCGGCTTCTTGTTCCTTGGTGAGCGGCAGCATCGCAGCGGTTGACGAGGTCCCTCAGCGAGGCGAAATGCCCGTGCGAAAAGGGTTAGCCGATCGGTCGGAGATTTGCACCTGATTTTGCACCAGCGGCGATGTGTTGCAGTCTTGCACATCGACAGCGCGTGAAATTTTTGTGACGATCACTGCGTCGAAAAGCTGGAGAGGAGTTGTCATGACGACTGAAGGCCACGTCGAATCGCTCGAGCGGCGTCACCGGGAATTGGACCGGAAGATCGAGGATGAAATGAGCCACCCCAGCCACGATGACTTGTACGTCGCGGCACTGAAGCGGAAGAAACTGGAGATCAAGGACGAGCTGACGCGAATGCTCAGCGAGGCCTGAGGAAACAAACAGAATCCCATGCAGTTGTGAGGGCCACGGCAAGCGCCGCGGCCTTTTTTCATGGGCGGCGTTTGGAGCGCGGGGCCACCCCACCCAGCTGCGCTGCGCTACGCTGCCGCCGGTGGCTGTGGACCCCCACCCTTGATCCCTCCCCGCAAGGGGGAGGGAGACGACAGCCCCGATATCAGTGTGAGGGTCTCCCTCCCCCTTGCGGGGAGGGGGCAGGGGTGGGGGTCCACAACCACCGGCGCTCCGGGGTGGACGCTCACCTGAAATCGTTGATCTCGAACCAGTAGCCGTTGGGGTCCTCTACGAACACAGCGCGCATGCCGTCGGGGCGGGTGTTCACTGCGCCCGGGTTGCCCTGCATGTCGGAGAACGGCGTGCCCAGCGCCCGCAGATGCTTGAGCACTGCCTCGAAATCTGGAGCGGAGAGCGCGAAGTGCGTGCGCTTTTCCACATGGGTGCGGCTGATGTCGCCCGCCTGGATATGGAAGCGCTGGCTGTTGCCGAACTCGAACCAGCGGATATGGGTGCCGCCCATCGGGTCGGGCACTTCGCGGATCTGCAGCACCTCGGTGAGGAATTTCGCCGTCTCGTCGAGGTCGCGAACCAGCAGCGCGATATGGTCGAGGCGATAGTCGATGCTCATGTTCTTGCTCTTGTTGCACCCTGGAGGTCAGGAAAAGCCCGTCTCGCGAAGGCGGGGATCACAGGCCCTTCCGATTCGAAAACGCGACCAAGTCAAAGACTGAGAGCATCTCACCGAAATGGTGGGATGCTTTAGGCAGCGGCGCTGGTGAAGAACACCCCGACGGCGCCATCATAGATCAGCTTCAGCGACAGCAGGAACACCAACCAATACGTAAGCTGGTAAAACCGCTTCACTGAAATTCGCCGCACCAGCCAGACGCCGATGATCACCCCGGCAATGGCGAGTGGGGCGAGTACCGCGGCCCGTTCCAGATTGGCGACGTTGAGCTGGCCGAGGAAGAAGTACGGCACGAGCTTGGCGGTGTTGACGATGGCGAAGAAGAAGGCAGTGGTGCCTGAAAAGATCACCGGCGTCAGCTTCTGCGGCAGCACATAGATCTGGAAGGGCGGCCCACCGGTGTGGCTGATGAAGCTGGTGAAACCGGCCGCGCCGCCCCAGAAGGTGCCCCAGGTCCGCGACGGCGGCAGCCCCTCGAGCTTCTTGCGCAGCGGCAGCAGCGCATCGAGGATGAACAGCAGCGTCAGGATACCGACGAACAGCAGCACCATGGCGTCGGAGACAAAGCTCCACAGCACCCAGCCGACAACGGTCCCCACGAAGGCGCCCGGCAGCATGATCTTGAGGATGCGCCAGTCGGCATCCTTGCGGTAGGTCCAGACGGCAATGGCGTCCATGACCAGCAGCAGGGGCAGCATCATCCCCGCGGCGTCGCGCGCCGGCATCACCAGGCTGAGGAGTGGCACCCCGACCAGCCCGAGACTCCCTACCAGCCCGGATTTGCTCAGGGCGACAATGAAGACCGCGAGGACTGCGACGGTCCAGAAATAGAGATCGGGCATGGGGAAAGGGGGCGACCGGTGGGAAGACAGACAGGCGCTACTCGGAGGCCCGCGGCGCCTTGTTGTCAATATCGCCTTCAGCAGAATGCCCCGGTTCCGGGTGTTGTTCTCGATCCGCCTTCATCACCGCATCGAGCATTTCGGTGGAGCGGCGGACAAAGCCGATATAGGCGGCCTGGTCGTGCCGCACGGCGTAGCTTTCGTGCAGCATGCGGGTGTCGTGCTGCTCGAACGCCTCGGCCACCCGGTGGGCCTCCGCCTTGTCGCGACCGAGCGCCAGCAGCGCGTCCTCGCCCAGCTTGATGGCGGCGCGGAAGGTCTCGCGCTCGATCACCTGTACGCCGAGCGCCATCAGGTCGTGGGCATGCGAGCGGTCGACGGCACGGGCGGCGACGATGACGTCTGGATAGTTGCGGCGGATCAGCTCGGCGATGCCGAGGATGCGCTCACCGCCGGCCACGGCGATGACGATCATCCTGGCCTTGTCGGCGCCTGCGGCGCGCAGAATCTCGAGGCGCCCGCCATCGCCATAGAACACCTTGACGCCGAAGCGCTTGACCAGCTCGATCTGCGCCGGATCGTCGTCGATCAGCGTCATTTCGAAGCCCTGGGCGCGCAGCAGCCGCGTGACGATCTGGCCGAAGCGGCCATAGCCGAGGACGATCACCCGGTCATGCGGGTTGGGCACGTCGGGACCTGGCGGCAGCTCGGTTTCGTCCCCGCCATTGCGGTTGAGGCGCGGCGCCCAGAGCCGGTCGTAGAGGAAGATCAGGAACGGCGTCGTCGCCATCGAGAGCGCCACCACCACGGTCAGCAGTTCCACCTCGGGCCCCGAGAGGTTCCCGGCGGTACGGGCGAACTGCAGGATGACGAAGGCGAACTCGCCAGCCTGGCTGAGCAGCACCGCCAGCAGCACCCGCTCGGCGACGTGCATCTTGAAGAAGGTGGCGAGGACGAACAGCACCAGCATCTTGAGGCTGATCAGCGCCGCCACCAGCGCCAGCACCAGCAGCGGGTTCTCGATCACCACGCTGAAGGCGATCGACATGCCCACGGTGATGAAGAACAGCCCGAGCAGCAGGCCCTTGAACGGCTGCAGGTTGCTCTCGAGCTCGTGCCGGTACTCGCTGTCGGCCAAGAGCACGCCGCCGAAGAACGCGCCCAGCGCCGGCGACAGCCCGAAGCTTTCGGTGACCAGCGCGGCGCCGATCACCAGCGCCAGCGCGAAGGCGGTGAACGCCTCGGGCACGCGGGTGCGCGCCAGCCAGCTCATCAGCGGCCGGATGACGAAGCGCGAGCCGAGCAGCGCCGCGGCAAAGGCGCCGACCACCACCAGGGCAATCCACCAGTCGATCGGGTTGTCGACCGCTTCGATCACATTCTCGCCGATCGCCTCGATGGGCGAGCCGCCCATGGCGGTGAGCAGGGGGATGATGGCGAGGATGGGGATTACCGCCACGTCCTGCACCAGGAGGATCGCCAGCGAGGCGCGGCCGGTGTCGGTCTTGGTGATGTTGCGCTGGTCGACCGACTGCATGGCGATGGCGGTGGAACTCATCGCCAGCGCCAGGCCCACCACCACGGCATCGGCCCAGACGAAGCCGATCAGCCGGGCCAGGATCGCGACGACGACGGTGGTCGCCGCCATCTGGGTCAGGCCGAGGCCGAACACCTTGTTGCGCATGCGCCAGAGTTCGCTGCCATCGACCTCGAGGCCGATCAGGAACAACATCATGACGATGCCGAATTCGGCGATCTGGTGAATGAGGTCGGTGTCGGAGACCAGCGCCAGCCCATAGGGGCCGATCAGCACACCGGCGGCGAGGTAGCCGAGGATGGTGCCGAGCCCGGCCCACTTGAACAGCGGGACGAGCAATACCGTTGCGGCGAGGAGAACGAAAATCGCGAGCAGCAGGTTTATTTCCATCTCTGCTGCCCGCGCCTTGGCTCTTACTCTTCGGAATCGCCCTTCAGCGACTTCAGCTTGGCGAACACCGAGTCGGCGTCCAGCTCTTCCTCGCGCTCGGGGCGGCGTTCGGTATGCTCGTCGTCCTCGGCGTGGTCCATGCCGGCACGGCCATGGGCGCCAGCCAGCGCTTCCTCTGCGGTCAGCAGCATGGTGCCCTGTTCGGCGATATCGCCCGGGGCAGCGCCCTTCGAGGCACGGCTCACTTCCAGATCGAGGTCGATCTGGCTGGCAAGACCGAGCGTCACCGGGTCCATCGGGGTGATGTTGGCATTGTTCCAGTGGGTGCCCTCACGCACCGCGTCGATGGTCGACTTGGTGGTGCCGACGAGGCGCATGATCTGCGCGTCCTTCATCTCGGGGTGGTTGCGCAGCAGCCACTTGATGGCGTTCGGACGCTCGTTGCGGCGCGAGATCGGCGTGTAGCGCGGACCTTTGCGCTTGGGCGCGGCGACGCGGACCTTGGGGTCCGAGATCTTCATGCGGTAGCTCGGGTCGGCCTCGGCCTTCTCGATCTCCTCGCGGGTCAACTGGCCGTTCTGCAACGGGTTGACGCCCATGATGCCGCTGGCCACGTCGCCGTCGGCGACGCCCTGCACTTCAAGCGGGTGCAACCCGCAAAAGGCGGCGATCTGCTCGAACGAGAGCGCGGTGTTGTCGACCAGCCAGACGGCGGTTGCCTTGGGCATCAGTAGGGGCGTGGCCATGATAAATCTCTCCTTGAGGCGCGGCCGGGTTCTTCCGGTCCGCCCCGCCTCGTGGTTCATCCTGAGGGGGAATAATGCGCCTATATACCCGCGGGTTCAGGCCGATTCAATCGGATTGTCGCTATCATCAGCAGTCTCGCCCCATGGCGTGACGAGGATCAGCTTGCCGTAATTGCCGGGTCGCTCGAGTTCGACATGACCACGCGCCGCCTCGGCGAGCGGCAAGGCCCGGATCCGCGGGCGGACCATGCGGCCATCGGCCAGCGCCGGCCAGGCCGATTTTGCGAGGCTCCGGGCGATCGCCGCCTTCACCTCGCGGCTCTGTGGTCTCAGGGTCGAGCCCGAGAGCGTCAGCTGCTTCATCAGGATCAGGCTGGCATTGATCTCGGATTTCGGCCCCGCCAGCGTCGAGACGATGACGATATGGCCGAAGCGGGCCGCCGCGCGGATGTTCTTTTCCAGCGCATCGCCGCCGACGATATCGACGATGCGGTCGGCGCCTTTGCCGCCGGTGATCGACAGCGTCCGGGCGACGAAATCCTCGTTCGAGCGGTCGATGGTTTCGATAGCGCCGAGCGCGCGGGCATAGGCCGCCTTCTCAGAGTCCGAAACGATGGCGATCGGGTGAGCGCCGTGCAGCCGGGCGATCTGGATGGCGGCCCCACCAATACCACCGGCGGCGCCGTGGATCAGCACCTGCATGCCGGCGGTGACACCTGCCCGCATCACCAGCGTCTGCTCGATGGTGAAAAAGGTCTCGGGCAGGGCGGCGCCAGCGAGCATCGACCAGCCGGTGGGAACCGGCAGCACCTGCCCGGATGGGACCGCGACATATTCGGCATAGCCGCCGCCATGGGTCAGCGCCACCACCTGGTCGCCGAGCGACCAGCCGCGCACGCCCCGGCCGATGGCCGCGATCTCACCGCCGACTTCGAGGCCGGGCAGGGGTGAGGCATCGGGCGGTGGGTTGTAGGTGCCGCGGCGCTGGCCGAGATCGGGCGCATTGAGACCAGCGGCCGCAACACGGATTAGCACTTCGCCGGGGCCCGGTTGCGGCACCGGCAAGCGCACCGGCTGCAGTACCTCGGGGCCACCGAACTGGGTGATGGAGATCGCGGTCATTTCGGCGGGGATCGGCATGAGCATAGCTAGGACCATGCGGCGCACGCTGGCAATCGGCTAATCGTCCGGGGGACGTCGGAGGTGACGCCCCGGGGGGACGTCGCAGTCGACGCTCCGGGGACGTCAGAGGCGACACCCTGGGGACGTCGAGTTGACGCCCTGGGGGAGTCAGGGTTGCACGCTCCGGCAGGAGGGCTAAAATTCGGAAAACCCAAGCCGGGAGAAGATCATGTTCGACGACGACGCAGTCAAAAAACCGAGGGGACACGAGGTCGGCATGCTGATCGACACGATGTCGGTCGAGGAGCTCGAGGAGCGGATCGGTCTGTTGAAGGCCGAGATCGCTCGCCTGGAGCAGGCGATCGCGGCGCGCAACAAGACCCGCTCAGAGGCGGAATCGCTGTTCAAACTGTGAGGCGCCGCCGGGCACCGCGCTGGTGACGGAATGGCAAGGTTAAGAAAGCGAGTCTCGTTAACCTCAAATTAACACATCGCCGTTAACTTAAATCCTATCCAGTTCTCTGGATTTTGCAGAGTGGTTTCTCCCTCTGTTTGACGCCTCCCTGTTAACTTTCGAGAGCCGTTTCGACGGCTCTTTTCTTTTGTCCGGTTCCCATTGGCGCGTTAAGCCAACGGCAAGGGAGGCGGGCGCACAACGGGGTATCCGGCAGCAGGGGCCGGTCGCAATTTTCCGTTACCCGGGCAGCAACGCGTGGACGACAGCAGGCAGAAGCAGAAGCCGGTGGCCATCGGGCCGCGCATCGTCGCGTCGGGTGGGTTCGACATGCTCTATCGCGAGGGCATGGTGCTGATCGAGGAGGTCGCCTCCTATCTCGATGGCGATGGCCGCGCCGAGAGCCGCGGCCTGCCGCGCGAAGCCTCGTTCCTCTACGCTTCCGAGAGCATGCGCCTTACCACCAGGCTGATGCAGCTCGCCTCATGGCTGCTGCTGCAGCGCGCCGTGAACGAAGGCGAACTCACCGCCGAGAACGCCCGCACCGAAAAGGAGAAGGTCCGCTTCTCCGCCACCCCGAGCGATCGCGGCGGCCCGGGCTATGGCGAGCTGCCGCAGCGGCTCCTGGAGTTCATCGCCAAGGGCGACCGGCTGTTCGACCGGGTGCAGCAGTTCGACAAGCTCGAGCGCGGCGGCGTGCCGGAATATGCCCCGAGCGCCGAAGGCGGCATTGCCGACCAGCTGGCGCGGCTCAAGGCAGCGTTTGGCCGGTTGAAGGAATAGGGCGCCAGCCCTTACCATCGGTCGATCTGACCGAGGTGGGATAATGACCGAGACATTGACGGGTGGGTGCCTCTGCGGCGCCGTTCGTTACACCTACCAGGGTGAGGTCGGCGCCGCTGGCTATTGCCACTGCGAGGATTGCCGCCGGGTCTCGGGCAGTGCCTTCGGCGTCAGCGTGCGGGTCGCTGCCGCTGGCTTCAGCGTCAGCAAGGGGATGCCCAGGAGCTTCGTCAAACAGGGTGACAGCGGCCGGCCGGTGGCGCGCTGCTTCTGCGGCGATTGCGGCTCGCCGCTCTACACTTTGCCGCCGCTCCACCCTGAGGTGGTGTTCATCAAGGCCGGCAGCCTCGATGATCCCAGCGTCGTCAAACCCAACCGCCAGGCCTGGACGCGCTCACGCGTCGATTGGGCTGAGATCGATCCGTCGATCACGGCGTATGAGACGAACCGGGTTTGAGGGCAAATTGGCGGCGATCGCACCGGTCCGGTGATGCCCCACCGGCGTCATCTGCGCGAAGGCGCCACGCTACGGTGGCGCCCACCCACCGGCTGTCATCCCTGCGAAAGCAGGGACCCATCCATCCGGATGCGCGGGCTGCAAGTTGGGTCCCTGCTTTCGCAGGGATGACATCGAGTCTGAGGCACTGCCTGGTAGTGAGTTGCGCCGGTGGGGCGTCCGCCCAAGCCGTTGATATTACTCCAAGCAACAAAAAAGCCCGGCGCAATGGCCGGGCTTTTGTAGTCGTCGGTGCCGTCAGGCTTAGAAGCCGAGGCCCTTGAACTTGTCCTTGAAGCGGGTGACGCGGCCACCGCGGTCCATCAGGTTGCCCTGCACGCCAGTCCAGGCCGGGTGCGTGGTCGGGTCGATGTCGAGCTGCAGCGTGTCGCCTTCCTTGCCGTAGGTCGAACGGGTCTGGTAGGTCGTGCCGTTGGTCATCGCCACGGTGATCATGTGGTAGTCGGGATGGATGTCGTTCTTCATGGCGCTGCCTCAAATCAAACGGGCGCCACGGCGCCCGGACGAAACGATTAATACGGATTGGCCGGGTTCATAGAGAAAATCCCGCACTAGCGCAAGGGGAAGCCGCGTGTTGTCGCGGGGCTGGCAATTCGGTTGCGGCGCGAGCGCTGCCTGCCTATATCGAGGGCACTTTGAAAAGCACCACGCGCAGCACCACCGGAGCGGCCCCGACCGGCAGGCTCGGCAGCAAGGGCGAGGCCCTGAAGACCGGCCAGCGGGACATCAAGCCGATCCGCCGGCTGATGCCGTTCGTGCTGCGCTATCCGTGGCGCCTGACCTTCACCATCGGTTTCCTGCTGGTCTCGACCCTGTCGTCGCTGGTGATCCCGGCGCTGGCCGGCAAGATCATCGACAAGGGCTTCGTCGAGCAGAACCTGTCGATGGTCGGCCAGTATGGCATGATCGCCATCGGCGTGGCGCTGGTGATGGCGCTGGCAAGCGCCGGGCGCTTCTACTTCATTTCGGTGCTCGGCGAGCGCGTGCTCACGGACCTGCGCCGCAAGGTGTTCGATCACCTGTTGACCCTCGATTCGGCGTTCTTCGACCTGCACCGGGTGGGCGAGCTCACCTCGCGGCTCAACGGCGACGTGGCGACGATCCGCGGCGCCATCGGCACCAGCCTTTCGATCATGCTGCGCGGCGCGGTGACGCTGATCGGCGCGGTGACGCTGATGTTCCTCACCAGCCCTTACCTGGCGCTCACCATCGTCATCGTCGGGCCGGCGATCCTGATCCCGGTGATGCTCTATGCCCGGCGGTTGCGGCGGATGTCGCGCCGCACCCAGGATGCGCTGGCCGACATGTCGGCGATGGCGACCGAGGCGCTGGGCGCCAGCAAGACCATCAAGAGCTTTGTGCAGGAGCCCGAGCAGTCGCGGCTCTACGGCTCGCGCGCCGAGGAATCGTTCGAGGCGGAAGTCAGCCGCGTGGGGGCGCGCGCCGCGCTGCTCGGCGGGCTGCTGTTCCTTTCCACTTCGGCGCTGGTGGTATTGGTCTGGTGGGGCGCCAACGCGGTGTTCACCGGCGTCGTCACTGTCGGCGAGCTGGCCCAGTTCATGATCTACGCGCTGATGGCCAGCAATGCGCTGACCAACCTCTCCGAGATCATGGGCCTGTTGCACACGGTTTCGGGCGCCACCGAACGGCTGGTCGAGATCCTCGACACCGAGCCGGCAATCAAGCCGCCGGCAAACCCGCAGGCCCTGCCGGTGCCGCCGCTGGGCACTGTCGCTTTCGACGATGTCGACTTCGCCTACGAGACCCGCGACAGCGAAGCGGTGATCTCCGGCATGAGCTTTGCGATCGCGCATGGCGAGACGGTGGCGCTGGTCGGCGCCTCGGGGGCCGGCAAGTCGACGCTGTTCGCACTGGTGCAGCGCTTCTACGATGTCACCGCCGGGCGTATCCTGGTTGACGGCATCGATGTGCGTGACGTCGAACCCGAGCAGCTCCGCCGCCGCTTTGCCTATGTCGAGCAGGAGCCGACGATCTTTGCCGGCACCATCGCCGACAATATCCGCTTCGGCCGGCCGGAAGCGACGTTCGCCGAGATCGAGGCGGCCGCCAAGGCGGCACTGGTGCACGACTATGTCGCCGAGCTCAGCAATGGCTACGATTCGATCGTGGGTGAGCGCGGGGTGATGCTGTCGGGCGGCCAGAAGCAGCGGCTGGCGATCGCGCGGGCCTTGCTCAAGGACGCGCCGATCCTGTTGCTGGACGAGGCGACGTCAGCGCTCGATGCCGAGAGCGAGCGGCTGGTGCAGCTGGCGCTGGAGCGTCTGATGACTGGCCGCACGACGCTGGTGATCGCCCACCGCCTCGCCACCATCCGCGACGCCGACCGCATCCTGGTGCTGGAAAAGGGCCGCCTGATCGATCAGGGCACGCACGACCAGCTGGTGCGCAAGGGCGGCAAGTACGCCGAACTGGCCAAGCTGCAGTTCCGCGCCGAGCTGCAGCGCGAAGTGGCGGAATAACCAGATTTGGTGGGCAGGGGGAGAATTTGCACTCCCACAGCTCAAGCGGGGCGTTTACAGCGCCTTGGGCTCACTCATGCCCAGCCTGCCCTTGGTATATCGATAGGCAGGCATGGGGGGAGTCCCTGTTGCGCAACGCTTCGGACCTCGCCCAAAGCTAAGGCGGCGCTTATGCTCGAAGCGGCCGGTGCTGTCAATCGACGCTATTCGGTGAGCTTGAACGCGAAGTGGCCGAGTCGTCAGCCGCTTTGGCGCGGCAGCGTGTTGCGATTGGCGGCGCGCAGCTGGCCGGGCGCGATGTTGCGCACACGCTTGAAGGCCTTGGCGAAGGCGAACTCATTCTCATAGCCCACGCGCGGCGCCACGGCGGCGATACGGTGTCCCTGCTCGAGCAGGCCCGCCGCGACCGTCATCCGCCAGCGCGTGACATAGCTGAGCGGCGCTTCGCCAACCGCCTCGGCAAAGCGCCGGGCGAACACGGCGCGTGACAGCTTTGCCCTCGTGGCCAGCGTGGCGACGGTCCAGGGGTGCGCCGGATCATCGTGGATGGCGCGCAATGCCGGCGCGACCTGCGGATTCTGCAGCGCACCGAACCAGGTGGACGACTGCGAGCGGCGCTGCTCTTCGAGCCAGGTGCGAAGCGTATAGACGAAGATCAGGTCGACCAGCCGGTCGACGACCATCGCCGTACCCGAACCCCGGCTTTCCGCTTCAGCGGCGAGGAGCGAAATGGCGGCCTCAAGACCGGTCCCGTGGGTCTGCTTGCCGGTGAGGTGGACGAGGCTGGGCAGGCCGCGCAGCAGGGGATTGGTCCCGGCAGCGGAGAAGGAATAGGAGCCGCAGAGCAGCACGGTGGTATCGCCGTCAGTGCCATCAGGGAATTCGATCGCCTCGCCTGGAGCGAGGCCGGCGAGGAGGCTCTCGAACTCGACGGCAGGCGTCTGTGGTGTATCACCCAGCGTGTGGCCGGAGCCGTGCGGGAACAGCACGATGTCGCCGGGGCCCAAGGCGACCGGGGTGTCACTGCCATCGACGCGGGCCCAGCAATGGCCGCGGACCACCACATGGAAACCGGCCCGGTGGCTGGTTTGTCCGGCATGCAGGGCCCACGGCGCGCGCAACTCGTTGCGTGAGGAGAGGACGCTGCCCAACTGCACCGCATCCAGCACCTCGCTCAGCACATCGGCACGGGAATCGAGACGTTCGAACATGATATCGAGTGTTTCACCCATCGAAGAGATCGGCCGTGAGCCGTATGTCATGGCGCAGTCAAGGTCAAGGAAAGCTGCAAATGACACGCTCTGTTCTGGTTCTCGGTGCCACCGGCAAATCCGGTCGCCGTCTCGTCCCGTTGCTGAGGGAGCGGGAGGTAAAGGTTCGGGCTGCGAGCCGCCGCGGTATGGCCGGTACGGCCTATTTCGATTGGGACAAGCCTCAGACCTATGAGGCAGCCCTGGCCGGCATCGACGCCGTCTATCTGACGCCGCCGGAGCTTGTGGTGGACCCGACGGGGCACACCGGGCCGTTTCTCGCCGCTGCCGTTCGGGCGGGCGTCGGGCGGATCGTCGCCGTGACGTCGATGGGGGTGGCGTTTCCCAACGAAGGACCGGGAACGGGACGCTATGAGCTCGAACAGCAAGTCATAGCTTCTGGCCTCGAATGGACCATCCTCAGGCCATCGGGCTTCAACCAGAATTTCTCCGAGGATTTCTTTCTTCCCGGCATCCTCGGGGCTGACATGATCGCGACCGCCACCGGCGACGGCGCCGTCGGGTTCGTCGATGCCGAGGATATCGCCGCAGTGGCGGCAGCCGCGCTACTCGACGAGGGGCACGGCGGCAAGGTCTATGATGTGACGGGGCCCGAGGCGATGAGCTTTGCCGATGCGGCAGCGATCATTGGGCAGGCCGCCGGACGGGACATCGCGCACCGGAAGATTACGGGAGAAGAGTTCACCCACATCCTGGTGGGGGCGGGGTTGGCGCCGGACTACGCGTCGATCGTCGTCGGCAACCAGCTGGCGATCCGAGACGGATTGGGCTCGGCGATCAGCGATACGGTCCCGCGCCTTACCGGTCGGCCGGCGCGCAGCTTTGCCGACTATGCTGCAAAAGCGGCGCCGAGCTGGGCGCGGCCTATTCGGTCAGCTTGAACTCGATGCGGCGGTTGCGGCGGTAGGCTTCGTCGCTGTCGCCGGGATCGATGGGCGAGAACTCGCCGAAGCCGGCGGGGACCAGCCGATTGGCCGGGACGCCCTGGGTGATCAGGTACTTCGCCACTGAAATCGCGCGGGCTGCCGAGAGCTCCCAGTTCGAGGGGAATTCGGGCGTGTTGATCGGCCGCTTGTCGGTGTGCCCGTCGATACGCAGCACCCAGTTCACGTCGGCTGGGATCTGCGTCTGCAGCTCCTTGATGGCAGCGCCGAGCTTGGCCAGTTCGGTCTGGCCTTCGGGCGAGATGGCCGCCTCGCCGGCATCGAACAACACCTCGGACTGGAAGACGAAGCGGTCGCCCACCACGCGCACATCGGCCCGGCCTTCCAGCACCTGACGCAGCTTGCCGAAGAAATCCGAGCGGTAACGGCTCAGATCCTGCACGCGCTGCGCCAGCGCCAGGTTGAGCCGGCGGCCGAGATCGGCGATCTGCGTACGGTTCTCGGTGTCGGTGGCCTCGGAGGCCTGCAGCGCCTGTTCCAGTGCGGCGAGCTGGGTGCGGAGCGCCGCGAGCTGCTGGTTGAGCAGCGCCACCTGCGCCGCCGCCTCGCGTGACAGGTCCTGCTGGGCGGTGAGATCGGACTCGAGCTGGGCGATGGTAGCGTCCTTGCCGTCGCCGCCGGCGCCGAGGCCGGCCAGTTGCGCCGCCATCTGGTCGCGCTCGGTGGTGGCCGAGGTCAGTGTCGCCGAGAGCGTTGCGATGGTCGATTCGAGGTCGCTCGAGTTCACCTTCTCGAGCTGCAGCAATTCGGTCAGTTCGGCGATCTGGGCGTTGAGCCGGCTCATCGCCGTGTCCTTGCCGCTGATCTCCTGGCCGAGGAAGAACTGGCTCAGCATGAACAGCGAGAGGAGGAAAATGATGACGAGCAACAGGCTCGACAGGGCGTCGACGAAGCCCGGCCAGTAATTGGTGACCTGTGAGCGGCGGGAGCGGGTGGAGCTCGCCATCAGTTCGGCCGCCGGTCGGATTCACCCTCGCGCAGCATGGCTTCCATCAGTTCGCGGAGCTTCTTGTTGGTCTCGCCCTGCTGGATGATGTGGCCGCGCAGGTCTTCCTGTTCGGCCTTGATGTGCTTGACCAGCCCATCGATGCCGCGGGCCAGCTCGGCCATGGCGCGGATGGCATTCTGCGAGGAGCCGGAGTTCTGCAGGGTCGAGCCGAACTGCGCCAGCATCGCCGACATTTCATCGCCGGAGACGCCGAGGCCGGTGGCCTGCATCTGGGTGACGGGGTGGTCGAGCTCGGTCATCGAGGTCATCCAGTCCTCGAGGTCGGTGTAGAAGGCGTTCTGCGCCTGGCTCGCCTGCAGGTCGAGAAAGCCGAGGATCAGCGAGCCGGAAAGGCCGAGCAGCGAGGCGGAGAAAGCGGTGCCCATGCCGCCGAGCGGGGCGGCGAGGCCTTCCTTGAGGTTCGAGAACAGCGTCGCGGTATCGCCGGCCGTGGCGTCGAGCGCCTGGATGGTCGAGGCGACATGGGTGACGGTCTCGAGCAGGCCGTAAAAGGTGCCGAGCAGGCCGAGAAAAACCAGGAGGCCGGTCAGGTAGCGCGAGGTGTCCTTGGCTTCATCGAGGCGGTTGCCGACGGAATCAAGGATCGAGCGCATCGAGGAGGGAGTGATCACCGCCTCGCCAAGCCGATCGCGCAAGAGGTTTGCCACCGGCGCCAGCAAGCGCGGCTGCACCGCCGGCATGCGGCCTTCCTGCAGCGCGTTGACCCAGTTGATTTCGGGGAACAGCCGGATCACCTGGCGGAAACTCAGGATGATACCGATGAAAAGCGTCAGCAGAATCAGCGAGTTGATGAAGGGGTTGGCCCAGAAGAAGATCAGCAGCTGGTTGGCGAGGATGGCGGCGACCAGCGCCACCAGCACCAGGAAGATGACGATCTTGACCAGATAGACCGCGGGGCTCGCCAGGCGATACGGGTCGTAAGTTTGCGACATGTCGCGGCCCCATGCTCATGAAATCGGCCTGACAATAGTGCGCTTCGGCGAATCCGCGCAACGGTCGGCAACCCACCATGCGGGTTAACCCCATGAAATCCCGACAATGCGACTGGAGGGTGACGGGGAGGCGTGTCGTCCACCAGGGTCATTCCCGCGAAGGCGGGAACCTAGTGGGATGCTGCAGCGCCCGTCGAGGTTGAGAAATCCCACTGGATCCCCGCCTTCGCGGGGATGACGCCGGTGGGTTGGACCGACGGATGCGCGCCGCGTCCGCCGTGGCTCAGTTGACGGCCTTGACGATCTTCAGCAGCTGGCTCTGGATCGTCTCGTTGCCGGCGATGACCTGGCCGTTCCAGACAGAGCCGGTGGTGCCGGCGTAATCCGTCATGGTGCCGCCGGCTTCGCGCAGCATCAGCAGGCCCGGCGCCACGTCCCAGGGGGCGAGGCCGGCTTCCCAGTAGCCGTCGAAGCGGCCGGCGGCGAGCCAGGCCAGATCGGTCGAGGCTGAGCCGGTGCGGCGGATACCGGAGACGGCGGGCACGACGTGCGCCAGTTGCTTCAACTGCAGCAGGTCGAGGGCGCGGCCACGCGAGTTGATGCCGGTAACGACGACGGCGTCAGCGAGGTGCTTGCGGTTGGCGACGCGCAGGCGCTTGCGATCATTCAGCCAGGCACCGCCGCCCTTTTCCGCGGTGAACAGCTCTTCCATCGCCGGGTTGTAGATCACCGAGGCGACAATCTCGTTGTTGCGCTCGAGCGCAATGGCGCAGGCGAACATCGGAATACCGTGGAGGAAATTGGTCGTGCCGTCGAGCGGGTCGACGATCCAGCGGTGCTGGCCGTCGCTGCCCTTCACCTCGGTGCCTTCCTCGCCGAGGAAGGAGTAGGTCGGGCGGGCCTTCTGCAACTCGTTGAAGACGATCTCTTCGGCGCGCTTGTCGGCGTTGGAGACAAAATCGGCCGGGCCCTTTACCGAGACCTGCAGGTTCTCGACCTCGCCGAAATCCTTGGCGAGCGAGCGGCCGGCTTTGGTAGCGGCCTGGACCATAACGTTGAGAAGCGCCGAGCGCATGGGGGAAACTCCGCGCGAGAAACTGGAAACGTGGGAAGGGCCGCTATGTGCCCGAGAACGCCGTTCAGTTCAAGGGCGTCTCGGTCGGCGCAGGCGTCGGGGTGGTGTTCGCCGCGACCTTGGTCGGCGGCAGCGACGGCCAGAAGCGGGCGCGTTCCTCGGCGCGGGTCAACTGATCAGGCTTGATCGTGGCCAGCAGCTTGTCGAGTTGCGGGTCTTTCAGCCCCTGTCGCCGCGCCAGGGCGCGGTACATGGCAGCGTCCTCGAGATTAGCGGTCACGCCTTCGCCGGCAGCCAGCAGCTTGGCATAGCGGTTCTGCGCCACCGGGTTGCCGCCATCGGCGGCGCGCGCATACCAGCTGGCGGCTGTCGCACGATCCGCCGGCACGCCTTTGCCGAGATAGAGAATGGTGGCGTACTCGACCTGCGCCGCGGCCAGCCCGTCCTCGGCGGCAAGCCGGAACTGCTCGGCGGCGGCCTTGGCGTCGGGGGCGATGCCAGCGCCTTCCGCCAGCATGCCGGCATAGTCGTAGCGGGCTTCGGTAATGCCGGAATTGGCGGCTTCGCCGATCAGCTCGGCGGCCTTGGTGAGGCTGGGCTCGACATAGACGCCTTCGACATGCAGCAGCCCCAGATTGTACTTGGCCGGCATATTGCCCGCGTCGGCCGCGGTCTTGAACAGTTCGGCGGCCCGTTTGCGATCCTTCGCGACGCCGCTGCCCTGCTGGTACAGCATGCCGAGCTCGAAGGTGGCGAGCGCATCGCCATGCGCGCTGGCCATGCCGTACCAACTGGCAGCGGCGGCGAAATCCTCGGGTACACCAAGGCCTTTGGCATAGATTTCGGCAATCAGCGTCTGCGCGTGCGCGTCGCCCTTTTCGGCACGCGGCAGCGCCAGGTCGAGCGCGGTGAGGAAGTAGCCGCGCTGGTAGGCGCCATAGGCCGGGTCGACCCGCTCGCCGAAGATGGAATCGCTGATGGTCAGGGCGTCGGGAGCCGGCTGGTTCAGGAACTCCTCGGGCACCGGCCCGATCGGCAGGTCTTCCATGCCCAGATTGTCGGGGAACTGCATGTCCTTGGGACGCAGGTCCTCGAAATCGGTGCGGCCGGCCTGCGCCAGCGCCGGCAGCGCCAGGCCGGCAAGCAGCAGCGCATAGCCCAGGCGGCGCATCATTTTGCCGGCTCCGGCACCGTCAGCGGCAGGCCGATGAACTCGCAATCGCCGGCATCGTAGTTGGCGGGGCCGGCTTCAGGGTCTGACAGCACGCTGGGGATCTCCATGGTCTCAGCCCACCACTGCGCCATTTCGCGCTCCGGGGCGGATATGGAACCGGAAAGCGGCCCAAATAGGATGTAGTCGACCCCCGCCTCGCCTTTCAGCATGGCGTCGTCGCGCGAATGGATGTCGCCGGCCCCGACGATCAGTTTCGGCTTCAGCGCCGCAATCGCTTCCCGCACGGCCTCGATGCCACCGGGGACGTGGAGGCCGTCAGCGCCGAGCAGGCGCACCAGTCCGGGTTCGCCCTCGACCAGCACCGCGGCGCCCCTGGCCTGCGCCAGCGGCACAATGCGCTTGGCGAGATCCTTGTAGGCGTTCTCAGCCAGGTTGCCGCGCGGCAGCAGCAGGGCGGCGACATCGTCGCGCTCCAGCGTGGCGGTCAGCGCCGCAACGAGCTGGTCGGATGGAGTATCGGTGGGTGCGATAAGGAAGATTTCGGCTGACATGGCGGTGTTATAGCGGCCCCATCGCCGATGTGGAGCCGGATTCTGGCCGCAACTGGGCAAGGGTTACCGAGCCGAAAAGAAAGCGGGGTTCGCAGCGTCAGGTTCGCTGCAAAGGAAAGGGGCGCCAAGGCGCCCCCAGTCGTCGGGAAGTTCGTTCTGGAGGTCAGGCTGCGAGATCGAGTTCGGGCTTGTACTGGCCGAGCGCCGCCAGGGCGTTCATTTTGGCGCGGTGGGTGAAGGCCTGCTGCGCCGCTTTGACGTTCTGGTCTTCCCCGTTCCAGGTCACCAGCGCCGAAGTCTGCAGCGCCCGGCCGTAGGAGAAGGTGAGGGCCCAGGGCAGGCCGCTAAGCTGGTTCATCGCCGACAGGTGCGCCGTGGCCTCTTCATCGGACTGGCCGCCCGAGAGGAAGGCGATACCCGGCACGGCGGCGGGGACGAAGCGGCGGAGCGTCTCGACGGTGCGCTGCGCCACTTCCTCAGTGCTGACACGGTCGCGCGAGCGGAGGCCGGGGGTCACCATGTTGGGCTTGAGCAGCATGCCCGAGAGGTCGACGCCGGCGAGCCGCAGTTCCTTAAACACCGCCTCGAGCGTCTCGCCGGTGACATCCTCGCAGCGCTGGATCGAGTGATCGCCCGGATCGCCATCGGCCAGCACTTCGGGCTCGACCACCGGCACGATGCCGGCTTCCTGGCAATACATGGCGTAGCGGGCCAGCGCATGGGCGTTGGCGCGTATGCCGTTGCGGGAGGGGGCGTAGGAGGTGATGGCGATGACGCCACGCCACTTGGCGAAGCCGGCGCCGAGCTTGGCATAGTGAGCCAGCCGCTGGCGCAGCCCATCGAGCCCCTCGGTGATCTTTTCGTCCTTGCTGCCAGGCATCGGCAGCGCGCCGCGGTCGACCTTGATGCCGGGGATCACGTCGGTGGCGGCAAACAGGTCGCGGAAGGGCGTGCCGTCCTTGGCCTTCTGCTCCAGCGTCTCCTCGGTGAGGATGACGCCCGAGATGTAGTCGGTCATCGCGTCGGTGGAGCGGAACAGCATCTCGCGATAGTCGCGGCGAGTTTCCAGCGTCACCGGCAGGCCGATCAGCGCAAAGCGCTTGGCGATGGTGCCTTCGGATTCATCAGCGGCAAGGATGCCCTTGCCGCTGGCGACGAGCTTTTTGGCGATTGCATTGAGCGAGGCCATGGGCGGGAGGGTCTCCGTTTGTGCAATGAGCGGAGAATGCCGCAGGACTCGGTGGGCGGTCGATTGGACGTTCAGGTATCAGACGAACGGCGAAGCATGGCTTCGGTTGCAGCATCAGCCGGAGTGTAGATGGAGATGGTCAGGTCGGTGCGCCCACCGAGCCGCAAGGCGGCGTAGCGCATGACCAGCCTGCCTAACTCCGGATGGTCCAGCGGCTTCAACCAGAGTGGCGATGGACGCACCGCTCCCGCGGCCCACAAGGCTGCAAACGCCTCGCTCTGCGCGATCAGCCGCTTCACCTCAGGGCCATATTCCGGCCGTGCCCCGATCGCCGCGCGATACTGCCCGACCATCGACGCCGCCAAGGTCTCCCAATCGGCGAACAGTGTCCGCCAGCTGGGATCGAGGAACAGCTTCTCGATCAGGTTCTCCGTCTTATCGCGCAGCAGCAGGACGCGGCGGGCTGCGGCATTGCTGGCGATGATGGTCCAGCCGCGATCAAGCGCATAAGCCGGCAGTGGCAGCAGCCCATCGAGGAACGGTTGCAGCTCCGGCTCGTCGATGTCGACCGTGGGGGCAGGACCCTGGCCCGGCCGTGCCAGCTCAAACAGGTAGCGCGACTGGGTCGCATCGAGCCGCAGCGCCCGCGACAGCCGGCGCAGTGCATCATCCGACGCGGTGACGTCGCGGCCCTGTTCGAGCCAAGTGTACCACGTGACGCTCATCCCTGCGGTGTCGGCCACTTCCTCGCGGCGCCAGCCGGGCGTGCGCCGGCGACCGCCGCGTGGCGCGGGCAGGGCGTGACGTGCTGCGGTCAGGAGGTTGGCGAGGCACTTCCGCCGGTCGGCATCATCGGAGAGCATGACGCCTTATACCAGTATAATCGCCAATCTGGTACCAGCTTACCTGATCTGCTCAATGGCGCTCTCACGCAACACGGAGCCCATCATGCGATCTCTCAACTCCCTGATCCGCAGCCTCGACTACACCATCGTTTTCGCCCGCAGCATGGAGGCCATGCGCCGGTTCTACTCCGAGGTGATGGAGTTCGAGCTCCACCGCGAACTTGGGCCGCAATGGGTCGAGTACCGGGTCGGCAGCACCATGCTGGCGCTCACCGAACGCGGGATGATGTTCGATGACATCGCGCCGCCCGATGGGGCGCTGTCGCTGCAGCTGGCGTTTCGCGTGGCGCCGGACGAAGTGGCGATCGCGGCGTCGCTGCTGGCGCACAAGGGCATCGCGGCAAGTGCGGTGGTCGACCAATCGTGGGGCCACCGGACGCTGTTCTTCCGCGATCCGGACGGCAACGTCCTCGAGATCTATGCCGAGATCTAGCGCTTCAGCGCCTCGACGCCGGGCAGGGGCTTGCCTTCCATCCATTCGAGGAAGGCGCCGCCGGCGGTGGAGACATAGGTGAACTGGTCCTTCACCCCGGCATGGGCGAGGGCGGAGACGGTGTCGCCGCCGCCCGCCACCGAGACCACCTTGCCCGCCTTGGTGCGCGCCGCGACATATTGCGCGATCTCGACCGTGCCGTGGTCGAAGGGCTGCAGCTCGAAGGCGCCGAGCGGGCCGTTCCAGACGATGGTCTTAGCCTCATCGATGGCGCCTTTGATGCGCTCGATCGAGCCCGGCCCGACGTCGAGGATCATGCCCTCGGGGTCCATCGAATCGACACCGTAGAAGCGGTGTGGCGCGTTGGCCTCGAAATGCCAGGCCACGGTGGCGTCGATCGGCAGGATAATGGCGCAGTGCGCCGCTTCCGCCTTGTCGCGGATATCATTGGCCGTTTCCGCCAGGTCCTTTTCGGCCAGCGACTTGCCGACGCCGAGCCCCCCGGCATGGAGGAAGGTGTTGGCCATGGCGCCGCCGATCACCAGCCCGTCGACCTTCTTGATCAGGTTGCCGAGCAGGTCGAGCTTGGTCGACACCTTGGCGCCGCCGACGATGGCGATCACCGGGCGTTCGGGGTTCCCGAGGCCGGCCTCAAGCGCCTTCAGTTCGGCTTCCATGGCGCGACCGGCGGCCGAGGGCAAGAGGTGAGCGATCGCCTCGGTCGAGGCGTGGGCGCGGTGCGCGGCGGAGAAGGCATCGTTGACGAAGATGTCGCCAAGCTCGGCCATGCGGGCGGCCAGCGCCGGATCGTTGTCCTCCTCGCCCGGATGGAAGCGAGTGTTCTCGAGCACGAGGATCGAGCCCGGAGGGGCCTCGTCGATCGCCTGCCTGGCCTTGGTCACATCGATCCAGTCGGTGGCGATGAAGCCCACCGGGTGGCCGGTCTCGTCGGCGACGGCGGGCACCACCAGCTCGAGCGAGAATTCCGGGTCGACCTTGCCCTTGGGGCGGCCGAAATGGCTGAGGATGATGGCCTTTCCGTCGACCTTGATGATTTCGCGGATGGTCGGCACCAGTCGCTCGATGCGGGTGGCGTCCGTCACCTTGCCGTCGGCGACCGGCACGTTGAGGTCGGCACGCACCAGCACGCGCTTACCCGAAAGGTCGAAATCGTCGAGGGTCTTGAAAGCCGGCATGGGACGCATCCGCTGCTAGGGAGAGGTGCCGCTGCTATAGCAAGGATTGCAGCAAGGGCAACAGCGGAGGTCAGAGGCCGACGAGACCCGCGAGGGTGCCCGACAGCGCAAACAGCAGCGCGCCGATGCCGATATGGCGCACCGCGAAGTAGAGGTTGGTGTTGAAGGTGAAGCGGGCGAAGCCCTCGCTGGGCCAGTGCCGCGGCCCGATGCGGCGGCGCAGCGCCCGGTCGGCCAGCACCACATAGAGCCCGAAGGCCGCCAGCGGGATCAGGAACCAGGTTGCATCGTGGCGGGCGCCCAGGGCGAGGCTCCCCACGACATTGGCGACAACGAGAAGCCGTTCGATATCACGCACCGGCCGATCTCCGGATCAGGGATCAACTGGCCTTGGATAATAGCGCGCCGACATAACGCTTTGGCGACGAAGAGGTTAACGGCGGATGACAGTTGGCTTGGCCCCAAAAATTAAAGGGCGCCCGGTGGGGCGCCCTTGGTGCAGCGGACGTGCGTTGCGGTCAAAAGCCGCCGAATGTCTCGAGGAAACCGTTCCCGCCCTGCACCGGACGAAGCGAAGCACCGCTGCGATCGCGATCGAGCAGCGAGTCCTCGCCGAGTGCGAAACGAGCGCCCACCAGGAAGCGGTGATTGCCGACCGTGGCGTCATCGCTCATCAGTGCTTCGGCTGAGGTAGTCGAATAATCGTATTTCGCGAACAGCGAGATGGGGAGCGACTCGAGCTTGTATTCGACCCCGGCGCCGATGGTCACGGTGTCAAACGTCGCCGACAGGATCTCGAAATCCAGCGTGTTGAAGCCGGCGCGAGCTTCGATCCGCAGGTTGGGTGTCAGGAAGTAGCGCACCTCGGCGTTGGCGAACCAGCCGTTGAGGCCGATCGATGTGGGACTGTTGCTGCTGAGGTCGAACTGCTGCATGCCGGCCTGGCCGTACAGTGTCAGGTTGTCGAAGTACACTTGGGCCTCGCCGCCGACATAGGCGCGGTCGATAGTGCCTTCGCTCACCGGGTTGCTCAGGTCGTCGCGGCCGATCTGCACGAAACCACCCACGAGGAACTTGTCGGCCTCGCGGTAAAAGCCGTGCAGTGCCCCATCAAAGCTGTTGGTCGTGATGTCGTCGCCCGAGTCGTCGAGCGTGCGCGAGGTGAACTGGACGTCGCCCTGGATGCCGAGCACCGGGGTGAGCATGATCGAGCCACTGAGCAGCGCTTCAAGGGCATAGCCATCGAGGCTGAAGGTGTCGCTTCCGGTGTCGAACTCCGTGCCGGCCGGCCCGACGCCAATCGAAATGAACCCGCTGGGATCGGCAAGGGCAGGGGTGGCGAAGGGAGCCGCGAGCAACAGCGTGGCGCCAAGTGCCATGACTTGGTTCTTCATATCGTTCTCCGACGTGGTCGCAGCTGCTGGCTGCACGAGGCTGGCGTCCGAGCCGATCCCCAAGATCAGCCTTAGCAATGAATCAGACGTGCCATTCTTATGCGTTGGCGTCGTATCAGCGACAAGTGCAGCGGCGCCACAAGCGTGGACAAATCGTTGAAATTACAATCGTTCTGGTTGAGCAGTTATTATCGGATCAGACGCGTGAACAGCGTCGGATAGTCCACCACGAACCCGTCTTCGTCCACCGTCAGCACCTGCTCGAAGCTGCCATCGGCGGCCTGGTAGCGGTAATGGGTGGGATCGAGCCGGGTGTAGATCTGGCCGTCGCGGAACGGTTCCAGGCTGTCGAGCGGCACCCAGGCCATGGTGAAATGCTGCGGCACGCCATCGGCAAACTTCGCGCGACGGATCGGCAGGGTGTTGGTGAAGGGCGTGCCGGAGATGTCGATATCGACGCAGCCTTCGAGCTCGGGGGCGCGCTGGCCATTACGCTTCCAGTCGCCGAGCCCGTTCGAGTTGAGCCGCAGCACGCGGCCATCCTGCAGGCGGAGGGTGAGGGAGCGGAAGGTCCAGTCGAGGGCGAGCTGGATGTCGTATTGGGCGCCGTAGGCGAAGCCTTCGAACTCGCCGATCAGCACGCTGCGGACATTGACGCCGTCGGGGCTTTCCCAGATACGGCAGTGCTCGAGCCCGACCTCACCGACTGGCTGCCAGCGGAGGTCGAGCTCGAGAGGCACTTAGAGGGTTTTGGCGAACACGGCCGTGATGTCGGCCATGCGGTTCGAGAAGCCCCACTCGTTGTCGTACCAACCCATGATGTTGACGAAGTTATCGCCAATCACCTTGGTCTGGTCGAGCAGGATCGTGCACGAATGCGGATCGTGGTTGAGGTCGCTCGACACCAGCGGATGGGTGGTGAAGGTCATGATGCCCTTGAGCGGGCCGTTGGCGGCGGCGATCAGCGCGTTGTTGACTTCCTGCGGCGTGGTGTTGCGCTTGGCGAGGAACTTGAGGTCGACCAGCGAGACATTCGGGGTCGGCACGCGGACCGAGATACCGTCCAGCTTGCCCTTCAGCTCGGGCAGCACCAGGCCGATCGCCTTGGCGGCGCCGGTCGAGGTCGGGATCTGGCTCAGCGCCGCAGCGCGGCCGCGGTAGAGATCCTTGTGCATGGTGTCGAGCGTCGGCTGGTCGCCGGTGTAGCTGTGCACCGTGGTCATCATGCCCTTCTCGATGCCGACCAGGTCATTCATGATCTTGGCCATCGGGGCGAGGCAATTGGTGGTGCACGAGCCGTTCGAGATCACCACGTGCTCCTTGCCGAGCAGGGCGTGGTTGATGCCGTAGACGACGGTCAGGTCGGCGTTCTCGGCCGGGGCGGAGACGATCACCTTCTTGGCGCCGGCGGTGAGGTGTACGGCGGCCTTGTCGCGGCTGGTGAAGATGCCGGTGCACTCGAGCACGATCTCGACACCCAGCTCCTTGTGCGGCAGCTGCGCCGGATCCTTGACTGCGGTCACCTTGAACTTCTGGTTGCCGGCGGTGATCACATCGCCTTCGACCTTCACTTCATACGGAAACTTGCCGTGCACGCTGTCATAGCGCAGCAGGTGAGCGTTGGTTTCGACCGGACCGAGATCGTTGACGGCGACGACCTCGATGTCGTTGCGACCGCTTTCGACGATGGAGCGCAGGATATTGCGACCGATGCGGCCAAAGCCATTGATTGCGACGCGTACAGCCATGATGGCTCCTTCAGGGACTTCTAGGGAGGAGAGAAGAAGAGCGCGGTTCTTACAACTGCGCCATGACAGCTTCAACTATCGCTTTCGACGTAATGCCAAAGTGCTCATACAGCGCTTCGGCCGGGGCGCTGGCGCCGAACGAGTGCATGCCGATGAACCGGCCCTTGTCGCCGAGCAGCTTCAGCCAGCTCATCTCGATGCCGGCTTCGATCGCCACCTTGGCCTTGGGCTTGCCGATCACGCTGTCGCGGTATTCCTGCGACTGGGCGTAGAACAGCTCCTGGCTGGGGACCGAGACGACCTTGGCCGAAATGCCCTGTGCCTTCAGCAGCTCGAGGCTCTGGACGGCGATGGTGACTTCCGAGCCGGTGGCGAAGATCACTGCGTCGGCGTTCTGATCGCCGGCAATGACATAGGCGCCCTTGGCCGACGGATTGCCGGTGACGGTTTCGGTGCGCAACGCCGGCAGGTTCTGGCGGCTGAGGGCCAGGATCGAGGGCTGCTCGGCTTCGATGGCGAGCTGCCAGCATTCGAGCGTTTCGACCGCATCGGCGGGGCGGAAGACCAGCAGGTTCGGGATGGCGCGCAGCGTCGAGAGATGCTCGACCGGCTGATGGGTCGGGCCGTCTTCGCCCAGCCCGATCGAGTCATGGGTCATCACGTAGATGACCTTCTGGCTCATGATCGCCGAGAGACGGATGGCCGGGCGGGCATAGTCGGTGAACACCAGGAAGGTGCCGCCATAGGGGATGAGGCCCTTATGCAGCGCGATGCCGTTCATCGCCGCCGCCATCTCGTGCTCGCGAATGCCGTAGCGCATGTAGCGGCCGGCGCGGTCGGTGGCGGTGAAGGGTAGCGTCTCGGGCGTGTTGGTAAGGTTCGAGCCGGTGAGGTCGGCCGAGCCGCCGATGGTCTCGGGCAGCACCTTGTTGATCACCTCGAGCGCCAGCTGGCTCGACTTGCGGGTAGCGACCTTCGGCTTGTCGGCAACCAGCTTGGCCTTGAACGTCTCGATGGTCTCGTTCCAGTTCGCCGGCAGCTTACCGGCGATGCGGCGCTCGAACTCGGCGCGCAACTCGGGCTTGGCCGCAGCGAGGCGGCCTTCCCAATCGCCGCGGGCGTTCTCGGAGCGGGTGCCGGCGGCGCGCCAGGCATTGAGCGTGTGGCTCGGGATTTCGAACGCCGGGTAGTCGATGCCGAGCTGCTGCTTGGCGCCGGCGAGTTCGGCCGCACCGAGCGGCGAGCCGTGCACGCCGTGCGAGTCGGCCTTGGTTGGGGCGCCGAAGCCGATAATGGTCTTGGCGGCGATCAGGGTCGGCTTGTCCGTCGACTTCTTGGCGTCGAGCAAGGCCTTTTCGACCTGGGCCTGGTCGAGGCCGTCGATCTCGATGGTGTTCCAGCCGCAGGCCTTGAAGCGGGCGATCTGGTCGGTCGAGTCGGCGTTGGAAACGCGGCCGTCGATGGTGATGTTGTTGTTGTCCCAGATCACCACGAGCTTGTTGAGCTTCAGGTGCCCGGCAAGCGAGATCGCTTCCTGGCTGACGCCTTCCATCAGGCAGCCGTCACCGGCGATCACCCAGGTGTAGTGATCGACGAGGTCGGAGCCGAACTCGGCGGCAAGCTTGGCTTCGGCAACGGCGAAGCCGACCGAGTTGGCAATGCCCTGGCCGAGCGGACCGGTGGTGGTCTCGATGCCCGGGGCAAAGTGGTATTCCGGGTGGCCGGCGGTCTTGGAACCAAGCTGGCGGAATTGCTTCAGCTGATCGATCGTCATGTCCTCGTAGCCGAGGAGGTACAGCGAGGCGTAGAGCAGCATGGAGCCGTGGCCGGCCGATAGAATGAAGCGATCGCGATCGGCCCACCAGGGGTTCTTCGGATCGAACTTCATCACCTTGGTGAACAGCACCGTGGCGATGTCGGCCACGCCCATCGGCAGGCCGGGGTGACCGGAATTAGCTTTCTCCACCGCATCCATGGCGAGGGAACGGATGGCATTGGCCATCTCATTGGCTTGGGCGGAGTTGGTCATCAGGGTGCTCTCGGCTAAGGGACAGAAGCCCGGAAATCCGGGCGCCTCGAACCCTCCTGCCGAGGCGGGTTGACGCTTAGCAGGTTCCTTTGACCTGTCAATGTCGCCTCCCGGAGGGGGGCGTTGCCATGCCGCGCTAGCTTTGCGCTATAGTGCCAAGTGGAATCGCCCTTTTTCCACGACGGGGGTCGGGATGGCCGAGCAGCACTCCGAGGATGGATACGAAGCCGCCGCCAGCCGGCTGGACAAGGCGTTCGCGCGGCTCGAGGCAAGCGTGCGCAGCCTTAATGGCCGGGTGCGGGCGCATAGCCGGATCGAATCCGATACGCAGAAACTGGTGGGCGAGCGGCAGCGCCTGGCGCAGGAGCTCGACAAGGTCAGCGCCAAGGCCAAGCGGCTGGACGACAGCTCGGCGGAAGTGGCGCGGCGGCTCGTCGTCGCTATGGAGTCGGTGCGCGAAGTGCTGGCCCAGGACGGCTCGAAGTAGGGGAGAGCTGAGATGCCCGAGGTCAATGTCGACATCAACGGCCGCAAGTACCGCATGGCCTGCGAAGAGGGCCAGGAGCAGCACCTGCTTGGGCTCGCCGACCGCTTCAATCAGCATATCGACCAGTTCAAGGGGACGTTCGGCGAGATCGGCGACAACCGGCTGACGGTGATGGCCGGCATCGCCGTGCTCGACGAGCTGGCCGAGGCGGAGCGCCGCATTACCGAGCTGAAGCAGGATGTCGCCAACCTCACCCAGGTCGGCGAGGCGCTGACCCACGAGGCCGAGGAACTGGAGCGGCGGTTCGCCAAGCGGCTCAACGAAGCGGCGCGCAAGATCGAGGCGATCTCGAGCGCCATCGACGACACCGGCGCGGCGGCAGGCGCTTAGTTTTTTCTCACGACGCAGGAGCCGCCGGCCGCCTGCAGTTTGGCGCACAGCGCATCGGCATCGGCACGGTTGTCCCGGCCGATCATGGCGTAGTGCCTGAGCCGTGGCCCGAAATTCGGGTTGCGGGCCATCAGCAGCATCAGCTTCTCGCTGCCCAGCACCTTGGGATAGTTCGCCTGCACCCGCTCGAAGCGGCGGATGACGACGCCCTGCGAAAAGTTCTGCGCCAGCAGGACGCCCCATGGCTTCCACTCGCTCGGCTGCCGATCGAGGCTCGGCACCCGCTCGGCCTCGGCCATTTTCACGCAGGCATCGATGAACGGCTCGTCCTTGCCGATAGCGTAGTCGACTTCAGGCGGGGTTTCGGCGAGCCAGGCATCCGGATCGCGGCCGGTGACGATCTCGACGTAGAAGCGAGTCTCGGCCGGCAGGTAGCTGCCGCCTTTCACATAACCCGATGCTCGCCCCTCGCCGCCATTGTAGGCGACCGCCGCCAGCCCGAGGTTGCCGAACTTGTCGGTGAGAAAGCGCAGGTATTCGGCCGATTTCGCCAGCGCCTCGCTCGGATCGAACGCATTGCGCAAGCCGCGGAGGCGCGCCGTCGAGGGGATGAACTGGGCGATCCCCTGCGCTCCGGCGGTGCTCAGCGCAAACGGGTCGAAGCGGCTCTCCTGCCAGATCAGCCGCGCGAAATACCCGACCGGCAATCGCTCGCGCCAGGCAAACAGCTGGATCGCGCCGCAGGTATCGCGAAAGAACTGCTCCTGCCGGATGCACACCGCCGTCCAGGATGGTGCTGCGGGATCGGCGGCATAGCAGGAGCGAGGCTTGGCCGGTTCACTATCGCTTTCGACAGCTGGGACGGCGCAGCTCAAGGCCGCGATCGCCAATGCCAGGCCGAGGCTGATCAGATGTCTGCCACGCATCGGGGGAAACTAGGACGTGCTGGCGGGTTCCGGCAAGCGCCGGCAATTGGCAAAGTTTGCCAATGTTTGCTAGAATGACGTCAAAAGGAGCTTCGCCATGGCCACGATGAACATCTCACTGCCGGACAAGATGAAGCAATGGGTTGAGGAGCAGGTTGCGACCGGGCGGTACGCGAATGCGAGCGATCTGATGCGCGATATCATCCGGGAGCGGCAGGAGAAGTCGGCTGCCATTGCGCGGCTGCAGGCCGAGATCGACAAGGGCCGCGCCAGCGGAATCAGCGACAAGTCAGTGGATGAGATTTTTGCTGAGGCCCGGAGGAAGGCGATAGCTGCTCTCAAGGCGCGCGATGCCGCCGCTTAGGATATCTCCTGCAGCGCAACAGGACATTGACGAGATCTACCTCTACGGCGTCCTGACCTACGGCCCCACGCAGGCGGATAGCTACACCAACAGTTTGCGCGGCGCGGTACTTCTCATTGCCGAGCATCCCTTCATGGGAAGAGAGCGCGATGAAGTTCGGCCGCCGATCCGGCTGTGGCACCACGAGGCCCACCACCTGTTCTACGATCTGATCGATGGAACCGTCGTCGTGCAGCGTGTGCTGCATCATTCGGCCGACTGGACCGAGCTGTTCTAGCCGCTGAACCGCCCCGGCTCCCAATTCGCCAGCACGGCCTGTTGCAGGTCGATCTCCTCCATGATCTCGCGCAGTACTTCGTCGTCGAGCTTGCGCTCGTCGCGGGCGGCGACCAGCGCCGTGCGGCGGGCTTCCAGTACGGCACGGCCGAGTTCCAGCACCATGGAATCGTGCTCGGTATGCGACTGGCGCTCCGCGGCGTCCTCAACGCTGGCGCGCTGCAGCATCTGCTCCGCTGCGGCGCGGGCCTTGGGGTCGGTCTGGCCATCACGGAAGCTGGTGATGGCGGCGCGGCCGGCGGCGTCGGCGATGTCGCGGGCGATGGCGTGCTGGCTGGCGCGGTACTTGTCTTCGGCCGGGTCGGAGATGCCGAGCACACTGATCAGCCAGGGCAGGGTCAGGCCCTGCACCAGCAGCGTACCGATCGTCACTGCGAAGGCGACGAACTGGATGACGTCGCGGCCGGGGAAAGCGTCGCCGGCGAGCGTCGTCAGCGGAATACCGGCTGCGGCGGCGAGGGTGACCACGCCGCGCATGCCGGTCCACGAGATCACCAGGTTTTCCTGCCAGCTGAACGGTTCGGGGACATCGTAGCCGCCCTGCCGCAGCACTTCCCGGCGGCGCTCGAAGCGCCCGTCACGCCGGCCGAACCGCCGCGGCGGCTCCTCGCCGGCCTGCATGCGGGCAATGGACTCGCGCACCCGGCGGGTCTGCCAGCGCGAAACGAAGCCGGTGCCGAACACCCAGGCGATACGGACGAGGATCACCGCGACGAGGACGATCAGTGACAGTCCGAGCAGTTCGATCAGGCTGAAGCCGGTGGCCGTCGCTTCCTCGATGACGAACTTCATCTGCAGGCCGATATAGGCGAAGACGAAGGCCTCGAGCAGCGCATCGGCGGTGCGCCAGAACTGGCGCTCCTGGATGCGGGCAGCATAGCCGGCTTCGGTGGAATTGTGCCCCAGCGAGAAGCCCGCGGCGACCACCGCGAGGACGCCCGAGGCGCCTACTTCCTCGGCCACCAGATAGGCGGCGAACGGCACCAGCACGGACAGCACGGTGACCAGCGAAGCGTTGCTCATGCGCAGCCGGGTGCGGTGGACGATGGCGCCGATCACCATGCCGATGACGATGCCGACGACCACGGCATAGACGAAGTAGAGAAAGCCATTGTCGATGAACAGGTGCCGGCCGGTTACCGTGGCGGTGGCGAAGGCGAAGAGGGTCAGCGCCGCGGCGTCATTGATCAGGCTTTCGCCCTTCAGCACCGTCATCATCCGGCTGGGGAGCCCGAGCTTGCGGCCGACCGCCACGGCGGTCACGGCATCCGGCGGCGAGACGACGGCAGCAAGCACCGTCGCCACCGCCAGCGTCATGCCAGGAATGATCGAAGCCGACACCGCGCCGACGACGAAGGTGGTCACCAGCACGAGGATCACGCCCAGGTTGATGATCGAGGGCAGCCGCCGGATGAAGCTGATGAACGAGAATTCGGTCGCCGCTGAATAGAGCAAAGGCGGCAGCACCACGGTGAGGATGATCTCGGGCTCGAGCTCCAGCCGCGGCAAGCCGGGGATGAACGAGGCGGCGAGGCCGACCAGCGCCAGCAGCAGCGGCGCCTGGATGTTGCGGCGTTCGGCGAAGATGGTGACCGCAATGGCCGCGATCATCACCAGGAGGATCTGTGAAACCATGCGTCGCCCCTCGAGCCCTCGTCCGCCTGATATAGGCCGGAGCGGGGAAAAGGAAAGAAGCGCATGGCGCTGACGATGTCGCCACCCTATATTGAGTTCGCTGCCCGGTGCGTGTTGGATCTTATTTCCCTGGGGCCGTACTGATCCTTAAGGGAGCTGTCACCGTTCGGACCCGTGGGTTCGGACACACGGCGCCCACCTACGTAAGTAGGTTCCCAGGATCTGTATCCCACGGCCGTGGCGGCACCTGAATTCCTCGCCAGAAAGCCCGATGAGCGACGCAAAGATCGAAGAGGCGAAAGCGGCGCTCCGCGCTGCGGCGCACAAGAAACGGGCGGCCTTCCACCCGTCGCTGCGCAATGATGCCGCCAAGGCAGCCGCCGCGCACTTCTTCGAGGGCGTGCCGCTCGACAAGGGCGAAGTGGTCGCCGGCTATTGGCCGATCCGCGACGAGATGGATGTGAAATCCGTGGTGGCGCGGCTGATGGATGCCGGCCAGCCGGTCTGCCTGCCGGTGGTGCTGGGCGACGAGCAACCGCTCGAGTTGCGCATCTGGGAAGATGGCGCGCCACTTTACGAAGCGGGCTTCGGCACACTGGCGCCGCCTGAGGAGGCGCCGCGCGCTCAACCCGATGTCATCATCATGCCGCTGCTTGGCTTCGACAAGCATGGCACCCGGCTCGGCTATGGCGGCGGCTACTATGACCGCACGCTGGCGACGCTCAATAAACGTCCCCGCCTGATCGGCTTCGCCTTCGCGCTGCAGGAGATGGACCTGATCCCGCGCGAGGCGCACGATGTGCCGCTCGATGCCATCGTCACCGAACATGGCGTGCGCAACTTCGAGAAAAAGGCGCCGGTCACGTGAGAGTATTGTTCCTGGGCGACGTGGTCGGCAAAGCCGGCCGCGACGCTGTTTCCGACCGCCTGGCCGGGTTGGTCGACAAGCACAAGTTCGATTTCGTGGTGATCAACGGCGAGAACGCCAGCCACGGGCGCGGCCTCACCGAAGGGCACTTCGCCGAGATCAAGGCTGCCGGCGCCGACGTGGTGACGCTGGGCGACCACGCCTTCGACCAGCGCGACACGCTCACCTATATCGCCCGCGAACCGACGCTGCTGCGGCCGATCAACCTGGCGCCGGGCACGCCGGGGCGGGGCGCCAACCTTTACGAGAGCCGCGCCGGGCACCGCGTGCTGGTGATCAATGCGCAGGGCCGGGTGTTCATGGACCCGGTCGATGATCCGTTCCGGGCGGTGGAAGCCGCCGTCGCGGCGTGCCCGCTGGGCGAGCAGGCGGACGCGATCATCCTCGATTTCCACACCGAGGCGACGTCCGAAATCCAGGCGATGGGACATTTTCTCGACGGCAAAGTCAGCCTCGTCGTCGGCACCCACACCCATATCCCGACCGCCGACCACCGGGTCCTCAAAGGCGGTACGGCGCTGATGGCCGATGCCGGCATGTGCGGGGATTACGACTCGGTGATCGGGGTTGAGGTCGACGAGCCGCTCAACCGCTTCCTCACCGGTATCGCCACCGGCCGGTTCACTCCGGCCGAGGGCGAGGCGACGCTGAGCGGCATAGCGATCGAGACCGATCCAAGGACCGGTCTCGTTGCGAAGCTGTCGCCACTCAGGGTTGGCGGTTCGCTGGCTCAAGTCGAGCCGGCGTTCTGAACGATTACGGCACCTTGGCCGGGTCGATACCGGGCACCGGGCCCTGTTCTTCCACAGCGGGGCCGTAGTCGCCGGTCACGACCGTCTCATTGCTGCACGCCTGATGCTCCTTGTCGTGGATGATGTAGAACTCCTGCATCTCGAGCGAGTAGTGCATTGCCACTTCCAGATACTGCCCGGGGTGCCAATCCTTTTCGAGCACATAGGACACGGCTTCGCCGAGCGGCAACATGTAGGTGATCGTGGTGCCAGCGGGGATCATGACGTCGCCATCGTTCTTGAACGAGACGAATGGTCGTCCCGGGGGTGGGTCCCACCGCCAGACCACCGTGCAGTAAAAGGACACTTCGCCCTGCATGTACCAGGGCTTTTCCGGCTCCGGCTGCGGTAACTGCCCGCTGCGATCGGGCTGCACCTTCATGGAACAGGCAGCGATCGAGGTCACGCTCCCAACGTCGATGGCGATGTCCACCACAGTGCCCGGGTGCCAATCGGCTGTCACCTTGTACTGCTTCTGGATGTTCCCGGGCTGAATATAGACGGTGATCACAGTTCCGACCGGGATCATCTTGCCGGTGTCGTTGGTCAGTAGGACCCCACTGATCTGGTCTCCGTCCCAAGCCAGTTTGCACTCCGTCCCGGGCGTACCCTTGGGCAACCGGCCGGGCTGCGTGCGGTCGGCTCGTTCCTCACTGCCGCCCTTCTCCCCCTGTTCGATCGTCGGCCGATCCGGTTCGGTTGGTCGGGTATCCCGTGTCTGGCTGAAAGCCGGTGTCGCGCCGGCCACCACCACCGCGGCCATCAGGGCCAGCGAAAATCTCTTGAATGCGTCCATCTCAGGCTCTTCCTGCTGGCGGCCCCAATGCCGCGCTGATGAGCAGGAATACGGTTTTCCGACTGAATGTGCGATGATATCCGTATTTATCGCGGGTTCATCTTGCCAAATCCGTTCACATGGCGAAAAATACTCGCCATGAGAATTCCTCGATCGGAGGGTGGCACCGTCTCGTCGGCTCCTACGCCTACATCCCGACCTCGGACCACGGTGTCCTCAGGGGCGGGGCCGCCGTGCACCATAGCCGATGCCGGTATGTGCGGCGAACGACCCGGCGACGCTGAGTGGAATAGCGATCGAGACCGATCCAGGGACCGGTCTCGTGGCTAAGCAGTCACCCCTCAGGGTGGGCGGGTCGCTGGCCCAGGTGGGCCGGCGTTCCCGGCCTAGGGCAGGATCACCTCAAACGAGCACTCGTAGTTCTCGAGGCTGCCGGCGGGAAGTTCGATCGTGAATTCGCCACCCGGGGGATAGGGCGATCCAAGGGTGAATTCCTCGATGCTGCCGTCTGGCATGGTGATGATGACCTTCGTGCCCGCGGGCAGTGTGCCGCCGCTGGTGTTGACAAAGAAGAGGATCGAGGGCGTCGGCTCCCACGCATACTGGTGGTCATAGACCTTGCACGAGAACTGGTCCGATTGGATGGACACCCAACCTTCGGGGGGTACCCAGTCTTGCCCAGCAGGCTGATCCTCCGGCTCCGGCTCCGGCTCCGCGGCGGGAACGGGATCGTCCGTCGGCATCTCGGGCTCCGGCGACGACTTGAGTTTGAGCGAACACTCGGCATCGTCGGGCAGTTCCGCCAGCTTGACGGGGATAGCAAGCGACTGGCCGGGCGCCCAATCATCGGTGAGCTTGAACAGTTTCTGGACGTTGCCCGGCTGCATGTAGAACGTCACCACAGTACCGGCTGGAATCACCTTTCCCGTCCCGTTGACGGCAAGGATCTCCGGCCCGCCATGGCCCTCCTTGACCAGGCACCTGACGCCCTCGGTGGACTTGGGCAGGCGCTGTTTCTGCCCGGGCTCGACGCTCCCGCCGCCCTCGTCGCCGTGTTCGATGATCGGCCGGCCCTGCTGAGGCCGGGTGTCGCGCGTGTCCTGCGCAAATGCCGGGGCTGCCCCGGCAACCAGTATCGTCGCCAATGCGGCGATCGAAAATCTCTTGAACGCGTCCATCTCAAATTTTCTCTCTGCTTGCGGTCCCAATGCCGCGTCGATGGACACGATTTGCCAGTTCAGGGCTGAATACCTCATGATATCCGTATTTATCGCGGGTTCATTTTAGAAATGCCGCTCAATTGACGGAAACGGTGATGTGCCAGCACGCGGCCGGCCGACCCATTTCGCCAAGTGCCACACGGTCTTTATTTTCGGCGCTGCCGCCCCTATAACCGCCCACCACCATTGCCACACATGCCAAAACAGGGGTGACCGCATGGCCGGCCATTCACACGCCAAGAACATCATGCACCGCAAGGGCAAGTCCGACGCGGCTCGCTCGAAGGTGTTTTCGAAACTCGCCCGCGAAATCACCGTCGCCGCCAAGCTCGGCATGCCCGATCCGGCGTTCAATTCCCGCCTGCGCCTGGCGGTCATCAACGCCCGGGCCCAGTCGATGCCGCGCGACAATATCGAGCGCGCCATCAAGAAGGCGAGCGGCGCCGACACCGAGAACTACGAAGAGATCCGCTACGAGGGCTATGGCCCGGGCGGCGTCGCTGTCATCGTCGAGGCGCTGACCGACAACCGCAATCGTACCGCTTCGAACGTGCGCTCGACCTTCTCCAAGAACGGCGGCGCGCTGGGTGAAACCAACTCGGTCGGCTTCATGTTCGATCGGGTCGGCGAGATCTTCTATCCGGCCAAGGCCGGTTCGGAAGACAAAGTGATGGAAGCGGCGATCGAGGCTGGGGCCAACGATGTCGAGAGCGACGAAGACGGCCACTGGATCTACACCTCGTTCGAACAGCTGAACGAAGTGGCGGCGGCGCTCGAGAAGGTGCTGGGCGAGGCGGAGTCGGCCAAGTTCATCTTCAAGCCGCAGAACGAAGTGCCGGTGGATGCGGAAAAGGGCGCGACGCTGCTCAAGCTGATCGGCATCCTCGAAGAGGACGACGACGTGCAGAACGTCTACAGCAACTTCGATATTTCCGACGAAAACATGAGCAAGATCGAAGCCGCCTAAGCGGCTTCGACTTGGAGATCGAAGCCGCCTAAGAGCGGCTTCGACATGGAGATCGAGGCCGCCTAAGAGCGGCTTTGACTTGGAGATCGAAGCCGCCTGAGAGCGGCTTGGTTTGACACATTCGGGCCCAGGCACTAGTTCGGGCTCGTTACGCCGAAAAAACGCAGGCCGGTTAAGGTGAGTCCGGCCCTCCCGCGAGGGAGATTGTCCCGCCCCAAAAAGGCGAAGGACCCACGGCAAGCCGACGAGCGTCCGATCCCCGGGCGCCCGCTGCTTGTTGGGATATGGGTCGATGCATCACCGCCAGCTACATGCCCCCATGCCGCGTGCGCCACGGAGCCGGTCGTCCGACCGTTCCACCACCCGCATCAGGACATCACCATGCAGTTCAATCACGCCAACTTCGCCGTCGCCGATGTGCGCGCGGCTGCCGAGTTCTTCACCCGGCATTTCGATTTCGCCGTCGTCGGCGAAGCGCACGACAATTTCGTCGTCCTCGCAGGAGAGGGCGGCTTCGTCCTCAACTTCATGGCGACCGGCAAGGCCGAGGCCAGCTACCACAAAAACTTCCATATCGGCTTCTTCGTCGGCAGCGTTGCCGAAGTCCGGCTGAAGCACGCCGAACTCGTCGCCGCTGCCTACGGTCCCGGTGAGGTGCAGCAGTTCAGCCGCGGCGGCAGCCGGACGACGACATTCTACTGCGAGGCGCCCGGCGGCTTCCTCGTCGAAGTCGCCACTACCGCAACGGATCAGGCAGCGGCGGCCGGCAGCGTTTCGTAATGCGCGATGGACGTGACTGCGATGCAGTTGCGTCCATTCTGCTTGGCCGCATAGAGCTGCTGATCGGCCAGCCGGAACAGTTCGGCGAAGGGCAGATGGCGATCATACACGGCGCCGCCGACGCTCACCGTCAGCTGGTGCGGTTTGCCTTCGGGCGCGAATGCGGCCGCGTACACCGCCTGCCGCAGGCGCTCGGCCACCGCCTCGGCGATCAGCAGGGTGGTGCCGGGGAGGTACACCGCGAATTCTTCCCCGCCGATCCGGCCGACCAGGTCGGCGGAGCGCAGCACGGCGCGGATCGAGCTGGCGATCAGCCGCAATGCGGCGTCGCCCTGCTCGTGGCCATAGGTGTCGTTGATCGCCTTGAAGTTGTCGGCATCGACCACCAGCAGCGTGCCACGCATGCCGTTTTCGGCGAAGCGCGCGTCGGCCAGGGCTTCCTCGACTTCGCGGGTGAAGGCGCCGCGGTTCAAGAGATCCGTCAGGGTGTCGGTGGCGGCGTGGCGGCGCAGCAGCTCATGGGCGATGGCGAGTTCGCGCAGCTTGCTCAGGAGGAAAAACAGGATCGGGCCCGCGAGGCCGAGCGGCACCAGGATATCGACAGTGATCGACCAGCGGAGGTCATCGGGGCCGAGGTTATGGAAGTTGAACGAATCCACGAACAACGCGACAGCGACGCAGCCGAACGCCCCAAGTGCAGTCCAGAGGAAAACGCGGCCCCATCCGGTGGGTGAAAAATCCAATGCTCGCGTCCCTTCAGCACTTCTGCGCAGAGGGCCGGAACGGTAGGCGGCGCGTGTTGAAATCGCCTCAAGCCACCGGATCGGATTTTATCTATCGTCGTCTATCCATCGTTCCCTGTGGCGGTCAGCTGATCGCCGCGCTCATTGCCGCAAGGTCGGCATCGCCGGCATTCCGGCCGAGTTCGACACGGTTGCGGCCGGCGTGCTTGGCCTCATAGAGACGACGGTCGGCGATCTGGAACAGCTCCGAAAAGCCGGAGTCGCCGGCGCATACGGCGCCGCCAATGCTGACCGACAGCCGTTGCGCGATACCGTCCGAAGTGACGAACAGGGCGTTCACCGCGGCGCGAATGCGCTCGGCGGCAGCGTTGGCGATATCGTGTCCGGCATCCTTCAGGAACACGCCGAATTCCTCGCCGCCGATGCGGCCGACTAGATCGCCGTCGCGCACGCTGTCGCGGATGGCGCCGGCGATCAGCTGCAGCACCTCGTCGCCCCGCTCGTGACCGAAGCGGTCGTTGACGGTCTTGAAGTGGTCGGCATCGATGACCAGCAGCGTGCCGTAGCCGTCGGTCTGGCCGAGGCTCGAGCTGACCCGCGAGGTGAAGGCGCGACGGTTGAGGCAGTCGGTCAGCCAGTCGGTGGAGGCGAGCTTCTCCAGCCTGCGGTTGGCATCGCGCAGCTGGGCCGAGCGCACCTGCAGGAATAGCAGGATCGGGCCGCCAAGCGCGGTGGGCATGCCCAGCGCCAGTACGGTGCCGACAGTGTTCATCCCTTCGTTGAGGGACATCATGACGAGATTGGACATCACCCAGGACCCGACCGTCGACGCGGCGAGGATCAGGGCCGTGCGCTGCCAGGCGATGCGCCATTCGGAAGCCGGCAGTGCAAGCTTGTTCATTTCCGCGTCCCCCGGAGTGAATGCCTTGGGCTTACGGGAGCAATGCTTGAATGCTGATTAATTCGCCGATGAATTCGCAGACCCGGATCGTAGCTAAATCGGTGCAGTGTTTCTGTTTCGTTCACAAAGCCCTTGGTAGGCTCCGGCTCCTGACCTAAAGCTTCGAAATGGCTGAAACAGTGCGAATCATCGGGATCGATCCGGGGCTGCGGCGCTGCGGCTGGGGGATTATCGAGAGCAACGGCAACCGGCTGAGCTTTATCGCCTGCGGCACGATCACGCCGCCGGTGGATGGGATATTGGCCGACCGGCTGGTGGCGTTGCATCGCGGCATCGCGGCGGTGCTCGACGAGTATGCACCCGAGGAGGCGGCGGTGGAGGAGACCTTCGTTTCCGCCGGGGCGCGCTCGGCGCTGCAACTGGGCCAGGCGCGCGGCGTGGTGCTGATGACGCCGGCTTTGCGCGGGCTGCCGGTCGGCGAGTATGCCGCCAACCTGGTCAAAAAATCGGTGGTCGGCACCGGCCATGCCGAGAAGGCGCAGATCCAGATGATGATCAAGATCCTGCTCCCCACCGCGACATTCAAGGGCGCCGACGCGGCCGACGCGCTGGCCATCGCGGTCTGTCACGCCCATCATCGCGCCATCCGCAAGCTGAGTGTTCCTGCATGATCGGCAAACTGAAGGGCATGGTCGACGGCTTCGGCGGCGACTACGCGCATCTCGACGTCAACGGCGTGGTCTACGAAGTGTTCTGCTCGGCCAAGACGCTGGCGGCGCTGCCGCAGGTCGGCCATGCGGCGGTGGTCCATACCGAGATGATCGTGCGCGAGGACATGATCCGGCTCTACGGCTTCTTCACCGAAGCCGAGAAGGCCTGGTTCACCACGCTGATGACGGTGCAGGGCGTCGGCAGCCGGGTGGCGCTCGCCATTCTCTCGGTTCTCACCCCATCGGAACTCGCCAGCGCCATCGCGCTGCAGGATAAGGCGATGGTCGGCCGGGCCAACGGCGTCGGCCCCAAGCTGGCGGTCCGCATCGTCACCGAACTCAAGGGCAAGGCGCCGGCAGGCGCGATCGACGCCGGTGTGCTGGGCTTGCAGGCGGCGCTGGGCGAAGGCGTCGCCGCCGGCAATGTATCCGACGCGGTCTCGGCGCTCACCAATCTCGGCTATTCGAGCGCCCAGGCCTCGGCTGCGGTGGCGCGGGTGGTTGGCCGCGAAGGCGACGACGTGCCGACGGACAAACTGATCCGGCTGGGGCTCAGGGAGCTCAGTTCGTGATTGGCGGCGCAGGACCGCGGGACCGCCTGATTGGCATCTTCGTCCTGTTCGCCATGCTGCTGGCGACGGGGCCTACCATTCTGAACTTCATCGATTTGGTGATCCATGGTCCGACGGCTTCGGCGCTGTCGTTTCTCTTCCCAAGCTCGGTGCTTTACGCGTTCTGGTGCCTTGCTGTTGTTCTGCGTTCGGCGGTTCGGGCACCGATTGGCCTATGGGAGCACCTCATCCTGCTGCCGCTGAGCGTCGCAGTGTTGATCGGGACAGCCTCAGTCTCGTGGGGCTGGTTCGATTGGTTGCCATCAGGCCCTTCGTTCAAACGGGACGGGCTTCGCTTCTTCGAACTGGTAACCACCTTTCCCTGGCTGGCCATTCAGTACATAGGGATAATGGTCATCGGCTCGCGGGTCGGGACGCGAGACAGGATATGAACGCCAGCCTGAACCCCCGCCTATGGGTTAGTAACATGCCTTCTGCCATCGAGAATCTTGAGAAGCTAATACTCCCGAAGGTGGACCCTCTGGTGATCCCCGACGCGGTAATGCTTGTCGCAAACGAACTAGGGCTAACCGTCACGCTTACCTGCAGGGATGCGCCGGAACAGTATGAGATCACGAGAGGTGCTGCGCCATGCGGCTACATCCGGGTGCGGTGGGGCGGAATGTCCGTTAGCTACCCTGACGCAGGTGACGAAGACCTGTTTGCCGGCCCCGTCGACGGCTTCGGCGGCTTCACCGACCACGAGCGGGAGGCTAAGCTGCTCCTGGCTCTGGGCCTCATCGCGGCGCGGATGTTGAAGCTTTGACCGACCTCACCTCGGCCCAGGCCGGTCGCGACGACCCGCTCGATGTTTCGCTCCGCCCGTCCGGCTTTTCCGAGTTCATCGGGCAGGCCGAGGCGCGGGCCAATCTCGAGGTGTTTATCCAGGCCGCCAAGCAACGCGGCACCGCGCTCGATCACGTGCTGTTCGTCGGCCCGCCGGGGCTCGGCAAAACCACACTGGCGCAGATCGTGGCCCGCGAACTGGGCGTCGGGTTCCGCGCCACCTCCGGTCCGGTGATCGCCAAGGCCGGCGATCTCGCGGCGCTGCTCACCAATCTCGAAGAGCGCGACGTGCTGTTCATCGACGAAATCCACCGGCTCAACCCGGCGATCGAGGAAATCCTCTATCCGGCGATGGAGGACTATCAGCTCGACCTGATCATCGGCGAAGGGCCCGCGGCGCGTTCGGTGCGGATCGACCTCGCCAAGTTCACCCTGGTCGGCGCCACCACGCGCGCCGGGCTGTTGACCACGCCGCTGCGCGACCGCTTCGGCATTCCGATCCGGCTGAATTTCTACACCCCCGAAGAACTGGTGAAGATCGTCGAGCGCGGTGCCCGCCTGCTCGGCATCGGCATGGCGCCCGACGGGGCGATGGAAGTTGCCCGCCGCTCGCGTGGCACGCCGCGCATTGCCGGCCGGCTGCTCCGGCGGGTCACCGATTTCGCGCTGGTCGATGGCGCCAAGGAGATCACCCGCTCGGTCGCCGACAAGGCGCTGCTGCGGCTCGACGTCGATGCGCGCGGGCTCGACCAGCTCGACCGGCGCTACCTCAAGGTGATCGCCGATTTCTATGGCGGCGGCCCGGTGGGGATCGAAACCATCGCCGCAGCGCTGTCGGAACCGCGCGATGCGCTCGAAGAGATCGTCGAGCCTTACCTGATCCAGCAGGGGTTCATCCAGCGCACGCCGCGCGGCCGGATGCTGACGGCTTTGGCCTTCCAGCATATGGGCATCAGTGTCCCGCAGGGGTTTATCGGCATGCAAGGCAGCCTGTTCGAGGAGCCTGGCGAGGAGTGAGCGAACCGGCATTTCGGCCCCGCGTCCACATCATCCTGCTCGGCGTCGCCAATGTCGCTCGGTCGGCAGCGTTCTACGAAGCGCTTGGCTGGCAGCGGGCGCCGACCAGCCACGCTGGTTTCGTGAAATTCGACCTGGGCGGCATGGCGCTGGCGCTGATCGCGAAGGCCGATCTCGCCAAGGATGCTCTGGGCCTGCCGGGTGATCCCGGTGCTTCATCCGGCCTGGCGCTGATCTACTGCGCCGAGCATCCCGATGACGTCGCCCGGTTGCTGGCACAGGCGGAGCGGGCGGGCGCCACGATCGTCAAGCCGGCGACGAAGACCCAGTGGGGCACTGCCGGCTATTTCCGCGACCCTGATGGCCATCTGTTCGAGATCGACCACGAAGAGGTCTGGGCGTTCGACCGGGAGCATCATCTTGTCGTCTGAGTTGTTGTCGAGGAGGGAGCCGTGACGGCGCTGCCCCGCATCGGCCGGCCCGCGACGCAGGCGCTGGAGCTCCAGGGCATTACGACGCTCGAAGTGGTTGCTGAGCGCAGTGAACGGGAGTTGCTGGCGCTGCACGGTGTCGGCCCCAAGGCCATCCTCATCCTCAGGACCGAGCTCAAAGCGCGTGGCCTGCAGTTCGCCGGATCGGACAGATGACTGCTAGCCGTCGGATGATATCGTTCGATCACGAAACGACCCGGTTCCAGTTCCGCGCCGCAGCGATCATCCGCCGCGAAGGCCATGTGCTGATCCATCGTGCGACCACCGAGGAGTCCTGGGCACTGCCCGGCGGGCGCGTCGAGATGGGTGAGATCAGTTCCGAGGCACTGGCGCGCGAGCTCGAGGAGGAGTTGGGCGTCGTGGCGGCAATCGGCCCGCTGGCCATCGTGATGGAGGACCTGTTCCGCTATGACGGCCGGGTGATCCATGAGATGGGCTTCTACTACCCGGCCGAGATTCCAACGAGCTTTCCGTTTTCGACCGATGCGGTCTGTCACCGCGTCGCCGATGGTGGCGCAATGCTCGAATTCAGGTGGGTTCGCAACGATGCCGAGACGCTCGCTGCGATGCCGTTGTTCCCGGCCGAACTGCGCGGCAGCATGGCAGAGCTGGGACCGCATCCGATCCATGTCGTCGTGAACGAGCTATGACCAGCAGCCATTTCACCGCCCGCGTCTATTACGAAGACACCGACTTCTCTGGCAATGTCTACCACGCGGCGTATCTGCATTTTTTCGAGCGGGCCCGGACCGAGTTCCTCAGGGAACGCGGCGTGCATCACTCTGAGCTGGTGAAGGACGGCATCGCCTTTGCCGTGCGCAGCATGAGCATCGACTTCAAGGCGGCAGCGCATATCGACGACCTGCTCGAGGTGACCACCGAAGTTGCCTCGCTCAGTGCGGCGCGGCTCAACCTGGTGCAGTCAATCAGCCTGGATGGTATCGAGATCACGCGGGCCGAGGTGCAGGTCGTGGCGATCAAGACCAGCGGCGGGGTGGCGCGGATGCCGCGCGAACTGCTGGATCAGCTCAAGGCATAGAAAAGGGCCGCCGCAGAGCGGCGACCCCAAGGATTCGTGTCAGACTGACGTCCTACATCGCGGCGGGCTTTACCTGTCCGCGGATTTCGCCATCCGGGAACTTTGCCGTGTGCAGATTGAAGTACCAGGAGCCGCCCTGCAGCTGGGTGGCCTGTTCATCGGTCAGCGTGGCGTTGCCGTTGATCGGGCTCGCCAGCGGGTCGGCCAGAGGCACAACCGGATCGGCATTGGCGCCCTCGGCGGCCGGGCCGTGGAAGTGCGCGCCGGTCGCGTCGCCGCTGAGGCCCTCGTAGGTGACGGTCCAGGTGAAGACCTTGGAGTCGGTGTCGTACGTGGCTTCCACCTTGCCGGTAGCCGTCGAGTCCGTGGGCGGAACTTCGGCAGCGGCAGTGAGCTCGGCAGTGAACTTCTGCTGCTCGGCGAAAGCCGGCATGGCGGAAAAGGCGAGCACCGCCGTGGCGGCGAGCAGCGTGCGTGTCAGGTCGAGATGCATGGGGATCTCCCTTGGTTGTTGCTATTGTCGTGGGACGACCGCGAACCCCCGAACGGGCAGTCGAGACGACAACGCGCGTCACCCCAGAGGGTTGCACGGCACGCCTGTGGCGTTGCCCGCTGCGCCGATCTGCCGCGATCACGCAAACGCGAGGAATCGCTTTGTTAACGTTTGCTTGACCATAAGTAAGGCAGTGCACGAGCAGCACTGCCAAAGGTCCGGAAAACCGGGCTTTTCTCTTAAATTTGACAAATTTGAACCGCATCGACCCGACGATCAGGTTTCGGTCGTCGGGGCCGGACTGAGAAGGACCCTTACATGGAAGCCATGGATGCAGTCGGCACGGTCGCTCCGCATGCCGACCTCTCAATCTGGGCGCTGTTCTGGCAGGCGGACCTCGTCGTCAAGACGGTGATGATCGGGCTGCTCGCCGCCTCGGTGTGGTGCTGGGCGATCATCGTCGACAAGTCCATGCTGTATGCGCGCGCCAAGGCCGAGATGAACCGCTTCGAGCGAGTATTCTGGTCGGGCCAGTCGCTCGAAGAACTCTATCAGCAGATGAGCGAGAAGCCTGCCATGGGGCTCGGCGCCGTCTTCGTTGCCGCGATGAAGGAATGGAAGCGCAGCCATGAGCAGAACGCCTCGTCGTTCGTCGGCGTGCAGGGGCGTCTCGACAAGGTGCTGGACGTGGCGATCAGCCGCGAGAGCGAGACCCTCGAAAAGCGCCTGGGTTTCCTCGCCACCGTCGGCTCGGCCTCGCCCTTCATTGGCCTCTTTGGCACGGTATGGGGCATCATGAACGCATTTACGGCCATCTCGGCCGCATCGAGCACCAATCTCAGCGTGGTCGCCGGGCCGATCGCCGAAGCGCTGTTCGCCACGGCGCTTGGCCTGCTCGCCGCCATCCCGGCGGTTATCGCCTACAACAAGCTCTCGGGTGACGCCAACAAGCTGATCGGCCGGCTCGAAGGCTTTGCCGACGAGTTCTCCACCATCCTCAGCCGACAGCTCGAAGCGCGGGGTGCCCGCTGATGGCAATGGCAGTATCGAGCGGCGGAGGCGGCGGCCGTCGTCGTGGCCGCCGGCGCGGCGGCGGTTCGAAGCCGATGAGCGAGATCAACGTCACGCCGATGGTCGACGTGATGCTGGTGCTGTTGATCATCTTCATGGTGGCGGCGCCGCTGATGACGGTCGGCGTGCCGATCGAGCTGCCGCAGACCCAGGCCAAGCAACTCAACACCGAGCAGAAGCCGATCACCGTCTCAGTCACCAACGAAGGCGCGATCTTCCTCGGCGACAATCCGGTGACGCTCGAGGATCTGACTGCGCAGGTTGCCGCGGTGGCCGTCAACGGCACCGAGGACCGCATCTATGTGCGCGGCGACCTGGCGGCGAACTATGGCTCGGTGATGCAGGTGATGGGCGCGTTGTCGGGCGCCGGCTACGCCAAGATCGGGCTCATCACGGAACAGGCCGCGCAGCAACAGGACCAGTGAGCTGATGCGCACCGGGTTCACGGTTTCCACCATCGGGCATGTCGGACTGATCGTTCTCGCGGTCGTCGGCATCGGCATGGGGCGACCAATGGACCCGGAGCCCGTGGAGTCGATCGCCGTCGACCTGATTTCGGTTACCGATTTCGCCAATATCCGCATGGGTACGCTCGACAGCACGGTGGTCGAGACCGAGGCGCCGTCGATCGTCGAGGCAGAAAAGCCGGCCGAGCTGGCGCAGCCGACCGGCAACACCGAAGAAGACCAGCCGACCCCGATGGATAATCCGGATCCGACTCCGGCGCCGACCGAGCAGACCGCGCCGGCGCCCGAGGCGGCGGCCGAGCCGGTGGTCGAACCCGAGCCGGAAGTCGCTCCTACCCCAGCGCCGCGTCCGGTGGTCGAGCCGCAGCCCGAGCCGGTCCCCGAGCCTGTCGCAGAGCCGACCCCTGCAGAACCAACGCCGGTCGCGACCCCCGAGGTGCCCGATCCGGCTGAGAGCGCCCCCAAGCCGAGGACGCATACCGCTTCGCTCGACCAGAAGCGCGCCGAGTTCAAGAAACAGCAGCAGGCGGAAAAGCAGAAGCAGGCGGACGAAAAGGCCAAGGCCGAAGCCGACAAGAAGAAGGCCGAGGAAGAAAAGAAGCGCAAGGCCGCCGAAGAAAAGCAGCGGGTCGAGCAGGCCAAGGCCGACGAGGCCAGCAAGCTCGCCGATGAAGTCGCCAACCTCATCAACAACGAGGAATCGCGCGGCGGCACTACCGGCGCGGGCGGCGAGCCGACGCTCGGTCGTGAGGATGGCCGCTCGGCGACGCTCAGCCAATCCGAGATCGGTGCGCTGGTCGCCCAGATCCGCGCCTGCATCACCCTGCCAGCCGGCGCCGAGGATGCTGATGCGCGGGCTGAGTTCACCTTCTCGATCGGTGCCGACGGCATGGTCAGCGGCCGCCCGCAGATGACCAGCGCGCCGAGCAGCCAGATCGAAGATGCCTATGCCCGAGCGGTGTCACGCGCGCTGCAGCGTTGCGGCCCGTTCACCGTGGCCGCCGGGCAGGACGTACGAGCCCAGTTTGCAGCGCGGGAGTTCTGAGTGACCCCGACGCCCGAGAAAGATGGAGACGTAAGATGACCCTGATCACCCGGCGCAACGCGCTGAAACTCGGCCTCGTGGGCGGCGCCCTGGCGCTCGCCACCCCGTCGCAGGCACTGGTCGAGATCGTCGTCACCGGCGGCAACTTCACGCCGCTGCCGATCGCCATTCCGGATTTCGCCTCTTCCGACCCGGCCTTCGGCGCCGAGATCGCGCAGATCGTGCGCGACAACCTGAAGCGCTCCGGGCTCTTTGTGCCGCTCGATCCCGCTTCGCTGCCGGTCCGGGTCGGCGATGTCACCAACGAGCCGGATTTTGCCGCCTGGCGCGCCGCCACCGTCGATGCGCTGGTGATGGGCTCGGTAGAGCGCGGAGCGGAGGTCGCTTCGCAGGTGCGGGTCTGGGATACGCAGGCTTCCGCCCAGGTGGTCGGCAAATCGTACAAGACCGATGCGCAGAACTATCGCCGTATCGCCCACATCGTGTCGGACGCCATCTATGCCTCGCTGTCGGGCGGCACCGGCTATTTCGACACCCGTATTCTCTACGTCGCCGAGAGTGGGCCCAAGGCCAATCGCGTGAAGCGCCTCGCCATCATGGACCAGGATGGCTTCAACGTGCAGTACCTGAGCTCGGGCAAGGCGCTGACCCTGTCGCCGCGGCTGTCACCGGATGGCGCCTCGGTGACCTTCACCTCGTACGAGGATGGCAACCCGCAGGTTTACATCGCCGGCCTCGGCGGGGCGTCCAAGAAGCTGATCGAGGGCGCACCGATGTCGTTCGCGCCGCGCTTCTCGCCCGATGGCGGTACCGTGGTGTTCTCGGTGTCGAATGGCGGTACCACCAATATCTACGCGGCGGGCGTCGGCGGCGGCAACCCGACGCAGCTGACCAGCGGCGCAGCAATCGATACCTCGCCCTGCTATTCCCCGGATGGCTCGCGCATCGCCTTCGAGAGCGATCGCGGCGGCAGCCCGCAGCTCTACATCATGGGCGCCGGTGGCGGCGGGGCGCAGCGCATCTCCTATGGCGAGGGCAGCTATTCCACCCCGGTCTGGTCGCCGGCCGGTGATCTCATCGCCTACACCAGGCAGTCGGGCGGGCAGTTCCACATCGGCATCATGAAGCCCGATGGTTCGGGCGAGCGTATCCTGTCCTCGTCGGGCCAGGTACAGGAAGGCCCGACCTGGGCGCCGAACAGCCGCGTCATCGGCTTCTTCCGCGATCCGGGTGGCGATGCCGGCCCGAGCCTCCACTCGATCGACATCTGGGGCCGGAACGAGCTCAACCTCAAGACCGAGAGTTTTGCGTCCGATCCGGCATGGTCGCCGCTCAGGGGCTGAGGCTTCGATTAGAGAGGCCGGAGCGGGCTGCCCCCCACCCCTGTCCCCTCCCCGCAAGGGGGAGGGAGACGCTCACACCGACGCCAGTGTTTTGGTCTCCTCCCCCCTTGCGGGGGAGGGGGCAGGGTGGGGGTACTCTTCCAGCGCCGGTCTATCGGGCGAAAGCCGCTCCCCATTCCGTGTCTTCACAGCAACATCACGGAAAAGCCCGGATTCCGGCCACATTGGCGCCAGAATGACCAACAATTAACCAACCACGACAACCCCGCCTTAAGATTACCAACGGTAAAAAAGGCGTCTCAAATCCTTCCGATTAGGAGTCAACCCGGATGCGTTCAGTAACGCCCCTTCTCGCCGTGCTGCGTGCTGCCGCGCTGGTGGTTCTCGTGGTCGCCGTGGCAGCCTGTTCGCGCAATGGCGCCGGCGGTACCGGTGTCGGCAATCTCGGGCCCGGCGGCGGCGCCCCCGGCAGCCAGCAGGAATTCCTGGTGAGCGTCGGTGACCGCGTGTTCTTCGAGACCGACTCCTCGAATCTCACCCCGACCGCCATCGCAACGCTGGACAAGCAGGCGGCGTGGCTCAACCAGTACAGGAACTACCGCATCCTGATCGAAGGCCATGCCGACGAGCGCGGCACGCGCGAGTACAATATCGCGCTGGGCGCACGCCGCGGATCGATCGTGGTGAACTACCTGGTGTCGAAGGGCGTCGACCAGCGCCGCATCACCACCAAGTCGTTCGGCAAGGAACGTCCTGTGGCCATTTGCAACGATATCTCGTGCTGGTCACAAAACCGCCGTGCTGTGACGGTGGTACAGTAGGCGTTGAGCGAGCTTCGGGGCGGAGGTCGCGGCCACGCGATGTCTCGCGCGTAATCCCCGGAGCTCTATCGACTGGAGGCATAAGCGCCGGGCGCCGCGTAATTGGGCCCGGCGCTTTCTTTTTGTCGAAATCCTGCGCTAATCCCAGATCTTGCGCTAATTCGGCGTAGTGCGGTCGATGGCCGCGTGATCCCCACTGGACCCCTCCCGGACCCGACGGAGCTTTGATGGTGAAACTGCCCCCAATTCGTGGATCGGCCTCCCGACCCGCGATCTATGCCGCCCTGCTCGCCTCCCTCCTGGCCTCGGTGCTGACCGTGCCGGCGCTCGCCGCGACCAGCCCGCTGCCGGCCGATGCGCTGCTGCCGCCCAGGGCGATCACCGAGACGCGCATCCATGTGGCGCAGAACCAGCAGTCGAGCGCCCAGTTGCTGGTGCGCATCCAGGAGCTCGAGGACCTGATCCGCACGCTCACCGGGCGCGTCGAGGGGCTGGAGTTCCAGCTCACGCAGATGCAGACGCAGCTCGCCAAGCAGGCCGAGGACAATGAGTTCCGCTTCCAGGAACTGGAAGGCGGTGCTGGGGGAAAACCACAGGCGGCAGCGCCAACTGACGGCGTGACGCCGTCCGATACGCTGCCGCAGACCTCCGCCCAACAGACTCCGGCGCAACAGCCTCCGGCCCAGGAGGCTCCCGCCACTGCCGCAACGCCTGATGCGCCTGCGGCGGCCGCACCGATGGACGATCTGCCGCTGGCAGATCTCAACGGCGAACCGATGGACGCCCTCGGCGACTCCGCCGATCCGCTGCTCAAGGGTGGCATCGACCAGCTCGGCACCATGACGGGAGAGGATCCGCTCGGTGGGCGTCCACTCGACCTGTCGTTGGGTGGCGGCGGGGAAATCTCGAGCGGCGACGCCAAGGCGCAGTACGATGCGGGTTACGACGCCATGACCCGCGGAGACTATGCCTTTGCTTCCGACCAGTTCCAGCAGTTCGTCGCACTTTATCCCGACGATCCGCAGACGCCCGATGCGATCAACTGGCTCGGCGAAGCCCTGATTCAGCAGGGGCAGTTCACCGATGCGGCGCAGGTGCTGGCCGATGGCTACACCAGGCACAAGGATAGCAAGCGCGCCCCGGACATGATGCTGAAGCTCGGCGTGGCGCTGGTCGGCGCCGACCAGGTGGATGTGGGGTGCCGCACCTTCTACACGCTGAAGCAGCGCTACCCGCAACTCAGCCCGGCGTTCACGCAGCGCCTCGATGAGGAAGCGCAGAAGGCGAAATGCCCGGTGAGCTGATCGACAGCGAGGCGATCTTTGCCCCGCTTGCCGAGTTCCGGCGGGTGGGGCTCGCTGTTTCCGGCGGGCCAGACAGCCTGGCGCTGCTGCTGCTGGCGGCCGAGTTCGCCGGCCGGCATGGAGCGCATGACCGCTTTGTCGTCTACTCGGTCGATCATGGGCTGCGGCCCGAGGCGGCAGGGGAGGTGGCTTATGTCACCGCGGCAGCCGGCAAGCTTGGGCTTACTGCCCGCGCCCTCCGCTGGGACGGGCCGAAGCCGGCAACCGGCATCCAGCAGGCGGCGCGCGCGGCGCGCTACGGACTGATTGCCGATGCCATGGCCGCCGACGGCACCGAGGTTCTCGTTACCGCGCATCACCTTGCCGATCAGGCGGAGACGGTGCTGATGCGGCTGGCGCATGGCAGCGGCATCGAGGGGCTGCGCGGCATGGACTATCTCGCCGAGATCGGCGGGCTGATTGTGGTGCGGCCGCTGCTTGGCGTCGATCCGGCGGATCTGGCGAACCTGGTTGCTGCGTCCGACCTGGCGCCGGCGCGGGATCCCGGCAATTTCGATACCGACTATGAGCGGGTCCGCTGGCGCCAGATGCTGCCGCAACTGGCGGCGCTGGGGCTCGACGCGCGCCGGCTGTCGCGCTTCGCCGACCGGATGCGCGATGCGGACCAGGCGCTTGCCGGGATGGCGGCAGCCGTGGTGACACCCCTCGATCCGGTGACCGGCTCCGGCAGTGTGGCGCGCGCCATGCTGATCAAGCTGCCGCGCGCCGTGGCGATCCGGGTGGTGGCCAACCTGCTCGACCGGGTGGGGGGCGGACAGAAGCCGCATGATCTCGCGCCGGTTGAAGCCTTGACCGATCGCTTGCGGATGGAGCCAGCCCTGAAGCGGACAAGTTTGCATGGTTGTCTTATCAGCAGCGACGGCGTGACTATCACCGTCGCGCGGGAGGCTGGCCGGCAGGCGGCGCGTCAATCCCGCGTGAGGTCCGACAGCTCCGTGACACGGAATTAACCGGAAAAGCGCAAGCTCTCTCGACTTTTCGGCCAAACCGCCGCACCAGTTTCGGCCCGCCGATACCTTGTAAGGCCCAGGAGCGAGGCCTACATTCGCCCCAACTATCCGGCGTCTCCCGTGCCGGACTTCAGGACAGGATTGATGAACGTCAATTTCCGGAATTTCGCCATCTGGCTGGTAATTCTGTTCATGCTGATGGGCCTGTTTCAGGTCTTTCAGTCGTCGACCCGCTCGATAGCGACGACGGACAAGAGCTACAGCCAGTTCGTCTCCGACGTCGATGCAGGCAGCGTCCAGTCGGTGACCATCACCAACGACGTGGTTTCGGGCGTGCTGAACAACGGCACCAAGTTCGAGACGGTGTTGCCGCCGCAGGGCTCCGACATCATCTCGCGGCTCGAACAGCGCGGCGTGCAGATCACTGCGCAGCAGCCGGAGTCGAGCCCGTTCTGGGGCATGTTGCTGACCTCCTGGCTGCCGTTCCTCGTCATTATCGGCGTGTGGTTCTTCTTCATCCGGCAGATGCAGGGTGGAGGCCGTGGCGGCGCCATGGGCTTCGGCAAGAGCCGCGCCAAGCTGTTGACCGAGACGCAGGGCAAGATCACCTTCGAGGATGTCGCCGGTGTCGACGAGGCCAAGCAGGACCTCGAAGAAATCGTCGAGTTCCTGCGTGACCCGGGCAAGTTCCAGCGGCTGGGCGGCAAGATCCCACGCGGCGTGCTGCTGGTCGGCCCGCCCGGTACCGGTAAGACGCTGATTGCACGCGCCGTCGCCGGCGAGGCCAATGTGCCGTTCTTCACCATCTCGGGTTCGGATTTCGTGGAAATGTTCGTTGGCGTGGGCGCTTCGCGTGTCCGCGACATGTTCGAGCAGGCCAAGAAGAACGCCCCGTGCATCATCTTCATCGACGAAATCGACGCCGTCGGCCGTCACCGTGGCGCAGGCCTCGGCGGTGGTAACGACGAGCGCGAGCAGACGCTGAACCAGTTGCTGGTCGAGATGGACGGCTTCGAGGCGAACGAGGGCATCATCCTCATCGCCGCGACCAACCGTCCCGACGTGCTGGATCCGGCGCTGCTGCGTCCGGGCCGCTTCGACCGCCAGGTCGTGGTGCCGAACCCGGATGTGCAGGGTCGCGAGAAGATCCTCAAGGTGCACGTGCGCAAGGTGCCGCTGGCTCCCGATGTGGATCTCAAGGTGCTGGCCCGCGGTACGCCCGGGTTCTCCGGCGCCGACCTGATGAACCTCGTCAACGAGGGTGCCCTGTTGGCGGCTCGCCGCAACAAGCGTTTCGTCACGATGAGCGAATTCGAGGATGCCAAGGACAAGCTGATGATGGGCGCCGAGCGCCGCACCCTCAGCCTGACCGAGGAAGACAAGAAGCTCACCGCCTATCATGAAGCCGGGCACGCGCTGCTCGCCATCAAGATGGATGCGTCCGATCCGATCCATAAGGCCACCATCATTCCGCGCGGTCGTGCGCTGGGCATGGTGATGCGCCTGCCGGAGCGTGACCAGGTGTCGCTGACCCGCCGCAAGGCCTATGCCGACCTGGCTGTCGCCATGGGTGGCCGCGTCGCCGAAGAGGAAATCTTCGGCTACGAGAAGGTGACCTCGGGTGCTTCGGCCGATATCAAGATGGCAACGGGCCTGGCTCGTGCCATGGCGACCGAATGGGGCATGTCCGATAAGCTCGGGCCGCTGCTCTATGGCGATGCGCAGGACGAGGTGTTCCTCGGCCGTTCGATGATGCAGCGCAACACGCACATGTCGGACGAGACCCAGCAGGTGGTCGATGCCGAGGTGAAGCGCTTCGTCGACGAAGGCTATCAGACGGCGCAGAAGGTGATCCGCGATAACATCGACGATCTCCACACCATCGCCCAGGCGCTGCTCGAGTTCGAGACGCTCACCGGTGACGAGATCCGCGGCCTGATGGAGGGCAAGACGCCGCTCCGTCCGTCCGACATTGATCCGCCGGTGAAGTCGACCGGTGTGCCGACTGCCGGCAAGTCGGGCAAGAAGCGCCCGGACGCTGAGCCGGGCGCCGCGCCCGAGCCGCAGCCGGGCAGCTGACGCTTCCCAAAATCCACAGCAGGGCCGCCCTTCGGGGCGGCCCTTTTGTTTTATGGTCGTTTGCCGGCTGTGTTTTTGCGCCCGGCTGCCCCAAACCGCCCCAGATCTTTTGATTTGGTCAGGCGTTCGAACCAAAGAGTCTGCAACACACTTCCTGAATGGGCCCCAGGAGCCACGCCGCTTGAAAACGCCGAACCAGCACGCCGACCTCGATCTGTTCGCCCACATGCTGAAGGTGTTCGCCGATACGCCGTGGCTGCACTATGGGCTGTGGCTGGAGGGCGAGACACCGAGCTTTCCCAGGGTGCGGCAGGCGCAGGAGCGCTATGTCGACAAACTCCTGGCGCTGCTGCCGCCAGCGCCGGCGAGCGTTCTCGATATCGGCGGCGGCACCGGCGCCATGGCTGGCCTGCTGGCTTCGCTCGGCTACACCGTGGAGATGCTGACGCCCAGCGAGGTGCAGGTCGGCATCGCACGCGAAGCGCTCGACGGCGCTGCGACGGTGCATCTGTCGCGGCTCGAGGATTTCGCGCCGGGCGAGCGCTTCGACGTCTGCCTGTTCGCCGAGAGCTACCAGTACATCCCGCTCGACGCCTCCTTCGCCAGGCTCGGCGAATTGCTGGCGCCGGACGGCCGGGTGGTGATCGCCGACTGCTTCCGTTCGGCGGGTTATCAAGGGGGCAGGGCAATCGGCGGTGGGCACCGCTACAGCACGTTCCTGAAAGCGGTCGAAGGCTCGGGCTTCGCCATCACCGGCAACGAGGACGTGACAGCGCTTGCCGCGCCTTCGATCGAGATCGACCGGATGCTCTATCGCGATGTGCTGTCGCCGATGGTGACGCAGCTTGGCGGCCTGCTCGCGGACAAGCGTCCGCTCACCCATTGGCTGGCGAGGCACGCCTACGGCCTGTTGGTCAGCCACAGAGAACGCCAGCGCATCAGCGAGCGGCTGGGGGCCGAGTGCCGCACACCGGAGCTGTTCCTCGCCAACAACACCTACCGGTTCATGACGCTGGAGCGCCGCGCTGGCTAAATCTGCGGCGGGGTGGCAACACCTGCCGGCAATCGGCAGCGCAGCCCTACATCCGCCGGGATCGGCCGGTTAACGAAACGGCACCAATCTATTTCGTATGCTGGGGGCTGGGCGCTAGAGTGGCGCTCCCCCAATCGAGGGCTTCTCATGGCGCGCAGATATTTCGGCACGGACGGCATTCGCGGGCTGGCGAACGGCGAAAAACTCACTCCCGAGCTGGCGATGAAGGTCGGCATGGCGGCGGGTCTCAAGTTCGTCAACGGCGACCACCGCAACCGCGTCGTCATCGGCAAGGACACGCGCCGCTCCGGCTATATGATCGAGAGCGCGCTGACCGCCGGCTTCACCGCCGTCGGGATGGACGTCTATCTGCTCGGCCCGATGCCGACGCCGGCCGTCGCCATGCTGACGCGTTCGCTGCGCGCTGACCTCGGGGTGATGATCTCGGCCTCGCACAACCCGTTCGACGATAACGGCATCAAACTGTTCCGGCACGACGGCTACAAGCTTTCCGACGCGCTCGAGGACGATATCGAGCAGCTGATGGATTCCAACATGCTGGGCCAGCTGAGCGTCGGCCGCGACATCGGCCGCGCGCATCGCGACGAAGCGGCCCAGACCCGCTATATCGAATATGCCAAGCGCACCATGCCCAAGGGCATCGACCTGAGCGGCCTGCGCGTCGTGCTCGATTGCGCCAATGGCGCGGCCTACAAGGTGGCGCCGACGGCGCTGTGGGAACTGGGCGCCGAAGTGTTCGTCATCGGCAACGAGCCTGATGGCTTCAACATCAACGACAAGGTCGGCTCGACCGCCCCCGAAGCGCTGATCGCCAAGGTGAAGGAGCTGCGTGCCGATATCGGCATCGCACTCGATGGCGACGCCGACCGGGTGATCATCGTCGATGAAAAGGGCGAGATCGTCGATGGCGACCAGTTCATGGCGGTGATCGCGCAATCCTGGCACGCCCGCGGCGAGCTCAAGGGCGGCGGGCTGGTTGCCACGGTGATGAGCAATCTCGGGCTGGAGCGGTATCTGGGCGGCATCGGGCTCAGCCTCGAGCGCACCCAGGTAGGCGACCGCTACGTGCTCGAAGCGATGCGCGCCAAGGGTTTCAATGTCGGCGGCGAGCAATCGGGCCACATCATCCTCTCCGATTTCACCACGACCGGCGATGGTCTCATTGCCGGCCTGCAGCTGCTTGCGGTGGCCAAGCAGGCGGGACGCGCGGTATCCGAAATCTGCAAGCGCTTCGACAAGGTGCCGCAGCTCTTACAGTCGGTGCGCTACAAGGAGGGCAAGCCCCTTGAGCACAAGCTGGTGCAGCAGGCGATCAAGGAAAGCCAGGCCCGCCTCGGTGACACCGGGCGGCTGGTCATCCGCCCCTCCGGCACCGAGCCGGTGATCCGGGTGATGGCCGAGAGCGACGACGAAGGCCTGGTCCTCGCCGTGGTCACCGAGATCGCTGCGACGATCAAGAAGGTCGCCTAACCGCTCAGCCATTCTGGCGGGTTAGCAGTAGAGAGGCGGCTGACCCATCGTGCCCTCCAGGACCCCCTCTCTTGCAAAATCTAAGGCTTAGCCAAACGGCTAAACTTAGGATTTTGCTTTCTCCCCCGCCAAGGGGGAGATGATCGGTGCCCTCCATATGCATCGGAGTATCAGTCGGGACTCTCCCCCTTGGCGGGGGGAGAAAGCGAAAACTTGGGCTTAGCGCAGCTAAGTCCTTAGTTTTCGCCAGAGAGGGGGTCGCGGGGAGCCGCCGGGTTTTGCAGCATCCCTCATCCGGCGCTTCCATATGCGATTGCCCTGCTGTTGAGGGGGAGGGGACAGGGGCGCGCCGGCCTCAAGTAACCGCCTGCCTGAGCAAGACTTCGTTAACGCATCTCCTTCACTCGACATTAGGGTTATCCGTTAGGGTTAAGTGGGCTTTAAGAAAAGGCAGGCAAGATGGGGTCACTCGACTGGTGTCGTCGTGGCAACAAGGACCCTGCAATATGCGTAGATATTTTGCCTCAGCGGCTGCGGTAGGAACCGCCCTGCTGCTCGCCGGCCCCGTGATGGCGGCCGATATGCCCGAATATCCCGAGATCCCCGAAGTCGATTACGACATCGGCGGCTCGTTCTACCTGCGCGGCTCGGCCGCACTGAACTGGCACTGGGCGCCGGAAGTGGTGCACCCGGCAAATGCCGAGATCAATGAAATCGTCGAGTACGGCTACGGCTACAGCTGGGGCGCGGGCTTCGGTTACGAGACCGGTACGGGTCTGCGTTTTGATGGCACGATCGACTCGGTCGAGACCAAGGGCCTGAAGATCACCAAAGTCGCGCCCGATCCGGATCCGGGTGACTACACCCTGATGCTGCGCTCGACCGTTGCGCTCGCCAACATTTACTACGACTTCGGCCTCGGCGGCGATTTCAGCTACTCTTCGGGGGCAGGCGGCGCCTTCGGCTATGTCGGCGCCGGCGCCGGCGTGGCCTGGAACCATGCCGAGATCAACTCGCCGATCAACGCCGACGTGCCAGTCCCGACCGGCGGCAATGTGAGCGCGGCGGCGGCAGTGATGGTCGGCGTCGGCTACGACATGGGCAACTGGGTGGCGGATGTGGGCTATCGCGGCCTCTACATCAACCAGATCAACAACGCCCCGACCGATCCAGCGACCACCAGCTACTACGAGATCGACAACAACTGGATCCACGAGCTGCGCGGCACGGTCCGCTACCGCTTCAACTAAGCAGCCGTTGGACGACACCAGTCCGACCTGGAACGGCGCCCAGAAGGGGCGCCGTTCTTGCTTTCTGTCAGCGAACTGTCAGGTTCGGCAGCATAGCTTTTCGCTATGCAAATCAATGGTATCGGCAAACTCCACGCGGATGGCGAAACGCTCGCCGAGGTAGAATTTACTCTCATCACCACCCCGGGCTTTCCGGCCGGACGGGGGGAGCTCCGCTGCGAAACACCGGCGCTGCACGAGGCATACGGGGCCACAGAGGCGTCATTGTTCCTGAGTGACCTGGCGATCCCGGTGCCCATCATGATCGTTGGAGCGCCTGATGGCTCGACCGCGGACTTCGTCACGCTGGGTGTAGCCCCGCGCGACTGGAGCGTGTGAACGCCGAACCCCAGGCGCACAGGTCCCGCACCGGACGGCTTACCAGGAGAAATTGACGCCGGCCCGACCGCCGGTCGTCCCACGACTGAGCCCGACACCGACCGCGCCGGTTATGGTCAGGCCGTCGGTCGCGACGATGGCGCCACCGACCCCAACGGCGCTTTCTCCATTGAAGGTGCCGAAGTTGACGGCGGCGCCGAAGGTCTTGCCCGTATCGACCGTCGCGGTCGGCAAAGCGAGGCTCAGTGCCACGCCTTCATTGGCGTCCCGCACCTGCTCGAGCATCTCGCTCTCGCCGTTGATGGTGCCATCCGGGCTTTGCTTCTTTGTTTCGCCGGTGTTGGCGTTGTAGCAGGTCTCGGTGCCAGGGATGTAGAACCATCCCGCCCCGTACAGGGGGCAAACCCGAACATATTCGATGGCAGCGTAGGTGGGCGTAGAACAGAAGATCGCCGCGGAGGCCGCGACGGCAAGCAGAATGCGCATAGTGATTTGCCCCAAATTAACACGGGCATTATCGCCAGGGCCTCGGCAGGTACAAGCCGAAGTAACGAACCAAGCGGTTACTTTTCGCGTGCATTTTCTGAGGGTTCGTCGCCCGACTCAGTGTCAATCGCTATAACGAGTGACATGAATCCCCCCACCGTCACCGTTGAAGACCGCACCCTCGCTCGTGCCGACGTCGTCGCCCTTCAGGGCGATGATCCCACCCGCCTCCTCGGCTGCAATCTCGATGAAGCCAAGCTCGCCGACCTCGATCTCACCGGTTGGGTGTTCGAGCGTTGCAGCTTCGCGCGCACCGATTTCGGCAAGGCCGAGCTCGAGCTTGCCCGCTTCCTCAACTGCCGCGGCGCCTTCGCGCTGTTCCGTGGCGCCAATCTCGAGGATGCGGCGTTCCGCGCGTCGGACTTCAACAATGCGAGCTTTCGCGGGGCGACGCTGTCGTCCGTATCATTCGAGGATTGCAAGCTCACCGGCTGCGACATGGCCGATGCCAGGTCGATGGATGTTCGGTTCACCAATACGCTGCTGGTCTCGGCCAAGCTCCCCGGCTTCAGTTTCCGCAAGGAGACGCTGGTCGGCGTCGACCTCAGCTCCGCCGACCTCGCCAGATGCGATTTCCGTGAGGCCAGCTTCGAGAACTGTTCGATCCGCGAGGCCAATATCGAGGAAGCGCGGTTCCAGGATGCCGACCTGCGCGGCGCCGACCTGGGCGGTTTGTCGATCCTGGCGCAGGCCGGCCGCTTCAAGGGCGCAGTGGTGTCGGCGGCGCAGGCGGAACTGATCCTCAGCCAAACCGGGCTCAAGGTGCGGGCGCGGTAGGTGAGCGGCCCAGTATGGTGCCGCGCTACTGCGGGCTGAGTGCGACGCTGCCGCCCAGTACCTTCTCTACGCCACCAAGGGGTGGCTTCGCGCCAACGCGGGTCACAATGTGGCAGTCGGCTGTGGCGCTTGGGCACCTCACAACAGTGACGGTGCCACCATTGTTGACCTCGAAGACCAACTCGCCGTCCTTGTGCTGCATCGATTTGCAGGCGGGGCCGCGGTCGATGCAGGCGCCGGCAGCTTGTCGTCCGGTCATTGCGAAGGCTGGCGTGACCAGAGCGGGGAGAACGAAGACGAGTGCGAGCAATCTCATGGCAGGCATGGTTGGTCTCCTGTTGGCGTCAGCCATTCGACGCCAGGCAGGAGCGCGCCTATCGCTATGAACCCGGTGTGAACTCCTCTCCGAGCTGAAACCGTTCGAACCGTCCCAGCTCGTCCTCGAGCATGGCCTTGTGCTCGGCGGCATTGCCCTTGCCCACCCAGTGCCAGGCCTGGATCAGCACCTTGCCGGCTGCCCGGTCGGTCTTCAGGTCCAGCGCCGCGACGATCTCGTCGCCGGCCAGCACCGGCAGGGTGAAGTAGCCGAACTTGCGCTTGGCCTTGGGCACATAGGCCTCGAACACATGGTCGTAGCCGAAGAACAGGCTGGTGCGGCGGCGCTGGATGGCCAGCGGGTCGAACGGCGAGAGGATGTGCACCAGCGGCGGGCCCTTGGGCTCCGGCGCTTCCAGCGCTTCGGGTGTTGCATAGTGCAACGTCGGATCGTCGCCGATGGTCACCGGCAGCAGCGCTTTCTTCCGCCGCCTGGTCTCGATCTGCTTGGCCAGTTCGGGCGGGAAGCGGAGCTTGGGGTGCATCACCGATGGGCCGCTGATCAGCCCTTGCGATGTCAGCGCCCGATCGAGCAGGTAGGCATCGATCTGCCTCGATGTCGCCGCCTTGGGCAGCTTGCCGAAATGCCGCGATATCAACTCGTAGGTCTTCACCATGCCGATGCGTTCGGAAATGGTCAGTTCGCCCGAAAAGAAGCCGTATTGCAGCACGCGCTTAGATGGCTTGCGGCTGCCCCATGGGTGGTCCTTTTCCACCAGCTCGTCGGTATCGATGTCTCGGATCGAGATGGCGCCATCTTTCTTGATCTGGCGCAGCAGTTTTTTCAGGTCGTTGGGGTCGGCATCGGCATACCAGCGCATCGGTTCGCTGCGATGCTGCTTCATCTCGTCGATGTAGAACGGCAAATCGCGCACCGGCACATAGGCCAGGGCATGGGTCCAGTACTCGAACACCGACTTGTCGACCGATTGCGCCTGCGTCAGGTCGCTGCGCCGATAGTTCGGGATGCGGGTGAACAGGATGTGGTGGTGGGCGCGCTCGATGACGTTGATGGTGTCGATCTGCACATAGCCCAGCTGCTCCACCGCCTGGCGGGTCGCCTCGGGGCCGGCGCCGAACGGTTCGCGTTCATCGAGCCGCTGGGCATGCAGCCAGATCCGGCGGGCGTGGGGCAGGGTGAGGTTGAGCAGCTTTTTCATGCTGACAAGCCTAGCGCATCATCCTGCCAGCGGGTGTCAGGGTTTCATTTCTTCCACATCGCCAAGAGCCCCGCACCGACATCGATGCGCGCCGCCGCTGGGGCAAGGCCGCTGATCGCGGCCGGCTTCACCGCGGGCCAGAACATGTCGTCGAACAGCGGCAGCATGGCCTTGGTGATGAAGCGGCTGCGCTGGGCGTAGACGTGCTTGTCGCCATAGGGCGTCTGCTGGTGCACATAGAAGCGCTGCGGCACCATCAGGTGCAGCTCGTCCCGAGCCCGGGTCATGGCCACGTAGAGCAGCCGGCGCTCCTCCTCCAGCTCATGGGTCGAGCCGGTGCCGAGGTCTGACGGGATGGCGCCGTCGACGACGTTCAGCACATGTACGTTCTTCCATTCCTGGCCCTTGGCCGAATGGATGGTCGAGAGGATCAGAAAATCCTCGTCGAGCAGCGGCACGCCGGCCTGGTCCGAGGTGGCATCGGGCGGATCGAGCGTCAGCTCGGTGATGAAGCGCTCGCGGCTCGGATAGCCGGCGGCGATCTGCTCGAGCTGGTAGAGATCTTCCTTCCTGACCTCGGCATCCTCGTACACCGCCTCCATCAGCGGCTCGTACCACATGCGGGCCCGCAGCAGTTCGGCCGGCCAGCCGCCACCGCCCTTGCCGAGGTGCTCCACCACTTCGAGCAGCGACGGCCAGGCTTCGGAGCCGCGCGGCGGCGGAGCGGTATTCAACAGTTCGACCAGCGGGTCCGGGCTCTCGGCCATACGGTCGAGCACTTTGCCCGCGGCGCCCGGCCCGATACCCGGCAGCAGCTGCAGCACGCGGAAGCCGGCAACGCGGTCGCGCGGGTTATCGACGAAGCGCAGCAGCGCCAGCATGTCCTTGACGTGGGCGCTGTCGAGGAATTTCAGGCCGCCATACTTCACGAACGGAATGTTGCGGCGGGTCAGCTCGATCTCGAGCTCGGCCGAGTGCGAGGAGGTGCGGAACAGTACCGCCTGCTGCTTCAGCGCCGTGCCGCCCTCGCGGCAGGAGAGGACGCTTTCGACCACGTAGCGGGCCTGGCTCGGCTCGTCCTTTACCGTCACGAGGCGCGGCTTCTCGGTCGCCTGCCGCTCGGTCCAGAGGTTCTTGGTGAAGCGCTCCTTGCTCTCCGAGATCACGGCATTGGCGGCCTCGAGGATCGGCTGGGTGGAGCGATAGTTGCGGTCGAGCGTCACCATCCGCGCCGGCGGGGTAAAGGCGGCGGGGAAATCGAGGATGTTGCGCACCGTGGCGGCGCGGAACGAGTAGATCGACTGCGCGTCGTCGCCGACCACCGTCAGCCCATCGCCATCAGGCTTCAGGGCCAAGAGGATCGAGGCCTGCAGCCGGTTGGTGTCCTGGTACTCATCGACCATCACATGGTCGAAACGCCCGCCGAGGTCCTCGGCAATGGTGGGCTCGCGCATCATGGCGGCCCAGTAGAGCAGCAGGTCGTCGTAATCGAGCACCTGCTGGCGCTGCTTTTGTTCGACATAGGCGGCGAACAGCTCGCGCAGCTGTGGCCCCCACATGGCGACCCAGGGGAAGGCCTGTTTCAGCACCGCGTCGAGGTCGTCCTGCGCGTTGACCACGCGCGAGTAGATGGCGAGACAGGTGCCCTTGGTCGGGAAGCGTTTCTTGGCTTCGGAGAACCCCATCTCGTGCCGGATGATGTTGATCAGGTCGCCGGAGTCTTCGCGATCGTGGATCGAGAAGCCGGGCGTCAGGCCGATCTGTTCAGCGTGCTCGCGCAACAGCCGCGCGCCGATGCCGTGGAAGGTGCCGGCCCAGCTCAGGGCATCGGTGATCACCCCGGATTTGGCGCCCATCACCTGCGCCACCAGTCGTTCGACCCGGCGCTGCATCTCGCTGGCAGCGCGGCGCGAGAAGGTCATCAACAGGATACGGCGTGGATCGGCGCCGTTGACGATCAGGTGCGCCACCCGGTGCGCCAGCGTGTTGGTCTTGCCCGATCCCGCGCCGGCAATCACCAGCAGCGGCCCGCCCAGATGCTCCGCCGCCTGCCGCTGCTCGGGGTTCAGCTTGTCGAGATAGTGGGGGGCTAAGGCAGTCTGCACGCGAATCGATCCGGCTGGAGGTCCGGATCAGGAAGCATCATTCTTGCTTTGTTCGCAATTCACGGGATCGAGGCGCCGGCGGTTTGAGCCGGCGCCTCCTTGGTTTCAATCGTCACTGCGCTGCAGCTTCGATCACCTTGGCAACGTCCTCGGCCTTGGAGATGAGGCCGGAGTGGCTGGCCTTGATCTCGGTGACCGTGGCGCCGATGCGGCCGGCGAAGAAGCGCTGTGCATCGGGGGGCAGCACCAGGTCTTCGGCGGTCACGACGTAGAAGTTCGGCTTGTCGTGCCAGGCCGCGACCTCGGCCACCGCATCGAAGTTGGCCGGGTTCGAGGGCAGCTGCGTCGCTGCATTGGCCTCGGCTTCCGCCACCGGCAGGTCGCCGGCGAACAGGGCAGGGTACTGCGCCGGGTCGAAGATCAGGCCACCTTCGGCGTTCGGGCGGATCGCCTTGACGCCTTCGCTCGGCGCGCCACCCGACAGCAGCTTGGTCAGCGTTTCGCCCTTGTCCGGCGCGAAGGCCGAGACGTAGACCAGCGACTTGACCTTGGCGTCGGCGCCGGCCTCGCCGATCACTACGCCGCCCCAGGAATGGCCAACCAGCACGGTCGGGCCGTCCTGGGCATCGAGAGCCGCCTTGGTGGCCGCGACGTCGTCGGCGAGCGAGGTGAGCGGGTTGGCGACCTGGGTCACCTTGTAGCCCTTAGCCGAGAGGATCGCGGCGACCTTGTCCCAGCTCGAGGCGTCGGCGAAGGCGCCGTGGACGAGGACGACATTCCTGGCGGGCTCCTGAGCGAGAGCTGCGCCACCAGCACCGACTGCGGCGGCGCTGAACACGACGGCGGACAGAATGGACTTCATTTTCATCTCCATATGTTGAGGCGAGGTTGGACGATCGGCAAAGTCGATTTGCCGCTGGCTGGCGCCAAGCTGTTAAAACCGGATCTTGCGTTTCGGCCGAGGATTGTTGAACTTCCTCGCCAAGCGATGCCGTAGAGATAGAGGTGAAGGCCGTGAACAACCATGATCGCGCCTCCGGAGTTCATGCTCTGGAATCCGAAGCCGCTTTCCCGATGATGGCGTCGCGCGTCGACCTGCTCTCGCAGGTGCTGATGCTGATCCGGCTGCGCGGCGAGCTGATCTTCTCAAGCGAGCTCACGGCGCCCTGGGCCCTGCAGTTCGATGCCGGCTCGGCCTATTTCCATGTGGTGTCGGAAGGCACGATGGAGGTGCGGGCCAGCGATGGCAGGCGGGTCACCGCCGAGGCCGGCGACCTGATCGTCCTGCCGCAGGGGAGCGGCCACAGCATCGGCGTCGATGGCGCGACGCCTGTGCCGATCCGTGAGGTGCTGGAGGCACAGATGCGGGAGCAACTCGTCATCCGGCTCGGCGGCAATGGGGCCATGACCCAGCTCATCACCGGGGCGTTTCGCTTCGAGGGCGACAATATGCCGACCATGCTCGCTGTGCTCCCCTCGCTGATCCACATCTCGAAGGCGCTGCGCAGCGAGGAAGAGGCCTGGGTCGAAGGCATCGCGCATTTCCTGCTTGCCGAGGCAAGGGTGCCGCATCCCGGCTCGTCGCTGATGATCTCGCGGCTGATCGACGTGCTGGTGATCCGCGCGATGCGCACCTGGGTGCGCACTGCGCCGCCGGAAAAGCGCGGCTGGCTCGGCGCCCTCGCCGATATCCGGATCAGCCGGGCGCTGAAAGCCATCCACGACGAACCGTTCCGCCGCCGTACCGTGGCCGAGCTTGCCGCTATTGCCGGGATGTCGCGCTCGAGCTTTGCCGAACGTTTTGCGACGTTGATCGGCGCGGCGCCGCTGCACTACCAGACGCGCTGGCGGCTGCTGCTCGCCAACGAAATGCTGAAAGGGCCGGAGACGCGGGTCAGTGAGGTCGGGCGGCGGGTCGGCTATGATTCCGATGCCGCCTTCAGCCGGGCGTTCAAGGCCCAGTTCGGCTATCCCCCGGCGCAGGCGATGCGTGGTGGGCTCGCCGGTTCGCCGTGACAACCACCGGTTGCCAGGCGACCCGTGTGTTCCTATTTTGGGTACACATGGGATCCTCTCGATGAACACGCGCTTCGCCGTCGCCACGCATATCCTGACTTTCCTCGCCTATCAGGGCGGCCAACCCGCGACGTCCGAGCTCATTGCCGCAAGCGTGAACACCAACCCGACCTTCATTCGCCGGCTGTTGACGCAACTGGCGAAGGCGGGGCTCACCACCTCGCAATTGGGGGCCGGCGGTGGCGCGCTGCTGGCGCATCCGGCGAGCCGGATCAGCCTCCTGGATGTCTACCGGGCGATCGACGAGGAGCAGCAGGTGTTTGCCCTGCATGACGCGCCCAACCCGCAGTGCCCGGTTGGCCGCAATATCGATGCGGTGCTCAAAGGGCGGATGCTGGAGGCGGAACGGGCACTGCAGGCGCAGCTGGCGAAAACCAGCATCGCCGACCTCGCCGCCGATATCGCCGAGCGCAACAAGGTCGCCTGACGCGGAGGCACGCCCGTCGGCCGGGCCTCTTTACAATCATATGTATCCAGATTAGATACCATTATGTGTAACCGAAATGGATACAGAAAATGACGAACCTGGACGTCGCAGCGATCGCTTTGGCGGCGTTGATCACCTCGGCAGCCGTGCTGCCGACCACACCCTTATTTGCACAGGAGCCAGCCATGAGCACTCAGGAGCAGCAGGTCGTCGACTTGCTCAAGGCCATCGAAACCGGCGCCGGCGAACCGGTCGCCGTCATCAATCCCGAACACTACAGGCAGCACAATCTGGGGGCGGCCGACGGGCTCGCCGGCTTCGGCGCGCTGCTGGCAGCGCTTCCGCCGAACTCGGCCAAGGTCAACACAGTGCGGGTGTTCGAGGATGGTGACTATGTCTTCGCCCACAGCGCGTACGAGTTCTTCGGCCCCAGGATCGGCTTCGATATCTTCCGCTTCGAGCACGGCAAGATCGTCGAGCATTGGGACAACCTGCAAGAGACGGCGGCCGCCAACCCGAGCGGCAACACCATGATCGACGGCGCGACCAGCGCAACTGACATCGACAAGACCGAGGCCAACAAGGCGCTGGTGGCGCAGTTTGTCGACGACATCCTCGTCAACGGCCGGTTGGAAAAACTCGCCGGTTTCTTCGACGGCGACAGCTACATCCAGCACAACCCGCAGATCGCCAATGGCCTCTCCGGTCTCGGCGCGGCGCTCGAGGCGATGGCCAAGGCTGGCATCACCATGAAGTATGACACCGTGCACAAGGTGCTGGGCGAGGGGAACTTCGTGCTCGTGGTCAGCGAGGGCAGCTTCGGCGGCAAGCCGACCGCCTTCTACGACCTGTTCCGGGTCGAGAACGGCAAGATCGCCGAACACTGGGACACGCTCGAAACCATCCCGCCGCAGAGCGAGTGGAAGAACCAGAACGGCAAGTTCGGCTTCTGAACGCAGGGCGCCTCGGCGCCCTACGCCTCCCTGGTCGTGGCGGCAAAGCTCGTTCAGCCGGAACGATCCTCGGAGCGGCCGAGCTCGCGCTGCCTGAGGATGAACGCCACGCCCTCGGTATAGCGATCATGCAGTTTGGCGAAGCGAGTGAGCGTATCCTTGGGGATGCCGATCTCGATCAGCTCTGCGTGCATGTCCTTGAGGCGCTCCTCCATCTCCTCCATGCCGACGATCAGGCGTTCAATCTGTTCCTCGGTCAGTCGAACCAGTGTTGCCATCACTGCCTCCTTCAAGGCGCCGCGGGGTTCAGTCTAGCGCTTCCTGGCCTGGCGCGCCGCATTCTCGGCGAGCCGCGCCTTGACCAGACGGGCCACCAGCGCATCCGGCAGCGGCGTGTCGGGCGTGAACCGCACCGTGCCCTTGGACGTATCGAGACCGGCCAGCTCGGCCGCATGGGCCTCCATCACTGCCGGGCTCTGTACATAGAACGCGCAATGCGACCTGGCGGCGCCGAACGACACGAGCGCGCCATCCTGCCGAAAGGCCGGAATGCCGTAGCCGATATACTCCTCGGCCCCAGGCGCGGCTGCAATGACCACTTCTCGCAGGTGTTCCAGCGCCTGCCGCTGCGCCGCGGGCAGAGCGGCGAGGAAACTGCGAGTGGTTTCGGGCATCGGCGCTGTCATGATCGCTCCTCCTGAACCATAGCCTCGCACGGCCATCATCGCGCTGTCAGCACTCCCCGGTGGTTGCTGCTATGATATTGAAATCGTTAAACTATTCGTGCAACGCTGTTGTCATGCGGGCGATTTCGCCTCATGCTCATCCGGTCGCCCGCCCATCGGAGGTACCTGATGTCGCCGCTGACTTGCCTCGACGCCGATACGGAAGGTTTCGGCCTCACCACCGCGCAGATCATCTATCGCGTGCCCGATCATCTCGAGCTGCTGCAGGATTTCGTCTGGCAGCAATACGACGTGTTCCCGCAGTTCCCCAGCCTCAGAAAGTTCCTGGCCTTCTGGGAGGAAAAGATCGAGGGGCCGCTGCACTCGGTGACGGTGGCGCATGCCCGGCTGATCTACCCGGTGGAGCTGCGCACCCTCAAGGGCGCGCGGCTCCATTAGGGAAAGCGACCGCTGCTTCAATCAGCTGGGGTTGAATTCTTCTTCCGGTTCGTTGCCCCGACAGTCGCTGTCGCCGTCGATCTGGATGGCATCGTCTTCACATTCGACTTTGACTACGGGGCCGCCGCCGCTGCCGGCTGCGCCGAGTGCCCTGGTTTCGGGGCCAACATTGCTGGGCAGGCAGTTGGCTGCGTGGATGTCGGGTGCGGTGATCAGCACACCGGCGCAGTCGATGAAATGCTGCAGCGGATCGACGCTTTGCGGCGTCACCGTCTGCGAGCTGACTGACGGCGCGAGCAGCAACAGGCCGCCGGCAGCGAGTGTCGCGATGGTTACGAGGCGGATACGGCGGGCGAGGTGGTGCTTGGTCGAGACTGGAGGCATGCGAAGTCTCCTTCGTACGAGTACGCCCCCCAGTTAAAGTAAATCACTTTGCCGGTGCGGCGGCAACACAGTAAAACACTAATGCCACTTACATCTTCCAGCCGGCTGCGCCCTCGATCAACTGTCGGTAGAGCAGCAGAGCCGAGAGGCAATGCTGAGTCGAATCGACGCGCGAGCGCAGCACGTAAGCGCCGTTCCGAAACGCACCGGTCAGGGTTTTCAGCTTGGGATCCTCGTAATACTGGCCCGGCCCGAACTCCAGCCGCGTGCTGTCGCCAGTCAGTTGCAGGCCGAGGTTATGCGGCAGGTCCGTGTCGATGCGGCCTCGCAGCGTCGCGGCAAGGTCGGGAACGCCGTGCCGCTCGAGTGCGGCAGCCGCGGCGATCACCCCCTCGAGCGCGGCGCAGGTGTTGGAGCCGCTGTCGGTAGAGGGCATGAGAGCTTCGACATAGTTGGCGGCGAACCGCTCGAGGAAGTCGCGATAGCGGTCCTCGCCGGTGGTGGCGAGCCGTTGCGCCGCGGCCATCATGCCCCAATGGGCGAACATGCGGTCGGGCACGGCGAGGTATTTGGCCATGACGCCGGCTTCGAGCCGCTCGAGCATCGCTGCCACCTCCGCCGCGTCCGGCGCGAGGTCGATGTAGTGCGCCAGCGCCAGCCAGGTTTCGCCAGTGGCGTAGGAATCGGCGGTGGCTTCCCCCGGTACCTGTGCGATGCCGCCATCGGGCAACTGCTGAGCCGCCAAGCCGCGCAACCAGGCCTGGCGCAAGTCGGGGCGAAAGTCCGACCCGATGGCCCGGCTATGGAACAGCTCGGCCAGCAGGGCAAGCGCGGCGGCCCCGGCCCGCCCACCGGCCAGCGTCTCGTCTTCGGATAGCAGCAGGCCAGCGCCGACAGCGATCGACTGGGCCTCATAGTAGGCGATGCTGCGCGCCGACGGCTCGGCGAAGCCGGGTTTGCCGGAGAGGAAGTAGAACTGGTTGAGGACGAAGCCGGCGCCGGCCTGGCGGACGATGTTGTCATCAGGGGTGAAGTGCGAGCGCAGGAAATCGAATTCGTAGAAGAAGCGCCCTTCGGCGGTTTCGGTCGCCACCAGGTAACGCGCCGCGGCTTCGGCGCGCCGTTCGAGTTCCGCCTGTCCGAGCGTGGGCTCGCTCGTCTGAGCAGCGGTGCAGAGCCCGAGCGTGAGCAGCAAGGCAAAGCCGGCACGGCGGATGGCCATGAGCCCCTCCCGGTTCCGTCTTTGGCCAGCATAGCGCCGCGTGCGGTAGCGGCGCTAGGCTGCCTGTTGTCCGAACTCGGCCAGGTAGCTGCGCCAGGGCTCGGACGCCACGAACACCCAGTCCGGGATCGGGCCACGGCCGGAAGGCAGCGCCCTGAGCTGCTCGACCAGCAGCAGTGCATCGGCGGTCTTGGCGCGCACCCGGGCGGCGCGGTACCGGCCGGCAAACGACGGGTCGAGCCCGGCTTCGGCGACCATCGTTTCGGCGGTGCGGTCGGCGAAATAGATGGCGTTCGCCGCTAACCGCAGAGCGAGCGCCTCGCCCGGGGTCACGGCCATGGCCGCGATGGTCGCTTCGGCGTCGACCAGCGGTTCGCTGAGCGGCAGGAAGTCGAGTTCGGCCGGGGCATGGGCGAGGCAGACATCGGCGTCCTCGCGGCGGGCGCCGTTCGCATAGCTCTGGGCGATCGGTCCCACCGGCACCATGCCATAAGGCGCGCATTCCGCCGCCCGCAGCGCCCCGATCGAGGCGGCGCCGAGCACGGTAATCCCCTGCTGCAGAGCGAACAGGATTTCCTTGTGCCAGACCGAGGGCACGAAGCCGAACACCCCGTCGATGAGCCCGATGGCATCGGCGCCATCGTGCACGGCGCGGTAGAGGTCGCCCTTCCTCGCCGGCGGGCGGATATCGAGCCCGCTGCGATCATAGTCTTGCCCCGAGAGCGACGGGCCGGCGAACAGGACTTTCACAGGAACCCCAGCATGGCGGCAGTGGCGCGAGAACCGGGGCGCCAGTTGGTATTGGTCAGGCGGTCTTCGAGGCCCGGCACATAGATCTTGGCCACCCGGATGCCGAACTGTTCGCCGCCGAGCGGGATGACGACGATGCGATTGAGACCCGCCTTGGCGAGCCCGGCCTGAAGCGCAGCGATCAGCGCGGCCTCGCCGCTGTCGGCCGGCAGGCCCGGGGGCGCCGGCCGCGTGGCTGGCGTTGCTTCGGTCAGCACCGCGATGGAACGGCCGAGCTGCTCGTCGTACTCGCCTTCGACGATGTCATCGCGCGCCCCGGCAATGTTGGTGATGCGCGTCTGTGCCGCCTCGACGATGGCGCGCCGCGCGGCGACCGCCGCGATGGGGTGGCAGCTGGCGCCGGTCGCGACATCGAAGTGCTTGTCGGCGCCATCGGCAGGAAACAGCGCCGCATAGATGACCGGCACGCCGATATTGTTGGTCTGGTCGAACAGTCGCAGCCGGTAGCCGGCGCGGGCGACCTTGTCGGCCAGCGCGTCCACTGCCGGGTCGCCGAATGCCGCGGGGGAGACGGCGGTGGCCTCGGCCGCGGCATCGGGCTTATAGCTCCACAGGCACACCGCATCGCGCTCGATCACTTCGCAGAGGCCATGCAACAGTGCGCCGGAGAGGCGCGTCCCGGCAGCAATGCCATTGGTCGATTGTGACAAGCCGACGAGGTCGCGGGGCGGCGTGCCCAGCACCACTGCGTCATAGGGCACCAGTACCGGCGCACCGGTCGCAAGGTCAAACCCCTCGACCCAGCGAATCGGCTTTGTTTCGTCGATCGCCGCACCGCGCGGCAGCAGGTGCGTTACCTCGAGCAGTTCGAAGCTCCCGGCCCGCGCTTCAGCCATGCTGAGGGTCTTCTGCGGCGTCTCAGGCGCTTCGGCGATGGCGTACTCGGCCGCCTCCATCACCGCCGAGAGCTGGGCCGAAATGTCGTCGACGCCCTTGCCCTGGTGGGTGGCAAGCGTCGCCGATTGCGGGCGGATGGCGGCGTAGCAGGGGATGCCGATGCGATCGAGCCCGGTCTGGCGGGCCAGCCGGGTGATGCCGAGCGCGGCAAAATGCAACGACAAATCCCGCAGCAGGGCTGCGGGATTGCGCGTGCCGCCTGGAGCCGTATCGGCCGCCGGGCGGAGCTGGGCTCCGAAATGCAAGACTTACTTGGAGGTGTAGAACCAGGCGCCGCTGCCATCGGCGCGATTGCCGGCGGCCACGGCGACGTTGATGCCGTCGACAATGGTGTTGCCCGACTGTAGCGCGGAGCGAACGTTGGCCGGGACCACGGTGTCCTGGTCAACCGGGGTCACAGTCATCAGCTGGGTATCGACGACCAGCAGCTGCTCAGAGTCTTTCTGTCCAATAATGACGTAACGCATTGGTATTTCTCCTTGTCGGCCTACTTGAAACCGGCCTTATGCAATGCGTCTATATACAGATCGACATCAGAGGGATCGCGCTGCGGCACTCGGGATAGCCAACGAGCAGTTGTGAAATCCGGTTGCAATCTAAGCGCTTGCAACCGATAGCGGCGGGCGAGGTCCATTTGCCCCGCCATCGCGGCAGCGGCGGCCATCAGGCGATAGGCCGGCTCCGGGTTGCGCATCTGGCTCAGGTTGGCCAGCGCCTCATCAAAACGCCCGCGGAAGAAATTGATGCCGCCCAGCGTCCACAGGTACTCATCGGGAGGGATCGGGTTGAGCCGCATGGCGGCTTCGATCTTTTCCTGGGCTTCGCGGTGGTTGGAGTTGTGCGCCAGGGTATCGGCGAAGTCGGCGAGAATATCGGCGTGGTTCGGCGCGAGCTCGGCTGCCGTCGACATGTGGACCAGGGCCTGATCCAGGTCGCGATCGAACAGCGCGACGCGGCCAAGCTCCCGATATGCCGTGCCGTCATTGGGGTCGATCGACACCGCACGCTCGGCATGCAGCTTGGCCTTGTCGAGCAGCGCCTTGTCCGACCCGGACCTGAGCACCCATTCCACCACATAGGAGCGGGCAAGCGCGCTCTCGATCGTCGCCTGTTCCGGCTCGATGTCGCGGGCAATGCGCAGCGACTTGCGACCGCGCCGGACCTTGGGCAGATCGAACGTCCTGAGGTTCTGCCGCCCGGCGAGGTAATGCGAGTAGGCATTGGCGTCGCGCAGCGTACGCTCGCGCTGCAGCTCGGCCGTTTCGATCGATTCCGCCAGGGCGCGGGCGACTCCGTTGGTAAAGTCCCAGTAGCGCTCGGGCGCGGTCAGCGCCGAGAAGGCGAATTTGTCGGCCCAGACGATCTCGCGGCCGGCGGCGCGCACCAGGCGGATGGCGAGCGACAGCCCGTCGCCGGCAAAATGCGGGGCGATGCGGCTTTCCACCGCGTAGTCAATCTGGTGCGCTCGTACCTCGTCCAGCGCGGTGAAGGGGTCGAGCTGCCAGGCGGTGTGCGGCGCGATCACCGACAGCGATTTGAGGCGCGACAGGCCGATGGTCACATCTTCGACCAGCGCCGGCGCCAGGTGCTTGGGCACGCTCGCCTGCTTGAAGTCCTGCAACGGCGGCAGCAGCACCACCCGGGGCACAAAGCTCACCCGCGCCCGGTCCTCGTCGGCCTGCGGCCGGCGTCGCTCGACGGTGCGCGGTTGAGCGGGAATCGTTTCGTCGTCGTGGCCGAACAGCTCGGCGGTTTCCGCCGCCGGTTCCATGCCCAGGCCATGCCGGAGCCGGTTGCGGAACGCAGCGAAGGCGGCGCGCGCGCCGCTCTCGTTATTCTCCGAGCGGAACAGTTCGATCGTGGCGCGGCACACCACGTCGGAATAGGGCAGGCGCTCGGCCAGCCGGAACAGCGCCGAATGGGCGCCCCGGCCACCGATTCGCAACGCCGCTTCGGTCGCCTGGGTGGAGAACTGGTTCTCGATGCGGGTGCGTTCGAGCGCCAGCCACTGGTCGAATTCGTTGCCGACGCCAATGACGCCGGCCAGCAGCTCGCCGCGGTAGAGGCCGATCAGCCGCTCGAGCTCAGGCGCATCTTCGGCGCTGCGGACGCGGCCGATCTCGCGCAGGTCGAGCACCACGTCGCGGTTGAGCTCGATTTCCGTGGCGTCGGCATCGAATAGGTCGAACCCGTATCTACCTTCGAGTTCACGCGTATGCAGCAGGGTCTGCCGCAGATTGGTCATCGCCTGTTCTGCAGTGCTGCTTTCCCAGGTCCGTTCCGCCAAAGCCGACCGTCGCGCCCGGTTGGAAAAGTCCAGATACAGCACAGCTGCAAGGGCATAGGCCTTTTGGCGCAGCTTTACTGCCGAACCGTCCGCCAAGCGGAGGACCGGGGTCCCCAAAAGCTGCAGGGTGACCGTTTCACGCATAGAAGTGATCGGCATTGCTCAGTTGATCCGTCGAAATTGGTGGAAGTTTACTTGACGAAGTAAAGGGCAAAGCGTAGCCACGTAACGGCTAGATAACGCATTGAAGTAAGCTACCCAAGCGTGATGCGCTAGCACAATAACTGCGAGGAGGCGCGGAGGGTGGGCCGCAGTGTCCCGCATATAGGACCCGAAACCTAGGCAACAATATCGAGGGACGAATGGAATCAGGAACATCGAACTTGGCTGCAGCAGCAAACGCGGACGCTAGAGGTTCCAAACTGATCGAACTGAGCGCCGACATCGTCAGCGCCTACGTGAGTCATAACGCACTGAGCGCCAGCGACATTCCCAAGTTGATCGCAACGGTGCATGCAACGTTGAGTGGTCTGGGCGGTGCGCCCGAACCGGAAGCAGTCGTGGAGCTGAGGCCCGCAGTTCCAGTGAAGAAATCGATTACGCCGGAGTACTTGATCTGTCTCGAGGACGGGAAGAAGTTCAAGTCGCTGAAGCGTCATCTCAGGACCGAATACGACATGTCGCCGGAAGAATACCGCGCGAAATGGGGCCTGCCGGTGGATTATCCGATGGTGGCGCCGACTTACTCGGAAGCGCGCTCGCGCCTGGCCAAGACCATTGGCCTTGGCCGCAAGCCCAAATCGCCGGCCGCCCGCGGGCGGGCCAAGATCGTTTCCTGACATCACCGGCGACAAGCTAAACCAAACCGGCGCTCACCGCGCCGGTTTTTTGTCCTAATGATGCAGCTTGCCGCAAACCCGGCCGCAATCGGCAGGGTGGGCTGGCGTCGAAAAACTGCCCCCTCCGCTTGGTGGGGGAGGGAGCAGTAGGACACAGGACCCGAATTTCCTATGCAGCTGACATGCTAGGCCGACGCTCGTGACGTTGGCGTTATGCACAATGTCAGCAAAATATCAGCCAGCAGCACTCAGCGTTCGATGCAGATCGCCACGCCCTGGCCGCCGCCGATGCACAGTGTCGCGAGGCCGCGCCGGACGTTGCGCCGCTGCATCTCGTGCAGCAGCGTCACCACCACCCGGCAGCCTGAAGCGCCGATCGGATGGCCGAGCGCGACGGCGCCGCCATTGACGTTGACCTGTTCGAGCTCCCAGTCCATCGCCTTGACCACGGCGAGCGTCTGGGCGGCGAAGGCTTCGTTGAGCTCGATCAGGTCGAGATCGGCCGACCGCCAGCCGGCCTTATCGAGGGCCCGCTGCGCCGCGGTCGCGGCACCCAATCCCATCTCCATCGGCTCCAGCGCCGCCGAAGCGCAGGCGACGATCCGGCCAAGCGAAGTCAGCCCGAGCTGAGCTGCCTTGGCCTCAGAGGCCAGCAGCACCGCCGCCGCGCCATCATTGAGGCTGGCGGCATTGCCGGCGGTCACCGTGCCTCCGGCGTCGAAGGCCGGCTTCAACCTGGCCAGCGCCGCCAGTGTCGTGTCGGCGCGCGGCTGTTCGTCGGCGGCGACGAGCCGCGTCTCGCCTCGCTCGGTGACACTCACCGGCACGATCTCGCTGTCAAAGCGGCCCGCCGCGGCGGCGGCGACGGCTTTGTGGTGTGAGGCCAGGGCGAAGCTGTCCTGCGCCTCGCGTGAGATGTCGAATTTCTGCGCCAGCCCTTCGGCGGTGACGCCCATGGCGACGTGATTGAAGGCGTCGACCAGCCCGTCGACCATGATGCTGTCGGTGGCGGCGATGTCGCCGAGCTTGGTGGCGCGGCGCCCTGCCACGAGATGCGGCGCCTGCGTCATGCTCTCCTGCCCACCGGCAATGACCAGTTCGGCATCGCCCGCGCCGATCGCCTGTGCGCCGAGGTGGATTGCCTTCAGCCCTGAGCCGCAGACCTTGTTGACGCTGAAGGCCGGCACGCCGATCGGCAACCCGCCACCGATCGCCGCCTGGCGTGCCGGGTTCATGCCGGCGCCTGCCGTCAGCACCTGACCGATGATCGTTTCGTCGACAGTGGCCGGGTCGACGCCGCTGTCGGCGAGCACCTGCCGGATGGCGGCGGCGCCGAGCGCGCTGGAGCTCAGCTCGGCGAAAGCGCCGACGAAGCGGCCGATCGGGGTGCGGCGGGCCGCGACAATGTGAACCGGGTTGGTCATGTGGTGAGCTCCGCGAGGTTCTCGAACAGCTTCAGCGCCTCGGGGTTGGCGAGCCCCTCGACATTGCGGACGGGTCGGCCATGGACCACGTCGCGCACGGCCAGTTCGGTCAGCTTACCCGATCGGGTGCGCGGCAGGTCCGCCACCGCGATCACCTTGGCCGGCACATGGCGCGGACTGGCACCGCTGCGGATAGTGGTCCGGACCTTAAGCCGGAGGGCTTCGTCCAGCACTGCGCCGGGCACCAGCTTGATGAACAGCACCACGCGGGTGTCGTTCTCCCACTCCTGGCCGATGCAGAGCGCGCTGTCGATTTCGGGCAGTTCCTCGACCACGGCATAGATCTCCGCCGTGCCGATACGCACGCCGCCCGGGTTGAGCGTCGCATCCGAGCGGCCATGGATCATGATGCCGTGGTGCGCGGTGCGTTCGGCATAGTCGCCATGGGCCCAGACGCCGTCGAAACGCGAGAAATAGGCAGCGCGGTAGCGCGAACCATCGGGATCGTTCCAGAAGCCGAGCGGCATCGACGGAAACGGCGCGCGGCACACCAGCTCCCCTTTGCCCTCAGGCATCGGTCGGCCGTCCTCGTCGAACACATCGACCGCGAGACCCAGCCCCGGCGCCTGGATCTCGCCGCGCCACACCGGCAGCGTCGGCACACCGAGCACGAAGCTCGAGACGATGTCGGTGCCGCCCGAGATCGAGGCGAGGTGTACGTCGCGCTTCACGCTGCCGTAGACATAATCGAAGCAGTCCGCTGCCAGCGGCGAACCGGTGGAGAGGATGGCGCGCACCGATTCAAGGTCATGCGTCTCGATCGGCTTCAGCGCGAGCTTGCGTACCGAATCGAGGTAGCGCGCCGAGGTGCCGAACAGGGTGAAGCGCTCGGCCTCGGCATAGTCGAACAGCTGCGTCGGCTCGGGATGGAACGGCGAGCCGTCGTAGAGGCAGAGCGTTGCGCCGCAGCCCAGCGCCGAAGCCAGCCAGTTCCACATCATCCAGCCGCAGGTGGTGAAGTAGAACACCCGGTCGCCATCGTGCACGTCGCAATGCAGCCGGTGCTCCTTCAGATGCTGCAGCAGCGTGCCGCCCGAGGAGTGGACGATGCATTTGGGTTTGCCGGTGGTGCCGGACGAGAACAGGATGAACAGCGGGTGGCTGAACGGCAGCCGGGTGAAGCGTACCGGCCGGGCGGCGTAGGGGGCGAGGAAGGTTTCCAGCGTCACCGCACCGTCAATGCGCCTGACGCAGTCGGTGGCGCGGCCGAGCAGGTCGATCACCACCGTTTGCGCCGGCGCCAGCGTTGCGGCCACTTCGGCAATAGTCGGGCCGATATCGATCGGCTTGCCGTTGTAGTGATAGCCATCGACCGTCACGAACAGCTTTGGCGCAATCTGGCTGAAGCGGTCGAGCACGCCGCGCGGGCCAAAATCCGGCGAGCATGACGACCACACCGCGCCGATCGAAGCGGTCGCCAGCATCATCGCCACTGTCTCGGGCAGGTTGGGCAGCATGCCGGCAACCCGGTCGCCCTGGCCGATGCCGAGCCCGAGCAGGGCCTGCTGCAGGCGCGACACCGCCTGGCGCAGTTCATCCCAGCTCCAGCGCCGCCGTGCGCCCGCTTCGTCGCGGAAGACGATGGCGTCGGCTGGCCCGTCCAGCCGCAACAGGTTCTCGGCGAAGTTGAGCGTCGCGTCGGGCATGAAGCGGGCGCCGGGCATCAGCTCGGCGTCGATGCTCTGCCGCTCGCCCTTGTCGCCGATCACTCCGCAGAAATCCCAGACGGCGCTCCAGAAGGCGCCGCGCTCGGTGATCGACCAGCGATGCAGCCCCCAGTAATCGTCGGGCGCACAGCCATGGCTGGCGTGGGTCGCCTCGGCGAACTGCCACAGCAAGGTGGCGCGCCGCCGCGCCGGATCCATCTGCCAGAGAATTTCAGCCTCCCGTTTTGAGGGACGCTAGTGCCTGTACTGGCTCGACAAGGAGTCGTATTTCTACTGCATGCATCCCCTCCCTCCCAGTCTTGGCAAGCTCGACCCCGGTGCGGCAGGCTTCGGCTACTCGCTCGCCGACATTCCGGTGCCCATCGTGTTCGCCGCCCATCGCATCATCAAGGACTGCAACGCGCCGTTCGCGACGCTGTTCGGCTATGAGCGCGGCGAGATGATCGGCGCCAGTTTCCGCCAGCTCTACCAGGATGTCGGCGATTTCGTGCGGGTGGGGGAGTTGTGGCGCAGCCATCTCGCCGCAGGCGCCATCTATTTCGACGAGCGGGTGATGCGGCGCAAGGATGGCAGCACGCTGTGGTGCCGCGTGCATGGCCGCTCCAACACCCCGGACGATCCGTTCGCCGAAGCCATCTACTGTTTCGAGCCGATGCAGCGCGGCATCCTGCCGACCGAGCATGTGCTCACCGGTCGGCAGCGCCAGATCCTGATGCTGGTGGCGCAGGGCCGCACCAGCGGCGAGATCGCCGCCGAGCTCAAGCTGTCACGCCGGACGGTCGAGGCGCATCGCGCCCGGCTGATGAAGACCATCGGAGTGCGCAACGGCGCCGAACTGATGGCGTGGTTCAACGAAAGGGAAGGGTGATGGGGGAACAGAAGACGGCGCTGGTGACCGGCGCATTGGGAGGCATCGGCTCGGCCATCGCGGCCCGGCTCGCGGCCGACGGGTTCCGCGTCGCCGAGCACGACATCGTCGAGCGCCGCGCCAACGACTATTTCCGTGCCGACCTCACGCAATCGGGGGCGGGTGAACACCTGGTCGCCGAGGTCATTGCCCGCTACGGCCGGCTCGATGTGCTGGTCAACAATGCCGGTGCGCAGAAGGTCGCCCCGGTCGTCGAGTTCGCCCGCGCCGACTGGGATCTGGTGCGCAGCCTCAGCCTCGATGCTTCGTTCGAATGCATCAAGGCGGCAGTGCCCGGCATGGTGTCGCGCGGCTGGGGCCGCATCATCAACATCGCCTCGGCGCATGGGCTGGTCGCCTCGCCGTTCAAATCGGCCTATGTCGCCGCCAAGCACGGGCTGGTCGGCCTCACCAAGAGCGTGGCGCTGGAAGTGGCGGAAGCCGGCGTCACCGCCAATGCCATCTGCCCCGGCTATGTCCGTACGCCGCTGGTCGAAAAGCAGATCGAAGATCAGATGCAGGTGCATGGCCTCAGCCGCGACGCAGTGGTCCGCGACATCATGCTGGCCTCGCAACCGACGCGGCGCTTCGTCGAGGCCGAAGAGATCGCGGGTTTGGCGTCGTATCTCGCCAGCGAGGCGGCGCGCTCGATTACCGGGACGACGATCGCGATCGATGGTGGGTGGACGGCGCGGTGAGAGCTGCCACGGCAACCGCGAAGACAGTGTCCGGATGGCAACTGCCGTGCCGGCGCGGGCTGACCCCCACCCCTGTCCCCTCCCCCTAAGAATGGGGAGGGAGACGATAGCCTCGATAGCAGTGTTTTGGTCTCCCTCCCCATGTTTAGGGGGAGGGGACAGGGGTGGGGGTCAGCCCGCACCGGCGCCTAGTTAGGTCAAGCGGAAGGAATAACCACCCCGGCAAACCCGCCTGCCGAGATGCCGGTGCACAGCCCATGCCACTCGCAGCCGACACACGCGGCGCGGGTGCGGCCGGTGGCAAAGGCTTCGCGCATCTGGCGCAGCAACACCGGATCCAGCACCACCGCCTCGCCGAGCTGCGGCGGCGTCGCCAGCAACTCACCGAGATCGCGCAAAGCCAGTCGATCGCGCTCGATGACGCTGTCGCGGTGGCAATGCGGTTCGGCATCAGCAAGCAGCGGGGCGCAGATGTCGTCCGGCTCCGCGACGATCAGCAGGTCTTCGCCATCGCCGATGCGGGCGGCGATGGCGTCGTAGTTGGCGGTGAACGCCGCGCTGTAGCCCTTGCCCACATAGGTCAGCAGGCAGAGCAGGTGATGCGGGCGCAACCGGATGGTCATCAGGCGGTGCGGGTCTTGCCGCGGGCGAGCAGCGCCAGCAGAGCGGCGCCAAGCACCGATTTCAGCACGCCGCCGACGATGAACGGGGCAACGCCACTGGTCCAGGCGACGTCAGCGCCGAACAGCACGGCAAGCCAGGCGCCACCGATGGCGAGGCACAGCGCGTTGCCGAGCAACATGCTGACGAAGGCCAGCAGCGGACGGCGGCCGTTCCAGCCGCGCTCGGCGAGCCAGCCAACGACGGCGCCGGCCACCGGGAAGGCGAATAGGTAGCCGGCAGTCGGGCCGACGAAGTGATGCGCTCCGGCGGCGCCGCCCGACAGGACCGGCAGGCCGACGGCCGCCTCGGCGAGCCAGGCGATGATGGTGATGGCGCCGAGCCGCCAGCCATAGAGCGCGCCGACCAGCATCACGGCGAAAGTCTGCATGGTCACCGGCACCGGCACCATCGGGACTTCGACATAGGAGGAGAGGGTCAGGAACAGCGTGCCCAGCACAACTGCCCCAATACGCCAGGCGAGCGGGCGGCTTTCGAGGTCGAGCGGGCTGAAAGCTGATGTCAGGGATACGGTATCGGACACGAGGGACGGCTCCTTGCAAGAATTATAGATAATCTGCGCTATCTATCGCTAAAGGAGTCCACAGCCGCGTGGGAATTGCAAGAGGGGCGCGTTTTTATGGACTGGCTGGGAGAGTGGCAGCGCGTAATGACCCACGAACTCGCCTCTTCCACCGGCTGTCATCCCAGCGAAAGCTGGGACCCAACTCTCCTCAGGTACGGGCTGTGAAATGGGTCCCAGCTTTCGCTGGGATGACACCGAGTGTGGGGATGGAAATAGCGCGAACTGACCGTCCAAACGCTCTAGCTCCGAGCGAACGCAGCCGCCTTGCGTGGCGCTGGTTTGCGGGGCTCCTGGCCACTCGAGCGGATGTGGCGCGCCAGCACCGTGGCCGCGGTTTCGATCTGTCCATCACGCAGCGCGGCGAGGATCGCCATGTGGTCGCGGTCGGTCGGCGCCTCCCATTCGGCCCGCCAGCCCGAGAACAGGAAGCGGGCGCTGGCGCTGTGCAGATCGTCGATGGTCTTGAGCAGCCGCGGCATGCCGCACGGTGCAATGATCAAGCGGTGAAAGGCCCGGTTCGCCTCCTCCCAGGCCTGCACGTCGCTGGCCTTGTCGCCGGCCTTGCTGATGGCTTCGGCCTCTGCGAGCATCGCCTTGGTCAGATGCGGGCCGGCCTGGCGCAAGGCCAGCACTTCGAGCGCCGCGCGCATCTCGGCGACCTCGCGGACTTCGTCGAGGCTGAAGCCGGCGACGCGCACGCCGCGGCGCGGCTCGCTCACCACCAGCCCCTGCGCCTCGAGCAGCCGGAACGCTTCGCGCACCGGCACGTGGCTGGCGCCGAACTCCTCGGCGATGTGGTCCTGCCGCAGGCGGGCGCCCGGCTGGATGTCGCCGGCAATGATCCGCTCGGCCAGCGCGCGGCTGATCCGGACGGAAACGGGATCGTCTTTGGCTGTGGTCATGATTTTATAGATAATTGATTGGCCGAGGGATGGCTACCGGCTGGTCAGCCGGAATTTTCGCCAGGGGATGGCGGTCCGTAACCGGCCGATATTGACGCCGTGGGAAGCGGCTGTCGCACGGGGGCCGGTTCGCAGCGCCTCACCCCGGCATCGGTTCAGCTCTTGATCGCGCCTGGTCCGGGGATGGCGCCGGGCGGACACTTGCCGAGGATAATCATGCCCAGCACCTCGTCCTTGGTCACGTCGCCAACGCGAGCGGTGCCGACCACGCGGCCGTTCTTCATCACCGTCACGCGGTCGGCGAGGTCGAACACGTCGTGGATGTCGTGGCTGATCAGGAAGATGCCGATGCCCTGGGCCTTGAGCTGCTTGATCAGCTCGCCGACCTGCGCGGTTTCCTGCGGTCCAAGCGCCGCGGTGGGCTCGTCCATGATGAGGATGCGGGCGTTGAAGTGGATCGCCCGGGCAATGGCGACCGACTGCCGCTGGCCGCCGGACAGCGACTTCACCGGCTCCTTGAAACGGCGAAAGTTGGGGTTCAGCCGGCCCATCACCTTGCGGCACTCGGCCTCCATGGCGATGTCGTCGAGGGTGCCCCAGCGCGTGCGCAGCTCGCGCCCCAGATAGAGGTTGGCGGCGGCGTCGACGTTATCGGCCAGCGCCAGGGTCTGGTAGATCGTCTCGATGCCGAATGCCTTGGCGTCGCGCGGATTGGAGATCTCGGCGTCCCTGCCGTCGATGCGGATGGTGCCCGAATCGCGTTTGTAGGCGCCGGACAGCACCTTGATCAGCGTCGACTTGCCGGCGCCGTTGTGACCGAGCAGGCCCACCACTTCGCCGGGATAGAGATCGATGGAAGCGTGGTCGACGGCCCTGATGCCGCCGAAAGCGATCGAGATGTCGTTCATCTCGACCAGCGGCGCAGCTTGCGAGGCGGAGTCGGCAGCAATGGTCTCGGTGGTCATGTTTGCCTCCTCACTTCACGCGTCGGCGATAGATCTGGTCGACGAATACGGCGAACACCAGCACAACCCCGACCACGATATTGGTATAGGCGGAATCGACGTTAAGCAGCGCCATGCCCGATTGCAGCGACTGCATCAGCAGGGCGCCGAGGATGGCGCCGAAGATGGTGCCGATGCCACCAGCCAGCGAGGTGCCGCCGATCACCGCTGCGGCGATCACATAGAGCTCGTTGAGGGTGCCGAGCGCCGTGGTTGCGGCGTCGAGGCGGGCCGAGGCGATGATCGCCGAGATGCCGACCAGCGCCCCCATCAGGGTGAACACCATGACGGTCAGCCGCTTGGTGTTGACACCGGCGAGCTCGGCCGCCTCGGGATTGCCGCCGGTGGCGAAGATGTAGCGGCCAAAGCGGGTGCGGCGGGCGACGAAGGTCATTACCAGCCCGACCGCCAGCATGATCAGCACCGGGATCGGGTAGCCGGTCTGGAAGGTCAGCCCGTCAAGGCAGGAGACGACCTTGTCAGCGGCCTGGCAGATGGCTTGCCCGGCCTTGTTCTCGACGCCCGGTGGAATGGGAATCTTGTTGTCGAGGGCGAAGCGCTCCGCGACACGGGGTGGGTAGAGGTAGGAGTTGACCACGGCGGTGGTGCCGAGCACCGCGGCGCAGCCGACCACGACGCTGAGGATCTCGGCCCAGACCGGCTTGGGCTTGAAGTTGAAGGTCAGCCGGCGCCGCCGGCCGGCGACAACCGCGAGGCCGATGCCGATGCAGGCAACGGCCGCCAGCGCCCAGCTCCAGACCGGGCCGATCGAGGCCGCCGGACCGTTGCCGCCGATCAGCTTGAAGGTCTTGTCCATCGGCGCGACGGTGACGCCGCTGGCAATGAGGAAGGCGGCGCCGCTGAAGGCGATCAGCCCACCCAGCGTCACGATGAAGCTCGGGATCTGCCCATAGGCGATCAAGACGCCGTTGAAGGCGCCGATGGCGGCGCCAAGCGCGATGGCGAACACCACCGCGATGATCCAGATCGCGGGGTGACCGACGCCAAGCGTCGGCCCCAGTTCGAACACCTGCAGCACACCGGTCGCCACCGCCACGATGCTGAGCATCGAGCCGACCGACAGGTCGATCTGGCGCAAGACGATGACCAGCACCATGCCGGTGGTCATCACCGCGATCACCGAGGTCTGCACCAGGAGGATCCAGAGGTTGCGCGAGGTGAGGAAGGAACCGCCGAACAGGCCGCCGCCACCGGGGCGCAGGATCGAACTGATGATGTCGAAGCCGACCCAGATCACCAGCATGGCGGCGAGCATGCCGAGCATGCGGGTATCGATCTCGGCGGCACGGATCAGCCGCGTCAGCAGACCCTCGTTGCTGGCCGCCGGACCACTGGTGTTTGATTGCTCCGTCATGCCCCATCCTCCAGCCGATCGTTGCGGCCGCCGTCAGCGAGGCCGGGCCTCGCCATGTCAATGCCGAGCGCCCTTCGCCCGGCGCCGAACGAGAAGGCCGCGCCACCCGATCAGGCGACGCGGCCGGTAGACATCAGATCAGGTCCGGCCGATCAGTTGCAGGCCGGGACCGAGCCGGCGGTCACGCCGGCGCAGGCCTGTTCCTTGGTGATGTGGCCGGCGTCGATCGCCACCTGGATGTTGTCCTTGGTGATCGGGGTCGGCGCGAGCAGGATGGCATTCATCTCGACGCCGTTCTTGCCGCCGCTGAACTTGGCGACGCCAGGAATTGCCGTCGGGTCTGTGCCGTCGGCCAGTGCGATCGCCGCATTGCCTGCGGTGGTGCCGAGATCGATCGAGTTCTTCCAGATCGAGACCAGCTGGGTGCCGAGCGCCACGCGGTTGATGGCGGCGAGGTCGCCGTCCTGACCGGTGACCGGAACCGAGCCCGCCATGCCCTGCGCATCGAGGGCTGCGACGACGCCCGAGGCCATGCCGTCGTTCTCGGAGAGCACGGCATCGACGCCATTATTGGTGGAGGTCAGGCACTGCTCCATGTTCTTCTGGGCATTGTCCGGCTTCCAGCCATCAGTGAAGGTCTCGCAGACATTGGTCACCTTGCCGCTGGCCAGGGCATCCTTGAGCACTTCCTGCATGCCCTGGAACAGGAAGGTGGCGTTCGGGTCACCCTTGTCGCCCTTGATGAAGGCGTAACGGCCCTCCGGTTTCACCTTCAGCGTTTCCTCGGCCATGATGCGGCCGACGCCAACATTGTCGAAGGTGATGTAAAGCGCGTTCGGATCCTCGAACTGCACGTCGTAAGCGATCGACTTGATGCCGGCGTCGCTGATCTTCTGGATCGAAGGCAGGATCGCGTCGGAGTCGTAGGCGACCACGAGGATCACATCGGGCTTCTGCGAGATCAGGCTCTCGATGTCGGCCGCCTGCTTCTGCGCCGAGCCCTGCGCATCGGTCGACAGGTAGGTGTCGCCGGCTGCCTCGACCACTTTCTTGATCGCTGCTTCGTCAGTCTTCCAGCGCTCTTCCTGGAAGGTCTTCCACGAGACGGCAATCGTCTTGCCCGCGGCCATCACCGCGGTCGAACTGGCGCTGATCAGCACAGCACCGGCAAGCAGCGTTAGGATCTTGAATTTCATTGCAGAGCCCTCCCAGACTCCGTGCGGAACCTCTGGCACGCGCGTCCACTGACCAGACAAACCACGCCGTCGTTCCGCAGCTTATGTGTCGATTTGCCTGTGAGGTACGCACACCGACGCTGCATCAGCCCCATCGGCAAGTCAATCTTCATCCCGTTGGTCGCAGATATTTATGCGAATCTCCGTCAATCCCGACTTTTGGCTGAGCCATTGACCGAGCGGCACTTGCCAGTTGAAATAGAGCCCACAGGAGGACGGTACAGCGGAGCAACACGCCGGCCGTGGAACTTTGGGGGGAATGATGCGAGCTCGCCGGATTGCCGCCCTTGGCGCGGCAGTGCTGTTGTGGTGTGCGACGAGCCTGGGGGCGCTCGCCGATGCGCGACCCGAGCCGGGCGCCATCCTCAGAGACTGGTACACGCTGATGAATGAGCTGGTCCGGCACACGGCGACGTATTCGCCGCCGGTCGCCAGCCGGTCTTTCGCCTATCTCGGGATCACGGCCTTCGAAGCCGCGGTGGGCGGTTCGGACAAGCTGGTATCGCTGGTCGGCCAGTTGCACGGGCTCGATGAGGTGCCGCAGCGTGAAGCCGGCGTCCCTTACGATGAGACGGTGGTGATCAGCGCCGCCATGTCGGACGCCATCGTCTTCTACTTCGGCAATACCGGGCCCACCGGCCAGCGCTCGATCAACCGGGCGCAGAGCAAATGGCGGGCGTTGGCTGTCGATGGCGTGCCCGAGGATGTGGTGACGCGCAGCGAAGCCTTCGGCAAGGCCATGGCGGCCGCGATCTTCGCCTGGTCCCAGAACGATGGCGGCGCCACGGTGCTCAATATGGGCTTTCCCTACGAGTATGAGCTGCCCAAGGGCGACGGCAAGTGGGCCCCGACGAACCTGATCCGCCAGCAGCAGCTGCCGCTGCTGCCGGACTGGGGCAATAACCGGACCTTTGCCACGCCCGATGGCGCCGCCTGCCCGACTGAGGGCAACCCCGCCTACAGCGCCGACCCCGCATCGGACTTCTACAAAGAGGCTGACGAAGTCTACCAGACGGTCAAGAACGCCACCCCGGAACAGGCGGCGATCGCCCGTTTCTGGTCCGATGACCCGATGCTGTCGATGACCCCGCCGGGCCATTGGGTCTCAATCGCGTTGCAGGTCGCCGACCGCGCCGACCTGCCGCTCGACGAAAATGTCGACCTGTTGGCCCGCATGGGCATCGCCATGTCGGACGCGTTTGTCGGCTGCTGGCAGCAGAAATATGCCTACAATCTGGTGCGGCCGATCACCTACATCAAAAAGGTGCTCGATCCCAAATGGGAGCCGATCCTCAACACCCCGCCATTTCCCGAGTATCCCAGCGGGCACAGCACCGTGTCGGGAGCCATGGACGCGGTGATGACGGCGTTTTTCGGCGAGAACTACGCCTTCGAGGATCAAACCGGCTCGCCGGACGGCAGGAACCCGCGCAAATACGCCAGTTTCCATGAGGCGGCCGAGGAGGCCGGCATTTCGCGGCTCTATGGCGGCATCCATTTCCGCTCGGCCATCGAGGATGGGCTGGTGCAGGGCCACTGCATTGCCGCCTACACCATCGCGCTCAAGACGAGGAAGTAGCACCATGCGCACCCCGCACAGTTTCGCTGCCGCCCTGGTGCTTGCCGGCTTCGGCCTTGTTCAACCCGCGGCGGCGCAGACGCCCGCGGTGCCCAAATTTGTCGACGAGACGGCAGCCTCCGGCATCACCACCAGCTATGACGGCGACTGGTTCTACATCGTCGGCGGCGGGGTCGCGGCCTTCGACTGCAACGGCGACAGCTATGCCGACATCGCGTTGCCGGGTGGCGCGTCGAAGGCCCAGCTCTACGTCAACACCAGCAAGCAGGGCGGCCGCCTGACATTTGCGCCCGAGGAGAGCGGGCTCGAGCTCGACAGCGTCGGCGGCTTCTATCCGGCCGATATCGACAGCGACGGGGTCACTGACCTCCTGGTGCTGCGGGTGGGCGAGAACCTGGTGATGCGCGGGCTGGGCGCCTGCAGGTTCGAGCGGGCCAACGAGGCGTGGGGCTTTGACGGCGGCGACGCGTGGACCGCATCGGCGGCGCTGACCTTCGAGCGCGGCTCGAGCTGGCCGACCATCGCGGTGGGCAATTACATCGACCGCAACGAGGATCTCTCGCCCTGGGGATCGTGCACCGACAATTGGCTGCACCGGCCAGGCGAAGCCGGCAAGTTCGCCGCGCCATTGCCGCTGAAGCCGAGCTTCTGCGCGCTGTCGATGCTGTTCACCGACTGGGATAAATCCGGGACGCCGAGCCTGCGCGTCTCCAATGACCGCGAGTATTACGAGGGCGGCCAGGAACAGATGTGGCGTATCCTGCCCAGTGAGGCGCCCAAGCTCCTGACCCCCGCCGATGGCTGGAAGGTGCTGCGCATCTGGGGCATGGGCATTGCCAGCTACGATCTCGACGGCGATGGCTACCCCGAATATTTCCTCACCAGCATGGCCGACAACAAGCTGCAGACGCTGACCGCGCCAGGGCCCAAACCCGACTACAAGGATGTCGCCTATGCCAGGGGCGTTACGGCGCACCGCCCCTATACCGGTGACGACCTCAGGCCCAGCACGGCCTGGCACGCACAGTTCGACGACGTCAACAATGACGGTCTGGTCGATCTGTTCGTCGCCAAGGGCAATGTCGACCAGATGCCGGACTTCGCCATGCACGACCCGGACAACCTGCTGCTGCAGGGCGCCGACGGCAAGTTCGTCGAGGTGGGCGACCAGGCGGGCATTTCCAACAACGGCAATTCCCGCGGCGCGGCCCTCGTCGATTTCAATATGGACGGGCTGCTCGACCTGGTGGTGGTCAACCGCCGTACCGGGGCGCAGGTCTGGCGCAATACTGGGGCGGAGGCTGGTGGCAACTGGATCGAGGTGGCGCTGCGGCAGCCCGCTCCGAACGTCGATGCGATCGGCAGCTGGATCGAAGTGAAGCGCGGCGACACGACGATGCGGCGGGAGCTGACGGTGGGTGGCGGCCATGCCGGCGGCCAGCTCGGCTGGGTGCATTTTGGCCTCGGCGACGCGACCGCATCGAGCGTTGCTGTGGTCTGGCCGGATGGAACGCGCAGCGAATGGCCCGACCTCGCGGCCGGCGGCTTCTACGTGCTGGAGCGCGACAAGCCGGCTGCCCCGTTCAGCCCGCACGACTGAGCCGGGCGACGATGTCGCTCGCCAGACGTCTCGCGCTGCCGGTCCTGCTGCTCGGTCTCCTCGCTGGCGGGGTAGTCGCAGGCGAGGCGGAGGGGATGCTCGCCTATCAGCGGGGCGAGTTTGAAGCCGCGATGCGCGAACTGAAGCCGGCCGCTGCCGCAGGCAGTGTACGGGCGCAGACGACGGTCGGCTTCATGTACGCGACGGGCAAGGGGGTCGCCCAGGATGCGGTCGAAGCCATGCGCTGGCTCGGCCTCGCTGCAGCCAAGGGCGATGCCGAAGCGCAGTACAACCTCGGCTATGTCTACGACGCCGGCCTCGGTATCGCGAGAAACCCGGCCGAAGCGGTCAAGTGGTACCGGCTGGCGGCGGAGCAGGGCCGCGCCGACGCCCGCTACAACCTCGGTGCGCTCCTCAAGGATGGTGGCGAGGGCGTGCCGCAGGACGCTGTCGAAGCAGCCAGATGGTTCCGCCTTGCCGCCGCTGAGGGCGATGCCTATGCCCAGCTGGCGCTGGGGCTGCTTTACCTCCGCGGCAGCGGCGTCGCGCAGGATTTTGCCGAAGCGCTCAACTGGGTGCGCCAGGCCTCCGACCAGGGCTACGCGGCGGCGCAGTTCAACCTGGGCAGCATGTATTTCGAGGGGCACGGGGTCGACCGCGACGAGGCGGAGGCGGTGCGGCTGTTCGAGCTGGCGGCCGGGCAGGGCTATGCCCCGGCGCAGTTCAATGTCGGCATTTCGTACCACACCGGACGCGGCGTCGCTCCCGACGACGTCGAGGCGGCCAGGTGGTTCAAGCTCGCCGCCGACCAGGGCCATGCCCCGGCACAGGCCAACCTGGCGATGCTCTACGACCATGGCCAAGGGGTGCCGCAGGACGACCAGCAGGCGGTCTTCTGGTACTCGCTGGCCGCCAACCAGGGCGACGTCTACGGGCAATATGGGCTGGGTGCCATGTACCGGAACGGCTATGGCGTCGCCCAGGACGATGTCATGGCCTATATGTGGACCAGTCTCGCCGCCCAGTACGGCCTGCCGATCGCGGTGAAGGATCTCGATACCCTGACCGCGAGAATGAGCCCGGCCGAAATCGACCAGGCCCGTTCGCTCGCCATTGCCTGGGTACAGCGCTGGCGCAGCACGTCGCCCTGACGATCGGCAGGCTCAGGAGCCGGACGACGATCCGCCGGCCGCCAGCCGCATCAGGTCGGTGTCAAAGTTCACGTCGGCCGCCGACTGTTCGGCGGCGGTGGCGTTGCCGGCGAACTGATGCTGGTAGCCATCCCAGGCGGCATTGACGATGGCGCGTCCGACGCCCGACGCCACGAACTGGGCGAGTTCGGTGGCGGCGCGATCGATGCGCTTGCCGAGATCGGGTGCGCCCCAATCCTCCGGCGCCGCAAAGATCGAGGTGGGGACGGGGACGGCGCGCAGGAACGCGAACAGCGGCCGCATCTGCTCGTCGGCGACCATGGCGTGGCGGGCGGTGCCGGCCGTTGCGGCGAGGATCACCGGCTTGGCGATCAACAGGTCGTTGTCGACGAGGTCGATGAAGGATTTGAACAGCCCGCTCATCCCGGCCTTGTAGACCGGGGTGGCGGCGACGATGGCGTCGGCGCCGGCCAGGCTATCGATGGCGGCCTGCAGCTTGTCGCCGGGGAAGCCGGCGACGATGGCCTTGGCGATGTCGATCGCCAGCGGCGCGAGGTCGATGATGGTGAGCGAGGTGGCGAGGCCGGCTCCCGCCAGCCGGTCGAGGCTCTGCTGCGCGATGCGATCAGCCAGCATGCGGGTCGATGACGGATCGCTGACCCCGGCATTGATGACGACGAGGCGGGCGGGGTGCTCGGGACTCTGGAACGGCTTGGTCATCTAGACCTCCGGCGTTGCCGGCGACCCCGCGAGCAAATGCTCGCAGAGATCGCGCAATTGGACGAGTTGCTGATCGCTGAGGCGACAGGTCATCGCCTCGGCGACATGGCGGCCATGCCTGGCGCCGACGCGCTTCTGCAGGTGCGCGCCGGCCTTGGACAGGCTGAGGATGCTGGCGCGGGCATCCTCAGGGTCGGCCTGACGGTCGATCAGGCCGCGGGCTTCGAGCCGCGACACCGACCTCGAGAGCCCCGCCTGGCTGATGAGGATGTCCTTGCCGAGTTCAGACATCCTAAGGCCGGTCTTTGCCGTCGAGAGGGCGTAGAGCACGCCGTAATCGGTGGGCACGAGGTCGCCCCAGGCGTCGCCGGCGTGCAGCTCGGCGGCAATGGTCATCTGCGCGCGGAACAGCGCCTCCCAGGCCTCGTTCGCCAATCTGGTGTCGCTGGCCATGGCTCAGCCCACCAGCGGCAGCTTGGCGGCGAGGGCCGGGTCGGTGTCCTGGTAGGGCCGGGCGCCGGTCAGATTGTCGCCGCGGTTGGGGTTGGGCGTCGGCTGTCGCGCCGGGGCGTCGCCGTACTTGGCGGCGACCAGGCTCGCGTGCGTCGGCGCCTCGGCGGCGCCAGACGAACGCCGCGAAGCCATCTCCTTGCGCAGCACCGGCACCACTTCGATGCCCAGCAGCTCGACCTGCTCCAGCGCCGCCTCGAGCGGCAGGCCCATGGCGTCGACCACCCAGAGCTGGCGCTGGTAATCGCCGAAGGCCTCGCGGAAGCTCAGCGTCTTGTCGATGATCTCCTGCGGGCTACCGACGCTGAGCGGCGTGTTCTTCGCATATTCCTCGAGGCTGTAGCTCGAGCCATAGATCGGGTTGCCCTCGAAGAACGGCCGGAAGCGCTCATGGGCATCCTGCGAGTTTTTCGCGATGAAGGCGTGTCCGCCCAGCCCGACAATGGCCTGCTCCTTGCTGCCGTGGCCATAGTGCTCGAAGCGCTCGCGGTAGAAGTTGACCAGCGGCAGGAAATGGAAGTTGGGCGCGAGGACATTGTTGGCGAAATAGCCATTGCCGTAATAGGCCGCCTGCTCGGCGATCTCGGGCGTGCGGATCGAGCCGTGCCAGACAAAGGGCGGCACGTCGTCGAGCGGCCGGGGAATGGCAGTGAAGCCCTGTAACGGCGTGCGGGATTTGCCCTGCCAATCGACCACATCCTCACGCCACAGCCGATGCAGCAGGTTGTAGTTCTCGAGCGCCAGCGCCACGCCGTTGCGGATGTCCTGGCCGAACCAGGGATAGACCGGCACGGTGTTGCCGCGGCCCAGCATCAGGTCGACCCGGCCTTTGGCCAGGTGCTGCAGCATGGCGTAATCCTCGGCGATCTTCACCGGGTCGTTGGTGGTGACCAGCGTCACCGAGGTCGACAGGATGATGCGCTGCGTCAGCGCCGCGATATGGGCGAGCAGCGTCGTCGGCGAGGACGAGAAGAAGGGCGGGTTGTGATGCTCGCCAATGGCGAATACGTCGAGGCCGACCTCGTCGGCGCGCTGCGCGATACGGCCGATGGCATCGATCCGCTCCGCCTCGCTGGGTGTGTTGCCGGTGAGCGGGTTGCGGGTGACGTCGCTGACCGAGAAGATTCCGAACTGCATGACATGCCTCCTAAGGCTGCGGTTGCCGAAGATATATGTATGCGCATGCATCTATCAAGGTGGGCAACTGATCTGGAGCGGCGTAGTCAACCAAGCGCCCAGCCGCAACATGCCTAACCGTCATCCTGGCACGCTCAAACAAACTTCTGACGAGCGGCCCTGCTGTGGCGCCTAGATGCAGCCAAGCCAGTAGATCGAGGATATCGCGAGGCCAACACGTCGTTCTGACCAGTGACAAGTAGTGTGCGGTGCCGCCTGATCTATGTGCTGCAAGATACGCTTCCGAAAGGCGTGGAGACTCTAGTTAATTGTGGCAAACTCTGATCGGAGCTGAGATATTGTCGGCAGAATTGGGGATGAGGGAAATCATGTCAGGCAATAAGATCGGCAAGAGAATTGTCGGCGTTCTCTCAATCCTGATCGCTGCTGCCAATGCGGCCCTGGCTGACGACCTTCCCGCGCAGACAATCAAGCCTGCCGGCACCACTGTACTCTTCGCCCAGACCATGGACTGGTTCGACCCCACACACTTCGTTGTCGGACGGTGGGATGGAACGCTGTCGCTATTCCGGACGCCCAAGACAGGAGAGTGGGGACCCATGGTTACCCAGGCGATGGCCCTGCCTTCGGGGCAGGGCGTCGAAATGGTGGCAGCAGTTGATGGCTCGACGATCGTATCGTCCGATGGTCGAGAAAGCCTCGCCGTGTGGCGCCGAGACGGGGCAGCCGATGCAGAGCAAGACTTCGAGCTTGTCGCCAACCTGCCTTACGATCCGACTTACGGACCCGCCAATAGCGGGCTCATCACCGAAGTCGACGGCGCCAAGCTGCTGGTTACTGGTCATGAAAGTGGTGCCGTCATCTACTGGCAGCAGGGTCCTGACGGCGGTTTCTCGATCCTGAGGCACATCAACGTCGCCTCGCCCAATGCACCGTCCAATCCGTGGCAGCTGCATAATGTTAGGGGCCTCGCGCTCTGGAACGACACCACGGTCGTCACCGGGTCAGAAGATGGCGATCTGGTGGGGCTCAGCGTTCGGGATGGCAGCGAGCTGTTCCGAGTTCGCTATAACGAGAAGGCGCAGCGCGGGATCAACAACATCTCGGTTCTGGGCAACTGGCTTCTGGTGGTGAACTGCGCCGTGGGCAGCGCCGACAAGAACCTCTGGCTGTTCGACCTGTCCTCCGGAACACCCGTCCTTAGCGACGCGGAGAATCTCGCCCTCGACCTATCGCGATCCCAGGTGTTCAACTTCGACGCCGATCTGGTTGCGGGAGCCGACGGTCCGATGTTCTTCAGCAGCACAGAAGAAGGAGTCCTATGGGTGGGCGGAATCGAAGGCGGTCAATTGATCGTCACGGGGATCACGAAATCCTCACCCGAGGGCGGGTCCGTCGTCGACGTCGCTCCAGGCGGGGATCTGGTTGCCGTGGCGACCTACGCTCTGCGCCTGTTTGAAGTGCGATAGGCGCTCCCAGTCACGTCGACGTGGCGTTGTGCGAGGCAGGTGACCGGCACAGGTATTGTCGTCGCGGAATTCGCTCCGTCTCCGACTTTTGGACGCTTGACGCGCTTACGTCATGAGGAGTATCTGCCCGTCTCAGGACACCTTGCCCTAACGCAAGGCTTTCGACCTGGGAGGGTCGCCATGGCTGATTTGCCCCTGACTGCGCCGGCAGTGAAACCGGCTAACCCCAATTTTTCGTCGGGCCCCTGTGCCAAACGTCCTGGCTGGACGGTGGACGTGCTCGCCAACGCGCTGGTTGGCCGCTCGCATCGCGCCAAGCCGGCCAAGCAGCGCATCGAGAAGGCCATCGCGCTGACGCGTGAGCTGCTCGAGGTCCCGGCCGACTACCTGATCGGCATCGTCCCCGCTTCCGATACCGGCGCCGTCGAGATGGCGCTGTGGTCGATGCTCGGCGCCCGCGGCGTCGACATGCTGGCCTGGGAATCGTTCGGTGAGGGCTGGGTCACCGACGTGCAGAAGCAGCTGAAGCTGCAGAACGTCCGCACCCTGACCGCCCCCTATGGCGAGCTGCCGGACCTCTCGACCGTCAATTTCGACAATGACGTGGTCTTCACCTGGAACGGCACCACCTCGGGCGTCCGGGTGCCGAACGCCGACTGGATCCCGGCCGATCGCAAAGGCCTGACGATCTGCGACGCGACCTCTGCCGCATTTGCGCAGAACCTCGATTTCCAGAAGCTCGATGTGATCACCTTCTCCTGGCAGAAGGCGCTGGGTGGTGAAGCGGCGCATGGCGTGCTGATCCTCAGCCCGCGCGCCGTCGAGCGGCTCGAGACCTACAAGCCGGCCTGGCCGTTGCCCAAGATTTTCCGCATGACCAAGGGCGGCAAGCTCATGGCCGATATCTTCGAGGGCGCCACCATCAACACCGTGTCGATGCTGTGCATCGAAGACGCGGTGGACGCGATGGAATGGGGCAAGACCGTCGGTGGCCTCAAGGGCATGCAGGCGCGCGCCGATGCCAACGCCAAGGTCTTGGCCGACTGGGTGGCCAAGTCCGACTGGGCGGCGTTCCTCGCCAAGAACGAGGCCGAGCGCTCGAACACCTCGATCTGCCTCGTGATCAAGGACCCGGCGATCACCGCGCTTTCCGACGACGCGCAGGCGGCCTTTGCCAAGGCGATCGTCTCGCGGCTCGACAAGGCCGGCGTCGCCTATGATATCGGCGGCTACCGCGATGCCCCGACGGGGCTGCGCATCTGGGCCGGCTCGACGGTCGAGACCGCGAACCTTGCGGCGCTGACCCCGTGGCTCGACTACGCCTTCGCCGCCGAGAAGGCCGCGCTGGCACAGGCTGCCGCCTGAGCACCATTGCTTCCAGCCGCCCACCGGGGCGGCTCACTTCCCCAAGTTTCACGCGGTCTGAGGTCAAGCCCGGAGCCGCAACAGCATGGAGGGCGACATGCCCAAGGTTCTCGTTTCGGACAAGCTGTCGAAGACCGCGGTCCAGATCTTCAAGGACAACAATATCGACGTCGACTACCTGCCCGATCTCGGCAAGGACAAGGACAAGCTGTTCGAGGTGATCGGCCAGTATGACGGCCTCGCCATCCGCTCGGCGACCAAGGTGACCGACAAGATCCTCAGCGCCGCCAAGAACCTGAAGGTGATCGGCCGCGCCGGCATCGGCGTCGACAATGTCGATATCCCGGCAGCCACCAAGGCCGGCATCATCGTGATGAACACCCCGTTCGGCAACTCGATCACCACCGCCGAGCACGCCATCTCGCTGATGCTGTCGCTGGCCCGGCAGATCCCCGAAGCCGACGCTTCGACCAAGGCCTCGAAGTGGGAAAAGAACCGCTTCATGGGCGTCGAGGTCACCAACAAGGTGCTCGGGCTGATCGGCGCCGGCAATATCGGCTCGATCGTCGCCGACCGGGCGCAGGGCCTCAAGATGAAGGTGGTGGCGTTCGATCCGTTCCTGACGCCCGAGCGCGCGCAGGCCATCGGGGTCGAGAAGGTCGAGCTCGACGAGCTGCTGAAGCGTGCCGATTTCATCACGCTGCACACGCCGTTGATCGATGCGACCCGCAACATCATCAATGCCGAGGCCATCGCCAAGATGAAGGACGGCGTGCGCATCATCAACTGCGCCCGTGGCGGCCTCGTCGATGAAGCGGCGCTCTATGAGGCGCTGAAATCGGGGAAGGTGGCGGGCGCGGCGTTCGACGTGTTCGTCGAGGAGCCGGCGCAGAACAACCCGCTGTTCGAGCTCGCCAACTTCATCGCCACCCCGCACCTCGGCGCTTCGACCACCGAAGCGCAGGAGAACGTCGCGCTGCAGGTGGCCGAGCAGATCTCGGCCTATCTCAACACCGGCGAGATCACCAATGCGCTGAACTTCCCCTCGATCACCGCCGAGGAAGCGCCGCGGCTGACCCCGTGGGTGAAGCTCGCCGAGGCGCTCGGCTCGTTCGCCGGCCAGCTGACCGAGACCTCGATCAAGGGCATCCGCCTCGAGTACGAGGGCAATGTCGCGGCGCTCAACACCAAGCCGATGACCGCCGCGGCGATCAACGGCGTGTTGAAGCCGCAGGTGGCCGAGGTGAACATGGTTTCGGCGCCGCAGATCGCCAAGGATCGTGGCATCAATGTCGAGATCATCACCCGCGACCAGCAGGGGGCGTATGAAGGCTATATCCGCCTCACGGTGATCACCGAGCGGCAGGAACGTGGCATTGCCGGCACCATCTTTGCCAACGGCAAGTCGCGCATCATCCAGGTCAAGGGCATCAACATGGATGCCGAACTGACCCCGTCGATGCTCTACGTCACCAACGAGGACAAGCCGGGCCACATCGGCCGGCTCGGGACGCTGCTCGGCAACCTCGGCATCAACATCGCCAACTTCAACCTCGGCCGCGCCGAGGTGGGAGGCGACGCGATTGCGCTGTTGTCGATCGATGGCGAGGTCACGGCGGAGCAGCTCAAGGAAATTGCCGGGCTCCCCGGCGTGCGCCAGGCCAAGGCCGTGGCGTTCAACTAAGCCGCAGGGTTGGGTTTAGACGGAAAGGCCGGGCATTGCCCGGCCTTTTTTTGTTTGCCCAGGAGTCGGTGCGGGCTGACCCCCACCCCTGTCCCCTCCCCGCAAGGGGGAGGGAAACCCTCACACCAGCACTTCAGTCTGCGTCTCCCTCCCCCTTGCGGGGAGGGATTAAGGGTGGGGGTCGGCAACCACCGGCTGTTTGGGATAATCCTAGCCGCGCAGCGGACGGAAGAACGTCTTGAGATCCCCGGCCAGCAGCGCCGGTTCTTCCATCGCCGGGAAGTGCCCGCCCTCGGTGAACTCGCTCCAGTGGCCGATCTGCTGCTGCGGGTCGAACAGGGGGCGGACCAGGTCGCTGGCGTTGAACACCGCGACGCCGCGCGGGGTGGCGCTGGGCGGGGCCCAGCCCATGGCCTTGAAGGCTTCCCACAGCGCATTGGCCGAAGCCGAACCGCCGCCGCCGTACCAGTAGAGGCTCACATTGGTGAGGAACTGGTCGATATCGACCGCCGCTTCGATCGTCGCCTTGTTCGGGTTGGTCCAGGCCTTGAACTTCTCGGCGATCCAGGCGAGCTGGCCGATCGGCGAGTCGTTCAGCGCATAGCCGAGCGTCTTGGGCCGGGTCGACTGGATGGCGATGTAGCCGTTGCGATCGGCGACCTTGGCCAACAGGGCGCCGGCGCGCTCTTTCTGCTCGGCGGTGAGCGCCGGGTTCTGCTGGAGGTCGCCGCCCATGAACGAGGCGACGGCGATGACGCTGTCGAGGTCGGTGCCGAGATGGAGGCCAATGGCGCGGCCGTTGGTCAGCACGTCGAGCTGGGCCGCGACGTCGGAGCCCATATCGGTGCCGTGGACGGCGAAACGATCATAGCCGAACTGGTTGAGCAGCTCGGCGATGGCGGCCGCGGTCTTCGTGGCAGTCCAGCCGGGCTGGCGCGGGGCAGGGGAGAGGCCGAAACCGGGGGCGGTCGGGATGATGAGGTGGAAGGCGTCTTTGCCGTCCGCCGGGTTGGTCAGCGGCTCGACCAGCTTCAGGTATTCGATGCCCGAACTCGGCCAGCCATGGCAGAGCACCAGCGGCATGGCGTCGGCGTGTCTGGAACGGATGTGGAAGGCGTGCACATGCTCGCCCTCGAACTCGAGCATCACCTGGTCGTAGCGGTTGAGTTCAGCCTCCTGGGCGCGCCAGTCGAAGGCGGCCCAGCGCTCGGCCAGCTGCCGGAGGTAACCGCCGGGGATGCCGCGCTCCCAGGTGTCGGGGGCAACCTCGACCGGCCAGCGAGCGCTGCGCAGGCGATATTGCAGGTCGGCGATATCGGCGTCGGCGATGGCGAGCTTGAAGGGCTTGGCGGTGGTCATGGTGGTCTCTCCTCGGGCTGCGGAATGGGCGATGGCCGTGAACGCCGGCACCAGGGCTGCGGCGATGGCGGACTTGATGAGGGATCGACGGGTCATGGGCATTTCCGGGTCATCCTCGCTGCTTCGGCGCCGGTCTCTGCCGGCCCCAGAACCATGCGCCGGTGCTGCTGACAGAGCCTGTCAGCAGCACCGGTTGTCCGCCGTGATGTGCGAGGTCAGGCGAGGGCGCGAGCCCGGCCGAGGCCGACCCATTGCAGGGCGGCGAGCGCCGCGACCGCGACGGCCTGGGCGATGACGAAGGCAACGCCGAGGAGCGTCAGCGGGAAGGTGCCGGCCAAGAGCACAATGAGGCTGCCGACGACCCAGGCGGCGTTGACAAGGACGATCAGCGTCGCGGCGCCGCGCGGCGTCTCACGCTGTATCCCGACCCAGCCGACGAAGGCGGCGAAAGCGATGAGGAACAGGCCGAGCGGCTGGGTGGCGGTTGCCGGCAGGCCGGTGAGGTCGGCGAGCAGGCTGCCGCCGACGGCAAGCAGCGCGCCAGTGGCCACGGTCGCGGCGGCATCGGCAACGAGGGCAAAGCGGATGAGGTTCATTTCGGTTTCTCCGTCGGGGTTCGTTTGTTGACGGCGACACATTTCTACCTCCCGCTTCCTCGTCTCAACTAACGCAGAGGTAATTGAACCGACGCCGCGGCGGGGTAGGGTCGGCGCCATGACCCACGCACAAGCCACGGCCTCCGACCGTTCCATCGGCGACTATATCCGCGACTGGCGGCAGCACCGCCGCTTCAGCCAGCTCTCCCTGGCGCTGGAGATCGAGCTCAGCCAGAAGCACCTGAGCTTCATCGAAAGCGGGCGCTCGGTGCCGAGCCGCGAGGTGGTGCTGCGCATCGCCTCCGGCCTCGGCGTGCCGTTGCGCATCCGCAACCTGATGCTGCTCGCGGCGGGGTACGCGCCGGTCTATCCCGAGCGGCGGCTCGACCACCCGGATCTGGCGCCGGCCCGCGCCGCGGTAGATCTGGTGCTCAAGGCCTATGAGCCGTACCTGGCCATCGCCGTCGATCGCGGCTGGAACCTGGTCTCGGCGAATGCCGCGGCGGCGCCGTTCCTGTCGCAGGTCACCAATCCAGAGCTGCTGCAGGAGCCGATCAACGTGCTGCGCCTCAGCCTCCGCCAGGATGGCTTGGGCCGGCTGATCGTCAACTACGACGAGTGGGCCCGCGATATCCTGCGCCGGGTGGCGGCGCAGCTCGAAGCGAGTGGCGATCCGGCCATCGCCGAGCTGCTGGAAGAGCTGCGCGACATCTCCGGCATCGCTCCCGGCTATGAAGGGCGCGACGAGCATGGCGGGGTATTCGTGCCGATGAAGATGCGCTTCGGCGACGCCGTGGCGAGCTTCATTTCCACCACCACGGTGTTCGGCACGCCCACCGAGATCACGCTCAGCGAGTTGGTGATCGAGGCGTTCTTGCCGGCGGATGCGGAGACGGCAGCTTTGCTGGCGGCGGTGGTGGGGTGAGGGGTAATTCCAGCCCGCAAACTCGCTCCGGTGTCATTCCCGCGAAGGCGGGAACCTAGTGGGATGCTGCACCACCAGCGAACGTTGAGAGATCGCACTGGGTCCCCGCGTTCGCGGGGATGACGCCGTTGGGTGGGAAGATTGGTGGGGAAGAACGCCGTTCGTCCGGCATCCAGTTTGTGGCCGACCCCCACCCTTGATCCCTCCCCCCAAG
>NZ_CAXUPH020000006.1:0-493951 GCF_964252795.1 Devosia sp. LjRoot16
CTTGGGCTCCCCCCTCCACCAGCTTCGCTGGTCCCCCCGGGGTGAGGCCTCTGGCCTCGTCCCCTCCCCCGCCACGCGGGGGAGGATCATGGAGAGATTTGCGCATGACCCCACCCTTACCAACCTTGCCGAAGCTTAAGCCGCCGGAAACTACCGGCGGTCCCGGGCTGCTCCTAGATGCTAGGGGCCGGTGCAAAATCGCACCCTCGAACGGTTCCAGCCAGCGCAACGGAACCGCGCTTCAGCTTCGCTGCTTGTGGAGTTCAAAAATGAACAACGTTCTCAAGGGCAATATTCTCAAGGGCTTGGGAGCCACGGCTGCCGCCGCGGCAATCCTGATCGCCGCCGCCCCGGCCTTCGCTTCCGCCCCGGCAATCTCCCTCGCCAAGCCCAATAGCGGCATGTCGGTCGATAGCTTCGATCCGCAGGTCCAGGTGTTCAACCGCCAGAACATTGCCGACCTGCTGCACGCCAGGTCCGTATCGGTGGTGAAGTTCGATACCGCCTGGAATGATGGTGGCGATGCCACGAAGGCGTTCGACGCGCTCAACGCCAGCGACCAGTCGATCCACCTGCTGCGTGAGGCGTTGAAGGCCGATCCAGCGGCGATGCAGCTCCTGGCCCGCAACCACATCGCAGTCAACCAGGTCGTCGACATCGCTCCCGCCGGCAATGGCGCGGTGCAGCTCTACGTTTCATGAGGCCACAAGCGGTGCGCGGGCCCTGACCCGCGCACCGCTTCTATCCCTTCGCTGGCCGCGCTACACCTCTGCCACGCGAGAGGAGCGAAGCCGGGCCGATGACGCTGACCGATGTCGAGATCAAGGGTTTTCGCTCGGTCCGCAAGCTGCGCCTGCCGTTGCGCCAGCTCACCGTCCTCACCGGCGGCAACGGCGTCGGTAAGACCAACCTCTACCGCTCGCTCGAGCTGCTGCACGCCGCCGCGAGGGGCACCCTGGCCGACGAAATCGCCCGCGAAGGTGGCCTCGGCTCGATCTTCTGGGCCGGCGGCAGGAACCTCTCCGCCGATGGCAGCTTCGATCCGATGTACCGCACCGACGGGTATCGCGCCCACGAGGGTCGTAACCGCCTGACGCTGGAAGCTCGGCTGGAGCTCGACGAGTTTCTGCCCACCTACCGGATCGAGCTGGGTTTCCCCACCCCCGATTCCGCCGCCTTTCCAACCGAAGCGCAGATCAAGGAGGAAACCGTCGAGCTGCGGCAGGGCAAGCGCCCCGTCGCCCTGCTCGAACGGAAGAACAACGCGGTATTCGCCCGCGCCGCCGGCGGTCAGCGCGAGCTGATCGACGAGCGGGCGCTGGCCAGCGAGACGGCGCTTTCGACCGTGCGCGGCGGCTACCCGGAGATCGCCGTGGTGCGACAGGAGCTGAGCAACTGGCGCTTCTTCCACGGCTTCCGCACCGATCCCGACTCGGCGCTGCGGCGGCCGTCGCGCGCCATCACTTCACCGATGCTGGCGTCCAGCGGCGGAAACCTCGCATCGGTGCTGGCGACCCTCCGCCATGTCAGGGGCGAAACCATTGACCTCGATGCGACGATCGGTGCCGCTTTCCCCGGCGCCGAACTGGTCGTGCCACCGCCCGAAGAGTTCGCGCGCTTCGGCATGATCTTCCCCGAAACGCCCAAGCGCACCTTCTGGGCGCACGAACTCTCGGACGGCACGCTGCAGTTCCTCGCCCTGATGGGCGCCCTGCTCTCTTACCGGCTGCCGCCCTTCATCGCCCTCAACGAGCCCGAAGCGAGCCTCCATCCGAGCCTCTTGCCGGCGCTGGCCCGCACCATCGTCAAGGCCGCCGAGCGCGCGCAGATCTGGGTCGTCACCCATTCGCAGCCGCTCGCCGACGCCATTGCCGAGGAGAGCGGCATCGTGCCGCGCGAAGTGATCCGCACCGAGGATGGCACCGCCATCCGCGGCCTCAGCGCGCTCGGCGTGTTCGATGATGAGTGATCAGCCGCGCGGCCGGGTGACGGCGAAGCCGCGCACCACGTCGCCGAACTGCGCCGGCAGCGAGATCCCAAAACTATCGCCGAGCGTCCGCACCGCCGCATAGTCGACCTTGCTGCTGATGCTCATGTCGACCAGCATGCTGATCGCCTCGTGCGGCGTCCGCGTCTCTTTGTAGGGCCGGGTCTCGATCAGCGCCGCAAAGATATCGCAGACGGTGAGAATACGCGTCAGCGGCCCGATCTCAGCGCCGCGCAATTGGTCCGGATAACCACTGCCGTCGAGCGCTTCGTGATGGTGCCGCACCGCGTCGAGCACCAGCGGCGACACCGTGCCGTGCTTGCTCAGATAGTCGAACCCGGCGCCGGGATGCAGTTTCACCGCCTCGAACTCTTCCGGGGTGAGCTTGCCGGGCTTATCGAGGATGTGGCGCGGGATCACCGCCTTGCCGACATCGTGCAGCAGCGCAGCATTCATCAGCGCCGCCGCCTGCCCACCGCCGAGCTTCGCTCCCTTGGCGAACCCCGCGGCGACGCCGGTGACCAACAGGCAATGCTGGAACGTCCCCTCATGGTGCCGGCGCACCGAGGCGAGCCAGGCATCGGCGCCAACCGCCTTGACGCTGGCCAGGACGCCTGCCGCGGCCTGTGACACGGCTTCCATGGACATCGGCGCGTCGCTGAGTATGCCCTCGAACAGCACCTCGAGCGAGCGTTCGGCGTCGGCGATCGACACGCCACCCGTGTCGGCCCTGAGCGCTGCCTCCGCCGCCGCGGAGCGGCGCGCCCGGCCGGTCACCGAATACTCGCGGCGGAGCTCCGCCAGGGCAAACTTCCGCACCATGTGGCGCGTCGCCCCCAGGGCATTGGCCTGCACCCGCAGCAAGCGCTCGCTGCCGCCCTCATCGATCAGGAACGTCCGCGCTTTGATCGCCGGCACCCGGTCGAGCGCATGCTTGAGCCTGCCCACCGAATCCATGTCGCGCAGGTCCGCATCGACCACCACCTGCTCGGCATCGGCGAGGTCGCGGTGGGTCAGCTCCGAAAGCAGACGCACCGGCGCGCCGAGCTGTCCCGCCATGGCCTTGCCGTGCCCCTCCCAATGCGGATCGCACACGAACACCACCGTGCCCAAGCCCTTCGGCTCTGACGTTGCTGCTGGCTCTGCTATTTGCGGCACTTTGCCCATCGTCGGCGATAATCTTGGCTGGTCGCGATCATCACGCCGTACATTCGTAGATGTTTCGTGAATCTTTGAATGCAATTGACCGCGGATCGCCATGTAAACCGTGGCCCTGCCGCTGCCGCATTCCTGGCGCCTTATGTCCTGCCACCAACGATGGAGCATGATCATGAAATCGTTCGAATGTGGCACCCTGGTTCCCGGCTGCACCTGGCACACCCAGGCCGAGGACACCGCGGAAATCGTCCGCCGCGCCGCCGAGCACCTGCGCAGCGCGCATGGCGAAGAGCTGATCCGCCCCAACATGGTCGACGAGATCAAGGCCCGCGTGCACGAAAAGGGCGAGGCGGTACACTAGGGCGGGTAGTTCCTGAGGGCTGCGCGCTTGGCTACCCCTCACCCCAACCCTCTCCCCAAAGGGGCGAGGGGGCGGTGTGGCACCGCCGGTTCACCTCGCGTCCCCTCGCCCGTTTGGGGAGAGGGCCAGGGTGAGGAGCGCCAAGCACACCGGCCCTGGAGAACGGAAGCCCTACCCCCGCCTCACCATCCCCAGCAGCGCCGCGCGATCGAGCACAAAACCGCTCTCGATCCAGGCCCGTTCGAGCCGCTCGAGCGCTTCGCCGAGCTCCCGCCCAGGTGACATGCCGAGGTTGAGGAGGTCGCTGCCGCGGATCGGGAAGTGCGGCACGTCGAGTCGCTGCAGCTGCTCGAGAACGGCAAGCTTGCCTGCCTCGCCCCAGTTCGACAGCGTCGCCGCGACGTCGATGCCGTCTGCCAGTGCGCCGGGATGCCGGTAGGCCGCCTCGTTCAGCTTGAACTCGGCGATCAGCCGCGCCGCCGAAAGGATCGCCTCGGCGGTGCCGATATCGTCGTTCGACAGCCGCCACATCGCCTGCAACCGCTCCGCGCCGATTTCCGACATCAGGATCGCCAGTCGCGCCGTGTATTCCGGCTTCCGCGCCCGCCGCTCATAGCCGTAGAGCAGCCTGATCATTGCCTCGGGCAACGGCAGGATTTGCGCTTCCCGCATCGCCTTCAGCGTATTGGCGATGCGCGGCAGCGCCAGCATGCGGCGCATCTCGGCGCCGACCCGCTCTGCCGCCAGCCGCCCCAGCGTCCCCGCCGCCGCGGCACAGGCGGCGAGCCCATCCGGGTCGAACTGCTCGCCGGCATGGCTCGCCGAAAAGCGGAAGAAGCGATAGACCCGCAGCCGGTCCTCGGCGATCCGCTCGGCCGGCTTGCCGATGAACCGCACCTTGCGGGCAAGGCAATCCTCCACCCCGTGCAACGGATCGAACAGCGTACCGTCCATGCCGGCATAAAGGGCATTGAGGGTGAAATCGCGCCTGAGCGCATCCTGCCGCCAATCGGTGCCGAAGCGCACCACGGCGTGCCGTCCGTCGGTCTCGACATCCTCGCGCAGCGTCGTCACTTCGGCAGTGAGCCGATCGAGCCGCAGCGTCACCGTGCCGTGCTCGATGCCGGTCGGATAGGCTGAAAGCCGCGCCCGCTCGGCCCTGAGGATCACCTCCTCGGGCCTGAGCTCGGTGGCCATGTCGATGTCGGAATTGGCGCGCGGCAGCTCCAGCAGCGTATCGCGCACGATGCCGCCCACCACCCGGGTCCGGCCCTCGGCGCCATCGAGCAATGCCATCATGCGCTGCGTTTCCGGCCGCATCAGCCAGTCGGCGCGCTTGAGGCGTTCGTCGATGTCCCCCAGCTTGTTCAACCGCCCTCCGGGCTCAGGTCCTGCTCTGGGCTCCAATCCCTTTCAGGGCTTAAGGCCAGATCGTGGAAGCGTCGCGTAAGGTTCGCTGTTATGCCCCAGATGACAAGCCCGCTATGCTCGATTTGCCAGGTCGAGTGCTCGCGGCCACCGCGCTTGATGTGGAAGGTCGTGTAGCTGCCCGGCGTCATCAGGTAATCGAGCGGCACCTCGAACACCGAGCGGACTTCGCCCGGATTGGGGATGAAGGGCCGGCTCGGCTCCACCACTGCCACCACCGGAGTGATCAGGTAATTGGTGCCGGTATAGTAGAGCGGCATGAAGCCCAGCACCTTGGCCTCGCCGCGGTCGAGCTGCACCTCTTCCCAGGCCTCGCGCAGCGCCGCATCGGCCGCGTCCTTGTCGGTCGGATCCACCTTGCCACCCGGGAAAGCGATCTGCCCCGAATGCGAGCGGAGCTCGGGCGAGCGCTCGGTATAAAGGATCGACAACCCCTCGGGGCGCCTGACCAGCGCGATCAGCACCGCCGCCGGCACCGGCGGGCGGCCGGGCGGCGTGTCCGGCACCCAATCGGGCAGCATGCCGGCCGCCGCGTCGAACGCTTCCGGTTCGCGCAGCAGCCGGCCGGCGATTCTCGTGATCAGCGCGTCGTCAATCAGGGCCGGCACTCCAGAACGTCTCCCCCGGTAACTGGCAGACTTTTCCGCTAAGGTCATGCGACAAATCAACAACCGTGGCGGCGGCCGCCCGCCCGCGGCCTACTTCGACAGGTTGTAGACGTCTGCCGAAACAGCGCCCTCGCTGCAGGCTTCGGGGCCGAGCTTGCCGGCGAGGCGCGGACAGGTCCGAGCCAGATCCGCGAGCGAGATGTTCTCACGAATCCGCACATGCGCCACACAGGCCGCGCCTTCCGGCGTCCACGCCGCCTCGAAGCTGAAGCCGGGCTTCCGCTCCGCCTGCTGGATGCCGGCATCGTCGAACATGTCGATGAGCGTGCCGTCCTTGGTGGTCGCCGTACCGTCGCCGCAATAGTCCGCGCGAATCATGTGGATGCAGGCGTTGTAGCGATCCGCGTTAGAGACACCGTCCGGCCCGACCTCCCATGGCCGATAGCCGAAGCGCAGGCACTTGCCCTGTGCGCCCGAGGTGCAGGCGAGCACGAACTCGCCCGGCTCGGCCGGGTGGATGGTGCCATCGTCGGCGGCACGTCCGGCGATGGCGTAGCCCTCGCGCAGCCCGTCGGCAGATGGCAGGCAATAGGGCTTGTCGGTATCGGCATAGCGCAGGTCGTTGAGCTGCAGCCTGCCGCTGGCGTCCCGCGGGTCGGGGCGTACGCCCTTCAGTTTGACCCGGATGGTGGTGTCGCCATCCGAATAGGTCAGCACCATGCCGATCAGTTCCGTCCCCTGCCGCGTCGTTCCATCCGACAGGGTCGCCCGAAAACTGCCCGCCGCGGCCTCGATCGCGGTAACGGTCGGCGCGGGCGGCGTCTGTGCGGTGGCAGGTCCAATGGACAGCAGGGTGCAGAGCAGCGCACAGAGCGATGTCAGGGACATGAAAGGGGGGCTTCGCGTTCGGGGGAGCGATGGTATTCGCCGGGGACGATCATTCGTCCCCGGCGTCGTCGATCAGTTGGCCAGTTCGACCGCGATCAGCTTCATCGGCTTGACCAACGCACCCGTGGTGTTGGCGCCGTTGGGGTCGATGCCATTGGGATCGATGCCATTCGGGTCGATGCCATTCGGGTCGATGCCATTCGGGTCGATGCCATTCGGGTCGATGCCGTTCGGGTCGATGCCATTCGGGTCGATGCCATTCGGGTCGATACCGTTGATGGTGGTGCCATTGTCGGCAATGCCGGCATGAGCCGGAACACTCGCCGAGAACGCGAGCAGCAGGGCAGCGAGAACAAGAGATGCACGGATCATTGCAGTTCTTTCAAATGAGGAAGGCGGGCCGGTTGTCCGGCGTTGCGCCGTTGCGATACGGCGACCTAGCTCGATTGAAATGAACCGTTGCTGACGGCCTCGTTCAAGCGCGGCCGACCCCGAAGGGCCAGCCGTTCCCCTTGCTACGAGCGTTTGCCGGCGCCGAACGCCTTGATCGGGCCCGCAAGCCGCACGGCCATCGTCGGGTCGTTGGAGTAGACCAGCACCCGGCTCGGATCGACCGGCCCGGGAAACTCGATGGCGCCCAGCTGCGTCGGCACCCAGCCGAGCGGGCAATAATAGTCGCGGTCGCCGACCAGCAGCACGAAGCTGCCCTTGCCGCGCTCCAGCGCGATGCGGGTGACTTCCCTCGCGAGCAACTTGCCGGCGCCGCGTTTGCGGAAATCCGGGTGCGTCGCCAGTGGGCCAAGCATGTAGCCGTCAATGCCGCCGACGCTGATCGGGGTCATCCACACCGAACCGCAGGACTGCCCGTTCACTTCGGCGATGAGGCTGAGCGTCGTGTCGATCGGGAAGCGCTCGCGCACCCGGAACGCCGTCCGGGCAAAGCGGCCCGGGCCGAAGGCAAGCGCCTGCAGGTCCTCGACGAACTGGTCGTCGGCAGGAGTAGCAAAGCGAATGGTGGGCAGGCCGAGTTGCGGAGGCGCTGCTTCAGCAGCGACGGAGACGGAAGGCGCGATCATGTGACTGGTCCAGGAACAAACAAGACGAGGACAAACGTACCGGCCCACTTAAGCCGGCTGCCGACCGATTACGGTCGTCGGGTCACCTGAAAAGCCTTCTCCATCCTGGACGCCTCCTGACGTCTGAAAAGCGCATTAGCATCGTGTCGGCCAACGCGTCCACGCAAAATTATGGACCTGCAGTCAAATTTCAAGACCGCCTCCGCAGATTCTGCCCGCCCGCGTCACAACGCCTTGCAGGCGCTACCGGTTCACCGGAGCGCTTTCAGGAAAAGTTGCAGACTTTTCCGGTTCGAAAGCGCGACAAACGTCAAGCCATGTAGGGACGGGTTTGTGTCGCTGGTTTGACGCCGAAACGACCATTCGAGGGTCAGTTCGGGGCCCTTCCCTCACCACTTCACCAGCCACGCAAAAGCCCGCCTGAGGAAGGCGTGGCCGTCCCGTCTGACCGGCGTGCCATGCGCCATCAGCACGTTGCTGGCGCGCCAGGCGAGGATTCGGCGGAGCGCTGCCCGCGCGGCGCGCTTGTCGGAAAAGGCGACACGAAATTTCCGCGGCACCGAGGGCTCGTCCGCCAGCATCAGGTCAAGCCGCGCCACCAGGGCGCGCCAGCCCTTGAACCAGCCGGGCGGGAACTGTTGCAGGAGGTCGGTGAAGATCACCGTGCCGCTCGGCCGGTGGAAGGCTACCGCCTCGGTGGTGATCCGGTTACCGCGCACCAGGACGACCTCGATCTCGCCGGTCCAGCCGGGTACCGGCGTGTTGCCGAGATCCGCCCCGAACCTGAGGTCGGCTCGCTTCTCGCGGACACCCGGCCGCCAGCACCTGGGCGACCGGAAAGGCGCGATGCCAGTCGGCAATGAAGCTGTCATGCAGCGAGTTGGGCGCCACGAGGTAACGGATATTGCCCAGCACCTCCACTTCGCCGCGCAGTTGCGCCGTCAACGCGACCGGCGACCAGATTACCAGGTCGCCACCCGCCAGCCGGATCACCGTCATGCGGGTGGGATAGTGAAAGCCGGCCGCGGCAGTGACCACCGGCCCATCGACAATCCAGATCTCCGGGCCGAACGCTTCCCACATCTCATAATCCCGCATCTTCACACCCGTATAAAATTACACTACTGTGTACTTATGACAACCCCGAAGCGAACCGACCGCTCCCGTGCCCTGATCCTCGAGGCTGCCGACCAGGCGTTTCGTGCGCTGGGCTTTGCCAACACCTCGATGGAAGAGATCGCGACGCGGGCCGGGCTGACCCGCAAGACGCTCTACAACCTGTTCAGCTCCAAGGATGAGATCGCCCTGCAGCTGATCGCCCGGGTCGAAGCCGGCGACGCCGGCTATCGGGCCCGCATCGCCGCCAACGAGGACGTCCTGCCACTGCTGGCCGCAGTGTTCCTCGACAGCGCCGGCTGGTGCCTTGCCAACCCTTCGCTCGCCCGCCTGGCGCTGAGCCCCGCCGAGCGCCCCTCGGTGGCGCCACCGCCCGATCGTCCCTCGTTCCAGCGCCTCATCCGCGACATCCTGGTCCTTGGCCAGCAGCAGGGCGTCATCCGCCGAGACGAGGATCCAGACTTCATGGCGCTCGTCCTGCTCGGCATTTACGGGCAGGCCATGCTCACCGCGCTCGCCACCGGCAGGTTCAGCGAGGCGGATATCCGCCGCATCATCCGCCTCGTCGTCGAGGGCATCGGCAGAACCTAGCCTCAGAACTGCCCGCCCAGTCCGGCCCTCAGAGCATGCGACTGGCCGTCGACCGTGAGATCGCCGGTATAGCTCGCGGAAACATCCAGCCCCTCGGCCAGGTCGAGGTCGAACCCCGCCTCGAGCAGTAACGAGGCCGCGGCGGCGGGGGTGGCTGCGATAACGAATGGCGAGCCGCCGTTGAACCCAAGATGCGCGGTGGGCGCCTCACCAAAACCACGACGCCAGCCGATGCCACCGCTGAATGTCGCAAGACCACCCTGGCCCACCACGAATTGATACGCGCCACGCAGACCCAGCGTGGCGAAGGATTGGTTGACCACATCGGCTTCACCCGACAGGGCTGCGCCGCCGCCATTGCCGGTCTCTTCGAAGGCCTCGGTCGCCTGGACGACATGGCCCAGCCGCGCAAACGGCGTCAGGCTCGCGGCGCCGAGATCGAACTCATGCTCGAGCTCGGCGACCACCTGGCCGGTCGTAGCCCCGTAGTCGGCAGTCAGTGTTTCGTTGAGCCCCAGCCCCACTTCGCGGCTGGTCGAGATGGCGTGCTGCGTCGCCGTCCCGGCGAGCGAGAACCCGGTGTCGCCCCAGTTCGTCCCGGCATAGAACCCCGCGCCGATGTCGGCGGTCGTCGCCTCGGTAGCGCGATCAGCGATCGAGACGTTGGTCTGTCCCAGCTGCGCCGCCAGCCCCACCTGCCAGTCGGCGACGGTCGCATCGGCCCCCAGCAGCAGCCCGCCGCTGGCCTGTTCGGCCTCGGCCGCGTTGCCGTCGCTGCCGAGTTTGCCGAAGCCACCATAGAACTCGCCCCACATCGCGTTGCCGCCGCCCGCCTCCGGCAGTGCCGGTAGCGCGGCATAGCCGCTGACGGCGCCGGAACCATCGAGCGTCCGCGCTGCATCCAGCCGCTGCACCAGCGCGTCCGACACCAGCCCGGCATTGTCCATCAGTACGCCCTTCAGCGTCGCATGCCCCTCACCCGAGAGCACATCGAACATCGTCTGCGCTTCGGCTTGGTTGAGGCTGAGAACGGTCCTGTAGGTGGCATTGTTGATATCAAGCGCCTGGACTGCCGCCGCGGCCTGCGACTGGTTCGCCGTTTTCGCGACCTCGGTGAAAGCCAGATCGTTGCGGGTGAACTTGAGCCCAACCAGGTCGGAGCTGCCTACACGGGTGACGGCGATCGACGGCGTAACGAAGGCATAGTCTGAGATGATGTCGCCGAAGCCGTCATAGAAGCCGCCGTCAGCGCTGAGGATGGTGTAACCGCCTCCCCCCAGTGCCAGCGGCCCCACGCCACGCTTGATGGCGATGTCCGCCCCCTCGACATAGGCGATCCCCATCACCTGGATCAGGTCGCTGGAACCGGAGTCGATCTCCACCTCATAGGTCGAGCCCGGGGCCATATAGAGGTTGCCCTCCACCGCCAGCGTGCCGATCCGATCTTTGCCCGGCGCGATCACCCCGCCCCCGACCACGCTGACATTGCGGACGACGCCTTCGCCGCTCAACCGGCCCTTCGAGGTCATGTCGCCGCCGAGCCAGCCATCGACCATCAGTTCGCCGCCGACGACGCTGATTTCGCCGGTGAAGTCACGGCTGTTGCCGGTCAGCACCGTCTTGCCGGGGCCCAGCTGCTCGATGACTCCGATGCCGGAGATGTCGGTGTCCAGTTCATAGTTCGCGCTGCTGTGGTTGAAGATGAGTCTCGCTTCCCCGTCGGTCAGCGAGATGCTGCCGGCCTTGAGCGTCCCGGCGGCGACGGGCGCGCTGGTCGCGGCCGCGCCGATGTTGAGCTTGCCCGCCGCACCGATATTGATGTTGTCCGCACTGAACCGCCCGCCATTGCTGATGGTGAGGTCCGCCTGTCCCATGCCGCCGAGGTCGAGGCTGCCGGTATTGGTCCAGCTCGAACCGGGGCCGTCGACCACCACCTGGCCGATCGTTCCTGCGCCGCTGGCGACCGAGGCCCACGTGCTGCTGAGGGTACCGCCGCCCCTGATCTCGACGGCGCCGTCGCCGTCAACGGCGACCCGGAGGAACTCGGTTTGCAGCCTCGAGCCGAGGCCATCGATCACGATTTTGCCGTCCCCCTCAGCCAGGGAACCCACCTCGGAGCTTGCCGCGCTTAGCGTGCCCCCGTTGCTGACCTCGACCGTGCCCTTGCCGTTGAAGCCTACCTTGAGGTGGTTGGCACTCAGGACCGACCCCGGGCCGGTCACCATGACGAGGCCGATACCGCCCGTGGTGCTGTCGTACCCTTGACCGACATAGGCGGTGCCGCCGATGCTCACCTCGCCGCCATCGCTGATGGCAAGCGTGCCGGAACCAAAGACAGCCAGATAGATATTGTCCACGGTTGTGAGGGTGGACCCGGAGCCGCTCACCTCGACGACGCCGCTACCGAGGCCCGTACCTATGATCACTTGGCCGCTCAAAGCGTCGGCGCCACCCGTAACCTGGGCCGCGCCACCACGGTGGATATACGAGCTATGAACCGAAGTCGGAACACTGCCGAGATCCCAGTTACCTGGGTCCAGCCAGTCGCCCGAGTCGGGATTGACCCACTGCGCGGCGCTAGGGTCCACGGCCCTCGCCGGCGACGCGCTGAGCGCCGTCGCCGCCAAAAGCAGCGCTGACAGGCTGCACACGCGCCGCAACGCACGCACCGCCCCTGTGTTCGCCGACCATTGGTTGAACATGACTGCCCCCTGCGCCAGCCCGAAAATAGAGCCGCGCCTCCTCTTCTCACTGCCTCCGAACCGAGTCCTGAAAGCGCAGGCGCGGCATTCTGAAATTTTTCTGAAATTCGCGTCTTTTGCTCGGGGCGCTTGCAATAGCAGGACCGGCAAGGCATCGAGTGCGCCGGGAGTTTGGGGCATGGCGACGACCCGGTTTGCCGGATTTGAGCTGGACGAGGAGCGTGCCGAGCTGCGCGGTCCCGATGGCGCGCTGGTCCGGCTGCGTCCCAAGACCTTCGAGATGCTCCGCCTGTTCGTCGCCAACGCCGGCCGCGTATTGAGCAAGCAGGAACTGATGGAAGCTGTCTGGCCGAACATCCATGTCGGCGAGGACGGGCTGTTCCAGTGCATCCGCGAGATCCGCGCCGCGCTTGGCGACGAGCAGCGCCAGATCATCAAGCTGGTCTCCGGCCGCGGCTACCTGTTCGTGCCCGCGGTGGAGGACGACGCGGCGCGCCCGCCACCGGAACCGACAGCTCCGCGGGGCGGTTGGCCGTCGCGCGGCCGCCTCGCCCTGGTCGCGGGCCTCGTCGCTATCGCAGGGATCGCCGCCTTCGCCGCGGTGAACCTCGCAGCGACCTCGCCCCCAACGATCGCCGTCGTGCCGATCGTCGATGCCACCTCAGCCGGCGATGGCGGCTCGCTTGCTGCCGGGGTGACCGACGAGTTGGTCGATGGCCTCGCCCGCATCGACAACCTGCAGGTGCTGGCGCCTGGCGCCGGCACCCCCGCCCAGTTCGAGGTGCGCGGCGAACTGCTCAGGACCGCCAGCGCCTGGACGCTGAAGCTCCGTGCCGTTCGCACGGCGACCGGTGTGGTCGAGTCCGTCGCCACCGCGAGCGTCGATACTGCGCTCGAGCCCGAGCTGCAGGAGATTCGGCTGGCCGCCGGCGCTGGCGACCGGCTGGCCCGCTGGCTCAACGAGGTGCTCGAGGGCGGCACTGCCGGCGCAGCCGAGCCGCCGCCAGGCGTCCGAGTTGCCATCGAGCAGGCTTCGGCCTCGATCAACCAGACCTCGCGCGAGCGCTTCGCCGTGGCGCAGCTGATGCTGAAGACCGCCCTCGCCACGGCGCCCGACAATGTCGACCTGCAGGTGGCGCTTGCGGGGCTGCAGACCCGGGGCATCCAGATGGTCTGGTACGACGAAGCCGAAGCCGCCGCGGCGCGGGCGAACGGTGAGGCGATGCTCAGGCGCGCCATAGCGCTGCGCCCACGCTCCATCGCCGTGCTTGAAGCGCAGTGCCGGTTCCTCGCGGCCACCAACGAGTTCGTCGAAAGCCTGATTGCCTGCGCCCGCGCCACCAGCTTCGACCCCTGGAATGGCTCGGCGCTCTACCAGACAGGCCTCGCGCAGGTGTTTCTCGGACGCTTCGAGGATGCGCTCATGAGCTTTGAACAAGCTTATCGTTACGACACGCCGACAGTGTCGCGCTGGACCTGGCTGCTGGGTATCGGCTGGGTCAATGTGCTGCTCGGTCGGGACGCCGAAGCGGCACTCTGGCTTGAACGTTCGATCGCCGTCACGCCCGCCTCCGGCCGAACGCACCTGATGCTCGCCACCGCCTATCAGCGCCTCGGCCGCACCGCCGACGCCAGGGCGGCGTTCGCGGCCGGCATGCTGTTGCGGCCCGGCTCGACCGCCGCCAATGTCGAGCCGCCGGCGCGCAATGTCAGCCCGGCTTTCCTCGAAGCGTCAGCCCGGGTGATGTCCGTGCTGGTGGAGCTCGGACTGCCCGAGCGCTGAGTGTACGTTCTGCTTGCTGCTGCCGAGCTGCTGCTTGCTGCTGCCGAGCTGCTGCTCGGTGCGCCGGATGAACGCGCCGATCAGCGGCGTCGCGACCTCCGAGTGGGTTTCCAGCAGCAGGTGCCCGCCATCTAAAATGTGGGCCTCCATCCGCGGCAGGTCCTGCATCCAGGACAGCGTTTCGGCGATATCGAAGAACGCGTCGTGCCGCCCCCACAGCATCAGCGCCGGCGGCTGGTAGCTCTTGAGGTACTCGGCGATCTCGTCGAAGCGCTCGGCATAGCGGCCGTAATCTCGCAGCAGCACTCGCTGGGTGTCCATCCGCCCGGGCAGGTTCATCACCCGCCAGTCCTCTTCCCATTCGGCTGCCGGAATCTGCGCCGCCACCTCCGGCGGCACGCCCATCACATACTGGTCGCGCATCCCCTTGAGGCTGAGCACCGACATCACTTCGGCGGTATTTTTCGGCGTCGGATGGGCCCAGAACTCCAGCGAGTTCTCCCAGAGCGGGCCGAACCCGGTGCGGTGCACATTGGCATTCTGGATGATCAGCCCACGTACCAGGTCGGGCGCCTGCATCGCCATGTGCAGCGTCGCCGCCGCGCCGAAATCATGCACATAGAGATAGCGCGGCCCGACATCGAGCCGCTCGAGCAGTTCGGCGATCGCATCGCCAAAGCCGCTGAGCGATGGTGACGCCAGCGGCTCGGATTCGCCATAGCCCGGCAGGTCCGGCGCAATCAGGTAGGCCTCACCCGAGAGCTCGGTCATCACTGTTTCGAACATCCGCGCCGCGTTGGGAAAGCCGTGTACCAGCACCACGGCTGGCTTTGACGGCTCGCCGGCGGTGAGGAACGACAGCTCGGTGCCTCCCTTGAGGCGAAGCCGTTGACGAGTTGGGGGTGTCATCTTCAAACTCCTTTCCCGGTTATCCATGATGCCGGGCTAACGCCAGGCAGCGCCGCTTGGCTCCATCAGCGCGAGACAAAGGCAGACGGATGATCCTCAGCAAAGAACGCGATCCGCGGCTCGTCACCATCCGGCGCGGCGGCACGCTGACTGATGCCGGTCACCACTTGCTCGCCCGCTGGGCGGCGGACTGCGCCACCCATGTGCTGCACCACTTCGAAGCCGCCTGCCCCGGCGACGACCGGCCCCGCCGGGCGATCGAGCTGACCCACGCCTGGATTCACGGCGAGATCCCGGTGAAACAGGCGCACGATATGGCTTTCGTCGCCAACGCCGCCGCCCGCGAGCTCACCGGCGCGCCCAAGTTCGCTGCCCTGTCAGCCGGCCAGGCCGTCGCCGTGGCGCATGTGGCGGCGCATGATCTGGGTGCGGCCGCCTATGCCATCCGCGCCGCTGAGGCCGCAGCACCGGAGGCCGAGCGGGAGCAGGCCCGGCGCGAGGAGTGCGCGTGGCAGCGCGCGCAGCTGCCCGACGCAATCCGCGCGTTGGTGCTCGACGACCAGCAGCAACGCAACGCCATCTGCTGGTCGGTGTTTGATTAGCGGCTGCTCGCTGGCGGACTGCCTGCCTCCACCCCCACCGGCTGTCATCCCAGCGAAAGCTGGGACCCAACTCGCCACAGTGCAAGCGGTTAGATGGGTCCCAGCATTCGCTGGGATGACACCGAGTGGGTGGAGCGAGTGGTGGCTATTGCTCCACCATGGGGTGGCCCCATTGCCTCAGCGTGCCACCAACAGCCTCGCCAACCCTGCCTCGATCAGCGCCGGCACGCTCCTGGGATCATCGAGATAGGCGATTTCCAGCAACCCATCCGACAGCGCCACCAGCAGCGAAGCCGTCACCTCCGGCGCCGGATCACCATCCGCCGCCAGCAGGTCGCGCAGCACGCCGTGATACCAGGCGCGGCGGGCATCGATCGCCCGGCGCACCGGGCTGACCGGGTCGGTGTATTCGGCTGCCGCATTGAGGAATGGGCAGCCGCGAAAATCCCCGGCCATGCCGGCAGTGCTGATGCGCCCGAGGATTGCCGAGAGCATCCGGCGCGGTGGTAGCTTCGGCAGCGCGGCAACGGCGGCGCGGCCGATCCGGTCCTGCTCCTCGAGATAGGCGACCACCAGGTCGTCCTTGGACGGAAAGTGGCTGTAGAACGTCGCCTTGGCCACACCGGCTTCCGCGATGATGCGGTCGATGCCCACCGCATGGATGCCCAGCGCATAAAACAGCCGCGTCGCCGTATCGAGCAGCCGCCGCCGCGCCGGCAGCGGCGCGGACGCGGGGTCAGTGGAGGAATCGCTCTTCGCCATGGCTTGACACTACCAGACAGGTCTGTATGGTTCAACACATAGACAGACCTGTCTGTACGGAGAGCGAAATGCCGTCGACCGAAACCGCCGAAATCATGCGCCGCTTCAATCAGGCGTTCCTCGAGCACCAGCCGAAACTCCTCGAAGACCTCATCGCCCCCGATTGCGTCATGGAGTCGATCCAGCCGGCGCCCAACGGCACGCGTTACGAGGGCTACGACGCCTGCCTCGCCTTCTGGCAGGCCATCGCCACCGACCCGGTGGCCTGGTTCGATGTCGAGGACACCGTCGTCATGGGCGACAACGCCACCATCCGCTGGCGCTTCAACTTCGGCAACGGCGGCTCGGTCCGCGGCGTCAACGTCATGCGGGTGCGCGACGGCCGGATCGTCGAGGCGCTGGGCTACGCGAAATCCCCGGGCCAGGCCGCGCCGCTGCCCGAGGCGGCGGGTTCATGATGTTCTAGCCCCGATCTCTCCACACGGTGGGTGGGCAACTTTGGGTGCCCCTGCCCCGGCTATTTAGGTTGAGCACAACCCCGCCGCCCCCTACCACAGCCCCGGCAGTTCCTCCGTCCCCGCCGCGATCTCGGCGATGCGGCGAGCTGTGCCGGGGTTCATCCCTTCGGGCAGCGCGTCCATTTCGAACCAGCCGATCTCGGCGATCTCGCTGTTCGGCCGGAACGGCTTCACCTCGCTGAAGCTGCGCCCGACATAGACCGCCACGTGGTCGCGGTTGGTCGCCTCGTGCTTTTGCAGATAGAGCCCCAGCAGCCGCATCGGGCCCTCGACGCGAAGGCCGGTTTCTTCTTCGGCTTCGCGTCGCGCCGCATCCTCAGCGGTTTCGCCCGGCTCGACCCCACCGCCCGGAAAATGCCAGCCCGGCATGTAGGTGTGCCTCAGCAGCAGCACCCGGTTGCCATCGAGCAACACCGCCCTGGTGCCCAGCACCATGCGCCGGCGCACCCCGACGATGAACAGGTGCGCCGAGGTTCTGACGCGCTGCCAGCGGCTCATGGTTCTGCTGGTGGTTCGGCTCATGGGGATGCTCTCGCTGACGTTCAATTGGCGCCGGAGCCATTTAGGGCATTTTCTTGCCACGCGCCGCATGGCATTACGCCGGGCAATGATCACGCTCGCCCATCTGTCCGACGTTCACCTGGCCCCGCTGCCGCCCGTCCGGGCGCGCGACCTGATGAACAAGCGGATCACCGGCTTCCTCAACTGGAAGATCAAGCGCGAGCACACCATGGCCGGCGACGGGCTGACCAAGCTGGTGCGCCACATGCGCGAGCAGAACCCGGATTTCACCGTCGTCACCGGCGACCTGGTGAACCTGGCGCTCGATGCCGAGATCAACACCGCCTATAACTGGCTCGAGACCCTCGGCCCGCCCGAGCAGGTCTGCATCTCGCCCGGCAACCACGATGCCTATCTCAAGGGCGCGTTGCAGAAGGCGATGGATCGCTGGGACGGCTACGTCATGGGCGAAACCATCGACGATAACGCCTTCCCGTTCGTTCGCCGCGTCGGCGACGTTGCGGTCGTTTCGTGCAACAGCGCCGTGCCCACCGCCCCCTGGATCGCCGCCGGCCGCTTCGAGGAGGACCAGGCGGCGCGCCTTGCTCGCTGCCTGAAGCTCCTCGGTGACGGCGGCTATTTCCGCGTCGTCCTGATCCACCATCCGCCGAACCAGGAGCAGGCGCATCCGCGCCTCGGGCTCTACGGCGCCAAGTCCTTTCGCCGCGTCATCGCCGAGCACGGCGCCGAGTTGGTGCTGCACGGGCACACCCATCAATCCTCGATCTATGCCATCCCCGGCCCGCGCGGCGATGTGCCGGTGGTCGGCGTCGCGGCGGCGGGCGCCGCGCAAGGCGATACTGGCGGGCACGATCCGGCCCGCTACAACCTGTTCTCGATCCAGCGCCTCGGCACCTCGTGGCAGTGCACCTTGCGCGAGTTTGGCTTTCAGCGCCTTTCGACCGATATAGTGCTGAGACTGAGCCTCAGGATCTACTGAACGTGACCGAAGCCTTCACCATCGAGCCGCCCGCCTTCGACGCCGTGACGGGTGTGGCGACGTTCCGCTACACGCTCGGCGAGCTGAGCTTTTCCGAAGTCCTGAGCTTCCCCTCCGGCAGCGATAGCAGTGTCGCGGCGACGCCAGCTTTCCTCAAACTGCTGCAGCTGACCGCCGTCGTCCTCGGCGTCAGCTACTTCAAGCTGCGCGCCCCCTATCGCATCGTCATCCCGTTCCCGCTGACCGTGCGCGAGCACGATTTCGCCCTCGACGTCTATGAGAACGGCCTCGGCGAGTTCTACGCCCGCAACAACCTGAAGCGCTTCGGCGAGATCGAGATCGACGACCCCGAGGATCACGGCCCTGCCCCCGCCGCACCCACGCTACGCGACCGCGCCCTGCTGCCGATCGGCGGCGGCAAGGACTCGCTAGTCAGCGTGCAGCTGTTCGAGGCCGCGGAGCTGGATTTTACCCCCTTCGCCGTCAACCCCAAGGGACCGATCATCGGCAGCGTCGACAAGGTCGGCCGCACCCCGCTCTATGTGGGGCGCAAGCTCGACCCCGAGATGATCCGGCTCGGCAAGGAGCCCGGCTATTACAACGGCCACGTGCCCTCGACCGCCATCAACTCGATGATCGCGGCGCTGACTGCGCTGCTGTTCTCCTACAACCGGATCGTTCTCTCCAACGAGCGCTCGGCCAGCGAGGGCAATGTCGAGTTCGATGGGCGCGAGGCCAACCACCAGCATTCCAAGTCGATCGATTTCGAGAACCTGATCGCCAGGGTGCTCGAGCACGCCACCGGCGGCAGCCTCAGCTATTTCTCGCTGCTGCGCCCCTACTCCGAGGCGAAGATCGCCACGCTGTTCGCCCGGGTGAGCCGCTTCGATCACGTGTTTTCGAGCTGCAACGAGAACTTCAAGCTCGCTGGCCATGACGGCCCGCTCTGGTGTGGCAAGTGCCCCAAGTGCCACTTCGTGTTCCTGATCTTCGCCCCGGTCATGGAGAAGCAACGTCTGGTCGGCATCTTCGGCCAGAACCTCCTGAGCCAGCCCTCCCATGAGCGCTCGTTCCGCGAGCTCACTGGCCTCGCCGGCCAGAAGCCCTGGGAATGCGTCGGCGAAATCGAGGAAGCGGCAGCCTGCCTCTGGGCCCTGACCAAGCTGCCGCAATGGGCAGATGAGCCAATCGTTTCAATGCTGAAGCCGGATCTGTTGACTCAGTATGGCAGCCAGCGCCTCGAAGACGCTCTTGCCGAACTCATGATCGATAGCCCAGAACACCTCATCCCGAAGGACATCTTCGAGCGAGTCGCCCCGCATGCGCTTTGACGAACCCGTGCTGCTCTACGGCGCCGGCCGCGAGGCCCGCTCCACCCGCGCCTTCATTGAGGCCCGCTCCCCGCACACCAAGGTGTACGTCACCGTCGACAGCGGCGAAGCCGATATCGAGGACGCCACCTTCATCGCGCCCGCCGACCTGACGCAGGCCATCGAAGCGCGGCTGTTTGCGACCATCGTCAAGAGCCCCGGCGTGTCGCGCTACCGCCCGGTGTTCGCCATGGCGCGCGAAGCCGGCATTGCCGTCACCTCCAACCTCAACCTCTGGGGCGAGGCCTATCGCGACGGGCGCATGGTCATTGCCATTTCCGGCACCAAGGGCAAATCCACCACCGCCACCCTGGTGCACCTGATGCTGGTTGAATCCGGCCTTGATGCCGGGCTCGCCGGCAATGTCGGCCTCGCGCCGCTGGAAATCGCGGACAAGCACCCGATCGTGGTGTTCGAGCTCTCGAGCTACCAGACCGCCGACATGGCGTTCACCCCCGACATCGCGGCGATCACCAACCTCTCGCCCGAACACACCGACTGGCACCGCAGCGTCGAGCGCTATTACCAGGACAAGCTCAACCTGATCGACCGCGACGCGCCTTTCCCGGTAGCGCTGGGCGTCGGCGCGTTGGGCAACCCGCTGGTGATGGAGGCGCTGCGCGACCCGAAACGGCTGATCCCACCGCTGGCGCCGTTCATTCACGACCGCATCGCCGGCGCCGCCGCCCGCTCCCGCCTCAAGGGCGAGCACAACCTGAATAACGCTCTGCTCGCCGCGGCCATCGCCATGAAGGCGGGCGCCGACCTCGAGGGCGTGGTGCGCGGCATCGCCAAATTCACCCCGCTGCCGCACCGGCTCGAAGAGCACCAGGTCGGCGATGTGACCTTCGTCAACGACTCGATCTCGACCACGCCGGAAGCCACCAAGGCGGCGCTCGCCGCCTATGAAGGCAGCCGCATCGCGCTGATCGCCGGCGGTCACGAGCGCCACCAGGATTATTCCGAGCTCTCGCAGCTCCTCGCGCCCCGCGGCGTCACCGTGCTGGTCTGCCTGCCGGTGACCGGCGACCGCCTCGCCACCCTCACCTATGCCGCAGCCCCCGAGATCGAGGTGATCGAAGCCGGGACGCTCGAAGATGCCGTCAAGGCGCTGGCCGGACGGCAGTCGAAGTTCGAGACGGTGATCCTCTCGCCCGGCGCTCCGAGCTATGGCCAGCTCGAAACCGCGGGCAAGGTGTTCAAGAATTTCGAGGAACGCGGCGCCGCTTTCGTCCGGCTCGCCGGCACCTATTTCGGGGCCAAGGCGTGAGGCACGCCACTCACCCCCCACTCGGTGTCATTCCCGCGAAAGCGGGAACCTCTGCTTTCTTGGCGGCGGCACCACCGCAAACGGAGGTCCCCGCCTTCGCGGGGATGACCCTGTGGGTGGCTGCGAACGCAGTCGACGCATGACGATCGCCTATGCTTACCTGGCGGTCGCCATCGTCGCTGAAGTGATTGCCACCACCGCGCTCCGCGCTGCCGACGGCTTCACCCAGCTCTGGCCGTCGCTGATCTCGATCGTCGGCTACGTCGTCGCCTTCTACTTCCTGTCGCTGACGCTACGCAGCATGCCGGTCGGCATCGCCTACGCCATCTGGTCGGGCGTCGGCATCGTGCTGATCTCGCTGGCCGGCTGGCTGATCTACAAACAGCTGCTCGACCTGCCGGCCCTGATCGGCATGGGCCTGATCATGGCCGGGGTGATCGTCATCAACCTGTTCTCGAAGACGGCTGTGCACTGAACGGTTCCCCTGGAAGGAAGGGCGATACGTTGCTGGAAGGCACAGACTTACCGCCCCACCGGTGTCATCCCAGCGAAAGCTGGGATCCAACTATCGGCTGGCACTGGCGGCGAGATGGGTCCCAGCTTTCGCTGGGATGACACCGAGTTGGAGGAGCCTGCAGTGGCTGACACCAACCTGCCGCGCATCCTACACCAGCTTCAAGTCGGCGGGTCCCGCGGGTTCACCACCACGCGCCCGGCAATCTTGCCTTCCAGCAGCTGAGCCGCCAGCCCCGGCAGATCCTCGAGCCGTGCTTCGGTCAGCATCGGCTCGAACGCTGCCGGCACGAACAGCGTGGTCAGCCGGTCCCAGGCCGAGCGGCGCGCTTCGAAGGGCTGCATCACCGTGTCGATGCCGCAGAGCGAAATGTTGCGCAGGATGAACGGGATGACGCTGGCGTCCCAGCCGCGGCCGCCAGCATTGCCGATCGCCGCCACCGCCCCGCCATAGCGGATCTTCTTCAGCACTTCGCCGAGCAGCGGGCCGCCGACCGAGTCGATGGCGCCCGACCATTGTTCCTTGTCGAGCACCTTGCCGGTCGGCTTCAGCACCTCGTCGCGCGAGACGATGCGGCTGGCGCCCAGCTTGGTCAGGCGTTCAGTGAGCTCGGCTCGCCCGGTCGCCGCGGCAACGTCATAACCGAGCCGGCTCAGCAGCAGCACGGCGATGCTGCCGACCCCGCCGCCGGCGCCGGTGACCAGCACCTCGCCCTCGCCGGCCCGGATCCCCTCGGCCTGCAGCCGGTTGACCGCCAGCATGGCCGCGAGCCCGGCCGTGCCGATCATCATCGCAGTGCGGGTCGAAAACCGCTTCGGCAGCGGCACCAGCCAATCAGCTTTCACCCGCGCCCGCTGCGCATAACCACCCCAATGGAGCTCGCCCACCCGCCAACCGGTGAGGATCACCGCCTGGCCGGGGTGGTAGCGGGCATCGCTGCTCTCCACCACGCGCCCGGCAAAATCGATGCCCGCGACATGCGGATAGGTTCTGACCAGCCCGCCCTGCCCGGTGAGGCACAGCGCATCCTTGTAATTCAGCCCGGCCCACTCGATCGCCACCAGCACCTCTCCGGCCGGCAGCTGTTGATCGGTGATCTCCTTGAGACTGCTGCGCAATTCACCGTCAGCCAGCCGCTCGGTGACCAGGGCGCGAAAAGACATGAAAACTCCAGAACCAACGGTCGAAAACGTCGATCAGTACGGCCCGTTGAGAGCCGCCTGATCAATGCCTGCCGCGGCCAGTTCGTTGCCGATCTCGGCACGCAATTCGGGATCGCCCAGCCGCTGGCGAAGCACCGGCAGAATACCGAAGCGACGGAAGCGCGTCACCTCAAGCAACTGCGCAATCGACCGGTTGAGTGCATCTTCCGACTTCAGCCGGTATGCCGCCGCCACGGCGATGGCCGAAGCCAGCTCGGCATCGCCGACCGCCAGCGCCTCTGCCTGCAGCAGCGCCTCGGCATTGTTCCCCTCGCGCAGCGCGTTCACCGCAGCGGCCTCGTGGTACCAGTAGGGTGGCGTTACGGCCCGGCGCAGTGCATCGGCGGCCATGGCCTTCCCCTTCTCGGATTTGCCGCGCAGCGACAGCAGCCGCGCGTAGCCTGCATAGGCGTCGAGGTTCGAGGGGTTGAGCTGCAGCGCCGAGGTGAACGCCGCCTCGGCCTCGCCGAACCGGCCGACGGATTCGAGGAAGAAGGCATATTCGCGCCAGATCGGGCTCGAGGTCGGCGCCAGCGCCAGCGCCTCGTCGATCTGTCGCTCCGCCTCGGCAATCGGCTCGGGGTCGCGCGCCGATGGCGGCTGCATGCGCAGCGTGCGGTCGAGCAGCAGCGTGCCACTCATGGCGAGGCCTACCGCCGAGCCCGGCTGGCTGCGCAGCAGGCCACTGACGCAGGCACGGGCTCGCTCGCCATCGTCCAGCCTGGCGCTGCCGCGATAGCGGGTGAACAGCAGGCCGCAGAGGTAGTCGGTCTCGTTGCCGGCAAGATCGGTATTGGTGGCCAGCCACTGCATCGCATCGGTGTGCAGCGGCCCGTCGACCGCGCCCAGCTGGTCAGCAAAGCCCTGCGACAGCCGATCGATCGAGGTGGGAAACTCGGCCGTCGCCACCTTCTCGGTCATGCTCCACACCGCCGCATCGGAGCCAACACGCTTGAGGCTGGCGGTGACCTGCATTTCGGTGCCCTCGGTACGCGCGATGCCCGACAACTCGAAAGTTGCTGCTGTCGCCTGCTGCGCCGCCGGCCCGGTGCGCTGCAGGTAGACGGCATCGATGAACGGGAACAGCCCTAGGTCGGTCACCAATTCGACCGCGAGGCCGGCGACGCTGGCAGCAGGCGCCTGGGCCGCCACCGAGGTGAACTCGGTGACCGAAACCACAGGCGGCTGCGGCACTGCGATCCGCACCTGGCGCGGCGCCAGCACCTGCGTCAGCACCAGGGCGATGCCAAGCGCGACGAACACCAGCACCACCAGCAGCACGATGTCGTCGAGCCGCGCCAGCCACGACCTCTCAGCAGCGACCTGAGCAATCGGCGGCGTGAAACCGGTTACAGGTGATTCAGCCGCCGCCGGGGCCGGTTCGCCCGATGAAGTGCGAAATTCCGGGATGTAACGTCCCACCGGCAGGTAAAATATGACGGGTTCGGAGGCCCCCTCGCCGGCATAGTATTCCTCCAGCACCGCACGCAGCCGCCGGGCCTGCACGCGCACGATCGGATCGTTCTGCGGATCGAAGCTCTGCGGCCGCCCGAATACGTCCACCGCGATCGAATAGGCCTTGATGCCAGCCTCGTTTCCATCGAGCCGTGCGCCGACTATGTAGTTGAGAAACTTGGCAAGTTGTGGCGAACGCGCCAGCCCGGGCCACTCCTGGATCCGCGCCAGGGCAGCCTCGACCTCCGCTCGGGGCGGCATTGTCTGCGACAACGGTTCGCCCACGCGAGTACCTCCCCCTGCGTATCTGGGCGATTTACATGTTAATCGCAAGCCTCGTTACGGCGTTGTTACATGCCTTTGCCTATGCGCACGGTCATCAAACCATCATATCCCGGCCTGTCGCTGCATAACGCAGTCGCCGCGAGCATGTCTTGTGGCGGTAAGGGGACGCAACGAAGCTCCCCCGGCGCTCCGGCGCCACCGACGGGTTACCGACTACGTATAGAGTTTTCGGCCATTGCCGCGGCGACGCGGCAAGAAGGAACCATTATGGACGCTATTGGTACCGGCCAGCCCTTTATGGCACTGGTCGACGACGACTCACATTCCGCCCGGCTGATGATCCGGATGCTGCTCGCCCATGGCGCGCCGTCCGTGAGCTGGCTCAACGGCGAAGCCTTGGCGACTGCCGAGATCCACCAGTTGCTCGAGGATGACCTCGCGACCATTCCGGGTCTGGTGATCGTCGATCTCAAAGCCTCGTCCAGTGCCACCCTGGACTTTATCGTGAAGCTCCGCGCCATGCGCGACGGCCATTCGCTGCTGATTGCCGCGATTGCCCCGACGCTCGACCGCGAGCCGCGAGAGGCCCTTATTTCCGCCGGCGCCGACGCTGTGTTCGAGCGGCACGCCGATATCAATTCCTACCGTCGCGAAGCGGCGGCCATCGTCAGTTTCTGGGTGCGCAATCAGCACCTAGATGCGGTTGGCACGTAATCACTGCGTCCACAGGTTACGTGCCGGGCGGGGAGCGCGTTGCATTGAGGCAGGCCACTGCCGATTGCATTCCCAAATGCGCTCTCCGTCTCTTCTATCCCTCGGAGCGTTTTCAGGAAAAGTTGCAGACTTTTCCGGTTCGAAAGCGCGACAAAATCTAGATGAGGCCAGTTGGTTCTCATGACTGAGCTACCGCCCGACCGCCGATATCCCTGCGGCGACCCGGGCGGCCCTGGGCCGGAGACCCCAAGCTCCGACCCAAACCGGCGGTCCGTCGCGTTCCCTCACGCGGCGGCCGCCATACGACGACGGAAAGACGGGGCGCGACCTCCTGACGCTGCCCCGCCTTCCCGTTTCTCGGTCTCGCGCCGGTTCCCGGTGTGCTGAGACCATTCGGTGTGTAACCCAGTTGCGGCGGGCCACTGGGGCCAGCAGGCGAAGGCGCGGTTGCGGATACTTCTCCCACCGCAACCGCGCTTCTCCCGTACCTGGCGGCCTTCACCGCCCACGGCCACTCCGGGGTCGGCCTTCCAAGCCTGCAGCCTTGACCGCCTCGCCCGGATCACCGCACTGTCGCGCCTTCCAGACCGGAGGCCACCCCGATGCTCAGAATGTCGATGTTTGCGGCCGCCGTGCTTGGCCTGCTGAGCACTCCGGTGCTCGCCCAAGATGCCGTCGACGGCGAGGAGGCCGTCGACAGCTTCGTGCTGCCGGCCTTCAACGGCATCGCCGTGTCACAGGCTCCGGAGGCCGGCCTCGGCGTCTGCTTCGGTCCGTTCGCTGCCGACGCGATGGATTGCGCCGTGGCCCAGTGCGTCCAGCAAAGCGGGCTTAGCCCCGAGGAGTGTTCACCCAACCTCTGGTGCTATCCGCACGGCTGGGTGGCCGATATCTTCATGCAGCACAACGAAGGCCCGCACTGGCACAAGTTCGTCTGCGATCAGAACGATCAGATGAGCCTCGAAGCCATCGTCACGACCGAGTGCGCCAAGGATTTCCTCTTGAGCTGCGAACTGGTCCGTATCTGGGACAACGAAGGTCAGCAGGTCTTCGGCGAAGGCGCCGACCCGCAGCTACCGCCGCCGCCCACGGCGATCGAGTAACAGCGCGACTGCTTGGCCGGCGCAAGCCAACCCTCACCCCTGTCCCCTCCCCCCGAAGTAGGGGGAGGGAGACGCTCGCACCTGCATCAGTGTTTTGGTCTCCCTCCCCTTTCTTAGGGGGGAAGGGACAGGGGTGGGGTCAGCCCGCACCGGCCTCTGTGCAAGCCCGCTAGTGCTTCGTCTTGCCCTTGTGCTCGGGCAAGCCCTTGCGCTTGGTCTCAGCGAACTCTTCGAGCTGGTTCTCGCTCATCGATTTGTACATCGACTTTGACGCGCCCTTCAGGTCTTTCACCTTGGTGTCGCCGCGCTTGGCGGAGAGCGCCGCGCCGGCGGCTTTCTGCTGGGCTTTCGAGGTTGCGGGCATAATGGAGCCTCCTTGAGTTGGGAAGACTCAACGATCCTTTTGCGGCTCCGTTCCCTCGCCGATCTTGTCGTTCTCGGCACTGACCACCCGGTGCGAGAAGGCGCGCATCGCGGCGAGGACGATCACCGCGAACACCGCCACCACGACCGCGATCACATAGTAGCCGAGCGCCGCGCAAACGCCGACCGCGCCCGCCAGCCACATCCCGGCGCCCGTGGTCAGCCCCTGCACGCTGCCGCGCTGCTGGAAGATTGCACCGGCGCCGAGAAAGGCGATGCCGGCGGTGACCGCTTCAATGGCGCGGATCGGGTCGGAATTGTTGCTGCCGCCCTCCACCGCCTCCTGGTAGATCTCGAACGCCAGCGTGGTGAACAACGCTGCGGCGAGCGCCACGAGGATATGGGTCCGCAACCCCGCCGTGCCGGCCTGCGAGCCGCGCTCCCAGCCAATCAATCCGCCCAGCACCGAGGCGATCAGCAGCCTGATCAGGATGATGTGGTGCGGGGTGTGAGTCGGCTCGTAGCCGAGACTGGTGACAAAATCCATGTTTGAGGGCCCTGTTGACGCTTCCCCCTCAACGGCTTGCCTCGTCCCCGGTTCCGTCAGCTCCTGTAGCTCTCACCGCCCTCGCGCATCAGCCGGCGCGGGCCACTGCCCTCCTCGGCCAGGTGATCGCCGGAATTCATCAGCGGGCAACTGCTGGTGGACAGGCACCCGCAGCCGATGCAGCCATTGAGCTCGTCACGCATGCGCGTCATCAGCACGATTCTCCTGTCGAGCTTTTCATGCCAGAGCTCTGACATCAAACGCCAATCTGCCGCCGAAGGGGTGTGGCCCACCGGCACGTGCCCTAGGGCCTCGGCCACTTCGGCGAGCGGGATGCCCAGTTCCGTGCCCATCCGGACGATGGCCAGCCGGCGCAGCACGTCGCGGTCGTAGCGCCGCTGGTTGCCGGAAGTGCGGTGGCTGCGGATCAACCCCTTCTTTTCGTAGAAATGCAGAGCCGACACGGCAAAGCCGCTGCGTTCTGACACCTGCCCCACAGAAAGTTCGCGCGACATCGCGATTTCCTCTTTACCTGAAGTTAGGTTGAGGTTGTAGCAGTGACGTCCCGATGCGGCCAGAGGCTGCGCGACAGTTAAGACAGTGGTGGTTTCGATGGCGGCGACGAAGAACGGTTGGGGCGAGATATTCAGCGGCGGCAACGCCTTGCCCGTGGTGGTGTTTGCCGGCGGCGTCGGCATGAACGCCATCGAAGTCTATATCGGCTCGACGCTGATGCCCTCGGTGGTGGCTGAAATCGGCGGGATCGACCTGTTCGCCTGGGTGACGACCGTGTTCATCGTCGCCTCGATCGTCGCTTCGATCTTTGCGGCTGTGCGGCCGTTCGGGCTCGGCCCGCGGCAGAACTACCTGATCGCCGCAACCATGTTCGCGCTGGGCAGCCTGATCTGCGGGCTGGCGCCCTCGATGCCGATCCTGCTGCTGGGCCGCGCGCTGCAGGGCTTTGGCGGCGGTCTCCTCGCCGCGTTGACCTTCATGATGGTGCGGCTGGTGTTCCCCGAGCACCTCTGGGCTCGCGCCTTCGCGCTCGCCTCGGGCATCTGGGGCATCGCTACACTGGTCGGCCCCTCGATCGGCGGCATCTTTGCCGAGCTCGGCATCTGGCGCTGGGCCTTCTTCATCCTCGTGCCGTTCGCCGCTCTGGTTGGCCTTCTCGCCGTCAAGGTGGTGCCGGCAAAGAGCAGCGAGGCCGGCATGACCAGCCTGCCGATCCGCCAGATCGGCCTGATGATCGTCGCCGTCCTGGCGCTCTCCACCGCCGGTGCGCTGTCGCACGATATCGTCGTCGCCGGCGGCCTGACCGCTCTCGCCATCCTGGCGCTGGTGGTGTTCGGGCTGATCGAGCGGAGCGCGCCACAGAAGCTGTTCCCCACCGGCACCTTCCGCTTCGGCACGCTCCTCGCCTCGCTGTTCGGCACCATGGTGCTGCTGCAGATGGCGATCACCAGCGACATCTTCATCCCGCTGTTCATGCAGACCCTGCATGGCCTCGGCCCACTCACCGCCGGCTACATGGTGGCTTTGGTCGCTGTCGGCTGGAGCTCGAGCTCGATGCTGACCGCCGGCTGGACCGAAGACCGCGCCCGCATGATCATCGCGTTCGGCCCGGCGCTGGTGCTGATCTCGGCGATCGGTCTGGCGCTGTTCGTCGGCCACCAGAACCCGAGCTCGAGCCTCGGCTTCATCATCCCGATCGGGCTGTCGCTGCTGATCATGGGCGTCGGCATCGGCACCGCCTGGACGCAGCTGACCCCGCGGGTGATGCAGGCGGCGCCCGATGGCGAGCATGACGTGACTTCGGCGGCGCTGAGCACCATCCAGCTCTTCGCCTCCGGCCTCGGCGCGGCTTTGGGCGGCCTGATCGTCAACCTCGCCGGCCTCGCGGCAGCGAACCCGACCCCGATCGCTGCGGCCAACTGGCTCTATGGCCTCTTCATCATCGTCGCGATCCTGGTGGTGCCGATCGGCTTCAGCATCGCCCGGACCGAGGCCCGCCTCCCCGCCGCGGCACAGCCGGCGGAGTAACGAATTTGCCGCCGGGCTTCGGCCCCGCGGCATCCCGACTGGCCGAGGGCGCGATGCTGCCTGCGCTCCCGGTCGGACTCGCGGTGTCGGCGATCATCGCGCTGGGCGTGATCGACCGGCACCGCGAAAACTATTGAGGGCTTTGCCCTTCGGTTCACGCAGATCGTCCCACCGACTCGATGTCATCCCAGCGAAAGCTGGGACCCAACTCGCAGCCCGCACCAGTGGATAGATGGGTCCCAGCTTTCGCTGGGATGACAGCCGGTGGGGAGGCTAGTCTGTGGGTAACGACCACCGCCAGGGGAACTCATCCGTGAAACGCCCCTAAACCGTCTTCAACCAGCCCCCATCGACAAAATACGTCGACCCGGTCGAGTAACTCGCCTTCTCCGAGCACAGGAACACGAAGAAATTCGCCATCTCCTCCGGGGTGGCGAAGCGCTTCATGCCGCCGGCTTCGTCGGCAACGCTTTGGAGGTGCGCTTCAAAGCCGTTCTCGCCAGCCAGTTGCTTGGCCGTCTTCACCCAGTCGGGCGTCCGCACCAGCCCCGGGTTCACCGTGTTGACGCGGATATTGTCGCCCACCACCTCGTTGGCGAGGGTCTTGGAGAACATCATCAGCGCTGCCTTGGTGGTGTTGTAGATCGGCTCGTACCACAAGGGCTGCACCGCGCAGATCGAGGCATTGTGGAGGATGGCGCCACCGCCCCGTGCCTTCATCTGCGGCACCAGCCCGCGGCCCAGCCGCACCGCGGCCATCACATGCAGATCCCAGTAATATTGCCACTTGGCGTCGTCGGCCTCGGCAATGGTCTCGTTCGAGCCGGTGCCTGCATTGTTGACGAGGATATCGGCGCCGCCGAGCTGGGCTGCCGCCGTCACCACCTTGGCGCAGCCCTCGGCGGTGGCGACATCGGCCGCCACCCCATGCGCCTCGACATGGTACTTCGCCCCGATGCGCGACGCCTCGGCATGCAGCCGCTCCGAGCCGCGCGCCGTGATCAGCACGTTGGCCCCCTCGGCCGCAAAGCCCTCGGCCACCGCGAGGCCGATGCCGACGCTGCCGCCGGTGATGACGGCGAGTTTCGATTTCAGACCGAGGTCCATGTGTTTCCCCCATTCAAGATAGAAAAGACCCCTCACCCGCCGGTGCGCGGCGACCTCTCCCTCGGGGCGCTACCGCGTCCCCCAAGGGAGAGGTGAACGTGAGGCACCATCGTGCCGTAACCGCCACCTCTCCCTTTGGGGGAGAGGTCGGAGCGCATCAGTGCTCCGGCTGAGGGGGCCTTTCTCCGAGCCCTAAGCGTCCATCAAAATCTGCAGCTTCACATCCGTCGGCCGCGCTTCCACCGCCCGGTCGAACGCCTTGATCGAATCCTCGAAGCTGAACGTCGCCGAGATCAGCGGCTTCAGATCCACCCGCCCCGAGGCCATCAGCGCGATGGCGCGCTCGTACTGGTGGGCGTAGCGGAACACCGAGGCGATGGTGATTTCCTTCACCGACAGCGAGGCGATGTCGAAATCGATCGGCTCGACCGGCAGCCCGACCACGACGATCGTGCCGCCAGGACGGGCCACGTCGACGATGCCCTTCCAGGCGCGCGGGCTGCCGGAACACTCGAACACCACGTCGGCGCCCCAGTTCTCGGTGAGCCGGTTGACCTCCTCGAGCAGGTTCTTGTCCTTGATATTGACCGGGATAATGCCCTGGTACTGTCCGGCAATATCGAGCTTGGGCTGCGCCAGGTCGGTGATTAGCACCCGCGAGCAGCCGCCGGCCAGCGCCGCCAGGGCGACCATGGTGCCGATCGGGCCGGCGCCCATGACGATCGCGGTGTCGCCCGGGGTGATCTTCGCCTTGGTCGCCGCCTGCATGCCGACGGCGAACGGCTCGACCATCGCGCCCTCGGCGAAGCTGACATTGTCGGGCAGCTTGAAGGTGTAGTTGGCCGGATGCACCACGTACGGCGTCAGCACGCCGTGGATCGGCGGCGTTGCCCAGAAGGTCACCGCCGGATCGATATTGTACATCCCCAGCCGCGACGCCTTGGAGTTCGGGTCGGGGACGCCGGGCTCCATGCAGACGCGATCGCCCACCTTGAGGTTAGTGACCCCTGCCCCGACTTCGACCACCGTGCCGGCCGCTTCGTGCCCCAGCACCATCGGCGCGTTGACCACGAACGGCCCGATCCGGCCATGGGTGTAGTAGTGCACGTCGGAGCCGCAGACGCCCACGGTGTGGAGCTTGATTTTGACTTCGCCGGGGCCGACCTCGGTGGGGAGCTCGATGTCACGGAGTTTCAGTTCGTGCTGCTTTTCGAGCACGAGTGCACGCATTTTCGTCATTGGACCTGTGAGGCTTCCTCGCCGACTTTGTAGTGGTGCGTCGGGCCGGTGGCGCCTTCGACCGGGGGCTTCATCGCCCCAGTCATGATCGCTACTGCGTCCGACATCGAAAATTGCTTGGGGTTGATGATCGCGATGCGCTTGCCGAGCCGGTGGATGTGGATGCGGTCAGCGACCTCGAACACGTGCGGCATGTTGTGCGAGATGAGGACGATCGGCAAGCCGCGCTTTTTGACGTCGAGCATCAATTCGAGCACGCGCCGGCTCTCCTTGACCCCGAGCGCCGCGGTCGGCTCGTCCATGATCACCACGCGCGAGCCGAACGCCGCGGCGCGCGCCACTGCCACGCCCTGGCGCTGGCCGCCCGAGAGTGTCTCGACCGACTGGTTGATGTTCTGGATGGTGAGCAGGCCCAGTTCGCTCAGCTTGTCGCGGGCGATTTTCGCCATCCTGGTGCGGTCGAGCCGCCGGAACAGCGATCCGGTCCAGCCGGGTTTCCTCAGCTCGCGGCCAAGGAACATGTTGTCGGCGATCGACAGCGCCGGGCTGAGCGCCAAGTTCTGGTAGACGGTCTCGATGCCCGAGTTGCGGGCGTCCATCGGTGATTTGAAATGCACCGGCTGGCCATCGAGCAGGATCTCGCCGCTATCGGGGATCACGGCCCCGCACAGCGCCTTGATCAGCGTCGATTTGCCGGCGCCATTATCGCCGATCACTGCCAGGATCTCGTTGCGGCGGAGGTCGAAATCGGCGTTGTCGAGCGCCACCACCCGGCCATAGCGCTTGTTGAGGCCTCTGCCCTCGAGCACGATATCCCCGGCATTGCCGGTCGGCAGGCTCATATTGGTCAATTCGCTCATGCCGAGATCTTCCTGATCCACTGGTCGATGGTGACGGCAACAATAATCAGCACGCCAACCGCGAAATCCTGCCACAGCAGGGCAAGGCCGGAGAGCGCCAGGCCGTTGCGGAACACCCCCACGATCAGCGCGCCGAACAGCGTGCCGACAATCGAGCCGCGCCCACCGAACAGGCTGGTGCCGCCGATCACCACGGCGGTGATCGAGTCGAGATTGGCGGTCTGCCCGGCCTGCGGGCTGACGCCGCCGATGCGGCCGATCAGCACCCAGGCCGCAATGGCGCAGATGAGGCCCGCCAGCGCATAGACGGCCAGCAGCACGCGATTGGTGTTGATACCGGAGAGGCGCGCCGCGTCGGGGTCGTCGCCGGTGGCATAGACATGCCGGCCGAAGGCGGTACGCCCCAGGATGTAGCTGAGGACGATGGCGAGGACGATCATCAGTACCGAGCCATAGGTGACCACCCAGCCGCGCAGCCATGGCAGGTCGAGCCCGAAGAACAGCCCGATATCGTAGAGCTTGAACAGTTTCCCCAGCCAGAGCAGGAACGGCGCTGCCGCTTCCATGTCCTGCGAGCGGATAGTCTCGCTGTTCGAATAGAAGGTGTTGAGCGCCCCGAAAATGCTCCAGGTGCCGAGCGTCACGATGAACGGTGGCAGCCTCAGCATCGTGACCAGCAGCCCGTTCAGGTAGCCGCAGGCGAGGCCGGCGAGGAGGCCGAGCGGAAAGGCGATCCAGACCGGCACACCGAAATAGACAGCCGTGCGGCCCATCACCACCGAGCAGAGGATCATGATCAAGCCGACGCTGAGGTCGATGCCCGCCGTGAGGATTACCAGCGTCTGCGCCATGCCCAGAATGGCGACAATGGTCACCTGCTGCAGCACCACCGAAAGGTTGAGCGGCGAGAGGAACTTGCCGGGGGCGGCGATGGCGAAGATCACGCTGCTGACCAGCAGCACGATCAGCGGGATCAATGTGGGGTACTCGTGCAGTATCCCCTGGATGGTCCGGATGATGCCCTTGCGGTCTTCCTCGAAGGCCGCAACTTCGGTCGCTCCCCCCTTCAGACCAGTTTCAGCCGTTGCCGAGCCGGCGGCGTCGTCGCTCATCGTGTCCCCTCTCCCCTAAGGACAAGTTGTCGGAACCGTCGGTTCCCGCGCCGGCGACAAGCGCCGGTGCGGGAACCCGTTGCTTCAAATCAGGCCGATCAGCCCCAGCAAAGCTCGGCGCCCTTGGTGGTGTCGATCGACTCGACGCCTGCCACCGGCTTGTCGGTCACCAGTGTCGCGCCGGTGTCGAGGAAGCCCATATTCGGGTCGATCGCCGGAATGGTGCCGCTGACGATCGCGTCGAGAGCCATCGAGGCCATCTTCAACGGATATTGCTGGCTGGTGGCGCCGATCACGCCCGACTTGACGTTGGCGACGCCCGGGCAGCCGCCGTCGACCGAGACGATCAGCACTGAGCCGTCATCCTTGCCAACTGCCTTGAGCGCCTCGTAAGCGCCCGCTGCCGCCGGTTCGTTGATGGTGTAGACGACGTTGACGTTCGGGCACTTCTGCAGCGCGTTCTCCATCGCGGTACGACCCTTTTCCTGGTCGCCCTGGCTGATTTCGTGCGTGCAGATGCGCGCGTCGTCCTCGTCGCCGTACTTGTTGGGGTCCTTCACGTCGATGCCGAAGCCGGCCATGAAGCCCTGGTCGCGCAGGTAGTCGACAGTCGGCTGGTTGGTGGCGAGGTCGAGCGCCACGATCACTGCATCTTTGGCCTTGTCGCCCAGCGTTCCGGCGGCCCATTGGCCGATCAGCATGCCGGCCTTACGGTTGTCGGTGGCGAACGTCGCGTCGGCGGCGTCCATCGGATCGAGCGGAGTATCGAGCACGATCACCTTGAGACCGGCGTCACGCGCCTTCTGGATGGTCGGCACGATGGCCTTCGAATCCGAAGGCACGATGGCGAAGCCCTTGGAGCCTGCCGAGATCTGGTTCTCGATGCAGGCGACCTGCCCGTCATTGTCGCCGTCGAACTTGCCCGCGCAGGCGATAAGCTTCACTCCAAGCTCCTTGGCCTTGGCCTCGGCGCCTTCACGCATCTTGACGAAGAACGGGTTGGTCTCGGTCTTGGTGATCAGGCCAACGGTAACGTCCTGAGCCAGCGCGGCGCCGCTCATCAGGCCGCCGGCGACGACAGCGCTGGCAAGAGCCAGCTTCAGATAGCTAAGTCCCATGTAGTCCTCCCAAGAGTTCGATAATTGTCATTCCGGTCCACCGGCGTTTCGCCGCTCCTCAGGACCGTTGGATCAGGGTCGTCGAGCCGCCTCCGCGACACGCTCCTCCCCGAACCGGAGGCGATATTCAGCGCAACCTCTGCGGCCTGTCAATAAATTAATCCACTTGATTTATTAATTGACAGAGGGGGTATGAGGGATAATCCTTTCGTTCGGGAGGGGTGAGAACCCCATGTAATCGATTGCCGTTTCGCCTCCGGCGTGGCTTTTGTGCGCACGACGGAGAACGGACGAATTGTCAACAAATGCAGTTGCGAGGTCGGGAGTCGTGGTCACCGGGCCGACAAGCAGGGAAGCCGCCCGCAAGCCGGGCGCCGCCAGTCGCGGCACCAATCAGACCGGCGTACGGCTCTACAACGAGCGCCTGGTGCTGTCGCTGATCCGTCGCCACGGCGACCTGCCCAAGGCCGACATCGCGCGCATGACCGGGCTCTCGCCGCAGACCATTTCGATCATCACCAATGCGCTGGAAGCCGACGGGCTGCTGCTGCGTGGCAAGCCGCTGCGCGGCAAGGTGGGCCAGCCGCTGGTGCCCTATTCGCTGAACCCCGAGGGGGCGCTGAGTTTCGGGTTGAAGATCGGCCGGCGCAGCGTCGATCTCTACCTGATCAACTTCACCGGCCAGATCCTCAAGCTCCTGCACAAGACCTACCCCTACCCTACCCCCGACAGCGTTCGCGAGTTCGCCCGCGCCGGCATCGACGAACTGCTCAGCGGGCTGCCGGCGGCGCTGACCGCCCGCATCGCCGGCCTCGGCATCGCCGCCCCCTACGAGATGTGGACCTGGCACGAGGAGATCGGCGCGCCCAAGCCCGAGATCGATGCCTGGCGACAGGTCGATGTGCGCGCCATGATGGCCGAGATCTGTCCCTGGCCGGTGTATTTCGCCAACGATATCACCGCGGCCTGCGCCGCCGAACTGATGTTCGGCAGCGGCGCCGACCACATCGACTACCTCTATGTCTTCATCGGCTCGTTCATCGGTGGCGGCCTGGTGCTGAACGGGCATCTGTTCCCCGGGCGCACCCAGAATGCCGGAGCGCTCGGCTCGATGCCGGCGCCCGACCCGGGGCACGTCGTGCCGCCGGGACGCACCCCACAACTGATGAACGTCGCCTCGATCTACGTGCTGGAGCGCGAGCTGCTGGCCATCGGCCGCAACCCCGAGATCCTCTGGCAATCGCCCGATGATTGGGGCGACGATCTGGGCGAGGCGCTGGACCGCTGGATCGACGAGGTGGCCGAAAGCCTTGCCTATTCGATCGTCGCCGCCATCGCGGTGATCGACGTCGAAACCGTGCTGATCGATGGCGCCTTCCCCACCCATGTGCGCAGCCGCATCATCGCCCGCACCGAGGCGGCCGTGGGCCGGATCAACCGGCAGGGCCTGTCGCCGTTCCGCCTGCTGCCGGGCAGCATCGGCAATGCGGCGCGCGCCATGGGCGGCGCCTCGCTGCCCTTGCTCGCCAACTTCACCCAGGATCGTGAAGTGCTGTTCAAGGACAATGCTTGAAATAGCGAAGCCGGCGGTGACTTGATCCGATCAAATCTCGCCGCGACGTCAAACGGGTAACGAGTTCGAAAAGCTTGCCGGGCACAGTGACATAGTCCCTGCCCCCCAAGACCCGATGCTCAATACTCGTCGCGCCAAGTTCAGACGCACATTCTCGATGCTGGTGCTGGCCGCGTTCGTCGTGGTTTTCGCCATTGCCGCGACGCTGCTGGGCGGCTTCCTCTTGTGGTCGGCCGCCGAGATCGACGACAACGCCGTCAGCCGCCAGGCGCAGCGCGTCATCCACGCCGTACAGGCGCAGCGCACCTTCACGCCCCGCGAACAGCAGAGCGTTGCGATCTGGGACGACGCGGTGCTCGCCGCGCGCGACCACGACGAAAACTGGCTTGAGAGCAATATCGGCAAGTGGATGTTCGAGTATTTCGGCCACGACGAGAGCTATGTGCTCGCCCCGGACGACGCTCCGATCTATGCCGCGATCGATGGGCGGACCCGTGGCACCGCCAGCTTCGACAGCCGGCGCGCCGCGTTGCAGCCGCTGGTCGACGACCTGCGAAAACTCACTGCCGCCGGCTACCTGGATGTGCCGCCGCATGTCGCCGACTACGTACTGGTCGATGGCCGCCCGGCCATCGCCAGCGTCATGCCGCTGGTCTCCGATTCCGGCAACCTGGCGCAGTCGGCCGGTCGCGAGGCGGTTCTCATCACCATCGTCAGGCTCGACATCGATTTCGAGCTCAGGATGATCGACCGCTACATGACCGAGGTGGGCCGCTTCACCACCGTCACCTCTGCGGCCGCCGATATCGAGGCCTTCCCGGTCACCAATCGTGCCGGCCGGATCGTCGCCTTCTTCGAATGGCTGCCCTATCGGCCGGGCCAGGAGCTGCTGCAGCGCACCGCGCCGGTGCTGATCCTGGCCTTCGTCTTCGTCTCGCTCCTGGTCTCGCTGCTGCTCTATCGGCTGCGGCGGGCGCTCAGGGCCCTCGAGTTCAAGCGCATCGACGCCGAACGGCAGGCCACCGAGGACGCACTGACCGGGCTGCCCAACCGGTTGAGCTTCGACCGCCAGTTCAACGGCCGGCTCGACGCCATCAAGCTGCGCGATCCGCCGACGGCGCTGCTGATGCTCGACCTCGACCGCTTCAAGCAGGTCAACGATACGCTGGGGCATCATGCCGGCGACGAGCTGATCCGCGCCGTGGCCGACCGCCTGCGTGCCGTACTCGGCCCCACCGACGTGCTGGCGCGGCTGGGCGGCGACGAGTTCGCCATTCTCCACACCTGCTATGCCGGCACGGTCGAGGTCGCGGCGCTGGCGCAGCGCATCGTCGACACCATCGCCAAACCGTTCCGGGTGCAGGGCAGCGACGCCTTTGTCGGGGTTTCGATCGGCATCGTGGTGGCCACATCAGGCCAGCGCGACAGCCACGAGCTGAGCCGTAAAGCCGACATTGCGCTCTACGAAGCCAAATCCGCCGGGCGCAACCGTGCCGCCTTCTACGAGGAGGCGATGGACGAGCAGGTGCAGAACCGGCACGTCATCGAAGCCGAATTGCGCGAGGCGCTGAGCAACCCCGGTCAGCTCTGGGTGGCGTTCCAGCCGCTCTGCGGCGATGCCGAGGAGATCGTCGGCGCCGAGGCCTTGCTGCGCTGGACCCATCCGCAGATCGGCATGATCCCACCGTCGCGCTTCATCGCCATTGCCGAGAGCACCGGGCTGATCGAGCAGTTGGGCGAGTTCGTGCTGCGCCGCGCCGCCGAGTTCGGCGCGCGCTGGCCCGGCCGCACCATTGCGGTCAATATCTCGCCGGCGCAGCTGCGTAACCCGACCTTTGCCGAGCGCGTCTTCACGCTGCTGGCCGAAACCGGCATGCGGCCGGCCGATCTCGAGATCGAGATCACCGAGGGCATCCTGCTCGACGACGAGTCGACTGCCGCCAACACCATCCGCAGCTTCCGCACCGCGGGGATCCGCATCGCGCTCGACGATTTCGGCACCGGCTATTCCTCGCTCAGCTATTTGAAGCGCTATCCGGTCGATCGCATTAAGATCGACCGCTCCTTCATCGCCCAGTTGTCGACCGCCAATGCGTCGGACGCCATCGTCCAGGCCATGGTGACGCTGGCCCATGCGCTGGATATCGAGGTCACCGCCGAGGGCGTCGAGACCGAGGAGCAGTTCCGGGCCCTCATCCGCATGGGCTGCAACACCTTTCAGGGCTACCTGTTCTCCCAGCCGCTGACCCTCGACGACATCGACGCCCGCTTCTCTGAGCCGTTGCCGCGGGTGGCGTGAGGGATAGCGGGACGGGACCACGGGCAGTGCCACATCGCCCCCTCGCCCCTCTGGGGAGAGGGATGGGGTGAGGGGCGCCAAGCGCTCGGAACCAAGCCTCCTGCGCATCGTAACCGCTCAGTCGGTGCGCTTGGCTACCCCTCACCCTAACCCTCTCCCCAGAGGGGAGAGGGGACGCGAAGCCCCCTACCCCGCGGCCTCCAGCACTGCCGCCAGCCGCACCTCACGCTGCCGGACGCCGTTTGTGCCGTCGCCGCCCGCGGCCCAGAGCTCGGCCAGCCGTCCCTTGTCGAACAGCGCGTAGAGACATGGTGCCACATAGCTTGCCCGGCTGATCGCCGGCGTGTTCTGCAGGAACGCCGCGACCTGCTTCGTCACCTCGGCCATCTGGCGCTTTCGCGCCGTCACCGATTCCCCCGGCTCCAGCTTAGCCAGGGCTTCCGCCGCCATGGCGCTGGCATGGAGGGTGCGAAAATCCTTGGCCGTCACCGTCACGCCCGCCACCTCGCGCAGGTAGCGGTTGAGGTCGTCGGTGCGCAGCGCCTTCGGCTTGCCGGCCTCGTCGCGATACATCAGCAGCCGGCGCCCGGGGATCGACTTCACCTTGTCGATCGCCGCCGCGAGCCGTGCATCGGCGAAACTGTAGCTCGCCCTCTTGCCGCTCTTGGCCGGAAACCTCACCTGCACCTCGTCGCCCGCGACAACCACGTCGCGGCTGTAGAGCGTGCCGGCGCCGCGCGTGCCGTGCGCATCGAGATAGCGTTCGCGCCCGACCCGCATCGCCGTGCGGTCGATCAGCGCCACGCCGAGCCCCAGAGCCAGTTGCTTGCTGCCCGCCTCGGCCTCGAGGTCGTCGCGCACCCGTCGTCGGATGCGCGGCAAGGCCGCAGTCAACAACCCGAGTTGTTCGTGCTTGTGTCTAAGCCGGCGGGCTTCCCAGTCCGGGTGATAGATATATTGCAGCCGCCCCGCGGCATCGGTGCCACAGGCTTGGATATGGGCGCGCGGGTCAGCGGCAATCCGCACCTCGGTCCAGGCCGGCGGGATGGCGAGGCTACGAGCCCGTTCACGAACCTCTTCCTCACGGATCAGCTCGCCGTTCTCGTCGACATAGCCGAAGGTGCGGCCGTGCCGGCGTCGGCGTATCGTCAGCTCGTCGCGGCTGACCCGCTTCAGCCTAACCACCCTCGCTCACACGCCCGTCGTGGTGTTGGGCGGCGGGGCCATGGCATAGAACACCAGGTAGATCAGGCCGAAGGCGAGGATGATGCCGAGCACCGACCAGATCAGCACCCGGAGATTCATCAGCCGCCCGCTCCCTTGGCGAACTTCGTTCGTCGACTTCTCGGCATCATAGGTTCGCATGGCGCTACTCGCTTGCAGAAGAATGTGAAAACCAACGCCCCCGGCGCCGAGCAGTTCCGTCCCCACTTGACCGTGACCGGCTGAACGAAGACGTTGGGACATGCAGATCACGGCCGCGTCATGACCATTTCACCAGAGCTCCTCACCCGCATGATCAAGGCGGGGGCCGGCGAGGTTCCGGCCGATGTGGTGATCAAGAACGTCCGCCTCCTGGACGTCATCTCCGGTTCGGTCACCCACACCGACATCGCCATCGTCGCCGACCGCATCGTCGGCACCTACGGCTACTACAACGGCAAGACGCTGATCGAGGGCGAGAACCGCTTCGCCGTGCCCGGCTTCATCGACACGCACCTCCACATCGAATCTTCGCTGGTGACTCCGTTCGAGTTCGATCGCTGCGTGCTGCCGCACGGCGTCACCACGGTGATCTGCGACCCGCACGAGATCGCCAACGTGCTGGGCGCCGACGGCATCCGCTATTTCCTCGAGTGCGCCGAGCGCACCGTGATGGATATCCGGGTCAACCTCTCGTCCTGCGTGCCGGCAACACCGCACGAAACCTCAGGGGCGCGACTCGAAATCGCCGACCTCGAGAAGTTCCGCCGCCACCGCCAGGTCATCGGCCTCGCCGAGATGATGAACTATCCGGGAGTCCTCGCGGCCGATCCGGGGATCATCGCCAAGCTCGTGGCGTTCCAGGGTGAGCATATCGATGGCCACGCCCCGCTGGTCACCGACCTCGCGCTCAACGGCTACCTCGCCGCCGGCATCCGCACCGACCACGAGTCGACCACCGCCGTGGAGGCGCGCGAGAAGCTCAGTAAAGGCATGGCGATCCTGATCCGCGAGGGCTCGGTCTCGAAGGACCTCGAGGCCCTGGCCGAAATCCTCGATGCCAATACCTCGGCCTATGTCGCGCTCTGCACCGATGATCGCAACCCGCTCGATACGCTCGAAGAAGGCCATCTCGATTCTTCGATCCGCCGGCTGATCGGCCGCGGCCGGCCGCTGCATCATGTCTACCGCGCTGCCTCGCATTCGGCCGCCCGCATTTTCGGTCTGAAAGACCGCGGCCTCGTCGCGCCCGGCTATCGGGCCGATATCGCACTGCTCGACGATCTCGAGGGCTGCCGGGTCGCCGAGGTGATCACCGCCGGGCGGCTGGTGCGGCCCGAGCTGTTCGCGGCCCGCCAGCCGGTGCCGCCGGTCGGTCTCGCCTCGATGAAGGCGCAGCGGGTCGCCCCCTCGACCTTCATCGTCCCACCCAACCCGCGGCAGAACGAAACTCCAGTGATCGCGGTGCGGCCGGGGCTGATCCTCACCTATCGCGAGACGGCGACGCTGGAAGTCTCCGACAAGGGCACCCTGCCCGATCTCGACAACGACGTGATCAAGATCGCCGTGATCGAGCGGCACGGCATCAACGGCAATGTGGCGCTGAGCTTCACCAAGGGTTTTGGGTTGAAGCGCGGCGCCATCGCCTCCTCGGTCGGCCACGACAGCCACAACATCACCGTGGTCGGCGCCGATGACGAAGACATGGCCGTGGCGGTCAACCGGCTGATCGAGCTGGGCGGCGGTTTCGCCGTCGCCGATGGCGGCCGGGTCACCGCCGACCTGGCGCTGCCGATCGCCGGGTTGATGAGTCTGCTCAGCTTCGAGACCGTCGCCGATAAGCTCCATCACCTGCGCCAGGCCGCCTACGACCTCGGCTGCACCCTGCCCGAGCCGTTCCTGCAGGTGGCGTTCCTCGCCCTGCCGGTGATCCCGCATCTGAAGATGACCGACCGGGGGCTGTTCGACGTGGACAAGTTCGACTTCGTCAAATGAGCTTTGCCAGCCGGTTTCTTGCCGACCTCTATAAGCTCCCGAGGCGCAAATGCGGCATCGTCCGCACCCGCAACATCCGGGTGCCGATGTATGACGGCGTGGCGCTGGCGACCGAGCACTTCGCCCCCAAGCTGCCGGGCAAGCACCCCACCATCCTGATGCGCGAGCCCTATGGGCTCTCCGGCTTTGCCACCATCGGCGAAGTCTATGCCGAGCGCGGCTTCCACGTCGTGCTGCAGGCCTGCCGCGGCACCGACAAGTCGGAAGGCGAGTTCGACCCGTTCGGGCACGAGCGCGACGACGGGCTCGCCACTATCGACTGGATCAAGGCGCAGCCCTGGTTCGATGGCCGCCTCGGCACCTCGGGCCCGAGCTATCTCGGCTATGCGCAATGGGCGATCTGCGACGCGCTGCCCAAACAATCCGCCATGGCGATCAAGGTCACCAGCGCCGAATTCCGCTCCATCGTCTTTCCCGGCGGCGGGCTGGCGGTCGGGCTGTGGCTGAGCTGGATCCAGACGGTCGAGGGCCTGCGCGGCAACCCGATGCGCACCGCGCAGCGCATGTTCACCGGCGGCATCGAACGCACCACGCTGCGCGCCACCATGAAGCTGCCGTTGCGCGATGCCGATAAGCGCGTCACCGGCCGCGAGGTGCCGTTCTGGCGCCGCTGGATGGACGAGGCGATCGGCAACGACGCCTTCTGGCAGCCGCTCGACCATACCCATCGCATAGGCGCCCGCACCCCGCCGGTGAGCTTCACCTCGGGCTGGTACGATTTCATGCTCGATCAACTGCTGCGCGATTACGCGACGCTCGTCGATGCCGGCCACACCCCGCAGCTGACGGTCGGCCCCTGGTTCCACGTCAGCCCGGACCTGCAGATGGAGAGCGTCAAGCAGACGCTCGAGTGGATGAACGCCAAGCTGCTCGGCGACGCCACGAGCCTCCGCGCCAAGCCGGTGCGGCTCTACATTTCCGGGCTCGGCGAATGGCGCGAGTTCGACAGCTACCCGCCGGTGCAGGCGGACAACCAGATCTGGCACATCCACCCCGAAAAAGTGCTGTCGCAGCGCCCGGTCCGCGCCTCGGCGCCCGATACCTACACCTATGATCCCGCCCATCCGACCCCGTCGGTCGGCGGCGCCATGTTCGCCTTCAACGGCGCCGGGCCGGTCGACAATGCGCCGCTCGAAAAGCGCGACGACGTGCTGGTCTATACCTCCGAGCCGCTGTTCAACCCCATCACCATCCTCGGCCAGGTGCGGATCGCGCTCCATGCGCGCTCGACCCTCCCCAACACCGATTTCTTCGTGCGGCTCTGCGATGTCGACGAAAAGGGCCTGTCGACCAATATCTGCGACGGCATCATCCGCAAGACCTCGGCCGATCCGGCAGTCGCCGACGATATCTGGAAGCTGAACTTCCGCATGCACGCCACCGCCCACCGCTTCAACCGCAACCACCGGCTGCGCGTCATCGTCGCCAGCGGCGCCCACCCCCGCTACGCCCGCAACACCGGCACCGACGAGGCGCTCGGCGAAGCCTCCCACCTCGCCTCAGCGGATATCGAGATATTCCACGACCCGGCCCACCCGAGCGCCATTCATCTGCCGGTGGTGGAGTTGGATCGAATCTAGCTCCCCTCCCCCTTGAGGGGAGGGGTGGGGGGTGGGGGTCCATCGGTGATCACCGGACCACCCCCTCCCTCAATCCCTCCCCTCAAGGGGGAGGGAGGCGATGGCTGAACGATCGTAGCTGGGGCGTGAGCCAGCTACACCCCCGCCTTAACCCGCTCCCTCGCTGCATGGAGGATCGGCTCGGTATACCCCGACGGCTGCACCGCGCCCTCGAGCGCCAGGTCGAGCGCCGCCTGATAGGCTATCGACGTGCCAAAATGCCCAGCCATCGGCTGGTACAGCGGGTCGCCGGCGTTCTGGCCATCGACCACCGCTGCCATCTTCTCGAAGGAGGCGCGCACCTCGGCTTCGCTGACCAGCCCGTGCTTCAGCCAGTTGGCCACGGCCTGCGAGGAGATGCGGCAGGTGGCGCGGTCCTCCATCAGCCCGACATTGTTGATATCGGGCACCTTGGAGCAGCCGACCCCCTGGTCGACCCAACGCACCACATAGCCGAGAATACCCTGCGCATTATTGTCGAGCTCGCGCAGCACCGCGGCCCTGTCGAGCGTCGAGGCATCCAGCACCGGCATCGAGAACAACTCGCCAAGGCCGGGTGTCGCCTGGTTGTGCCGGCGCTTCTGCGCCTCGAACACATCGATCTGGTGGTAGTGTAGCGCATGCAGCGTCGCCGCGGTCGGCGACGGCACCCAGGCGGTGTTGGCGCCGGCATTGGGATGCGCAGCTTTGCTCGCCAGCATTGCCGCCATGTCGTCGGGCCGCGCCCACATGCCCTTGCCGATCTGTGCCTTGCCCGAGAAACCGGCAGCCAGACCGATCAGCACGTTGCGATCCTCATAGGATTGGATCCACTTCTCGGCCTTGACGTCGTCCTTGCGCAGCACAGGGCCGGCCAGCATCGAGGTGTGGATCTCATCGCCGGTGCGATCGAGGAAGCCGGTATTGATGAAGAACACCCGCTTGCGGGCGGCATGGATGGCGGCCTTGAGGTTAGCGGAGGTGCGCCGCTCCTCGTCCATGATGCCGATCTTGATGGTCTCGGGCTTCAGTCCCAGCAGCTTCTCGACCGCAGCAAAGATCTCGCAGGCGAAGGCGACCTCGTCCGGCCCGTGCATCTTGGGCTTCACCACATAGATGGCGCCGGTGGTCGAGTTGACCTTGTCCGAGAGCGCGCAGAGCGCGGTGACCGCCGCATCCATCAGCCCTTCGCCGATCGGCTGTCCCTGAGGGTCGAGCACGGCTTTGGTGGTCATCAGGTGCCCGACATTGCGCACCAGCAGCAGCGCCCTGCCCTTCAGCGTGAGCGGCTGGCCGGCGACATCCTTGTACTGCCGGTCGGCATTGAGCTTGCGGGTGAGCGGTTTGCCGCCCTTTTCGAACGTCTCGCTCAGCGTGCCGTTCATCAGCCCGAGCCAGTTGCGATAGACCCCGACCTTGTCCTCGGCATCCACCGCTGCGACCGAATCCTCGCAGTCCTGGATGGTGGTCAGCGCAGACTCGACGATCAGGTCGCTCAGGCCCGCCTGGTGCGTCGCCCCGATCGGGCTCTTGGGATCGATAATCAGGATGACGTGCAGGCCATTGTGGCGCAGCACCAGCTCGCCGCGTTCCTCGGTGCCGCCATAGCCGACGAACTGCGCGGGGTCTTTGAGGGTTACGCGGCCGCCAGCGGTATCGGCAACGAACACGCGCCGATCGCCATCCTTGATCACATGATAGCCGGTGACGTCGCGATGGCTGCCCGAGGCTAACGGGAACGAGGCATCGAGGAACTCGGCCGCCCGCGCCACCACCGCTGCAGCACGCGCCGGGTTCAGCCCCTTACCGGGCGCCAGCTCGCCCTCGCGCGAGATCGCATCGGTGCCGTAGAGCGCGTCATAGAGGCTGCCCCAGCGGGCATTGGCGGCGTTCAGCGCATAGCGCGCGTTCGACACCGGCACCACCAGTTGCGGGCCGCAGATCGAGGAAATCTCCGGGTCGAGCCCGCTGGTCTCGATGGTGAAATCGGCCGGTTCGGCAACGAGGTAGCCGATCTGCTTGAGGAACGCCTGGTATTTCGAGGGATCAGCGCCGACCGGCCCGTTGGCCTTGTGCCAGTCATCAACCTCGGTCTGGATCCGGTCGCGGATCGCCAGCAGCTCGCGGTTGCGCGGCGCGAAATCCCGCACCAACCCGGCGAGCCCGCTCCAGAACTGCTCGGCCGATACGGCGGTGCCTGGAATGGCTTCCTGCTCGACGAAATCCACCAGCAGCCGATCGACCTTCAGGCCGGATTTCTCGATGTAGTCAGCCATGTCCGTTCCTTCGTTCATTCCCCGCGCAGGCGGGAACCAGTGGGATATACCGCCGCGCCAGCGCGCGTCGACCCCCACCCCTGTCCCCTCCCCGCAAGGGGGAGGGAGACGAGAACACGGCCTTCAGTGTGAGGGTCTCCCTCCCCATTCTTAGGGGGAGGGGACAGGGGTGGGGGTCGGCTCGCATCCGGGTAACCGTCATGCCCACAGCAGCCCCCATCGCGCAATCCCCCAAACAGCGCAATCGGCGTCACCTTCGGATCAGGCGGCGAGCGCCGATTTCATCGGCTTGCCCATCACGTAGGTTTCGACCACTGCCCGGTCGTCGCCGCAGGTCTGCAGGAGGAACAGCTCCTGCTCGAGCGAGCCACAGGTCTCCATGCGGAGCGCCATCTGCGGCGTGGCGCTGGAGTTGAGCACCACGATATCGGCTTCCTTGCCCGGCTCGAGCGAGCCGATGCGCCCCTCGAGACTCATCGCCCGGGCATTGCCCAGCGTCATGTGGAAGAACGAGCGGAACGGGGTCAGCCGCTGGCCGCGCAGCTGCATCACCTTGTAGCCTTCGTCCATGGTGCGGAGCATCGAGTAAGAGCTGCCGCCGCCGACATCGGTGGCGGTCGCGATGCGCACGCCGCGCTCATGCTGGCGCTCATAGTCGAACAGGCCCGAGCCGATGAACAGGTTCGAGGTCGGGCAGAACACCGCCACCGAACGGGTCTCGGAAATCACCTCGGTTTCGCGATGGCTGAGATGGATGCAGTGGCCGAGCAGCGTCTTGGGGCCGAGCAGGTGGAACTTCTCGTAGATGCCGACATAGTCGCCATAGTTCGGGTAGAGCTCGTTGGCATAGGCGATCTCGGCAAGGTTTTCCGAGACATGGGTCTGGATGTGGAGGTCCGGAAACTCCCGCGCCAGCGCCTCGGCCATCGCCATCTGCTCATGCGTCGAGGTGATGGCGAAGCGCGGCGTGATGGCATAGTGCGCCCTGCCCCGCCCATGCCATTTCGCGATGCCGGCCTTGGTGTCGTCATACCCCGATTGCGGCGTATCGAGCAGGCCCGGCGGCGCATTGCGATCCATCATCACCTTGCCGCCCACCATCAGCATGTTGCGCTTTTCGGCCTCGCCGAAAAACGCATCGACCGATTGCGGGTGCACCGAGCAATAGGCCGCCGCCGTGGTGGTGCCGTGCCGGACCAGCTCGTCGAAGAACCGTGAGGCGATGCGGGTCGCATGCACTTCGTCGCCAAAGCGTTGTTCCTCGACGAAGGTGTAGGTGTTGAGCCACTCGAGCAGCGCCGCCGCATAGGCGCCGATCACCTGCATCTGCGGGAAATGGATATGCGGGTCGATGAACCCGGGCAGGATCAGGTTCGGACGGTGATCGATGATCTCGATCTTGGCGTCGGACCACGGAGGAGGCTGGCCGTCTCGCCACTCGTCCACCATCAGGATCTTGCCACTATGGGCATCAACGACCACGAAGCCATTCTCGATATAGCGATAGCTGCCGTGGTCATCTCGTCCTTGCGGCTCACTGACAAAGGTCAGCACGCGGCCGCGCAGGATGCGGAAGCCTACCTCGTCAGATGGGATAATCACTGCCCGTCCCCGCGGAACCACGCCACCAGCAACGCCCGCTCGTCGTCGGTCATGTCGGTGACATTGCCCGGCGGCATGGCGTGCGAATAGCCGGCCTGGATCGCCACCTGTTCGGCGTGGTTGGCGATGGCAATGTCATTGTCGAGAATGACGTTCTTGGGCGCCTCGGCAATGCCCTCCCAGACCGGCTCGGCGGTGTGGCACATGCTGCAGCGGCCCTGCACCACCTCGGACGCCGCCTTGAAATGTGGCGACTGCATCAACAGCATTGCCTGCGGCGACGCCACGGTCTCGGCCCCGGTCGGCAGCTTCGGCCCGCTCGACAGCCAGGCGCAGAGGAGGAAAATCACGATCACCAGCGGCCACACCCAGGTCGGGTTGCCCTTGCGGCCATGCCTGGTGTTGAAGAAATGTCGGATCAGCACGCCTTCGAGGAAGATCAGCGAAGCGATCAGCCAGTTCCACGGCGTGGCGAAGGCCAGCGGGTAATGGCTCGACAGCATGAAGAAGATCACCGGCAGGGTGAGGTAATTATTGTGCAGCGAGCGTTGCTTCGCGATCTTGCCATACTTGGCGTCGGGCACCCGCCCGGCCTTGAGATCCGCCACCACGATCTTCTGGTTGGGGATGATGATCATCGCGACGTTGGCCGCCATGATGGTCGCGGTGAAGGCGCCCATATGCAGCATGGCGGCGCGGCCGGTGAACACCTGCGTATAGGCCCAGCTCATCGCGGTGAGGATGGCGAACAGCACCACCATCAGCCCGCCGGTCGAGTTGCCGATCGGCGATTTGCAGAGCGTGTCGTAGAGCACCCAGCCGAGGACGATCGAGCCGAGCGAAATCAGGATCGCCTGCCAGGCCTGCAGATCCAGCACATGCCGGTCGACGAGGAACAGGTCGGCGCCGAAATAATAGACGACGACCAGCAGCATGAACCCGGAAATCCAGGTGAAATAGCTCTCCCACTTGAACCAGGTCAGGTGCTCGGGGAGGAAATCCGGCGCCACCAGGTACTTCTGGATGTGGTAGAAGCCGCCGCCATGCACCTGCCACTCCTCGCCATGCGCCAAGGGCGGCAGGCTCGGGGTCTTCCGCAACCCCAGGTCCAGCGCGATGAAGTAGAAGCTGGAGCCGATCCAGGCGATGGCGGTGATCACATGCGTCCAGCGCACCGCGAAACTCAGCCATTCCCAGAAGATTGCGTAGTCGGTCATCGCTTTGGTCGTCCTTCGCTTCGCTCGGCCGCGCGACTGACGTCGCGGGACCCCTCATCCGGCCTTCGGCCACCTTCTCCCACAAGGGGAGAAGGCGATAGAACCGAGAACTCTCAGTCGTTGCCTTCTCCCCTTGTGGGAGAAGGTGCCCGAAGGGCGGATGAGGGGTTCTCTCCGCCAACTCAGGTCGTGAAAAGAGGCGGACTCGCGCCCGCCCCTTCCCGTTTCATAGCCTGCTTACGCGGCGCTTTCGACGCCCTTGACGAACCAGTCGATCACGGCGAGCTCGGCCATGGTCATGACCTTGCCTTCCTCGACCTTGAGGTTGCCGTCCTGGTCGTAGATCGGGCCGGTGAAGATGTCGTAGGTGCCGTCCTTGTAGCCGGCCTGCACGGCATCGGCGAGCGCCACGACATCGGCAGGAACCGCCTTGTTATAGGGCGAGATCACCACCGTGCCTTCCTTCATGCCGTCCCACGTGTCGGCCGACGCCCAGGTGCCGTCGATGATTGCCTGGACGCGCTCGACATAATACGGGCCCCAGATGTCCTCGATCGCGGTGAGGTGGGCGTTAGGCGCGAACGAGGACATGTCGGCGCCCTGGCCGAAACCGTAGAGACCCTTCTGCTCGAGAATCTGCAGCGCCGCCGGGCTGTCGGTATGGGTGGTGACGATATCGCAGCCAAGGTTGATCAGCGTCTCGGTGGCCGCGGCCTCCTTCGGCGGATCGAACCAGCTGTCGATGAACACCAGCTTCAGCTTGGCATCGGGGTTCTGCTTCTGCGCCGAGAGCAGGAACGAGTTCACACCCAGCACCACTTCCGGCACCTTGTACGAACCGAGATAGCCGAGCGTGCCCGACTTGCTCATCTTGCCCGAGATGGTGCCGAGCACGGCGCGCCCTTCGTGGAACTTGGAGTTGTAGGTCGCGACATTGTCGGCACGCTTGAAGCCCGTGCAGTGCTCGAACTTCACATCCGGGAACTCGGCCGCCACCGTGATGGTCTGGTCCATGTAGCCGTAGGAGGTGGTGAAGATCAGCTTGCAGCCCTGCTGGGCCAGGTCGCGGATCAGCGGAATGGCCGAAGCGTCCTCGGCGACGTTCTCGACATAGATCGTCTCGACCTTGTCACCGAGCGCCGCATCGACCGCCTCGCGGCCCTTGTTGTGGGCCCAGGTCCAGCCATAGTCGCCGATCGGCCCGAGGAAGATGAAGCCGATCTTGATCTTTTCCTGGGCGAAGGCGGCGCCGCCGGCGAGCGGCACGGCCGCGGCGGCCGCACCTGCGGCAGCGATGAAGTGGCGGCGATTGAGATTTGCCATGGACGTCTCCTGTTACGTTGTTGGCGTTTCTACGTTGCGGGAAGAAAGGGCTTGCCGAGGCAAGCAGGCGCGTTGAGGCCGACCCGATCCCGCATGGAGATCAGCGTCAGCACCACAACGGTCATCAGGTAGGGCATGGCCGCCCAGAATTGAGACGGGATGTACTGGGCGAACGACAGGAACGAGAGGCCGCCGGCCTTGGCGTTGAGCTCCATCCACATCAGCACGCCGAAAAAGATCGCGCCGACCAGTAGCCGTCCGGCCCGCCAGCCGGCGAACACCACCAGCGCCAGCGCGATCCAACCGCGCCCGGCGGTCATCCGCTCGGCCCACATCGGGGTGATCACCATGGAGAAATAGGCCCCGCCGATCCCTGCCATGGCCCCGCCGAAGGCCACCGCGGCGTAGCGCACCCCGATCACCGAATAGCCGATCGAATGGGCGCTGAGGTCGTTCTCGCCGACGGCCCTGAGGATCAGCCCGGCGCGGGTCGACTTGAGGAACCAGCCGACCGCGAACACCATGATCAGCGCGAAGTACACCACCGGCGAATAGCCGAAGAGCACCTTGAGAAGCGGGTCGCGCGCCAGCTCGGGCGGAAACACCGAGCCGAACTGCGGCACGATCCGGCCGACGAAGCTGAGCCCGATCAGCGAGCTGAGCCCGGTGCCGAAAATGGTCAGCGCCAACCCGGTCGCCACCTGGTTCGAATTGAGCGTCAGGACGAAAAAGCCGAACAGCGACGCCGCGAGCGCGCCGGCGACGGCAGCGCCGATCACTCCCAGCCACGGGTTGCCGGTGAGGACGGTAGCGGCAAAGCCGGCGATGGCGCCGACCAGCATCATGCCTTCGACGCCGAGGTTGAGCACGCCGGACTTCTCGACCACCAGCTCGCCGAGCCCGGCCAACAGGATCGGGGTGGAAATGCCGACGATGGTGATGATGGCCGCGATGAGGAAATCCATGGCCTATTCCCCCGGCGCCGGCTGCACGACGGCCTTGGCCGACGGGATGAAGCGCACGCGATAGCGCACGAAAATGTCGCTCGCGAGGATGAAGAACAGCATCATCGCCTGGAAGATGCCGGCGGTGGCGTTGGGGATGTGCACCGTGGTCTGCGCCACCTGCCCGCCCACATAGGTGACGGCGAGCACGATGCCGGCGATCAGGCAGCCGATGGGATGCAGCCGGCCGAGGAACGACACGATGATGGCGGTGAAGCCGTAGCCGGAGGGAAAGCCGAGATTGATCGCCTTCAGCGACCCGGCGAATTCCAGCGCGCCGGCGAGCCCTGCCATGCCGCCGCCGATCAGCATGGCGAGCCAGACCGTCTGATTGCCGTCGAACCCGCCATGGCGCGCCGCATTGGGCGCCGAGCCGACGACACGGATCTGGTAGCCGAACACCGAGCGCGACATCAGCAGCCAGAACACGAAGGGCAGCACGACGGCGATGGCGACACCGAGGTGAACCGTGGTTCCGGAGAAGAGGATCGGTAGCGTCTGGTCCGGTTGCAGCGGCGCGGTGGCCGGAAAATTGCGGCCGTTCGGGTCCTTCCAGGGGCCGCCGACCAGGTAGCTCAACACCTGCAGCGCAACATAGGTGAGCATCAGGCTCGAAAGGATTTCGTTGACCCCGAAGCGGGTCCGAAGTGCCGCCGGTACTGAGGCCCAGGCGCTGCCGCCGACCATGCCGGCAAGGATCATGGTGACCATGATGATCGGCCCGCCGGCCGTGCCGGCGGCAATGCCGACGCCGGCGGCGCAAAGCGCGCCGATGATGTACTGCCCCTCGGCGCCGATGTTCCAGACATTGGCGCGATTGCCGATGGAGAGGCCAAGCGCGATGATGATCAGCGGCGCGGCCTTCACCGCCACGTCCTGCCATTTGTAAGAGGCGAGCAGCGGCGTCAGGAAGATATCGATCACCGCCCGCTGCCCGTCGATACCGAGCAGGTCGAACACCACGACGCCGACCAGCATGGTGAGCAGCACCGAGGCGATGGGCGTCACCACCTGCATCAGTTTGCTCGGCTCCTGGCGCTTTTCTAGCTTAATGCGCATCGGCCAGCTCCAGCTCAGCAGTCGGGGTGGTCGGCGCCTCGCCGTGGATGCCGCCCATCAGCAGGCCGATCTCCTCGATATCGGCGCCGGCGACCTCTATCGGTCGCGACAGCCGCCCCTCGTTGATCACCGCCAGCGTGTCGCACAGCGACAGCAGCTCATCGAGATCCTGGCTGATCACCACGACCGCCGAACCCGCAGCCGCGAGGTCGACGATCGCCTGATGGATCGCCGCCGCCGCCCCGGCGTCGACGCCCCAGGTCGGCTGGCTGACCACCAGCACGGCGGGCTTCTGGAGGATTTCCCGACCCATGATGTATTTCTGCAGGTTCCCGCCCGAGAGCGAACCCGCCATTGCGCCCGGCCCCAGCGCCTTGACGGCAAAGGCGGTGATCACCTCGCCGGCATAGGTCTTGGCCGCACCGGCCTTGATCAGTCCGGCACTGACCATGCCGAGGCGGTCGCGGGCGGTGAGGATGGTATTGTCGGCGAGGCTGAATTCCGGCACTGCGGCATGCCCGTTGCGCTCTTCCGGCACGCTGGCCAGCCCCTTGAGCCGCCGTGACTTCGCCTGCAACTGCCCGACCGGTGCGCCATCGATGCTGATGGCCTCCGCATCGCCCGACAGCACCTCGCCCGACAGCGCCAGCAGCAGGGCATTCTGGCCGTTCCCGGCGACGCCTGCCACGCCGAAGATTTCGCCGCCGCGGACCGTGAAGTTGATGTCCTTGAGCGCGATACCGAACGGCCCGGCGCCGGGGATCGACAGCCGGCTGACCACCAGCTTCTCCGGCCCCAGCGACCGGCTGGCCGGCTTGGTGATTTCCTTGAGCCCGGCGCCGATCATCTTTTCGGCCATCGAGCGCGAGGTCTCGACCTTGGGATCGCAGGTATCGACCAGCTTGCCGCCACGCAGGATCGTCGCTGTATCGCACAGCGCTTTGATTTCGTGCAGCTTGTGCGAGATGTAGAGGATCGAGCACCCCTCCGACGCCAGTTGCCGCAGCACCACGAACAGCTGCTCCACCTCCTGCGGGGTGAGCACCGAGGTTGGCTCGTCCATGATCAGCAGTTTGGGGTTGAGCAGCAGCGCCCGCACGATCTCGATGCGCTGGCGTTCGCCCACCGACAGGGTGGAGACGGTTCGGTGCGGATCGAGCTTCAGCCCGTACTGCTCCATCACCTCGCGGATCCTCGCCTCGAGGTCGCGAGCGTGGATTTTGGCGTCCATCCCCAGCGCAATGTTCTCGAGCACCGTCATCGCCTCGAACAGCGAGAAATGCTGGAACACCATGCCGATGCCGAGCTTGCGGGCCGCCTTGGGGTTGCCGATGGTGAGCGCTTGGCCGTTCCAGCGGATTTCGCCGGCATCGGGCTGCATGATGCCGTAAATCATCTTGACCAGCGTCGACTTGCCGGCGCCGTTTTCACCGAGCAACGCGTGGATTTCGCCGGGCAGCACAGCAAACGAAACGCTGTCATTGGCGAGGACGCCGGGAAAGCGCTTGGTGATACCGGTCAATTGCAGACGCGGCGCGATGCTACTGTCCAACAGCGGCTCCCGACTTCGTTACGGTGGCCGGCCGCGCCTTCAGATCTTCGACTTCCCGCCGGCCAATGTGGACCAGAATCTCGGCTGCCGCCAGCGCCGCGATGACCTCGGGCCGCTTGTCCCCAATCCCCTCTGGGAACGCCTGGCCGCCGATCGGCAGCACCAGCCGGTCGAGCGGCGCCGCCGGATAGCCCTCGCCCAGGTACCAGGACCGGAACCGCGCCCGCTTCGTCTTCGAGCCGACCATGCCGACATAGGGGGCATCAGCGCGCTGCAGCGCCTCGGCGGCGATGAGGAAATCGAGCGCATGGTCATGCGTCAGGATGACGAAGCCACTGCCCGCGGGGGCCGAACGCACCACCGCCTCGGGCATCGCCACGGCGTGGGTCTCGACGTTGCCGGGCAGGTTGGTGAGCTCGTCCGGCCGCGTATCGACCACATGCACCTTGAGCGGCAGCGCCGAGAGCGCCCGGGCCAAGGCATGCCCGACATGGCCGGAGCCGAACAGATAGACATGCGGCCGCGCCGCCACCTCGGCCTCGAGCTTTTCGACCAGCCGTAGCGTCTCAGCCGGCGTCACCCGCTGCAGCGCCACATCCACCCGCCCGCCGCAGCACTGCCCGATCTCGGGCCCGAGCGGAATATCGAGGCTGTCCTCATGCTCACCGGCCCGCAGCACCTGCCGCGCCCGGTCAATCACCATATACTCGAGCGCCCCACCCCCAATGGTGCCGACCTGCTCGTCCTCGGAGATCAGCATGAACGTCCCGGCCTCACGCGGCGACGAGCCGCGCACCGCAGTGAGTTCAGCGACGATAACCGCGGGATTGGCGGAGAGGAAGGATCTGAGGGTGGCTGGGGAGAGAGTCATCGTGGGGCCTCCCCCTCCCCAACCCTCCCCGCGAGGGGGAGGGTGCCGGCTGGTGGTTGGAGTGAGATCGAGCCGCAAACTCGATGCGGCACCTCCCCCTCGACGGGGGAGGTTGGGAGGGGGTGCGTGGCGAGCACCGGGCTCACGTACTCGCCCTCGCCCGCCGCATCCGCTCAACCCCCATCAGCACCCGCTCGGGCGTTGCCGGCATATCAAGCTGCGGGGCCACCTTGTAGTCGGCCACCGATGCCACCGCCATCGACAGCGCTTCGACCACCGAATAGCCGAGCACCAGCGGCGGTTCGCCGACGGCCTTCGACCGTCCGATCGCCGGTTCCTTGTTGATGCTCCACTCGGCCAGCCGCACGTTGAAGATGCGCGGCACGTCTGAAGCGAGCGGGATCTTGTAGGTCGAGGGCGCGTGGGTGCGGAGCTGGCCCTTTTGGTCCCACCACAGTTCCTCGGTGGTGAGCCAGCCCATCCCCTGGATGAAGCCGCCTTCCACCTGGCCGATATCGATGGCCGGGTTGAGCGAGCGGCCGACATCCTCGAGCACGTCCGAGCGATCCACCTGATACTCGCCGGTCAGCGTGTCGATGGTCACCTCCGACGCCGCCGCGCCATAGGCGAAATAATAGAACGGGTGGCCGCGCCCGGTAGTGCGATCCCAGTGAATCTTCGGCGTCTTGTAGAACCCGGCGGCGCTCAGCTGCACCCGGTTCATCCAGCAGGACGTCGCCAACTCATCGAACGGCACGAACTGCTGGCCGGCCCGGATACCGCCGAACTCCCACTGCACGTCCTTGGGCTCGACCTCGTAGATGAAGGCCGCATGCGCGATCATCCGGGCCTTGATCTGGTTGGCCGCATCGAGCGCCGCCATGGCGTTGAGATCGGTGCCGGAGGAGGCCGCCGTCGCCGAAGTGTTGGGCACCTTGCCGGTATTGCTGGCGGTGATCTGCACCCGCTCGACCGGCACGCCGAACGCATCGGCCACCACCTGCATCACCTTGATATGGAGCCCCTGCCCCATCTCGGTGCCGCCATGGCTCAGATGGATCGAGCCATCGCGATAGACATGCACCAATGCCCCGGCCTGGTTGTGCCAGGTGGCGGTGAACGAGATGCCGAATTTCACCGGCACCATGGCGATGCCCTTCTTCAAGACCTTGCTGGTCTTGTTGAAGGCAAGGATCGCCTGGCGCCGCGCCTGGTAGTCGGAGCTCTGTTCGAGATCCTCGATCACCCGGTGGATGACATTGTCCTCCACCACCTGGTGGTAGGGCGTCACGTTGTTGCTGTCGGTGCCGTAAAAGTTGGCCTTGCGGATCTCGAGGGGGTCCTTGCCCAGCGCATAGGCGATGTCTTCGATCCAGCGCTCGGCTGCGATGATCCCCTGCGGGCCACCAAAGCCGCGGAAGGCGGTGTTCGACACCGTATTGGTGAACAGCGGCAGCGAGTTCACCTTCACCGTCGGGTACCAATAGGCGTTGTCGCAATGGAACAACGCCCGGTCAGTCACCGGGCCGGACAGGTCGGCCGAATAGCCCGAGCGCGCCGCGTAGGTGGCGGTCACCGCCTGGATTTTGCCGTCGCTATTGTAGCCGACATCGTAGTCGACCACGAAATCGTGGCGCTTGCCGGTGATCTGGAAATCGTCGTCGCGGTCCGGGCGGATCTTCACCGCCTTGTTGAGCTTCTTGGCCGCGACTGCGGCCACCACGGCGAACAGGTTCCCCTGGGTTTCCTTGCCGCCGAAGCCGCCGCCCATGCGGCGCATGTTCACCGTCACCGCGGCATGCGGCACGCCCAGCACCTGCGCCACCATCACCTGGATTTCGGTCGGGTGCTGGCTCGAGACCTGCAGCGTGATCTCGTCGTCCTCGCCGGGGATGGCAAGCGCCGCCTGGCTCTCGAGGTAGAAATGCTCCTGCCCGCCAATCCGCACCCGGCCCCTGGCCCGATGCTGTGAAGCCGCGAAGCCGGCTTCGACATCGCCGCGTTCGAGCTTCAAGGGCTCGGTGACGAGCTTGCCGCCCGCCGCCACCGCCGCATCCACATCGGTGACATGCGGCAGCTCGCGATACTCGATCTTGGCGAGCTTGGCCGCCCGCCGCGCCGCCTCGCGCGTTTCGCCGATCACCGCGAACAGTGGCTGGCCCCAGGTGACCACCCGGGTGGTGGCGAACACCGGCTCGTCATGCTTGTGCACCGAGCTGACGTCGTTCTCGGCCGGAATATCCTCGGCGGTGAGGACGCCCACCACGCCGGGCGCCGCACGTACCGCATCGAGGTTCATCGAGGCAATGTCGGCATGCGCCTTGGTGGAAAGCCCGAGATAGGCGTGCAGCGTGCCCTCGGGCTCGACCAGATCGTCGATATAGTCGGCACGGCCGGCCACCTGCTTGATGGCGGAGTCATGCTTGACCGAGACATGCAGTGGCGAGGTGGTGATCGGAGATTGCTTGTTCATGCCACCTCCCTCGTCAGCCGCTCGCCCTCGCCGGTGGTCTCGAGGAAGAACCGCCGCAACAGGTTCTGCGCCGCCAGCAGCCGATATTCCGCCGAGGCGCGCATGTCGGTGAGGGGCTGGTAATCCTCGGCAAACACCGGGATCGCCGCCTCGACCGTCGAAACAGTCCACGCCTTGCCCAGGAGCGCCGCTTCCACCGCCTTGGCTCGCTTCGGCGTTGCCGCCATGCCGCCATAGGCGATGGTGATGGCGGCGACCTTGCCGCCCTCGAGCTTCAGTCGATAGGCGCCACAGAGAGCCGAGATGTCCTCGTCCTTGCGCTTGGTGATCTTGTAGCAGGCGAACTGCTCGCCCGCCGGCAGCGATGGGATAGTGACGCTCTCGATGAACTCACCGGGCTGCCGGTCCTGCTTGCCATAGGCGATGAAGAAATCCTCGAGCTTCACCTCGCGGCGTGCGTCGCCTTTCCTGAGGGTGATTGAAGCGCCGAGCGCGATCAACGGCGGCGGCGTGTCGCCGATCGGCGAGCCATTAGCGATGTTGGCGCCGATGGTGCCCATATTGCGCACCTGCTGGCCGCCGATGCGCATCCAGAGTTCGGTAAGCTGCGGGAAACGCCCCGTCACCGCCGCGGTGGCGGCGGAATAGGTCACCCCTGCCCCGAGTTTCAGCGCGCCGTCGGTTGCCTCGATCGACTGCAGCTCAGCGATATCGCCGATGAAGATCATCGGCCCGATATCGCGCATGAACTTGGTCACCCAGAGCCCGACATCGGTAGCGCCCAACACCAGCGTCCCCTGAGGGTTGGCAGCATAGACCTCGGCGAGATCGTCGGCTGAAGCCGGCACGATCAGCCGGCCCCTGCCTTCGCCGATTTCCACGCGCCGCCCATCGCGCAGCGCCTCGAGCCGCGCCTTGATCGCCTGCCGCTCGCTGACCAGCGGATCGGCCACCACCGTGCCATAGGCCGAGATCGACCGGCCGGCCTTGATGATCGGCGAATAGCCGGTGCAGCGGCAGAGGTTCCCCTGCAGCGCCACCTCGATATCGTTCACCGAGGGATCGGCGTTCTGCATCCACATGCCGTAGAGCGACATCACGATGCCCGGGGTGCAGAAGCCGCACTGGCTGCCGTGATGCTCGACCATCGCCTGCTGCACCGGGTGCAGCGGCCCATTGGCGGCCGAGAGGTGCTCGACCGTCACCACATGCGTTGCATCAAGCGATCCGACGAAGCAGATGCAGGCATTGACGGATTCGTAAACCAGCTCGCCCGAAGTCACTCGACCGACCAGCACCGTGCAGGCGCCGCAATCGCCCTCGGCGCAGCCTTCCTTCGAGCCGGTCATGCGCCGGTCGAGGCGAAGAAAATCGAGCAGCGTACGGGTCGCCGAAATCTCGTCCAGCACGACGTCCTGGTCGTTGAGGATGAAGCGCAGCTGGCTCCGGATTTCGGTCATCAGCTTCCCCGGTAAGTCGAATATCCGTACGGCGAGACGAGCAGCGGCACGTGGTAATGCGCCGCCTCGCTCATCGTGAACCGCACCGGCACCGTGTCGAGGAACGGGTTCTCGAGGTTGACGCCGATCCGCTCGAAATACTGCCCCACATGGAAGATCAGCTCATAGCTGCCCAGGTGGAAGCGGTCGCCTTCCAGCAGCGGTTGGTCCACCCGCCCATCGGCATTGGTGTGTCCGGACCATATATGGTGCGTATGGTCGCCATGGACCATAAGCAAGTCGAGCCGCATGCCGGCTGCTGGCTTGCCATGTGTCGTATCGAGTACGTGCGTCGTCAGGCGTGCTGAACCCGCCATAGTCTAGTCCCTTCACCCTGCGCGCCGGATCGCCCCCGCGGCTCCCGCTTGCCGTTGAGGCATAACCCTTGGATTGCCCGACTATTGAGCATATTCGCCTCCGTTCCAAGGGGGTGCCCGGCAGTTTTTTACCAACTGGTCCACTTTTGCCGCCCTTGCATCGCGGCATGGCGCTCGTGATAAATCGGGAACCAACCAAGAGGTGCCCATGATGCGTTATCCCCGGAACCTGCAGGGCTACGGCCCGAATCCGCCGGATGCGCAATGGCCCGGCGGCGCGCATATCGCGGTGCAGTTCGTCCTCAACTACGAGGAAGGCGGCGAGAACAATATCCTGCATGGCGATGCGGCGTCCGAGGCCTTCCTCGTCGATGTGATCGGCGCCGTGCCATGGCCGGGCAAGCGCCACTGGAATGTCGAGTCGATGTATGAGTACGGCGCCCGCGCCGGCTTCTGGCGTCTGCACCGGCTGTTCACCGGCCTGAACCTGCCGGTCACCGTCTATGGAGTCGCCACCGCGCTGCAGCGCTCGCCCGAGCAGGTCAAGGCCATGCTCGACGCCGACTGGGAGATCGCCAGCCATGGGCTCAAGTGGATCGACTACAAGGATTACGACATAGAGCATGAGCGCGAGGATCTGCACGCCGCGATCAGGATGCATACCGAGGTCACCGGCACCCGCCCTACCGGCTGGTATTGCGGCCGCACGTCGGTGAACACCGTCGATCTCGCCAGCGAGGAAGGCGGCTTCGCCTATGTCTCCGACACCTATGACGATGACCTGCCCTATTACCGCGAACATTTCGGCAGCCCGCAGCTAATCATCCCCTATTCGCTCGCCACCAACGACATGCGCTTCACCACCGCGTCGGGCTTCGCCAATGGCGAGGAATATTTCCAGCTGCTGAAAGACACGTTCGACGTGCTCTACGCCGAGGGCGAGGCCGGCGCCCCCAAGATGATGTCGTTGGGGCTGCACTGCCGTCTCGTCGGCATGCCCGGCCGCTTTGCCGGGCTGAAGCGCTTCGTCGAGTACATCATGGAGAAGGACAAGGTCTGGATCGCCAAGCGGATCGATATCGCCGAGCACTGGCTGCAGACCCACCCCTATGTGAAGCCGGAGACCGTTCCGTCGGAGCTGGCGCTCGACGATTTCACCCAGCTGTTCGGCAATGTGTTCGAGCACTCCGAATGGGTGGCCGAGCGCGCCCACAAGCGCGAAATGGGCCCGGCGCATGATACCGCCACCGGGCTCCAAGCCCTGATGAGCCAGGTGTTCCGCGCCGCTACCGGCGCCGAGCGGCTGGCCGTGCTCAACGCCCACCCCGACCTCGCGGGCAAGCTCGCCGCCGCCAAGCGCCTCACCTCCGAATCCGAGTCCGAGCAGGCCTCGGCCGGGCTCGATGCGCTCACCGATGCCGAGCGCACGAGCTTCGGCGAAATGAACGCCGCCTATGTCGAGAAGTTCGGCTTCCCCTTCATCATCGCGGTGCGCGACAACACCAAAGCCCAGATCATGGCAGCGTTCGAAAAGCGCCTGGCCAATGATCGCGAGGTGGAATTCGCCACCGCCTGCCGGCAGGTGGAGCGGATCGCGGAGTTGCGGATCCGGCAGATTCTGGGCTGAGATATACGCAAGTCCGGCGCGGGCTGACCCCACCCCTGTCCCCTCCCCGCAAGGGGGAGGGAGACCCTCACTCTGACATCCCAGTCTGCGTCTCCCTCCCCCTTGCGGGGAGGGATCAAGGGTGGGGGTCAGCCCGCGCCGGCCTATCGAGCAGCACCGCCCACGCACACCCCGCTTGACATCCCCCGCGGCATCAAGCATAACCATCTCGTTATATAGCGAACAGGTTATGAAATGCAGCCCAACCAGCACCAGCTCGATCTCACCTTTGCCGCCCTCGCCGATCCGACCCGGCGCGCGATCCTGGCGCGGCTGGCCGAGGGCGATGCGTCGGTGAACGAGCTGGCGGCGCCGTTCGAGATGAGCCAGCCGGCCATTTCCAAGCACATAAAGGTGCTGGAGAATGCTGGCCTCGTCTCACGCGGCAAGGATGCGCAGCGGCGCCCGGTGAAGATCGAGGCGCTGCCGCTGGCCGATGCGGTGGGCTGGCTCGAGAACTATCGCAAGTTCTGGGAGCAGAGCTACCAGCGGCTCGATACCCTGCTCGACGAGTTGCAGCGCTTCGCCCCCCAAGGAAACAAGAAAAACTGAATCACAAGAAGACCAGAGGAGACGCCCCATGCAGCCGCCTTTGACCATCACCCTGCCCTCCGATCGCGCGATCGTCGTCACCCGCACCTTCAGGGCGACGGCCGACCTGGTGTTCGACTGCTGGACCATCCCGGCGCTGATCCGTCGCTGGCTCGGGCCGGCCGACTGGGTGTTCGTCACCTGCGAGTTCGATGCGCGCGTCGGCGGCAAGTGGCGCTTCGTCACCAGGGGGCCCGGCGGTTTCGAGATGGGTTCGTCTGGCGAGGTGCTCGAAATTACCCGCCCCGACTGGATCAAGACCAACGAGATCTACGACATGGATTGGACCGGCGGGCAGACCATCGTCACCAACCGCATCACTGAAGCCAATGGCATCACCACCTCGGTGGTGACCATCCTCTACGCCAATAAGGAAGCGCGCGACGGCGCCCGGGCCACCCCGATGGCCGAGGGCATGGAGATGGGCTTCAAGCGCCTGGAAGAATTGCTGGCCGATATGCCGGCTTACTAACCCCGAGGGGCATACCTGCCCCTGAAGCTTCGACTGCCACTGCGACCACCCTGCCGCTGAAGCGTTCCGCTTCACGGACCGGGAGAACTCAACCCAACCAAGGAGACCTCAAATGCCCAAGATCATGCCCTGCCTGTGGATCGACGACCGCATCGAAGAGATGGTCAAGTTCTACATCGAGACCTTCAAGGACGGCGAAATCCGCAAGGTCGACCACTATCCGGACGGCCGCATCATCACCATCACCTTCCGCCTCAAGGACCAGGAGTTCATGGCGCTGAACGGCGGCCCGATCTTCAAGTTCACCGAGGCGATCTCCTTCACCATCGATTGCGACGGCCAGCGGGAGGTCGACCACTACTGGGACACCTTCACCGCCGATGGCGGCGAGGAGAGCCAGTGCGGCTGGGTGAAGGACAAATTCGGCCTCAGCTGGCAGATCGTCCCCAAGCAGCTCGGCGAAGCCCTGGCCGGCAGTGACCGTGCCGGCGCCGGCCGCGCCATGCAGGCCATGCTGCAGATGAAGAAGATCATCGTGGCCGACATCCAGAAGGCCTACGCCGGCAGCTAAGCCGGCGCCCTCCCGAAAACCCACATCGCAACGCCTTCCCCCGTGCGCCCCCCGGCGCGCGGCCGGGAGCGGCTTGCCGCAAACCTGGAGACCCGCAATGCGCCGCCGAACCTTCCTCCTCACTGTCAGCTCGCTGGTGCTGGCCTCGGCCATCCCCGCCCTCGGCCAGCAGGCGACGTTCGATCCTGCCGCCCTCGCCACGCTCAAGGGCAAGATCGAAGCCTCGATCAAGAAGGGCGACATGCCCGGCGCCGTCTGGCTGCTCGCCAAGGGCGACGAGGTGATCGTCGATACCGCAGGGAATACCGCCTATGAGGGCGGCGTGCCGATGCGTCGCGACACGATTTTCCGCATCGCCTCGGTCGGCAAGGCCGTCGGCACGGCGGCAGTGATGATGCTGGTCGAGGACAAGAAGCTCCGCCTCGACGAACCGGTCGATCGGCTGCTGCCCGAACTCGCCAACCGCCAGGTGCTGAAGGACCTCAAAGGCCCGATCACCGATACGGTGCCGGCAAGCCGCCCCATCCTAGTGCGCGACCTGATGAATTTCACGCTCGGCTTCGGCGTGCTGTTCGACCCGACTTTGCCGATCCAGCAGGCGATCGATGCGCGCCAGCTGACCAATGGCCCCCCGGTGCCGGCGACGCCATGGACGCCGGATGAGTGGATGGCCAAGTTCGCCGAGCTGCCGCTGATGCACCAGCCGGGCGAGACCTGGATGTACAATACCGGTTCGCTCCTGCTCGGCGTGCTGATCGCCCGCGCCTCCGGCATGCCACTCGAAGACTTCCTCGCGAGCCGCATCTTCACCCCGCTCGGGATGGTCGATACCGGCTTCTTCGTGCCGGCAGAAAAGCTCGACCGCTTCCAGCCCGCCTATTCGGTGAACTTCGCCACCAACGAGCAGTTTCTGGAGGATCCGGTCGGGGGCATCTGGAGCAAGCCGCCGAGCTTCCCCTCGGCCGCCGGCGGGCTCGTCTCGACGCTCGATGACTACCTCGCCTTCGCCCGCATGCTGCTGAACCGGGGCGAGTACCAGGGCACCCGCCTCCTCAGCGAAGCCTCGGTGGCCGAGATGACCCGCAACCAGCTGACGCCGGAGCAGCAGGATGGCGCCGGCTTCATGCCCGGCTTCTTCGACAAGCTCGGCTGGGGCTATGGCGTGCTGACCTACGACACGCCCGACGATATCTCGCCCACCCCAGGCCGCTACGGCTGGGATGGCGGCTATGGCACAAGCTGGGTCAACGACCCAGCGACCGGGCTGATCGGCCTGATGTTCACCCAGTCGGTGCAATATTACATCGCCTCCAACCAGTTCCGCGACTTCTGGCGCGGCGCGTTCACCGCCATCGGCGCCGAAACCAAGGGAGTGTCCGACGTGCCCGAGCTCATCACCCACGACGTCGTCGTCACCCGCAGTTTCAACGCCTCGCCCGAACGCGCCTGGCGCGCTTGGACCGAAGATGCCGAGGTGATGAAGTGGTGGGGCCCGCGCCCCTGGACCAGCCCGGAAGCCCGCATGGATGTCCGCGAAGGCGGTTATTCGGTGGTGCTGATGCGCTCGCCGGAGGGGCACGACCTGTGGATGCGCTGGGAGTACACCAAGGTCATCCCCAACGAGCGGCTCGAATACGTCCAGAACCTCTCCGACAAGGACGGCAACCCGATCGACCCGACCAGCGTCGGCATGCCCGCGGAATTCCCGCGCGACGTCGCGACCGTGGTGACGCTGACCCCGAAGGGCGATGTCACCGAGGTCACCATCACCGAGCACACCACCACGTCAAAGCAGATGATGGATTACTCGCAGCTCGGTCTCGAGCAGGTTATGGATCAGATGGGCCAGACCTTCTGAGGGGGAGAGATGGAACTCACTGCCAAAGCGATCCTCGCCCGACTGCAGGAGCTGCGGTCGGACGAGGAGCGCAAGAAATACCATCGCTACTTCGACTTCGATGACGACGCGGCCGACACTTTCATTGGCGTGCGCATGGGCGAGGTATTCGCCCTCGCCAAACAGTGTCTACTGACCCCGCCTGCCGAGATCGAAAACCTGATGGAGTCCGACATCCATGAGGCGCGCGCTGCCGCCATGAGCATCATGGCCAAGCAATACCAGGCGAAAAAGACCACACTGGAGCGCAAAGAGGAGCTGTTCGAGCTCTACCTGCGCCGCCACGACCGCATCAACAACTGGGACCTCGTCGATCTCGCCGCCTACTACGTGATCGGCCCGCATCTCGTCGATCGCCCGCGCGATATCCTCTACCGGCTGGCGAAATCGGAGAACCCATGGGAGCGGCGCACCGCCACCCTCGCCACCTTCTCGTTCATCCGCCGCGGCCAGCTCGACGACGCCTTCGCCATTGCCGAACTGCTGCTCGATGACCCCGAGGATCTGGTGCAGAAGGCCGCAGGCTGGATGCTGCGCACTGCCGACGGTAACCGCCCGGCGCTCAACGCCTTCCTCGACAGGCACGCAGCCCGGATGCCGCGCGTCATGCTGCGCAACGCGCTCGAACATTATGCGCCGGACGAGCGGGCCCGCTACCTCGCCATGGGCAAGGCCAGATGACCCGCGAACCGCTGCACATCACCCTCGAGGGTGAGCGCGCCATCCGCATGGTCCGCCGATTCAAGGCGCCGCGCGAGCTGGTGTTCGCGGCGCTCACCACCCCTGCCCTGCTGCGACGCTGGTATGCCGAGCTGGTCAGCTGCGAACTCGACCTCCGCGTCGGCGGAGACTGGCGCATCGTCACCCGCCGCCCCGACGGGCGCGAGATCGGCCAGCACGGTACGTTCCGCGACCTCGAGGCGCCCAGCCGCATCGTGCAGACCGAACACTGGGAAGATTGGGACCCGGGTGAGGTGCTGGTCACCACTGCGCTGACCGAAGACGCCGGGGCAACCACCCTCGACGTGCTCTCGGAATTCCCCAGTGGCGACGTGCGCGAGCTGCTTGTGAAGGCCGGGATGAACGACGAGTCGGTGGCCCATTACGACCGGCTGGAGGATTTATTGGCTGGGCTCGGCTGAGGGTTGGAACGTTTGGGCGAAGCGCTCGCCACCCACTCGATGTCGCTCCCCTCCCCCGTGAGGGGAGGGGTGGGGCGTGGGGGTGGTTCTGTGATCACCGATGGACCCCCACCCTCAACCCCTCCCCTCAAGGGGGAGGGGAGCGGAGACGGGTGGCGCCGCTCTCAGTCGCCGCCACCACCACCATCGCCGCCACCGCCATCCCCGTCGGAATCCCCAAACGAGAATGCGCCACTGCCGCTGCTGTCGCTGCCACCTCGACGGGCGCGCGTCACCATGCTGCCGACCAGCCAGCCGAGGCCGATCAGCGCGATGACCGCGAGGACGGGCCAGAACGTCGCAAGAAATCCATAGACCGGCTCACGGAACGACTGTTGGAAGTCGCGGAGCCAATCCATCGCTCAGTGCCCCGGGTAACTTCCGTCGCGCTGCTCGTGGTGCGGCTCGCCATCTTCCCAGTCGATATCGGTATTTACCTGAGGTTCGGCATGGCCGAGCAGGCGGTCGAGCCACTGGCGCAGCGCCCGTCCGGCCTGTTCCAGCTGGATCGGGTCGATCAGGGGGCGCGGGTTATGGTGCGATTGCGTTGCCATGGCCCGAATCTGCGCCCGATTCCTAAACTTTTTCTGACACTCGGCGCTGGCCTTGGACGACCGCCGGCCGTTTTGCTTAACCGCTCACCAGGCGTCGGGCTCGCGCACCATGTGAACGATCCCGGCCGGATTGAAGAACCAGCCACCGCGAAACCCTTCGCCCAAGGGCTCGATGGCATCGTTGCGGGTCGCCCCCGCGGCGCTCAGCCGCGCTGCGGCGGGAGCAAATTCGGGCGTGAACAGTTCAAGCCAGACTTCGCTCTGCGAAAACCCCGGCGCCTCGTCGATCCACAGCCGGTTCGGCCCGAACAGGAAGCCGACCTCCTGCCGCTCCGGCACCCGCTCGAGCTTCAGCACGTCGCGATAGAACGCCACCGTTTCCGCATAGAGATGGGTCGGTACCTTCATGGCGATGTTGATGCCGCCGCGGATTTCGCTGGTCATTTGTAAAAGCCGTCACGCAGGTTGAAGCCGTGCTCGAGATAGACCTTCATGGCGCACAGCATGCCCGTCCAGCCTTCGGTATTACCGACACAGGCATCGAGCCCCTGCTGCGTTGCCGTCCAGCCCGCCTCGGTGATGGTCACGAGGGTCCGGCCGTCCTCGAGGGCCTCAAAGCTCATGGTGACGGTGGTATCGCCGCTCGGGTTGGCGCCCGTCCCTTCCACGGCGCCCCACTTGAGGACGATCCGCTGGTCGTCGACCACTTCGACCACCTGCACGGGAAAAGCGCCGGGGAAATCGGCGAAGTCCCAGGTCACGGTGGCGCCTGTGGTGAGCCGGCCCTTGGCGCCGCCGGTGGTGAAAAAGCCGGAGAGTTTTGCCGGATCGGCCACCGCCTCGAACACCTCGTGCACGGGCCTGGCGATCCGCCCCGACACTTTCAGCTTCACATCCATGACGTCTCTCCTTGGCGTTTATCGCTTGTCTTTTCGGCCATTATGTTATAAAAATATAACATGTCAAGCGACGACCAAAATGACAGGATTTTCAAGGCCCTGGGGAACCGGGTGCGCCGCAACATGCTCGACCGGCTGAAGGATAATCCGCAGACCACCGGGGCGCTCTGCGACGCCTTCCCCGAGCTCGACCGCTGCACGGTGATGCAGCACCTCAAGGTGCTGGAGGAGGCCGACCTGGTGGTCGCCCATCGCGACGGCCGCGAACGCTGGAACCACCTCAACGCCATTCCCATTCAGCAGCTGCACGAGCGCTGGATCGGCGGCTACGCCGCCTACGCGGCGCAGGGTTTGCTGAAGCTGAAGCAGGGGTTGGAGGGCTGACCCCGGTGCGGGCATCGAAGCCAGCGACCGCGCCGTGATCCTCCCCCGCGTGGCGGGGGAGGATCACTGCGAGGCCTGCGCGTGCCGCCCTACCCCCACCCTGCCCGTTTGGCAGGAACTGCAGCTGATTTGGCGGCCATTGTCGTCTGCCGGCCGCTAGCCTCCTCGAGTCCAACTGGAGGGCAAGATGCGCAAGCGGACGATCTTCGCAGGCATTGGCGTGCTGCTGCTGGCGGTGCTGATCGCTACCCCGATCCTCCTCTCCCCCGGCACACCCACCGCGGCCCCAGCGCCGGCCGAACCGATAGCAGCGGACGAGCAGGCCGCCACCATCGCGGCGATGCGTCCGACCCGCCCCACCGACCGGCCGGTGATCGCCATCATCGCCTGGAACCAGGCGACCGAGCTCTCCGACTTCTTTTCGGCCTATGGCGTGCTGAAGCGGGCTGACGTCGCCGAGGTCACCGTGGTGGCCGAGCGCGCCGAACCGGTGCAGCTCTACCCCGGCCCGAAGATCACCCCGGAAGCGACCATCGCCGATTTCGATGCCCAACACCCCGAAGGCGCCGACTACGTCGTCGTTCCCGCCATGGACCCCGGCACCGACCAGGTCATCGCCGACTGGCTGGTCGCCCAGCATAAGAAGGGCGCCAAAATCATCTCGATCTGCAACGGCTCGCGCATGATCGGCTTTGCCGGCCTGCTCGATGGCCGCCGCGCCACCGGGCACTGGAGCGCCGTCGCCGAACTGCGCCAGAAGCATCCGACCATGACTTTCGTCCCCGATCGCCGCTATGTGGTCGACGATGGTGTCGCTACCTCCACCGGCATCACTGCCAACATCCCGATCATGCTGGCTTTGGTCGAGGCCATTGGCGGGAGGCCCGTTGCCGAGCGCACTGCCGCCGAACTGGGCGTCGCCAGCTGGGATGCCCGGCATCGCTCGGCCGGGTTCGAACTCACTCTCGAGCACAAGAAGACCTTCATTCGCAACGCCCTGACCTTCTGGCGACGTGAAACCGTCGGTATTCCGCTCGAGCAGGGCGTCGACGAGGTAGCGCTGGGGTTACTCGTCGACGCCTATGCCCGCACCAACCTCGCGAGCGTCGTGACGCTCGGCGCCGGCGGCGCGCCGGTTCGGAGCCGCCACGGCCTGCTGATCCTCCCCGACCAGCCCAGCGAAAGCGCCCGCGTCGACCGCATCCTGCCCCCGCCGCCCACCGAAGCGCCGGCCCAGACGCTCGAGAACGAGCTGCCGGTGGTGGCGGCGCGCTACGACCTGCCGACGGCGAAGATCGTCGCACTGGTGATGGAGTATCCCTGGGCTGGCGGCGGGCGGTAGGGGGTCCTGCGCAACTCTCCCCACCCACCGGGTGAGGTGAGCCTGTGGTCGGCAGCGGACCGTCTGCCCTCTCACCCGCGTTTCCAACCATCCCTGTCGCGCACTAGGATGAACCCATGCCGCTACCCGTCCCCCTGCCCCCGAACCACAGCACCATCAGCCGTATCGCCATCGTCGGTTACGACGGCTTCCAGTTGCTCGATGTCACGGGCCCCGCCGAAGTGTTCGCCAAGGCCAACGACTTCATGCCCGATCTCGCCGCGACCCCGCTGCGCTATGAGATCATCGTGGCGAGCCCGGCCGGCGGTACCATCACCTCGAGCTCCGGCCTGTCGCTCGCCGGCACCCTGCCGCTCGAGGCGCTGGGGCCCGATATCGATACGCTGCTGATTTCCGGCGGCCCCGAAGGCCCGGTGCGCCGCGCTGCGGAAGGCACCGCCCTGCTCCCCTGGCTCGCCGCCCATGCCCCCGGCATCCGGCGCGTCGCCAGCATCTGCACCGGCGCGTTCCTGCTCGGCGCCTCCGGCCTGCTCGACGGGCGGCGCGCCACCACGCACTGGTCCTCTACCCGCCTGCTCGAAACCCTGCTGCCGCGCACCGAGGTGGTGCCCGATGCGATCTTCGTCGGCGATGGCCACATCTTCACCTCGGCCGGCGTCACCGCCGGCATCGACCTGGCGCTCGCCTTCGTCGAGTACGATTGCGGGCCGCAGGTGGCGCTGCGGACGGCGCGCGAGCTGGTGCTCTACCTGCGCCGCGTTGGTGGCCAATCGCAGTTTTCGAGCAGCCTCGCGGCGCAGACCAGCGCCGGCGATGGGCTGCAATCGCTGGTCACCTGGATCGCCGGCAACCCCGAGGCCGATCTCAGCGTCGCCGTGCTGGCCGATCGCGCCATCATGAGCGAGCGCACCTTTGCCCGCACCTTCCGCCTCGAAACCGGCATGACCCCGGCTCGCTATGTCGAGCTGGTCCGCCTCGATCGCGCCAAGCAGCTGCTGGAATCGACGCGCTGGCCGCTGGCCCGCATCGCCGAGCGGGCTGGGCTGGGCAGCGCCACCACCCTGTCGCGCGCCTTCCGCAAGCACCTCGGCACCACGCCCGAAGGCTATCGCGAGCGCTTCCGCATCAAGGGCAGCCGGCGCTGACACCCACTGTGCCTGCATCGGCTTTCGCGCTAAGAGCACTCACCACTCACGTTCACTGAAGTCCGATGGCCCCCACCACCTATGCCGGCCCGATTGCCGGCCTGCCCGACCAGACCGCCCTCCACACCGGCCGCGCCGTGTTCACCGAGGCCTATGCGGTGATTCCGCGTGGCGTCATGCGGGACATCGTGACCAGCTACCTGCCGCACTGGAAGGACAGCCGGGCCTGGGTCATCGCCCGGCCGATGACCGGCTTCTCGGAGACCTTCTCGCAGTACATCGTCGAGGTGTTTCCCGGCGGCGGCAGCGACAAGCCGGAGCCCGATGCCGGCGCCGAGGGTGTGCTGTTCGTCGTCGAGGGACAGGCGACGCTCACCCTTGATGGCAAGACCCACCTGCTGAAGACCGGCGGCTACGCCTTCCTGCCGCCCGGCACGCGCTGGGCGCTCAACAACAAGTCCACCGCCCCCGTGCGCTTTCACTGGGTGCGCAAACGCTACGAGGCGGTCGAGGGCATCGACGTGCCGGCTGCGTTCGTTGCCAATGAGCAGGACGAGCCGATCATCTGGATGCCCGGCACCGATAGCCGCTGGGGCACCACGCGCTTCGTCGACCCCACCGATATCAGTCACGACATGCACGTCAACATCGTGACGCTCGAGCCCGGCGCGGTGATCCCGTTCGAGGAAACCCATGTCATGGAGCACGGCCTCTACGTGCTCGAGGGCAAGGCAGTGTACCGGCTCAACGGCGACTGGGTCGAAGTCGAAGCCGGCGATTTCATGTGGCTGCGCGCCTTCTGCCCGCAAGCCTGCTACGCCGGCCCGAACCGCTTCCGCTATCTGCTGTACAAGGACGTCAACCGGCACGCGAAACTCGCGCTCTAACCCCTTGCGGCAGAGGGCAGCTTGCCATCATCGTGCCCCCGCCGCGTCGCGCGCGGCCGAGGGAGATAATTGCGATGAAAGCCATATTTGCGTCCGCCGCCATGCTTGCGGTTCTGGCCTCGCCGGCGCTGGCCGAAGACCTGACGCCGCAGAGCTACCAGAACCTGCTCACCCCATTGGTGCAGGGCGGCAGCGACGTGCTGGGCGCGCCGCTCGCCTATCCCGAGGGGACGCCGAACGTCACCTCGGCGATCGTCACCGTGCCGCCGGGTGGTGAAACCGGCTGGCACGAGCACGAAGTGCCGCTCTTTGCCTATATCCTCGAGGGCGAGCTGACCGTCGATTACGGCACGAAGGGCAAGAAGGTCTACCGCACCGGCGAAGCCGTGCTCGAAGCGGTCCACTGGCCGCACAACGGCGTCAATACCGGCACCGTGCCGATGAAGCTGGTGGCGGTCTATATGGGCGGCGGCACGGCTGCCAACACCATCAAGGTCGACGCTTCGGCCAGCAAATAATCCAGCAACAGTCCTCCCCTAGCGTTTGCTCGCGAAGCAATTCGCCTCAGGGAGATCGCCATGGCCGACCGGTTGCCAACAGTGCCTCCAGCCCGACGCCCCAGCGTCGGCACTGGCCCCGCAATGGCAGCGCTCGTGACCCTCACGGCCTGCAGTGCACAGGGCGCAGGTCCACGGGTCGACCTCGCACAGCTGACGACCCCGGTGGCGGCGGTCGTCAGCCCCCTGCTGCAGGCTCCAGCAGCGCCCTGATGTGCGACGGTACCACATCCGCCCCGTAGATCTGCTGCAGGCGCTGGGCCAACGCGCGCAACACGTTGCCCTGATGGCGCAGATCCTCGTACTGCCGGACCGAGGTCATGAAGATATACTCGAGCGTCCGGGTCGCCCCCTCCGGCCCGAGGCTGCTGATGAAGGCCTGGCCCGGGGGGGACAACGGCTCGTCTGCCGGAACGCAGAACGGCGCCACCGTGATCAGCGTTTGCGGCGAAGCCTCGTGCAACTGCTGCAGCGTGGCGCGGAGGCCTTTGCGATCCTCGGCCGCAAGCTTGCCGCCGCACAGCACCACGAGGGTATAGATCCAGAACTCGGTGCCATATTCGGCCATTTCGGCGGCACGTTCGAGCAGGTCGATCCCCTCCGCCAGCCGGCCGCGCATCAGCCGCGCCTGCCCCAGAATGGCGAACGAAGCGGCAAACGCCGTGCTGGCTTCGAACGCCTCCTCGGCCAGCCGCTCTCCCATCGCCGTGTGCCCGCGCGCGAGGAACAACAGGAGCTTGGCCACCGACAGTTTCAGCATCGGGTTGTCGGCAACACCCGGCAGTGCACCAAGCGCGGCCGCCTCGATCTCGTCCTCGACGGCGATCCGCTCGGCTTCCGGTCGGCCCTGCCCATTGCTCCCCATGATGACCTGCACATAGAGGCTGAGCCCCCACATCAGCCGCGCCACCGGATCGTCCGGGTTGGCAGCCAGCGCGGCGCGCACCTGGTCGACATTTTCGATCCAGCTGCGGGTATCGGCGGTGATCAGCCGCCCGGCATCGTGCATCGCCACATAAAGCGGCGGTGTCGCCGAGGCCGGTGCATCCATCATCCCCAGGGCGTGCCGGTGCCAGATCAGCGAGCGGTATTGCTGCACCACGTCGGCCACCAGTCCTGCCACCTCACCCGCCTCGGCGACTGCCAGCCGGGACATCCCGACCACGTCGCCACCCGGCATCTGCCGTAGCACCAGCGCGCATTGCAGGGCCTCGGCTTGTGGGAAAAAGCTGATCTCGAGGTTGAAGCGCGTCCTCGTCGCACTGCGCGCCGAGAACGTCTCTTCGAGCCGAACCGCCTGGCCGGGCGAGGTGGCCGCGTCGAGCTGTTGCACCAGTTCGCCGAGCAGGGCGCCGGCAACCTCGGAGAACCGGCCCGACCGCGCCTTGCCATGCACCGGCCCGACCACCACCAGCGCATCGGCCGGCTGGGCAGGCTCCGCCACCCACACATAGCCTTCGCCGTAGCGTGTGGCGATGAAGCGCGGCGAACGGGCTGGATCACCCAGCTTGGCGCGCAGCCGGTTGATCAGGAAATCGACGTTCCGGTCGGAAGCATCCGAGCCGACACCCGAGATGGCATCGAGCAGCGCGTTCCGCGTCAGCAGCCGCTGCGGGTGCGCCATGAACGTCGAGAGCACCGTTCGTTCCGCCCGGGTGAAGGTGACCTCCCTGCCCCCCAGGTCTCGTGCCGAAAGCAAGTCCTCGTGGAAGACGAAACTGTTGAACTGATACTCTGCCATTATCGCTTTCAGTATTGCCGCACCGGGAACATGGCGCACTCACCCGAGAAACACCAGCCGGCAGTGAGGCTTCCCCGGTGCGTCACATCGGCTAAGGTCCAGGGCAGCAAACGGGAGTCGAAATGACAGCCAGCCGGACTATCCTCATCGAGCCGCTGACGCGCGAGGCCTATGCCCCCTTCGGGCAGGTGATCGAAACCGAAGGTGCGCACCACTATCCCATCAATGGCGGCATGACCGAGCGCTACCATGATCTGGCGCGGGTTGAGCTCGGCGGCGTGCATGCGCGCCCGCTGGTCTCTATCGCTCGCGGCCAGCCCTATGAGCTGCCGCTGACGCTGAACATGGTGGAGCGCCACCCGCTCGGCAGCCAGGCCTTCTACCCGCTGTCGCAGCGCCCGTTCCTCTCCATCGTCGCGCCGGATGAAGGCGGTATCCCCGGCACCCCACGCGCCTTCCTCGCGGCGGCCGGCCAAGGCATCAATATGGCGATGAACACTTGGCATGCCGTGCTCACGCCGCTGCGCGAGACCGCCGATTTCCTGATCATCGACCGCGGCGGCGATGGCAACAATCTGGAGGAATACTTCTTTGCCGAGCCGTATTTGGTGGTGGCGACCGGTTCAATTCTTTACTGACTTGGCGCTTGGGCGTCGCAACCGCGTTGCAATTGCTGCATAGTCTGGCAAGGCGGACTGAGGGTTGGAGGCATCACATGCGTATCGTTGTGGCGATGGTGGCACTGCTGCTGGCACTGGCGAGCCCGGCGCTCGCCGCCAAGGTGACGCTGAAGGGCGATGTAACCTATCGCGAACGCATCGCACTGCCGCCCGGCGGCACACTGTCGGTGTCGCTGATCGACCTCGCGACGCCCGACCAGCCACGCGTTTCCGCCAAGGCGCCGATCTCCAGCCCCGGCCAGGTGCCGCTGACCTTCACCCTCAACTTCGATGACGCCGTCATCGTCGCCGGCCACAGCTACGCGCTGATCGCCGAAATCGCCGGCCCGGATGCCGTGTGGTTCCGCAATGCCGAGCCCTACGCCCTCGACCCGCTGGCCCCGGCCACCCCAATCCTCATCATCGTCAACATCGTGCCCCAGGAGGAACCGGTCTCGACGCCCGACCCGGTCGTCGCCCCGGCGCCCTCGCCGATCCTCGATATTACCTGGCAGGCCGAAACCATCGGCGGCGCGCCGGCAGCGCGTGGCATAGTCTCCTCGCTCTCCATCGCCTCCGACATGCGCGCCGGCGGCCGCGGCGGCTGCAACTCGTGGTTCGCCCAGGCCGAGGTCAATGCTGAACGGCTGATCTTCAGCGCCGTGGCCGCCACCCGCATGGCCTGTGTTTCCGACGAAGCCACCAAGCAGGAAGACAGCTTCTTCGCCGCCCTCGCCGCCACCCGCTTCTGGCGGCTCGACAAGGATCACCTGATCCTGCTGGACGCTGGCGGGGTCGAGCTGGCGAACCTCGGAAAATCGCGGTTCTAAAGCCGTTTGTATGTGTCACCGGCTGCGCCACCCCGTCCCCTCGCCCCTCTGGGGAGAGGGTCAGGGTGAGGGGCGCCAAGCACACCGGATAGGCAGCTCCCACGGAAGATAGACGTCCGTCCCGCGCGCTTGGCGCCCCTCACCCCAGCCCTCTCCCCAGAGGGGCGAGGGGGCGACGTGGCGCAGCCCGTGGTTCAGCACGCAAACATTGACGCCGCACACCGGTCGCCGCACTTTGGGTGCACCCAACCGGAGCCCCCGATGCATACGCCCGACCTCATCTCCCGCCTGCTCGATGTCATCGAGCTCGACCTGCTGCCGCTGACCAAGCGCGGTGTCGGTGGCGGCAACAAGCTGTTCGGGGCAGCGATCCTCAGGAAGTCCGACCTGTCGCTGGTCGTCGGCGAGACCAATAACGAGACCGAGAACCCGCTCTGGCATGGCGAAATGCACGCCATCAAGCGGTTCTACGAACTCCCGGCCGCCGAGCGCCCGGCGCCCAAGGATTGCCTGTTCCTGGCCACGCACGAGCCCTGCTCGCTCTGCCTCTCCGGCATCACCTGGTCGGGCTTCGACAATTTCTATTACCTGTTCAGCTACGAAGACACCCGCGACAGTTTCGGCATCCCGCACGACATCCGCATCCTCCGCGAAGTCTATGCCGTGCCCGACCCGGACCGCGATTTCGTCCCCGAGGATCGGCCGCTCTACAACCGCAGGAACGCGTTCTTTGAGAGCCACGATATCCAGCAGATGATGGCCGGCATCGACCGCTCGTCGCGCGAGCTGCTGGTCGCCCGGGTCGACGAGCTCAACGCCGCCTATAACGACCTCTCGGCCGCCTACCAGAAAGACAAGGGCAAGAAGGGCATCCCGCTGAGCTGAGGCAGCTCTGGGCCAAAGCTCATCTGCTTATGCACAAAGCCCGCCTCCCCCCGGATGTCATCCCAGCGAAAGCTGGGACCCAACTATCAACGGGCGCGGGCGGCGAGATGGGTCCCTGCTCTCGCAGGGATGACACCGAGCGGGGTGACAGATCGTGCGCCGGAAGCCAGTGATCCGTCTCAGAGCCGCGGTGCCAGCTGCTCGATGTAGAACGAGACGATGTCGCCGGTCCGCTCAAGCGGGTTGAAGCCCTCGCCGGCGCCCGACAGCATGGTCGAGAGCGTGCTTTCGGAGTCGGCGCCCGGCTCCGCACTCACCATATCGGAAATCACCCCGCACTGGATCGTCCGGATCCGCCGCCCTTCGGCATTGGTGCGCGAGGCGGCGAACAGGTGGCTCGAATCGAGGTTGACGATGTCGCAGCCCCGAGCCCGAAACCCCTCGAGCATGGCATCGTCCTCGCGATAGATGGCATCGCCGGTCGCCGCGCGCACTGCGGTGATGGCATCCGGCCACTGCTCGAGGATCAGCGCCTTGAGCCCGGCATCGGCGGCAACCACCGGATCGCTGGTGTAGTGCCGCGTCGTGCCGTCGGCCGCGAAGGCATCCTCGACCAGGTAGAAGTCGCCCATCCTGAGATTTTTGGTGCCGAGCCCGCCGGCAAGGCCATAGGCGAGGATCGCCTCGATCCCGTAATAGGCCAGCTCTTCGACTGTCGAGGCCGAGACCGGGCCGCCATAGACATGCGCCAGCGACAGGTAGCGTTGGCCACCGTGGCGGAGGATGCGGACGCTGTCCGGGCTGACATGGATGAAATGCTGGTCGCTAACCCGCTCCGGGCTGTAGCCCTCGAGCCGCGACGGTGGCGGGCAATAGCCGATGAGCGCCACCCGGATGCCGCCGAACACATCGCGACCGAAGCGCTGTCCGACCAGGCTCCGCGGCGTCAGATGCGGCGCCTTCGTTTCAACCATGACGCTCTCCTACCGACCAGCGGCGGGAAGGTGTCATCTCGGGGTTAAATGGTAAAGCGCGCTCTAGACGAGCACGACACTCGCGGCAGCGAAGGCCAGCACGGCGAGCGCTGTGGCGAAGAGGACGAGCAGCAGGATCTGGGTGCCGCTGTTCATGCCGGCCGGCCGGTGGCCGTGCTGGTGGTCGTGGTCCACTTTTCGCCTCAGCCGAGATCGGCGAGCTGGGTGGCCGGCGCGGTTTCAACCGGCAGCGCGGAGGCAGCGATGGTGAGCGTCGCCATCGACATCACGAACAGAGCAACGAGAGTGAGCTTCAGCATTTGTGCCCCCTGGGCGGTCGGACCCTTGGGCCCGGTGGTTCATCTTGAGGGCAATAATGCGGCGCGGCGGTTGAACGTTCCCGGAATCCGGCGTTTATCTGCCGTTCAGGAATGTCCGGTTCCGCCACATTTCGAAGACTTAATGCAGTTCTCCAACTTGTAACGCAGGGATCGCCCGACCCCTTCCTACATCGGGCTCGTACCGAAAGCGGAGACGACCCCATGCCCAGCCCGTTAACTCGCCGCGACGCCCTGCGCCTCGTCGCCGTCACCGCCGCCGGCGGCGCGCTGATGACTCAGAAGGCCTTTGCCCAGGAAGCGAGCGCCGAAACCACCGGCCTGATGCCCGGCGCCGATGTCTGCGTGCTCACCCCTGAAGTGACCGAGGGCCCCTATTATTTCGATCCCAAGCTCGAGCGCGCCGATATCACCGAGGGCACGCAAACTGGCGTCGCGACCACCGTGCGGCTGCAGATCGTCGATGGCAGCTGCAAGCCGATCGAGGGGGCGCGCGTCGATATCTGGCACTGCAATGCCGAGGGGCTCTATTCGGGCTATGCCAACCAGACCGGCGGTATCGACACCACGGGCCAGACGTTCCTGCGCGGGACCCAATTCGCCGGCGCCACCGGCATCGTCGAATTCCAGACCATCTATCCGGGCTGGTATGCCGGCCGCACCACCCACATCCACTTCAAGGTGTTCCTCGACGAGAAAACCGTCCTGACCGGCCAGCTGTTCTTCCCCGATGCGCTGAGCCAGTTCATCTACCAGAATGTCGAGCCCTACACCGCGCATGGCCACGACCGCGACGTGCTCAACGCCAACGACAATATCGCGAGCCAAGCCACCCGCGCTTCGTTCGCCTATGTGAAGGAACTCGAGGAGCGCTACCTCGTCGCCATGATCGTCGGCGTCGACCCCGCCGCCCAGTCCGCCACCGGCTTCAGCGGCGCTGCCGGTGGTGGCGAGCCCCCGAGCGGGCCACCACCGGACGGGGCGATGAGCGCCCCGTCGACCGAGACGAGTGTCAGCCTGGTGCCCGGGATCAAGGGCATCCGCTAAGCAAAAAGGGCGACCCACTGTGCCGCCCTTTTTTGATCGCTGTGGGTACTGGGAGGCACCACCTCTCCTCCTCATCCAGGTGTCATCCCAGCGAAAGCTGGCAACTGTGTTGTTCAGGCTTTGAAGGGCTGTCCGGTCTTGAGGATGGCGTTGGCTGTGACGAGGAGCTTTCTAGCGACGGCGATGAGGGCAAGCTTTGCGGCTTTGCCTTTGGCAGTGAGCCCTTTGTAGGTCTCGGCGAACCGAGAGCTTGAGCGGGATGCGGTGACGGCGGCCATGTAGAGAAGCTTGCGAACCTCAGCGCGGCCACCGGCGATTGATCGCTGGCCGCGGAACTGGCCGGAGTCCCGGTTGATCGGGGCGAGCCCACCGAGTGCGGCGATGGTCTTGCCGGAGCGCTGACCAAGCTCCGGCATCAGCGCGATAAGCGCCGCCGCATTGACCGGGCCGATGCCCGGGATGGAGCGCAGCAGGCTGGCGGCCAGCGTCAGGGCTGTGGACCGGCGGATCAGCATCTCGATCTGCTGCTCGAGCTGCTTGATCACGGCGTCGAGCCAGTCCAGGTGGCTGACGATGCTGGGGGCGATACTCGGGATGGCGGTGTGCAGCCGGGTGCGTTCCTGCTGGCGGCAGCTGACCAACTGAGCCCGCCGACGGTGCAACTCGGCCAGTTCCATCCGCTCTGGATCGTCCGGCGGCTGTGGCGCCGGGTTGAACGCCTGAGCCATGGCCGCGAGCAGTCGGGCATCGATCGCGTCGGTCTTGGCCAGTTGCCCGGTGGCACGGGCGAAAGCTCGAGCATGCAGCGGGTTGACCCGAACCAGGTCAATGCCGGCGGCGTGCAACTGCTGCTTCAGCTGCCGGTCGTAGGTACCGGTCGCCTCGAACAGGACCAGCCGGGGAGCGGTCAGTTCCGCCAGCCAGGCGGCGATCGCCTCCCTCTCGTTGGCGATCCGATGCGTGCTGCCGTCGAAGATGTCGAGATGGTTCTTGGAGACGTCGATACCGATGAAGCCAGGTGCTATGATCATGAGGCCTGTCCCTGTGCTGCGAGGTCCGATGCAACCGGCCTCGTTCAACTGTTCAGGTGCATAAGCAGTCGGGAGGCGACCCGAGCCAGCTTACGGTCGCTTCGACCTGGGACCCAACGGTCTGCCTCCCGACACCCATCTAACCACAAGCTCGACACACAGGGACCCAACTCACCGCCCGCGCCAGCCGATAGATGGGTCCCAGCTTTCGCTGGGATGACATCGGTGGTTGGGAAGCGATCGGAACACCGACCACCCCCTCGTCAGACGATCGTGGATAACACAGTGGCGGCCCGCCCCCCTTTCTCCCCCGCCAAGGGGGAGATGCGAGGTGGCGCTATCCAGCCTTACCCAGCCGCGCTTTCCGTGCGGCGCTGCCGGCCGGCGTCCTTCTGCTTCTTGTTCCAGCGCTGCTTGGGCGCGGGCGTGCCCTGCCCTGTCGGCTTTTCCCACCAGCCGGGCGTGGTCGGAGCCGCGCCGCCGTTCTGCGAGATGTTGCTGCCCTTGGCCGCACCGCCACGCACCTGCTGTGCGTTGCCGCGCTGCGGCTGGCCATTGCTCGCGGGAGCAGCATGGCCTTCGCCATGGCCGCGCTTGCGGCCGTCGACGATCGCCGCTTTCTTGGCACCCGAGAAGTGCCGGCCGGCATTGGCGTGCTTGCGCTGGCCATCCGGACGCGGGGTCTGCGGGCGCGGCGGCTGGCGCTGGGCGCGAACCTGCGCTGCGTCGATCACTTCGCCGCCATTGCCCTTAAGCTCGCCGGTCACCGGCAGGGTCTTGCGGATCAACCGCTCGACATCGCGGAGCTTGCCGCGCTCGGTGCCATCGCACAGCGTAATCGCAAAGCCCGAAGCGCCGTTACGCGCCGTGCGGCCGATGCGGTGCACGTAGTTCTCCGGATCGTCCGGCAGCTCGAAGTTGATTACGTGCGTGATGTTCTGCACGTCGATGCCGCGCGCCGCGATATCGGTGGCAACGAGGATGCGCACCGAACCATTGGCAAAGCCCTTGAGCGCCGCCTGGCGGGCATTGTTCGATTTGTTGCCGTGGATCGCCGCCGCTTCATGGCCATCGATGGCGAGGTTCTTGGCCACGCGGTCGGCGCCATGCTTGGTGCGCGAGAAGATGATGACGCGGCTGAGGCTCTCGTCCTCGAGCAGCTTGTTGAGCACGCCGCGCTTTTCCTTCGAACCGGCGAGGATCACCCGCTGGTCGATGGTGCCGACGGTCTGCGCCGCCGGGTTCGCTTCGACGCGCACCGGATCGTTCAAGAGGCCCTTGGCGAGCTCGGCAATCTCGGGCGCCATGGTGGCCGAGAACATCGCGGTCTGGCGACGCGGGCCGATGGCCCGGGCGATCTCATTGACGGCGTTGATGAAGCCCATGTCGAGCATGCGGTCGGCTTCGTCGAGCACCAGCCACCGGGTCTCGGTGAGCTTGAGCTTGCGGTCGTCGACCAGGTCCTTGAGGCGACCCGGGGTGGCGATCACCACGTCGACGCCGCGGGCGATCTTCTGGATCTGCCCGGCGCGCGAGGCGCCGCCGAGCACCAGGACGGTCGAGAGCTTGGCGCCCGCCAGCTTATGCAGCACTTCGTCGATCTGCACCGCCAGTTCGCGGGTCGGCGCAAGGATCAGCGCGCGGGTGGTCATCGGGTTGGCACGGCCGCCGAGCTCGGCGAGGCCGGCAAGGATCGGCAGGCCGAACGCCGCGGTCTTGCCCGAGCCGGTCTGGGCGATGCCCATGATGTCACGGCGCTCGAGCTGCGGCGGAATGGCTTTCGCCTGGATCGGGGTCGGGGTGGTGAACCCGGCTGCCGTAAGCGCGCTGACGAGCTGCGCTGAAAGGCCGAGTTCGGAAAATGAAGTGGTCAATGGTCAAACTTTCATTGGCGCGCTCCGGGCCAATCGGTGCGCGTGGGTCGCCGGAGGCCATTACGGGCTCGGCGTGATCAATAGATGCAATGGCGACGGGATTGCCGCACGGTTGCGCTGTCTCCCGGTGTTCCCGCTACTCTTGCGGGGGACATTTCCGGGGCACTTCGCCGCTCACCGTTTTTGGCCAGTAAGAAGAGAAGTCCATCGCCGTCATCGCGCGTGTTTCCCGATAAACGGGACAGGTGCGCGGGGCGAATGCTGGCCATATGGGCGATATGTGCCGGATTAGCAAGGGATTTCGCCGAAATGAGCTGCAGGGGAGCTATGCGGCGAGGCTGACTGAAGCAGACGGCCCCCTCCCGGCCTCCCCCATGATGGGGGAGGTGAAGAGTCGTGTGCGTGGCGGGATCGTGCCTCAAACTGGATGCGGCACCTCCCCCTTGTGGGGGAGGATGGGAGGGGGCCGTCTCTATCAGTCAGCGCCAAATCCCCATCCCGGCCCCATATGACGTCACAACCGCACATGATGACGTCACATCCGCATTGACATGACGTCACTATGATGTCATCTGTTGCGCCATGGACCTGACACCACACATCGACGGCTTTCGAAAAGACCTGCTTGCGGCTGCCGACGTGGCGGCCCCAGAGGTGCGCGAGGCGACAGAGCGCCTGCTGTTCGCTTTGAGCCCCACTGTGCGGCTGGCGCTGATGGATGCCATCAGCCAGGCAGCCGCAGAGATTACCGCCAAGCTGCCGAGCGGCAGTGTCGAGGTCAGGCTCAACGGCCGCGAGCTGGATTTCGTCCTGCAGCTGCCGCTTGCCGATGACCCCGGCTTCAGCCCACCGCTCGATGAGGCCGATGACGATGGCAACCTCGCCCGTATCTCCCTGCGCATGCCGGAGACGATGAAGGCGAAGGCCGAGGAAATGGCCGCGCGCTCGGGACAATCGCTCAACAACTGGCTGGTCGGCACCGTGCGCGCGGCCACCCGCGGCGATGGTCCGCCGAGCGGCAGCGCCGACCCAGCCGGAGAAACCTCCGGCAAGCGAGGCCGCCGCATGACCGGCTGGATCTAACCAAACTCCCCGATCCGCCTGTCCACAACAGAAGTCCACAACAGGAGAGACGAATGACCATGCATCGCTTCGAGACTCGTCTGCCGGTGCGGCTTGTCACCGAGATCGCCAAGGGGTCGGTCAAGCTCGTGGCCACCGAAACGACCGAGACCATCGTCGAGATCTTCGGCCACGCCGCCGACCAGGTTCGTGTCAGCCAGGATGGCGACCAGATCACCGTGATCGGCCCAAAACAGCACGACGGATTCTTCGGTGGCGATACGCGCCTGGACGTCGCTATCACCTTGCCAGCCGATAGCCAGGTCGCCGTCCGTACCGGCAGCGCCGATATCACAGTCGTTGGCAGCGTCGGGGTAGCGCATCTGAAGAGCGGCTCTGGCGACCTGGTTGTCGACACCGCCACCAAACCAATGGTGCTGGACACCGGCTCAGGCAACATCCGTGTCGAGAACGCGCGGGACGACGTGAAGGCAAGCAGCGGTTCCGGCGATGTGTCGGTGACGCAGTCGGGTGCGGTGGTTGAGGTTTCGACCGGTTCGGGCGATGTGCAACTGGGTACCACGCGTGGCGCGACCTCGGTAAAGACGGGGTCGGGAGATATCAGGGTGGGCGATGCCGGAACCGACGTTACGCTGCGGACAGGTTCGGGCGACCTCACGGTAGGCACGGCGCGCCGTGGCCGTGTGACGGTCGAGGGCGCCTCCGGCGACGCACATGTGGGAGTGCCTGCCGGTATTGCGGTCTGGACCGACATCTCGACCGTCACCGGCCAGATCCGCTCGAGCCTGCATGGCGCCGGCCAACCCAAAGATGGCGCCGACTACCTGGAGATTCGCGCCAGGATCGTCACCGGCGATGTCGTCCTGACCGAGGTCTAGAGCGCTTCCCTGACATTTCGGCGTGCATTGGACGCCGAAACGTTGCGGCCTTCGAACCGGCGCTCAAATCCCCCCATACCAATCGTACCCGTGGTCTTCCCAATAGCCGCCCTGCCCCAGGCCGAACTTGGCAAAGCTATCAACCAGCTCGATGGTGTGGACATATTTGGGCTGCTTGTAGCCGAGCGCCCGCTCGATCCGGATGCGGACCGGCGCGCCATTGGCGACTGGCAGCGCGCCGCCGTTGAGGCCGAACGCCGCGATGGTCTGCGGGTGGAAGGCGTCGATCAGGTCGGAGCTGGTGTAATAGGCCTCGGGCGCCGAAAGCCCGCCGCCCATCTGGTCGTAGCAATGGTAGACGACGAACTTCGCCGTCGGCTGCACCTTGGCCTCGTCGAGCAGCCGGCTCAGCGGCACGCCGGTCCATTTGGCGATGCAGCTCCAGCCCTCGACGCAGTCGTGCCGGGTGATTTGAGTGCGCGCCGGCATATTCTGCAACTCGCTGAGCGAATATTCCTTCGGCGTTTCCACCAGCCCGATGATCCTGAGCTTGTAGGCGGCAAAGCCGCTCGCCTCGAGATCGCGATAGAGCTCGATATTGCGCGGATCGGTCGAACCGTTCGGGCGCTGCCCCTGGCGGATCTCGCTCTCGGAGAATTCCTTGGCCAGCGCCTGCTCGCCGACCAGCGCCCGCTGCGCGCTGTAGGTCAGCTCATTGGCCCGCTCGAGGAAGTTGCGGACCGGGTCGTTGCGCGCCCCGAGGAAATCGAACTGGTCGCAGCCGGCCAGCACCAGCGAGCCGGCGGAAGCCGCGCCGAGCCCGAGCAGCCGGCGGCGGTTGAGGATCAATCGGCTCATTTCGACTTCTCCTTCTTGGGCGCGTCGGGCTCGGTGCCGGGGCTGGTGCGATAGTACCCCGTGATCATCGAGCGCAGCTCGTTGATCGGCCCCGCCAGCACCACCATGGCGATGTGCACCACGAAGAACAGCACCAGCAGCACCATGACGATGAAGTGGATGGTGCGCGCCGTCTGCCGCCCGCCGAACACTTCGACCAGCCATGGCCAGCCGGCATTCATCGTCGGCGACATGGACAGCCCGGTGAGGATGATCAGCGGGAACAGGATGAAGAACACCCCGAAATAGGCGACCTTCTGCAGCGGCGAATAGGTTCGGCGATGATGGAAGCGGAACCGGATATGCTCCCAGATATCCCTTGGCAGCTCACGGAAATCGCGCGGCTTGAGGATCACGTCGCGCCACAGGTGCCCGTTGAAGAGGCTGGAGACCAGCCAGATGGCCAGCGCGCCGACGAGGATCCAGGCAAAGAAGAAATGCACCACCCGGCCGGTCGCGAGATCGCGGAACGACGGGATAGTGGCCCAGCCGGGGAAACCGACGAAGTTGGAGTTCCCCCTGAGCTCGCTCATCCCGAGGACTCCAGTGGTATCGAACTTCTGCCCGAACACCGTGGTGAAGCCGCGCGGCCCGGCGTCGGTATTCTCCGCGCCGATCCTCAGGATCTCATTGTTGAACTCGAAGCCCGACTGGGCGCCGATATAGAGCGCCGGATGGGCGTTCCAGATCTGCAGGCCAGAGAGCAACAGGAACAACATGGCGATCGCCCACACCCAGTGAGTGACGCGCGTCAGGATCGCCTGCCGATAGATCAGCGGCCCCTTCGGCTTCGCCTCTCGTTCGACCTCAACTCTGTCGATTGCCTGATCGGTCACTTATTCCCCCGAAGGTTCCCGGCGTCGCTCCCCGCCTGCCCTTAGGAACGGCAGTTCGGGGAGCGATTGCAGCTTATCACGGATAGTTTATTGCGCCGGAGCCATGGCGCCATCGGCCATGGGCGTGGCGGACATGGCGTCGCCGCTCATGGCATCGCCAGCCATCGGCGCCGTGTGGCAGGCCTTGCTCGCCTCGTCCTTCTTCATCGCATCGGCTTCCATGCCGGCCTTCTCGAGGCAGGCCTTCAGCATCGCCTCGGGAGTCATTGCCATGGGATCGGCAGCCATGGCGTCGCCGGGCGCGGCAGACATGGCGTCGCCGGGCGCGGCAGACATGGCGTCGCCCGCCATCGGTTCGGCGGCCATCGGCGTGGCCATAGCATCCTCGGCGGCGGCATGGCCCGCAAAACCCAGTGCGGCCAGAAGGGCAAGGGTGGAAAGAGCGGCTTTCATCTGTGAGTCTCCCGTTGGCCGCTCATGCGGCGGTTACGGGATGGAGTTCGCCGCCGGCAGACACCCGGTTACCGTCGTCACGCGTTCGTGACAGCGCGACAGAGTTCGCGGCGCGGTGTAACCTTTCCGGCACCTCTGCCGAATTCAGGATTCAATGAGCGTCACCTCGGACATGGAAGCGCGGCTTCGCGCGCTGATGCTGAAGGCGCTCGACGGCGATGCGAGCGCCTATCGCATGCTGCTCGAGGAATTACGCCGCACCCTGCGGCCGTATTTCGCGCGCCGCCTAACCCCCGCGCTCGCCGCCAACAGCGACGACCTGGTGCAGGAAACCCTGATGGCCATCCACACGCGACGGCTGACCTATGACCGCAACCAGCCGCTGACCGCCTGGGTGCACGCCATCGCGCGCTACAAGCTGATCGACCATTTCCGCCGCAGCAAGGTCCGCGCCACCATGCCGCTGGAAGACGATGCGGCTTTGTTCGCCCGCGACGAAACCGGCGACGCCAGCGCCCGCATGGATGTCGATACGGTGCTCTCGAGCCTGCCCGCCCGCCGCGCCGACCTGATCCGCCAGGTGCGGCTGGAGGGTGCCTCGATCGCCGAAGCCGCGGCGCGCAGCGGCATGTCGGAATCGGCAGTGAAGGTCTCGATCCACCGCGGGCTCAAATCGCTCGCCGACCGCTTTGGAGGGCGCTCCGATGAGTGACGAGCTGCTCGACCGGCTGACCGCCGACCTGAAGCCGACCCCTCGTCGCGCCCTGCAGACCCGCCTGTTCGGCTGGGCCGGCCTCGGCATCGTGCTGTCGGCGCTCATCATGCTCGCCTGGCTGGGCCCCAGGTCCGACATGATGGAAGCGCCCGGCAGCATGATGTTCTGGACCAAGTTCGCCTATACGGCGGGCTTTGCCATTATCGGCGGCATCGCCGCGCTCAACCTGGCGCGACCGGGCGGCACACTGCGCCGGCAGGTGATCGGCCTCGCCATTCTCGTGCTGCTGGTCGGCGCCGGCGGCCTGTTGCAACTGGTGCTGATGGGCCCCGACCAGATGGGCCGCCTGGTGATGGGCAACACCGCTTTGCGCTGCCCGTTCTACATCGTCGCGCTCGCGGCCCCGATCTATGCCGCGGTCATCCTCGCCATGCGCCGCGCCGCGCCGACCAACCCGACCCTCGCCGGCTTCGCCGCCGGGCTGTTCGCCGGCGGCGCCGGCGTCTGGGTCTACGCCTTCCACTGCACCGAAAGCGGCATGCCCTTCATCGCCATCTGGTACACCGCAGGTGTGCTCGCCACGGCGGTGATCGGGGCATTGATCGGGCGGTTTGCGCTGCGGTGGTAGGCAGGTTGGTGCAATCCCTGCAGTCGGGTTCCCTCTCCCGCTTGCGGGGGAGGGCGGCAAACTGCCGGCTTCGGTGCTATCCCCTAAGCCTCGTCGCGCGCTGCCCAGTTGATACCCCGGCGAAGAATCGTCGCCATCTGCGGGTTCTCGAATTCCTTGGCCTGGTGGCCGAGCGTCGAGTGGAACACCTTGCCGGCGCCGTAGAGCCGCTTCCACACCACTGGCATTACCACGCCCTTGGTCCAGGCCGCGTGCTGGCCGGAAAAGGTCGTGGTCGCCAGCACTTCGACCGAGGGGTCCATGTGCATGTAATACTGCTCGGAGGTGTAGGGGAACGAGGCGGGGATCCCCTGCATGATCGGGTCCTCGGGCTTCGTTACATCCACCGTGTAATCGATGATGTTGCCCGGATGGGCCACCCACTGTCCGCCGACCACGAACTGGTAGTCGACCGCGTCGCGGAACGCATCGCTCATCCCGCCATGATGCCCGGCAAGGCCAACGCCGCCTTCGATGGCCTTGACCAGATTCGCCAGCGGTTCCTTCTCGATCTTGCTCATCGTGTAGATCGGAATGATCAGGCTGAGCTCGTGGATTGCCGGATCGGCGAACACCTGGAGGTCGGTTTCGACCCGCACCGAATAGCCGTCTTCATGCAGCCAGCGCCGGTAGATTGCCGCGCATTCCTCGGGGTCGTGCCCGTTCCACCCACCCCAGACGATCAAGGCACTGCGCATAGTCGACTCCTAAAAAAACGTGATCGGGAAAAGCTGCTGACTTCTCCGGTCCGATCACGCGGTAACCGGCGATCGAAAGCGGGCGGAGAGTAACCGAACCGGCCGCTCATGGAAGCCCAAAAGCGTCGCTCCACGCCCTTCCGCTCCCGTCCGTTCTATAGTTAACTTGCGCTTCCACTGGGGTTGCGGATGACGGCCAGCGGCATGCCTGATGCTTGTTACACCGGCGTTGCAATGCAGTGCGAGAAGAGTCCGGACCAACCGGATTCCACGCAAAGGAACAGGGATATGAAGAAGCTGTTGTTCGGCGCCGCGGCGCTGGCGCTATCGGCCGGATTCACCGGCGCGGCGCAGGCCGAGTTCTCGCTCAAAATCCTCCACATCAATGATTTCCACTCGCGCTTCGAATCCATCACCGGCACCGACTCGACCTGTAACGCTGAGGGCGAAACCAAGGGCGAGTGCTTCGGCGGCATTGCGCGCCTGAAGACCGCCATCGACGCTGAGCGCGCCAAGGCCACGGCGGCAGGCGAGAACAGCGTGCTGTTCTCGGCCGGCGACGAGTTCCAGGGCTCGCTGTTCTACACCCAGTACAAGTCCGAGATCGTCGCCGACTTCATGAACGACATGGGCTTCGACGTGGTCGCCACCGGCAACCACGAGTTCGACGATGGCCCGGCCGAGTTCGCCAAGTTCATCGCTTCGGCTAAGTTCCCCATCATCGGCGGCAACTTCGACACCACCAAGGACGCGGACCTCAAGGGCCTGCCCAAGGGCGTGATCGTCCTCAATATCGGCGGTGAGAAGGTTGGCGTCATCGGCGCCACCACCGAGGATACCCCCGATATCGCCTCGCCCGGCCCGAACGTCGCGTTCGAGAGCGTCACCGAATATGTGAAGGGCGCCGTCGGCGCGCTGGAAGGCGCCGGGATCAACAAGATCATCGTCGTCAGCCATATCGGCTACAATGTCGACCAGGACCTGGCCAAGGCCGTCTCCGGCATCGACGTGATCGTCGGCGGCCACACCCACACCTTCCTCGGCACCGGCGAAGGCGAAGCCGGCCCCTACCCCACCGTGGTGAAAAACCCCGACGGCGTCGACGTGCCGATCGTCCAGGCCGGCCAGTACGGCAAGGTCCTGGGTGACCTGAAAGTCACCTGGGACGATGCCGGCAAGGTCATCTCCGCCACTGGCGCGCCGATCCTGCTCGATGCTTCGGTGACCCCCGACCAGGGCTTCCTCGATCGCGTCGCCGAACTCGGCAAGCCGCTCGAGGCGCTGAAGGCCGAAGTCATCGGCAACGCCACCGAGCTTATCCAGGGCGACCGCAATGTCTGCCGCGTCATGGAATGCTCGATGGGCAACCTCGTCGCCGATGCCCAGCTCGACCGCGTCGCCGACCAGGGCGTCAGCATTTCGATCGCCAACTCGGGTGGCCTGCGTGCGTCGATCGATGCCGGCGAGATCACCATGGGTGAAGTGCTGACGGTGCTGCCGTTCTCCAACACCCTCGCCACCTTCCAGCTCACCGGCGCCGACCTCGTCGCCTCGCTGGAAAACGGCGTGAGCCAGATCGAGGAAGTCGCCGGCCGCTTCCCGCAGGTCGCCGGCCTCAAGTACACCTTCGACAAGTCCAAGCCCGCCGGCTCGCGCATCTCCGACGTGCTGGTCAAGGATGGTGATAACTGGGTGCCGATCGACCCGGCAAAGACCTATGGCCTCGTCACCAACAACTACGTGCGCGGCGGCGGCGACGGCTACGAGCTGTTCGGCACCAAGGCGGTGAATGCCTACGACTTCGGCCCGCCGCTCGAGAAGGTGGTGGCCGACTACATCGCCAAGCTCGGCGGCGACTACACCCCCTACACCGACGGCCGCATCACCGACGCTTCTCCTGCTGAGGCTCCGGCGGCTGAACCTGCGCCGGCCGAGGCTCCGGCGGCTCCTGCCGAAGCACCGGCGGCTGCGCCCGCCACAACCGAGGCTCCGGCAGCGGCACCTGCCGAGACTCCGGCAATGGAAGCCCCAGCGATGGAGGCTCCCGCCATGGCGCCAGCTACGGAAACACCGAAGCCGTAAGCACCAGAACGTGCAGTCGGCGCTCCCTCTCCCGCTCGCGGGGGAGGGGGGGACCAGCCGATAGGCTGGTGGGGGGTGTGCACGCACCGGCGGACACCCTCCCCTTGACGGGCTTCGAGCCGGCCGTAGGCAAAATCGCTCCAGTGGAGCGATAGGGGAGAAGGCCATGAGAGCTACGCTCGAATGGCCGGGATGGGGTGGGGTGTGCCACACGCTAGATAATGGCTGGAGGCGCGCTAAGCCGCACGCATCGTACCCTCCGCACACCCCCTCCGAGCTCCGCTAGGTCGCTCTCGCTCCCAAGCTTCGCTTGCCTCCCCCGTCAAGGGGGAGGTGGGCATCGAGTATTGGGGGTGGTCCAGCGGGCCCTGCAAGCGCAGGCCAATCGCATCTGCGCGAACGCTCAGCGCTGGAACAACACCACCTTGTCGTCGCCATAGATCGTGCGCGCGAATTCCTTGAAACCGAGCCGCCCGGCGACCCGCATCGAGGCGAGGTTGTCGACATTGATCAGGCAGGTCATGCGACGGGCGGGGAAGGTCGTCTCGGCCCAGCCGATCGCCGCCTGCATCGCCTCGGTGGCATAGCCCCAGCCCTGCGCCGAAGGCATCAGCGCCCAGCCGGCTTCGAGCGTCCCCTCGAGGGGCGGCTCGATGATGCGACGTGCTTCGTGAAAGCCCGCCTCGCCGACCAGGTGGCCGGATTCCTTCTCGAATGTCGCGAAAAAGCCGAAACCGAGATGCTGCCAGCCCCCTGCCCGGGTCAGGAAGCGCTGCCAGCTCTGCTCGCGGGAAAACACCCGGCCGCCGATGAAATGCACCACGTCGGGGTCGGCCCACATGGCGGCGAAGGCGTCGAAATCCTGGGGCGTATAGGCGCGAAGGATCAGCCGCTCGGTTTCGATGGTTGGAATGTCCATGGCGTCAGCGCGGGTTGGCCAGCTGCCGCCAGATCAGCAGCACGATGATCGAGCCGACAATGGCGCCGAAAAAGCCGGCCGGCTCGCCCGACTGGTACCAGCCAATCGCGTGCCCCAGCCAGGTCGCCAGCAACGCCCCGACAATGCCCAGCACCGTGGTCAGGATGAAGCCGCGCGGCTTGGGATCCCCCGGGGTGATCAGCTTGGCGATGACCCCGGTAATGAACCCAATGATGATGGCGCCCAAAATGCCCATAAGCCCCTCCGATTCCTCGCGAACATAAATGGACCCGAGGCGGTTGGGTTGCAATGGGCGGGGGGCGGACACGATAGGCCGGTGGCTGTGGACCCCCACCCCTGTCCCCTCCCCTACACTCGGTCGTCATCCCGGCGAACGCCGGGACCCAGTGCGCCGACACTTCCGCTCGCACCGGACACCCCGAACCATCTCAGATGGACCGGCGACGATCCGCGCTCAGCCCGGCCCTCAGAGCAGTGGGTCCCGGCGTTCGCCGGGATGACGGCCCGCACGCCCGCCAGGCCTCATCGCGCTGCTCGCCGAAGAACCGCAGCACCTCCAGCAGCATGCCGATCGGCCGCTCGCCCCAGGAGTAATCCGGCACCGGCCTGCCCCGCAGCTGGTGCAGCGCAATCTGCAGGTGCCGCCACACGATCCGCGGCCGCAATCCCTCGTCGATCCGGCCGCTCTCCCCATAGCCCTCGAGCATTGCCGGCACCGCCCGCAGCGGCACGCCGGCGAAATCGCGCGCCACGTCGCCCCATTCGCAACCGCCCCAATCCAGCACCGCCACATAGTCGAGGTTGTCGGCCCCGACCATCAGGTTGCTCGCCTGGCTATCGCCATGCAGGAACCGCGCCTCACCCGGCGCCTCCGCATAGGGCGCCAGCCGGTCGAGCCAGCGCGTCAGCCACTCCGCCTCCGCCGCCCCGAAATAGCCGGCCCGCGCAATCTCGGCGGGCAGCGGCCGCGGGTCGGTCTTGTCGTCCCAGGTGAGCAGCTCTGTCGCCGCTGACCGCTCCACCCCGGCATGGAGGCGCGCCAGATCGCGCCCCAGCTCACGCCAGGTGGCCGCGGCGAGGGCCGGGTCGGCCACGATACGCTCCAGCACCCTGCCCTCCACCCGCTCATAAATGCCGTAGGCCACCGGCAGGATGCTCCGCGTCGCGTCGGACACCAGCAAAGCCGGCGTCCGCACTCCGGCCGCCCGAGCCAGGGGCACCGCGATCGCTTCGTTCAGCGCCGTACCTTCGAACCGCTGGTGCAGGCGCGGCACCCGCAGCACGTGCCGGTCGCCCAGCGCGTAGATGGCGTTGAAGATCCCGACCTGCGCCATCGGTGCGACCGAGCCGGCGGCAATGCCGTGCTGGGTCGCAATGGCGTGCAGCATCTCGTCGGAGACGACAGGAAACTCCGGCAGCGCCATGCTCTCTCCCCGAGATCGCCCCGCCTGACGTTACATGCCGCCCCACAAAAGCAAAGGGAGCCACGCACCAGGCGCAGCTCCCCGTAACGTCCAAAGGCGTCGATCAGTGCGTCGGCAGTTCCTTGCGCTGCTGCTCCGACACCGTCGCGAGGTCCAGCACCCTCTGCAGCTCGGCGGCGTGGCGGAAGCTCGGCTCCTGCATCTTGCCGGTCTTCACCGCCTCGGCGAAGCGCTGGTAGTTGGTCGGCACCGGCGGCACGTCCATTTCTTCCCAGGTGCCGCTCTCGACATTGTCGCCGAGGCAGACGCGCAGGCGCGAACCATCGTGGCGGTGCTGCACTTCCACGCCGCCCTTCTCGCCGTAAACGCGCAGGCGCAGCTCGTTCATGTGGCCGGTGGCCCAGCGGCTGGCATGGATCACGCCGAGCGCGCCATTGTCGAAATCCACCGCCATGGTGAAGCTGTCATTGGCGTCGAGTTCGTACTCGCCGATCTTGTTGCCCTCGGCCTTGTCGAAGGTTTTGAGCCGCGCGAACACATGCTCGATCTCGAGGCCCGAGCCATACGAGGCGAAATCGAGGATGTGGACGCCGATATCGCCGAGCACGCCGTTCGAGCCGTGCTTCTTGGACAGGCGCCACAGCCACTGGCTTTCGGTGCGCCAGTCGCCCCAGGCCTTCGATACCAGCCAGCTCTGCAGGTAGCTCGACTCCACATGTTTGACCGCGCCGATGGCGCCCGAGAGCACGATCTCGCGCGCCTTCTGCAGCTGCGCCACGTTCCGGTAGGTCAGGTTGACCATGTTGATCAGCCCGGACTGCTCGGCCACGTCGACCATCTCGAACGCCTTGGTGGCGTCGGTCGCCAGCGGCTTTTCGCAGAACACGTGCTTGCCGGCCTTCAGCGCCGCGATCGAGGTGGCGTGGTGGATCGAATCCGGCGTGACATTGGCCACCGCGTCGAACTCACCCCAGGCGATGGCCGCGTCGAGCGAGGCAAAGCCGTTCGGGATGTTGTGCGTGGTGTTGAACTTCTCGAGCCGGTTCGGATCGACGTCGACGCCGCCGACCAGGGTCACCCCCTCGATGGCGGCAAAGTGCTTGGCGTGCTGGGCGGCCATGCCGCCGGTGCCGAGGATGAGCATGCGCATAGTGTATTCCTTCGAGATGGGGCGGTTTCGCCCGTATGCGTTACGGTCGGGTCAGACCCGATATTCTTTCCGGTCGAGGTCGGCGACGAGCGCCAAGTCGAGGATCTTCTGCAGCTCGGCGGCGTGGCGGAAATCCGGGTCGGCCTGGACGCCGGTTTGCACGGCTTCGACAAAGCGCTGGTAATTGGTCTTCACCGGTTCGGCCTTCACCTCGCGCCAGGTCGAAGTGGCGACATCTTCGCCGGCACAGACCCGCAGCAGCGAGCCCCAGTGGCCATGGCTCAGCTCCAGCCCGCCCTTGTTGCCATAGACGCGCAGCCGCTGGTCGTTCGAGTGGCCCGAGGCCCAGCGCGACGAGTGGATGGTGCCGATGGCGCCATTGGCGAACTCGGCCGAAATGATGAAGCTGTCATTGGCATCGAGCACATATTCGCCGATCCGGTCGCCCGGCACCTTCTGGAAGGTCTGCAGCCGGCTGTTCATCGCGACGATCGGCTGGCCGATGGCGAAGGTGGTGAAATCGAGGATATGGATGCCGATATCGCCGACCGTGCCGTTCGAGCCGTGGCCTTTCGACAGCCGCCACAGCCAGGTGCCGGCTAGGTTGGCGGCATCGTTGAAATCGCGCAGCGCCAGCCAGTGCTGCAGGTAGCTCGCCTCGATATGCTTCACCTCGCCGATGGCGCCCGAGGCGATGATCTCGCGGGCTTTGTGGAGCTCGGCGACATTGCGGTAGGTGAGGTTCACCATGTTGATCAGGCCGGCCTGTTCCGCCGCCTCGACCATTTCCATCGCCAGCCCATAGTTTGGCGCCAGCGGCTTCTCGCAGAACACGTGCTTGCCGGCGGCCAGCACTTTCAGCGTTGTCGGGTGGTGGATCGAATCCGGGGTGATGTTGTCGACGGCGTCGAAATCGCCCCAGGCCAGCGCATCGTCGAGCGAGGAAAACCGGTTGGCGATGCCGTAGGTGTCGCAGAACGTCGCGAGGTTCTCCGGGATGGTGTCGACGGCGCCGACCATCTGAACACCTTCGATGGCCTGGAAGGCTTTGGCGTGGCTGTTGGCCATCCGGCCGGTACCGAGAATGAGAAGGCGCATCGCTCTGTCGGGGTTGGAGGTCGAGACGGGATCAGGGCCGCCCGGAGGCGGCCCTGCAGAGATCAGCGTAGCGTCACTTGGGGTGATGCGTCAGCTTGGCGCCGCGCTCGACGATGTGCTCGATCGCCTTATCCACCGGCGTATTCGGCGCCTTCAAGAGGTGCGCGTGGTTATCCGGGTTGTAGGCCCAGTTCACTGCGTTGCGCAGCACCTTGCCGACATTGGCGTCGTGATAGGTCGGGTAGGTTTCGTGGCCCGGGCGGAAGTAGAAGATATTGCCGGCGCCGCGACGATAGGTAAGGCCCGAGCGGAACACCTCGCCGCCCTGGAACCACGAGACGAATACCGTCTCGAGCGGCTCCGGCACCGAGAAGGGCTCGCCATACATCTCTTCGTTCTCGAGCTCGAAATAGGGGCCAAGGCCCTTGGCGATCGGGTGACCCGGGTTCACCACCCAGATGCGCTCGCGCTCACCGGCTTCACGCCAGTGCAGGTTTGCCGGCGTGCCCATCAGGCGCTTGAACACCTTCGAATGGTGGCCGGAATGGAGCACGATCAGCCCCATGCCTTCCCAGACGCGCTGCACCACGCGCTCGACGATCTCGTCCTTCACTTCGCCATGTGCGGCATGGCCCCACCAGACGAGGACGTCGGTGTTGGCGAGCTTTTCGACCGTCATGCCATGCTCGGCATCCTGCAGGGTCACAGTGGTCGGGACGAGGTTCTTGTCCTCGCCGATCAGCGCGGCGATCTGGCCGTGCATACCCTTGGGGTAGTTCTCGGCCACGGCCTTATTCTTCTGCTCGTGGACATTCTCACCCCAGACGGTGACGCGGATCGGCATGGCGGGTCTCCTTGGTAATCGTGGAAAGGGCCGGATGATGGCTCCGGCCCAAGGCATCCAAACTGGCTCTCAAAGCGGTTTGATCGTCGGCGGGATTCACTGCATTGCGGCCCTGCAATTGGCAAGCAAGTGCGGCGAAAATCGAGGCAGGCGCAGCGAAAATGCGTGCGCCTGCGGTAATTTTGTCAGTTCTTGACCGGCTTTCCGGCCTTGTCGAAGCGGTAGACCTTACCGGGGATCGGCGCGATCGAGATGTCGGCATCCGGCTGGTGCATATGGGTGCCTTCCTGCCGCACGATGATCGGATCGCCGCCGGCGCCGATATCGACATAGACATAGCTGTCCGAGCCGAGGCTCTCGGAGTGCACGACCTTGCCCTTCCAGGCGCCGTCGCGATCGGCGATCTCGATATGCTCGGAGCGCACGCCAATGGTGTTAGCGCCGAACTTCGAAGCAATCTCACCGTTGAGGAAGTTCATCTTGGGCGAACCGATAAAGCCGGCGACGAACAGCGATTGCGGGTTCTCGTAGAGCTCGAGGGGCGTCCCCACCTGCTCCACCAGGCCATCGCGCAGCACGCAGATGCGGTCGGCAAGCGTCATCGCTTCCACCTGGTCGTGCGTCACGTAGACCATGGTCGAGCTGTTCATCGCGTGGTGCAGCTTGGCGATTTCCAGCCGGGTGGCGACGCGCAAAGCCGCGTCGAGGTTGCTCAGCGGCTCGTCGAACAGGAACACTTTGGGGTCGCGCACGATGGCGCGGCCGATGGCGACGCGCTGGCGCTGCCCGCCTGAGAGCTGCTTGGGCAGGCGGCTCAGGTACGGGGTGATCTGCAGCAGCTCGGCCGCCTTCTCCACCCGCTCCTTGATCGTTTCCTTGCTCGACTTGGCCAGCTCCAGGCCGAACGCCATGTTCTCGTACACCGTCATGTGCGGGTAGAGCGCGTAGGACTGGAACACCATGGCGATGCCACGCTTCGAAGGCGCCAGCGCGTTGACCAGCGTGCCGTCGAAGGTCATCTCGCCCGAGGTGATATCCTCGAGCCCGGCCATCAGGCGCAGCAAGGTGGACTTGCCGCAGCCGGACGGTCCGACGAAGACCATGAACTCGCCCGAGAAAATCTCGAGATCGACGCCCTTGATCACATCGACGAGGCCAAAGGACTTCTTGATGTTCTTGAGTTCGATATGCGCCATGGAATTAGCCCTTTACGCCGCCGGCGGTCAGGCCGGAAATGATCTTGCGCTGGAAGATGAGGACGAGGACGACCAGCGGTACGGTGACGATCACCGATGCCGCCATGATGTTGCCCCACGGGATTTCGTACTGGCTGCCGCCCGACAGCAGCGCGATGGCCACCGGCACGGTACGGGTCGCGTTCGACGAGGTGAAGGTCAAGGCGAACAGGAACTCGTTCCAGGCCGCGATGAAGGCGAGCAGGCCCGTCGTCACCAGCGCCGGCCACAGCAGCGGCAGGAAGACGCGCCAGATGATGATCCACGGCGTCGCCCCATCGACGATGGCCGCCTCTTCGATCTCGATCGGCAGGTCGCGCATGAAGGTGGTGAGCACCCACACGGTGAACGGCAGCGTGAAGATGGTGTAGGAAAAGATCAGCGCCCACGGCGTGTTGTAGATGCCGAGGAAGCGGATCACTTCGAACAGGCCCGCCAGCACCGCGATCTGCGGGAACATCGAGACCGCGAGGATGGTCATCAGCAACAGCCCCCTGCCCCGGAACCGCACGCGGCTCAAGGCGAAGGACGCGGTGATGGCGAGGAACAGCGCGGCCAGCACCGTCACCGCGGCGACGAACACCGAGTTCAAGAGGTTCCGCGGGAAGCTGCCGGTGGTCAACACCGACATGTAGTTGTCGAGCGAGAACGAGGTCGGCCAGTAGGTGACCCGGAACAGGTCGGTGCCTGATTTGAAGCTGGTGAGGATCGCGTAGTAGAACGGGAAGATCGACACCACGACGATGAAGATCACCAGCGCGTAGAACGCCACCCGCTTGGTGATGTGCCAGAGGTCCAGAGTCATCAGCGGTCTCCCCCGTCGAACCGGACCTTGCCCAGCCAGATATAGAGCCCCGTCATCACGGCGATCATCAGGAACAGGAAGGTTGATTGCGCCGAGCCGTAGGCGAACTTGTCGAAATCGAAGAGGTTCTCGCGTGAGATCACCGACATGGTCTTGGTCGCCGCGCTGTTGGGCGTCAGCACATAGATCAGGTCGAAGATGCGCATCGCATCGAGCAGGCGGAAGATCACCGCCACCATCAGCGCCGGCCGCACCAGCGGCAGCGTCACCTTGAAGAACACCTTCACCGGATGCACGCCGTCGATCTCGGCCGCCTCATAGATGTCCTTGGGGATCATCTGCAGGCCGGCGAGGATCAGCAGCGCCATGAACGGCGTGGTCTTCCAGATATCGACGATCAGCACGGCGGTCATCGCCGTATCGGCGCTGGCGGTCCAGGCGATCTTGTGGCTGATCAGCCCCAGCTTCATGAACAGGTCGTTGATGATGCCGAACTGGTCGTTCAGCATCCACGACCACATCTTGGCCGAGACGATCGTGGGGATGGCCCACGGGATCAGGATGGCGGCGCGGACGATGCCGCGGCCCTTGAATTCGGCGTTGAGCACCAGCGCCACGACCATGCCGAGCACGGTCTCGAGCGTCACCGAAATGACGGCGAAGCGCAGCGTGTTGCCCACGGCGTTCCACCAGGCCGGATCGACCAGGAGGCCCGAGAACACGGTGCGGCCGCTCTTCAGCGTGGTCCAGCTCAGGTAGTTCTTGAAGCCTACGAACTCAGCCTCATAGAGGTTGGTCAGCGAGGCATTGGTCAAGGAGAAGTAGATCGTTCGAAGCAGCGGCCACCCGGCCACCACGGCGAGCGCCGCGAGCATCGGGAGCAGGAACCACATCGCCGCGCCGACGCGCGACTTGAGCAGTTCGGACTCGATCTTGGGCTGGGTTCGGACGGCTTGCCCTGCCGTGGCTTCAACAGTCATCTGGCGCTTCCCCTGCTGCAGGACCGGAGCGCTTTCAGGAGAAGTCGTGAGACTTTTCCGGTTCGAAAGCGCGACCAAATCAAAGACTTGGAGCATTTTGTCGATTCAACGAAGCGACGAATGCTCCAGACGGTGCGGGCCCCCGAAGGCTGCCCGCACCGAACGTCAGCTGAGGCTTACCAGGCGTCGCCCTTGAGCTCGGTCAGCTTGGCTTCGAGCAGCTCGAGGTTCTCGGCAGCAGTGCCGTTACCCGACAGCGTGTCGTGCACGGCCGACCAGAACAGCGAGGAGACCTCGTTGTACTTCACCTTGGTCGGAGCCGAAGGACGCGGCACGGCGTTCTGGAACACTTCCTTCCAGTTCGGGATGATCGGCTGGGCAGCCGCCACGTCGGCGTCGTCATAGAGCGAAACGATCGTCGGCAGGTTGGACTGCTTGATCGCGCGTTCCTTCTGCACTTCGGTCGACGACAGGAACAGGGCGAGCTTGATCGCCTCTTCCGGAGCCTTGGAGTACTTCGACACGGCAACGTTCCAGCCACCGAGCGTCGCAGCCGAACGAGCACCCTCGCCGTCGCCCATCGGCAGCGGCACCACGTCGAACTTGCCCTTCACGGCGGAGTCGTCGCCATTGCCGAGCTGGTAGGCATACGGCCAGTTGCGCATGAACACGGCATTGCCGAGCTGCCACACGCCGCGGCTCTCTTCTTCCTGGTAGGCGAGGACGCCCTGCGGGGAGATCGTGCCGACCCAGCCCTTGACCATATCGATCGCCGCAGCGGCCTTCTCGTTGTTGATCGAGATGGTGCCATCGGGCTCGACGATCTGGCCGCCGCCGTTCGACATCACCCACTCGAGCGCATTACAGGTCAGGCCTTCATAGGCGTTGCCCTGGAACACGAAGCCCTGCATGTCGGGGTTGCCGGCAGCGCGCTCCTTGTCCTGGATCTCCTGCGCGGTGGCAGTCAGCTCGGCCCAGGTCTTGGGCGGCGTCTTGCCGTACTTCTCGAGCAGGTCCTTGCGGTAGTAGAGCGCCGGAGCGTCGGTGAAAGCCGGCAGCGCGACGAGCTTGCCGTTCACCGTCTGCGACTCGATGATCGAGGGGAAGTGGTTCGCCGCCACGTCCTTGGCCGCATCGGTCAGGTCGAGGAACTGGTCCGCCAGCTGCGGCGCCCAGATCACGTCGGTCTGGTACACGTCGATGTCGGAGTTGCCGGCGGCGAGCCACAGCTTGTACTGGCCGAACTGGTCGGTGGTCGAGGACGGCATCGGGACCACGGTCACCTTGTTGCCGGTCTCGGCCTCGAAGCGATCGAGCTGCGAGCGCAGGAACTCGAGACCATTGCCGGTGTCGCCCGAAACGATCGAGAGATCGGCGGCCTGCGCGGCCATGACGCCGAGCGTGGCGCTGGCGAGCAGGGCGGCGATCAGGGACTTCATTCTCATTATTCTTCCTCCCAAAGGACAGACATGACCGGGAGGCAGCCAAACGCGATCGACGCCTCGCGGCGCAGATCGGCAGTCAGTTCCTCCCACCAAAACGCCAGGACCGAGGGCGATCCGCCCCGCAAAAGTCATCCAAAGCGCTTTGGATCGAAACTAGCCAGAGCCATGAAATACTGTCAAGCGAGATTCGCCATCCATTCCTTAACGCCACAATTGGCGCGCCGAATCATCGTGCAATATCAATGTGTTGAGTGAGGCGACCTGTTAACGTCCGCAAACCACTGCATTTCGACCTGAGGTACGAACGTCAGAAATGTTAGTGCCGCCCCGCCGCTTCCGTGCCCCTTGCGTTTGCTTTCCAAATCGCTTTGAATGCGGCACTTGGTGAGGAGGGCGTCCGGCTGTAAGCTCCGCTTCGGGGCTTGGTTCGCGAGTGGAACACCACCGCGCGCCGTTGACGGGCGCAGACGAATTTGGTGATGAAACTCAAAGACTTGGCCGCGGAGCTGGGGCTGTCGCAGACGACGGTCAGTCGTGCCTTGAACGGCTTTCCGGAGGTCAACGAGGCGACCCGCGAGCGCGTCAGCGAGGCGGCGCGCCGGCTCGGTTATCGGGCCAATGTCAGCGCCCGCCGCCTCGCCACTGGCCGCTCCGGCGCCATCGGCGTCACCCTGCCCTTGCAGCGCTCGCTGCATTTCGGCCCGCACACCTCGGAATTTCTCTCCGGCATCAGCGAGCGCATGGCGCAGCACGATATCGATATCGTGGTGACGCCGATCGACGCCGACGACGAAATACCGGTGTTCCGCCGGCTCGTCGCCAGCAAGCGCGTCGACGCCCTGGTGCTTTCGGCTCCGACACCGAACGACGAACGCATCGCCGCGCTCACCGAACTCGGCATGCCGTTCCTGATGCACGGGCGCGCCGACAACGTGAAGATCCCGCATGCCTGGCTCGATATCGACAACGAGGGCGCCTTCCGCCGCGCCACCAGCCATCTGCTCGACCTCGGGCACACCCGCATCGCCATGATCAATGGCCCGGAGGACCAGACCTTCGCCATTCATCGCGACCGCGGCTTCCGCAGCGCCATGCTGGCGCGCGGGCTGACCCCCGATCCGCAGCTGATCGGCGGCGGCCGCTTCACCGACGAGAACGGCTTCCGCCTGGCGCAGGCCTTCCTCGAGCGGCGCCCGCGCCCCACGGCCTTCCTCGCCGGCTCGATGATGACGGCGCTTGGGGTGTTCCGCGCCATCAGGCTGGCTGGGCTGGAGCTGGGCAAGGACGTCTCGATGATCGCCCACGACGACGTCTTCCCCTATCTCAACGCCGACAACATGGTCCCCTCCATGTCGACCACCCGCTCCTCGATCCGCGCCGCCGGCGCCCGCATCGCCGAGCTCCTGCTGCAGATGCAGGACGGCAAACCCCCAGGCTCGATCCATGAGTTGTGGCCGGTTGAGCTGGTGCTGCGGGAATCGACGGGGCCTGCGCCGAAGTAGGTGTTCGGGCTCGCGCAGAACGTGCAGTCGGGTCCCTCTCCCGCCTGCGGGGGAGGGTGCGCCGACTGCGTCGTTTGTGGCCCCCCCTCACCCCGACGGCATCAGCCCCATCCCCGGATTATCCACCTGCCACACCACCACCGTCGCGCTGTCGGTACCGCCCAGCCGGTGCACCTCCGCCAGCATCGAGGAGATCGCGCCCGACACCCCCGCGGGCGACAGCAGCTCGCGGCTGACCCGCGCCGGGTCCTCGAACGGCCGGTCGCCGACCTCGAGCAGGCCGTCGGTCACCAGCGCGATGGTGTTGATCCCCTGCCGCAACTGCCGGATGCCGGTGGAAAAGCACGGCGCCTCGAGCGTCAGGCTGCTCCGCTCGCCGATCCACTCGAAATAGTTACGCACCGTAAGGGTGAACTGCCCCAGCCGCTGCAGCTCGGGATGCAGCAGGTAAAGCTGGTTGTCGCCGATCGACAGCCACATCAGGTAGCCGCCTTGCTGATAGCAGACGAGGCAAGCCGTCTCGCCCCGCACCCGCGCCATCTGCGCCGCCCCGCCGAGCAGCAGGCGCGTCACCGCGGCCTGCACCGCAACATGCGACGGCTCCGGCCGCTCGATCAGCGCCAGCAGCTCCGGCCTCCCCGCCTCGAACAGCTCGAGCACCGCGTCGGCGCTTTCCGAGCCGGCATGCGCATCGAGGATCACGGCGAAGACCCAATCCTCGCCGGCCCACACCAAAGCCGCGTCCTCGTTCTTCTTTGCGCCGAACGCGGCGTTACCGCCGCAAATCCCGATGGCGACCCGACCCGCCGTGTAGATGCGCGGCCCGTCGAGGCAAGGATCGACACTGCCGCTCCAGACGAACTCCTGCATCGACGCCTCCTGCCCCTCAGCCCGCCATAGGTAATACCCTATCGCCCGCAGTTCGCGTCCAGCTTCGGCGCCAGCCATTCCAGCGCCGGGACGATCTGCTGCTGCCAGGTGTCCCAGTAATGCCGGCCGTGAGTCACCCGCAGGGTCGTGTCGATGCCGAGCTGCGTCAGTCCGTTGTGATACTCGGCCGAAGCGAGGATCAGGTCCGGGAAATCGGCATCGCCGATGGCGAAGTAGAAGGCCGGCTTGTCGGCGGCGCGCCTGAGTTTCGGCATCAATGTGAAGGGGTTGGCGGCGTTGAAGCGGGCGCGGTCGAACGGCGCGCCGAAGACGTTCTGGTAGAGCCCGGGGATCCAGCCGCTGCGCTGGTCGTTCTGTTCCAGCGGCTTGTGCAGCGCCCCGGCAAAGCTCATCACCGCTCCATAGACATCCGGGTGGTTGATCGCCTGCAGCACGGCGCCGACCCCGCCCATCGACACCCCACCGATCGCCCGTCCGGCGCGGCACCTGGCCGTTGGGTACTTCGCATCGATCGCCTTGACGAGGTCGGTGGCGAAGGCCGTGTCGATCAGCCCGAACCCTCCGGCATCGGGGTTGTCGACATACCAGCTGTCCCCTGCCCCCGGCGCCACCACCATCAGCGGCGGAATTCGGCCATCGGCCAGTGCCCGGTCGAGGATCGGGCCGAGATTACCCCAGGTGAACCAGTCGCCATCCGCCCCGGTCAGCCCGTGCAGCAGATAGACCACCGGCCACCGCTCTCCCTCGGCCGGCGCCGGAAACGGCGTGTAGACCGCATAAGGGATCGGCCGGCCAAGCGTCGGGCTTTCCGCCTGCAACCCGAACTCGACAATCCCCGCCGCCAGCGCCATCGAATTGGCAAGCACCATCGCGGCCGCGCCCAGCGCAGCCAGAAGTTTCAATCTCAATCTGTCCCCCTCGGATCGCCGGTTACGGCGAGTTCAATATGCAAAGTAGGTTTGGGAAAACGTTTTCCTGGTTGGCATGGTATTGCGGTTGGGAGGGTTGGGCAACTAGCCAGAAGGCGGTGCTGGTTGCGTGGCACAGTCGGTGCAACGAGCGTCCCCTCGCCCCTCCTAGGGGGCGCAATAGCGCCCCCGGGGGGAAGGGTTAGGGCGAGGGGCGCCAAGCACACCGGACGCGCCTGCAATTGATGGAATCCGGGCTCGGCCAAGCGCGCTTGGCGCCCCTCAGCCCCGCCCTCTCCCCAGAGGGGCGAGGGGGCGGTGTGGCACGGCCGGCGCACCTCATCCCCCGCCTGGATCAACCCTCGCCCCCTACCCCCGCGTCTCCTTCAGCAAACCATCCAGCAGCCACTGCCCCGCCGGCCCTGGCGGCGAGCTCCGTGACCACAACGCATCGACCGGCAGCAGCCGGGGCCAGCCGCGGGGTGTCAGCTCGGCCAGCGTGTCGCCGGCATACTGGCGTACCAGCCAGTCGGGCAGTTCGGCCCAGCCGAAACCCTGTTGTGTCAGCTCCAGCAGCATCAGGTAGCTCGGCGCCGACCAGGCAAGCCCGAGCGGCCGGGTGCCGCCGCCGACATAGCTGTTGAGGTAAATCTGCCGCGTCGCCGCGAGCTGCTCGGCGCTCGGGCTGCCAGCCGTCGCCAGCGGGTGCTCACGCGCCACAAACACCCCCATGCGGGTCGGCTCGGCCAGCCGGGCCGAGGCGATGCCGCTGGGATAGGATGGCGCCGCCGCGGTGACCGCCAGATGCGCCCGGCCCGCTTGTAAGAGATCGATGACATCGGGCCCCTCGGCGATCAGGCATTCGAGCTCGATATCGCGATAACGTCGCTCGAACTCCTGCATCAGCTCGAGATGGTCGCTCTGCCCATAAGTGTCGGAGAGGACAATGGTCAGCCGCGGCTCGACCTTGTCGGAGAGCCGCAAGCTCAAAGCCTCGAGCCGGTCACCGGCAGCCAGAATCTCCTGCACATGCGCCAGCACCCGCCGCCCCGCCGCCGTCAGCACCGGCAGGCGGCTCGACCGGTCGAACAGCGTCAGGTCGAGATCGGCCTCGAGATTGGCGATCGCCGCGCTGATGGTCGACTGGCTCTTGTGCAGCTGCCGGGCAGCGGCCGAGAACGAGCCGAGCGCCGCCGCCGCGGCGAAGGCCTCCATGGCTTCGGGGGAATATTGCATCTATCGATATTCTCGATGGTACCTATCTTGGTATACCTGAAAAATCGATGCTAGGTGCAGCTCACATCCGGGAGCGCTTTCCAGTTCGAAAGCGCGACAAACCAAGACGTTGAAGTGTGAGAACACCATGCAACTCCAGAACCGGTCCTTCCTCGAACGCATCGGCCACGCGGTCGGCTTCGAGGTCATCGCGCTGCTCGTCTGCGCGCCGATTGCCGCCTGGCTGCTCGACCGGCCGCTCAGCCATGTCGGGCTCCTGGCCATCCTGCTCTCGACCACCGCCATGGGCTGGAACGTCGTCTACAACCTGGTCTTCGACCGGCTGTGGCCGGTGGCGCGCGTGCCGCGCACCCTTGCCGTCCGGGCGCTGCACGCGCTCGGCTTCGAAGGCGGCCTGGTGTTGGTCGGCGTGCCGCTCGCGGCGTGGCTGCTGAACATCTCGCTGGTCCAGGCCTTCATGCTCGATATCGGCTTCTTCCTGTTCTTCCTGCCCTACGCGTTTGCGTACAACTGGGCGTATGACGGGCTCAGGCAGCTCTGGGTGGAGCGGAAGGTGGCGGGGGTTTAGTTCCGGTGGCTCCGCACCCCCTCTCTGGCGAAAACTAAGGACTTAGCTGCGCTAAGCCCAAGTTTTCGCTTTCTCCCCCGCCAAGGGGGAGATGATCGGTGGTCCCACCGACATCGGACCATCAGTCAGGACTCTCCCCCTTGGCGGGGGAGAAAGCAAAATCTTAGGTTTAGCCGTTTGGCTAAGCCTTAGATTTTGCAAGAGAGGGGGTTTTTGGAGGGCACGATGCCCGCTCAAACCGCCTTCAGCAACCTCAAATGATTGTCAAAGTTCAGCTCGAACGTCGTGAGCGGCGCCGGCGAGCCGGCGAGCCCGCCCAGCGCCCCTTCTCCGCTCGAAGCCACGAGCCCGACACTGTCCGGCGCGATGCCGCAGCCGTTTTCGAGCCCGAGGCTGGCGACCACCGTCGCCGTATCGGGGTCGATGGCGAGGATGGTGTTCCCTTCGGGCGAGGAGACGCCGATCAGCCCGCCATCGGCTGAGGCAGCGACCGAGCCAATATAGTTGCGCAATTCCCCGAGCGTCGCGTCGGGCAGCTCGATCAGCCGGATCTCGCCATCGCGCGTGGCATAGCCGACCAGTTGCGGCCGATCGGCCGAGGGCCCGCGGAACTGGCAGCCGAACCAGACCCGGCCCTTGTGGTCGAACGCCATGTGGCGGATCGACAGCTGGTGCAGCCCGCCATCGAGCCGCAATTGCCCGATCAGCTTGCCCGAGCGCCGGTCGACGAAGGCGATCGAGGGATCCATGCTGTCGAGGTTGAGCTCGGTCCGCCCGTAATCGGGGTGCGTCTCGATCCCGCCATTGGCGACGACGAAGGTTTCGCCATCCGGCATCAGCAGCATCTCGTGCGGGCCGGTGCCAAAGGTGTCGAACTCGCCGATCCGCTTATAGCCGCCGGCGACGTCATAGATGCCGATCACCCCACGCGCATTGTCGAAATCATTCTCGGTGGCATAGAGCAGCTTGCCGTCGGGCGAGAAGGCTCCGTGCCCGAAGAAATGCCGGCCCTCGATACTGGTCAGCGTCTGCGGCTTCGCCCCGCCCTTTGGGTCGAAGATCACCGCGAAGGTGCCGGGCTGGCGGGCGAACACCACCCCCTGCCCCGTGGTCGGCGAAAAGGTGATGTCGTGCCCACGCTCCGGCAGGTCGACGGTCGAGATCACCGCTCCGGCCTCGTTCACCAGCGCCGCGCCGAACCCGCCTTCGCGCTTCTGGATCGACGAGGCGAAGATCAGTTCGGCTCGCTCCAGCGCTTCGGCACGCCGCGGCAGCAGCGCGGCGGCAAAGCCAACGCCCGCTGCCTTGAGGAATGCCCGCCGCTGCCACATCATCAGTCTCCGTCGAGCGACGAGAAGCCGACCGACAGGCCCAAAGCCGCCGCGAGGTTCTCGCCGAGGATGGTGTCGAGCGACTGGGTGACGATCACCAGGTAGTCGAGCGCCTTTTTCTGCTTGGGATCATCAAGCGCCTGCTCCACCGGCTCGGTCACCACCTTGCCGGCGCGCTCGGCATTGCCGAACTCGAAACTGGCGCTGTTCGACACCCAGAGGTTCTCCGCCGTCGTTGCCTCGGCGATACGCGATTTCTCGAGCAAAGCGCGCAAGCCCTCGAAATTGGCGTTGATCGAGGGCACCGTCATGCCCGAGCGCCAGAACAGCGCCGATTTCGGCTTCGGCGCCGCGCCGTCGCGCCCTAGGAACGGCAGCAACCGCTGGTCGCGGATCGCCTCGGTGCCGTGCGCCAGCAACCCGGTCAGCGCCTCGGCCACCTCGCGGAAACTGCGATAGTCGGGATCGGCTTCGGACGGCTCGAGCAGCCGCTTCGAGATGCCCGCGGGGTCGTTCCACTCAGCCGACAAGGCGGCCGCAGTCTCGGCCTGCAGCATCGCGATGGCGTGAGCATAGCGGCAGCGGAAATCGCCTTCGGCGCTGCTCAGCTGTTCGGCGCCGGTGCCGAACAGCAGGAACTCGAGCGCCCCCAGCCCCTGCATGGCGACGCTTTTGCTGCCGAGCTTTGCCGGGTCCGCCGCATCGGGGTCGGCATCGGCGAGCACGCCTTGCACCTGCCTCAGCGCGATGCCCTTGCGATCGGGCCAGAACAGGATCTTGTCGTAGCGGTTCTCCACCATCAGCGGCCCGAGCCGATAGAGCTCGACCCGCGACCAGGCGATAACGGCGGCCTTGAACTGGGTGCGGGCAACGTCGAGGCTCGCTTCGGATGGCCCGCCGCAGAGGCCCGCGACGTCGCGCTCGAGCGTCGCCGCCGTCTCGGCATACTGGGCGAAACCGGGGCGGATCGCCTCGGTGATCGCCAGCGACACCACCTGCTCCGCCGTGAGCTTTTGTTCCTGCGCCAGCGCAGGCGTCAGGCTCAGCGCCAGGACAACGGCAAGCAACAGACGCATCACAGCGACTCCAGGAAGGCGATCAGATCATCGCGCTCGGATTTCGGCATGTTTGCGAACGCATCGCGCGATTTCTGCGCCTCGCCGCCATGCCAGAGGATCGCCTCGGTGAGGTTGCGCGCCCGCCCGTCATGCAAAAACTCGGTGTGACCGGAGACGGTCTCGGTGAGCCCGATCCCCCATAGCGGCGGGGTCTTCCACTCATAGCCGTCGGCATCGCCCTCGGGGCGGTTGTCGGCAAGGCCCTCGCCCATGTCGTGCAGCAGCAGGTCGGTATAGGGCCAGATCAGCTGGAACTTGTGCGCCTCGATCGGCGCCTGGCGCGAGGTCACATACTTTGGCGTGTGGCAGGCGGTGCAATTGGCGGCATAGAACGCCTGCTTGCCGCGCAGCACGTCGGCGTCGCCGACGTTTCGGCGTTGGGGCACGCCCAGGTTCTGCGAGTAGAAGGTGACGAGGTCGAGCACCGGATCGGGCGCCTCGGACGGGCCGAGCCGCTGCTGTTCGCCGGTCGGCGCCGCCAGGCACTCGGCCTCTGCCGTGCTGCAATCGCCATGCGGCTTCATCACCAGCGGTGTCGAAATGCCGATATCGCCGGCAAAGGCATCGGCCGATTGCGCCCGGATGCTGGCGGCGCCGGCCTTCCAGCCGAAGCGGCCAAGCGCGCGCTGCCCGCTCTCCGCATCGAGCACCATGTTGGGCCGGCCCGAAATGCCGTCGCCGTCGCGATCGTCGGGGTCGACCTTCTTAAGGATATCCTCCTGCGGCACCTGCTCAAGCAGCCCCAGTCCGATCATCTGCGGCGCGACGCGCGGGCTGAGCAGCACATCGTCGGCCATCGCGCCATAGGCGAGGTCGGCGACCGAATAGCTCGGACGGCGCAGCGTCACGATCGTGCCGTCACCCAGCTTCACCGGATCGTCTGTATAGCTGATCACTATCTTGCCTTCGGGCTTGATCCCCTGGATGGCAAAATCCTGCAACTGGCCGCCATAGGTCGGCTCCTCGATCACCTTGGCGCCGGCGAGCAGCGCCGCATGGTCGGCATCGTGGCGCGGCGGGATGGAGAGGCGCAGGAACATCGATACAGCATCGTCGCCATTGCCCGACGGCGTATGGCCACGCCCGTCCTTCAAATGGCAGTTCTGGCAGCCGCGCGCATTGAACAGCGGCCCCAACCCATCCGACGCCTCGGTCGAGGCCGGCGCCGACACCCAGAGCTTGCGGAACAGCGCGTTGCCGAGCTTGAACTCGGCTTCCTGCTCGAAGCTGATATTGGCCGACGAGAACGAGAAGATGTCCTGGTTGACGCGCTTCTTCACCGTGCCGGCCCCGCCCGGCAGCTGCTCGAAATTCTCGGGCTTGGTGAAATCCGTAGTGGGGGCAGTGACCGCCTGGACCCGCTGCAGATCCCTCGGCGTCAAATCGGAACGGGTCCCGCCGTCGCTGGCGACGGCGAGACCCGCGATAAGGGTTATGACCAGGAAAACGGTCAAGCGCTTGTGCATGTCTCGCACTCTTGGCTTCCCGGCCATGGACCGGGATGAAACGCAGCATCGCGGATTCTGGCAACCCGCGACGCCGACAAAGCTCTGGAAAACCCAGGCCTACGAAGACTCGCCTACTGGAACACGGCGTCCGGGTTGGTCAGGCTGTCGGACTGCTCGATGGTCACCGTGTCGCCCAGCTCCAGCAGCGCCACGGCGCGCTCGATACCACGGGTCTGCGCGATCAGGCCATCGATCGCCGCCTGCACAACCGCGTTACCTTCGGTGTTCCCCTCGGCGATCATCTGGTCGTATTTTTCGACGGTGTCGCCGCGGGTCTTCATCAGCTCCATCTTGGCGACGGTGTCGGCCAGCAGCGCCTTGAGCTCGGTGTCGACGGTGGCGTCCTTCGAGGCAATCAGCTCCGAGATCGAGGGGCCTTCGACCACCGAGCCATCAACCCGGGTGTATTTGCCCAGGTAAACGTTCTGGATGCCGATCGCGTCGTTGAGATGCGAGATATAGGTGTTGTCCGAGAAGCAGTCATGCTCCTCTTCCGGATCGTGCAGCAGGAGGCCGAGCTTCATGCGCTCGCCTGCCAGCTCGCCGAACGACAGCGACCCCATGCCGGTGAGAATGGTGGCGAGCCCCTGCCCCGCCAGTGCGGTGCGCGCCGCGCCGCCTTCCTGCCAGTTGGCGACCATTTCCTCGAGATCGGTGACGAGGAGGTCGGTCGCCGCATCGAGATACTGGCCGCGCCGCTTGGCATTAGCCTCGGTCGAATAGTCGGTGAACGGCCGCTCACCGGCCCCGGCTTCCGTGCCGTGGAGATCCTGGCCCCAGAGCAGGAACTCGATGGCGTGGTAGCCGGTCGCGACGTTCGCTTCGATACCGCCGGCTTCCTGCAGCGTATCCTGCAAAAACGCCGGGGTGATCTCCGCCGCATCGACTTCGGTGCCGTCGATGGTGATCTTTGAGTTGGCAATGATGTTGGCGGTGTAGAGCCCGTTCTCGTCGCTCTCGGTACCATAAGAGGCATCGACATAGTCGATCAGGCCTTCATCCAGCGGCCAGGCATTCACCTTGCCTTCCCACTCATCGACAACCGGGTTGCCGAAGCGGAACGCCTCGGTCTGCTGGTACGACGGACGCGACGCCCGCCAGGCTTCGCGCGCCGCGGTCAGCGTCTCTTCGCTCGGGTTGGCGATCAGCGTGTCGGTGGCGGCGTCGAGCGCCTTGGCGGTCGCGAGCGCATCCTCGTAACCGGCGAGCGCGATATCGGCGTAGGTCTTGAGGATGGCATCGGCGCTGGGTTCGGCGGCATTGGCAAGGCCGGCGCCCATCGCCGCCATGCCGATCGAGAGGGCAAGCGTGCTGATCTTCATTACTGAAATCTCCTGGAGCAGGCCTGCGCGGGCCCGTTGGTAGCGCCGACTATCAAAGTGGATAGTCGGCTTCAAGAAATATCGACCCAGCTTGGAACGGCTCTAATCTGGCTTTCCTGCCCCCATCTCGACTCGCCCAAGCAAAACGGGCACTGTCACAATTGTCACAATTGACTTCGGAGGGGGTCCGAACGCTGTCTCGCCTGCGCCGCCTGACTTTGTCGGGGCAATGGATCGCCTCGCCTGCCACGGCGCACCTTGGGGGTGTCACGTGGCTGTCACACGGCCAAAATAGGTGAAGCGCGGCTTTAGGGGCTCCTCCCGAGTCAGGACAAGAAGCCAAAATTCCAGGGAGACTTGAGAATGATCGTCAAGAATGCGCTCGTCGCTTCGGTATCGGTCGCGGCACTCGCCGCTTCGACCTTCACCGTTTCGGCGCAGACCGACCTCGCCGCGCTGTACGAAGCCGCGAAAACTGAGGGACAACTGACCACTATCGCCCTGCCGCACGACTGGTGCGGCTATGGCGCCGTGATCGAGGCCTTCAAGGCCAAGTATCCGGGCATCACCATCAACGAGCTGAACCCCGATGCCGGCTCGGCCGATGAAATCGAAGCTATCAAGGCCAACAAGGGCAATACCGGCCCGCAGGCCCCTGATGTGATCGACGTCGGTCTCAGCTTTGGCCCCTCGGCCAAGGCCGAAGGCCTGATCCAGCCGTACAAGGTCTCGACCTGGGATTCGATCCCGGATTCGGCCAAGGACGCTGAAGGCTACTGGTACGGCGATTACTACGGCGTGCTGTCGTTCCTCGTGAACACCGACCTCGTCTCGAAGGTCCCGACCTCGTGGGCCGACCTCAAGGGCGCCGACTATGCCAACGCCGTGGCGCTGGCCGGTGATCCGCGCGCTGCCAACCAGGCCATCCAGGGCGTCTATGGCGCCGGCCTCTCGACCGGTGCTGCCGATGCCAAGGCCGCGGCCGACGCTGGTCTCGCCTACTTCGCCGAGCTCAACAAATCCGGCAACTTCGTGCCGGTGATCGGCAAGGCCGCTTCCACCGCCCAGGGCACCACCCCGATCGTCGTGGCGTGGGACTACAATGCTCTGGCCTGGCGCGATGGCTTTGCCGGCAACCCCAAGGCCGAAGTGGTCGTGCCGTCCGACAGCGTCGTCGCCGGCGTCTACATCCAGGCGATCTCGGCTTTCGCGCCGCATCCGAACGCGGCCAAGCTGTGGATGGAATACCTCTACTCCGACGAAGGTCAGCTCGGCTGGCTGGCTGGCTATTGCCACCCGATCCGCTTCAACGATCTCGCTGCCAAGGGCTCGATCCCGCAGGAGCTGCTCGACAAGCTGCCGCCGGCCGAGGCCTATGCCAAGGCCGTGTTCCCGACCCTCGACGAGCAGGCTGCCGCCAAGGAAGTGATCACCGGCCAGTGGGACGCCGTCGTCGGCGCCAACGTCCAGTAACATGACCAATGTCAGCTCTGCGGCTGACACCTCGGCCGGCCCGGTTTCCACCGGGCCGGCCGTGCGCGTCGGTGGTAACCCGTTCCGGTTCTTTTTGAGGCTCCGCCTCGGCGACATCATCGCCATCGCGCCGTTCATCATCTTCGCTTTGCTGTTCCTGTTGATCCCGACGCTCGGCCTCGTGGTCGGCGCCTTCCAGGACCCGCAAGGCAATTTCACCCTGCAGAACGTCATGGATCTGGCGACGCCGCAGATCGCTGCCTCGTTCTGGATTTCGATCCGGGTTTCGGTGACGTCGGCCGTGCTTGGCGCCGCCATCGGGCTCGCCATTGCGCTGGCCATCATCCGGGGCAAGCTCCCCTCCGGCATCCGCTCGGCGGTGATGACCTTTTCCGGCGTCGCCTCGCAGTTCGCCGGCATCCCGCTGTCCTTCGCCTTCCTCGCGACGCTCGGCCGGCTCGGGCTGGTCACCGTGCTGCTGAAGTTCGCCGGGCTCGACCTCTACAAATCCGGCTTCAACCTTTTGAGTTTCTGGGGCCTCACCATCACCTATCTCTACTTCCAGATCCCGCTGATGATCCTGATCATCGCGCCGGCGATCGATGGGCTGAAGAAGGAATGGGGCGAGGCCGCCGCGACGCTGGGCGCCACCAATGGCCAGTTCTGGCGCTATATCGGGCTGCCGGTGCTGTGGCCGAACCTCCTCGGCACCTTGTCGCTGCTGTTCGCCAACGCGTTCGGCGCCATTGCCACCGCCTACGCGCTCACCGGTTCGTCGCTCAACATCGTCCCCATCCTGCTCTATGCGCAGATCCGCGGCGACGTGCTGCACAACCCCGGCCTCGGCGCCGCGCTGGCGCTCGGCATGATCGTCATCACCGCGCTCGCCAACATCGTCTACCTGGTGATCCGCACCCGCGCCGAGAGGTGGCTCAAATGAAGCCCGCCAAGCTCTGGAGCTGGCTCATCTTCGCCTTCGGCGCGGCCTATTTCATCGTGCCGCTGCTCGCCACCTTCGAGTTCTCGCTGCGCATCCGCCGCGAGGGCTACACCTTCGATGCCTATACCTCGGTGTTCTCCGATGGGCGCTTCCAGGCCTCGTTCAGCTACTCGCTGATCGTCGGCGTCTGCGCCATTCTCGCCGGCCTGCTGATCGTCGTGCCCGCCGCCTATTACGTGCGGCTGCGCGCCCCGCATCTCAGGCCGATCATCGAGTTCATCACCCTGTTGCCGCTGGTGATCCCGGCCATCATTTTGGTGTTCGGCTATATCCGCATGTACAACACCTCGTCGCCGCTGCCGCTGCTCGGCACCAATCTCGGCACCGATATCCTGTTGACGCTGGCCTATGTGGCGCTGGCCCTGCCCTACATGTATCGGGCGGTCGATACGGGGCTCCGCACCATCGATGTGCAGACCCTCACCGAAGCCGCCAATATCCTCGGCGCCAACCAGGCGACCATCATCGCCAAGGTGATCTTTCCCAACATCATCGTCGCGGTGCTGTCGGGCGCTTTCCTGACCCTCGCCATCGTCATCGGCGAGTTCACTATCGCGAGCCTCCTCAACCGGCAGGTGTTCGGTGTCTACATGCAGAATGTCGGCGCCAACCGGGCGTTCGAGCCTGCCGCGCTCGCCGTCATTTCATTCGTCATCACCTGGGGCGCCATGGGCATGATCCAGCTGCTCGCGCGTTTTGCCCCCAAAACCGCCCGTAGGGACTAGACCATGGCCGAAGAATTTCTGCGCATCGACAAGCTGGTCAAGGCCTTCGGCGGCAACCAGGTCGTCAAGGGCGTCGACCTCAGCTTCAACAAGGGCGAGTTCGTCAGCCTGCTCGGGCCCTCGGGCTGCGGCAAGACCACCATCCTCAGGATGATTGCCGGCTTCGAGCGCCCGGATTCGGGCCGCATCCTGGTCGAGGGCAAGGACATTTCCGGCCTAGCGCCCAACCAGCGCAAGATCGGCATGGTGTTCCAGGCCTATGCGCTGTTCCCCAACATGAACGTCGCCGACAATATCGGCTTCGGGCTGAAAATCGCCGGCATGCCAAAGCCGCAGCGCGAAGCCCGGACCGAGGAGATGCTGCAGCTGATCGGCCTTTCCGGCTACGGCAAGCGCTATCCGTTCGAACTCTCGGGCGGCCAGCAGCAGCGCGTGGCGCTGGCTCGCGCGCTCGCCCCCAGCCCCCGCATGCTGCTGCTCGACGAGCCGCTCTCCGCGCTCGATGCCAAGATCCGCGTCTCGCTGCGCGAGCAGATCCGCCAGATCCAGCGCGAACTGGGGATCACCACGGTGTTCGTGACGCACGACCAGGAAGAGGCGCTGTCGATCTCCGACCGGATCGTCGTGCTCAACACCGGTAATGTCGAGCAGTTCGGCCAGCCGTTCGAGATCTACAACCGGCCGCAGACCAGGTTCGTCGCGACCTTCGTCGGCACCCTCAACACCCTTAATGCCACCGTCGCCGACGCCGGCGCCAAGACCGTGACACTGGGCGGCACCACCGTCACCATCCCGGCTTTGCCCGCTTCTGCACGCAACGGTGAAGCCGTAGCCCTGACTATGCGGCCCGAAGCGGTGTCGCTCGCCAACGGCGCGACGCGCGATATCGTGCTCGATGGCAAGGTCGCTGAAGTCAGCTTCCTCGGCTCGGTGATCCGCCTGAAGGTCGACCTCGGCGACAACGCGGTGAACCTCGACACCTTCAACGACCAACGCACCCCACCCCCGGCGCACGGAGCGCCAGTGCGCATCGGCATCGCCTCGAGCGACGTGCTGGTGCTGGAGCGGTAGGCGCCTGGTAAGCTAGCACTAATGCTGGCAGTCGGCGTCCCTCTCCCCAACCAGCAACACTTTGACCCGCAAGCCGATTCACCCGCGCGCCATCCTGCACTAAGGTGCCCCGCAAATCGCGGAGCACCCATGACCACCCCACTCGTCACCACCGACTGGCTTGCCGACCACATCGATGACGCCAATGTCGTCCTCGTCGATGCCAGCTGGTACATGCCGGCCGCCAACCGCAGCGGGCGCGCCGAATACCTCAAGAGCCACCTGCCCGGCGCGGTGTTCTTCGGCATCGACGATATCGCCGACAAGACCACCACCCTGCCCCATATGCTGCCCACCCCGGCGGCCTTTGCCGAGGCGGTAGGCAAACTCGGCATCGCCGATACCGACACCATCGTCGTCTACGACGAAGCCGGCGTCTTCGCCGCACCGCGCGTCTGGTGGAGCTTTCGCACCATGGGCGCCAGGGACGTGCGCGTGCTCGATGGCGGCGGCCCGAAATGGCGCGCCGAGGGCCGACCAACCGCCTCGGGCGAGGAGCAGCCGGCACCCCGAACTTTTGTGCCGCACTACCAGCCGGCGCTGGTGCAGGATTTCGACGCCGTGCTCGGGCTGACCAGCTCGAAAGCCAGGACCATCGTCGACGCCCGCCCCGGCGACCGCTTCCGCGGCGAAGCCCCGGAACCCCGCCCCGGCCTCGCCTCGGGCCACATCCCCGGCAGCCTGAGTGTGCCGGCCAGCGACGTGACGGCGAACGGGCAGCTGAAGTCAGCGGCGGAGTTGCAGGCGCTGTTTGCGAAAGCCGGGGTGGATGTGAGCAAGCCCATCGTCACCAGTTGCGGCTCGGGGGTGACGGCGTCGACCGTGGCGCTGGCACTGGCCATTGCCGGGGCCAGGGATGTGGCGGTCTATGATGGGTCGTGGACTGAGTGGGGCGGCAAGGCCGATGCGCCGGTGGAGAAGGGCTGAGCGGTCAGCGCAAGCGGCCCCACCCCACCCTTGATCCCTCCCCATCAAGGGGAGGGAGAGACGACTGAGGCTTCAGCGAACGCTGAGCCCCTCCCTCCCCCTTGTGGGGAGGGTAGCGCAGCTAGGCGGAGCCGTAGCGCAGCTGGGTGGGGGTGGGCCCCACGCTCCAGCCCCTACCCCCGCGAAACCCGCCAGCTCCTGACCTCGAACGGCCGCAGCCCCGCGCCCTCGCCGCGCTCCATCGGCTCCTCGAGAATGTTGAGGCTCTCGCTGAGCTTCCACCCCTCCGGCACCTCCACTGCGAAATCGCCGCGCCGGCCCGAGGGCTCATACACCCGCAGCACCAGGCCATTGCCGTCCTCGGCCGGCTTCAGCCCCGACAGCGCTGCCGGAATGCCGTCGATCGCGATCGGCTCGTAATGCACCGCGGCGACGCCGCTGGCGACGGCCGCCAGCATCGGCTGGTTGAGGTCCTCGGCTTCCTCGCGCACCCGGCCCTCATGCCACTCGCCGGCATGCGGATAGAGCGCATAGGTGAAGCGCTGCCCGCCTTCATCGGCCAGTGGGTCCGGATAGACCGGCGAGCGCACGAGGCTGAGGCCCAGCACATTGCCCTTGGCGCTGTGCCCATACTTGGCGTCGTTGAGCAGCGCCACGCCGAAACCCGGCTCGCTCATATCGAGGAAGCGATGGCCCGGCACTTCGAACTGCGCCTGGTCCCAGCTGGTATTGTTGTGCGTGGTGCGCTGCACCACCCCGTTGGCGTGCTCGAACGTCGCGTGCGCGGCGCGCACCGCCACCGGCGTCTGCGTCCTGAGCAGGCAATGCCGATCGTGCCAGTCGATCTCGGTCGCGATATCGAGACGCACCCCGTTGGCGTCGAGGCTGTAGGTCTGCGTCACCGTCGAGGCGCGGAAGCGACGGACGATGCGGATCGCGGCGCGCGCCGGGGTATCCTCGACCACCTTGATGCTTTCAGGGCGGTTCAGCTCGATGCCCTTCTTGGCGTAGTCCTCCTCGATATCCCAGGCATCCCAGTCGCGCGGCTTATCGGCCGGATAGACCCAGAGCTGGTTGCCGCGGCCCGCGAGCGCCTCGCGCCCGGTCGCTTTGTGGATGAGGCTGGTGACGGTGCCGTCGAGCCCGATCGTGGCGCGAAGATGCGTGTTCTCGAGGTGGCTCTCGCTCACCGACAGGCCCGCCAGCGGCTCGAGCGTCGCGCGGGTGAACACCTTGATGCCGAGCGGCGCCATCACGTCGGAACTCGAGAAATGCGTGCCGTCCGACAGCGTCACCCGCACTGGCCGGCGGCTGAGCGAGGGGTTCACCACGATCACCGCGTCATGCACATCGCCGTTCGGGATGCGGTTGACGATCACCGACATCGCCATCTGCTGGCGCGCCAGTGCGCGGCCGACCGCGTCGTTCAGCTCGCGCTCGGCATCCTCGTAGACCTCGGCGATCGACGAGCCGGGCAGGATGTCGTGGAACTCGTTCTTCAGCACCACGCGCCAGATATGCTCGAGGCTCTCCGGCTGCTCGCCACCGAGCAGCGCCGCCAGCGAGGCCAGCGTTTCGGCGGTGATCAGCGCCCGCTCAGCCTGCCGGTGCGCCTTCTTGGTGGCGCTCTGCGTGGTGAGCGTCGCGCGGTGCAGTTCCAGATAGATGTCGCCCTGCCACACTGGCAGCTCGGTCTGCTTGCCGGTCTCGTGCGCCGCAGCGAAGAAATCCTCGACCCGGCTCCAGCGCGCCTTGGGCAGCACCGGGAAATCCCGCAGCTGCATTTCGCGCTCGACATATTCCGGCGTCACCCCGCCACCGCCATCGCCATAGCCCACGGCGAGCAGCGAGGTCGAATGCTGCGGCTTCTGCATGAAGTTACGCCAGGTCTTCAGGATGCTGAGCGGGTTCACCGCGCCATTATAGCCGTGCCAGGGGTTGTTGAAGGTGTGGGTCAACACCCGCGAGCCATCGATCCCCTCCCACCAGAACAGGTCGGCCGGGATGGTGTTGGTGTCGTTCCAGTTCACCTTGATGGTGAAGAACGAGTCGATACCGCCTTGTTTCAACAGCTGCGGCAGCCCACCCGAAAAGCCGAAGCAATCGGGCAGCCAGCACACCCGGTGCTTGACCCCGAACTTCTGCTGGAAATAGCGCTGCCCGTAGAGGATCTGCCGCGTCAGGCTCTCGCCGGTGGGCATATTGGTGTCGGGCTCGACCCACATGCCGCCGACCGTCTCCCAGCCGCCGGCCGCCACCTTCGCCTTGATCTTCTGGAACAGCGCCGGATCGTCTTCCTCGATCTGCGCGTAGTAATGCGCCGTCGACTGGTTGAAGCGGAAACCCGACTGCGCCAGGTACTCGTTGCTCCCCTCCATCAGCGTCACCGCCGTCGAGAAGGTGCGGCGCATCTTGCGGCGGGTCTCGGCATAGGGCCAGAGCCAGGCGAGATCGATATGGGCGTGCCCGGTGAGCGCGATCTCGCCCTGTTGCGGGAAGCGCTGCTTGAGTTCGCGCAGCCGCTCGATCAGCTTCAGGTCCGCCTTGATGACGCTCTGGCGCTGCGCTTCGCTGAGCGGCGCCGGGTTGTCCTTGAGCGGCGGCAATTGCCAGATCTTCTGCTGGCCGCGCTGCGGCGCAAAGCGCGCGACATAATCCTCCGTCCCCGACGGCCATTCGAGCGCGTAAAAGGCCTCCTCCGCCGCAGCGACGAGGTGCGGCACCACCTCGTGCTCGCCGAGCTCCGTCGCCGCTTCGTGCACTTGGCTCAAGCGCAGGCGGAACGCGTCGACCGCGCCGTCGAGCCAGTAGAGTCTGGCGTCGTTCAGATGCGGCTTGCGCACCGGTTCGCCGAACGGCAGCCGCGCCACCGCTTCCGCCTCGATGCGGAAATCATGCGCCCGTACCGGGAATTCCTTGTGATACGGGTCGTTGCCGAAACCGACATTGTCGTCGCCATAGATCAGCGTCGCCAGCGCCTCGCCACCCAGGTCGAGGAACAGCCGCGTCTCGGCAATCGGCCAGCTCGAGGGCACCGAAACGCCGGCGGCAAAGCTCTGCACGCCGTCACGGCTCGGCCATGGCGCCCCGACCTCGATCGGCTTGCCGTTCAGCGTCCAGCCGCCCACCGGCAGTGTCTCGCGCTCCCGCCACCAGGTGAGCTCATCCAGCCGCACCCTGATCCGGTCCAGCCGCTGCTCGATGGAAAGAGCCATGCGAAATATCCTCGTTGCAACGTTACAATGCGCGGCGGACAAAACCATAACTGGCCGCGGCTCGCTAGGGCGGGACGGAGGAAAAGTTGCCGGTTGTGGCGAGATGTCTGGGTTGTCGCCTCCCTCCCCCTTGAGGGGAGGGATTGAGGGAGGGGGTGGTGCAGTCACCACCGTGCCCGCCTCACCACCCCCACCCCCAGCCCCTCCCCTCAAGGGGGAGGGGAGCATACGACAGCGCAGCAAAAAGCCCGGGTCCCACCATCGTGAAACCCGGGCTCATTCGTCCGTCGGCTGCGACCGCTTACGCCTTGTTCTTGTTGTACAAGTCGAAGAACACCGCGGCCAGCAGCACCACGCCCTTGATCATCTGCTGCAGGTCGATGTTGATGCCCATGATCGACATGCCGTTGTTCAGGACACCCATGATGAAGGCGCCGATCACCGCGCCGGCGACCTGGCCGACGCCGCCCAGCGCCGAGGCGCCGCCGATGAACACCGCGGCGATCACGTCGAGCTCGAGCCCCTGCCCCGCCTTCGGCGTCGCCGAGTTGAGGCGGGCGGCGTAGATCATGCCGGCGAGCGCCGCGAGCGCCCCCATGATGGCGAAGATGTAGAAGGTCAGCCGCTCGGTCTTGATGCCCGACAGCGCCGCCGCCTTGGGGTTGCCGCCGATGGCATAGATACGCCGGCCGAAGGTCAGACGCTTGGTGAGGAAGACGAAGCCGGCAATCAGGATGCCCATCACCACCAGGACGTTCGGCAGGCCTTTGTAGGACGCCAGCATATAGGTGAAGAACAGCACCAGCGCCGCGATCACGATGTTCTTTGCGGCAAACAGCGCGAACGGCTCGCTCTCATAGCCGCGCGCCGTACGGCGGGCGCGGGTGCGGATCGACAGCAGGATCATGCCGACCACGGCGACGATGCCGATGGCGAGCGTTGCCCCGTGCAGCACCAAGGGCTGCACGCCCTGGCTGGCCGGCACGAGGGTGATCGCCCCGATGAAGTCGGGGATGAACCCCGCCGACAGCAGCTGGAACTCGGCCGGGAACGGGCCGACCGACTGGCCGGCGAGAATGGACAGCGACAGGCCCTTGAAGATCAGCATGCCGGCGAGCGTCACGATGAAGCTCGGGATGCGGTAATAGGCGATCAGGTAGCCTTGCGCCGCGCCGATCGCCGCCCCGACCACGAGGCAGATGAGGCCTGCAACGATCGGGTTGGCGAGGAAAGCCAGCTCCGGCGGGAACTTCCAGCCGACCATCAGCATGGCCGCCAGCGCGCCGATAAAGCCCGACACCGAGCCGACGCTGAGGTCGATATGGCCGGCGACGATCACCAGCAGCATGCCCAGCGCCATCACGATGATGTAGCTGTTCTGCAGGACGATATTGGTGAGGTTCAGCGGCTTGAACAGCACGCCGCCGGTCGTCCACTGGAAAAACAGCATGATCAGGATCAGCACCAGCAGCAGGCCGTATTCGCGGAGGTTCGCCTGCAGCGCGCCCCAGATCGAAAGCGGCGCAGCGGCTTCTGCCGGGGTTGCAGCCTGCGGTGCGGTTTCGGTCGTCATGATGCAACTTTCCCTTCGGCGCGCACGATGGCGCGCATGATCTTTTCCTGGCTCGCCTCGACGGTCGGCATTTCGCCGACCAGCCGGCCCTCGTTCATCACGTAGACGCGGTCGGTGATGCCGAGCAGTTCCGGCATCTCCGAGGAGATGACGAGGATGGCTTTGCCCTGCGCGGCGAGCTGGTTGATGATGCTGTAGATTTCGTACTTGGCGCCGACATCGATGCCGCGGGTCGGCTCATCGAGGATCAGCACTTCGGGGTTGGCGAACAGCCACTTGGACAGCACCACTTTCTGCTGGTTGCCGCCCGACAGGTTCCCCACCGTCTGGTAGACGCTCGAGGACCGGATATTGGTCTTCTTGCGATAGTCGTTCGCCACGTCGAGCTCGGCGAGGTCGTCGATGACGCCCCAGCGCGACACGCCCCACAGGTTGGCGAGCGTGGTGTTGTGCTTGATGTGGTCGATGAGGTTGAGCCCGAAGGTCTTCCGATCCTCGGTGGCGTAGGCGATGCCGTGCGACACGGCCTTTTCGACCGTCGAGGTATCGACCTTCTTGCCGTGCAGCAGCACCTCGCCGCTGACCTTCACGCCGTAGGATTTGCCGAACAGGCTCATGGCGAATTCGGTGCGGCCCGAGCCCATCAACCCGGCGATCCCCACCACTTCGCCCTTCCGGACGTTGAGGTCGATGCCCTTGATCACCTGCCGGTCGCGGTGCTGCGGGTGGTAGACCGACCAGTTCTTCACCTCGAACACCACCTCGCCGATTTGAGGCGCGCGGGCCGGGTAGCGATCCTCGAGCGGGCGGCCGACCATCGAGGTGATGATCCGGTCCTCGGTGATATCGGCCTTGTCGAGCGTCTCGATGGTGCGGCCATCGCGGATCACCGTGATCCGGTCGGCAATCTTCGAAACCTCGTTGAGCTTGTGCGAGATCAGGATGCAGGAAATGCCCTGCGCCTTGAAGCCGAGCAGCAGGTCGAGCAGCGCCGCGCTGTCCTTTTCCGAAAGGCTGGCGGTCGGCTCGTCGAGGATGAGCAGCTTCACTTCTTTCGAAAGCGCCTTGGCGATCTCGACCAGCTGCTGCTTGCCGGTGCCGATATTGGTGACCAGCGTATCGGGGTCTTCGTTGAGCCCGACCTTGCGCAGCACGGCGCGGGCGCCCTCGCGCGTCTCGTCCCAATCGACGATGCCGGCTTTGGCGCGCTCGTTGCCGAGATAGATGTTCTCGGCAATCGACAAGAGCGGCACCAGCGCCAGCTCCTGGTGGATGATGACGATGCCCTTGTGCTCGCTGTCGCGGATCGAGCGGAAGGCGCATTCCTCGCCATTATAGATGATCTGGCCCTCATAGGAGCCATGCGGGTAGACGCCGGAAAGCACCTTCATCAGTGTCGATTTGCCGGCACCGTTCTCGCCGACGATGGCGTGAATTTCGCCGGCCTTGACGTCCAGGTTGACGTTCTGCAGCGCCTTCACACCAGGAAAGGTCTTGGTGATGTCACGCATCTGCAGGATCGTGTCACGCATCGGCAAGATCGTGTCGCGCATCTCCGGGATCGTGTCGGTCATGGGCGGCCTTCTGGTTGGTCCCGGTCGCCAGATGGCGCCGCGGGGCCGGATTTACTTGTGGGGCGAAGTTTACTTGAGGGGATAGAATGCCGAAAGGGCCCCGCTGCTCAGCGAGGCCCTTCCGAAGGCTTCGACCTTACTGGAGGTCGGATTCCTTGATGTAGCCCGAGTCGACGACCAGAGCCTTGTAGTTGGTGGCATCGACGTCATGCGGGACGAGCAGGATCGACGGCACGACCTTGACGCCATTGTCATAGGTCTTGGTGTCGAGTCCTTCAGGCGTACCGCCGCCGACGACAGTGTCGACGAGCGCGGCAGTGGTCGCGGCCAGTTCGCGGGTATCCTTGAACACGGTCGAGTACTGCTCGCCGGCAATGATCGCCTTCACCGACGGGACTTCGGCGTCCTGCCCGGTGATGATCGGCCACGGCTGGTCGGCCGAACCGTAACCAACGCCGCGCAGCGACGAGATAATGCCGCGGCTCAGCCCGTCATAGGGAGCCAGGACGCCATCGACGCGGCTGCCGTCCGAGTAGTTGGCCGAAAGGATGTTGTCCATGCGGGCCTGCGCCACGGCGCCGTCCCAGCGGAGCGTGCCGACCTTGTCCATGCCGGTCTGGCCGGACTTGATCACCACGTCGCCCGAGTCGATCAGCGGCTGGATGACGCTCATCGCGCCGTCGTAGAAGAAGAAGGCGTTGTTGTCGTCGGGCGAGCCGCCGAACAGTTCGACGTTCCACGGCTTGGTGCTCGGGAAACGTTCCTTCAGGCCCTTGACCAGCGAGTTGGCCTGCAGCACGCCAACCTGGAAGTTGTCGAAGGTGGTGTAGTAGTCGACATTGGCGCTTTCGCGGATCAGGCGGTCATAGGCGATGACCTTGATGCCCGAGTCGGCAGCCTGCTGCAGCACGGCACTGAGCGTCGTGCCGTCGATCGACGCGATCACCAGGGCCTTCACGCCCTTGGTCACCATGTTCTCGATCTGAGCGAGCTGGTTCGGGATATCGTCCTCGGCATATTGCAGGTCGACGCTGTAGCCCTTGGCCTCGAGGGCGGCCTTCAGCGAGTCACCGTCCGAAATCCAACGGAGCGACGACTTGGTCGGCATCGCAATGCCGATGGCGCCCTTGTCCTGGGCAAACGCCTGGCCGGAGAGCGCGATGGCGCCAACGGTGACGGCGGTCATAAGAAGCTTCAAGGCTTTCACTGGTTTCCTCCCGGGTAAACCTTGGTGACGGAACCGCGATCGGGACGTGCCGCCCGCGGGGAGGACAGGTGAAGGGAACCAACCATCGCAGCTCATTGCTGCGCGGGTCTTCGTTGCCGTGCCGGGCACCCGGTGGCGACGCCTCCCAAACGCCCCGTAGCCGGGGCATTTCGCGCGTCCTCCAACGCGCCGGCGGAACCTAGAGTAATCAGATATCGCTGTAAAGATGTCCGCCGAACGGCTGCCGAAGGCGTGTTCGCCGAGCTTTCATCCTTGCTCAAATTGCTATGTCTGCATTACAATTCGGCGTTGAGGAGAGCACCGGACAGACGACAAAGTTCGCGTCGGTGCCGTATAACATATCAGATAGGTGTGAGGGGAATGGCCCGTAGCGACGTGAACGCCGGCCCGGAGGATTACCCACTGACGGCGGCCGAGAGGGTGGCTAACGAGCTGACCGAGATCATTCTCGGCGAGCTCTCCCCGGGCGCCAGCATTCCGAGCGAAGCCGATATTGCCAGCCGCTTCGAGGTCAGCCGCCTGACGGTGCGCGAAGCGGTGAAAATGCTGGTCGGGCGCGGCCTCCTGCATATCGGCCGCGGCCGCCGCGCCGTGGTGCGCGAGCCCGACAGTTCGGTGTTCGCGGCACTGCTGGTTTCGATCGTCCGCAACGATCCCAAGGGGCTGTTCGACCTGATCGAACTGCGCATGGCGATGGAATCGCTGTCATCGGGCCTCGCTGCGAAGCGCGCCAGCCGCGCCGGCATCCAGGCTATCGACAGCGCCATGCGCGACATGCGCGCCTCGGCGGCCGAGGCAGCCGACGGCGAGAACCCCGAGGCCGAAGCACGCTTCCACGAAAGCGACCTGCAGTTCCACGAGGCCATTGCCATGGCGAGCGGCAACCGCGTCATCGCCTTCATCTTCGAAGCCATGGCCAAGCCCCTGCGCGAAAGCTTCGTGATGAGCCGGCGCGGCCAGACCCTGCGCGGCGCCGGCCGCGTCGAAACCGTCGAAGCCCACCAGGCCATCCTCGACGCCATCCGCGCCGGCGACCAACGCGCCGCCGTCGACGCCATGCGCGCGCACCTCAAAAGCACGGAACTGGATATCCGCTCGCACCTCGCCAGCGGGGTGGCGGCGGCTTAGTGCAGCGCGCTTGGCGCCCCTCACCCCGCGGTGAGGCCTCCGGCCTCATCCGCCGCCCTCTCCCCCCGGGAGGGCGCTATTGCGCCCCCTTGGAGAGGCGAGGGGACGCACTTTGCACGCCGGCGCCCCTATCGCCCCCTCGCCCCTTTGGGGAGAGGGCCGGGGTGAGGGGCGCCAAGCACACCGGCTGACGATACGCCAAGCCTACCCGTGATTGATCATCACATGCCGGACCGCCGTATAGTCCTCGAGCGCATAGACGGACATGTCCTTGCCATAGCCCGACTGCTTCAGCCCGCCATGCGGCATCTCGTTGACCAGCATGAAGTGCGTGTTGATCCAGGTGCACCCATATTGCAGCCGCGCCGCCGTCTGCATCGCCTTCGACACATCCTTGGTCCACACCGATGAGGCGAGGCCATAGTCGCTGTCATTGGCCCAGGCGATGGCATCCTCGGGGTCGGTGAAGCGGGTGACCGACACCACCGGCCCGAACACTTCGCGCCGCACGATCTCATCAGCCTGCAGCGCCCCGGCGATCACCGTCGGCTCGTAGAAGAAGCCCCGGTCGCCCGACACATGGCCACCTGCAGTGATCTTGATATGCGGCAGTTCCGACGCCCGCTCGACGAAGCTCGCCACCCGGTCGCGCTGGCGCTTCGAGATCAGCGGCCCGATCTCGTTGAGCGTATCGTCGGCCTGGTTGTACTTGATCGAGTTGACCGCCGAGCTCAAGTCGGCCACCAGCCTGTCGTGGATTTTCGGGCCGGCATAGATCCGGCAGGCCGCCGTGCAATCCTGCCCGGCATTATAGTAGCCGAAGGCCTTGAGCCCGCTCACCACCGCCTCGAGGTCGGCATCGTCATAGACGATCACCGGCGCCTTGCCGCCGAGTTCGAGATGCGTGCGCTTCACCGATTTGGCCGCCGCCTGCAGCACCTTCTTGCCGGTGGCGACGTCGCCGGTGATCGAGATCATGTTGATCTTGGGGTGGTTGATCAGCGCGTTGCCGACGCTGTCGCCGCGCCCCAGGATAACGTTGACCACGCCCTCGGGCAGCACCTCAGCGAAGACTTTCGCGAGCTTCAGCGCCGTCAGCGGCGTCTGCTCTGATGGCTTGTAGACCACCGTATTGCCGCCGGCGATGGCCGGCGCCAGCTTCCACGCCATCATCATCAGCGGGTAATTCCACGGCGCGATCGAGCCGACGATGCCGATCGGGTCGCGCCGCACCATCGAGGTGTGGCCCGGCAGGTATTCCCCCGCGATCGAGCCCTGCATATTGCGCACCGCCCCGGCAAAGAAGCGCCAGCAATCGACGATCGCCGGGATCTCGTCGTTCTTGACCGCATTGATCGGCTTGCCGCAGTTCAGCGCCTCGAGCGCCGCAAAGCCATCGGCATCGTCCTCGATCGCCTGCGCGATCTTGAGCAGATAGTTCGAGCGCTGCCCCGGCGTGGTCCGCGACCAGCTGGCGAAGGCCTTCTCCGCGGCGAGCACGGCCGCATCGATCTGGCTCAGCGACGCCTCGGGGATACCCCGGATCAGCTCCCCGGTTCTGGGATTGAGCACCTGCTCCTCGGTTTCCGTCCCCGCCTCGAAGCGCGAGCCGATCAGCATTTCGGTGTGCATTTTCTCTCTCCCATAACTCGACTTTCAGTGCACGTGGCCACCCCCCTCCCAGCCTCCCCCACAAGGGGGGAGGTGTGGGTCGGTGAGGGTGGCAAGAGACCTGCCAAAGCCCCGATCGGCACCTCCCCCCTTGTGGGGGAGGTTGGGAGGGGGGTGGCCAGGTGAACTGCAGCCAGCATCACTTCCCCATCCCCGCCACCGTCTGATCCCCGCCGCGGCTGAAATAGAACGCCAGCAGGATCGGCAGCAGCGTCACGATCACCACCACCATGGCGACCACATTGGTCACCGGGCGCTGCCGCGGCCGCACCAGTTCCTCGAGCATCCAGATCGGCAGCGTCTGCTGCTGGCCGGCGGTAAAGGTGGTGACGATCACTTCGTCGAAGCTGAGCGCAAAGGCCAGCATGCCGCCGGCGAGCAGTGCCGTGCCGATATTGGGCAGGATGACGTGGCGGAAAGTCTGGAACTTGTCGGCGCCGAGGTCCATCGCCGCCTCGATCATCGAGCCCGAGGTGCGCCGGAAGCGCGCCACCGCATTATTGTAGACGACGACGATGCAGAAGGTCGCGTGCCCCAGCACAATCGTCCAGAACGAGAACGGGATCTCCATCAGGCTGAACGCTGAACGGAGCGATATGCCGGTGATGATGCCGGGCAACGCAATCGGCAGGATCACCAGCAGCGAAATCGTCTCGCGCCCGAAGAACCGGGTGCCTGAAACGGCCGCGGCGCAGAGCGTTCCCAACACCAGCGCGATGGCGGTCGAAATGGCCGCCACCTGCACCGACAGGGTCAGCGCCTGCCACACGTCGGGCCGGTTCCAGGTCACGGCAAACCACTTCAGCGTCAGCCCCGGCGGCGGCCACTGATAGGTCCGCTCCTCCGAGGAGAAGGCATAAAGAAAGATCAGCGCGATCGGCGCCAGCATGAAGAACAGCCCGGCGCCGGCAGCGAGCTTCAGCCCCCAGGGGGCGCGGGGGGTGTCAGAGCGCATCATGGCCTCCGACATCGAGCGTGGGGCTCACCCCCTCCCAACCTCCCCCGTCTAGGGGGAGGTGCCGGCCGGTGCGTGTGGCAAAATAGGAAGGCAAGCCTCGATGGGCACCCTCCCCCTTCGGGGCGCTACCGCGTCCCCCGGGAGGGTTGGGGAGGGGGGCGGGGAGCCCGGATGCCTGAGGCTCAAAGCGCATCGAACGCCCCCATGCGCTTGGCCATCCACAGGTAGAGCCCCATGATGACGATCGGCACCACGGTGAAGGCGGCGGCCAGCGGGATGTTCCCGGCCGTGCCCTGGTGCGCGTAGACCGCCTGGCCGATGAAGAAGGCCGAGGTGCCGATGATCTGCGGGATGATGTAATCGCCCAGCGTCAGCGAGAAGGTGAAGATCGAGCCGGCGACGATCCCCGGCAACGCCAAGGGGAAGATCACCTTCCAGAACGTCTGCATCGGCGTCGCACCCAGATCGGACGACGCATCGAGAAGATTGGTCGGCACCCGCTCGATCGCCGCCTGGATCGGCAGGATCATGTAGGGCATCCAGACATAGAGGAAGACGAGGAACGTGCCGGTGTAGCTGATCGACAGCGAGTTGCCGCCGATCACCGGCAGCGAAAGCCAGGCGTCGAGCAGCCAGGTCAGCTGCAGCTGCTCGAACACCCAGTTGAGGATGCCCTCCTTGGCGAGGATCAGCTTCCAGGCATAGACCTTGACCAGATAGCTGGCCCACAGCGGCAGCATGATGCCCAGATAGAACAGCGCCTTCCATTTCCCCCGCGCATAGCGCGCCGCCATATAGGCGATGGGAAAGGCGATCAGCGCCGAGGCCAGCGTCACCGCTGCCGCCATGCTCACCGTGCGAAGGATCACGTCGAGGTTCTGCGGCCTCAGCAGCTCAGCGTAGGTCTTGAGCGTGAACTCGTAGTTGATCAGCCCGGAGAACTCATCGATCGAGAAAAAGCTCTGCAGCAGGAGCGCGAACAGCGAGCCGACATAGACGATGCCGAGCCAGAGCAGCGCCGGCAGCAGCAGCAGGAAGACGAACAGCTTCGGCTGCCGCCAGAAGCGGTCGCTGAGCGCCCCGAGCCAACCGCGCTGGTTCGGGAGGATGGCGCTGGAACTGCTCGCGGCGATCGCGCTCAACCGGCATCCTCCATCATGTGCAGCGCCTCGCGGGCAAAGCCGATGGTCACCCGGTCGCCCTCGGCGGGCACGTCAGTGCCGGAGGGAACCACCGCATGGAGGAGCGTGCCCCCCAATTCGATGCCGAGCCGGGTCGTGGCGCCGAGATAGGAGCGCGACACCACCGTTCCGGTGAGCGCCGAATGGCCACCCTCGCTGCGGAGCAGGTGGATCGCCTCGGGCCGCAGCGAGGCCCAGCGCCGCTCGCCGGCAATGGTCTCGACGAACTCCGGCGCCAGCACGTTGGACGAACCGACGAAATCGGCGACGAAGCGCGAATTGGGCTTGGTGTAGATCTCTTCGGGCGTCCCCACCTGCACCAGCTTGCCAAAATCGAACACCGCCACCCGGTCGGCCATCGACAGCGCTTCGCCCTGGTCGTGGGTGACGAAGATGAAGGTGATGCCGAGCGTCTTCTGCAGCGCCTTCAGCTCTTCCTGCATCTGCTCGCGCAGTTTGAGATCAAGCGCCCCGAGCGGCTCGTCGAGCAGCAGCACCTTGGGCCGGTTGACGATGGCGCGGGCCAGCGCCACTCGTTGTCGTTGACCGCCCGAGAGCTGGCCGGGCCGCCGGTCGCCATAGCCGCCGAGTTTCACCAGCTCCAGCGCCGCCTCGGCCTCGCGAGCCCGCGTCGCCTTGTCGACCCTCTTCAGCATCAGCGAGAATTCAACATTCTCGCGCACGTTCATGTGCGGGAACAGCGCGTAATCCTGGAACACCGTGTTGACGTTGCGCCGATAGGGCGGCACGCCCTCCACCGCGTCGCCGAAAATCCGGATCTGCCCCAGCGTCGGCTGCTCGAAGCCGGCGATCAACCGCAAGCAGGTGGTCTTGCCCGAGCCCGAGGGGCCGAGCATGGCGAAGAACTCCCCTTCCCCGACCTCGAGATCGACCTCGTCGAGAGCTCTTACCGCGCCGAAATGGCGGGAAACGGTTTGCAGGGACACGGCCGAGGTCATGCGTCAGGGAGCCTTTGCGTCAACCGGGGAGCTTCACCGTCTCAGATAACGGCGAAAGATCCGCGGGGATCAACCGGAGGATTTGCAAAGGCAAATCCCCGGGATGTCGGGAGAATTTTGCCGCGAGCGGCAAAATTCCCCTAGGGCCGGCGATTTGCCGTCGGCAAATCGCCGGGATCGGAGGATTTGCCTCACGGCAAATCCCCTTGGTGTCACCCCCGCAACGGCGGAAACCCACTCGCTGTGGACGCGAGGTTGCGCTGGGCTCCGCCGTCGCGGGAGTGACCGTCGCGGGATGAGGGAACAGCGCAGCGCGCTTTTCCCCCGGGCCGACTAGAGCCCCCTAGCGGCCGCCGATAACCCCGACGTAGTCGCTGACCCAGCGGTAATACGGCACGCACTCACCCGCCTCGCACTTAGCGGTCGGGGTCCGCCAGAAGCGGATCTTGTCGAAGTTCTCGTAGCCGTTGGTGGCGCAGCCCTCATCGGTGAGGAGCTCATTGCCCTTGCAGGCGGCCGGCACCGACGGCACCGTGCCGAACCAGGCCGACACATCGCCCTGCACCTTGGGCGAGAGCGAATGCTCCATCCACATATAGGCGCAGTTGGGATGCGCGCTCTCGGCGTGCAGCATCGTCGTATCGGCCCAGCCGGTGATGCCTTCTTCCGGGAAGGTCGACGCTACCTTGGCGCCTTCGGCCTTCAGCACGTTGACCATGAACGGCCAGGACGAGGAGGCAACGACGCCTTCGTTCTTGAAGTCGTCCATCTGGATGAACGCATCGTGCCAGTAGCGGCCGACCAAGGTGCGCTGCACCCGCAGCAGGTCGAGCGCCGCCTTGTACTGATCCTCGTTCAGCGCATAGGGGTCGGTGATCCCCAGTTCCGGCTTGTGCTTCATCAGGTAAAGCGCCGCGTCGGCCACGTAGATCGGGCCGTCATAGGCCTGAACGCGCCCCTTGTTCGACTTGCCGTCGGGCAGCGTCGTCTCTTCGAACACCACGTTCCAGCTGGTCGGCGGCTTATCGCCAAACACTTCGGTATTATACATCAGCACGTTGGCGCCCCAGACATAGGGTGTGCCGTAGTGCACGCCATCGACGGTATGCCAGGCGGCGCTTTCGATGCGCGGATCGATCGTCGACCATGACGGGATCAGCGCGGTGTTGATCGGCTGTACGCGCTTGCCGGCAATCAGGCGCAGCGAGGCATCGCCCGAGGCAGTGACGAGGTCGAAGCCGCCTTCGTTCATCAGCGCGACCATTTCGTCCGAGGTGTTGGCGGTTTTCACGGTCACCTTGCAGCCGCTATCGGCTTCGAACTTGGTGACCCAGTCATAATTCGGGTCGGTCTCACCGCGCTCGATGTAACCGGCCCAGGCGACGATCGAAACTTCGCCCTCCCCCGCGCCGAGCGACTGCAGCATCTCCTGCGCAGCCACCTGACCGGTGAAGGTCGCAACCATGGTCAAGGCCGTACACGTCTTGAGGATGGATTTCATCGATTTCTCCCTGCTCGGGCAGCGCTCCCAAATGCGCATCATGCCCTTGATTGGGAGCTTATCGAGCGCTTTGCTATTCGCAAATGTATTCGTCCGGGGGGAGCTTTCGGAATTTCCGATAGCTCTTCTGCTCCCCTCCCCTCAAGGGGCCTCAAGGGGGAGGGAAGCACCGACTGAGGGGCTCAGTGCCCCCCTCAGCGCTCCTGCGCCGCCCTGCCCCGCGACGGGTGCTGCTGCTGCGCTAACCCGATGAAATCGCGGGCCGCCTGGGTCAGCTGGCTGCCGCGCCGCCAGACCATCCCCACCTGTACCACCGGCAGCGCCCCCGAGATATCGCGACTCTCGATCCGGTCGCCTTCCAGCGACCACGGTCGATAGACCAGGTCCGGCAACAGCGCGATGCCGGCGCCGGTGGCGACGAGGCTGCGCACTGCCTCGACCGAGCGGGTGCGGAAGGCCACATTGGGCCGGGCGCTGAAGGCGGCGAGGAGCTTTCCGGTATTCTCCTCCGTCTCGTCCACCGTCAGCATGATCAGGGGCTCCGGCACGATATCGGAAACCGAAATGATGTCGGCCCCGGCCAGCCGGTGCCCAAGGGGCAGCCACAGCCGATAGGGCGAGGTCTCGAAGATCTCGGCCTGCAGCGCCACGCGATCCCTCAAATTGGAGATCACCATCACCGCCACGTCGAGCTCGCCGCCGATCAGCAGGTGTTCGAGATAGTCGCCATTATCCTCGATCGCCGTGACATTGACGTTGGGATAGGCGCGCCGGTAGCGCGCGAGGAGATCCGACAGCACATAGCCGGCCACCAGTGACGTCACCCCCAGCTGCAGGTTGCCGCCGGCCGGCGCTTCTGCTTCGCCGAAACTGCGCCGCGCATCCGAGACGCTGGCGAGGATGCGGGCCGCGTGGCGGTAGAACTGGTGCCCCTTATGGGTAATGGTCAGCCCGCGCCGATGCCGCTCGAACAGCGTCACCCCGAGATCGGATTCCAGCTCCTTGATCGCATCGGTCACCGCCGACTGGCTGATCGACAGCGATTGCGCCGCCCCCGATACCGTCCCCTCCTCGGCGACCGAGATGAAATACTGCAGCTGCCTCAGGGTGAAAGCCATGCCGCACTAAAGCATTGCGTCCGCTGGCGCTCAATCGCTATGGGTGGGCAAAACTCGAGCTTCGGAGGCAAAATCATGGGCAGCCGCGCCAACACCCTCGCCGCCATCGAACGCCGCGTCCGCCGCATCGGCCGACCGTTCGGCGTGAGCCTGCTGGTGGCAGAAAAGCGCAACCCCAAGATCGAGGCGCATGGCGGCTACATGCTGCGCGACGACGACACCTTCGAGATCGTCTTCGGCAATGCCGGCTACGATTTCTCCGCCAGCCTCGAGGAAATAGAAGAGTTCCTGTTGGAATCGCGCACCGCCATGCGCGAGGAGATCAAGGGCAAGAAGAAGCGGTAGGTTCAGGTCGGAAGACCACTTAACTCCCCACCCCACCGCTGTCATCCCAGCGAAAGCTGGGACCCAACTCGCCTCCCGTGCCAGCTGATGGATGGGTCCCAGCTTTCGCTGGGATGACACCGAGTTTGGTGAAGGCGCGGTGGCAGCCATCACCTGAACGACTTGAATACCCCCCGCACCCACTCCCGCACGCCGCGCACCCAACCCGCCGCCGCCTGCCAGGCCGCGGTCGATTTCGCCCACGCGATGGCCCGGTCACGCAGCTTGAACATCCAGCCCAGCAGCCGCGCGAACCACTCGATCCGCATCAGCGGCTGGTACACCGCATGAAAGACCCGCTCGACCACCAGCAGCGACAACGCGTGCGCCAGCAATAGCCCGATAGTGCCGGTGATGACGTGGCCGGTGCCGGCCCACCAGATGGCGACCACCTTCATCGGCTCGATCACCACGAACGGCACGCCCAGCGCCACCAGCGCCGCATAGGGCGGCAGCCGGCCGAGCCAGTCGCCGAGCCGCTGGAACAGCCGCAACGCGCTGAGCCACGCGATCAGCGGCCGAAACAGCGGGAACAGCAGCTCATCGAGCAGCGTGTAGATCACCACCGCTACCGTCACCACCGCCCGCCCGAACGCCCGGATCACGCGCTCTGCTCCGTCATGTTTTTCCCCTGCCTGTTACGAAGGCTAGCCGCGCCGCGCTTCTATGCTATCGTCGTGTCGGGAAGTTTCTGTGCCTCAGTAGCGAGCGTCCGACCGTATGTCGATCAAAGCCGCGATCTATCACCTGACGCACTACAAATACGACCGTCCGGTCGTCCTCCAGCCCCAGATCATCCGGCTCCAGCCCGCCCCGCAATCAAAGACCAAGGTGCTGAGCCATTCGCTGCGGGTCTCGCCGTCCAACCACTTCGTCAACCTGCAGCAGGACCCCTACGGCAATTACCTCAGCCGCCACGTTTTCCCGGAGCCGGTCACCGAGCTGAAGATCGAGGTCGATCTCGTCGCCGACATGACGGTCTACAACCCGTTCGATTTCTTCGTCGAGGAGCGGGCCGAGACCTGGCCGTTCGAATATCCCGAAGAGCTGCGCGACGATCTCTCCATCTACATGAAGCCGCAGCCGGCGGGCCCGCTGCTCACCGAGTTCCTGCGCGGCGTCGACCGCACGCCGATGAACACGGTCAATTTCATCACCGCGCTCAATGCCCGGGTGCAGAGCGAGATCGGCTACATCGTCCGGCTCGAAACCGGCGTGCTCGAACCCGAGGAAACGCTGACCCGCGCCCAGGGCTCGTGCCGCGATTCAAGTTGGCTGCTGGTGCAGGCGCTGCGCCATCTCGGCCTCGCCGCGCGCTTCGTCTCGGGCTACCTGATCCAGCTGAAGCCCGATCTCGTCTCGCTCGACGGGCCGGCGGGCACCGACCACGATTTCACCGACCTCCACGCCTGGTGCGAAGTCTATCTGCCCGGCGCCGGCTGGGTCGGGCTCGACCCCACCTCCGGGCTCCTGGCCGGCGAGAGCCACGTGCCGCTCGCTGCCACCCCGCATTATCGCAACGCCGCGCCGATCTCCGGCTTCACCAGCTTCGCCAATGTCGAATTCGCCTTCGACATGAAGGTGAGCCGCGTCGCCGAGCACCCGCGCATCACCATGCCGTTCTCCGACCAGAGCTGGGATCGGCTCAACGCGGTCGGCAAAAGGGTCGACGAAGAGCTGGTGGCGAGCGATGTCCGCCTCACCATGGGGGGCGAGCCGACGTTCGTCTCGATCGACGATTTCGAGGCCGGCGAGTGGAATGCCGATGCGGTCGGCCCGACCAAGCGGGCCAAGGCCGATGCGCTGATCCGGCGGCTGCGTGAACGCTTCGCGCCCGGCGGTCTGCTGCATTACGGCCAGGGCAAGTGGTACCCGGGCGAAACACTGCCGCGCTGGACCTTCTCGCTCTACTGGCGCCGCGACAACCAGCCGGTGTGGCGCGACGAGACACTGTTCGCCCATGAGGGTGTGCCCACCGAAGCCAAGCCCGGCGACGACCAGCGCCTGCTCGCCGAAATCGCCGCCAATCTCGGTGTCGGCACCGAAACCATCGACGCCGCCTATGAGGATCCGGGCGATTGGCTGGTGAAGGAAGCTCGCCTGCCGCCCAATGTCGACCCGGCCAATTCCGAGCTCGCCGACCCCGAGGCGCGGGCCCGCATGGCGCGGGTGTTCGACAACGGGCTGAACAACCCCACCGGCTATGTGCTGCCGGTGCAGCGCTGGAACGCCCTGCCCGACCGCAACAACCGCTGGATTACCGAGAAATGGCGGACGCGTCGTGGAAAACTGTTCCTCGCCGCCGGCGACTCGCCGGTCGGCTACCGCCTGCCGCTGAGTTCGCTGAAGCATGTGGCGCCCACCGCCTATCCGCATGTGGTGCCGCGTGATCCGCTGATCGCGGTGCTCGAGCTGCCCGACGTCGAGGAGCTGCTACAGCAGCCTGTAGAGGTCCGCATCGGCCACCACGCCCAGCCTTCGACCTTCACTGCCGACCCGACGATCTCCCAGGAGATCACCGAGCAGGTGCTGGACGAGATCGACTCGACCGTGCGCACCGCCATCACCGTGGAGCTGCGCGAAGGCCGGCTCTGCGTCTTCCTGCCGCCGGTTTCGACAGTCGAGGATTATCTCGAGCTGATCGCCGCGTCCGAGGAAGCGGCGAAAACCCTCGGCCTCCCCATCCATGTCGAGGGTTATGCGCCGCCTTACGACCCCCGCCTCAACGTCATCCGCGTCGCGCCCGACCCCGGCGTCATCGAAGTGAACATCCACCCGGCTTCGAGCTGGGAGGAGTGCGTCGCCACCACCACGGCCGTCTATGAGGAAGCCCGGCAGGCCCGGCTCGGCGCCGACAAGTTCATGATCGACGGCAAGCATACCGGCACCGGCGGCGGCAACCACGTGGTGGTCGGCGGCTCGACCCCGGGGGATTCGCCGTTCCTCCGCCGCCCGGATCTCCTCAAGAGCCTGATCCTCCACTGGCAGCAGCATCCGTCGCTAAGCTACCTGTTCTCCGGGCTGTTCATCGGCCCCACCTCGCAGGCGCCGCGCCTCGACGAGGCCAGGCACGACAGCCTCTATGAGCTCGAAATCGCCATGAAGCAGGTGCCGGCGCCGGATCAAGGCCCGCCACCGCGACCCTGGCTGGTCGATCGGCTGTTCCGCAACCTGCTCGTCGATGTTACCGGCAACACGCACCGCTCGGAAATCTGCATCGACAAACTCTATTCGCCCGATGGCCCGACCGGCCGGCTCGGGCTGGTGGAGTTCCGCGGCTTCGAGATGCCGCCCAATGCCAGGATGAACCTCGCGCAGCAATTGCTGGTCCGCGCCCTGATCGCCCGCTTCTGGAAGGCGCCCAAGCAGGGCAAGTTCACCCGCTGGGGCACGACGCTGCATGATCGCTTCATGCTGCCGCACTTCGTCTGGGCCGATTTCCTCGATGTCCTCGGCGACCTCAAGGATAATGGCTTCGACCTCGACCCCGAATGGTTCGCGGCGCAGCTCGAATTCCGCTTCCCGTTCTGCGGCGAGGTGGAGGTCGAGGGCATGAAGCTCACCCTCAACCAGGCGCTCGAGCCCTGGCATGTGATGGGCGAGCAAGGCGCCATCGGCGGCACCGTACGCTTCGTTGATTCATCGGTTGAACGCCTTCAAGTAAAGCTCGAAGGCCTCAACCCCGGCCGCTACCAGGTCACGGCTAATGGCCGCGCCGTGCCGCTTACGAGCACTGGCGAAGCGGGAGTTTCGGTGGCCGGCGTCCGCTACAAGGCCTGGCACCCGGCCTCCGGCATGCACCCGGTGCTGCCGGTCAACTCGCCGCTGCATTTCGATGTCTACGACACCTGGTCAAGCCGCTCGATCGGCGGCTGCACCTACCACACGGCCCACCCGGGCGGCCGCAATTACGAGACCTTCCCGGTTAACGGCAACGAAGCGGAGGCACGGCGCCTCGCTCGGTTCGTACCGAACGGCCATACACCGGGGGCGTTCGTGCCGCCGACCGAGGAACCCTCGGCGGAATTCCCGCTGACGCTGGATTTGCGGGTGCCGGTGTAGGGGGAAACCACCGGCCTCTCGGCCATCTCCCCCCTTGCGGGGGAGAATGCGAAAACTTGGGCTTAGCGCAGCTAAGTCCTTAGTTTTCGCCAGAGGGGGGACATGGAGGGCACAGCCTCTCCTCCTCACCGCATGTCATCCCAGCGAAAGCTGGGACCCCGCGGCGAGGGATATTGCCCTCGTCCGCTCGCCGCCCGCGCCAGCCGATGGATGGGTCCCAGCTTTCGCTGGGATGACAGCCGGGGGGAGGTCGGCATATTGGACTCAAGCCGGCACCCGTTCCTGGCGTTTGCTACACCTCCGAATTGACTATCCGTCGAATTCCCCCTTGCCATTCCATCCGCTTCCGCTAGCGCTATTTCCCCATGGATAAGCGGAATCAACGGCAGGTCAGGAAGCGCGGGGCGCCGAGCCTTGTTGCCGACTACAAGCTGTTGCCGGGTGTTCCGGACGAAATGCTCGACGCCGCGGGGCAGATCCGCCCGAGCTGGGCGCCGCTGATCTCGGCGCTCGATGAGCTTGGGCACGAGGAACTGGGCGGGCGCTTCGAGCGCGCCGACCAGTATCTGCGCGATGCCGGCGTCTATTATCGCAAATATGATGGCGCCGAGGGCAAGGAGCGCGCATGGCCGCTGGCGCATGTGCCGCTGATCCTCGATGAGAGCGAGTGGCTCACCATCACGCACGGCCTGACGCAGCGCGCCGAGCTGCTCGAAACCATCGTTGCCGACATCTACGGCACCAACACATTGGTGCAACGTGGCCTGCTGCCGCCCGAACTGATCGCCCGCAATGACGAGTTCTTGCGGCCGATGGTCGGGGTCCGCCCGGCCAGTGGGCATTTCCTGCATTTCTGCGCCTTTGAACTCGGCCGCGGCCCGGATGGCGGCTGGTGGGTGCTGGGCGATCGCACCCAGGCGCCGTCAGGCGCCGGCTTCGCCGTCGAGAACCGCGTCGCCACCACCCGCGCCCTCTCCGATATCTATGGCGAGATGCATGTGCATCGGCTCGCCGGGTTCTTTCGCGGCTTCCGCGATGCGCTGACCGGCATCGCCACCGATGGCCGGGTCGGCATCCTGACGCCGGGCCAGCACAACGAGACCTATTTCGAGCACGCCTATATCGCCCGCTATCTCGGCTTCACCCTGCTCGAGGGCGAGGACCTGGTGGTCGACAACAGCCAGGTGATGGTACGCACCGTCTCCGGCCTGCAGCCGATCAGCGTCTTGTGGCGACGCATGGATGCGAGCTTCGTCGATCCGCTCGAGCTGCGCTACGACAGCCATATCGGCACGCCCGGCCTCACCGAGGCGCTGCGCCAGGGCACCATTTCGATGGTTAATGCGCTGGGCACCGGCATCCTCGAGACCCGCGCCTTCTCGGCCTTCATGCCCAACCTCTGCCGGGCGCTGACCGGGCGCGAGCTCGAGCTGCCCTCGATCGCCACCTGGTGGTGCGGCGGTGCGGCCGAACGGCAGCACGTCATCGACAATTTCGACACCATGATGGTCGGCTCGGCCTTTGCCACCGGCCTCGCCATCGAGGATCAGCGCGGCACCGTGGTCGGCGGCGCGTTGCCCGAGGCCGAGCGGCAGGCGCTGCGCGCCCGGCTCGAGGCCGAAGGCGGCCGCTTTGTCGGCCAGGAGCAGGTGCAGCTCTCCACTGCCCCGGTCTATGTCGGCGGCAAGCTTGAGCCGCGGCCGATGACGCTGCGCGTCTATGCTGCCCGCACCCGCGATGGCTGGACGGTGATGCCCGGCGGCTTCGCCCGGGTCGGCTCGACCCAGGATTCAACCGCCATCGCCATGCAGCGCGGCGGCCAGGCGGCCGACGTCTGGGTGGTCAGCAAGCAACCCGTCGAGCGCGTCACGCTGCTGCCGACCGAAGGCGAAAAGCTGGTCCGCATGTCCTCGGGGAGCCTGCCGAGCCGGGCTGCCGACAACCTGATCTGGCTCGGCCGCTATGCCGAACGCTGCGAGGCCATGGTGCGGATACTTCGCGCCTACAACGCACGGCTGGCCGAGATCTCCAACACCGACCAGGCGATCCTCAAAGATACCCGGGCCTATCTCGATGGCATCGGCGTCGATGCCGAGGTGCCGCTGCCACCGGGCCTGCTCGCCGCCATCGACAGCGCCGTGCACAGCGCCAGCCAGATCCGCGACCGCTTCTCGCCCGATGGTTGGCTGGCTCTGACCGATTTACGCAAGACCGCCAGAAGCTTCTCGCAGCGCGTGCTGCCCGGCGACGATGCGACCCGCGCCATGACGGTGCTGCTGCGCAAGCTCGCCGGCTTTTCCGGCCTCGTGCATGAAAACATGTACCGCTTTGCCGGCTGGCGCTTCCTCGAGATCGGCCGCCGGCTCGAGCGCGGCATCCAGATCGCCCACAGCGTCGCCTGGTGTACGCGCAAGGGCGCGCCCGAGGGGGCGCTCGACTTGCTGCTCGAAGTCGGCGACAGTGTCATGACGCATCGCCGCCGCTATGCGGTGAGCGCCGGGGTCAACTCCTATGTCGATCTCCTGGTGCTCGATCCGCTCAACCCGCGCTCGGTGCGCTTCCAGATCGCCGAACTCTACCAGCAGCTCGAGCAACTGCCCGGCGGCCTCGAGGATGGGCATTTGTCGATGGCGGCGAAGGCAGCATTGACGCTCGATACCGAGCTCCGCGTCACCGAGCCCGAGGACATGACGACGTCGAAAATCAACCGGCTGGGCATCGAGATCGGCAATCTCGCCGGGCTCATTGCCGACGCCTATTTCGTCTGAGGAGGCGGGCCGTGCTCTACGACGTCCGGCTCGAACTGCACTACGACTACAAGGCCTCGGTGCATGGCGACCGCCACCTGGTCCGCGTCGCCCCGATCTCCATACCCAATGCGCAGCGGGTCATCGCCTCATCGCTGTCGTTCGAACCCAGGCCCGAGCAGGAAACCACCTTCGCCGACTATTTCGGCAACCTCGTCACCACCATCGCCTATGCCGGCCGGCACGATCATCTCGATGTGCGGCTGAGCGCCAGGGTGCAGGTCGAGGATCTGGCGCGCCCGGTCGATCTCTCCCCTACCCTCGGCGGATTGAAGCAGGAACTGGCGACGCTCTGGTCGGTGGCGCCGGATTCGCCGCAGCATTTTCTTTCCGCCTCGCCGCGTATCCCGCTCGCCCTTGAGATCACCGATTATGCCCGAAGTTCGGCTGCCGGCGACCAATCGGTCTACGCCACGGCCATGGATCTTTGCCTGCGCATCCATCGTGACTTCAGCTACGACAAGGACGCCACCAAGGTCGATACCGGCCCGGTCGAGGCGTTTGCGCTGAAGCGCGGCGTCTGCCAGGATTTCGCCCATGTGATGATCGCGGGGCTGCGTGGCCTCGGCATCCCCGCCGGCTATGTCTCGGGGTTCCTGCGCACCATTCCGCCCAAGGGCAAGCCGCGTCTCGAGGGCGCCGACGCCATGCATGCCTGGGTACGCGTCTGGTGCGGCCAGCATTCGGGCTGGCTCGAGTTCGACCCCACCAACGCCATGCTGGCCGGCCCCGACCACATCACCATCGGCCACGGCCGCGACTATTCCGACATCTCCCCGATCGTCGGCGTGCTGCGCACCAGCGGCGGCCATACGGCCAAGCAATCCGTGGACGTGGTGCGGGTGGAGTAGCGCTTTAGGCAGCCTCGAAAGCGCTGAAATTCAAAGCCTTGCGCCAGAGCGTTTCACAAACGCGATGTCATCCCAGCGAAAGCTGGGACCCAACTCACAGTCCGCATAAGCGGCGGAATGGGTCCCAGCTTTCGCTGGGATGACATCCGGTGGCTGGGTCCAGGATCAAGCGCACGACTAGCCCCCAATCACACTTTTCACCCCGCCCCGGAACCAATTCTGGGGGCCCTCGTTATTTGGCTGACGCGCCAACGAGGCGGCGTGTCTACCGGCCCTCCCTCCGGTAGCACCATGAAAAAGGAACGAGAGCGATGACCCGACTTGAGATCGCCAACCTCGAACATGCCGCCCGCACGGCCGTCGTTTGGATCCCCGAAGGATATGATGGGCGTACGCACTACGGAGCAGTCCTCGCAGCGATCGTCCCTGCTGCAGGTATTCTCGCCGTAGCCGCCACCCTCCTCCTGTCAGTCCTCTAGGAGACCCAGCCTATGACCTTGAGCACGATCATCATCATTCTGCTGATCCTGCTGTTGATCGGCGCCATACCGGCCTGGCCCTACTCCCGCTCCTGGGGAGCTTACCCCTCCGGTATTCTTGGCGTCGTGCTCGTCATCGTCATCATCCTCGTGTTGATGCGCGTATTCTGACGAGCTTCGCGAGCCAAGGTCGCCCCCCTTGCGGCTCGCCATCGCACCCCAGTTCGCCCCCGGACTGGGGTGCACTCTTTTGTGGGCACCAATCGCCCGATAGCCCCAGAAATCAAGGGGTTCGGAACTCAAGCGCCAACCGCGCGTTGAACCCCCATCACATGAGGAGCGACCATCATGGCATCCACCACCGACATGGCCCCCAATCGTACCGCCGCAGCCGCCAAGGCACCGGCGCGCCGCGCCGCCAATGGCCCGCGCCGCGCTGCGGCGCGCCAGAGCCAGAGCCGCGAGGACGATCTCTCGGCCCAGGTGCAGCAGTTGCAATCCGACCTCAAGTCGATTGCCGCAACGCTGGCCAGCCTCGCCGAGGACAAGGTTCACGACGCGCAGAAACTTGCCAAGCGCGAGGTGAAAAACCTGGCCAACTCTGGCCAGAGCGCTATCGAGGACGTGCAGGACGAGTTCGGCCAGCTCGAAAAGCAGATCAAGGACACCATCCGCGAAAAGCCGCTGACCGCTGTCGCCGGCGCAATTGCGCTGGGCTTCGTTCTCGCCGTCGTTTCGAGGTAGCCCCTATGCACCTCCTCGCTTTGGCGGCGTCGGTCCTCGGGATCGAGGTCGACGAGTTGCTCGAGCATTTCAAGAACAACGCCATGGCCTGGTCGGCCGTGGCGCTCTTTGCCTTGATCGCGCTGGTCTTCGGGCTGGTGGCGCTCAATGCCTGGTTCACCCTGATGTGGGGCCCCATCGTCGCGCCGCTGCTGATCGCCGCCGGCGCATCGGTTATCGCGCTCGGGCTCTATGCGGCCATCGTCATCACCGACAGCGTCGCCAAAAAGCACGCCGCGCAACGGCGCAATGCTGCCGAAAAGACCGCTCTGGTCACCACCGCGGCGCTCACCGCCCTGCCGCTGGTGCTGAAATCCGACCTGATGAAGAAGGTCGGCATCCCCATCGGCGGCGCACTCGCCGCGGCCTATCTGCTGAGCAAGTCCGGCAGTTCGCACGGCCATAGTAATGGCCATGATCCGGACTGATCACATCGCCACATTTGTCGGGAACCCCGTCTGACGGGCCGCGTTATCTGATGCACCTGTAGTTTCTGCAGGTGGGCCAAAGAAGATTTCCAGGAGTGTGAGCTATGACCCACATCAAACGGAAGATCGTGACCATTCTGACCGACGACCACATCGCGGATGCTGAGAAGATCACCATCCTGCGTCAGCTCGAAGCGGACTCGCTCTCCAAGGAGCGCAGCGCCACAGAGGGCATGACCCCGGTCGACGGCGACGACGGCGAAGACCTGAAAACCATCGAGAACGCCCTGCGCAAGCTCGGCCAGGAACCGGTGGAAGCAGGGGCGGCTAGCCTCTGACTGCAACAGTTTGAGTAGATTGCTCACCCCGCCCGGGTTTCCGCGGCGGGGTGATTGCGTTTTGACACTGTGGGTGCAGCGCGCGTCCCCTCTCCCCTCTGGGGAGAGGGTCAGGGTGAGGGGTAGCCAAGCACACCGGGTGAGCGGCTGCGATGTGGAGGCTTGTTTCAGGGCGCCTGGCACCCCTCACCCCGCAACGAGGCCGTCGGCCTCACTGCCGCCCTCTCCCCCCGGGGGCGCCTCTCGCGCCCCCAGGAGGGGCGAGGGGGCGATGTGGCACCGCCGGTGAGCTAAACCGCCTCGATCTGCGGATCCTCCCGCTCCCCCGCTACCTCCACCACCGGCAGCACCACCTTCAGCCCGCCGGCATGGATCCGCAAATCCACCTGCCGTTCGAGCGGGATCAGCTCGCCATCGATCACCGCCAGCGCCGAGGCCTTGCGGTGGGGGAAGCGGAGGCTCACCTGCGCCACCTCGCGCTCCGAGACCAGCGGATGCGCCTTCCAGTTGCCGAAGGCCAGCGACAAAGCCAGCCGCGCCAGCTCGGCCGGCGGCATGGGCTTGACCACATAGACCCCGAGCACGCCGCGATCGACCGCCTCGGCATAGGGCACATGGCCCTCCCCCAGCACATTGTTGGAGACGGCGATCGCCGTCGCCTTACGCCGGTCCGTGCCCTGCCGGGTGCTGATCTCGGCCTCGAACACCAGTGGGCGCGACAGCGCCAGCCCGATCGCGCGAAGGCTCGCCAGCATCTTGCCCCAGCGGCTGTGATAGGTGAGCTCGTTGCGGATCCGGACCAGCCGCGAGTGGAGCCCGACCGAGAACTGGTGGACGAACGGCCGGCCATTGGCGGTGGCGATATCGACCGCCGCAACCTGCCCCCGAGCGATGGCCCCGAGCGCCGCTTCGAGCTGCAGCGGCACGCCGAGCGAGCGGGCAAACAGGTTCATCGTGCCTGCCGGCAGCACCGCCAGCGCCATCTCGTGGGCAAAACAGATGCCCGCGGCCGCCGAAATGGTGCCGTCGCCGCCGCCCGCCAGCACCACCTCGGAGGTGGGGTCGGCCGCGGCGCGCTCGAGTTCCGCGCTCAGCTGGTCGCCATCGACCACCCGGCATTCGATCGATTGGCTGTGCTCGGCAAAGATCCGCTCCGCAGTGGCGGCGAACGCCACCATGTCCATGGTGCGGAAGGTGCCGCCGTCTTTGTTGAACACCCCGACGAAATGCATGCAGCCCCCCTGGGATTAACCCGTGACGAGCGGAACGGCGCGACGGGGCAGCGGGTTCCGCCGCTGGTGCACCGTACTCTCCGTGATCTCCCCAGCGTGGCGGGGGAGGATCCTCGCACCGCCAGTACCCTACCCCGCCGACCTGTCCAGCCGCGGCAGCTTCACCGTGATCGCCGTGCCGCCACCCTCGCGCGCCCGGTATTCTGGCTCTGTCCCGCCGAACTGCCGCGCCAGCTGCTTGACGATCAGCGCGCCCAGCCCGTCCTGCCCGCTATTGGCGCCGATGCCGCGCCCGTCATCTTCGACGGTGAGCGCGGTGACCCCATCCTGGCCGCGTTCGAAGCGAATATGCACCGTGCCCGCCTGGCCCTCGGCGAAGGCATGCTTCAGCGCATTGGTGACCAGCTCGCTGACCACGATGCCCAGCGTCGTCGCATCGCGCGCCGGGATGATCATTGCTTCAAGGTGCTTTTCGAACGTTACGGCCTTGTCCGGCGGCATGGCAGCTGCGAGGTCGTCGATCACATCGGCGAGGAACTCAGCCGCATCGGTGGTCTCGAGGTCGGGCCCGAGCCGCAGTCGCCGGTGTCCCGAGGCGATCGCCTGTACCCTGAGCTGCGCCGCCTCCAGCGCATTGCGCACCTCGTCCGACGAGGTCCGTGCCAGTTGCAGGCCGAGCAGCGACGATACCGTCGCCAACGAGTTGCCGATCCGGTGGTTGGTATCCTGCAGCAGCGTCTCGAGCCGGGCCCGTTCGCGCTCAGCATGGCCGCGCGCCTCCTCGACCTCGGCCGTCCGCTCCCGCACATGCGCCTCGAGCTCCTCGTTCGCGGTCCTCAGCCGGTTCTGCTGCTGCGCCAGCGCCGCGACCTTGCGCTGCGTGCGCGACAGCAGTGAATAGGTGAGGATGGCCGCGGCCGCGAGGGCGGCGAGAATGGTGGCAATCAGCAACTGCCGGTAAAGTTCCATCCGGCCGTTGCGCTCGATCAGCTTGTCGTCTTCCTCGCCGATCACCTGCCGCACCACGCTGCGGATCCGCTCCATCAGCTCGAGCCCGGTATCGGAGCGGAGCAATGCCAGCGCCTCGGCACTCTGGCCCGACGACATCAGTTCGATGGTGCGGGCCATCTCGGCGCGCTTGGCATCGAGATCGGGCACCAGGGCTTCGATGCGCTGGAGCTGTGTCGGGTTGTCGCCGATCAGCGCCAACAAGTTCTGGTAGGTCTGGCTCAGGTTGCCGACGGCGGTATTGTAGGGGTTGAGATAGGCCTCGTCCCGGGTGATCAGGTAGCCGCGCTGCCCGGTTTCGGCATCGACCACCGACAGCATCAGTTCGCGCGCCTGCCGCCGGATCTCGTAGGTCTTGGCGATATCGGCAAGCTGGCTATCGACCGTGCGCACCATGTAGAGCGACGCTGCCACCGCCACCAGCACCAGCGTCAGCGACGCCATGATGGCGACCCGCCGCACGAGGCCGCGCCGCGGCGGGGCGGTGTCGACGGACTGGCTGCTGACATCAAGCATCAAGACGCCGCCCTCATCCGGGGATGGTGCTGGACAGTCCGGCTTTGCCCCCCGGACCAGATGAGATGTCGCACGCCTAGCCCCGGGCGGTGGCAACAATTGGGCCCCGTCATATCAGCGGCCGCTTCCGGTCGGTGAGGCCGCCCCAGCCGGCGATATCGGCCAAGGCCTCGGGGTCGAGCACCTCGCAAGCCCGGTCATGCCAGCGGATCAGCTGGCGCTCGGCGAGTTTGCGCAGCGTCTTGTTGGTGTGGACGATCGACAGCCCCAACGTGTCGGCCACGTGCTGCTGGGTGATCGGGATCAAGTGTTTCGAGGCCTTGCCCTGCCCTACCTGCTCAGAACGCTGGTAGAGGAAGGCGATCAGGTAGGCGGCCCGCTCCATGGCGCTGCGACGCCCGACGCTCAACAGGTTCTCATCGAGCATCCGCTCCTCGCGCGAGGCGAGCCAGGTGATGTCGAAGGCGAGGCCGGGATGGTTCTCGAACAGCGTCGGCAGGGTATCGCGCTGGAACACGCACAGCACCACCGGCGATAGTGACTCGACCGAGTGCTCCATCTCGCCAATCACCGAGCCCTGCAGCCCGACAAGGTCGCCGGGCAACAGGTAGTTGAGGATCTGCCGGCGCCCGTCCTCCAGCGTCTTGAAACGGAAGGCCCAGCCCGACAGCAGCGTGAACAGCTGCGCGCTATGCGCGCCCTCGGACAGGATGGCGGAAGCGGGTTCGCTCACCAGTTCGCCGCGCTTGAAGCTCGAAACGAACTTCAGCTCCTCCGGCGTGAAGTCGCGAAAGTGCTCGTTCTCCCGAAGGGGGCATGCTTCACAGGGGATACGGCGGGCATGGGCAACTGTGGCCAGGGCGGTGCTCACGGCTGAATGGTTCCGGCAGCATGCCGCAACGCCGTGGGAACGCAACTGCCGAAACCGGCCAAACTTCCCCGGCGCATGTCTTTGTTAAATGACCGCGGCGAGCCGGCCATGATCGATGTCGGCCACCACTGCGTCATGGAACCACCAATGCACGGATTGCATGCCCTCGTCGTTGAGGAGGAGTATCTCGTCGCCGCCGATATCGAACAGACGCTGCGCGCCGCCGGCGCCGCCCACGTCACCATCACGGGCGACGCAGACGCCGCGCGCGCTCTCGACCTCTCCGGCTTTACCCTGGCGGTGATCGAGGCGCGGTTCGGCCACGCCGACGCCGTGGCGCTCTGCGCCGCACTGCGCGCCGCGCGCGTTCCGGTGGTGGTGACCTCAGCTGACCAGGCGGTCCAGGCAATGTTCACCGGCGCGACCCCGCTCGCCAAACCGTTCGACACCACCGCCTTGCTGGCGGCCTGCGCTGCCGCCAGGCAGCGCCACGCGCTCTAGGTGAACCGGGGAATGGTGGTGACCTGCGCCGACACCGCGTCCGGCCCATAATCGCCTTCGCCGGTCACCTGGAGCAGTTCCTGCAGCTTGGTGCGAGCCCGGCTGACCCGGCTCTTCATCGTGCCGATGGCGCATTTGCAGATCTCGGCCGCCTCTTCGTAAGAGAAGCCGGACGCACCAATCAGGATGATCGCCTCACGCTGGTCGTCGGGCAGCTGGTCGAGCGCCCGGCGGAAATCGCCCAGGTCCATGATGCCATATTGCGAGGGATGCACCGCCATGCGCTCGGTGAAGGCGCCGTCGCTGTCCTGCACCTCGCGGCCACGCTTGCGCATCTGGCTGTAGAACTCGTTGCGAAGGATGGTGAAAAGCCACGCCTTCATATTGGTGCCCATTTCGAAGCTGTCCTGCTTCGCCCAGGCTTTCATCACCGTGTCCTGCACCAGGTCGTCGGCCTTGTCGTGCCGCCCGGAGAGCGACACAGCAAAGGCGCGCAAACTGGGGAGTGTAGACAGCAGCTCTCGCTTGAAGCTCGGCTTCTCGGCTTCCATGGCGCTATTTACCCTTCGCGGGCTTGGACTGCTTTTCCACCGCGTCGAGCTGCTCGAGCAGGTCGATCAGCTTGGATGGGATTTCTTCGCCCTGTACCGCTCCATAGAGCGCTCGAAGCTTGTTACCGATGTCGGAATTTGGCCCCAGTCCATCGTCGCGGCGCCGCCGTAGCATGCTCAAATCATTCATTGTTGTTTTGTCTCGCATAAACCCTTCGCCCCACAGCAGGATCTGACGCCCCATACTCCAGCCGCGGCAAACTAAATGCGCGGTGGCAAAAAAAGTTCCGAACATGCTGGAACCAAGTTTTCCGCATCCCCGTTCTTCAGCATGGTAAGCTCTAATAGCGTCACGGGAGTAGATTATCGATGTCCCTTTCCACGCGGATCGCACCGCATCTACCGTATTTGCGCCGGTTCTCGCGCGCCGTCACCGGCTCGCAGACTTCTGGCGATGCCTATGTCGCCGCAACCCTCGAGGCTTTGATCGCCGATCTCAGCATCTTCCCCGAATCCACCAACGACCGGATTGCGCTCTACCGGCTCTATTCGGCGCTGTTCTCCAGCTCGGCCATTCGCGTGCCGGAGCCGAGCTCGAGTTTCCCCTGGGAAACGCGGGCCGCGGCCAACCTCGCGAACCTTGCTCCCCGTCCGCGGCAGGCCTTCCTTCTGGTAGCCGTCGAGGGCTTCAGCCACGATGAGGCCGCCGAAATCCTCGATGTCTCCTCAGCCGAGTTCGCAGATCTCCTCGCGCAGGCCTCGGCCGATATCTCGCGCCAGGTGGCGACCGATATCCTGATCATCGAGGACGAACCGCTGATCGCCATGGATATTGAGCAGATGGTCGAAGGCCTCGGCCATCGCGTCGTCGGTATCGCCCGCACCCACAAGGAAGCGGTAGCGCTCTATCACAAGACCCAGCCGCGCATGATCCTCGCCGATATCCAGCTCGCCGACGGCTCCTCCGGCATCGATGCGGTCAACGATATCCTGCATGCTCATCCGATCCCGGTGATCTTCATCACCGCCTTCCCGGAGCGGCTGTTGACCGGCGAGCGGCCGGAACCGACCTTCCTCGTCACCAAGCCGTTCAATCCCGACATGGTGCGGGCGCTGATCAGCCAGGCGCTGTTCTTCGACGAAGGCTCGCGCGCCGCGGCCTGACGGAACTCCGGACGCCCCTCCGGATTTGGGCCGGGCTCTGCCCGGCTCTTTTTTGTTCGCAAAAAGCTCCTTTTGTCCGCCAAGAGCAGGCGTTGCGCAGGGTGGTCCCACCACCCCGGTGTCATCCCAGCGAAAGCTGGGACCCAACTCGCCTCTACACAAATGGATGCTTGGGTCCCAGCTTTCGCTGGGATGACACCCAGTATGTGGTGCCTTCCGTGGGCTTGCAGCAAAGTATGCGTTGTTCCCGGACACCCGGGAACCCATCCCACGCCCGGTCGTTACTCCTCCGAGAGATCAATGGAGTAACAAGAATGTTGCAATACGCACTGCTCTTCCTGGTCATCGCGCTGGTCGCCGGCGTCCTCGGCTTCGGCGGTATCGCCGGCGCCGCATCGGGCATCGCGCAGATCCTGTTCTTCCTGTTCCTCGCCTTCCTGGTGATCTCGCTGATCATCGGCCTGTTCCGGCGCGCGTCGTAGCGGCCCTACGCTCCGCGCGAGCAACTCGGACCGTCCCTAGCCGGGTCCGCGGTCTGAGGTGGCAGCGGCTCCGTCCGAGTGGGCGGGGCCGCTAGCTTTTGCGCGCACCGTCAGACAATTTCGCGGGGCTCTGTCGAATCCCGCCCGGCTGGTTCGATTAGAGGTGAACGTCCGCGCCGCCTGAGGAGAGAGCCATGACCCAATACCTCGTCGCCATCCACCATTCCGATGATTTCGCGCCGAACTCCGAGAGCGACGAAACGCGTCGCGACATCGCCGACCTCAACGTCGACATGCAGGCGGCCGGCATCGTGAGGTTCGTCGGCGGCCTCGGTCGCACCAGGGATGCCAAGGCCGTGCGTCGCAAGCCGGATGGCGGCCTGCTGGTCACGGACGGTCCCTATATCGAAACCAAGGAACACATCGGCGGCTTCTGGGTGCTGGAACTTCCCGACATGGACACCGCGCTGGATTGGGGCAAGCGGGCAGCGGTTGCGTGCCGGGCGCCGGTCGAGGTGCGGGCATTCGGCACGCTTGAGGATCGGGATAAGGGGCGCTGAGGGAAACTGGCACCGGCAGCGCCACAGCGCCCCCTCGCCCCTCTGGGGAGAGGGGACGCAAGGACCGCGCGCCCCTCGGAATCAAAAAGCCCCGCCGAAGCGGGGCTCAGTTTTCATAGCTGTCCGAACCGCTTAGTGCAGGCGGTTGAACCAATCGTCGACTTCGCGCTCGGCCTCTTCCTGGGCCTTGCCATAGCGTTCCTGGATCTTGCCGCTGAGCTGTTTGCGGCTGCCCTTGATGATGTCGAGGTCGTTGTCGGTCAGCTTGCCCCACTGGGTCTGGACCTTGCCCTTGAACTGCTCCCAGTTGCCTTCCATCTGGTTCCAATTCATTTGCAATCTCCTTCTCGTCTGCTGAGGAAAACGAGCCGCCGTAACCGGTGGCTGCTACAGGACTAACGCCTCCTACCCGCGTGGGTTCCGCCAGCCGGTCAAGTTTCACCGAGGTTCGGGGAACCTCGACGAGGGGTTCCGCAAAACTCTTGCCACGAGGCGCGGCATTGGGTTTGTTGCGGCGGATGCAGAACCCCCTCTCTCCGCCCGTCGTCGAAATCTCCGATCTCCATAAGTCCTACGGTCCGCTCGAGGTGCTGAAGGGTGTTTCGCTCACCGCCCGCCAGGGCGAGGTGGTAGCGCTGATCGGCTCGTCCGGCTCGGGCAAATCCACCCTCTTGCGCTGCATCAACATGCTCGAAGTGCCCGAGAGCGGTACGGTGAAGGTCGGCGGTGAGGAGATCGCGCTCACCGGCACGCCGCCGCATCGGAAGCCCGCCGACGAGCAGCAGATCCGCCGCATCCGCTCCGAGCTCGGCATGGTGTTCCAATCGTTCAACCTGTGGAGCCACATGACCATTCTGGGCAATGTCATGGAGGCGCCGCTCAAGGTGCAGAAGCGCGACAAGGCCGAAGTCCAGGCCGAGGCGCTGGAAATGCTGGCCAAGGTCGGCATCCGCGAGAAAGCCGGCAGCTACCCCAGCCAGCTCTCCGGCGGCCAGCAGCAGCGCGCCGCCATCGCCCGGGCGCTGTGCATCAACCCCAAGGTCATGCTGTTCGACGAGCCGACCTCGGCGCTCGACCCCGAGCTCGAAGTGGAAGTGCTGCGGGTCATCAAGCTGCTGGCCGACGAAGGCCGCACCATGATCCTCGTCACCCACGACATGCAGTTCGCCAAGACCATCGCCGACCGCGTCGTCTTCCTGCACCAGGGCAAGATCGAGGAAGAAGGCACCGCGGCCGAGGTGTTCGGCAACACCCGCTCGCCCCGCCTCAAGCAGTTCCTCAGCGCCGCCGGCCATGGGTGACTGAGACTTTTCGCCGGCCTCTCCATGATCCTCCCCCGCCGCGCGGGGGAGGATCACTGAGAGTGCGGTGCGCACCCCCGATTGCAACAATTCGCAAACGATTGACCGAACGGTAAAAAGCGCTAGCGTTGCGCTTCATGTGCCGCCCGTCGGGCGGCACAACCCAATCAGCCGGTGGTGGGACCGGCCAGAACGCCGGCCAAGACCGGCGGTGTGACAGGAGAGACTATGAACAAGCTCGTTCTGGCGGCAGCGGCAGCCCTCGCCATGTTCGCGACCGGCGCCAATGCACAGGCCATCCGCATTGCCACCGAAGGCGCCTATGCGCCGTGGAACTTCCTCGACGAAGCCGGCAAGCCCGCCGGCTTCGAAATCGATCTCGGTAACGAGATCTGCAAGCGCGCCGCGCTCGAATGCGCCTTCCAGGTCAACGAGTGGGATTCGATCATCCCCAACCTCGTCGCCGGCAACTACGACCTGATCATGGCCGGCATGTCGATCACCGATGAGCGCAAGCAGTCTATCGACTTCACCGCCAACTACTTCCCGCCCGATCCGTCGCACTACATGGTGCGCACCGGCACCAAGCTCGATTTCGACGCGCTCAGCGGCAAGAATATCGGCGTGCAGGGCGGCACCATCCAGGCCGGCTACGCCGAGACCACCTTTGGCAGCACCAACACCATCAAGTCGTTCGAGACCGCCGACCAGGCGCTGGCCGACCTCAATGCCGGCAATGTCGACGTGGTGCTCGCCGACAGCTCCTATATCTCCGAGATCGTCGCCGGTTCGGGTGGCGCCATCGAGGTGGTGGGTCCCGAAGTGATGCTGGGTGGCGGCGTCGGCGCCGGCGTGCGCAAGGCCGATACCGAGCTGCGCGACAAGGTCACCGGCGTCATCGATGCAATGAAGCAGGACGGCTCGCTCGACGCGCTGATCATCAAGTGGTTCCCGGACAAGGCGCCGGGCCCGATCTTCGCCGGCGGCTGAACCCTCACATAATGGCGGGGGCGGGGTTTTCCCGCCCCTGTTGCTTTACAGGACCCCTATGGTCGATCTTCTGCCGCAATGGCTCCGGGACGTCCTCGGCCAGGACGTGCTGTTCTGGCTGGGCTACTTCACCAACGGCAAGCATCTGAGCTGGTATGCGAGCGTGCAGTATACGCTGGCCGCCGGCGCCATCGGCGCGGCCGTGGCGCTGGGGCTCGGCGTGCTCTCGGCCGCCGGCCGCAACTCGCGCTTCGCCGGCTTCCGCCTGCTCGGCAAGGCCTATACCAACTCGCTGCCCGGCATCCCGGACGTGCTGTTCTTCCTGTTCTTCCCGCTGGCTTTCGAGCAGGCGGTGGAATGGATCCGCGCCCAGGCGGTGTGCACGCCGGCTGAGCTGGCGCTGGGCCGCTGGCCGCTCTGCCCGGACGCCAACCTGATCTTCGGCAGCTTCGAGTACCTGATCCTCGCCGGCGTCTCGCTCGGCATCGTCTATGGCGCCTTTGCCGGCAACGTCATCTCGGGCGCCATGAACTCGGTGCCACGTGGCCAGCTCGAGGCCGCTCGCGCCTATGGCATGAGCCCGCTGCAGGTGCTGCTGCGGGTCCATATCCGGCAGATGTGGGCCTATGCCCTGCCCGGCCTCTCCAACATCTGGATGCTGCTGATCAAGGCGACCTCGCTGCTGTCGCTGCTGCAGATCTCCGACATCGTGCTGTGGGCCGATCGGTTGGGATCGCCGAACTTCACCCGCTCGGCCGGGCTCGTCCACCCCGACTGGCGCTGGGGCTATTACCTCGTGCTGCTGATCTTCTACATCCTCCTGACCTTCCTCTCCGAAAAGCTGTTCACCGCGCTGCAGCGCTGGGCCGGACGCGGCATGGCCACGGCGGGGGCAAGCTGATGGAGCTCATCACCGCCATCGCCAACGATCTGGTGATCCTCGCCAAGCCGGCGCTGTTCAACATCTATTTCGCCGCGGCCTCGATCCCCATCGGCTTCGTGCTGGCGATCTTCGTAGCGCTCGGCAAGGGCTCGTCCAGCGGGCTGGTCTCGAGCCTCAGCCGCGGTTTCATCTACGCCTTCCGCGGCTCACCCTTCTTCATCCAGCTGTTCATGTTCTACTCGCTGGCGCTGGCCTTCAACCTCAGTCTGTGGAAGCCGCTCGGCATCGACTGGATCGTGCTCAATCCGCTGATCCTCGGGCCGGCCGTGCTGGTGCTCAACACCACCGCCTACACCGCCAACATCCTCCACGGCGCCATGCAGAACGTGCCCAAGGGCGAGATCGAAGCGGCCCGCGCCTTCGGCATGAACCGCCTGCAGCTGTTCCGCGCCGTCACCTGGCCCAATGTCATCCGCATCGCCTGGCCGGCCTACACCAACGAAGTGGTGGTGCTGTTCCACACCACCGCCCTGGTCTACTTCACCCTGCCGGTGATCAACGACCAGAAGGACCTGATGAACAAGGCCGGCGAGCTGTTCGAAAAGGACTACAACGCCTTCCTCCACTTCCCGGTGGCGGGGCTCTATTTCCTCGGCGTCTCGATGATCATTTTCTTCGTTTTCGGGCGCGTCTATCGCCATCTCATGCGACACCTGCCGCAAGCGCCGGCGATCCGATTCTCGCCGCGCTGGATCCGGGGGTAGTCATGGCATTCGAGAGAAAGGTCGTACCGCTCAAGGGCGATACGCCCGGCGCGGTGACCGAGTTCACCTATTACGTCATCGGCCCCGGGGATGCGCCCGAAAAGGTCCACCTGCAGGCGGCTTTGCACGCCGACGAACACCCCGGCACCATGGTGCTGCATCACCTGTTGCCGATGCTGCGCCAGGCCGACGACCAGGGGCTGCTGCGCGCCCGCTTCACCGTGATGCCGCTGGTCAACCCGCTCGGCATGGCGAGTTTCTCGCTGCGCCGCCATATCGGCCGCTACGACGCCAATACCGGCATCAACTTCAACCGCCGCTGGCCCGACCTGTTCGCCGCGATCCGTTCGCAGCTGAACGGCCGGCTGTCCGACGACGAGCGCTTCAACGTCAACCTGATCCGCAAGGCCGTCGCCAACTGGATCGACGCGCAGCAGCCGCGCAGCGCCAACGAGCAGTTGCGCCTGCTGGTGTTGAAGGAGGCCCACGATGCCGAGTTCGTCTTCGATCTCCACTGCGACGACGACTCGCTGGTCCACATCTTCACCTCGCCCGAGCTGATGCCCGAACTGCAGGATCTTGCCGACTGGATTGGCGCCGCGGCGACGCTGACCGCCGCCGACAGCGGCGGCGGCTCGTTCGACGAGGTGCTGCCGCAGCTCTACCGCAAGGTGGCTTTGGCCAATCCGGGCAAGCCTGTGCCGATGGCGAGCGCCACCGCGACGCTCGAATATCGCGGCCAGGCCGACGTGTTCGATCACTTCGGCGCCGACGATGCGCGTCGGCTATGGGGTTTTCTGTGCGAGCGCAACCTGATCGACGCCGATCCGGGCGCGCGCCCTGCCCCGCTGTCGGAAGCGACGCCGTTCGATGCCACCGAGATCGTCAGGGCCGACCGCCCCGGCCTCGTCGCCTATCGCGTCGAGCTCGGCGAACGGGTCACCAAGGGCCAACCGGTCGCCGACCTGATCGCGCTCGACGGGCCGGAAGCCTTCATGGCCCGCACCCCGATCCTTGCCGGCACCGATGGTCTGGTGCTGTCGCGCGCCATGGCCAAATATGCGCCGCGCGGCGCCGGCATCATGAAGATCGTCGGCAAGACACCGCTCAGCGGCCGCAAGGGCGCCTACCTGCTTGAGGACTAGATGATCGACCTGAGGCGCAACAACGGCGCGCTGACCCTTTATGCCACCCACCAGCAACCGCCGCGGGCCATGTGGCTCGCGGGGTCCGTTGTGGTGTCAGCGCTGCTCTATTTCATGCTCGAGCAGCAGATCCCCGATCCGACCTTTCGCCTGGTCTCGGCCGCCATCTGCATCGCCGCCCCCGTCATTGCCGCAGCGGTGCTGTATCTGAGGCCTCATACCACCAGCATCGTCACCGCCTTCGACCCCAAGACCCGCCGCATCCGCTCCGAGCAGAAACACGACCGCGGCAAGGATGTCGTGCTCGAGCTGGGCTTCGAGGAGGTCGCGGCGCTCAAGGTGGCCGAAGACCACGCCGAGCGGCCGCGTCACGACGTGCTGTCGTTGACGCTGACAGATGGGCGGAAGATTCAGCTGGCGCTGAAATCGCGGCAATATTCCGAGGGTGGCGAAGGCCAGGACCTCCGCAAGGTGGCGGCGTTCATTCGCAACGAGACGGGATTGCCTGAGGGGTAAGCCCCGCGCCCGCAGTCTGCGCCCCCTCGCCCCTCTGGGGAGAGGGCTGGGGTGAGGGGCGCCAAGCGCACAGGACCAAGCGTGGTCCGTCACCCAGCGGTGGCTCTTTCGGTGTGCTTGGCGCCCCTCACCCTGACCCTCCCCCCAGAGGGGAGAGGGGGAACGCACTCTGCACGGGCCGTACCCTACCCCGCCCAGGGCTGCCGCACACTCCGCACCGTCTCGCCGCTCCTCGCTGCCTCATGCATCAGCAGCGACAGATACTGGTCCTGCGCGCCCTCGGCATAGGGGTACGGCCCCTCACCCCGTCCGCGCGCCAACGCCCCCATCCGTTCCATCGCCACGGCGATGGCGATCTCGTCGTCCATCAGCCGGGCATTGGGGTACGGCATGGTCCACACCACCTCGTCGCCGCACAGCATCGCTTCGAGCGCGTAACCGAACAGGTTCCCGTAGCGGCCGGATTCACTGCGGGTGAAGATTTTGGTCAGCGGCTGGCCATAGACCGGCATCACCCGCGCCTCGAGGTCGGCGATCTCGCCACGGTCGCCGCGGATGACGACGCGATGCGAGTGCACGGGCGAGCGGTACTGCACGTCGGTGAAATCGAACAGCCCCAGCCTGTCGCCAAAATCGAACTCGCCCAGTGTCTGCTTGGTGGTGACGAAGCGTTCGCTGTCGGGCCAGCTGAAGCGGTTCGGCCCTTCGAGCGCCCGCGCCTCGAACAGCTTGCCGCGGATAACCGCCTCCTCGAAACCGATGCCGAGGAACTGCCGCATCAGGCTGACGCCATGATAGCCATGCGCCGCCGAAACGCGGGCGAGGCTGACCCGGCCGAGCCCGCCATTGGCGATCACCTGCAGCCGCGCCGCGTGCAGCGGCTGGAACAGGTATTGCTCGGCGATATGCAGCCGAAAGCCCTGCTCCACCAGCCGCCAGATCGCGATCATGGTCTCGAGGTCGAGCGCCGCCGGGGTTTCGCACAGCACCGCGAGACCGAGCTGGTGCAGCTCGGTGAGGATGGCGAGATGCGCCTCCGCCTTGACTGACAGCACCACGAAGTCCGGGCCCGCCGCCGCCAGCTCCGCATAGCTCGCGAAGGCCGGCGCGCCCCATTGCGCCCCGAATGCCGCCGCCTTGGCGGGGTCGCGCTGCACCACGCCGACCAGTTGGAACCGCTCCGGCAGTTCGCGGGCGATGCGCGTGAAGAATTCGGCGCGCCAGCCGCCGCCGACGAGACCGAAGCGGATCGGCGCCATCAGAGGCCGAGCCCGAACTCGCGATGTGCCAGCGCCGTCATCACGCCGCGCAGCTCCGCGAGGCCCTTCAGCCGGCCGATGGTCGGGTAGCCCGGCTGGGCCCGGCGGCCGAGATCATCGAGAATGTCCTGCCCGTGGTCGGGGCGCATCGGAATCTGCGCGTCCTCGCGGCCCTCGCGCTTGCGCCGTGCTTCCTCAGTGAGGATCGCGGCGATCAGCGGCACCATGTCGGTACTCCCGGCCAGGTGCTCGTCCTCATAGAACGACCCCGAAATGGCGTCGCTCTCGCGGCGCACGTTCCTGAGATGCAGGAAATGCACCTTCGGCCCGAACTCCTGCATCATCGCCGGCAGGTCGTTGTCGGGGCGCGCCCCGAGCGACCCCGAGCAGAAGGTCATGCCATTGGCCGGGCTGTCGACCGCATCGAGAATGTGCCGGTAGTCGGCGGCCGTCGACATGATGCGCGGCAGGCCGAGCAGCGGGAACGGCGGATCGTCCGGGTGGCAGCAGAGCCGCACCCCGACCTCCTCGGCCACCGGCACGACTTCCGAGAGGAAATCGACAAAGTGCTGGCGGAGCTGGTCGGGCGAGATCCCCTGATATTCGGCGAGGTGCGCCCTGACGTCGTCGAGCGTCATGCTTTCGGTCGAACCGGGCAGGCCCATCGTCACGTTGCGCGACAGCTGCTGCTGGGCTGCATCGTCCATCCCGGCAAACCGCCGCGCCGCCTCGGCGACCACCTCGGGCAGAAAGCTCTCGGTTGCCCCGGCTCGCTTGAGGATGTGGATTTCGAACACCGCGAAATCGTTGATGTCGAAGCGCATGCAGGTGCCGCCATGCGCCACTTGATAGCGCAGGTCCGTGCGGGTCCAGTCGAGCACCGGCATGAAATTGTAGCAGACGGTCCTGAGGCCCGCCGCCGCGACGTGGCGGAGGCTCTGCTGGTAGTTGGCGATATGCTCGCGCCAGGCGCCCTTCTGCTTCTTGATGTCCTCTGACACCGGCAGGCTTTCGATCACGTCCCAGGCGATGCCGGAGGGCGTGCCGTCCTTGCGCTGCCTGATCTGCTGCTGGCGCTTGCCGATTTCCTCGGCGCTCCACACCACCCCGTTGGGCACGTGGTGCAGCGCCGTCACCACCCCCTCAGCGCCGGCCTGCACGATGTCATCGATGCTTGCCAGGTCCGCCGGACCGAACCAGCGCCACGTCTGCCTCATTTGGCTTCTCCAACAGCGCCAGGAGGGGGAAAGTTCTGCGACTTTTCCGCCTCGAAAGCGCGATTACTTACCGGCTTCGAACATTTCGCCGTTCAATGAAACGGCGAAATGCTCTAGCGCTTCCAACCGCGCCAACCGGTGCTAGTATGGCAGCGTTGGGGGAGTCAACATGACCATTGAACTGGAGCTGGTAAACCAGCCCGTCATCGCCGGAACGCGGCAGCTTTCGATGAGCCAGCGGGTCTACGATACGGTCCGCAATGCCATCGTGCAGCTGCAGCTCAGGCCCGGGCACCTGCTCTCGGAGGCCGAGCTCGCCCGCTATATGGGCGTGTCGCGCCAACCGGTGCGTGAGGCCTTCATCAAGCTGGCGGAAGCCGGCCTCGTCGAGGTGCGGCCGCAACGCGGCACTTTCGTCAAGCTGATCTCGATCCGCGAGGTGCAGAACTCCCGCTTCATCCGCGAAGCGATCGAGCTGGCGGTAATCCGCAAGGCCGCCGAACGGATCAAGCCGTCGGGCATCGCCGAACTGCGCGAGCTGGTGGCCGAGCAGCGGGTGGCGCTCGCCGGCAAGCTGATCGATTTCATGCGGCTCGACGACGATTTCCACTGCGCCATCGCCGCGCATGGCGGGGTCGAGCACGCCTGGCGCCACATCGTCAGCCTCAAGGCGCAGCTCGACCGCGTCCGCTTCCTCGGCTTCCCCCAGGCCACCCCGCGCCCGCAGGTGATCGCCCAGCACACCGCCGTGGTCGACGCGCTCGAGCGCAACGACGTAGACGGCGCCGTGAGCATGATGCGCCTGCATCTCAACGAACTGGCGCCGTCACTGCCCAAGCTGGCGGAAGAACACGCGGATCTGTTTGCGGACGAGTGAGGGCTTGGACGGTGTGTTAGAGGACCGTGGAGGGCACTAACGTGCCCCCTCATCCGGTGTCATCCCAGCGAAAGCTGGGACCCAACTCACCGCCCGCACCAGCTGATAGATGGTTCCCAGCTTTCGCTGGGATGACACCGAGTTGGTGGAGCGTTCGCTGATCACCCAGACCGCTGCTCTCGCTCCCCTCCCCCTCAATCCATCGCCGCTTCCAGCAACTGCCGATAGTCCTCGGCCGTCGCCAATCGGGGGTTGGTTGCGTGGCTGTGGTCAGCCAGCGCCCGTTCGATCACCCAGTCGAAGTGATCTTCGCGCACCCCGAGCCCGCGCAGCCCCTCGGGGATGCCGAGACGGCGGTTGAGCGTATCGAGTTCGCGCGCCAGGTCCGCGGCCGGCGGGAAGCCCATCGCGGCCTTCAGCCGCCCCAGCTTCTCGCCGATCTCCGGGCCGTTGAAGCGCAGCACCGGCGGCATCAGGATGGCGTTGAGCGTGCCGTGGTGCAGAGAAACATCCTTGAGGCCGCCCAGCGCGTGGCTCAGCGCATGCACCGCGCCCAGCCCCTTCTGGAAGGCGAGCCCGCCCATCAGCGCGCCCATCATCATTTCCGAACGCGCCGTGGCGTTGCGGCCATCGCGACAGGCGGTTTCGAGATGCCGCCAGATCCGCCCTGCCCCATCGAGCGCGATCGCCTCGGCCGGCGGGTTGACCCGCGGCGAGCAGAGCGTCTCGATGCAATGGCTGAGCGCATCGAGCCCGGTCGCCGCAGTGAGCCCGGCTGGCAGGCCATAGGTCAGCGCCGGGTCGCAGATCGCCCGCTTGGGGATCAGATACGGCGAGATGAAACCCAGCTTTCGCCCATCGTCGAGCGTCAGCAGCGCCGCCCGCCCGACTTCGGCACCGGTGCCCGCCGTGGTCGGCACCGCGATCAGCGGTGCCACCTTGGCCCCGATCCGCTCCAGCCCACCATAGATCATCGCATATTGTTCGAGCGGCCCGGGGTGGGTGGCGAGCAGTGCCACGCCCTTGGCGAGGTCGATCGGCGAGCCGCCGCCGATGGCGACGATCCCGTCGCAGCCTTCGCCGCGATATTGTTCGAGCGCCGCGATCACCGCCCCCTCGGTGGGGTTGGGTGGGGTATCGAGGAACACCGGTGTCTCGGCCGGCAGATGCGCCAGCGCCTCGGCCACCAGCCCCGCCGCGAGGATGCCGCGATCGGCGACCAGCAGCGGCCGGTTGAGCCGGAACTCCTCCACCGTTTCGGCAAGGGTTGAGAGGGCGCCCGCGCCGAACTCGATGCTCGTGAGGTAGTTTATCCGTGCCATCAGCCTATCCGTTCGCCAGTTCGATCAATGTGTCTGCGTGACAGGGCGTCCCCGCCTTGCACCAGCAGGCAAGGTTATATCCCCTGAGTTCAGCCCGGATGACAGCCCGCTCCGGCGGCGCCCCCGGCGACAAAGCCGGATCGAGCGTACCGGTGAGCCACTGCCCGCAGAGCTCCACCGCTTTGACCTGCGCCTGGGCACGATCGAGCCCATAGCGCCTGGCCGTGTCGTCGATGGTGAAAGGGTTGCCCCACCGCCCCGGCCGGGTGATCAGCTTGGCCGGCAGCCCGTTGAGCGCCAGCGAAATCGCCTGCAGGTTAAAGCCGGCCTGGCGCGACAGCTGCAGGCGTTGTGGGCGAGCCATCAGCGTAGCTCCTTGTCGTAGACGAATTTCGGCATTTCGAGCTTCCACACGATCGCCGCGACGCGCACCGCAAAGCCGATGGCGATGGTACCCAGCACCAGCATATCGTGTGGCACCTCCATGGCGCGGCCCAGATAGTAGAGCGTACCCGAAATGATGGCGACGGTGGCGTAGAGCTCGGACGAGAACACCAGCGGCACCTCGTTGCAGAGGATATCGCGCATGATGCCGCCGGCAATGCCGGTGATCATCCCCGCCACCACCACGATGATCGGCTGCTGGCCCATTTCCAGCGCCACATTGCAGCCGATGATGGTGAAGGCAGCGAGCCCCAGCGCATCGAGCAGCAGGAACGGCCAGCGCAGCGCCGCCATATAGCGGGCCAGCGCAATGGTGATGAACGCCGCGGCGCAGCAGATGATCAGCAGATACGGGTTCTCGACCCAGATCAGCGGGTAATGCCCCAGCACCAGGTCGCGCGCCGTGCCGCCGCCCAGCGCCGTGACGCAGGCCAGCACGCAGACGCCGAACCAATCCATCTTGCGGCGCCCCGCCGCCAGCGCGGCGGTCATCGCCTCAGCGGTGATCGCGACATAAAAGATGATCTGCAGCAGCATGACGTCCCCCGCGGTTGCCCTGAAGGGCTTCCCACGGAGGACACTAGAGCAGACGAATCGCCCCGTGGGCTAGTTGGCCTTCGGGGTGATATCGGCGGTTGACTGGATGGTGATGATCTTCACGTCGAATTCGGCGCAGGCGTCATCCTTGCAGATGCCGTTCAGCCAGACCTGCCCATTGCCGTACATGACACCATCGGCATTGACGAACAGCGCTTCCCACTGCTGCGTGAGGATCGCGTCCTTGATGTCGCCAGTGATGATCGTCTCGTACTCGGTCTCGAACTGGGCGGCATCGTTGATGGTCAGCGCCTTGCCGCCGACGCTGACGGTAATCGGGTAGGACACCCACTCGGCCACCCCGGCGGCGTTGTCGTCGGCGACCGCCTGGTGAATGGCGTCGAACGCGGTGTGATAGGGTGCCGCATCGCCGAGGTCCGTAGTGATGGCGTCATCGACTTCGGCGCCGGTCTGCGCCATGGCGGGCAGCGCCCCGAGCAAGCCGGCGAACAGGGCAGCGGCGACTAGCTTCAGCATTCTCGTAACTCCTGTTGGAAACGGGTGGTCCGCCAAACCATTGATAGCGCACAGTATCATCAGTCGAACAGACCGCAGGATATTGAGGATGCGAAAACCCCAGAGCATGAAGGGCCTCGAGGAACTGGGCCGGGTGCGGCTCAGCCAGAACTTCTTCATGCGCGACTTCCTCTATTCGGAGATCGCCAGTTTCTATGGCATCCCCAATATTCCCGATGATCCCGACCTCGCCATCGCAGCCGGCAAACGCCTCTGCGAGGCGTGCCTCGAACCGCTGCTGGCGCGCTTCGGCCGCATCTCGATCCGCTCGGCCTATCGCTCGCCCGCGGTCAACCAGTTCGGCAACGAGCATGACCTCAATTGCGGGCGCAACGAGAGCAATTTCGGCGGCCATATCTGGGACCGCCGCGACGCCCTGGGCGGCATCGGCGCCACCGCCTGCATCATCGTCCATGCGCTGATCCCATACTACGAGGCCACCGGCCGCTGGGAAGCGCTCGGCTGGTGGATCCACGACCACCTGCCCTATGACGAACTCGAGTTCTTCCCCAAATTCGCCGCGGTGAACGTCAACTGGCGCGAACACCCCAAGCGCCGCATCCACTCCTTCATCCCACCCCGGCGCGGCGTGCTGACCAAGCCGGGGATGGCGAATTTCGAGGGGCGGCACGAGGCCGAATATGCGGAGTGGCTGGCGGGGTTGTGAGGGCCAAAACCACCGGTCTCTCCTCATCTCCCCCCTTGCGGGGGAGAATGGAATTTCTTGGGCTTAGCGTCTTGGCTAAGCCTTAGAAATTCCAAGAGAGGGGGTGCGGAGCCACCGTGCCTTCCCGCGCCCCCCTCTCTTGCGAAAATTAAGGCCTTAGCTGCGCTAAGCCCAAGTTTTCGCTTTCTCCCCCGCCAAGGGGGAGATGAGGCCGGTGGACGGGAGCCCACATCACCCAAGCCTTTACCCAAGCCTTTCGGCCCACGTGACAACCCTCCCCGCTCCCGCTACCCCTATGCGCCGAGGAGGAACCACCCCAATGACCACGCATCGCTTTGTTGCCACCGAGTGGCACAATGTGCTGGGCACGCGCCCCCCTGCCTTCACCGTCGCCTCGGGCGATACCGTGATTACCGAGACGCTCGATGCCTGGGGCTTCGACAAGGATGGGGTGCAGCGCCAGCCCGGGCCGAACCCGATGAATGGGCCGATCTTCGTCGAGGGCGCTGCGCCGGGCGACGCGTTGAAGGTCGAAATCCTCCGCATGACACCGAACCGCGCCACCGGTTGGACCCGCTCGTCGCTGGCGGGGAACGTCGTCGATCCGGAATCGGTGCGCGACCTGCCCTCGCGCGAGACCGTCACCTGGTCGATCGACCGGCAGGCCGGCACCGCGCAGCTGCAGCCGCCGGTCAAGGGGCTCGAGCATTTCGTGCTGCCGCTCGAGCCGATGATCGGCTGCTTCGGCGTGGCGCCGAGCCTCGGCCAGGCCTTTTCCACCGCCACCAGCGCCGAGAATGGCGGCAACATGGATTATCGCGGCTTCGGCCCGGGCGCGACGGTTTGGTTCCCGGTGGCGGTCGACGGCGCGCTGTTCTTTCTCGGCGATTGCCACGCCGTGCAGGGCGATGGCGAGATCGTCGGCACCGGCATCGAGACCAGCTACGAGGTCGAAGTGCGGCTGACCGTCGAAAAGGGCCGGAAGCTGGTGTGGCCGCGCGGCGAGAGCGCTACCGAAATCTTCTCGGTCGGCAATGCCCGGCCGCTCGACCAGGCGCTGCAGCACGCCACCAATGACATGTTCAACTGGCTCTGCACCGAGTACGGGCTCAGTAAGACCGCCGCCAGCCACCTGATGGGCCAGGTGGTGCGCTACGAGGTCGGCAACGTCTACGACCCCGCCTACACCATGGTGTGCAAGATCCCCAAGCAGTGGCTGCCGACCAAGTAACCGCTGGAGGCGGCAATGGCTGAGCGCATCGCGCTGGGAATGATCGGCTGCGGCTTCTTCGCGCAGAACCATCTCCATGCCTGGCAGGACCTGAAGCCGGAGGGCGTCGACATCGTCGCCGTCTGCGACGTGGACCCGGAGCGCGCCCGCGCCGCCGCCGAAAAGTTCGGGGTGCCCCGCTGGTACACCGATGCTGCTGTGATGTTCCGCGCCGAGCAGCTCGGGCTGGTCGATATCGCAACGCAGATGCAGAGCCACCTGCCGCTGGTGAAACTTGCGCTGAGCCACCAGGTGCCGACCATCATCCAGAAGCCGTTCGGCCAGGATATTGCCGAGGTGCGCGAGATGGTGGCCACGGCCAAGGCCGCCAACATCTTCCTTGCCGTGCACGAGAACTTCCGCTTCCAGAAGCCGCTGCGCCGTATCGCCGAAATCGTCCGCTCCGGCACCATCGGCACGCCGACCTGGGCGCGCGTCAGCTTCCGTACCGGCTACGACATCTATGCCGGCCAGCCCTATCTCGCCGAACAGCAGCGTTTCGTACTGATCGACCTGGGCGTCCACGTGCTCGATGTGGCGCGGGTGCTGCTCGGCGAGGTCGAGCATTCGACCGCCGAGTTGCAGCGTCGCAACCCCAAGGCCAAGGGCGAGGACACCGCCACCATGCTGCTGCGCCACAGCTCCGGCGCCGTCTCGGTGGTCGAGTGCACCTATGGCTCGCGCCGCCTGCCCGACAGTTTCCCCGAAACCCTGATCGAGGTGGAGGGCGACAAAGGCGCCATCGTCTCGCGCATCGGCAACAAGGTCGAAGTCACCATCAACGGCCGGATGGAAGTGCTCGACGAGGACCCGGAAGTGCTGCCCTGGGCCGAGCGGCCCTGGCACGTGGCGCAGGAAAGCGTGCTCGCCACCAACCGCCATATGCTCGAAGCCCTGCGCGCCGGCCGCCCAGCCGCTACCAGCGCCGAGGACAACCTCAAGACCTTCGCCCTGGTGGAAGCCGCCTATCTCGCCGCCGGCAAGGTGAAGCCCGAGGCATGAAAGCGCCGGCGCTCGACCGTATCGCCATCATCTCCGATATCCACGGCAACCTGCCGGCGCTCGAGGCGGTGCTGGCCGACATCGAGGCGCGCGGCATCACGCGGATCTACGGGCTCGGCGACCTCGCCGGCAAGGGGCCCAGCGGCGCCCAAGTGATCGACATTTCGCGCCGGGTCTGCGTCACGACCGTCAAGGGCAACTGGGATGCCGGGCTGGCCGATGGTGACGCAGATGCCATCTCCATCTGGCATCGCCGGCAATTGGGCCCCGAGCGACTCGCTTACCTCCGCGACCTGCCGGAAACGCTCGATTTTCGCCTCAGCGGCCGAAGTGTGCGGCTGTTCCACGCCTCGGCGCGCGGCATCAACCATCGGGTGCGCCAGTATGACAGCCGCGACGACCACCTCCAGATGTTCGACAACACCGACTTCACCGGCCATGGGCCGCTGCCCGACATCGTCGGCTATGGCGACGTCCACACTGCCTATGTGAAGACCTTCGCGCATAAATGCCTGTTCAACGCCGGCAGCGTCGGCAACCCGCTCGACGTCCCTCTTGCCTGCTACGCCATTCTCGAGGGTCGCTTCGACGGCGCCGAGCCGGCGCCCTGGACGGTCAGCCTCGCTCGCCTGCCCTACGATATCGAGGCCTCCATCCGGCAGGCCGAGATCTCGGGCATGCCCGACCTCGAGTACTACATCAATGAGCTGCGCACCGCCCGCTATCGCGGCCTGACCCCGAAACCGCTCAAGGTACCCGGCTGAGGCAAGTGGCTGCCGACTGAGAGTTCAGCGGACACAAAACCCCTCCCTCCCCCTTGTGGGGAGGGTAGCGTAGCTAGGGCCAACGGCCCGTAGCGAAGCTGGGTGGGGGTAGGCCCAGCTCCCCTACCCCCCGATCTTGCCGCCCAGCTCATCCTCGATGTGGATCCGGATGATCTCGTCAAAGCTCTGCTCGGCCTTGAACCCCAGCGAAATGGCCCGCTTGGCGTCGAAATTGCGCGGCCAGCCCGCCACCATCGAGATGATCTTGGGGTCCGGCACATCCTTGATCAGGTTCACCGCCTTGTCGCCGGCCACCCGGCGCAGCGCCTCGATCTCCTCGCCCACCGTGGTCGAGAGCCCCGGCACCGAGAGAGTCCGGCGCCAGCCGAGCTTCGTCGTATCGAGCTCGGCGGCATGGGTCAGGAAACCGATCGCGGCGCGTGGGCTGGCGAACCAGTGGCGCACGTCCTTCGACACCGGCAGCACCGCCTCCTGCCCGACCAGCGGTTCGCGCAGGATATTGGAGAAGAACCCCGAGGCTGCCGCATTGGGCTTACCCGGCCGGATGGTGATGGTGGGCAGCCGAATGCCGACGCCATCGACAAAGCCCTTGCGCGAATAGTCGTTGAGCAGGAGTTCGCAGATCGCCTTCTGCGTGCCGTAGCTGGTGAGCGGGGTGTTGAAGAACTCGTCGCCGATGGCTTCCGGGAACGGCGCGCCGAACACTGCGATCGACGAGGTGAAGACGAGGCGCGGCAGGTATGGCGCCTTGAGCCCTTCCTGGCGGATGGCTTCGAGCAGAAACCGCATGCCATCCATGTTGATGCGATAGCCCTTGTCGAAATCCGCCTCGGCCTCGCCCGAAACGATCGCCGCGAGGTGGAAGATCAGGTCGGGACGCGAGGCGATCAGCTTTGTGGCTTCACCCGGCAAGGAGACGTCGGAGACCACCGTCGCCACGTCGCCGTTGAAATCGATCTTCGCCGGCTCGACCACGTCGGTGAGCGTGAACTTGCTGATGGCCTTGCCGCCCACCTGCCCCGACTTGAGCAGCGCAGACGTAAGCTTGCGGCCGATCATGCCGGCCGCCCCGATGATCAGGATATGCATGGAGTCTCCTCGGATTTTTGCCGGGAGATTAGCGGCTGAGACGCGAGGTGCAAGCGATGCTTTGGGTGGAGCACAACTGCGGTGGATGCTGCCCCACCCCACCCAGCTTCGCTACGGCTCCGCCTAGCTGCGCTACCCTCCCCATCGAGGGGAGGGAGACCCGACTGTAAGCTTTTCGGTTCCATCGTCACTCCCTCCCCCTTGTGGGGAGGGTAGCGCAGCTAGGGCCAACGGCCCGTAGCGAAGCTGGGTGGGGTGGGCCACAAACTCGAGCTCCGCCTCAGCACACCGTACTAAGCCGCTCCACACACACCCGCACCACCTCGTCCCCCGGCCGCTTCCACCAGTTGTCGCGGCTGAAGATCTCGACTTCCTGCGGACCGTGGTAGCCGGCGGCCTCGATCATCGCGCGGATGGCGGGGAGGTCGATGACCCCGTCGCCCATCATGCCGCGATCGAGCAGCATGTCGGTGGTCGGCACCAGCCAGTCGCAGATGTGGTGCGCGAAGATGCGTTGCTCCCGCCCGGCCCGGGCGATGGCGGCGGCAAGGTTGGGGTCCCACCAGACGTGATAGACGTCGATGGCGACGCCGACCCCCTCCCCCAGTTCGCCCGCGATATCGAGCGCCTGGTCGATGGTGTTCACGCAGGCCCGGTCGGCCGCATACATCGGGTGCAGCGGCTCGATGGCGAGCGGCACGCCGGCGGCGCGGGCATGCGGCAGCATCGCCGCGATGCCGTCGCTGACCATCTGCCGGGCCCCCGGCAGGTCGCGCGACGACCCGGGCAACCCGCCGACCACCAGCACCAGGCAATCGGCGCCGAGTGCCGCCGCTTCATCGATGGCGCGGAGGTTATCGTCGATATTGGCCTGCCGTCCCTCAGCGGTTTCCGCCGGAAACATGCCACCGCGACAGAGCCCGGTGACGCGCAGGCCATTGGCCTTGACGATGCTGGCCGCCTCGGCGAGCCCGACGGCCGCCACCTGATCGCGCCACGGCGCAATGGCGGTGACGCCATGCCGGAGACAATCGTCGACCATCTGCGCAAAACTTGAACCGTTGCGCAGGGTCGCGAGGTTCATGGAGAGTTGCTGGGTCATGCGCGTGTTGCCCCCACCCTCATCCGGGCTTCGCCCACCTTCTCCCATCAAGGTGGAAGGACTGACTGAGATGTTAGTGGAGGACCCTTCTCCCCTTGTGGGAGAAGGTGGGCGAAGCCCGGATGAGGGGTGGGCCACAGACACGGACACCTCAAACCACCCCATGCACAGCCAGCACCCGCTTCATCCGCTCCACCGCCAACCCAGGGTCAGCCAGCACGCGCGCCTTGTCGGCCAGCCGGAACAGCTCACTCAAATGCTGCAGCGAGCGGGTCGATTGCTGGCCGCCGATCATGGCGAAATGCTCCTGCAGCCCGTTGAGATAGGCGAGGAACACCACGCCGGTTTTGTAGAAGCGGGTGGGCGCCGCAAAGATGTGCCGGCTGAGCGGCACGGTGGGCTCCAAGAGCTCGAAGAACTCGTTGTCGCTGCCGCGCCCCAGCGCCGCCAGCGCCGCCGAGGCGGCCGGAGCGATAGCGTCGAAAATGCCGAGCAGCGCGTCGGAATGGCCTAGCTCGTCGCCGGCGATCAGCTCGGCATAGTTGAAATCGTCGCCGGTATACATCCGCACGCCCTCAGGCAGCCGGCGGCGCATGGCGATCTCTTTCTCTTTGCTCAGGAGCGAGATCTTGATGCCATCAACCTTGTCGGCATGCGCGGCGATCACCTCGAGGCAGACGTCCATCGCCGCGTTGTGGTCAGCCTCGCCCCAATACCCCTCCAGCGCCGGGTCGAACATTTCGCCCAGCCAGTGGAGGATCACCGGCTGCTTCACCTGGCCGAGAATCCGGCCATAGACCCGGGCATAGTCATCGGGCGATTTCGCCGCCACCTTGAGGGCGCGCGACGCCATCAGGATGATCCGACCGCCCTCGGCTTCGACGAACCCGACCTGCTCTTCATAGGCGCGGATCACGTCGTCGATGGTGACATCGGGTCCGGGCGCCAGGTGATCGGTGCCGGCGCCATAGGCGATCAGCGCGTCGGACCGGCCGCGCGCCTCGGCCTGAGCCCGGCGGATCAGCTCCTGCGCGTCACTCCAGGTGAGCCCCATGCCGCGCTGCGCCGTATCCATGGCTTCGGCCACGCCGAGCCCGAGATCCCATAGCCGGTGGCGGAATTTGAGCGTCGTATCCCAGTCGATGGCGGGTGTGAGCCAGGGATCGTTCGCGGCCAGCGGATCGGCAACCACATGCGCCGCGGCATAGGCAATGCGCGGGAAATCGCTGGCGGCGTGTTTTTCGAACGGGATCGGCGTGCCGGTGAGGCGGTAGGTTTCGAGCGTGCGGGTGGACATCGGAAGAATGAGTTCAGGCATGACTTGCCTCCGAGCGTGGGGCCACCCCCCTCCCGGCCTCTCCCACAAGGGGGGAGGTGAAGAGTTGAGGCTGACCCGCGATAATGCCAAATCCACCGGGCGGCACCTCCCCCCTTGTGGGGGAGGATGGGAGGGGGGAGTCTCTCTCAGTCAGCATCCCTCAAATCCCCAGCGCTGGCACATCCAGCCAGCGCCGTTCTTTCCAGCTTTGCAGCCCGAGCATGGCCAGCTGCACGCCCTTGGCGCCAGCCTCGAGGCCATAGGGCCAGGGGGCGTCTTCGGCGACGTGCTTCAGGAACATTTCCCACTGCGCCTTGAAACCGTTCTGCGCCGGCCAGTTGTCGGGCACCTCCTCCCAGTTCTGGAAAAAATCGATGGTCTGCGGCTGGTCGGGGTTCCACACCGGCTTGGGCGTATTCACCCGGTGCTGGCTGAAACATTTGTGGAGGCCCGCCACCGCCGAGCCGTGCGTGCCGTCGACCTGGAAAGTGACGAGGTCGTCGCGGCGCACCCGCACGTCCCAGCTCGAATTGATATGGGCGACGACGCCGCCCTTGAGCTGGAACGTCGCATAGGCCGCATCGTCCGCATCGGCTTCATAGGTGTTGCCGCGCTCATCCACCCGGGACGGAATATGCGTGGCGCCGAGGCAGCTTACCGCCTCGACTTCGCCGAACAGGTTATCCAGCACATAGCGCCAGTGGCACAGCATATCGAGGATGATGCCGCCGCCATCGGCCTTGCGATAGTTCCAGCTCGGGCGCTGCGCCGGCTGGCCCCAATCGCCTTCGAACACCCAATAGCCGAACTCGCCGCGCACCGAGAGGATCCGGCCGAAGAACCCGGCGTCCTTCAGCATCTTGAGCTTCAGCAGCCCGGGCAGGAACAGCTTGTCCTGCACCACGCCATGCTTGACGCCCGAGGCCTTCGCCTTCTTTGCCAGCGCAACGGCGGATTCGAGGTCGTCGGAAACCGGCTTTTCGCAATAGACATGCTTGCCGGCGTCGATCGCCCGGCTCAACAGCTCCGCCCGCATCTGTGTGGTGCCGGCATCGAAGAACACTTCGTCCTCGGTGTCGGAAAGCACCTCGTCGAGATCGGTCGACCAGCGCTTGATGTGGTGCTTTTCGGCGAGCCGCTGGATCTTCTCGCGATCGCGGCCGACGATGATCGGGTCGACCACCAGCCGGTCGCCGTTCGACAGCACCACCCCGCCCTGCTCGCGGATAGCGAGGATCGAGCGCACCAGGTGCTGGTTATACCCCATACGGCCCGTCACGCCGTGCATGATCAGTCCCAGCCGACGCTCGGCCATCCCTCGCTCCTCCTGCTTGCCGCAATTCGCTATGTTTGTAACTGCTTGGTTACTTAGATACACGTCGCTAGGATGGACCGTCAAGAGCGGGCGTCGGAGCTTGAACGAAAGCATGATTTTCGTCTCGGCCCAACGCGGCTGATGAACCGTCCTGTTACACTGGACAGCACAACCGCAACGGCGCGGGGAGTAGGATCGATGGCGAGCGAGGTGGCAGCGGTGAAGGTTCGGCGGCGCGCCGCCACGCCGGCACCGGTGCGTCCGCGCGATGCCGAAAAGACCAAGGCCTCGATCCTCAAGGCGGCGCGCGACGAGTTCTGCGAAGAGGGCTTCAACGGCGCCCGGGTCGATGCCATTGCCGACCGCGCCAAGGCCAATAAGCGGCTGCTCTACCACTATTTCGGGAATAAAGAGGCTCTGTATCAGGCCGTTCTGCTCGACGCCTACCAGGAAATCCGCCGCGGCGAGCGCGAGCTGCGCATCAGCCAGTATGATCCGGTAGAAGCTATCGACCGGGTTATCCGGTTTACATTCCGGCACTTCCTCGCCAACCCGTGGTTCCCGCGGCTGCTCTCTGTGGAAAACCTGCAGAACGCCAAATTCGTCAAGCAAATCAAGAATCTCGACGAGATCCGCTCGCCCATCGTCGGCGAGCTGCAGGAGATCGTGAAGCGGGGCCATGCCGAGGGCACGTTCCGCACCGATGTGGACCCGATGCAGCTCTACATCTCGATTATCTCGCTGTGCTATTTCTACGTCTCGAACATGCAGACGCTGTCGGTGGTTTTCGGCAAGGACCTCAGCCAGTTCGCGCTGATCCAGGACCGTGAAGCGCAGGCTGTGCAGATGGTCGTCGACTACCTCCGCACCCGCCGCTGAATCGCTGCAAGCGCCTGCAACGCTGCCCTTCGCCGCCGGCCAGGCCCGGCGCCGAGCCTTGCCTGGACGCGATTCTGCCTGGGGCTCGGTGCGAAACGGCACCTGCTTGACAGGCCGCACGTCCCGGCCCATGGTTGTAACCAATTAGTTATTTAGCGCCACCAAGAGCGCAACAAAGGATCGGGCCGGCGTCGCCGCCCCGGAGGACTAAACGGGAGGAATCCATGACCATGAAGCTAGACCGCCGTCAGTTTCTGCTCGGCACGACGGCGCTTGCCGCCGCAGCCGGCATTTCGCCTGCCTTTGCGCAGGAAGCCCTGCGCCTGATCTTCTGGGGCGGCCAGGCCCGCGCCGACCGCACCTACGGCGTAACCGATCTCTACGCCAAGGCCGGAGGCCCGGCGATCGAAGGCGAGTTCCTCGCCTGGAACGATTACTGGCCCAAGCTCGCCACCCAGACCGCTGGCGGCAATGCGCCCGACATCATCCAGATGGATTACCGCTACATCGTCGAATACGCCAAGCGGAACGCCATCGCCCCGCTCGACGGCTTCGTCGGCGGCGCGCTGAACCTGGGCGATTTCGACCAGGACCAGCTCGATGGCGGCAAGGTCGATGGCAAGCTCTATGGCATCAGCCTGGGCGCCAATTCGGTGGCGCTGATGATCAACACCGTCGATTTCGAGAAGGCCGGTCTCGATGTGCCCGGCCCGACCACCACCTATGCCGATCTGACCACGATCAGCGAAGCCTTCAAGTCCAAGGGCGTCGGCAAAGCCGTCATCGCCGACGGTTCGGTGTCCGAGCCGATGTACGAGAACTGGCTGCGCCAGCGCGGCAAGGCGCTCTACACCGCCGATGGCAAGGTGGCCTTCGACGAAGCCGACGCCACCGAGTGGTATAAGCTCTGGGCGGACCTGCGCACCGCCGGCGTCTGCGTCAGCCCCGACGACCAGGCGCTCGATACCGGGCCGCTCGAGACCACCATGCTGACGCTCAACAAGGCGTCGGTGATCCCGTCCAACTCCAACCAGCTGGTGGCCTTCCAGGCGATCATCAAGGACAAGATCACCATCTCGAACTTCCCGCGCACCGCCGCCGACGCCCCTGGCGGTCACTATCGCAAGCCCTCGATGTTCTTCTCGATCGGCGGCTCGTCGGCCCAGCAGGAAGCGGCGGCGAAGTTCATCAGCTTCTTCGTCAACGACCCTACCGCCAGCAATGTGCTTGGCGTCGAGCGCGGCATCCCCTGCTCGAAGGCCGTGCGCGAGGCGCTCGCCCCGACGCTCGACGAACAGAGCCAGGTGGCGCTCAACTTCGTCGCCAATCTCGGCCCGCTGCTCGGCGCCCTGCCCCCGTCCCCGCCGGCCGCTGCCGGCGAGATCGACGCTTCGCTGTTCCGTATTCTCGGGCAGGAAGTGGGCTTCGGCGCCAAGAGCCCGGAACAGGCCGGTCCCGAGCTCGTCAAGGGCGCGACCGACATCCTGAACCGCGCGGCCTGACGTCATGACCGCGCCCGCCGTGGAGGCCGGAGTCCCCCATGCCGGGGGTGCGGTGTACCAATCGTGGTGGTCGAGGGCGTGGCAGAACCACGCCCCCGGCTACCTCTTCCTGATCCCCTGGCTGATCGGCTTTCTCGGCCTGACCATCGGGCCGATCATCACCTCGCTCTACCTGAGCTTTACCGATTTCGACCTGCTGACCGCCCCCGAATGGGTGGGCGCCAGCAACTACATCCGCATGTTCACTGCGGATCCGAAATTCATCGCCTCGATGCAGGTGACGCTGACCTTCGTCATCTTCTCGGTGCCGCTGAAACTCGCCTTCGCGCTCGGTGTGGCGCTGCTGCTCAACCGCGGCATGCGCGGCCTGCCGCTCTACCGCGCCCTGTTCTACCTGCCCAGCCTGCTCGGCGCTTCCGTCGCCATCGCCATCCTGTGGCGCCAGCTGTTTGCCGGCGACGGGCTGGTCAACGACTTCCTCTCGATGTTCGGCATCCAGGGCCCGAGCTGGATTTCCAACCCGCGCTATTCGCTGTGGACGCTGATTATCCTGTCGATCTGGCAGTTCGGCTCGCCAATGATCATCTTCCTCGCCGGTCTCAGGCAGATCCCGCAGGATATGTACGAGGCCGCTAGCCTCGACGGCGCCAGCCGCTGGCGCCAGTTCTGGAAGATCACCCTGCCGTTGTTGACCCCGGTGGTGTTCTTCAACGCCATCATCCAGACCATCGAGGCCTTCAAGAGCTTCACCCCGGCCTTCATCATCTCGGCCGGCACCGGCAATCCGATCAACTCGACGCTGTTCTACACGCTCTACCTCTACCAGGAGGCATTCGGCTTCTTCCGCATGGGCTATGCCTCGGCGCTGGCCTGGTTCCTGCTGCTGCTGGTCGCCTGCTTCACCGCCTTCTCGTTCCTCACCAGCAAATACTGGGTGCACTATGATGATTGAGGCACCCGTGTCGCTCGTCGACCGTTCGGCCGAGGGAGGCACCCGATGACCGTTACCGCCCCCGCCCCGCGCCTCACCGTCGTCACCGAGGCCTCGCCGGCCAAGCTGATGCGCAAGCGCATCCTCAGCGTGCTCGCCCATGTGGCGCTGATCGGCGCCTCGATCCTGATGCTCTATCCGCTGCTGTGGATGCTCTCGGCGAGCTTCCGGCCGGAGAACGAGATCTTTGGCGGCACGCTGATCCCCAGCGTCTGGAGCCTCGACAGCTATTTCCGCGGCTGGGACGGGCTGCGCGTCAGCTTCGGCACCTTCTTCTGGAACTCGCTGGTGATCTCGGTCACCTCGGTGGTGGGCAACCTCATCGCCTGCTCGATGGCGGCATTCGCCTTTGCGCGGCTGCGCTTCAAGGGTCGCAACTTCTGGTTCGCCATGATGCTGATGACGCTGATGCTGCCCGGCCAGGTGACCCTGATCCCGCAATATGTGCTGTTCCGCGAGCTGGGCTGGGTCGACACCATCCTGCCGCTGGTGGTGCCGAAATTCCTCGCGGTCGACGCCTTCTTCGTCTTCCTGATGGTGCAGTTCTTCCGCGGCATCCCGAGGGAACTCGACGAAGCCGCGATGATGGACGGCTGCTCGGCCTGGCGCATCTACTGGAAGATCATGCTGCCGCTGTCGATGCCGGTGCTGGCGACCGCCGCCATCTTCACCTTCATCTGGACCTGGGACGATTTCTTCGCCCCGCTGATCTACCTCAACGAGATGAAGCAATACACCGTGATGCTCGGGCTCAGGACCTTCACCGACTCCACCGGCGAAAGCGACTTCGGCGGCCTCTTCGCCATGAGCGTATTGTCCCTGGTGCCGATCTTCCTGTTCTTCCTGTTCTTCCAGCGTCTGCTGATCGAGGGGATTGCGACGACGGGGATGAAGCGGTGAGGGCCCGCTCGCCCGCCTCGACACCGCGCCTGTGGCCCCACCCCACCCTTGATCCCTCCCCATCAAGGGGAGGGAGACCCGACTGCTGCTTCGGTTCCATCGTCTCCCTCCCCCTTGTGGGGAGGGTAGCGCAGCTAGGGCCAACGGCCCGTAGCGAAGCTGGGTGGGGGCGGCCATGAGCATCGAACGTTCAAGGGAACTCCGTAAGCGTATGCCGCCGGCCGAGGCGAGGCTCTGGAACTACCTCCGTTCGCTGAAGGAGCAGGGCTTCCGCTTCCGCCGCCAGGTGCAACTGGGTCCATACTATGTTGACTTTGCCTGCCACCACCCCAAACTGGTGATCGAGGTCGATGGAGAAACCCACTTCACCCCTGAGGCCATCGCTTACGACAATAGGCGCTCGGAGCTGATCCGCCGGGAGGGCTATCGCATCGCCCGGTACTCGAACCTTGATATCCGCGACAACCTCGAAGGTGTCGCCACCCATCTGGCTGCCGTGCTTGCGGCCCTACCCCCACCCTTGATCCCTCCCCACAAGGGGGAGGGAGACGACGGAACGGCAGCATCAGCGGCCACAGGATTCTAGGACTGACCATGCCCATCAAATTTGCCGCCATCGGCCTCAACCATTCCCACATCTACGGCCAGGTGAACTGCCTGCTGCGCGAAGGCGCCGAGCTGGTTGCTTTTCATTCCCCCGAGGACGATCTCGCGCGTGAGTTCAGCGAGAAATTCCCGCAAGCGAAGCGCGTCGCCGATCAACGCGCCATCCTCGAGGATCCGTCCATCGCGCTGGTGCTCACCGCCGCGATCCTCTCCGAGCGCGCCGCCATCTCGGTCGCCGCGATGCGGCATGGCAAGGATGTGATGAGCGACAAGCCGGGGATGACCAGCCTCGAGCAACTGGCCGAGATCAAGCGGGTGCAGGCCGAGACGGGGCGGATCTACTCGGTCTGCTATTCCGAGCATTTTGAAACCCGCTCCACCGTGAAGGCCGGCGAGCTGGTCAAGGCCGGCGCCATCGGCCAGGTGGTCAACACCGTGGGCCTCGGGCCGCATGCCATCCGCAACAACCAGCGGCCGGCCTGGTTCTTCGATCGGCAGCTTTATGGCGGCATCCTCTGCGATATCGGCAGCCACCAGTGCGAGCAGTTCCTGTTCTTTTCCGGCACCGATGCCGATGCCGAAGTGGTGTCGGCCTCGGTGAACAACCGCGGCAACCCTGGCAAACCCGGGCTGCAGGATGTCGGCGACATGCATTTGAGGACCCCCACTACCACGGGCTACGTGCGGGTCGATTGGTTCACCCCGGCCGGGCTTCCGACCTGGGGCGACGGGCGGCTCACCATCCTCGGCACCGAGGGCTATATCGAGCTCAGGAAGTATATCGACATCGCCGGGCGGCCGGGGACCGACCACCTGTTCCTTGTCGATAAGCACGGCACCCAGCATATCGATTGCTCGGGTCAGGACCTGCCCTATGGGCGGCAGCTGATCGCGGACATCCTCAACCGCACCGAGACGGCAATGCCGCAGGTGCGCGCCTTCAAGGCGATGGAACTGGCGCTGACGGCGCAGAAACTGGCTGAAGTCGGGACGGTTTGGCAGCAATGAGCAGGGTTTACACAGTCGCTGTAGTCGGCGGCGGCATCGGCAAGAGCCACATCGTCGAGGGCTACGAGACCAACAAGGACCGCTTCAAGGTCATCGCCATCTGCGATCTCGACCCGACGCGGCGCAACGCGCTGGCCGACGAGTTCGGCATCGAGCGGCGGGTCGAAAATTTCGACGACCTCCTGGCGATGGACGATCTCGACATAATCGATGTCTGCACCCCGCCCATGGTGCATTACCCGATGGTGGTGGCGGCGCTGAAAGCCGGCAAGCACGTGGTGTGCGAGAAGCCGCTGGTCGGCTCGCTCGCCGAGGTCGATGAGATCATCGAGCTCGAGAAGGTGAGCCGCGGCAAGCTGATGCCGGTGTTCCAGTATCGCTACGGCAACGGCATCGAGCAGGTCAAACGCATCATCGAGGCAGGGATCGCCGGCAAGCCTTATGTCGGCACCGTCGAGACGCTGTGGCGGCGCGGGCCGGATTATTACACCGTGCCCTGGCGCGGCAAATGGAAGACCGAGCTCGGCGGCGTGCTGATGACCCACGCCATCCACCCGCACGATATCTTCACCTACCTGATGGGCGAGCCCAAAAGCCTGTTCGGCCGGGTGGCGACGCGGGTGAATGCGATCGAGGTGGAAGATTGCATCTCGGCTTCGCTGGAGATGGAGAGTGGCGCGCTCGCCAGCTTCACCGCGACGCTCGGCTCGGCCGACGAAATCAGCCGCATCCGGCTGGCCTTCGAGCACGTCACCTTCGAGAGCGACCACGAAGCCTACAACCCCGGAAAACTCCCCTGGAAGATCCTGCCGCGCAACGACGCGACCAAGGTGAAGATCGAGGCGCTGCTCGCCGACTGGCAGGATGTGCCGTCGCGGTTCCAGACCCAGATGCGCCGCTTCTGGGATGCGCTGGAGGGGCTGGGGCCGATGCCGGTGACGTCAAAGGACTCGCGCCGGGCGCTGGAAATCGTCACGGCATTCTACCATTCGTCCGAAACGCACGAGGAGGTAAGCTTCCCCGTGACCGCAGGCCACCCGAAATATCGCAGCTGGCTGCCGGAGGGGTTTCGATGAGGAGTTGCCGCCCCACCCACGGAGTCATTCCCGCGCAAGCGGGAACCTCCGTTTCGGAGTGCGCCGCGAGCACCGCAAACAGAGTTTCCCGCTTTCGCGGGAATGACCCGGTGGGCAACTGCACTGCCCCTGTGGAGGAGAGCATCTGATGTCGACAAGCGTTGTCCTGCAGCAGGTCGAGAAGCGTTATGGCGATGTGGAGGTGATCCACGGCATCGATCTCAACATCGATCCGGGTGAGTTCACTGTGTTTGTCGGCCCCTCGGGCTGCGGCAAATCCACCCTATTGCGGATGATTGCCGGGCTCGAGCCGATCTCGGGCGGGAGCCTCCTGATCGACGGCGAGCGCATGAACGAGGTGCCGGCAGCCAGGCGCGGCATCGCCATGGTGTTCCAGAGCTACGCGCTCTACCCGCATATGAACGTCTACCAGAACCTCGCCTTCGGACTGGAAACGGCGCGGGTGCCGAGGCCCGAGATCCAGCAGCGGGTGCAGAAGGCAGCTGATATCCTGCGCATCGAGCCGCTGCTCAAACGCAAACCCAAGCAACTCTCAGGCGGCCAGCGCCAGCGCGTCGCCATCGGCCGGGCCATCGTGCGCGAGCCCCGCATCTTCCTGTTCGACGAGCCGCTGAGTAACCTCGATGCGGAGCTGCGCGTGCAGATGCGGGTGGAGATCGCCAAGCTCCACAACGACCTCGGCAACACCATGATCTATGTCACCCACGACCAGGTCGAGGCGATGACCATGGCCGACAAGATCGTCGTGCTGCAGGCCGGCATCATCGAGCAGGTCGGCGCGCCGCTCGAACTCTACAATCATCCGCGCAACCGCTTCGTCGCCGGCTTCATCGGCTCGCCCAAGATGAACTTCCTCGAGGCCAAGGTGGAAAGCGCCGATGGCGCGGGCGCCAAGCTCCGCGCCGGCGGCAGCGAGATCGTCGTCAACCGCCAGGTCGGCGCCGGTGATGCGGTGACCTTCGGGGTGCGCCCCGAACACATCGGCATCAATGAAGGTTCGGGTGTCGAACTGGCCAAGGTCAAGGTCGACCTGGTCGAGCAACTGGGCGGCCAGACCATGGTCTACACCACAACCGCCGATGGCCAGGCGATGACCATCGCGGTAGACGGACAGCGGCAGGTGGAACTGGGCTCGATGCTCACGGCCTATGTTGATCCGGCGCGCTACCACGTGTTCGCGCGGGATGGGCGGGCGATTTAGGGGCGGCTGAGCCTGAGGCCCACCCCACCCAGCTGCGCTAAGCCCGCTGCGCGGGCAAGCTACGCTGCCCTCCCCATCAAGGGGAGGGAGACCCGACTGAGGGCTTCGGTTCTATCGTCTCCCTCCCCCTTGTGGGGAGGGTAGCGCAGCTAGGCAAAGCCGTAGCGAAGCTGGGTGGGGGTGGGCCCCACGCTCCTACTGCCCCGCCAGCAACTCCGCATTCCCGCCGCTCGCCGTCGTATCGATGCACACATGCCGCTCGGTGATCAGTCGCTCGGCGTCGCTCGGCCGGGTGACCAGCGGAATGATCATCCCCTCGCGGCGCGATAGTGCCTGCCGCCACGGCCGCAAATCCGCGTCGGTGCCAAAATGCATGATGGCGTCGACATTTAACCCCGCCTCGATCGCCGCCGGCGACAGCTTCTTGTCCAGCCCGCCGATCGGCTCGCCATTGGCGCCGAGCGCTTCGGCGATGCGGCTGGCGCCGGGGGCGACGACCAGCACGCCATTGCCCTGCTCGAGCGCCAGCGTCGCCTGCTGCAGCGCGCTCTGCGTGTCGGGCCCAAGGCACAGCACCACGCCGCGCGGCCAGGTGTAGAGCGTGTTGGATTCGCCGGTCGGGCCGGGCAACAGCTCCTGCGCCGGCTCGATCCCCACCCGCTCGATGCCGATCTTCACCTGGTCGACCGCCGCGATGGCAAAGCCGATCGAGAGGCCGGAGAGCGGGTTGACCCCGGTGGAGGGTTCGAACGCCTCGGCCGGGCGCCAGAAGCGCTTCAGGTAATTCGGCCCGCCCGCCTTCGGGCCGGTGCCCGAGAGGCTCTCGCCGCCGAATGGTTGTGAGCCGACCACCGCGCCGATCTGGTTGCGGTTGACATAGATATTGCCGGCGCGAATGCGGTCGGAGAGCTCCTCCACTCGCCCGTCGATGCGGGTATGGAGCCCGAAGGTCAGCCCATAGCCCGAAGCATTGATGGCGTTGACCACCGCGTCGAGATCTTCGGCCCTGAAGGTCGCGACATGCAGCACCGGGCCGAAGATTTCTTCCTTCATCTCGGCAATGCCCGAGACTTTCAGCACCGTCGGCGGCACGAACGTCCCCTGCTCCGGCGCCGCCAACTGGTGCAGCACGGCGTCGCGGGCGGCGAACTCGGCGATATAGGCGTCCATCTTCGCCTTGGCCTTGCTGTCGATCACCGGGCCGATATCGACCGACAGATCCCAGGGGTCGCCGAGCTTCAGCTCGTCCATCGCGCCATAGAGCATTTCGAGCGTCCGCTCGGCCGCGTCCTCCTGCACATAGAGGATGCGCAGCGCCGAGCAGCGCTGCCCGGCCGACTGGAAGGCGGAAGCAAGGATGTCGCGCACCGCCTGCTCGGGCAAAGCGGTCGAGTCGACGATCATGGCGTTGAGCCCGCCGGTCTCGGCGATCAGCGCCGCGCCGGCGGCGAGATTGTCGGCCATCTTCACATCGATCGCTTTGGCTGTCGCCAGCGAGCCGGTAAAGCACACCCCGTCGATGCGTGGGTCGGAAGTCAGCACCGAGCCCACCACCGGACCGGAACCGGGCACCAGCTGCACCACGTCCTCGGGAATGCCGGCCTGCACCATCAGCCGCACCGCCAGCGCCGCGATCAGCGGCGTCGTCTCGGCGGGCTTCGCCAGCACCGTATTGCCGGCAACCAAAGCGGCGGCGATCTGGCCGGTGAAGATGGCGAGCGGGAAATTCCACGGCGAAATGCAGGTGAACACCCCGAGCGGCTGGCGCGGTTCGCTCGCTTCGGCCTCGGCGGCGTAATAGCGAAGGAAATCCACGGCTTCGCGCACTTCGCTCACCGCATCGTTGAGGGTCTTGCCAGCCTCGCGGGCGCAGAGCGCGAAGAACTCGGCGGCATTGTCCTCATAGAGATCGGCAACCTGCCTGAGCAGCAGGGCGCGTTCGGCCACCGGCCGCGCCGCCCAGCCGGGCGCTGCGTCCCTGGCGGTGGCAATCGCCAGTTCCAGTGTCTCCGGCCCTGCCCCGATGGCGTCGCCCACCGGCTCGCCGGTGGCGGGACTGATGATCGAAAACTGCTCGCCCTGGCTGCCGGCGACCAGTGAGGCCGGCACCGCGTGCCACCGCTTCTCGCTCGGTCGGAACCGGTCGCGATCGGCGAGCAGATAGTTCACCGCCAGCGAGTCGGTCAGGTCGTGCCCCCTGGAGTTGGCGCGGCGCGGCGCGAACAGTTCGGCGGGCGCCCGCACCTTGGCGACGGCGTGCGTCACCGCCTCGAACGGGTCCTGCACCACGGCGGCGGCCGGCACGTCGCGATCGGCGATCATGTTGACGAACGAGCCGTTGGCGCCGTTCTCGAGCAGGCGCCGCACCAGGTAAGCGAGGAGATCGGCATGCCGCCCGACCGGCGCATAAATGCGGGTGCGGGTCTTGTGCTCGTCGTGGATGATCTCGTGCAGCCGCTCGCCCATGCCATGGAGGCGCTGGAACTCGAAGGCGTCGTTGCCGACGCCGAGCCGCTGCGCCAGCTCCAGCACCGCCGCGACGCTATGGGCGTTGTGGGTGGCGAACTGCGGGTAGATGCGATGCGTCTTCGACAAGAGCCGCTTGGCGTTGGCGATGTAGCTGACATCGGTCGCCGGTTTGCGGGTGAACACCGGGAAACCGCCGAGACCCAGCACCTGGGCGCGCTTGATCTCGCTGTCCCAATAGGCGCCCTTCACCAGCCGCACCATGATGCGGCGGTCGAGCTGCTCGGCCAGCGCCTCGATCCAGTCGATGACGTGGCTGGCACGCTGGCCATAGGCCTGCACCACGATGCCGAACCCATCCCAGCCGGCAAGCCGCTCATCGGCCAGCACCGCTGATATCACGTCGAGGCTGAGGTCGAGCCGGTCGGCCTCCTCGGCATCGATGTTGAAGCCCATATTGGCGCCGCGCGCCATCATGGCGAGGGCGAGCGTGCGCTCGACCAGCTCGTCCATCACCCGCTCGCGCTTCATGAACTCGTAGCGCGGATGCAGCGCCGAGAGCTTGACCGAGACGCCCGGGTTGTCGCGCACGGAACCGGCGGTGGAACGGGTGGCAAGCACCGCAATGGCTTCGGCATAGGCGGCGCGATAGCGCTTGGCGTCGGCTTCGGTGCGGGCGGCCTCGCCCAGCATGTCGTAGGAATAGGTGAAGCCGTCCTTCTCCGCCCGGCGGGCGATGCGGGTCGCCTCCTCGATGTCGCGGCCAAGCACGAACTGGCTGCCGAGAATCTTCATCGCCTGCATCACGGCCGAGCGGATCACCGGCTCGCCGATGCGCTGCACGAAGTTCTTGATGGTGCCGGCAATCCCTGCCCCGCCCTCGCGCAGCACCGAACCGGTGAGGGTGAGCGCCAGGGTCGAGACGTTGACCAAAGCCGAATTGGCCCGGTCGAGATGCTCGGCCCAGCGCGACGGCGCGATCTTGTCCTCGATCAGGTCGTCGATGGTGCGGTTGTCGGGGACGCGCAGCAGCGCTTCGGCGAGGCACATCAGCGCGATGCCCTCATCGGTTGAGAGCGAATACTCGGCGAGGAAGGATTCCAGCATGCCGGAGGACTGCGCGGCCCGCACCTTTTCCACCAGTTGCAGCGCCCGCTGCCCGATGGCGGCGCGGTCGGCGTCGCTCAATGCCGCGTCGGTCGTGAGCCGCGCGATGGTTTCGGCCTCGTCGGCCAGAAGTGCTGCCCGAATGCGGCCGCGGAGTTCGTTGAGATCGCCCATTTATGCCCCCGTGCCGTGAACTGTGGCACGCGTCGCTGATTTGTGTGGGGAAAATGTGATGGCGGCAACAGCAATTTTAGGTGGACTAAAGTCGCAGTGAGCTTGCCTGCCCAACGGGCCAGCTTGCGGCAATGTCGCGCCACGAGGCAGCCTCGGGCCGACGAGGAGACCGAGACCATGACCGATTCAACAGCCATTCCGACGCTCAGCGCCTGGGCGGGCGGCGAGGAACGCATCGCCGCGCTGACGGCGCGGTTCTATCAGCGGGTGCCGGCCGATCCGGTGATCGGGCCGGTCTTTGCCAATATGGACCCCAGGCATGCGGCGCACGTGGCCAGCTTCATTGCCGAGGTGTTCGGCGGCGGCACGCCCTATACCGATCACGGCGGCTCACATTCTGGCATGATCGCCCGCCATCTCGGCCGCGCCCTGACCGAGGCGCAGCGCAAACGCTGGATCGAGCTGATGCTCGAGACCGCCGACGAGGTCGGCCTGCCCAGCGACCCCGAGTTCCGCGCGGCGTTTGTCGGCTATCTCGAGTGGGGAACGCGCATCGCCGTCATCAACTCGCAGCCCGGCGTGGCGGCGCCAAAGGGCAACCCACCGATGCCGGTATGGGGCTGGGGACCACCGGGAGGGCCGTATCGGGGCTGATGGCCGCCGGCGACATCGCGCCCAGCCTCCCGCGCCTCGGTTCATGCTGGGGACGTTTTGCGCCGGAAGCGGACAGGTCGGCTACCAGCCGCCATCGACCGCGAAGTTCTGGCCGGTGATCATGCGCGAGCGGTCGGAGGCGAGGAACAGCACTAGGTCGGCAACATCGCTCGCCTGGATCCGCTCCTTGAGGCATTGGTTCTCGAGGATCCAGTCATTGTATTGCTGCAGGCGGTCGGCGAAGACCCGGTTCTCGGCCTCGGACACCACGGCGCCCGGGGATACCGCGTTGACCCGCACGTTGAACGGCCCCAGTTCGCGGGCCAGCGACTTGGTCAGCCCCAGCATCGCGCCCTTGCTCGCCACATAGGGGACATAGCCGTCCCACCGGCCATTGAGCGTCACCGAGCAGAAATTGACGATCTTGCCGTCACGCTTCTGTTTCATCGCCGGCGCCACGGCGCGCACGAGGGCGAAGGTCGCGGCGGAATTGACCCGCAGCTGATCTTCGTACTCCTCGATCGAAAACTCCTCGAACGGCTTGTTGATGATCAGCGCCGCGTTGGAGACCAGCACGTCGATGCCGCCATACTCGTCGCTGAGCCCACGCACCAGCGTCTCGCTTGCTTTCAGCTCGCCGAGGTCCTGGCCGATAGAGCGGGCCACCACGCCATGCCGGGCAGCCAGTTCGCGGGCCCGCTCGTCGCCACGGGGATCGCCGGGGCGGTCGAGCAGCAGCAGCCGCGCGCCGAGCCGGGCGAAGGCCTCGGCCTGCGCCGTGCCCAGCGTCCCCAGCGCCCCGGTGATGAGGACGGTCTTGCCCGCGAACTCGCTCATCACAGGTACCCGTGCACTTCGTCGATGCTGGTCTTCGAGATCGGGCTGTCGAACACGATCTCGCCGCGCGCCATCGCCACCACCCGGTCGCAGCATTGGAACACGTGCTGCATGTTGTGCGAGATGAAGATGCCGGTGACGTTCTGCTTCTTGAGGTCGCGCACGAAGCCCAGCACCTTGTCGGTCTCCTTCACCGACAGGTGGTTGGTTGGCTCGTCGAGGATCAGCGCCTTCGATTTGAAATGCATCGCGCGCGCGATGGCGACGCCCTGCCGCTGACCGCCGGAGAGTTCCCCCACCAGCGCATCGGGCGAGCGCAGGTGCAGGTCGACATCGGCGATCGCCTGGACGCTTTCGGCCCGCATCTTCTTCTGGTCCATCACCCCGAAGCCGAACAGCGACCAGCTGAGCGGCTCGCGGCCGATGAAGACGTTGCGCGCGATGGTCATGGTGGGGACCATGGAATTGTACTGGTAGATCGTCTCCAGCCCCAGCTCCATGGCGTGCCGGGCATTCCGGATGGTCACGTCCTTGCCGTCGATCCTGATCTTGCCGGCATCGGCCCGATGCACGCCCGAGAGGATCTTGATCAGCGTGGTCTTGCCGGCGCCGTTGTCGCCGACGAGGCCAACCGCTTCACCACGCTCGACGCGGAGGCTGACATTCTTGAGGGCGTGGACACCGGAATACCACTTCTGCAGTCCGGTACATTCGATCAGCGGCGCGCTCATTGGGCCACCTCCAGCTTGATGTTGCGCGCCCGGCGCTCCAGCCAATGGTTGGCGATGACGGCGCAGACGATGAGGAAGCCGATGGCGAACTTGAACCAGCTGGCATCGACCCGGCTCATGATCATGCCGGAATCGATGACCCGGATGATCGCCATGCCGATGACCACGCCGACGATGTTGCCGACGCCACCGGAGAGCGCGATGCCGCCGATCACCGCGGCGGCGATGGCCTGCAGCTCCATGGATTCGCCCATCGAGGGGATCGGCGAGCCGATGCGGACCACCTGGATGATGCCGGCCAACCCAGCGAGGGTTGAGCAGATCATGAAGCAGACGGTTTTCACCAGCGAGGTGGGGATGCCCATGGCCTTGGCCGCTTCCACCGAGCCGCCGGTGGCGCGGATCCAGTTGCCGAAATTGGTCTTCTCGAGCAGTAGCCAGACCAGCAGCGCCAGGGCGACCAGCCAGATGGCCGAGACGCGGAAAATGCCCAGTGGTTCGGAGAAGGCCCAGGTGGGCACCACCGCGATATCGAGCGTCGTGGCAAGGCCGCTCGAATAGAGCACCACCGCCACCGAGCGCGCCATGAACAGGGTGCCGAGCGTGGTGATGAAGCTCGGAATGCCGAAGCGCAGCGTCACTGCCGAATTGAACAGGCCGATCGCCGCGCCGACCACCAGGGCGAGGATAAAGGCGGGCCAGAACGGGATGCCGAAATTGATCATGGCGCAGAGCACGATCGGGCAGAGCCCCATGACCGAGCCGATCGAAAGGTCGAATTCGCCCGCGATCATCAGGAGGCTGAAGCCGAGCGCCAGGATCGCCAGTTCGGGATAGAGGCTGAACATGCCGCGCACATTGGCGTTGGACAGGAACAGCCCGTTGCTGGCCGCGGCGAAATAGGTGGTGAACACGATCAGCACCACGAGGGCGACGAGCTCGGGTCGCTGCATGTAGATCTTTAGCAGTCGCATGATTGGTCGCTTCTCCTCGCGAGACCGAAAACGAAGCGGCGGCAGCCGTTACGAGGCCACCGCCGCCAGGGGGTCAGCGGTAGCCGGCCTTGGACAGCTCTTCGATGGCGCCAACCATGTCTTTGGTGACGATGGCGCTGCCGGTATCGACGTCATAGGCGGCCATCTTGTAGTCGCGGATCGGCCCGGCCTGCATCACCGGGGCCCAGCCCTGGAGATACGGTTGCTGGTCGACATGATACTGGATGTAGCCGGCCTGCATCTGCGCCAGCACATCGGGCACGAGGTCGAAGCCGCCAAGGATCACCTTGCCCGGATCGATCCCGCGATCCTTCAGCACGGTGACGACACCGACATCCCAGAAGCCGGTATCGAAATAGGCGGTGAGGTTCGGCTCGCTGGTGAAGTAGCTGCCGAAGCGGTCGGCGCTGGTGCCGTAGTCGAGGCCGGCATCGATCTCGTGCCAGCTGATATCGCGCGACGGGTTCGCCGCCTTCCAGTCTTCGAGCCCGGCAATGATGCCGTTGGCCCGGGTGCGCGACCAGTTATCGGCCGGCGCGTTGACGCCGATCAGTACGCGGATCGGGCCTTCGGCCGGGAAATCGCCAGCCACCCGGGTGGCGAGCGCCTGCCCGGCGGTGAAAAAGCTCTGGCCGACAAAGGCGGCGCGGGCATTGCCCTTGGCGCCCTGGTTGTCATCGACGTTCGACGAGATCACGGCGATGCCGGCATCGACGGCTTCCTTGACCACCGCATCGAACGCCGTGTCGTCGGTGATCGAGGTGATGAGCAGGTCCGGCTGCTGCGCGATGGCGGCCTGGATATTGGCGATGTGGCCGGCCACGTCGCCGGCCTTGGCGATGAACAGCATCTGGCAATCGGCTTTGACGATGGCGCAGGCGTCGTCCATGCCTTTCTTCACCGTCAGCCAGAAGGTGTTTCCGCTGTCGGCATGGGTGGCGTAGATGATGCGCAGCGGCGGCTTGTCCTCAGCCAGTGCAGGCATTGCGCAGAGGGCCGTGGCCGCCAGCATGGCGGCAATAAGCGTCTTCATGGTTTTCCTCCCTGGAAAATCTGCTTTTAGTTTTCGGCGTCGCTACTCCGTCGGGTCGTCTTGAACCGCCGGTCGAGTTCGGGATTGAGTTCCATCCCCAGCCCCGCCCCCTCGGGAACGGTGATCTTGCCGTTGCTGATCGGGGGCAGTTGCGTGACGAGGTCGCCGTACCAGGTACGATGGAAGGCGCGGACGCTCTCCTGCACCAGGGCGTTGGGCGCATTGAGCGACAGGTGGGTCGAGGCGCACAGCACCACCGGCCCGGTGCAATCATGCGGCGCCACCGGCAGATGCCAGGCCTCGGCCATCGAGGCGATCGCCTTGGCTTCGGTGAGCCCGCCGCACCAGGAGAGATCGAGCATCACGACGCCCGCTGCGTCCGCCATCAGCAGGTCGCGGAAGCGCCAGCGCGTCGCCAGTGTTTCCGAGGCGCAGACCGGCGCGATGGAGGCCTCGCTGTAGCGCTTGAGATCGCCGAGCGAATCCATGCGGATCGGATCTTCGTGCCAGAACGTGTTGTAGGGCGCCAAGGCCCGGGCGATCTGGATGGCCGGGGTGAGCTGCCACATAGAGTGGAACTCGACCATCACATCCATCTTGTCGCCGACCCGCTTGCGGATCTTTTCGAACGGCGACAGCGCCTCCTTAAGGTCGGCCGCGCTGATGTACTGGCCGCGGCTCTTTTCGGCCGCCACATCGAACGGCCAGATCTTCATCGCCGTGATGCCCTCGGAGAGCAGCTCTTCGGCGAGATCATCGGCACGGCTGAGGAAGGCCTCGAGATCGGCATATTGGTTGCGCCCGCCGCTCAACCCGTAATTGGCGACGGTCTGGCCGCCTTCCTGCATGTAGCCGGTGCCGGCGCAGGTGTTATAGGTGCGGATCTCGCTGCGGGTGAACCCACCCAGGAGCTGCGCGATCGGCTGGTTGCTGACCTTGCCGAAAATATCCCACAGCGCGATATCGATCGCCGAATTGCCGCGCATCTCGACGCCGGTCGAGGCGAAGCCGAGATAGCCGGTGAGGGCCCGCGAGATGGCTTCGATCTGCAGCGGATCGCGCCCGATCAGCATAGGCGCGGCCGTCTCGTGGATATAGGCCTCGACGGCCTCGGCACCGAAGAATGTCTCGCCGAGCCCGGTCACGCCTTCATCGGTGTGCACCTCGACCCAGCAGATATTCGCGTGTTCGGCGATCCGGATCGTTTCGATCTTCTGGATTTTCACCGCCAGCCCCTCCCCCGGGCCTCAGAGTTGGTCAGTTGACGCCGCTGGCGAGCAGCACCTTCACCGTGTTGTCGAAATGCTCCGCCATCTGCGCTTCGGCGGCGCTGCGATTGCCCGCCTCGATGTGCTGCGCGATGGCCTCGTGGCAGCTCACATTGTCGTAGCGGTCCGCGTCGCTCTCGCGCGCCAGCCAGCCGACGCGCCAGGTCTGCCGCGTCAGCACGTGGAACGAGCCCACCATCAGCGCGAACATCGGGTTGCGCGAGGCGCGGGCGATGGTTTCGTGAAAGGCGATGTCGTGTTCCATCACCTTGTCCATCTCGTGGAAGTCGGCGCGCATCGCCGCCGCCAGCGCCTTGATCTCGCGCGCTTCCTTGTCGGTGCGGCGGAGGGCCGCGAGCCCGACGGTCCGCATCTCGAGGGTGCGGCGTACGTCGAGAATCTGCTGCACCGATACCTGGTCGGTCTGCACGCCATGGTCGATGACCAGCGCCAGCACCTGCGGGTCGACCGCCGAAACCCGGGCCCGGCGGCCATTCGAAACGCTGAGCAGGCCCAGCGCCGCCATCGACCGATAGGCCTCCCGCGCCACGGCCCGTGACACGCCGAGCTGCTCGCCGATCATGGTCTCGCTGGGCAGCGGATCGCCGACCTTCATCCCCTCCGAGCGGATCATCTGGCGGATGCCGAGGATCACCTTCTGCACCAGCGAGGTTGGCGCCTCTTCTTCGTCGGCAGCCTCGACCGGCCTGGGGTACCCGTTATTGCTCATCTCAACCTGTATGCTAGGTCACGTTGTTTTTGTAGAAAGCATGTCACTTACCTGTTGTCAATACGACGATATCCAGTCTACGAATGCACCCCATGCAAGCAGACAGGTAACGAACATGCTGCGCGCCAAGGGAGGGTAGACCGGGGATGAAACCCAGCTTTCTGAAGCCTTATGCCATCACGATGTGGGACTTTTCCTGGATCGAGCGGCGCTGGCCCGGCGCCGGCTACGAGGATTGGGACCAGGCGCTCGATGAGCTGGCCGAACGCGGCTATGACGCGGTCCGCATCGACGCCTTCCCGCACCTGGTCTCGGCCGGCGCCGAGCGGGAATGGGAAATTCTCCCCACCTGGAACCAGGTGAGCTGGGGCGCCCAGTCGCTCACCCGGGTCACGGTGGGTCCGGCGCTTGTCGAGTTCATCGCCAAGTGCAAGGCGCGCCACATCGGCGTCGGCCTCTCCACCTGGTGGCGGCAGGACCGCGACGATGTCCGCCTCAATATCCGCTCGGCCGCCGATCTCGCCAAGGTCTGGGTCGATACGCTCGCTTTGATCGACCGCGCCGGCCTGATCGACAGCATCCTCTATGTCGATTTCTGCAACGAGTTCCCGATCCCGTTCTGGACGCCCTTCCTCTATGGCGGCATCGAGGGCGAGGAGCGGTCACGCCGCGACCCTGAGATCGTCGCCTTGATGCGCGACAGCATCGCCATCGCCAAGCAGAGCTATCCCGATCTCGATTACACCTTCTCGTTCTGCACCCAGTACCGCGACTGGGCCGAGCAGGACGTGTCGATGCTCGATATCCTCGAGCCCCATATCTGGATGTCGCATCCCTCGACCAGCGATTGGAACGCCGCCGTCGGCTACAATTTCGAGAAGTTCTCGCCGGAGGGTTTCGACAACATCGTGGCGCGTGGCTACGAGACCTACCGCGCCAACCAGGCCCGCTACGATAAGGCGCTGACCGGCGAGATCGACAACATCGCCGACTGGTCGTGTGCCTCGGGTAAGGCGCTGGTCACCACCGAATGCTGGTCGGTGGTCGACTACAAGGATTGGCCGCTGCTCGACTGGGGCTGGATCAAGGATCTCTGCGAGCTCGGCGTCAGCCACGCCGCTACGAAGGGCCGCTGGGTCGGCATCGCCACCTCCAACTTCTGCGGGCCGCAATTCGTCGGCATGTGGCGCGATATCGCCTGGCACCGCCGGCTCACCGACCTGATCAAGACCTCCCCCATCGATTCCGACCTGAGACGTTGAGCCATGACCATCAGCCGCGTAACCCGCCCCTATGCCATCACCATGTGGGAGTTCTCCTGGATCGAGCGGCGCTGGCCCGGCGCCGGCTACGAGGATTGGGACCAGGCGCTCGATGAACTGGCCGAGCGCGGCTACGACGCGGTGCGCATCGATGCCTTCCCGCATCTGATCGCCGCCGACCCGCACAAGACCTGGACCATCCATTCGGATGGCCAGGATGGCGATTGGGGCGCACCGGGCGAAGTCGACATCAGCAAGGTCGGCGAGGCGCTGGTCGAGTTCATTTCTAAGTGCAAGGCGCGCGGCATCGTGGTCGGCCTCTCCACCTGGTACAAGCGCGACAATGAAGATGCCCGCATGCTGATCAAGACCGCGGAGGATCAGGCGCGGGTGTGGCTCGCCACGCTCGATCTCATCGCCGCGGCAGGCCTCATCGACGCCATCCTCTACGTCGATCTCTGCAATGAATTCCCCAACGTGAAATGGGCGCCCTATCTCTATCCGCCTGGGCAGACCGCGCCCGATCTGCTGACCGCTCCGCGCGTCATCGGCTGGATGCGCGACAGCATCGCCCTGTTGCGGCAGCGCTACCCCGAGCTCGACTACACCTTCTCGCAGTCGGACCAGTTCGAGCTCTGGGAACAGCAGGATGTGTCGATGCTCGATTTCCTCGAGCCGCACATCTGGATCACCAATCCGGCGATGAGCAGCTTTTACGCCGATATCGGCTACTCGTTCAAACAGCGCGAGTTCCAGACGCTGATCCGCAAGGCCAAGCCGCATTATCTCGCCGACAAACAGCGCTTCGACACCACGCTCACCGAGTGGATCGGCAAAGCGGCCGACTGGTCGCGCCGCAGCAAGCTGCCGCTCGTCACCACCGAGGCCTGGGCCTCGGTGATGTATCGCGACTGGCCGATGGCCGATTGGGACTGGATGATGGATGTCTGCGCCGATGGCGTCGAGCAGGCGGCGGCGACCGGCCGCTGGACGGCGATCTGCACCTCGAACTTCTGCGGGCCGCAATATCGTGGCATGTGGCGCGACATTGCCTGGCACCGGCGCCTGACCGATATCATCAAGTCGTCGCCGCTGGCGGCCGAGTTCCGCAAATAGCGAGCCCAGCCATGCGTGAAGCCGCCATCATCTTCGACGCCCGCAACAGTGTCGGCGAGAGCATCATCTGGTCGCCGGCAGAAGCGGCGCTCTACTGGGTGGATATCGTCGGCAGCGCCATCCACCGGCTGGATCCGGTGACCGGCGCCCACCACCAGTGGGCGACGCCCGAGCTGCCGACCTCGATCGGGCTGCGGCGTGGCGGCGGCTTCATCGTCGGCCTCCGCCAGCGCGTCGTGCTGTGGTCGCCCGGCGGCAGCTTCGACACTTTCGCGGTTCCCGAACCCGAGCAGCCGGGCAACCGCCTGAACGAGGGTGTGGTGGCGCCAGACGGCTCGTTCTGGGTCGGCACCATGCAGGACAATATCGGCGCCGATGGCGGGCCCAAGCCCGCCCCGGATCGCACCGGCCGGCTCTACCGGATCTCGCCGGAAGGCCAGGTGACCGCCCTCAGCTCGGAGCGGTTCGGCATCACCAACACCATGGTCTGGCTCGACGATGGCCGCTTCGTCACCGCCGACACCACCACCAATGCGCTGCTGGCCTTCGACTACGACCCCGGCGCCCTCACCCTCGCCAACCCGCGCCCCTTCGCTTCGCCGTTGCCGCGCGGACTTCCGGATGGTTCGACCCGCGATGCGGCCGGCGCCGTCTACAACTGCCGCGTTGCCGGCGGCGCCGGCATTGCGAGGATCGCCCCATCCGGCGCCATCGAGATGGTCGAGCTGCCGGTCCGATCGCCCACTAGCTGCACCTTTGGCGGCGCGGACCTCAAAACGCTCTATGTCACCTCGGCGCGTTTCGGGATGAGCGAGGCCGAGCTGGCGGCTCGTCCGGCCGAGGGCGCGCTGGTTGCCGTCCCGCTCGCCAGCGTGGGGACCGCCTCCGGCACCTTCGCGGGATAGCGGCAAAGCCACCGGCGGTGCCGCGATCCTCCCCCGCGTGGCGGGGGAGGGGGACCAGCGAAGCTGGTGGAGGGGGGAGCCCAAGCCGGAGACTCTTACCGCCCCCTCCACCGCCTTCGGCGGTCCCCCTCCCCCGCCACGCGGGGGAGGATCACGGAGAGTCCCGTGCCCGGCCAGACCGGCCGCTCAGCCCAGCGGGTTGTCACCCTTCCACCAGGTCTTGAACGGGTTGGACCAGAGGATCGACTGGATCGTCTCCTCGCTCACCCGTGGCAGGTTGGTGCCTTCGACCTGCTTGTTGATGTTGATCAGCCCATCGGCCGATTCCGCCACGCCGGCGAACGGGAAGTCGGTGCCGAAGAAGATCTTGTCGGCGGTGCGATACTCCTCGGCCAGCACCAGCATGTTGTAATACTGCCAGGGCCGGTAGAAGAGCGCTGACTGTTCCAGCCACACATTGGGTTGCTTGCGCGCCACGACGATCGCCTCGTCGTACCAGGGGTGGCCCATATGGGCGAGGATCATGGTGAGGTCGGGGTATTTCAGCGCCACCGGCTCGACATGGATGGCGCGGCCAAGCTCCACCGGGGCATTGCGGGCATAGGTGGTGCCCATATGCATGGTCAGCGGGATGTTGCGCTTCTGCAGATACTCGTAGACCGGCTCGAGCCGTGGGTCGGAGAGGTGCACGCCGTTATAGATCGGCCCGAACTTCACGCCCTTGAGACCAAGGTCCTCGATGGCGTGGTGCAGCATGTCCATGTAGTCGGGGCGGCGCGGATCGACATAGGCGAAGCCGACGAACTTGTCGGGGTACTTCTTCACCGCCGCGGCGGTCAGCTCGTCATTGCCCTCGACGCCGATGGCGTCGGCATAGCGCAGGGTGAAAATGATCGCCTTCTCCACATCGGCCATCGCCGTGTAGAGCGAATCCGCATCGGATTGGTGGCTGAGCTCGCCCTTCCGTACCCGGCCATGCAGCGTCCAGTACAGCGGCAGGATGTGCTCTTCGTTGTAGATATTGACGTGGCAGTCGCAATAGGCGCGGGCGGTCATGCTGAATATCCTCCAGATAAAATGCGGGCGCCGAGGCTCAGCGGCTCACCGAGCGGCATCGGCAGTGCGACGGGTGTGCCGTCAGAACGAGACCTTTGAAGGTGGCGTGCCGCTGCCGCCGACGAGGAAGTCGAAATCGACGCCCTTGTCGGCCTGCTGCACATGGTCGATGTAGAGCCGGCCATAGCCGCGCTCATAGGCCGGCGGCGGCGGCACGAAGGCCGCCCGGCGCCGCGCCAGTTCCTCGGCGGATATTTCGAGCTCGAGCTTCCGCGCGGCACAATCGAGCACGATGAAGTCGCCGGTCCTGACCAGCGCCAGCGGCCCGCCCAGCGCCGATTCCGGCGCCACATGCAGCACCACGGTGCCGAATGCCGTGCCGCTCATCCGCGCGTCCGAGACCCGCACCATATCGGTGACGCCCTGCTCGAGCAGCTTCTTGGGCAGCGCCATGGTACCGGCTTCCGGCATGCCGGGATAACCGCGCGGCCCGGCATTCTTCAGCACCAGGATGCTGTCGGCGTCGACATCGAGATCGGGGTCGTCGATGCGGGCCCTGAGATCCTCGGAATTTTCGAACACCATGGCCCGGCCGCGGTGCTGCATCAGCCGTGGCGAGGCCGCCGACGGCTTGATGATGGCGCCATTGGGGGCAAGGTTGCCCTTCAGCACCATCATGCCGCCCTGCGGCGTCAGCGGCTTGTCCAGCGGCCGGATCACCTCGTCGTTCCAGCTTTGCGCATCCGCGATGCGCTCGCCGATCGTGCCGCCTTCAACCGCGACGGCGTCGAGGTTGAGCAAATGCGAGATGCGCTGCATCACCACCGGCAAACCGCCGGCATCGAAGAACTCTTCCATCAGGAAGCGGCCCGAGGGTTTGAGGTCGACAATGGTCGGCACGTCGCGGCCGAGCGCGTCCCAGTCCTCGAGCTTGAAATCGACGCCGAGCCGACCGGCGAGGGCGAGCAGGTGCACCACCGCATTGGTGGAGCCGCCGATCGCGCCATTGACCTTCACCGCGTTCTCGAACGCCGCCCGGGTCAGGATCTTGGAAATGGTGATGTTCTGCCGCACCAGTTCGACGGCACGCTTGCCCGATTGCTCGGCCAGCACGGCGCGACGACTGTCGGGCGCCGGGATCGAGCCGTTCATGGCAAAGCCGATGCCCATCGCTTCGCCCAGCGACGCCATGGTCGAGGCGGTGCCCATGGTCATGCACGAGCCGGCCGAACGGCTCATCGCCGCCTCGGCCGCATCGAGGTCGGCCTTCGAGATCTTGCCCGTGCGGTATTCCTCATCGAGCTTGAAGATATCGGTGCCCGAGCCCAACACCCGGCCGCGGAAGCGGGCATTGAGCATTGGCCCGCCCGACACCAGCACGGCGGGCACATCGCAGCTTGCCGCCCCCATCAGCACCGCCGGCGTGGTCTTGTCGCAGCCGGCCAGCAGCACCACCCCGTCGATCGGGTTGGCGCGGATCGTCTCTTCGACATCCATGGCGACGAGGTTGCGAAACATCATGGTGGTCGGCCGCATCAGCGGCTCACCCAGGCTCGTTACCGGGAACTCCAGTGGGAAACCACCCGCCATCAGCACGCCCCGCTTCACATGCTCGGCCAGCTCACGCAGGTGCCGGTTGCAGTTGGTCAGTTCCGACCAGGTGTTGCAGATGCCGATCACCGGCCGGCCATCGAGCAGTTCGGGCGAGAACCCCTGGCTCTTCATCCAGCTGCGCGGCACGAAGCCATATTTGCCGGCCCGCGCAAACCATTCGGCGCTGCGATAGGCCCGCGGCTCGCCCGGCTTGGCGGCATTGGCTGGGGTGGTCTCAATGCTCATCTGACGCTTGTCCGTGCGGCTGTTGTTCGGTGGTTTTGCCGGCGTGCACTGTAACGTTACATGGACGAAGGCCGTCAAGGGACTTTGTGTGGGGTACGACCATGAGATGATGGTGCCTCAAGTTCCGGCTGTGAGGCGAGGGCCTTCTCCCCTTGTGGGAGAAGGTGGCCGAAGGCCGGATGAGGGGTCCGCGCAACGAAGTGTAGCGCGCTCCGAGCGAAGCGAGGAGTGACCCAGTGCGCGGAGAGATACCCCTCATCCGCCCTTCGGGCACCTTCTCCCACAAGGGGAGAAGGCGATCGCGTCCAGTGCCAGTGCCCAGTCCCCCTGCCCCTAAACCCGCGACACCCGCCGCACCAGATCGGCCCGCTCGAACACCTCCGGCCTCAACTCAGTCCCCAGCCCAGGCCCCTCCATTGGGTACACATGCCCGCCTTCGATGCGTGGCGTTGCCGTCACCAGGTCCTTGTACCAGCCATTGTAATAGGCCCGCACGCTCTCCTGGATCAGCGTGTTGGGCTGGCTGAACGAGGCATGCACTCCCGCGGCGAACGCCACCGGGCCGACGCAGTCATGCGCGGCGAACGGCCGGTGATAGGTGTCGGCCAGCGCGGCGATCTTGCGTGCTTCGGTCAGCCCGCCGCACCAACCGATATCGACCATCACCACATGCGTCGCGTCGCGGTCGAGCAGGTCCTTGTAGGGAAAGCGCGTCGCCAGCACTTCGCTGGCGCAGACCGATATCGGGGTCGAGCGCGCGAACTCGGCCAGCGCCTGCGGCGAGTTCATGCGGATCGGGTCCTCGAACCAGGTCGGCTGGAACGGCTCCAGGGCCCGCGCGATCTGCTTGGCGGTGGGGAGGTTCCACAGGCTATGCAGCTCCACCATGATCTCGATGCGGTCGCCCACGGCTTTCCGGATCTTCTCGAACGGCGCGAGCGCCAGCTTCAGCTGGTCGGTGGTGATGTAGCGCCCGTCGTTTTCCATCGCCGGCGGATCGAACGGCCAGATCTTCATCGCCGTGATCCCCGAGGCCAGCAGGTCCTCCGCCAGCTCCCCCGCCCGATGCATGAAGCCGTCGAGATCGGCATAGCGGGCATCGCCCTGCCCCGAGGCCCAGTTATCCACCGGCCGGAAGTTGCGCGCCTGCGCGTAGCGAGGGTTGGCGCAGGTATTGTAGATGCGCAGCCGCTGGTGGCTCAGCCCGCCCAGCATCTGGTGCACCGGCAGGTTGCATGCCTTGCCGAACAGATCCCACAGCGCGATGTCGACCGCCGACGCGGCCCGCATTTCCGCCCCCGATGACGAGAACCCCAGCGCCGCATAGACCATCTCGCGGTTGATCGCCTCGATCGCCAGCGGGTCGCGGCCGAGCAGCTTATGCGCCAGCACTTCGTGTACATGTGCGGTGACCGACCCCGGCCCGAAGAACGTCTCGCCCAGCCCGGTTATCCCCGCATCGGTATGCACCCGCACCCAGATGACGTTCGAGAACTCCTCGGTATAGAGCGTCTCGACCTCGGTTATCTTCATTTCGCATTTCCTCCCTCAGGCGCCGTGAGACCGGCTGGGCTCAAGGCCCCTGCCCCCCTCCCGACGAAAATTCCCACACCCTCTTGACGATCCGGCGTGAAGCTGACTGAATACCTTTAACGATACATGTCGACCACGATACAGACGAGGATCGGAAACGCAAGTCGTTGGGGCGATGCGCGTTCTACCCCTTTCGATCAGGGGCCCGGTCCTTGATGTCGATGCACGTCTATTTTCAGGAGGGACGGACAATGGGTAACAGGAAGCATCTTCTTTTCAGCTCGGCAGTGACGCTGGGCCTTCTCGCCAGTTTCGGCGCGACGGCTCAGGAGCGGTTCAGCTGCCCACAGCAGGGCGGCGATCTGGTGGTCGGGCTCGAAGCCGCGGCCGGAACGCTCGACCAGCAGACGGCCACCCCGTCGGCGACACGCAATATCGCCATGAACATCTTCGAGGCGCTGATCATCCGCGACGAGAACATGCGGCCGGTGCCCGATCTCGCCGACACGATCGAGACCAGCGCCGATGGGCTGAACTACACCTTCAAGCTGCGCCAGGGGGTCAAGTTCCACAACGGCAAGCCGATGACCTCCGCCGACGTGCTCGCCTCGTTCGACCGCTACAAGACCGTCGGCGTCAGCCGCTCGATCCTCGAAGCCGTGGCAGGCTGGACGGCCCCCGATGACGCCACCTTCGTCATCACGCTCAAGGCGCCGCAGGCGAACTTCCTCGAAAATCTCTCGTCGTCGACGGCCCCCGTCGTCATCATGCCCTCGGAAGAGGCCAGCAAGGCGGCCGGGCAGATCGACGTCATCGGCACCGGGCCGTTCAAGCTCGGCGAATTCGTGCCGGACAGCCATGTGCGTCTCGACCGCTATGCCGACTACACCCCGGGCACCACGCTCACCGGTCTCAGCGGCTTTGCCGGCTACAAGCAGGCCTGCGTCGATACCGTGACCTTCCGCATGCTCACCGAAACCGCCGCCCGCATGGCGGCGCTCGAAACCGGCGAAGTCCATATCGTCGAATCGGTGCCGGCGATTTCGATGGAGCGCCTCGCGGCGGTCGAGGGCGTCGAGCTGCTGACGCTCGAAGCCTACGGCCTCAATATCGGCTACCCGAACTGGTCGGCGCCGCCCACCGACAACCTCAAGGTGCGCCAGGCCATGCTGGCCGCGCTCAACATGGATGAGATCATGGAGGCGTCGACCGACGGCGTCTACAAGCTCAACCCCAGCCTGCAATTCCCCGGCACCGCCTATTTCTCCGAAGCCGGCGGCGAGCTCTACAACCAGGCCAATGCCGACAAGGCCAAGGCGCTGCTGGCCGAGGCCGGCTACAACAACGAGCCGATCGTGCTGCTGACCACCCAGCAGATCACCACCATGTACAACACTGCCCTGGTAATGCAGGCGCAGCTGCAGGCAGCCGGCTTCAACGCCGAACTCAAGGTGTTCGACTGGCCGACGGCGCTGGCCACCAGCGAGAAGGAAACCACCGGGTGGAATTTCTTCTTCACCCACTGGACCGGCTCGGCCGCCCAGGGCGGCGCGACGACGCTCCGCAACCTCGCGGCCCCCGCCAATATCTATAAGCCGCAGGACCCGGCCGGTGACCCCGACTACAACGCCGCGTTCCAGCGCGTGCAGGGTGGCGCCACCATCGAAGAGCGGGCCGCTGCCTTCGCCGATGCCCAGAAGGCGGTGTTCGAGCACGTACTCGCCATTCCATTCGGCGTGATGTCGAACGTCCAGGGCACACGGTCGAACGTGAAGGGGTTTAAGCCCTTCTACAACACGCGGGTGTCGAACGTCTGGCTCGAAAAGTGATGTGACGGGGCAGAGCCACCGGCCTCTCCGCTCTGATCCTCCCCCGCGTGGCGGGGGACGATCACCCGAAGGGTGGTGGAGGGGGCGGCAAGAGTCTCAGTTTTGGCTCCCCCCTCCACCGCCTTCGGCGGTCCCCCCGGGGTGAGGCCCTGGCCTCATCCCCTCCCCCGCCACGCGGGGGAGGATTACGGAGAGCCCGGTGGCTCATCTCCTATACGACTAGAGGGCCTGCACGATGTTCGGCTACATCATCTCCCGCCTGCTCCAGGCGATCCCGATCCTCATTCTCGTCAGCCTGATCGCCTTCGGCATCATCTACCTGATCCCCGGCGATGCGGCGGTGGTGATCGGCGGGCCATCGGCAACGCCGGAGGAACTGGCGCAGATCCGGCAGAATCTCGGGCTCGACCAGCCACTGCACATCCAGATCCTCACCTTCTATATCAACCTGTTCCAGGGCGATCTCGGCCGCTCGCTGACCCTCGGCATCCCAGTAGTCGATGCCTTGCTCGCCCGCTCGCCCATCACCATCGGCATCGCCATCTACTCGCTGGTGCTCACCATCCTGATCGGGCTCAGCACCGGCATGCTGGCGGCGCTCAACCACAATCGCTGGATCGACCAGGCCGCGACTTTGTTCGCGCTGCTCGGTGTGTCGCTGCCCAATTTCTGGCTGGCGCTGGTGATGATCGTGCTGTTCTCGGTGCACCTGGGCTGGTTGCCCACCGGCGGCTATGTGCCATTCACCAAGGATCCCATCGGCTGGCTGCGCACGGCCACCCTCCCCGCCGTGGCGCTCGCCCTGATGCAGGCAGGGCTGCTGACCCGCATCACCCGCTCCACCATGCTCGAAGTGCTCAACCAGGATTACATCCGCACCGCCCGCGCCAAGGGCTTGCCCGAGTGGATCGTCGTCGGCCGGCATGCGCTCGCCAATGTCATGATGCCGATCGTCACCATGATCGGCCTGGTGCTCTCGGTGCTGCTGTCCGGCTCGATCGTCATCGAAACCATTTTCGGCGTGCCGGGGATCGGCTCGCTCCTCGGCAGCGCGATTTCCAACCGCGACTACCCGATGATCCAGGGCGGGCTGCTGTTCGTCACCACGGCCCTGCTCTTGCTCAACATCGTGATCGACCTGCTCTACACCAGCCTCGATCCCCGCATCCGGGTCAGGGGGCGCTGAGATGACCGACCTCGTCAACGAGCCGTCGCGGCTGTCGCTTGCGCTGGATTCGGCCCGCCACTGGGTTAAGCGCCTCAGCGCCAACCGCTCGTTCCTGCTCGGCGCCATCCTGTTCGGCGGCATCTGCCTCTTCACCCTCGCGGCGCCGCTGCTCACCAGCGTCGATCCCAACGCCCTGTCGGTCCGCAACCGCTTCAAGCCGCCCTCCGAGCTCTACCTGTTCGGCACCGACAATCTCGGCCGGGACATGCTGTCGCGCGTTCTCAACGGCGCCCGGTTGAGCCTCGGCATCGGCTTTGCCGTGGTGATCCTCAACGCGGTGTTCGGCGTGTTTCTCGGCGCCATCGCCGGCTATTATCGCCGCCTCGATGACCTCTTAATGCGGATCGCCGACGCGCTGATGGCCTTTCCCGCCGTGCTGCTTGCCATCGGCATCGCCGCCGCTTTGGGGCCCTCGGCAGCAACCGCCATCATTGCCCTTGCCGTCGTTTATATCCCGCGCACCGCGCGTGTCGTCCGCGCCTCGATCCTCGTCGCCCGCGAACTCGACTACGTGCAGGCGGCGCGGGCGGCAGGCGCCCGCGACGGCCGCATCCTCTGGCACCACATCATGCCCAACTGCATGGCGCCGCTCATCGTGCAGCTGAGCTTCGTCTTCGCCTATGCCGTGCTGTCGGAAGCGGTGCTGAGCTTTCTCGGCCTCAGCGCACCGCCCACCGTCCCCAGCTGGGGCGTCCTGATCGCCGAGGGCCGCACCTATCTGCGCGAGGCAGCCTGGCTGACCGTCATCCCCGGTCTCGCCATCGCCATCACCGTGCTCGGCCTTAACCTGCTGGGTGATGGCCTGCGCGACGTGCTGGATCCGCGGATGAAAGTAGAACAATGACCGCCGCCCCCCTGCTCAGCGTCCGTGACCTCACGGTGTCGTTCAACACCCGCTTCACCGCGGTGCGCGAGGCGAGCTTCGACGTGCATCCCGGTGAGCTGGTCGGCGTGGTGGGCGAAAGCGGCTCGGGCAAGAGCGTCAGCGCGCTCGCCGTGATGGGCCTCCTGCCGCCGACCGCCAAGGTCACGGGCTCGATTCACTTCGAGGGCCGCGACCTCCTGACCCTGTCGCGCCGTGAGCTCAGAAAACTCCGCGGCCGCGACATCGGCATCATCTTTCAGGAACCGATGACCTCGCTCAATCCCGTCTTCACCATCGGCGACCAGATCGCCGAAGCGGTCCGCGTGCATGACCCGATGAGCAGGAAGGCGGCGTGGGACCGCGCCACCGAACTGCTCGAGAAAGTTGGGGTGCCGGCACCGCGCCGCCGGCTGCAGGATTATCCGCATCAGCTCTCCGGCGGCCTGCGCCAGCGCGTCATGATCGCCATCGCCCTGTCGTCGTCGCCAAAACTGCTCATCGCCGATGAGCCGACCACCGCCCTGGACGTGACCATCCAGGCGCAGTTGCTCGACCTGCTCAACCAGCTGCGGCAGGATTTCGGCACCGCCATCCTGCTGATCACCCACAATATGGGCGTCATGGCCGAGGTCGCCGACCGCGTCGTGGTGATGTATGCGAGCCGTATCGTCGAGGAGGCGACTATCTTCGATCTCTTCGATCGGCCACAGCACCCCTATACCAGCGGCCTGCTCGGCAGCACACCCGAGCTCGATGGCGAGGCCCATCGCCTCCGCACCATCGCGGGCGCCATGCCCAACCCCGCCGAACTGCCGCCCGGGTGCCTGTTTGCGCCGCGCTGCCCCCGGGCGATTTCCGCCTGCCTCGACATGCAACCGCCGCTGCTCCCAATCTCCCCGGCCCAGAGCGCCGCCTGCATCCTCGCGCCGGGCCTCGTTTCGGAGGGCACGCGATGACCACTCCTTTGCTCTCGGTCGACAGCCTCTCCAAGGAGTTTCCGGTTGCCGGCGACAACTGGCTGGCACCCAGACAGACCCTGCGGGCCGTGCAATCGGTGTCGTTCGAACTCGGCAGCCGCCAGACGCTCGGCCTTGTGGGTGAGAGCGGCTGCGGCAAATCCACCACCGGCCGGCTGATCCTGCAGCTGATCGAGCCGACATCCGGCACCGTGCGCTTCAACGGCCGCGACCTCGCCACGATGCCCAGGGAAGAGTTGCGGCAGCTGCGCAGCGCCATGCAGATCATCTTCCAGGACCCGCAGGCCTCGCTCAACCCGCGCCATCGCGTCGAAGAGCTGATCCTCGAGCCGCTCTACGCCCAGAGCGAAAAGCCCAGCGCCAAACTGACCAACTATGCCGGCGAGCTGCTCGACAAGGTCGGCCTGTCGCGCCGGCACCTGACCCGCTTCCCGCACGAGTTCTCCGGCGGGCAGCGCCAGCGCATCGGCATCGCCCGCGCCATCGCCTCGAAGCCGCAGCTGATCGTCTGCGACGAGGCAGTGTCAGCGCTCGATGTGTCGGTGCAGGCGCAGGTCATCAACCTCCTGCAGGACCTGCAGGACGAGCTGGGGCTGAGCTACCTGTTCATCGGCCACGACCTCGCCGTGGTCCGCCACATCGCCGACACCATGGCCATCATGTATCTGGGCCGCATCGTCGAAATGGCGCCCAAGCGCGAGTTCTACGCCCTGCCGATGCACCCCTATTCCCAGGCGCTGCTCGGCTCGGTGCCGGTCTCCCACCCGAGCAAGCGTCACGCCCGCAAGCGCCTCGAAGGCGAGATTCCGAGCCCGTTGAATCCGCCGACCGGCTGCCACTTCCACCCGCGCTGCAGGTTCGCCCGCGACATCTGCAAAGTGCAGGTGCCGCAACTGCGCAGCGTCAGTGCTACGCGGCAGGCGGCGTGTCATTTCGCGGAGGAGATCGCGGCCGGCGAAGGCTAAGCTGCGCACCGGCCTCTCGGCATCCTCCCCCGCGTGGCGGGGGAGGGGGACCAGCGAAGCTGGTGGAGGGGGGAGCCCAAGCCGGCGACTCTTGCCGCCCCCTCCACCGCCTTCGGCGGTCCCCCTCCCCCGCCACGCGGGGGAGGATCACCGCACCGCCGGGTGGCCCATCTCACCGTCCCCCGATTGCACAGCATCCGCCGATGAACTAGCGTCGTTTTCGCCACCTGCACGCCCGAACGACTGCCTGTTCGCAGAATTACTGCCGTAGACCATATTGGAGGCAACGGCTGTTAAGCCGGTTTCGGGAGGCGGCGATGCTGGGCATCGTGCAGCTGGTTGCATGTGCAGCAGCGGCTATGGCCATCGCGTCGGCAGTGCCGGCGCAGGCGGCCAATATCTCCTTGAGCCCCGAACTGCGCACCATCATCGTCGATGGCAGCATCGAGGCAGGCGATTTCGAGCGCATCCGCGAGGTGTTCGCGGCGGCCGACGGCGAGGTGGAAGGGCTCTATCTGCATAGCCCCGGCGGCGACTTCATGACTGCCATCGATGCCGGCGCCTGGGCGCGCGAGCACCGGCTCGAGACCTATGCCTCAGGCAGCCTCTGCTACTCGGCCTGTGCGTTCCTGTGGCTGGGCGGAGAAAGCTCTATGCCAACGGCGTGGTGTCGCTGCACATGCCGTTCTACCGCACTTCGATGGTCACCATCGCCATCCCCGACGAAGGCGTCGCGGCAGCCGCCTGGTATCTCGCCAGCCTCGGCTATGACCGCGCCCTGATGGACGCCATGCTGGTGGTGAGCTCGACCGAATCCAACGAGATGTTCCCGGTCACCGGGCCCAACACTGCCTTGTTCCACATCACCTACCACGAGCTGCCCGACGAAGGCCGCTACAAGGACGCGATGAAGGAGGCGCGGGCGCGCAAATCCGCCGAGCGGCTGGAGACCCCGCGATAGGCTGGCGAGCCGGCTGGAGCGACCCGCCCTAGTGGCTGCAGTTCTGCGAGTTGCCCGGGTTGTGGCCGCTGTTGCCGGCGCACTCGCCCCCGCTGCCCGAGGACGGCGGCGTGGTCGGCGTCGGCGTGGTCGGCGTCGGTTGCACCCCACCATCGGGGGCCGGGGCGCCGGCGCTGCCGGCAACCACCTGCATCGGCTTTCCGGCCGGCGTCTGCCGATCGAGGCTGTTGAAGAAACCGGGGCTAAACGGCAACGGCGAGAGCAGGCAGCTTGCCGCCTGCTTCATCCGGAAGGCGCCGGCCAGCGGCTGTTGCGTGGCGCCATAGACGAACAGCCCGCGCAGCTCCTTACGCGTGGCACGGTCGAGGGCGTTGGAAAGCCCAAGCGAACTGGCGCCGTCGCGCGTCATCTCGCCCAGCTCGCACGTCTCGGAAATCTCCGAGCATACCCCGGCCTTGGTGCAGAGCTCGGTGCTGCCCGAATACATCAGCACGCGCGTCGATTTCGGGCCGTCGACCACCAGGTCGAACTCGGTGCCGCGAATGCCGATGGTGCCGCTGGGGGTCTTGATGCTGTAGCGGTCCTTGGCGGCGTCGCCAGTGGCGAAGCGGAAGGTGCCGGCCAGCGCCCCGATCACCATCTTGCCGGCCGAACCATCGGCGCGCAGCAGGTAATCCTCGATCTTGAGGGTCGAGCCGGGCCCGACCACCAGCTTGGTGCCGTCCGCGAACAGGATCTGTGCCGAACCGCCCGAACTGGTGCGGATCAGGTCGCCGAGGAATACGTCCTCGCCGACCACCAGGGTGCGGAGCCCGCCGGTCGAATTGATTTCCGCCGCGGGATCGACCCCCACCGCCGAGCCGGCCGGCGCCGCGAGGGCCGCGGCCGAACCACTGAAGACAAACAGCACCGCCGTCAGGTGTTTGACCAGCCAGTTCATCGATGTCCCCGGGGTTAGCCCCAGCCGCGACCGTGCGGCAGCAATAGCGCTGAGCTAATCACTTCCCGATCGGGGTGAACACTGCACAAATCGCATCATACTCAAAGTAGTGTGGGGCGAATTCGACTTACGCCCCTCAGAACTCCTCATGCGTGCGCGGATCGCCGTCAAACAGCCTTCCATCGGGACGGGCCAGCGCGTTGATCGCGGCCATGTCGGCATTGTCGAGCTCAAAGCCGCTCAACTCGAGGTTCTCGCGGCGGCGCGACGGGGTGGCGGACTTGGGGATCGGCAGCACGCCAAGCTGCAGGTGCCAGCGCAGCACCACCTGCGCCGGCGTGCGGCTGTGCTTGGTGGCAGCCGCCACCACCGCCGGCTCGGCAAGGAGGCCCGTGCCCTTGCCGATCGGCGTCCAGGCCTGGGTGAGGATGCCGCGCTGCTTGTCGGCGGCGCGCTGCTCGGGCTGGTTGAAATAGGGGTGCAGCTCGATCTGGTTGACGCTCGGGGCAACGCCGGTCTTCTCGATCAGCTGGTCGAGATAGTCAGGGAGAAAGTTCGAGACGCCAATCGAGCGGACGAGGCCGCGCTCGCGCGCTTCGATCATCCCCTCCCAGGCCTCGACGAACAGCTGCTGGCTCGGGTTGGGCCAGTGGATCAGGTAGAGATCGAGATAGTCGAGACCGCTGCGCAACAGCGATTCCTCGATCGCCCAGGTGACATTCGGCTTCTTGTGATGCCGGCCGGGGAGTTTTGAGGTGACGCGGATTTCCTCGCGCGGCACCCCGGACATCCGCACGGCTTTGCCGACGGCGCCCTCGTTCTCGTAATTGACCGCGGAATCGAGCAGCCGATAGCCCTCGTGCAGCGCTTCCGCCATGCCCTCGGCCCCGGGAATGCCGCGCAGCGCATAGGTGCCGAGCCCGACCGCCGGAAGCGTCGTGCCATCATTGAGTTTGTGGTCGGGCAACAGGGACATCACGAATCTCCTCGAGTTTTGCGAGGCATAGGAACGGAGCGGGCGCGGTAACGCTATCCCCAAATAGGCGTGTTGCGCTTGCGTGCGGCGCTGCTCGCCGCGACAGTCCGCCGATGACCCCGCGTGATTCACTCTCCCTTGCTGCATTCGCCTTAGCCTCTTTGCTCGGTGCTCCGCTCGCGCACGCTGCCCCGGGCGAGGCGCGCTGCGCGGCCACCGAGTTCGAGGGCGCGCGCTATACCGTGTGCCGCGCCGCGCCCGCCGAGCTGGAGCTGCACTGGCGCGATGCCGACAAGCGCCCTTATCGCCGCTTCGACGCGCTGGCCACCGCGCTCGCGGCCAGCGGCCGCACGCTGCAGTTCGCCGTCAATGCCGGCATGTACGACACCGAGTTCCGCCCCATCGGCCTCTATGTCGAGGCGGAGGAGAAACTGGTGAAGCTGAACACCAACGAGGCGGCGCCGGGGACAAAACCCATCCCCAACTTCTACAAAAAGCCCAATGGCGTGTTCTTCATTGTCGGCGACACGGCGGCGATCACGAGCACCGAGGACTATCTCGCCGCCGCCCCCGAGCCGCGGCTCGCCACGCAGTCAGGGCCAATGCTGGTGATCGAAGGCCAACTCCACCCTGCCCTGATCCCCGGCTCCACCGACCGCACCCGGCGCAGCGGCGTCGGCGTCTGTAGAGAAGGCGAGGTGATCGTCGCCGTCAGCGATGGCGGCGTGAACTTCCACGATTTCGCGCGGCTGTTCCGCGACAGCCTCGGCTGCGACGATGCACTGTTCCTCGATGGCGGACGCGGCGTGGGCTTGTACGATCCGGAGCTCGGCCGGAACGATGTGTCGTGGCATGGCGGCTATGGGCCGATGCTGGGGGTGGCGAAGTAGCGGGTACCTTCGCTCCATCAAGCCTGTGGCCCCACCCCCTCCCAGCCTCCCCCATCAAGGGGGAGGTGCCGTTCAGTGTGTAAGGCACGATCCAGCCAATTCCACCAGCCTGACACCTCCCCCTTGATGGGGGAGGCTGGGAGGGGGTGGGGCCGCAAAAGCCGTAGGGAGTTAGGTCGCCTTCCCCACCGCCGCCGCGGCATGATCTTCCGCATTCTCCGGCAGGTCGTCGAAGCTCGAATAGTTCATGGTGTAGAGCCGCGAATAGAGGCCCTGCTTTTCCATCAGCTGCTCGTGGTTGCCCGATTCCAAGAGCTCGCCGTTCTGCAGCACGATGATGCGGTCGGCGCCGCGGATGGTGGCGAGGCGGTGGGCGATGACGAGGCCGGTGCGGCCTTCGAGCAGCCGCTTCAGCGCCTTCTGGATCAGCATCTCGGTATAGCTGTCGATGTTCGCTGTCGCCTCGTCGAGGACGAGGATTTTGGCATCGGCCACCAGCGCCCGGGCGAAGCTGATCAGCTGCCGCTGCCCCAGCGACAGGTTGCCGCCGCGCTGCTCAAGCCGGGTGTCGTAGCCATCGGCCAGCGACATGATGAAATCATGCGCGCCCACCGCCTTTGCCGCATCGATCACCTGCTCGCGGGTGGCGCTTTCCTTGTTGTAGCGGATGTTCTCGATCACCGAGCCGGTGAACAGGAACGGCTCCTGCAGCACCATCGCCACCTGCTCGCCGAGCGAATCCTGGGTGACGTCGCGTACATCGTGTCCGCCTACCGTCACCGAGCCTTCCCACACGTCGTAGAAGCGGTGCACCAGCGACATGCAGCTCGATTTGCCCGAGCCGGTGGGCCCGACAATGGCCACCGTCTCGCCCGGGTTGACCCGGAAGCTGACATGCTTCAGCACCGGCTGGCCCTTGCGGTAGCCGAAGGTGACATCCTTGAACTCGACCGAGCCATCCATCCCCGCAGTCAGCGGGAAGGCATCGGGCTTGTCGGCGATGGTCACCGGCACATCGAGCACCTCGACGATGCGGGTGCCCGACGACATGGCGCGCTGGAACACCGAATACTGCATGGTGAGCGAGCGGATCGGATCGAAGAAGCGCTGGATGTAGAACAGGAACGCCACCATGACGCCGACATCGAGCTCACGCCCCAGCACCATCTGGCCGCCGACCACGATCACCGTGGCCATCGAAATGCCGGTGAGCGTATCGACGATCGGCACCATCACCTGGGCGAACTTGGCGGCGCGAAGGTGCGCCCGGAGATTGGCGCGGGCCTTTTCCTCGTAGAGGTCGAAATTGACCTGCTGCCGATCGAGGCTCTGCACCGTGCGCACGCCATTGATGCCCTCGGCGAGCGCGCCATTGGCGGCCGAGTTGGTGTGGTGCGCCGCCATGAAGCTGACCTTGGCCGGCGGCAGCCAGAACAGCCGCACGATGAACAGGATCGGCATGGTCGCCATGGTGATCAGCCCGAGCATCGGATCGAGCCACAGCAGCACGCCCACAATGCCGAACAGCAGGACGATATCGCCGACCGAAAGCACTGAAGTTTCAAGGAACTCCTGCATGGAGTTCACGTCGCCCATCAGGCGCGACATCAACCGGCCGACCTCGGTCTTGTCCATCCAGCCGAGCGATACCCGCTGCAGATGGGCGAACATGGCGCGGCGCATGTCGAACAGCACGTTCTCGGCCGCCTTGCCGACCACCGTTTCCTGGATCCAGGACGAGGCGAAGTTGATAGCGATCAGCCCGGCAAACGCCACGATGCACCAGAGGAGGATCGAACGCCCGCCCCCGCCCTGCGCCATGCCGTTATCGATGGCAAAGCGGATCACCAGCGGGAAAGCCAGCTGGGTCAGCGTGAACACCAGCACGGCGGCGACCGACAGGTAGATCTGCCTGCGATAGGGTTTGACGAAGGCCCAGATGCGGCGGACGATCTTCGGATCATAGGCCTTGCCGAACACCTCTTCCTCGCGGTCGAGGCTCGAGCCGACCACGGCGCGGGGCGGACGGCGGTTGCGGTCTTCGCTGTCGTCTTCGGTGTTGAGCGTTGCCTCGGTCATTCGGCAGCCTCCAGCTGGTCGTCGCCAGGCTTCACCTGGAGGTCGTAAAGGGCGCGGTAGCGGCCGCCGAGCGCCAGGAGCTCCTCATGCGTGCCGCGCTCGACGATCTTGCCCTCATCGATGAACAGGATCTGGTCGGCATGCATCAGCGAGGAAAGCCGGTGCGAGATGATCAGCGTCACCCGGTCCTTGGCGAAGCGCTTCATCGCCGTGCGGATGCGCTGCTCGGTGCCGGCATCGACCGCCGCGGTCGAGTCATCGAACACCATCACCGAGGGCCTGAGCATCAGCGAACGCGCGATGTTGAGGCGCTGGCGCTGGCCGCCCGACAGCGACACGCCGCGCTCGCCCACGATGGTTTCGTAGCCGGTGGGCAGCCCGATAATGTAGTTGTGGAGCTGCGCATATTCCGAGGCGCTGGCGATGCGCGGCCCCTTCGCCCACGGATCGCCATAGGCGATGTTGTTCTCGATATTGGTGGTGAACAGGAAGCTGTCCTGCTGCACCACGGCCACCGCCTGCCTGAGGCTCGCCAGCGTCAGCGCCCGAACGTCCTGGCCGTCAATGGTCACCCGGCCGCCGGTCACATCGTAAAAGCGCGGGATCAGGTGGGCGATAGTCGATTTGCCCGAGCCGGGCTTGCCGACGATGCCGATGGTCTCGCCCTTCCTGCCCTCGAACGAGATGCCCTGGAGCACCGGACGGAACGGCGCCGAGGGATAGGCGAAATCGACATTCTCGAACTTCAGCGTGCCTTCGGAGAGCTTCAGCGGCTTGGCGCCCGGCTCGTCCTTGATCTCGATTTCGAGGTCGAGGAAAGCGAACAGCCGATTGCCGCAGGTCGAGGCGCGGGCTACCGAGTTGACGAGCAGGCCAAGCTGGCGCACCGGCATCTGCAGGATGGTCATGAAGGTGAGGAAAGCCGCCAGCGTGCCGACGGTCATCTCGCCGGAAATGACGCGCTCGCCGCCATACCACAGCACCAGCGCCATCGAGACGAAGAAGCTGATATTCATGATCGAGGTCGAGTTGACGCGGATATCGACGCGCTTATGCGTCAGCTTGAGCGCCCGGTCGGAAGCCTCGTTGTATTTCTTCATCTCATGCCGCGCGCCGGCAAAGGCGCGGACCACGCGGATGCCGCCGAGGTTCTCTTCCATGACGCGGGACAGGTCCTGCAGCCGCTCCTGCAGCGTCAGCCAGGTGGCGCGGAGCTTCAGCTGGGTGAGCGAGGAGTTCACCCCGACAAACGGCGCAAAGCTCAGCGCCAGAAGGCCAAGGATCCAGTCGGTCGAGATCAGCATATAGGCGCCCACCCCGATCAGCGTGCCGAGCAGCACGATGCGGAGCAGGCCCGTCGCAAAGAACATGCGCACGCCCTCGAGATCGAGCATGCCCACGGTGATCAGGTCACCGGTATGCACCTTGTCGTGGTAGGAAAAGCTCAGCCGCTGGATCTTCTCGTAGACCGCGAGGCGCAGCTCATAGGCCGTGTGGTGGCCAACGGCTTCGCCAAAGTAGTTCATCGACATCGTGAACAGGCCGCGCAGGGTCGAGACCACCAGCAGGATCAGCGCAATGCTCCACAGCGCATCGGCGGCGCCCACCCCACCATCCAGGACGCCCTCGGCGCGATCGACCGCCTGGCCAAGCAGTACCGGCGTCGCCAATTGCAGTGCCGACGAAATGAAGCAGGAGAGGATGGTAATAATCACCATCCAGGGGTGACGCCAGGTCAGCACCATGATCCGCCACAGGGTGGTGAGCCCCTTACCCTGCTGTGCGGCGACGACATGTGACATTGCATCGCCAGGCGAATAGGCGCTGCGCGGAGCATTCGAGCTCAATTTAAGGGTCCAGACATAAAGCTTTTAGGGCCTGCCCTCGCCGGAATATTGGCGGACAGACTCGGCCCGGTAGAACCAGAGGAAGGCCTCATCTCTTGCGCTGATTTGCGTTCTGTTCAAGGCAGATATGCGGGGGCGATAGGGTACTTTCGTATCAGCGCCGCAAGGCTTCGCCATGATGTTGCACGAATGCAACCTCACCTTCGGCGCAACGTTGAGGGCGAAATGAACCACGAGCCCAAAATGACCGACGGCCGAGGCCCGCCGCACGAAGACGACGCCTTCCGCGAGGCCGTGCGCAAAACCGCCTACTTCCTCTGGGAACAGGCTGGCCGCCCGCACGGCCGGCACGAGGATTATTACCTCCGCGCCCTCGACCAGCACCGCCGCGAGCGGCAATACGACCAGTGGCTGGAAGACGGCCCGGACGGCGACTGAGGCCCCGCCTGGCGACGCCGCGCCGCGGCCCATTCGCCGCGACGCCCCTGCAATCGGCGCCCGACCGGGTGCGCGACACCGACGGGCTCTTCAGTACCGCCGGCCTTGCGATCCCGGCCTGCGGGTGACGTTACGCCAGCACCTGCTCCAACAGCGTTGCGATGTTGAGAACCGGCACGGCCTGCCCCTTCAGGCTGTCGACCAGGCACTTCTGCATTTCGGTGCCGCTCAGCACCCCGAGGCCCGCCTGCTTGCGCTTGGCCTGGGCCAGCGAGAGCGCCCCGGCGACGATCGAGGAGGCGGCCGAGGTGCCACCGAAGCTGCTGTAGAGCGCGCGCATCGGCACCACCTGCTGCGGGGTGGCGTCGGGCAGCGTGCGGCCCGGCACGTCGATGGCGAGCACGGCGTAGGGAAGGTAGGTGTTCTCGGCTGGCCGCACGAACGGTTGCTGTGCGATCCAGGCGGCGTCGCGGCCGGCCAGATCGAACAGCGCGAGCGGGTCGCCATTTGTCTGGTCGATCCGTTCCTCGTCATCGCTGGGCGCATAGACCGTGACACCGGTCTGCGGCGTGCCGTTCGAGTAGGACGAGGGCACGCCGTCGGCGTTGACGGCGCCGACGATGATCGCGTCGGTGAGCGGGTTCTGCTTCTGGTGGGCCAGCGAGGCCGGATAGGTGGGCACCGCCCTGCCCTCGTTGCCGGCGGCCAGCACCACCGGCCGCCAGGCCGCCACGGCCTGCAGCAGCGCAACGAACAGCTGCTTGTCGTTCTTCAGCGTGGCGTCGGAGTCGATCCGGGTGGCGCGCAGGTCGTGCAGCGCCGGAGGTTTCCATGCACCAGGCTTGCCGTCAGGAGTTCCGTCGTCACGCTGTTGGTCGAGCACGAGGTCGTTCACCGCACGCGGCATCAGGATGACGTCGGCCTCGACCATCACCGCATGCATCAGGGCTGCAATGATCGGCCGGATTTCGTGACTGTAGGGCGTGGCGATCGGGATGATCGTCGCGAACGGGTTGACACCGTAATAGGGCAGCACTGTCGGCCGTTCCTTGCCCCCGTCGGTGAGGCGGCCGGCAACCAACCCGGCGCAGGCCGTGCCGTGACCGGCAAAGTTGTTCGCCGGGTCCTCGGTCTGCACGTGGTCGGGCAGGCGGTCGGCCAATTCGTCGGCGATCTCCTGCAGGGCAAGCGCATCGGCCGGGACATCGAGGGATTTCAGTATCTGGTCGAGGCGCCACTTGCCCTTCCTGCGCTCCTCCCGAATGTCGTCGGCGTCATCTTTGCTGTAGACGCCACCCACCGGCATCAGGGCCATGTCCACGCCGTGCCGGATGGCACTGGCCGGCAGGTTGGGATGGCGCGTCGTGCAGCCGCTGTCGATGATCGCAACGGTCGAGTACGGCAGCTCGTCCGGCCAGTACGGCCAACCATAGCCTTCTCCCGGCTCATACTCGATCGACTTGTCGATCGGGCCGTTACCGCGCTCGATGACCCCGATCTGCTCGAGGTGCCACAGGTAAAAGATCGGCAGCCAGCCCCCTGGCTTGCCATTCTTGGGATCGGGCTCACGCCAGAAACGGTTACTGCTCATGTTCGGTTACCGCCATTCGGCCAGGGCGCTGCCAATTTCGCGCCTGAGGAAGTTGACGAGATAGGGTGAGAAGCGTTGCGCCAGGCGCCGGCCAGCCCGCGTGTCCGACGGATAGTGGAGCCCGGCATATTCGCGGTTCTCGGCCACGCGCTGCGCCACATAAAACAGCTCGGCGCTACCGGGATGTTCGGGAAGAATGCGCGAAAACACCTCGGCGACGCTGAACATCTGAAACGAGTGGTTGGACGGAAACGCCTGGTGCGGCGGGATATCGAGGAACGGCCTGAGGCGCGGATCGACCGCGTTGGGTCGTGGCCGATCGATGATGCGCTTATAGAAATAACCGACCCGTTCGGCCGTCTCGAACACCAGGTCGATCAGCGCCTCGGTGTCGGGATAGCCGCCATTGTCGATGCCGAGCGGGCGATAGATATCCGACAGGTCGCTCATGTCGGCCTGGCGCAGGATCTCCTCCTGGCGGGTCTTGTCGGTGGTCAGGTGCACCTGCATGAGGCGCATTTCTTCGATCTCGAGCGCCGTCTCGTCCGGGTTCGGCGGCAGACGGTCGAGCAGCGTCTCGAAGGGCAGCAGGCCCCCGGCCGATCCCTCGAACAGCGCCTTCACCACCGACCACGATTGCAGCACCGCCCCGCCCTGCGGCGCTCCGTCGCTGTCGAATCTCGAGCGCGAACGTGAGCGCGACCTGGAGCGCGAACGCGACCTGGAGCGTGAGCGGGAGCGCGAGCGTGAGCGCGACAGGGCGGCAATCATGCCGGATGAACGTCCGGCGAACGGCACCGCGGCCGCCATCCGCGGGATCAGGTCACCGTCCGCGGTCCACAGAATCTCGTCGGGAATATTGAATACCGGATCGTCTTCAGCCATGGCAGCTCCCCCCAAAAGCTCCAGCGTACTATTGACGATCATTGAGACTTTTCGGCACGGACGTGACAAGCCGCTTAATCTGCGATGATCCCGTCGAGCACCGTTTTTGTTGTCTTGCGCGGCAGAGTTGCAACACGTCCGCACTCTGAGTAAATCTAGCTCGCCAAAACTATTCCGTTCCGATCGTTCTTTTTCGTGACGACATTCGACGTCCGCATGTCTTTCCGGCAACGAAGACATACGGCTGTCGTTGATTTTCCTTGGCTTTTGCGTAAGGTCGACAATTGCCGGGGAAGCAGCAAGCAAGATGGACGCGGAACGGCAATTCAAGCTTGGACTCATCGGCGTCTTTCGGCTTGAGCATCAGGGACGAGAGGTCGCAGTCTCGAGCCGCAAGGCGCGCGCCCTGCTGGCCGTTCTCGCGCTCGCGCCGCACGGCGAACGCTCGAGAGTGTGGCTGCAGGATACCCTGTGGTCGCGCTCGGAGCGGTCGGAGGCGCAGGGCAGCCTGCGCCGCGAGCTCTCCAGCATCCGGCAGGTATTGGGCGATCTGACCGAAGCCCTGCTCGAGGTCGGCCGCGAAGCCATCCGGCTGCGGCTCGAGCGTTGCGAGGTCGATGCGCTCGAAAGACCGATCCCCAGCGGATCGACCTTGCTGGAGGGCCTCGACCTGCCGGGGGCCGAAGGCTTCGAGGATTGGCTGCGGGCCGAGCGGCTGAGCGAGCGGCACAGTGCGGCCGCCCCGGTCCGAACCGCTGGCAGCAGTACGGTAAGCCCCGCCACCCATCTGCTGGTCACCCTGCATCTCGACATCGACCGCACCCCTTCGGGGCCGGTGGCGCTGGTCCCCGATATGGTGGCGCAGGCAATCGCGGCCGGCCTGTCGGAGTCGGGGTTCGTGCGCGCCAGCATTGTCGAGCGCCCGCAGGGCCGGCCTGTCGGCCCTGCCATCGCCCCCGATATCGAGCTGCATATCAGGGCGACAGCGGCGGGCGATGCATCATGGGTCGTCGTCGTGGCGCACCGGTTCAGCGATGGCGCGCTGCTGATGAGCCGGCAGGACGGCATCAGCACCAGCGGCGGCTGGGCCGCCACCAATGGCCGCGTCGGCACGTTCGCCGGTCAGTGTGTCGACCAGTTGCTGCGCGAAGCGCTGCTGCGCCCCCCGCGGCAGGACGAACTGCACATGACGCGCCGGGCGGCGTTCGCAGCGGTCGAGCAGATGTTCAGCCTCAACCCCGCGGACGTCATTCGCAGCAGGGACACCTGGGCCAGCGTCAGGGAGTACCGGGAGAACGGCATCTTCAACGCCTGGCAGGCCTACCAGGCGGTATTTCTCGCCGATCCGGGCCACGGCTACAATTACCGGCTGACGCTCGAGGAATGCCGCGAGAACCTCAACCGGGCGCTGGCGGAGGAGCCCTATAACGGGCTGGTGCTGTCCTTGTGCGCGCATGTCGAGGCGTTCCTGTTCCGCGACTTTTCCACTGCGTGGGATCTGATCGACCGCGCCGGCCTCACCGGCACGCGGCACGTCATGTATTACGATGCCCTGTCGCTGCTGCGGTTCTATTCGGGTCGCTACGACGAGGCGCGCGAAAGCGCCACGACAGCCCTGCTGACCGGCCGCAATCTCTCCTACCGCTATGCTTTCGCCACCACCCTGCTGATGATTGAGGGTTTGGCCGGCAACCACCAGGCGGCAATCGCGCATGGCCGCCGCGCGCTGCAGCTCGAGCCGGCCAACCGCCAGCTCTCCTACCCGCCGATCCTGCGCTATCTCGGCGCGACGCTCGCCCATGCCGGCCAGGTCGATGAGGCCCGCGCGCTGTTCGGGCAGCTGCCGGAAGCCGAACGCCTCGCCGGTACGAGCAACGCCGTCGAAGCGCCGCTCGACGCCTTGCCCAGCGCCGGCAGCGCCCTGTTCGTGAAGTCGGCCTTGCGCCTCGTTGGTGTGTAAGCGACCGCCGGCCCCACCAGGCGACCCGATCGTGACCCGTTCCTAGCAAAGTTTTCCTCCCGCGCACGCCGTTTTCACGGTCGGCGGGCGCCGCTTTCACGATCGTCGGACCTGCCGCGCCCTATTACCGCAAGCATCGCAACCGCAGGCAGGGCGCTTGGCACCATGATCACCTATCGCGGCTCGGCCGCCGACCATCGGCTGGAAACGATCGAGCCGGCCGAACACCCCTCGCGCGAGCTGGAACCGGCGCCGTACCCGAGCCCCTATCGCCAGCCGAGGCGGCACCTTCCCACCCCGGCACTGGCGACGTCGCAACTGCGCAAGGAGGCCGCGCTGAGCTACGAGAACATCTGCCCCGATGGGCATAGCGCCTGCATCATCGTCGATCCGAACCACCTGATCCTGCGCTACGCCAATGTTCAGGGGCGGGCGCTCCTGCACAAGCGGTACCCTGCCCGGCTCAACCGCGGCGTGGTCGAGATCACCTCGGAGCGCGGTGCGCTGCTGGTGCGCGATGCCCTGCGACAGGTGCGCGAAACCGCCAACCCCATGCTTGTCGTTTCGGACGGCGAGCTCGGCGCATTCTCGGTCAGCATCTCGTTATGGGCGCCACCCGAGCAGCTGCGTTCCGGCGCCAGCGTCGCCATCCTCGATTTCCGCGTCGGCGCGTTCGAGCTGTCGCGCCATCAGCTCTGGGCCATCGGCATGGGCTTCAGCCTTACCGAGGCGGAGACGGCGGTGCTGGGACACCTGGTCGAGGGGCTCACGCTCACCCAGATTGCGCTGGCCCGCCGCGTCGAGCTCGAGACGGTGCGCAGCCAGTGCAAGACGGTCCTCGCCAAGATGGGCTGCCACCGCCAGGTGGACCTGGTGCGCCTGATGATCTCGCTATGTGCCGGCGCTACGTTCGTCGAGGGAGCCTGAGATGCTGCAGCGCGCTCCCAACCCATTGCCGACCCCCGGGGGGCGGGCGATGGCCCGCAGCTGGGTTGGCGCCGGGCTCGCCACCATCATCGTCACCAGTATCGCCTCGAACCTGGTGCTGCTGGCCGGGCCGATCTTCATGCTGCAGGTCTACGACCGGATCCTGCCCAGCCGATCGCTGCCGAGCCTGTTGTCGCTCTCCCTGCTGGTTGCCGCGGTTTATGGCTTTTACGCGCTGGTCGAGCTCATCCGCATGCGCATCGCCAGCCGCCTTGGCCGCGCCTTCGAGGATGCGCTGATGCCGCGCATCGTCAATGCCGTGATCGAGGGTAAGCAGGCCCGAGGCTCCGATCCCTTCGCCGATGCCGATGCGGTGCGCGCCTTCGCCTCGGGGCCGGGCCCGACCGTACTGCTCGATCTGCCCTGGCTGCCGCTCTATCTGGGCCTCATCTTCCTGATGCACCCGCTGCTCGGCCAGGTGACGCTGGCCGGCATTCTCGCCACTGTGGGGCTGCTGGTGGTGCACGAGTTCCGCGCCCGTGGGCCCGCGACTGCCGTCGCCGACGCGGCGCTGCGGCGTGGCGCGACGCTGAGCGAGATCCGGCACGGCACCGAGGCCATTCGCGCCATGGGGCTGCAACCGCCATTGACGCAGCGTCTTACCGCGATCGTTGCCGATCTGGGCGCCGCCACCGCGGGCGCCAGCGACCGCGCCGCGCTCTATTCCTCGTTCACCCGCGGCACCCGGCTGATGCTGCAATCGGCAGTGCTCGCCACCGGCGCATTCCTCGTGATCAGCGGCGAGTCGACGGCCGGGATCATCATTGCCGCCTCCATCCTCTCGTCTCGCGCAGTGGCGCCGGTCGAGCAGGCGGTCAGCCATTGGCGCAGCTTTGTTGCCGCCCGCCAGGCCTTGCGGCGGCTGCTTCCGGCGCTGGCGCAAAGTGAACGCCAGGCACGGCAGGTCCTCCTGCCGGCGCCGCAGCAGCGCCTCGAGGTCATCGACCTCGCCGTCGCCACACCGGAGGGGCGGGTCGTCGTCGGCGGCATCAGCTTCGAGCTCGTCGCCGGCGATGCGCTTGGTATCATCGGGCCATCGGGTTCGGGAAAGTCGTCGCTCGGCCGCGCGCTGGTGGGGGTGTGGCCGGCCCGCACCGGCGAGGTTCGCTTCGATGGGCAACCGCTTGCCCACTACGATCCGTCGATCCTTGGCGCGGCGACAGGCTATCTGCCACAGGATGTCGGCCTGCTCTCGGGCAGCATCGCCGACAATATCTCGCGCTTTCAGGCCGGCGCCTCGGCAGCGGTGCAGACGGCGGCCGCCGCGGCGGGAGTTCAGATGCTCGTCGCCGGCCTCGCCGACGGCTACGAAACACCGGTGGGCGAGCGTGGCGGCGCTCTGTCGGCCGGGCAGCGCCAGCGCATCGGCCTCGCCCGCGCCCTCTATGGCCAGCCCTTCCTCATCGTGCTCGACGAGCCGAACGCCAACCTCGACGCGCCCGGCGAGGCGGCGCTCGCCGCCGCCGTCCTCGGCGCCCGGGCCCGCGGGGCGATCGTCATCGTCATCGCCCACCGGGCGAGCGCCCTCACCGCCGCCAACAAGCTGCTGCTGCTGGCCGAGGGCCGGCAGGCGATGTTCGGCTCCAAGGAGGCCGTGCTGGGCCACCTCAATGGCAGCCAGGCCGGAGCCGGCAATGCGGGACGGAGCCACGCCGATGTCAACTGATCGCGCGCCCTCCGGCCAGGCGGCGAAAAGCCTGCAGCTGCACGTCTTTGCGGGCGCTGCCCTGCTCGCCGGCTTTGCCGGCGGACTCGGCTGGTGGAGCGCCTCGACCACCATTTCGGGCGCCGTCGTCGCCTCGGGCACCATTGTGGTCGAGGGCGGCGCCCGGCGGGTCCAGCACCCCGATGGCGGCGTCATCGCCGAGATCCTCGCCGCCGATGGCGACCACGTGCTGGCCGGCGCCGTGCTGTTCCGCCTCGATGCAACCTCGGTCATGGCGAGCCGCAACATCGTCCTCGCGCAGTTGCGCGACACCTTCGCCCGGCTGGCGCGCCTGGCGGCCGAGCTCGAGGGATCGCCGATGCCGGTGCTGGTCGAAACCACGCCCGCGGCGCTGGCCGGAGCCGATCTTGCCGCACTGCTCGAAACCCAGCATGCGTTCATGCAGGCGCGTGCAGCGGTGCAGCAGAGCCGCCATGCCCAGATCGTCGAGCAGATCAACCAGCTCGACGAAAAGATCGGCGGGCTCGCAGCGCAACGCACCGCCAGCCAGGGGCAACTGACCCTCCTCGCCGTCGAGCGCCGCGACCTCGAGGCGCTGCGGGCCGATGGCTTGGTCGAGCAGAGCCGGATCAACGACATCGCGCAGCGCCAGCTGCAGCTCGAGGGGAGCATCGGCCAGGTCGCCGCCGGCATCGCCGAGGCGCGCGCCACCATTGCCGAGCACCGGGCCCTGCTCGCCGCCGAAGCCGATACACGGCGCGCCGAGATCATCGGCGAGCAGCAAACCACCCGTGCCGAGATCGCCCAGCTGCTGCAGCAGCAGGTGGCGCTCGACAGCCAGCTGGCGCGGCTCGAAGTCCGCGCCCCGATCACCGGGATCGTGCACGGCTCGACCATTCACACCGTCGGCGGCGTGGTCGGCGCCGGCGAAACGGCGATGCTGGTGATCCCGCCGGTCAACGGCGCAACCGTCGAGGCCCGCATCAGCCCGCTCGATGTCGAGGCGGTGGGCGCGGCCCAGCACGTGCTGCTGAAATTCCCCGGCATCGAAACCCGCTACAGCCCCGACCTCGAGGCCGAGGTGAAATCGGTAAGCCCCGACCTCACGACTGATCCCTCAGGCGCAATGCAATATTACGTCGCCCGCATCATCGTGCCGGCCGAGCAACTCGACCGCCTGCCCGGCCACATCCCCCTGGTCGCCGGCATGCCCGTCAACGCCTTCATCCGCACCACCGACCGCACGGTGCTCGAGTTCCTCAGTAAACCGCTGACGGATTTGCTGGGCCGGGCGTTTCGGGAGGATTGAGGGAGGCACACTCCGAGGGGGAACCGCTACGCAAATATAACGACCTCCGTTGATGTTCAATATCAAGTGCAGAATGGAGATTCGACATTGATGAGCATTGACATTCATACTCTATATTCACTCACAACCTACTGTACGTCAGCGCGCTCGTATCCATCTTGAGGAGCACCACAGGAACCCCTTCGGAGATCACAATGACGCCGAGCCTGTCTTCACACAAAGCTATCCGCCTCGTTGGGCGCATAGATACTGGCGCCGCTGCTGCACTTCTGACGACAACATTGATCTTGCTGGATATTTCGGCCTACGCCCAAGATCGGTTGGTCGAAGCGATCCCAATTAATGGTGGCAAATGTCACCTCCTGCAAAGTGTGCTGGCGCAGCCTGTCGATGGCTATCGGGACGAGACGATCATTGATGTCGTCTGCCCAGCGCCCGACCGACCCAAGGTTTCTGTCAAATACCTCGCGCTGAACGCAGTTCAGAGTAGCTTGCTGTTAGTCGGTTACGCTGACGAGACACTCAGCCTGCTTATCGGCAAACAGCCGAGGGTCGCAAAGAACGAGGTCTTCAAACGACTCGAAGATCTATATGAAAATTACGCGTCACGCTCGACCGGCGAGGAGTACCTGGGAGCCGATGTCTCGCTGGCTGATGGCCGAACCGAGATCACTTCATTGGGCTATACATCAATTCAGTCGCTTCCGCAGCCTGTTGTGGACAAGATGCGACTGCCGACATTTGAGCGACAACTCGTGTGGCCGGATCAGGCGGCAGCTGATGCCTTTCTTGGCACGAGCGGATGGCCGTCAAATTACTCGTACCACCTGACGCACTCACGGGACGCCACGACCAGGCAAGCGGTGCGCGAGCTCGATCAAAGCTTGCTGCAACGAACAGAGGATCCAGTCGATGTCATATCGAGCTGTCTCTCCTTCGCACGGTACATCAGTGACGAAGAGTTCAGCGGATATTGGCTGCGCATCGATCGTCTCGCGCAGGACCTGATCCTGCAAGGCAGGGGGCTCAACGACGTCATGGGGTTGGATTCAGGCTCTGTTGGGGCGGATGCCAAAGCGCTCCTGGAACAGGACGCGCCAAGTCCATCCTACGACCTAATTGACCACGTCACCTCGGGTTACTTCCCCTCCGACTTCTTGCTCGCGGTGGGTTCCACGGTGTCCGGGGATATGGAGGGCGGGTGTGCCGGATACGTGGGCGGGTTGAATATGTACGCTGTGCCCCGTGAACTGAAGACGATCGTAGCGGTGATCTCCGCAGTCGACGACCCGGTCGTCCTCGATGGGGCCTTCGTGAAACTGGACAGCCAAACCTCGCTGCGCGCTGAAACAAGCTTCGACGCCGGACGCCCGGTTCGCACCGGGCAAATGATCCTGAATGCCAACGAGGGAAGCACCTACGTTGTGCCCCTTGGAATCGAATTCCAGTATCAGAGGGAAGAGCTGAACAGCGTCCAGGGCGGAGGCCCAATTCCCCATGAGGCGGCGTTGGCGCTCTCGCGGAAGTACCGCAGTACGGAGCTGGAATATCGAGTCTGTACTGGCGAAACCTGCAAGACCCTGAGCCCGAAAAAATTGGGAGACATTCCCCTTTCGTCGCCTTTGACCCCGACACCTAGCTACTCCTACGGAGAGGCGGTGGAACTGGTCTACATCAACGTCGATGGGAAGCAAGTTACGACCGCGTCCGCGCCCGATATCAGTCTTTACACGACCTGGACCTTTGAGGAGGGGTCGTGCCCCTTTGTCTATTTCGTCATGCAGGATGGCTCGTCTAAATATCACGGTCGCGTTCTTGTGGGGGCGTCCTCGTCTGACCTGGTTCGGGCGGAGCGCATTGCAATTCCGCCCGGCGCCAGAAAGCTCATCGTAAGAGAGCAAGAGCCCGAGGTGACCTACGTTAGCTCGCTAAAGTACAACACCGCGAATGGCATATCAACTTCACTCGGGGCGGCGCCATTTACGCTGTTACCAAGACAAGGCGTGGAGATCGACATCCCAGTTGAGGCAGTGACCCTTGACCTGACGGGATACTACGTGCCTGTACTAGCAGAAATCAACTGACCGAACTCGTGATAGCTGTATCTTTCACGATCATGTCTGACTTCGTTCGCCGCCTTAAGCGAGACAACTAGTCAGAAACGCACCGGAGGATGCGATGAAGAGACGCGAAGTGTCCCTTGGGCTGATGGCGCTGGGGCTCTCTGGGTTTGTACACCGTTCAGTCGCCCAAGACCTGGCAAGCTTTGCCGACCTGCTCTCGCCAGAAGAAACTGGATACGCGGATTTTTCTCAGATCTGGGAGCCGCAGCCGGGAACGACAATAGTGCAAGTCGCGGCGGCTCCAGACCTGCCGGTTGGTTCGGCTGCAAAGTTCTCAACGGTCATGTCCGGCGCGGCTGACTGCGATGGTCTGTTTGGAAGTGCCGGTTTCATCAACTGGTTTAACGATACCGTTGCCAACAAGGGCGCGTGGAAGGGCAAGCGTATCTCGGGAACGCGGGCTGACTTTGACGCCTTCTGGGACCGGTTCGTCGCCGACGCCGGTGCCCGTGACCAGGTCACGGCCATGAGATTCATGGCCTACATGGCGGTCTTTACGAACGAGGTGGGGGGGCAACTCCAGAGCCGGAGTGAGCTTTTTGGCTCTCCTCCAGATCATCCGGGAATTTCCTACCTGTTCGACGCCATACCTGCCGATGGTGTCAAACGGAAGTTCAACAAGGCCTCCTACAACAAGCATAAGAACCTGCAGAACCTACCTGCAGGGAAGCTGTTCAACGACGACGTCTTCCTCAAAGCTCATGGCGACCTCGCGTTGTCGAGCAACCTGGCGAGAACCTCGAACGATGTCTGGTTGGGAACCGACTATCCGAAGGAGGACTATCCCACCAACGGACGTCCCGACGACTGCGGGATCATTCTGGAAACCGATTTCTTCAAGTTCCGTGGCCGAGGCCTGATCCAGACAACGTGGAGGTCAAACTACCGAGGCCTGGTGCGGTTTGTCCAAGGTTACGAAGGGGATGACGCGCTCGTGCGGTCTTTTCGCACCCGTTGGCGCGGGCTTGATCCCGATGAGGTCTGCACGACCAGCACGAACGCGGATTGGGACACGCTGTTTGGCGACGCCGGGAAAGCCGTCTTAGGGCAAGCAATCAGAGAGCACTCGAAACCTACCCACTACAACAGGCTGGCCGACGACGACTCCATCCTAAATGGCAAGGGGATCGGATCACTCATTCGGATGGGCCGGTCGATAGGTGGTTACGCGGGTTATGGCGAACTTCTCAAGCACCGCGTGGGCGATATTGTGCGAGCTTTGTGATGTTCTCAGCAATCCTACTGCTTGCTCAGCACTCGTTTCCCCCGGAGCATGCGTGCTTCACCTCCCGGCGCGACGGCTATTTCGTCAGTCAAAGGCGCCTCTCAGCTATGAATGACGTTGGGGATCCAGGATGACAAAACACAAGTTGCAAGTAGCGGCGTGTTCACTCTCGTTTCTGATTGCAGCCGCGGCGCCGGCACTAGGGGGCGAAACCGAAGCCTGCATCTACAAGCAGTATGGCCCCGGCGTTGCCATGGTGCTCTTCGAGTATACCGCTAAGGACGGGACCAGCGGATTTACCTTCGGCAGTGGTTTTGTCGTCAGCAAGGAGGGTTACATCATCACCTCACTGCATGTCCTCAGGCCACCCAAGGTGGACGCGGTTGCAGAGGCAGACATCGCTCAAAGAAAATATCGGGTGCGCCTTGGATCATACGAGGCTTCGGCTCTGTCGGCGAGCTTGGAGTACTCTGACGAAACGAACGACCTGGCACTTCTGAAGATCAGGCAGGACGAGCGGTACACGGTATTGCCAATCGGGAGCAGTACAGGCTTCACCGTTGGGGACGAACTCACCGCTGCCGGGTTCCCATCCGGCGACCTGGACGTCCCGGAGACCAGCCAGATCTCGGCATTAAACACCTATATCGGCCCTCTGACACCGGACCCCAACAATCAGCCGGCGCCTAACGGTTGGTGGCAAACCTCGCTGGCGCTCAATCCCGGCGATAGTGGTGGGCCGGTGTTCGGAGCTGACGGAACAGTTGTAGGCGTCTCGGCGGCTATGCGCGATGATCAGGCGCAGCTCATCAGCTTTGTGGTGCCGATACAAAAGGCCACGCCGCTCCTGGCGCAGGCCGGCGTGGTTTTGCAGACCGAAGGTGCGTGCAAGAAGAATGACAAAGACCTTCAGGAGCTGCAGCAGAAATACGACGCCCTCAAGGCGGAAACCGAGCGGAACACTGGTGCAATCGGCACATTGGGGAATACGACTTTCGACCTCGAGCATCTGTTGCGCGACGCTGTTCCCGGCGGTGCGGTCATGGCTTTTGATCTGGAACAGTGTCCTGCTGGCTGGGGGCGGTTCGAGCCCGCGGTGGCGCGTCGAATTGTTGGCGCCGGCGAGGCCGATGGCGTCGACGATAGGGGGGCGAACCTTTCGAGTTACGTGCTCGGACAAACCGGCGGCGCCGAGGCAACGACACTTTCGGTCGACCAACTGCCACCACACAGCTTCTCGATTTCGGTCGTACAGGACACCAGCAACAACTATTTTAACGGAGACTATGCGATGACGAAGGTCGTTGGAACGCCGCCTGCTCCCCCTAACGGGACTTTGATCAAGTCGGACACGATCGGCAACGGAGCGCCAGTCAGCGTGCGCGATCCTTTCGTCGCACTGACCTATTGCGTAAAAGAGTAGATGTCGGGTGGCCTGCGGCCTGCCTAAATATCGGCGGGCCCGGACGGACTCTTCGGTCATGGCAGCAAGCTCCGGTTCCGCAGGCGAATCGAGCACGCGTCGGCATCGAGGCACGCGAGCCAGCAGCCTATGCGACAGGCAGGCGTGGACACCCCTGGTCCCCGTTGACGACTTGCATAACCCGTAGGTCCACGACAACGCTCCCGAGCGCCATAGCCTCGACGCGGCCGAGCCCGTAGAGTTCGCCGATTAGGTCGACCATCCCCATCTAGCGCCTGGACCGTCGCCTCGCTCAGATCCTCATGAAACCCGAAAGTAATCCATCCGGCTGGTGTATTGGCCCTTGGACTCCTGATCTCCAAGGTCCCCTCCAGGCGAACGGTGACCTCGACATTCGACATCGCTTCCCCCGATCGCATGGTGCTAGCGTTTCTGACTAAGCCGCTGACCGACCTGCTGGGTCGGGTGTTCCGAAAGGATTGAGGCCCCAAGACAAGAGGACACAGGGTGCGAACATCTGCTTTGGCCCCAACCCAACGAAAAGTATCAGCTACCTAGTCCGGGATATCGCTCCGTGCGGCGCAGTGCGCCAGCCGGGTCTCACCGCCCCAGGCGTCGAATGCGGCGCGCGCGGCATCAGCTACGGAGCTTTGGGTGAAGGGAGGCGACATTCCGTTACCGCCAAAGAACACCCAAATGACCCTTCGAGTATCGACAACACCGTCGTAGCGATGCGAGTACTCAACGCCGGGATCGATCGCGAGGCCTGCGACCTGCCGCGCGAGTGCCGGGGTGCCTTCTCCCACCCGCGGACCCGTGTCCCCGACAATAAAGGGAACCGCCACGTTCTTCACGGGGTCGATCGCAACGCCAAATGTACCAACAACCACGCCTCTCGCGGTGAGCGAGGCAGAGCTCCGAATGACACCAGCCGGAATTGTCAGCGGTTCGACGTAACGCCGCTGATCTTCCGGTGGGAAGTGGGGATCGATGAGCGCGGTAGGCGATACGAAGAAGCCGTCCGCCTGCAGCACGGGTACCACACCCTCCACGGTGTTGCTCCCGACCCGCACTCTGCCCTGGCCAAGCACGCCAAACCAACGCACCGCGCCAACGGTAGGGTCATTCCACCCCGCAGCGCCGATGGCTGCAACGTCGGTCATAAACCTGCCAGTGCACGTCTCATTGCTCTCAGATCCCTGGTAGCGGCTACCGTCGGGGAGGAACACCTCGCCTGCATTGCAGAGGTGGATAAGGGCACCACCGGCTCTGTTCTTAAGATGGTAGGCTCGGGCAGAGCCATCGATATTGATGTTCATCTTGGCCCTAAGCACCACGCTTCCGTCTTCGAGGACATTCGCCGCTTGTGAGCCAATGCTGATGCTGCCGACGGAGTCGCATTCGCCAGCGTAACTTGCACCAAAAATGCCAAAGGCCGCCAAAGCCGCCAATATTGCCCGAAGCTGTGTCGAGAACATTCCTGTCTCCTTTTCGTTGCAAACGGTTACTGGTTGCGGTCGGGGTCAGGTTGCGGCAGCGGGCAGCAGCGAATTAGTGCATAGTACCTCTACGCCGAACGCTGACACGCTCACCGTTGATTTCACGGTGGGTTCGTTATGCTCAGTTCGCCGCACTTGTTGGCAGCATCCGTAACAATGGCCGAGATCATCGCGAAATCCCGCATTATCGTTACCTTCTCGATCCCGTTCGGGCCAAAGAATGGTCGGAACACTACGGCCTGCGATTCTGCTGCAGTCACTGCATTCGGATCGACCACAAAGCCGAGGAATGCTGCGACTGCTCCATCGCCAACGGTATCCAGCGCAGCGAGCTTCACCGTTGCTGCGTAACACCCAAAGCGTCGAATTTTCGAGGACGCCAGCGAGTCGACAAGCGCGTCACGGCTCAGAGACCTGTCGCCGCCGCCAGCGAGTTCATCGCTCGTTCTGTCGCTGACCAGAACGCTGTCGGCGAAGAGTGTCGCGAGCACGGCTCGCTGGTGCGCGGCCACCGTTCCGGTACGTCCAGCAGCCGACAGGCTGCTAACGAGGTCAAACAAGCTTCTCTTAACCTTATCGAACGGCGGCTGCGCCCCTGGCGCGGCTTCGTCGACAGGATGCACTGTGTCGACTTCCGGTAGCGTGTACCTTTGCGTCAGGACGTCCACATTGCCCCAGAATCTCTCCGGAAGCTTCGAAAGCAGCTCGATCGCCTGCTCACGTGTCAGGCACTGAAGTATCTCGGATTTGGTGAACTTCGCCCTCAGCGCCAGCTGCAGCTTGGCATAGCCAAGATCGAGCGGCGCATGCATCCCAAGATCATACAATTCCCTGTTGATCGTTAGGCATGTGTCAGAAAACGACGCCTTGTTCAGAGTGAATTTTGCACTTCCGATCTGATCATCAAGGTATTTGGTAAACGCGTACTTTCCATCCTGAACCAAGGACGCAACCGGCCTGACGGTGACTGTCTCGGTGCTGAACGGCGCAGAAATTTCGTATGTCCCGGCCACAAGAGTGGCCGAACCCGCTCGGATTTTGGTTCCTTCATTCAGTGTACTGAGCAAGTCCTGATAGGGCTTTTTCAGGCTCTCGATGCCCGCAGTGAACGTGGTCACCGCGGCGGCCTCGGGAGTGGCACCGAAGAGCGCGAGAAGGGGTGAGGCGAGCTTCAAAGCGCCGGTAATGACCCCAACGACCGGTGATGGTTCAGTAGTCGCAGAGAACGCCGAGGCAATGACCAGGTGGATGTTTGGGCCACCCGCCACAACGACCGTCCGCTTGCAGTCGCTGTCTCGCCACCCAGTATCCTTCGCACTTGTGTACGGATGGACAACGACAAGCGCGTCGGTCGGCAATTGCGTGAGTGAGGGCGTGTCAGCAACATCCTTGAGAGTGATGATCAGCAGGTGAGATGCGGTGTAGTAAGTCCTGCTGAACACCCCGGTGGATTCAAAAACAGTCGGATCCGCGGGTACTTTCGCGCCCTTTGGCGAGCAACTGACATCAATCGCGTATAGCTGCCCATTCTGCATCTCGCCGTTGTTCTCGAGGAGTCTGACGGTTGTCCCATGCCGCAGAGACTGCGCCTCGACCGGCGCGACAACCAACAACCACGCCGATGCAACTATTGAGAGTACTCTGAGAACAACTCGCGCAACTATGCTGAACATCTACCTCTCCTGATCCGTCTGTGAACTGTGGGTGCCGATTGCGCGGCGCCCTGCCGATCCCGTGAGGCCCCGGGCCTGGCGCTGGAGGTCGTTGCGCCAGGCCCGCCGGCCTTGTCACCGTTCGCTTGAAACGGTGACTGCTAGAGGCCGAAGAGGTTCGTGTCGGCGTCGTAGTGCCAGGTCTGGTTGGCGAAGACGACGTTCACTCCCTCCGGATCACCGACGTCGCGGACGGTGATGGCTTCGCCCCAGTTGGACTGGACGGCCGAGCCGTCGAGCACCGCGCTTTCGTTGAATTCGATGACCAGGTCGTCACCCACCATCGAGGCCCGGAGCAGGCTGTTGGCGTTGCCGCCGACCAGCGCCATGGCGTCGTTGAGCAGGCCCGACAGGTCGATGGTGTCGCCGTCGGCGATGGAGAAATCGAAGATCTCGTCGGAGTGATCAGCCATCGCGCCGCCGGCGCCGCCGAAATCGGCGACGTTGAAGTCGAACACATCGGCGCCGGCGCCGCCGAACAGGTCGTCATGGCCGGTGCCGCCGATCAGCGTGTCCGCTCCGTTATTGCCGCTCAGCGTATCGTCGCCGGCCGCGCCGAACAGGATGTTGCTGCCGGAGTTGCCGCTGACCAGGTTGTCGAGCGCGTTGCCGGTGCCGGAGACCGACGCCGTGCCGGTGAGGATGAGGTTTTCGACCACCCCCAGGACATGCGCCCCGTCGGCGAGGAGGCTGAAGCTGACCGAGGACTGGACGGTGTCCACCCCCGAACCGCCGGTCGCCTCGTCGACGCTGTCGCCGGCATTGTCGACCACATAGGTGTCGTTGCCGCCGCCGCCGATCAGGGTGTCGGCGCCGCCACCGCCGTTCAGCGTATCGTTGCCGAGCCCGCCCGAGAGCGTGTTGCCGGCGGCGTTGCCGATCAGCACGTTGGCGAGCCCGTTGCCGGTGCCGCCGATCGCCGCGGAGCCGCCGAGGGTGAGGTTTTCGACATTGGCGCCGAGCACGAACGTGCCGGCGGCGCCGTTGAAGATCACCGTGTCGGTGCCCGCCGAGGCGGCTTCGGTGACCACGTCGCCGACGATATCGGCAATGTAGGTGTCGTTGCCGAGGCCACCCGCCAGCGTGTCGGTCCCTGCCCCGCCATCGAGGACATTGCTGCCGGCGTTGCCGGTAATCAGGTTGTCCGCAGCGTTGCCGGTGCCGGTGAGGTTCGCCGTGCCGGTAAGGGTCAGCCGCTCCACCTCGCCCAGCACGTGAGCCGAGTCGGCGAGGCTGAAGCTGATCGAGGACTGCACCGTGTCGATGCCGGCCCCGTCATGGCTCAACTCGTCGACGACATCGCCGGCATTGTCGACGACATAGGTGTCGCCGCCGGCGCCGCCGCTCATCAGGTCGGCCCCTTCGAGCCCGTTGAGGACATTGGCGCCGATGCCGCCGACGATCAGATTGGCGAGGCTGTTGCCGGTGCCGTTGATGGCGCCGGTGCCGGTCAGGGTCAGGTTCTCGACCTCGGCCCCCAGCGTATGGGAGACCGAGGAGAGCACCAGGTCGGTGCCCTCGCCGGCGAGCTCGCTGACCACATCGCCCAGGTTGTCGACGATGAAGCTGTCATCGCCTTCGCCGCCGGCCATGCTGTCGGCGCCGGTCCCGCCATTGAGGGTGTCGTTGCCGGCCCCCCCGCTGAGGGTGTTGCTGGCGCCGTTGCCGGTGATCAGGTTGGCGAGGCTGTTGCCGGTGCCGTTGATCGCCGAGGTGCCGGTCAAGGTCAGGTTCTCGACCTCATTGCCGAGGCTGTAGCTCACCGAGCTCCGCACCTCGTCGACGCCTTCGCCGGCCAGTTCGGTCACCGCGTCGCCCGCATTGTCTGCGATGTAGATATCGTCGCCCGCCCCGCCGAGCATGGTGTCGATGCCGGCGCCGCCGCTCAGCACGTTGGCGTTGGCATTGCCGGTGATGGTGTTGTCGAGGCCGTTGCCGGTACCGGCGAGCGCAGCGCCAACCAGCACCAGGTTCTCGAGGTTGGCGCCCAAGGTGTAATCGACCGAGGCACGCACCGTGTCGATGCCGGCCGAGGCCGCCTCAGTGATCGTCTCGCCACCATCGGTGAGGTAGGTGTCGTTGCCGAGGCCCCCGGCGAGGGTATCCGCGCCCGTACCGCCATCGAGGACGTTGTCGCCGCCATTGCCGGTGAGCACGTTGTTGAGCTCGTTGCCGGTGCCATCGATATTGGCTGTGCCGGTGAGGGTCAGCCGCTCGACATCGCCGAGCACCGAGGCGCTGCCGAGGTCGAACGAGATGGCAGATTGCACCGTATCCGTGCCGGCCCCGCCATTGACGCTTTCGTCGATCACGTCCCCGGCTTCGTCGATGATGTAGATGTCGTTGCCGGCTCCACCGACCAGCAGATCCGCACCGGCGCCACCGTTCAGCGTATTGGCGGCGACGTTGCCGGTGATGACGTTGGCGAGGGCGTTGCCGGTGCCGTTGCTGGCGGCCGTGCCGGTCAGCGTCAGGTTCTCGACCTCGGCCCCCAGCGTGAAGCTGACCGAGGCGTTCACCTGGTCGGTGCCGCCGCCAGCCTGCTCGATCGCCTGATCGCCGGCATTGTCGACGATATAGGTATCATCGCCGGCCCCGCCGGTGAGGATGTCGGCGCCGGCCGCGCCGTTGAGCACGTTGGCCTCGGCATTGCCGGTGATGGCGTTGGCGAGCGCGTTGCCGGTGCCGTTGGCGGCATCGGCGCCCAGGATCAGGTTTTCGACATTGCCGCCCAACGTGTAATCGCCCGAGCCCTCGAACTGCACCGTGTCGGTGCCGGCATTGGCGGCTTCGGTGACAATGTCGGCCGCTTCGTCGATGACGTAGTGGTCGTTGCCGGCGCCGCCGACCAGCGTATCGAGACCGCCGCCACCATTCAGCGTGTTGTTGCCGGCATTGCCGGTGATGAGGTTGGCGAGCGCGTTGCCGGTGCCGTCGATATTGGCGGTGCCGGTGAGCGTCAGGTTCTCGACCTCTTCGTCGATGCCATAGGAGACCGAGGATTGGACCAGGTCGGTGCCCTCGCCCACCAGTTCGACGACGGTGTCGCCGACATTGTCGACCACGTAGATGTCGTTGCCGAGCCCACCGATCAGCTGGTCGGCGCCCAGCCCGCCATTGAGCGTATTGTTGGCGGTGTTGCCGGTGATCACGTTGGCGAGCCCATTGCCAGTGCCGTTGATGCTGGTTGCGCCGGTGAGCGTCAGGTTCTCGACCTCGGCAGCCAGCGTGTAGGTCACCGACGAGCGCACCAGGTCGGTGCCCTCCCCGGCGATCTCGATCACCTGGTCGGTGCTGGCGCCGACGATATAGGTGTCGTTGCCGGCGCCGCCGCGCATGGTGTCGCTGCCGATGCCGCCATCGATCGTGTCGTCGCCGCCCAGCCCGCTGATCACGTCATTGCCGCCATTGCCGAAGATGGTGTCGGCTTCGTCGGTCGGCAGCGGCTGGCCCGCCGGGGTGTGGGTGGCATCGATCGTATCGGCGCTGCCGGTGCCGTTGATGGTGACGCCATTGAGGTCGGTGACGGTGACCGCGATGCTCTGCGTGTCGCTGAGCGAACCGTCGCTCGCGGCGACCACCACCTCGTAGACATTGTTACCGTCGGCATCGGTGGGGGCCTCGAAATCGGGGGCCGCAACGAAGCTCAGGACGCCGATGGTTGGGTTGATCACGAACCGCGCCGCATCGGCCCCGCCGATGATGCTGTAGGTGACGCCGGGGCCGTCTATATCGGCAGCGACCACCGTGGTCACGGCGAGGCCGTTCTCGGCCCGGCTGATGGCGGCGGTTTCGCCGCAGCCATTCGAGCTCAGCACCGGCGCGTCATTCACCGGCGTCACGTCGATGGTCATCGTCGCCGGGGCGGAAAGGATCGGCGTGCCGGCGCTGGCAATGTCGAGACCATCGCCATCGTTCCATTGCGCCGCGATCTCGCCGGCGCTCAGGGCGCGGCGCCACACCGCGACGTCGTCGATCGCGCCATCGACGGTGAAATTGCGGCCGTCGGCGGCGTTACGGGCGCCGATCAGCAGCGGGCCGCCACTGGAGGTGATGGCCCCGCTCGCGGTGTAGGTCGTGCCCAGCACGCCGTCGAGATAGAGGCTGAAGGTGTCGCCCGAGCGGGTCACCACGGCCTGGTGCCAGTTGCCATCCTGAAGGTTCGAGGCTGGCAGGTCAGCAACAACGGCGCCGCTGGCGTGGAGCCGCAGGTCTGAGGCTCCGGGCATGGTCCAGGTCCAGCCCGGCCCGCCGCCCGAGAAGAAATCCTCGATCAGCGTCTGCTCGCGGCCGGTCGCGCCGTCGAGGCGGAACCAGGCCACTACCGAGAATTCGCCCTCGCCCAGGTCGAAGTCGGAACTGCTGCCGATTTCCTGGGCATAGCTGCCGACATTGCCATCGAGCTCGAGACCCTGGCCGCGCAGGCCGGCGCCATAGGTGGCGCCGCCGAACAAAGCCACGTCATTGCTGCCCGCCGAGATATCCTCGCCCGAGCCCTCAAAACTCCAGGCGGCGGCGAGGCCGAACTGGCTGGCACTCGAGACGGCATAGGAGAACGAGGCGTAATCGTCGCCATTGGCATCGGCGGCCGGGGTGTAGGTGAGTTTTCCGGCGGCGAGGTCGGCGGCGCTGACCGTAAAGCCCGTGCCGATTGCCCCGGCGTCGAGCGCCGTGCCGTCAAAGCTCAGCGTGCCGGCGCCGGTCGGCGAGTAGATGGTGACCGAGACCAGCCCACCGCCGCCCTGGTCGGGGTCGATGAAGGGGAAATCGTCGGCATCGAACGTATAGGTGCCGTCCTCGGCGACGGTCACCGTCGCATCGCTCGCTTCTGGCGCTTCGTCGACGTCACCGATCGCCACCTCGAAGGTGGTGGCCTCGGACGAGCCGTCGCTCGAGGTCGCAGTGACCTCGATCTCGACGCTGCCGCCAGTGGTTTCAAAGTCGATATTGGCCGCGGTGGTGACGACGCCGGTCTCGGCGTCGATGGCGAACATCCCGCCCGGGTTGCTGCTGAGCGAATAGGTGATGGTGTCGCCGGAATTCGGGTCGCTGGCCGCCGCGGTGATGCCCACCGTGCTGCCGACGCCCACGTTCTCGTCGATCTGGTTGTCGGCGCCGTCGGCGTCCGTGGGCGCCGTCACCGGCGCGTTCAGCAGCTGTGCGGCGCTGAACGTTCCATCGGCAAACGCGAAGTTCTCCACTCCCGAAACCTGGTCGACGCCATCGTTCGGCCCGGCCCTCAGGTCGGTGATGGTGAAGCTGCCACCCGGATGGGCGACGACCTCGTAGTCGGCGCGGTCGCCGGAATAGTAGGCGGTATCTTCGCCGTCACCGCCGCCACCGATAACGGTGTCCGCGCCGCCGCCGCCGGTCAGGGCGTCGCTGCCGCTGCTACCGTCGAGCAGGTCGGCGCCGTCGCCCCCGATCAGCGTGTCATCGCCCCCGAGCCCCAAGAGGTCGTTGCCCTCGCCGTCGCCGATCAGCGTGTCGGCGTGTGTGGTGCCGCGCACGTTCTCGATTTCGCTGAGCGTGTCATTGCCGCCGAACACGTCCCGGGCATGCCCGGCCGCCACCGTGTGGCTGCCGACCGTCACCGCGTCATCCGACATGTTGACGATGACGCCTTCGCCGGTGGCGAGCGGCCCGCCCGCATCCTCGTTGGAGGCCTCGAGCGAATAGTCGACCAGGTCGTCGTCGATGCCATCGACGCCACCAAAGGCATCGCCGGTGCCGCCGTCGATCAAATCGTCGCCCGAGCCGCCGACCAGCAGGTCGTCGCCATCGTCGCCGTGGAGCTCGTCATTGCCGACGCTGCCATAGAGGTTGTCCTGGTGCGTGCCGCCATACATCACGTCGTCGCCCTGCCGGCCGACCATCTGGTCCTGCCCGCCGCCGCCATACATCTCGTCGGCGCCGCCGGCGCCACCGATGGTGTCGCTGCCCTCGCCGCCGTCGAGATAGTTGTCGCCGTCGCCGAGCAGGTGATTGCCGGCCCCGATCCAGTCGTCGCCATCGCCGCCATAGATGCGGTCGACGCCCGAGCCGGCGGAAAGCGTGTCGTTGCCGCCCCCGCCGTGCAGCACCATGCCCTGGTCGCCGACCACCATGAAGTCGTTGAAGTTGCTGCCGATGATCTCCTCGATCTCCGACACCGCGTCCATGCTGCCATCGAGATCACGGATCTGGCCCGAGGCGACGTTGTACATGCCGGGGAAGGTGAAAGGACTGGCGGTGAGGTTGACGAGGATGCCCATCGGGGCGTCGCCATGCCAGTCGTAGCGGACAGTGTCGTGGCCCGCGCCGCCGACAATGATATCGGCCCCGGTGCCGCCGAAGAACAGGTCGTCGCCGGCCCCGCCGAACAGGTGGTCGTCGCCGCCGGCGCCGCCCACGAAGCTGTCGAGCGTGTCATCGCCCCAGAACCAGTCGTCGGCGTCGGTCAGCCATACCGCCTGGATGCCGGCAAAATTGTCGGTATCGCCGAAGATGCCGAAACTCTGGTGCGCCGCGACGTCGAGCGTCACCGGGGAGCCGCCATCGTTGAGGTCGAAGCCGGTGGCGGTCTGGAGGCTGCCCGACAGGTTGACGGCCACGCCGTGCTCGCCAGCCTCGCTGCCCCAGAGATGACCGTCGAAATCGGCAATGCCCCACTTGTCGCCGTCATAGCTGACGAGGATGCTGCCGCCTGCCGCGCCCGTCGGATCGGCAAGATCGACGAAGCTGTCTTTGCCGGCGCCGCCGCTGACATCGACCAGCCCGGTGCCACGATCGCCGGGCCAGGGGTGCGGCGAGTCGGCGCTTGCGATAAAGCCGGCCTCGCTGGTGAAACTGTCATCGCCGCTGGTGCCTTCGACATGCTCGAAGCCGGTGAAGGTCAGGTTCACGCTGCCGTGGCGCGGGTTGCCTTCGTCGTCGGTGCCGTCGGCGAAGGATCCCGTGGCGCTGCCGGCGCCATCGGCGCCGTTGAAGACAACCTCGATCCCGTCACCCGGCTCAACCGGCTGCCCCCAGCTGAAGCCCAGGGTGTCCCAGGTGCTGCCACTGCCACCGGAGCCGCCATCGGCGCTGTCGTTGCCGAAGCCGGTATTGATGTAGTCGCCGCCGGCCCCACCCCAGATGCTGTCGTCGCCGATCCAGCCGCTCAGGTTGTCGTCGCCGGCGCCACCCGAAATGCTGTCATTGCCCTCGTCGCCGTTGAAGTTGTCGTTGCCGGCGCCGCCGACAATGGTGTCGTCGCCCTTCCGCCCTTCGACATAGTTGCCGGTGTTGGAACCGAAGAAGTGGTCGGCAGCGTCGGTGAGAACCACCGCCTGAATGCCGTTCAACGTGTCGGTGCTGCCGAAAGTATCGAGCGCCTGGCCGGCCGCGACGGTGACCTCCGCCGGCGCCTCGCCATCGTTGAAATCAAAATCGGTCACCGTCTGAGCCGTGGCCGAGAGGTTGACGATCACCCCGTGCTCGCCGGCGTGCGTGCCCCATTGCCAGTCGTGGTAATCTGCCGCCGAGAACTTCTCTTCGTCGTAGTCGACAAGCGCGGCGCCGCCGTCGGCGCCGGAATTGTCGGTGAACGTGTCGTTGCCGTTGCCGCCGACGAAATCGAAGGCCCGGCCATTGCTGCCGCGGCCATCCCAGAAGGTGTGGCGGCTATGCTCGGTCGCCTCGAATCCGGCCTCGACCAGGAAGCTGTCATTGCCGGCGGTGCCGGTCACCTGCTCGGCGGCGGTGAAGCTGGTCGCCACCGCCTCGCCGTCGAACTCACCGGTGATGCTGCCATTGCCGGGCGCCGAGGCGTCGAGCACCACATGCACGTGGTCGTCGCCGTTGAAGCCCTTGAAACCGATCAGGTCGTAGCCGTCACCGCCATCGATGCTGTCAGTGCCCGAGCTGCCGTTGATGTAGTCGAAATTGCCGCCGCCGGCCGACACCACGTCGTTGCCGCGACCGGCATCGAGGTTGTCGTCTTCGTCGCCGCCGACCAGCGTGTCGTCGCCGTCGCCGCCGCTGAGGTTGTTGCGGCCGGTGCCGCCGATCAGCACGTCGTTGCCGTCGCGGCCCTGCAGCTCGTTGAACTCGCCGTTCTGCGTGCCCACGATGTGGTCGTCGAACTCAGTGCCGTCGATCTGCTCGATGCTGTCGAGCGTGTCGGTGTCGCCAAAGCCATCGATGGCCGTGCCGGCGGCAACCACAATGCTCCCCTGCCCCACATCGGCTGAGATCTCGCTGTCCGACAGGTTGACGATCACGCCATGCGTGTCCTCGCCACCAACGGCGTATTGCTCCTTTTCGTAGACGACGCGGTCGCTGCCCGCGCCGCCGTTGAAGACGTCATCGCCGGCATTGCCGGTGAAATCATCGTTCTCGGCGCTGCCATCGAACAGGTCGGCATGGTTGGAGCCGACGACGATCTCGAAACCGTCGAACACGTCGTGTCCGGCCCAGGCTCCGTCGACCGTCCCCTCGGTGCGCGAGGTCTTGATGACGTGGACGCCATCGGCGGCTTCGCGATACTCGATATTGTCGTATTCGTTTTCGCCGTTGCCGCCGCCACGCGCGACGTCATCACCCCGCCCGCCATCGACGAAATCGTCGCGGTTGCCGCCGGTGATGGTGTCGTTGCCGTCGCCACCCACCATGTGGTTGTTGCCGTTGCCGCCGATGATGATGTCATTGCCGCCGCGGCCGTCGAAATCATTGTCCTCGTCGCCGCCGACGATGATGTCGTCATACTGGGTGCCGTCGGCATTCTGGATGTTCACCAAGGTGTCGAGATCGCCATAGCTGTCGATTGCGGTGCCGGCCGCAACGTCGGTGGTGGCGATGCCGGCAACGCTCACATCTTCGAGCGCCTGCCCGGAGAGGTTGACGATGACGCCGTGGCTGCCCGGGTCCTGGTCGTCCCACTCGGTTTCGCCGATATACTGCACCCGGTTGTATTCATTGGCATTTTCACCGCCGATCAGGGTGTCGTTGCCGCGTCCGCCGACAAAAAAGTCGGCGCTGAAATCATCCGCGCCGCCGCCCACCAGCAGGTCATCGCCGGCGCCACCCTTCAACTCGTCCTCGTCGAGGCCGCCGAACAGCTGGTCATTGCCGGCCCGCCCGTTGAGGTCGTTGCGGGTGTCGTCCCCCACGAGGATGTCGTCGTACTCGGTGCCGTCCACATTCTGGATGTTGATCAGCGTGTCGGTATCGCCATAGCTGTCGATGGCCGTGCCGGCGGCCACGTCGGTGGTGGCGATGCCGGCAACGCTCACCCCTTCGAGCGCCGCGTTCGACAGGTTGACGATGACGCCGTGCATACCAGGGTCATTGTCGCCCCATTCGGTTTCGCCGTTATACTGCACTCGATTGTGTTCATTGGCGTTTTCGCCACCGACGATGGTATCGTCGCCGCGACCGCCGACGAAGAAATCGGCGTCGAAATCGTCAGCACCGCCGCCCACCAGCAGGTCATCACCGGCGCCGCCCTGCAATTCATCCTCGCCGCGACCACCGCGCAGCTCGTCGTTCCCCTCGCGGCCATGCAGCTCGTCGCGCTGGTTCCCACCGACGATCAGATCGTCATGCTCGGAGCCGTTGATCCGCTCGATGCTGCTCAGCTGGTCGAGTTCGCCATGCGTATCGATGGCGGTGCCCGCCGCGACGTCGGTCGTCGCAATGCCGGCGACGCTGACACCCTCCAGCGTCTCGCTCGAGAGGTTGACGATGACGCCGTGCGCGCCGGGCAGGTGTTTGAAATGCGCGGTTTCGGCACGATAGTTCACCTGGTCGTTGCCTTCGCCGCCATCCAGGATGTCGGCGCCGGCATCGCCGATCAGCTCGTCATTGCCGCCATTGCCGATCAGCACGTCGTCGCCTTCCTCGCCCTGGAAGACGTTGTCGGCCTCGCTGCCGGCGATGTAGTCCTGCCGGATGGTGCCGGTAATGCCCTCGATGCTGGCGACGGTGTCGGTCTGGCCATAGGTGTCGATGATCTCGCCCGCGCCGATGCCGGCAACCGACAGGTTCTCGATCTCGATCGGGCCGAGCGCCTCGCCGCTCAGGTTGGCGATGATGCCGTGCGAGTGGGTCTGGACATTGTTCTCCCAGAAGTAGTCGAGCTCGTCGAAGTTGCCGCCGCCATCGAAACTATCGGCGCCGCCGGCGCCGATGTAGCGGTCGCGGCCACCGGCCCCGGTGAAGCTGTCGGCAAAATCGGTGCCGCGGATGCTCTCGATATTGAGGAAGGTATCGGTATCGCCCCATGGGTCGATGATGGTGCCGCTATTGTCGCCGTCCTGGACGACCGTGATGCCGTGCTGCTGCGGGGTGGCCGAGTTCTCCTCGTAATAGTGGATGACGTCGGCATCGTTGGGACCCGAGCCATCGGCAAAGTCATTGCCGGCGCCGGGGTTGAAGAAATCGTCGCGCGACCCGCCGATCAGGATGTCGTCACCGCCCAGGCCAACGAAATCGCTGATCTTGTCGGTGCCGATGAACACGTCGTTCTGCTCGGTACCGCGGGCGCCCTCGATATTGGTGATCGTGTCGATATTGCCGAACGTGTCCTGGGCGCTGTGCGCGGCAATGGTGACCGGGTCACCATTGCCGATGTCGAAGCTGTTGCCGGAGAGGTTGACCACGACCCCACCGGCGCCGCCCTCGCCCGAGAAATCGAGCCGGTCATCGCCGTCGCCGCCATCGAGGCTGTCGACGCCATCGCCCCCGACCAGGGTGTCGTTGCCTTCAAGGCTGGCGATCACGTCATCGCCCTCGAGCCCGGCGATGAAATCATCCTCGTTGCCGGGGAAGGGCTCGCCGGCGACCGTGTGGGTGGCATCGATCACATCGTTCAGCGAGGTGCCGATGATGGTGACGTGCTGGAGGTCGTTGACGCTGACCGCGATATCCTGCGTGTCGAAATGGCCGTTGCCGTCCGAGACCTGCACCGTCACGTGGTAGACGTTGTCGTGGTCAGTGTCGCGCGGGTCTTCGAAGTTCGGCGCCGGATAGTATTCGAAGGATTTGAAGCGCAGCGCGCCGGTCATCTCGTCGATCTCGAAGAAGCCGCCATCGTCGCCGCCGATGATCGAAAAGCTCAGCGTGTCGGAGCTGTTGGGGTCGACCGCCTCGACGGTCATCACCGCGAGACTGTTCTCGTTGACCTCGGCCGTGGCGGTGTCGCCGCCTCCGCCGGAGGTGATCACCGGGGCGCCGGCCAGCAGCACGGCGAAATCGTAGGTGGTGCTGCCCACCTGCACCCACTCGAAGCCGGTGAGCGTCGTGGTACCGGCGCCGCTGGTGATCACCAGCTGGTTCTCGGTATTGGTGCTGACCGCATAGTCGCCGGGCGAGCCGGTGAAGACCGCGGTATCGGTGCCCTCCCCGCCATCAAGGAAATCCGTACCGGCCGAGGCATGAACGGTATCGTCGCCGCCACCGCCCTCCAGCCGATTGGCGCCGCTATGGCCGCGGAGCGTATCGGCCGCAGCCGTGCCGACCACATTGTCGACTTCGACGATGATGTCGTTGCCCGCCGCGCCGGTATCCTGCACGGCGAAGCCGATGCCCAGATCGACGCTGACCCCGCCGCCGCCTATGGCCGAATAGTCGATGGTGTCGCTGCCGGTGCCGCCGACATAGGTATCATCGCCATGGCCATCGTCCTCGACGAAGCGATCCGCCGTCGCCGAGCCATAGACGAGGTCATTGCCCTCGCCGCCGATCAGCGTGGTGACGAGGCTGCCCTGATGCGTTCCACCGCTGTTGCCGATGCTGTCATTGCCGGCGCCGCCGTCGATGGTGTGGCCGCCGAACTGGTACTGGATGTTGTCGTCACCTTCGCCGCCGTTCACCTGGTCGGCGTCCTCTGCCGTCACCGGGTCGTCGCCATAGGCGAAGATGTCGTCATTGCCGTCGCCGGCATCGAGCGTCAGCTGGCCGGTATTGTCGACGAAGCGGTCGTCTCCGGCGTCGAGGGTTACCGTGTCGTCCTCGGTCCAGAAGCCGAACCACGGGTTGCCGGGGACGACCGTTCCATAGTCCCAGGTGGTCTGGCCGGTGCCGGCGTCATAGGTGGTGGTGACGAACAGGGTGAAGGTATAGGGCGCGCCGGTGACCGTGCCGATCGCCTCGCCGCTGACCGGGTCGAGGATGGTGAAGTTGCCGGGCCCGGTCATCTCGTACTGGTGGTTTTCGCTATACGTCCCGGTCGGCGGCATGAAGCCGATCGGCGGCGTGGGCAGCGTGAAGCTGTCATCGAGACGAAGAATGCCGGTGGTCGTATCGATGGGACCTTCCTCATCGATGTAGAACACGAAGCTCACATTGGCCTGGCCGCCACCGAGCATCTGCAGCGGCGCCGCGATATCGGTCGGATTGCCCACAAAGGCCAGGTCGTCCAGGGTTTGTCCTGCATTGATGACAAGCGTCGCCATTTTCCACTCCCGCAAAGCCAGGCCGGGCCACGGCACATAGCTGCCGCCCCAGCGTTCGAGAGGGACAGGATCAGGGACTCGACCCCGCTTCATCGCCCAATTGGGGGATGCGGAAGCGCCGCCCCCCTGCGATAGCGGTGAGGCAGGATGCTGCCGCGGACCTAGCCCCGCATCACCCTCATGGCCGGCCCATGACTTGCTTCAAGGTCGCCCCAATAGCCTTCACTGCTTATCAAAACTCAATATTGATCAGACCCATAGCTGAATCGACAAATCTGCAGTCACCATGGTACAGTAATGTACTTTCGAGGAGGTGTAGCATGTGGCGATATCTACTCTGTCTCGTTGGCCTTTCAACATATTCGATTCTTTCCGCCGGCGCCGCGCAAGCGGGCGTTATCGGCAGCCTGAACTCCGCTGAGGATCGAGAACTATCGGCCAAGATCGAGTCACTCTACATGGTGCTGATCGCCAATGGATCGGTGCCGGTAGAAAGGTACATTGTTCAGCCTGGAGATCGGATCGAGCAGGTACTGCGTGACCGTGGCGCAATAGAGGGGCCGTATTTCCCGCGGGTGGTCGACTCATTGACCTGCGACCTCAATCCGGATGCATGCAGCCGGGACCTGAACCTGGCGCAGCCGACCAGCAAGGCGGATGTCGTGTCGGTCGATAGCCTGCTGCAGCTCGAAATCTCGGAAGGCGATTGGTCGCGGTTAATGCCAGGCGACGAGATCCTCATTCCGGCTGTGTCGATCGATACGACCCTGTCGGCCTACGAGGTCGTCCGGCCGGCCGGGACCAGTCTCGAAGAACTCATCTCCGACAATCCCGCCTGTGGCAGCAAGGTGCTGCCGGCGGAGGATTGTCCGAGCTATGTCGACTGGCTCAACTACAGCTTCCCCGACGCTTCCGACATCAAGCTCACGAGCACGGTGCAGTTGCCCAAGCTCGACTATACCGTCGCGGTACCGTCGGACTGCGAGACGCTGTGTGCCGTGCTCAGCCGGCCAGTCGGCGTGGACGTGGTGTCGAACCGCTTCACCACCCAACCCTACAAGCTGTTCTCCAACGACCGTGAGGTCGTCTTCAGCGAGCCGCTGGTATTGCCGGTCACGCCGAACACTGTGCTGCCGGATTTCAAGGTGCTGCCGGACTTCACCAAGAGTGCCGGCAAGGTTGCCCTCCCTTCCGACGTCATCAAGCGCATGGAAATCGGCAACGAGCTGGTGAAGTCAACCAAGTGGCTCGAGCATGTGAAGGCTGCGCCCTTCTCCAGCCTGGATCAGTTCGACGAGAGCCAGATGGACTTGCTCGCCGCGATCGATTTTCCGCTCGAAGAGGCCGAAGAGCTGCGCCAGAGGATCAGCGAGACCGGGGTAATGCCCAGCGTGATGATCATCGACAGTTTCTTCGATGCCAAGCATTGCGACATGCCGGAAGACTTCGTGGTGTTCGACTGCGGCAGCAAGGTCAACCGGGACCTCGACATGTGCCCGATCATCGGCGGGGACCTCAGCAGCCTGCCGGAACTGTCGCTGGGGATGGCGCGAGCCTCAATTGCTCCGGCCGCCAACGCCTTGCCGCACTCAGACGGGCTGGTGCCTCGCGAGCGGGAGCGCTGCGGCGCGAGCGGGCGCTTCCACACCGAAACCGTGCAGAACACCGAAGTGTTCGTGCGCCCCCGGCATGGCACGCACCTGGCCGGGCTCATTGCCTCCAGGTGGGACAAGTTCGGCGTCGGCGGGATCAACCCGCTGGCCAAGATCGTCGGCGTCCAGGTCGACATGGATAACCTGACGGACGAAGGCTATGGGCGCTGGCTGCTCCGGGCCCTCGGTCGGATCATGTTCAAGCAGCAGGTTCACCTGGTGAACCTCAGCCTGGGCTTTCGCCCCGCCGAGATCGAAGACGACGGAAATGGCGAAGAACGCCGTGAGTGGCTGAGCGAGCTCATCACCAAGCACACCGGTGTGCTGTTCGTTGCGGCAGCCGGAAACGACAAAGAGCAGGAGGGCTGCGATCTCACGCCGGCGTGCCTCGCTCTGACCCGCGACAACGTGGTTACCGTCGTCGCGCTCGATGGCGCCGGCACGAAGGTTCTTGGCGGCATGAACTCGAACCCGCAATTTGCGGTCGGCGCCGGCGGCGAAGGCGTCATGAGCACGCTGCCGCTCAACCTCTATGGCACCATGCGCGGCAGTTCGCAGTCGGCGGCGATTGTCTCCGGCGCCATCAGCCTCGCCTATGCGCTCGGCGTGCGATGGACGCCGGCCGAAACGCGGGCCCGCCTCATCGCCTGCTCGACCCTCAGTCGCGACCTGATGGGAAACATGATCGGTGGGCGGATCGATGTCGGTTGCCTGATCGACAAAGATCGTGATCGGGTGGTGGACAACAACAAGGACGTCCTCGGGCTCGAGCTGATCCGGCTCACGCGCGGCGGAAACCCGGCGAGCGACCTGGCCTTCTTCGACATCAGGACGCGCCGGGTCGAGACCATCGACCTTGCCAGTATCGTCGGGTTCCAGCGGATCGGCGACGATGTGGACGATGTGGTCTTCTTCTCCCAGCCGCCTTCCGGACCGATGGACCGGCGCGAGGGAGCGATTGAGCCAGGCCAGGAACTGGTCTTTCTCGATGGTGGGCAGTTCCGCAAGATCAACGCCCGCGAAGTGGTCAAGTTCACGCGGGCGGCGAAGTGATCATGCGGGCGCTGCGCGGACTGCTGATCGTTGCCGTCCTGCTGGTTGCCGCCAAGGTGGCCGCCCAGGAAGTCTCGCTGGGCGGCGGCGCCAACCCGGACGCCCCCGCGATTGCGATCTCGGCGTTCGATATGGTCGGGGAGCATCGCGAGAAGATGGTGCGGGCGCCCGACAGCTGGTACGCGCGCGTCGCGCTGTCGATCGGCTTCCTGGCGCCCGGGTCGACCATCGTGATTGCGGGACCGAGCATCCCCGGCGCTGGCGCCGCCGAGAATCGGCTGGTCTATCCCTATCCCGACGGCGCCAGAAACGAGCAGTTGCTCTCGGGACTGGTCTACGGCGAGAAACTCACCGTCGCCGTCTATTCGCCTCAGCTGGCCTCCGCCGACCTCGCGATCTCCAAGGTGCTGCGCCAGGAGGATCCGCTGCGGCCGTGGAAATCCATCTTCGGCGATGACGACCAGACGCCTCTGCTGCAGGCCGGCAGGCCCGACCTCGAGGCCGTGTCGCATAGCATCACCTACCTCTCGATCGTCACACCGAGCTGGGACCTGGAGAACTGCTCCGGCTTCGTCGTCGGTCCGCGGACGATCATGACCAACAATCACTGCATCGCCAACCAGGCGGAGTGCGACGGCGCGACCATCGTGTTCGACTATTTCGTCGACAGGTTCGACAGCACCACGATGGGCCCGCAGGTCGGCTGCGAGGCAGTGCTCACGACCGACTACGATCTCGATTTCACGGTGGTGCGGACCAAAACGGACCTGCCTGCCAATGCCGTCGCGCTGAGCTTGCTTGCCACTGCGCCGCTCGCGGACGAGCCGGCTGTGCTGGTGCACCACCCCAATGGCCAGCCAAAGACGGTCTCGATCATCGGCTGTCTGCCTATCGATATCGCCGTCGCCGGGCGGGGAAACCCGCCAAGCTCGAAGGATTTTTCACATCGCTGCGACTCCGCCGGCGGCAGTTCCGGTTCCCCGGTGCTGGTGTCGCGGGTCGCTGGCGGAACCAACGGCTTCTGCGTCGGCGGGCTGCATCACTGGGGCTTTGAGAACTCTGGCGACTATCGCGACAAGAACCGCGCGGTCATGACCAGCGCCATCCTCGCCAGGACGAAAGCCGAGAACATCCCAATTCTGGAGTGCAACTGAGAGGTTTTGTCGTGAAGAGAAGAAGCGTTCTGATCGGCTCGGCCATCGTGCCGCTGCTGCCGTTGAGTGCCCTGGGGCAAGAGGCTCCGAACTGCGACCCCGAGGAGGGTGGCGGCGGGCTGATCACCATAGAGAAGATGGCGAAGTTCTCGCCCAGGGCGCGCAGCGATCTGCTTGAAGCGATCGTCAAAGGCTGGCGCCACGTCATCGGAGAGCAGATCATCACTCCGATCCGGGCCCAGCACTTCCTGGCGCAGATCGCCACCGAAACCGGCGGATTTGCGCGCATCGACGAGAACCTCAACTACTCGGCCAAGCGACTGCGGCAGGTGTTCAAGTCACGCGTCACCACCGCCGATGCCGAACGACTGCAGCACCGGCCGCAGGACATCGCCAACCATGTGTATGGCGGCGCGTTCGGGCGCCAGCAGCTGGGCAACACCGAACCCAATGACGGGTGGACCTACCGTGGATCGGGCTTCATGCAGCTCACCGGCCGCGACAATTTCAAGCGACGCGGCGAAAAGCTGGGTCTCAATCTGGTCGGCGATCCGGAGCAGGTGCGAAAGCCCGACACCGGTTTCAAGGTGGCGACCTCGTTCTGGGCGGCGGTGAACGCCAACCGCCCGGCCGACGCCGACGACCTCCGGGAAGTTCGCCGCCTGATCAATGGCGGCAAGAATGGCCTTGAGGAGGCAGGCGTTTGGCTCGCCCGCGCCAGGCGCAATTTCACCAACGTGCCCACGACGCCAGAGGAAGCCGACAAGTTCGACCCCTCCGAACTGCAGGCCGTCAAGTCGACGCTGGAGAAGCTCGAACTGCTGGAGCCCAATCCGGAGGAGTCCGGAAACCTGGCAGACCTGATACGCGCACTGGTGAAATTCAGGGCCGATGAGGGCTTCCCCATCCTCGATGTCGCCAACCTGCTCCCGCCACAGCAGTTGCGCGCGCTCTACGACGAGGACGTGCTGTACGCGCTGACCGATTACCAGGCGCGACTGCCGGAATAACCGGTGGCAAAAGCGGGGGGCGCTTCGTGGCTCCCCGCCTTGCGGCGTCTTACCTTTGGTCCCCGGCGCGCTGGCGCTGCAACGCCAGCGCCATGAGCGCGGCGACCACGTCGATGAGCCGCTCCGGCGCCTCCGGGCGCTCGTCCGGCTCGAACGCCAGCCCGATGACGGCGCGCTGGCCCGCCCCCTGCCCCACCGGCCAGAAATCGAAGCGTGAGGCCAGTTCCGGATAGACGCCGGCGCGCGAACCGGTCCTGCCCGCAGCCAGCGCGCGAACCGCCTCGAGGTCGGCGGCCCCCAGATCGACACCGCCGACCTTGCTGGTGAAAACCACCTCGCCCCCGGCCACCAGCAGCACTGCGGCGGGCGCCCCGAACAGCGCCGCCAGCGCCTTGCTGGTGCTCGCGGCGATCGCCTCGGCACTGTCGGCCGCCATCACCTCGCGGCTATAGTCCCTCAGCTCAATCGCCTGGCTTCTGAGCAACGCCGCGTCAGCGCCCCGGCGCTGCGAGGTGAACGCCACGGCGCTGACAATCACCCCGATGAGCAGCAGCAGCCCGATGGCCCAGATATTGGAGGGATCATCGACGGCGAGCGACAGGCGCGGCTCGGTGAGGAAGAAATTGAAGGCCAGCGCACCGAGCACCGCCGCGGCAAGCGAGGGGCCGAAGCCGAAACTGACCCCGGCGATGACGACGGGCAGGACGAAGAGCAGCGACAGGTTGGGGATCGGCCCCACCTGGTCGACCCCGACCGCCAGGGCGGTTGCGATGGCCGTCATGGCGAGCGCGGCGAGATAGCCAAGCGCCGCCCTGCCATAGGGAGAGGCGAAGGCCGACCCGGCGCCTGGAATGGAAGCGACGTCCTCTGACGCCTTCAATGCAATGTGAGCCATCTTCGACTCCTCAGCTGATCCCTGGAGCAATTCGCAACGCCGGTGGTTTCCGGCGTCAGCGCCCTCAAGCTGGTCCCGGAGACATGCGGATTTCAATGTGGAGGGAGCAGGCCTGGCATAGGGAAATCATATAGATTTGACGGGGCAAGGCGCGCCGCTGGCGGCCTGCGCCGGGTGACACCGCGTCATGTCACGCCGGCAGGCGCCGCCTGCGTTCCGCCCTTCCCTACGGGAGAACGCCTGCCGAGAACGCCGGAATGAGGCGGACGGCATTTTCCGCCGTCACCAGCTTCAGGACGTCATCCGGAAGATCCAGCGCGGAAATGCTCCAGCGTCCGGTGCCGGGCGGGTTCTCGTCGGAATACGGAAAGCACTCGTCACTTCACACTCGTGGGCGTCAGCGGCTGGCGCGAAACAACGGGTTATGATCCACATCGATCGCGACGGCACCGACCTGCCGGAACTCAACAGCTGGAGGGCGCCCGTGCCTCGTCATTCTCACTCGCCCTCCCAGGCCATTATCGTTGGCATTGACGGTGGCGGCAGCAAGACGCTGATCGCCAGCGCCGTCCGCAGCGGACAGCTGATCAGGCTGGAACGGGGCCGCGGCACCAGCCCACTCGAAAGCCCGGGCTGGCGCGAGGCGCTGGCCGAACTGGCCCGGCCGTTTGCCGGCGCGTCGGGATTGGCCGGGGTCGCGGCAGCCCTGCCGGCCTATGGCGAAGTCGAGGCGGCTTCGGCCGCCCAGCAGCAGGCGATCGGCGAGCTGTTCGGCGCGGTGCCGCAGCGCCTGCTCAACGATGTCGATGCCGCCAATATCGGCGCTTTCGCCGGCGGGCCGGGCATCCTGATCCTCGCCGGCACCGGCTCGATGGCCTGGGCGCGGGACCCGGCGGGAAACTCGCACCGCACCGGTGGCTGGGGCGAGGTCATCGGCGACGAAGGCAGCGGCTATTGGATCGGCAACCGGGTGCTCGGAGCGGTCAGCAAGGCTCTCGATGAGCGTGCCGCCCCCACCGCGCTGGTCGACGCGGTGTTCGATCGGCTCGGCCTTGCGTCCGCCGACGGGCTGAACGATCTGGTGGGCTGGGCCTCGCGGCTGGGCGAAGCGCGCATGCAGATCGCCGCGCTGGCGCCGCTCGCCCTCGCTCTCGCCGAACAGGGCGATCCGGTCGCCGGCGCCATCGTCGATGCAGCGGCCGCCGAGCTCGCCTTGCACGTAAAGACACTCGAACGACGACTCGACGCCCCAACAATGGCCTGGAGCTTTGCCGGCGGGCTGTTCGCCAGCCCGGCGCTCCGGCGAGCCGTCACCAAGCATGTTGGCCGTCCACCATCCCCGCCCCGCCTTCCCCCGGTCGGCGGCGCCCTGCTGGCCGCCGCCCAGCACCTGGGCTGGCCGATCGACGAGGGCTGGATCGATACGCTCGCGCGGTCGCTCGGCGAGTTGTCGGGGAGCTGAGACTGGCAGTCGGCGCTATGGGCGAAGGCCGGGATGACGTGGCGCGAACGGGGTGGCCGCGGCGATGACACCACGGCGGCCTTCCACAGCTCCCTGCTACAGCCTTGCCCAGATCATCATGGCAACCAGCCCTGCTGTCGTTCCCGTGACAATCGCAAGGAAGACGGTGGCGTAAAGCCACCACCGATCTATCGGTTCTCGGTCCATGTCCGCTATGACGGCCCCCAAAGCCCAGTGAGGCAGGTATCGCTTGCCGACGACGCCTGCAGGTCCTTCCGCGGCGCGAACGCGGGGACAACGCTCATAGCTTAGCGCCTGGCGCCTGTAGTTTTGCTGACAGGATGGACGCCTATGCGCCTATTTGCGCAGGCAGTCACAATCGCGGCGGGATGGAAATCAGCAGCCCAAGCGTGACGCCGATGCCGGCTGCCGTCACCATGAGGACAAAAAAAGCCGCGAGGACTGCCCACCATGAAAGCTTCGGTTCCATCCCTGCCCGATAGCACAGCGCGGCTGACAACTACCTGATCGGCAGGCCGGCCTGCCTGCGCCAGGGTGGCACCTGGGATGGGGGCGCCTGTGGCAGCGCCCCCCTCACTTTACGCCCACGCCCAAGGACTAAGCCCGCAGCTGTCGGGCTGTCTCCACGAGGTTCTGCAGCGATGCCTCGACCTCCGGCCAGTTGCGGGTCTTGAGGCCGCAATCCGGGTTGACCCAGAGCTGTTCGCCCGGGATGCCCTCCGCGGCCTTGCGCAGCAGCGCCAGCATCTCCGGCTGGCTCGGCACGCGGGGCGCGTGGATGTCCCAGACGCCGGGGCCGATCTCGTTGGGGTAGCGGAAATCGCGGAACGCTTCGAGCAGCTCCATGGCCGAGCGCGAGGTCTCGATCGAGATCACGTCGGCATCCATCTCGGCGATCGAGGGCATGATATCGTTGAACTCGGCGTAGCACATATGGGTGTGCACCTGCGTCGCGTCGGCGACGGCCGAAGCGGTGATGCGGAAGCAATCGACCGCCCAGCGGAGGTATTCCTGCCAGTCGCTGCGGCGCAGCGGCAGGCCTTCGCGCAGCGCCGGCTCGTCGATCTGGATGATGCCGATGCCGGCCGCTTCGAGGTCGAGCACCTCGTCGCGGATGGCGAGCGCAATCTGCCGGCACGTCTCAGCGCGCGGTTGGTCGACGCGCACAAAGCTCCACTGCAGGATGGTGACCGGGCCGGTGAGCATGCCCTTCATCGGCTTGTCGGTGAGCGAGGCCGCATAGGCCGACCAACGCACCGTCATGGCCTGGGGCCGCGACACGTCACCATAAATCACCGGCGGCTTGACGCAGCGCGAACCATAGGATTGCACCCAGCCGTTCTTGGTGAAGGCGAAGCCGTCGAGCTGCTCGCCGAAGTACTCCACCATGTCGTTGCGCTCGAACTCGCCATGCACCAGCACGTCGAGGCCGATCCGCTCCTGGATGCGCACCGCCCGCTCGGTCTCCGCCTCGAGGAACCGTTCATAGGTAGCCGCGTCGATCTGCCCGTGCTTGAACGCGGCGCGCTGCTTGCGCACTTCTTGCGTCTGCGGAAACGAGCCGATCGTGGTGGTGGGGAAGGCCGGCAGGCCGAACCGTTGGCGCTGCGCCGCGCGGCGGATGGCGAACGGGCTGGCGCGATTGAGTGGCAGGCTGGCGGCCGCCCTGCCCTTCACCTCGGCGCGATGGATGCGTGGCGATTGCCGATGCGACAGCGCCGCGGCGGCGCTTGCTTCGAACGCCGCCTTGGCAGCCGGACGCCCCTTCTGCATGGCGAGGGTCAGCGCCGACACCTCGCTCAGCTTCTGGGTGGCGAAGGCCAGCCACGACCGGAGCTCAGGGTCGAGCTCGGTTTCTGCCTCGAGATCCACCGGGCTGTGCAGCAGCGAACAGGACGGGGCAACTTCGAGGCGGTCGGGGCCGACGCTGTCCCACGCCTTGTTGACCAGCGCCAGCTGCCGGTCGAGATCGGCCCGCCAGATATTGCGGCCATCGATGACGCCGACCGACAGCAGCTTGTCCGCCGGCAGCGCCTTCAGCACCGCGGGGAGCTGTTCCGGAGCACGGACGAGATCGATGTGCAGCCCGGCCACCCGCAGCCCGGCGGCGAGCTCGGTATTGTCGCCGAGCGCGCCGAAATAGCTGGTGAGCATGATGCGCGGCGCCACCGGCTGCAGCACCTCATAGGCGTGACGGAGCGCCGCCCGTTGCGCCGCGCTGAGGTCGAGCGCCAGGATCGGCTCGTCGATCTGCACCCAGTCCGTGCCGATCGCCTTCAGCGTGCCGAGCAGTTCGGCATAAACCGGCAGCACGGCGTCGAGCAGGGTTAGCGGGTCGAGCCCGTCGTCCTTGGCTTTCGCAAGGCTCAGCCAGGTGACCGGACCGACCAGCACCGGCCGCGTCTCGATGCCGAGCGCCCGCGCCTCGAGCACCTCGTCGACCGCCTTGTTCGAGGCGAGGCGGAACTGCTGGCCGCGATGCAGCTCCGGCACGATGTAGTGGTAATTGGTATCGAACCACTTGGTCATCTCCATCGCCGGCGCCGCGGCGGTACCGCGCGCCATGGCGAAATAGCGCTCGGTGGGGTCGGCAAGGCTCTCGAACCGCGGCGGGATGGCGCCGAGCGTCGCGGTCATGTCGAGCACGTGGTCGTAAAAGCTGAAATCGTTGGACGGGATCACCTCAATCCCGGCGTCGCGCTGCAACTGCCAATGGCGGGCGCGCAGCGCCTTGCCGGAGGCGTCGAGGGCCCCTGCATCGATCGCCCCCTTCCAGTAGGCTTCGAGGGATTTCTTCAATTCGCGATGGAGGCCGATACGGGGAAAGCCGAGATTGGCTGAACGGGTCATGGGGTTTCCGATGCGTGAACGAGCCCGGCGCCGAAAGGCGCGGGCAAAAAAGCTGATCAGGATGGAGCCGGTCGCCGGAGCGTTTTCAGGAAAAGTTGTGAGACTTTTCCGGTTCGAAAGCGCGACAACGAAAGGCCGCCGGTTCAGCGACGCATTCGGAAGTGGTGACGATGGTTCGTCATGGTCTGGTCCTCTCGCCGATCCGCCCGATCGACTGCAAGTGCACAATCACTTCCACGGTAGGTCTCCTGGCTCGCGGGGATCCTGAACGCTCGCCTTCCCGGCTTCTCGCCAGTGGCTCGTTGAGCGCCCATCAACGCCTACAGTTGCGGGGGCAGCTCCAGACTTGGGGACCACCCCGTACCGGATTCCCTGTTATCCCCTTGCGGGGACCATGGACGGGGTGAGGTTGTCGCAGGGATGGGGCGCTGTCAACGGGATATAAAGATTTCTTTATATCCTGCCCATCACAGCGAGCTGGCCGCCCGCGCGAATTCTGTCGCAACCCATTGACGCGAATCCCGAACAGGCACACTACATCTAGTGTGTCGTGGTCACCCGGTTCGCAAGGACGGGTGATAATAGGGAAGCCGGTGCGGGCAATTGCTCCAGTCCGGCGCTGCCCCCGCAACTGTGATAGCCGGCGCTGCCGGCCAGCCAGATACCTGCCACGACAGGTTAGTTCGTCCACGGGCGGGGTGCACCGGTTGGCCGCGAAAACGCCTGGGCCAGATGCGCCTGCGCGCCGTTTCGCGACCTCGGAAAGCCCCGCTACCACTCACGGGGTTACTTGAGGCACATGTCCACCTTAGAGATCGTCCATTCCGACACCGGCCGCCCGGTCGTCGTCACCTCTCCCGAGCCGCACGCGGCCAATGCGCCGGGCTTCTCGCTGCTGAAGCGCAATGGCGGCACAGTACCGTTCGATCAGAGCAAGATTGCCGTGGCGCTGACCAAGGCGTTCCTGGCGGTCGAGGGCAACAAGGCGGCCGCCTCACGCCGGGTGCACGAGATCGTCGAGCAGCTGACCGGCGAAGTGGTGGCGGCTTTGGTCCGCCGGGCCAAGGATGGCCGGGTGTTCCATATCGAGGATGTGCAGGATCAGGTCGAGCTGGCGCTGATGCGCGGCGAACACCAGAAGGTCGCCCGCGCCTATGTGCTCTACCGCGAGGAGCATGCCAAGGCCCGCGCCGACAAGGCGGTGGCGCCCGCCGCGTCCCCCGCGATCCGCATGGCCGATGGCGCGCCGCTCGACGAAGCGCGCCTCGCCACCGTCATCGCCGAAGCCTCTGCCAGCCTCGACGGCGTGGTCGCCGAGACCATCCTCACCGAGACCCGCCGCAACCTCTATGACGGCATTTCGACCGAGGAGCTGGCGCTGGCGCCGATCCTCGCCACCCGCACCCTGGTCGAGACCGAACCCAATTACGCCTATGTCTCGGCGCGCCTGCTCAACGACAAGCTGCGCCGTGAAGCGCTGAGCTTTCTCGCCGGGCGCCCCGACCAGGCGACGCAGGCCGAGATGGCGAGCCGCTATGCCGAGTATTTCCCGGCCTATCTCGAACGCGGCATCGGGCTCGAACTGATCGACCCCGAACTCGGCCGCTTCGACATCGCCCGCATCGCCGCGGCGCTCCGACCCGAGCGCGACCAGCAGTTCCAGTATCTGGGGCTGCAGACGCTCTACGACCGCTATTTCCTCCATGCCGCCGGCACGGTGTTCGAGCTGCCGCAGGCGTTTTTCATGCGCGTCGCCATGGGGCTCGCGGTGCGCGAGATCGACCGCGAAGCCCGCGCCATCGAATTCTACAACCTGCTGTCGAGCTTCGACTTCATGGCCTCGACCCCGACCCTGTTCAACTCGGGCACGCTCCGCCCGCAGCTCTCGAGCTGCTTTCTCACCACCGTCGCCGACGATCTCGACGGCATCTTCAAGGCCGTGAAGGATAACGCGCTGCTCGCCAAATATTCCGGCGGGCTTGGCAATGACTGGACCCCGGTGCGCGGGCTCGGCGCCCATATCAAGGGCACCAATGGCGAGAGCCAGGGGGTGGTGCCGTTCCTCAAGGTGGCCAACGACACCGCCATCGCGGTGAACCAGGGCGGCAAGCGCAAGGGCGCGGTCTGCGCCTATCTCGAGACCTGGCACGTCGACATCGAGGAGTTCCTCGATTTGCGCAAGAACACCGGCGACGACCGTCGCCGCACGCACGACATGAACACCGCCAACTGGGTGCCGGACCTGTTCATGGAACGCGTCGAAGCCGGCGCCGACTGGACGCTGTTCTCGCCCGACGAGACGCCGGACCTGCACGATCTCTATGGCCCCGCCTTCAAGGCGGCCTACGAAGCTTACGAAGCGAAAGCGGCGGCCGGCCAGATCAAGGTGTTCCGGACGGTCCGGGCGCTCGATCTGTGGCGCAAGATGCTGACCATGCTGTTCGAGACCGGCCACCCCTGGGTGACCTTCAAGGACCCCTGCAACATCCGCTCGCCGCAGCAGCATGTCGGGGTGGTGCACTCGTCCAACCTCTGCACCGAGATCACGCTGAATACGAGCAAGGACGAGGTGGCGGTCTGCAACCTCGGCTCGATCAACCTCCTGGCCCATATCAGCGACAGGGGGCTCGACCTCGAGCGGCTCAAGCGCACCGTCGATATCGCCATGCGCATGCTCGACAATGTCGTCGACATCAACTTCTACACCATCCCGGAAGCCCGCCGCTCCAACCTCCGCCACCGCCCGGTCGGGCTCGGCCTCATGGGCTTTGCCGACGCGCTGCAGGCGCAGGGCATCGCCTATGGCTCGGATGCCGCGGTGGAGTTCGCCGACAGCTCGATGGAGGCGATCAGCTACTACGCCATCACCGCCTCGACTAACCTGGCCGAAGAGCGCGGCGCTTACGCCTCGTTCCAGGGCTCACTGTGGTCGAAAGGCGTACTGCCGATCGACAGCCTCGAAATGCTGGCGGTGACCCGCAGCGAGATCCATATCGACCGCACCCAGCGGCTCGACTGGGAGACGCTGCGGCAGCGGGTCAAGACGGTTGGGATGCGCAACTCCAACACCATGGCGATCGCCCCGACTGCCACCATCTCGAACATCTGTGGCGTCAGCCAGTCGATCGAGCCGGGCTACCAGAACCTCTACGTCAAATCGAACATGTCGGGCGATTTCACCGTGGTGAACGCGCTGCTGGTGCGCGACCTCAAGGCCCGCGGCCTGTGGGACGAGGTGATGATCTCCGACCTCAAATATTTCGACGGCTCGGTCGGCCAGATCGACCGGGTGCCCGACGATCTCAAGGCCATCTACGCCACGGCCTTCGAGCTCGATGCCAGCTGGCTGATCGCCGCCGCCTCGCGCCGGCAGAAATGGATCGACCAGGCGCAATCGCTGAACCTCTACCTCGCCAACCCCTCAGGCAAGGCGCTGGACAGCCTCTACCGCTCGGCCTGGAAGGCGGGATTGAAGACCACCTATTACCTGCGTTCGCGCTCGGCGACGCATGTCGAGAAGTCGACGCTGAAGGGGACGGACGGCAAGCTCAACGCCGTGGCGGTGACGCCGCTGGCTGCGGCCGCGCCGGTGGTCGATGCGGCGCCTGCGCCGAAGAAACTCGGGCTGGAAATGGCGGTGCTCGACGGTCCGGCGTGCCTGATCGACGACCCCGACTGCGAAGCCTGCCAGTAACGCCAGAAGAACCGCTCGTTCCGAGCCAGAACCCCTCATCCGGCGCTGCGCGCCACCTTCTCCCCGACGGGGAGAAGAATCTGGAGAGCGCAGTGGCCACCACTTTTCCTCTCCCCGTCGGGGAGAGGGTGGACCGGCGAAGCCGGGACGGGTGAGGGGACGCGCCACCATCCGATAGGAAATCCAGAATGTCCCTCGATTGGTCCTCAGACCTCAACACCCCCACCCCTGCCCCGCTCGCCGCGGAGGCCCGCATCGATCGTGCCGGTGGCCGTGTCTCGGTCGACGACAAGGCGATGATCAACTGTCGCGCCGACGTCAACCAGCTGCTGCCGCTGAAGTACAAATGGGCCTGGGAGAAATACCTCGCCGGCTGCAACAACCACTGGATGCCGACCGAAGTCTCCATGCAGGCCGATATCGCGCTATGGAAATCGAAGGATGGGCTCACCGATGACGAGCGCCACACGCTGAAGCGCAATCTCGGCTTCTTTGCCGCCTCGGAAAGCCTCGTTGCCAACAACATCGTCTTGGCGATCTACCGGCACCTGACCAACCCGGAATGCCGGCAATATCTGCTGCGCCAGGCCTTCGAGGAGGCGGTGCACACCCACACCTTCCAGTACATCGTCGAAAGCCTCGGCCTCGATGAAGGCGAGCTGTTCAACATGTACCGCGAGGTGCCCTCGATCACCGACAAGGCGGCCTGGGCGCTCAACTTCACCCAGCACCTCGACGATCCCAGTTTCACCACCGGCACGCCCGACACCGACCGCGCGTTCGTGCGCGACCTGATCGCCTTCTACGTGATCTTCGAGGGCATGTGGTTCTATACCGGCTTCGCCCAGATCCTGTCGCTGGGGCGCCGCAACAAGATGGTCGGCATCGCCGAGCAGTACCAGTATATCCTGCGCGACGAGAGCATCCATCTGAACTTCGGCATCGACGTGATCAACCAGATCAAGGCGGAGAACCCGCATGTCTGGACGCCCGAGTTCCAGACCGAAGTGCGCGACATGATCAGGAAGGCCGCCGAGCTCGAAGCCGCCTATAGCCGCGACACCATGCCGAGGGGCTTTCTCGGCCTCAACGCGGCGCTGTGCGAACAATACATGCACTTCATCGCCAACCGCCGCTGCGCCCAGCTCGGCCTCGCCTCGGTGTTCGGCGAGACCGAAAACCCCTTCCCCTGGATGAGCGAGGCGATGGATCTGAAAAAAGAGAAGAACTTCTTCGAGACCCGCGTCATCGAATACCAGAACGGGGGCGCCCTGAGCTGGGATTGAGCCTAAAAGGGGCGCGTTGCGGCTATGCCCGCGCGCCCCTCTGACCGAGCCTAGAGCCCGCCGACGATCAAGGTGTCTTCGGCCACCACCTCGACACCGTCGCCGCGGACCACGGTAACCTGGTAGGTGGCGCCGGGTTCGGGGATATCCGGCACGGTGAAGCTGATCTCGGTATCGGTGAAGCCGACGGCCCAGCAGACATGGACGCCTTCCTGCACCTCGCCGGGCCTCGTCCGCTCGAGCAGGATGGCCGGACGCAGATCCCTGGCGCGGAAGTGCCTGCCGCGGACGATGCCAATGTCGCCGGGCTGGAAACTCCCATCCCATTCGAAGATCTCGGGGTCGGGCAAGATGCCCGGAACCAGCACGCCTACAGCCGCCGATGGCGCCGAGGCGCTCGAGAGGATCGCCTTGCCGCCATCCTCCTTCGACCAGGCGACTGCCCTGTACCACAGCCGATGCTGTTCGGGCCGCGGCGGCGGCGTGTCCTCGAGCAGGGTCACGGCCGCGTTGATCTCGACCGGCGCCGGCAGGAGACGCTCCATCCACCCGATTTCCGGCTGGCCCTCGCCCCCGATGAGGCGATGGATGCTGATGCGCCCACCGATATCGTCGGCCCCCGCCTCGACGCGCAGCTTCACCTTGCCGTCTTCAAGCCGGGCCTCGAGCGAGGGCGCCGCCGGCGGTCTGAGGCGCGGTACGGCATAGGCGAGGCAGCCCTCGCTGGTCGCCGGCCAGGCCGATTCAATATTGTTGTGGCCGATGGCGACCACCGTGATCAGGTGCAGCACCTTGCTGCCTTTGGGCAGCTCGAGCTCGTAACTGGTCTGGGTTGCATCGATGAGGTCGACGTTCACCCGCCGGAAGGCCGTGCGGCAGGGTGCTCCTGCCAGGTCCGCTCCCCGCAGGACCCGCAGCCGGTCAAGCAATGAGGCAGTCGTCTCTCGTGAGGGCTGGTCGAGCCGGATCAGCAGCGCCGTCTCGCTGGCCTCGTAGACCGCATAGCCTGCCGCGCCCTGCGCTGGCGCCCAGCTCAAATGGACGCGGCTGATGCCCGATGGGTCAGGCAGCGACGCCCATAGCGGCACTTCGCTTGCCGCCAGGGCGGGCACCGGCGGTGGTTCCGGATCGATCACCTCGACCGATTTCGGCGCCGACCAGGGGCTGATGTTGAACCCCACGAGCTCCCTGGCATGCATGAAGGCCTGGCCACGGCCGACCACCTCGTACCAGCGCCGGGTCACGCCGAAGAACTCGAGGTCCAGCACCGTGCGTGCCCGATAGAAGCGAGTGCCGCTGCTGCCCAGAGCAGCATCCTGCTCGGCGCCGAAGGCGCAAGGTACGAACAGCGGGCTCAGCGCCGTCAGCTCCACGCCGGCGACCGGCGCGGGTTCCTGCGCGCCTTCCTCGAACTTGAAGGCGGCGCCAAAGACACCCGAGCCGAGGCCATCCCTGAACGCGCCGCTGAGCTCGATGAATTTCGGGCTTCGCTCCTTCCAGTCCCACGAGAACTCGACCACCAGGCTGCCGTCGGAACCGAGCTGAACCGATCGCAGTTCCGGCGCGCACGGCGTTTCGGGGGGCGAGGCGACAATGGTTTCCGCAGCGATGTCGGCCCAGCGGCCGAAAATATCCCCGACGGCAATCTGGTAGTGGTAGCCGGGAGCACCGCTGGTCTGCCGACGGGGTATCCGGTCGACCGCCATGAGCTTGTCGTTACCCGGCGCCAGGCCCGCGGCCAGCGGCACATAGCCACCACCCTGCAGGCGCCGCAGGTTGAGGTATTCGAACACGTCTGGGTTGGGGACTGGCGCCTCCACGTGATACATTTCGCGCCGGACGATGGCATGGCCGCAGGCGAACCTGCTGGCAGCGTTGCCGACCGTATCCTGGGCGTGCGGTGGACGGTCCCACATGACATTGATGACATCCACCCCGAACGCATCGAGGGCCCCTCCCCGCTCCACCTGGAAGACGCGCGCCTCGAGCCCGGTCGCCGGATGTGGACGGGGCAGATCGTAACTGACGTCCACTATGTCCGCGAATTCGAGCCGGCGGCCCGAGAACTCGTACTCGGCGGTGATCATGTAGCGGGAAAGCGTCTCGTTCCCGATCGGCGTCGCCGTGCCGAACCCCAGGGCCAGCGAGGCCCAGGGATCCGTCGCTGCTGCCAGGAGGGCAACGCGCCACGGATACCACGTACCGGACGACCGATCGGCAGCGGCCGCGAACGCCCCCTCCGTCAGGGCCCGAAGCTCAAATCGCTCCGGTGGATTGACCGCGAAGCTGTAGTGCGGCTGACCCGAGGCCAGCATGTCCCGCAGCCCCTCTCCCAGCCGCCCGCGGACGACATCGTCGAGATAGGCGTCGCGATCGATGGGGGACCAGCCCTCGAGCGACGGCACGGTGGCATAGTCGAGCCGGTGGCGGGCCTGCTCGTAGGCCCCGTCCATGATCGGGAGGGAGCACTCCTCGATCAGCTCCCACATCCCGTCGTCATTGGCCAGCTGGGCTTTGAGACCCGGCCGGTGATCGTTCTCATGATAGACGCGGAATGGACCGACGGGCATGCCGGCCTCAGGCTGCGTCATCCAGCGCAACTGGACGGTCGGCGTCTCGATCGCCACCTGTTCCGTCTCGCGGTAGAATTCGACGCCGGTTGCATTGAGCATGCCGTTGCGGCCCGTTGAAATGACCCTCATGGCCCCTGCTCCTGGCTGGGCTGGGCGAGATCGACGCGCACCAGCTCGAACGGTTGCGCCGCATAGGTCGCGCCCAGAAACGATGGCAGCCGCGCCACCTCGGCGATGAGTTCTCCCGCCTGCCCCGCCGGCAGGCGGATGAGCGTGCGCGTGCCGGACGCCGAGCGGACGATGTCCGCTGCCCGCTGGCAACGCACCTCGACCCATGGCCTGGCGACAAGCCGCGACTGCGGGTTCGCGGCACCGCCCTGCTGCGGCGTCCTGATCTGCCGCCAGACCGGCTCGACCGTCTCGATCAGCACGCCGATCGGGCGGGCCTCGGGCGTTCCGAACGCTCCCTGCCAGATCACCGTCACCCGGTTGGCCGTCCGATCCTGTTCCGGGTTGAACCAGCCCAACGTGCGCAGGGCGGCCTCGAACAGGCTGTCGGCGACGAGGCCCGGCGCGAGGCCCGCAATCGGTGCTGTGTCGGAGGCAAACCAGTGCCCGATGGGCGCCTTTCGCACGTCTTCGGCCAATGCGCCGAGGCTGGGATAGCGCGAGGTCTTGAAGTTGTGTCGCCGCGAGCGCGACTTGCCGCCCGCGACCAGTTCGAACACATACTCCGTGCTCGGCTCGAGCGCGTTGCGGATGATGGTCTGCTGGTGGCGGTTCTGCAGCGTGAACGGCACGCAGGTCAGTTGCGGCAGCGACGTCAGCATCGCCTCGAAAGGCGAGGAGATCACCGCCGGCACCAGCTCCATCAGCTCCGCCAGGGGGATACCTGCCGCGCCCGAAGGCGGGTGCTTGCCCGATGCCGCCAGCACCCTGACGGCGAGTTCGGCGTCATAGGCCTTGAACAGCTTGCCGACCCGCGCTGACGAAAACAGGATGGTGATCGGGTCGAGATAGAAAAGGGCTTCATCCTCGTTGGGCGCCGTGGCGAGCACCCATGCATCGATGTTGGCCGGCGGCTCCGTGTCGGTCTTGAAGCGATAGCTCTGCTTCATCGTCCGCGGCCAGTTTTCCGCCGCGATGTCGGCCGGACGAGGCGTCGCTACAGGCTGGTTCTTGTCGTTGAACGCGCCCGTTTCGGTGGTGTACTCGACCGTCACCTTGTATTCGGCGCCAGGTTTGAGCAGCACCTGCCTCGACGCATCGAAATTGAGCGCGCCGCTCACGGCCTCGATCTCCGTCGCCTGGCGCTTCTCGTCGAACTGGCGCCGCAGATACTCGCGCTGCGTCACGCTCTCGATGGCGACGAGCCCGAATGAATATTCGTGATACGCGTCTGTCCACCCGATCTCGACGGCATGGGGAACCGCCTCGGGATCGATCGGGCAGTCGAAATAGAGCAGCGTGCTTTCGTAGAAGCGCTGGCTCATGTCGGTGTTCATCTGGCCGCCGTCGAACAGCCGCGACGTCTCGGCCGCCCATGGCGTTCCGGCCTCCCGCCACTCTTCGGGCAACGCGGCGAGGTCGACGAGGCGCTTCGTCTCCATCCGGGTGCCATCGATTTCCCCGATCACGGCGCCATTCGCATCGAACAGGCGGAAGACCAGGTGCTTCACGTCGCCCTCCTGCAGATAGATCAGCCCGCGCAGGGTGCGGAACCCTTCGCTCTCCAGCAGCAGGGAATTGGGCAGCGACAACGATCGGCCGGGAAACCACTCCTCGAGCAGTTGGAGGACCTCTCCGTCCTCCGAACAGGGCTTCAGCTCCAGCCCGGTCCAGGGCGCCGCGATGGCGCGATTGCCCGCGCTGTTACCGATCACCGTCGCCGGGGTCACGGCGAACAGCGTGTCGGCAACCGCATAGCCACTTCGCCAGGTCTCGCGCACCGTCAGCTGGGTATAGGCTGGGGACGAGCGGGACGTACCCTGTTTGTCCGGCATCACCTGCCCCTCGAGCACCCAGCCTTTCGCCGAGCCACCCGGGTGCTGGCCCAGCGCCGTCCACAGCACCGGCCGCTCCTCGGCGACCGGCGTGCAGAGTTCGCCCCAGCGGCGGATGAGGTCCGTGCGCTTGACCTCCGACGGCTCGGACGCAATGGGCGCGGGGTCGATCGATGGCGTGAGCAGCGCCAGCTGCAGGTCGCTGCCATCGTCATACTCACCCGAAGGCGGGTGCCGATCCCACCAGGCGAGCGGCGCCGTCTCCTCCAGGTCTGCCGCGAGGTCAGAAATGCTCAGCGACTTCAGCCCATAGCGATAGAGCTGGCCGCCGCGCTGGATCCACTTGCCCGCAGCGATTGGCGTCGGCAGCGCCGTCTTCCCGAGGAACCTGAAATCGTCGGGCACAAAGGCGCGGCTCTCGAAATGGATGACCGGCACCGTGTCGATCGGCACCGACAGAACCAATGCGCCCTCCCCTTCCACGGCATCGCCCAGCGATGCATCGATCGGTCGGTCCGCCCCGGTGCCCTGAAGCAACGCCGGAGAGGCGCTCATCAGCGATAGTTTGCGGATCAGCCGGGGCGTCGGCGGCGGCACGGGCTCGCCTCTGCCGAACGACATCGTCACGCAGCCCTCGACGTCAAAGAACAGGAACTCGACCTTGCCGCAGACCGTCGCGGTGAACTGGAACGCATCGTGCGACAGCATCACCCTGGCTTCGGCCGATACGCCGATGCCCACGATGAACAGGTGCAGTTCCCCTTTGAGCGTGATGCGCCCGATGGCGAAGATCGACGGGGTGAAGTTGACCCCGAGGTCGACGCTGGCTGCCACCCGCGTATAGAGCCCGATCTCCTCTGCTCCCCACAGGATCGAGGCCCGCACCCCCGCGGCCACCGCAAACCCCGGGAGCGACCGCAGCGGGAAATGCCGGATGCCGTTGCCGCGGATCACGATGTATCCGTCCGCCTCGAACCGATTGAGGAAGCTGATGCTGACCGGCACGCCCGGCGGCTGGTCTTCCGGAAAGCCGCCGATATCGAGCGCCCAGTCGGTGATGTCGCCAAAGCTGAACCGGGCGCTGGCCGGAACCCGCACCTTGAGCAGGCCGCCCCAGCTCTGCTCCGCCACGAGGCCGACCGCGAGCTGCTCCGGCGTGATCTCGACCGCTGCCAGGATGCTGCCCTGCGCGTCAAACCGCCCGCGTGGACTGAGAATATCGGCGCGCATCGGCAGCATGATCCGCGGCCCCGGCAGCTCGAGGATCAGCACGCCCTTGCCGTTGAACAGCAAGCCGCCCTCCAGCGTCCCGAGGGCTGCCCCCACGCCGAAGGCCAGGTTATCCGGATTGTCGCCGCCCACCGGCCGCCATTGCTCGGCGTCAGTTGGCCGGAACCCGGAATTGGTCACCCAATCGAGCGCCGTCTGGCCATCATTGATGGCCGGCTCATAGCGAATGCCGAGAAGGCCTGAGATCTCGTAGAGCCCCAGGCCCGAATTGGCGATCGGCATCGGGACGGGCCAGCCCACGCCGATCGAGGCGTAAAGCGCCATCTGGCCGTTTCGGTTCGCATAGGCCAATTGGCCGTTCAGCCTGAGGCTGAGCGGCTCTGGCAGGAACAGGTCGATGCCGCCGACGAGGGCGTCGTCGCCGACCGACAGATAACCGCTGCCCCTGAGCGGCCCCGCATCGAGATGTACCGCCAGCGCCGAAATGCCGCCCTTCGCCCCTGCCCGGTCGATTTCGACGAAGGCCGTGGTGCGATCCACCGTCACGATGCCCAGGTTGAGCTTGGGCACCAGATCGATCTCGATCCGCAACGGGTTTTCCTTGGCGACGCGCGCCCGGTCCGGTTGCAGCAGATCGCCCAGCGGCCCGTTCGGCACCTCGAAGGCGCTGGGATCGGAGAGGTCCAGGCTGAAGCCGCGCGTCGGGTCGAACACCGGCTGCAAACCGTCATCGCCCACAAACGCCAAGCTGAAGCCGATGGCCTTCTGCCGCACCTTCAGCGGACGCCGGGTCTTGATCACCTTCATATCGAGATCGAACTCGGTCTCGATATCGAGAAAGAGAAAGGCTTCGTCGCCGGCGCCGACCAGTCGCAACTCGCCGCCCAGCACGGTAACGGCGCGCGCCTTGAAGATCCCGGCCGCGACGATCGGCGTGATCAGCCCGGCGGTCGCCCCGACCTTGACCAAGCCGCTGGCGCCCGGCGCCAGCGCACCGGCAAACATCGGCGCGAACACCGCATAGGCGCCGGCGGCATCGCCAAGCGTCCCCGCCTTGGTGCGCCACAGGAAATCGCTGTCCCCCGCCCCCCGCAACTGCAGCGAGACCTCCCAGTGCGCCGGCGTCGGAACGAGGCGCGCCAGGTACCCGATCCTTTCGGGCGCATCGGGATCATCGCTGCCAAAGAACCCGGCGATCCGCTCGCGCAGCTTCACCTCTCCCGACAGTTCGAGCAGGGTGACGACGCTGTCGAGGAGGCGGATTCGCCCCTTGATCTGGTCGAGGAACGCCGGCCGTTGCGCCGGCTCCGACCGCGGCTCCAGTTGCGCCTCGCCGCTCAGCCCGGCATTGCCGCCGAGCCCGATCTCGAACCCGGCCGCCATGCCCTTCATGGCGAGCGCCGGTATCCCCGGTGGCGTCACGTAGATCCTGAGCTCCGGCACGACGATCTTCGGCGCCGCGCCCAGCTCGACCCTCCCCCGCTCCATGCCGATGGCAACCGCCTCGCCCGGCCCGACCACCGCCAGCGGCGGGGCCATCGTCACTTCGACGACGCCAGCCGGTGGAAACAGCGGATCGAGCCGCACTACGGCATCGAACCCCGGGATCACCAGGGTCAGGTCCGGGAACACCAGGCTGACGTCGCCGCCGGTCCGCCGCGGAGTGCCGTCGGCGTCCGGTTGCGCCGCGGTAAGGCCGGGCAGCGGCAGCTTCGGGGTCACGAGCTTTATCGCCACCTCCTCGCCACCCGGAGCCGCTCGGATGGTGAAGTCGAGCGGCGCCGGCAGCGGCAGGACAATACCGCCCCCGCCATCGCCCTGCCTCGACACCTCGACGCCGCCGGACGTGAGCCCCAACCCGCGCGGCACAGCGAAATGTGCCTTGCCGGAGCGCTCGCCCAGGGCATAGCCGGGCTCGGGCACCAGATCGGCAAGCAGCTGGCCGTTGCGCGACGTCGGATCTGGAGCGGCGCCGAACTGGCCGATCGCCTCCAGCAGGTTCTGCACCGCCATTTCGACCTCGCGACGTTGGATCAGCAGGCCCGAAGCAGGCCAGCCGCGCAGCTATTCTCGATGAGACAGTCCGTATGGGTCGGATGCAATGGAGCTGGCCCCCGCAACATCCTCGCATCTGTTGAGTCAGCCATTATGACGACGGCAGCAGCGCACGCCTGTCACAACGGGCTGCCCGGATCGCATCGGCTGCTGCCTGCCGGTCAGAGGCATTCGTCGATGATCACGTTGCCGAGCGTCAACGGCACCCCGGCCTTGATCACCAGCGTCATGGTGTAGTTTCCCGCCGGCAGATTGAACGTCAGGGACCGGGTCACCGACTGGCCCGGCTCCAGCGAGTCGCATATGAGCGCATCGCTGCTGCCGCTTCCCTGGTCGTTGAGGTCAAACGTATCCTGGTACTCGCCCGACGGCTCATCGCCGACATTGATCTCCTGCCAGGAGACAGTGAAATCCTCACCGGCGCAGGGACTGACAGGATCGGTAACAAAGCTTGTCTGAGCATCAAGCACAATGGCTGCCGGCACGACATACCTCCTCGATGATTGCCCCTGTTCGGTGCGCTTCGGGATCAATAGTAATCGGTGCTGTCGAGCATGAGCCAGATCCCGGGCATCATCGCGCCGCCCGCGCCGACGCCGGTGCCCCAGCCGCTCACATTCTGGGCAGTGAACAGCGGATCGACCCAGCCTCCCGTTATGCTCATCAGCGAATAGCCCAGGGCAAAGGCGGCCCCCAGCGTCGTCAGCGCCGCATATGCCTTGTCGAGCTCGTTCGCCGAAAACGGTCGCCGACACTCGAGCGAGGTCCAGATATCGGGGATCGTGTTGGTGGCGAAATCGAGAGGGCTGGGCGACATGCCGCCACCCAGGCTGCCTCCCGCACCCAGCCCGCCGCCAATAAACAGGAACTTCGCGCGGACGTTGGCACTACTGCTCCTGAACTCGAAGCAGTAAATACCCCCAGCAACAATCACTGCCGCTCCCACCTGCGCGATCCCGACGCACTGCCAGTCTGCTGCCATCGCATCGTTACTCATCTTCACCCTCGCCGGTTCGGCATCAGCGCCAAAACTCCCTAACCTAACGCGGGCGTCGTATGGCGCGTCGGATACTCATCCGATACTGTGGCCTGAGGGCGCGTCACATCAGGTTGGCCATGGTGCATCGTTCGTCTCAGGGGAATGGAGGCGCGTCGCCGCTTTCGCGCGAACGCCTCTCGGACTTGATCGGGCAGATTTACGATTGCACCTTCAACCCCGGCCTCTGGCCGGAAGTGATCCACGCAGTGGGCGATGTCACCAATTGCTTTGCCGGCATGATCGTCGTCGCCGACCTGCAGGGGTCACAGCTCAGACTGGCGCAGCAGTGGAACTATGCCCCGGCGTGGCTTGCCCGCCAGCAGGACCATGAGGCCGAGGTCACCGAGCTCTGGAAGAAGTTCCTCGCCAGCCATCCCCACCTCGATGAGCCGGCGTCAACGCGGCGCGATCTGCCGGAAACTTACGATACCCGCTACTATGCCGAATGGGGCCGGCCGCAGGGCATCGTCGACACGCTGCATCTGGTGGTGCTGCGTCAGCCGCATCGGCTTGGCGAGTTTGGGCTGTCGCGTCACGAAAGCCAGGGCCTCGTCACCGATGAGGACATCGCCAGGCTACGCCTGCTTGCTCCCCACATTCGCCGGGCCGTCACCATCAGCGACCTGCTCGACATGCAGAGCTTCGAGCGCCAGGCGTTCGGCGCCACGCTCGACAGCCTGGCCATCTCCGTCGTGATTGTCGCCGACGCAGGCCGCATCCTGCATGCCAACGACGCGGCGCGACACATGCTCGATGCCGGCTCGCCGGTCCTGCAGGCCGGCGGGTGCCTCACGGCCCGGGATCCACGGGCGACCCAGGAGTTGCTCCGCGCCATCGCACTCGCACAAGCCGACGAGGCGACAATCGGCGCCGCGGGAATCGGCGTGCCGCTGGTGCAGGCCGATATGACGGCCGCAGTCGCCCATGTGTTGCCGCTGGCCCGCGGCGACATTCGCATGCGCATTGCGCCGCAGGCCATCGCGGCGGTGTTCATCGTGCCGGGCGGGTCGGCGTCACCGGCAGATCTGAGCACGGTCGCCCGCATCTTCGGGTTGACCCCCGCCGAGACGCGCCAGCTCGAATATCTGCTGGCCGGCGCCACGCTCAACGAGGCCGCCGCCGCGCTCGGCGTCAGCGCGGCAACGGCACGGACCCATCGTGAGCACCTGTTCGCCAAGACCAGCGTCTCGCGCCGTGCCGACCTCGTCGCTCTGGTCGAACGGCTCGTGCCACCGGTCCGTCGCTAGGCCCCGCGCAAACGCCTGTGCTGCCCTGATGGATGGCGGATTGCCTGTCGAAATGCAGCCACCAGGGGCACTCGCCCCTTCGATCAAACAATCCCACAACAATCGTCTGACAACGTCCCCTGAGACGACGGGGGCTCTATGAACACGCGTATGCTGGCCGGATTCTCTTTTGCCGGTCGCCGCGGCAACGTGGGTGTGGCACGACTCTGCTTGCTGGCGCTGCCCTCGGCCCTGTTGCTGGGGGCCATGCTCTCGCCGGCCTCGGCCCAGAGCTTCACCGTCAGCAGCGGCTCGACCGCCGTCACCACGCGGACCATGACCGGGACCGGCAATATCGGGCTGATCGAGCTCGGCGGGACGCTGAAACCGGCGGCCGGCTTGGGCGTCAACATGATCGGCGACGAGCAGCGGCTCGACAATTTCGGCCTGATCGAAACGGTTGGCGCCGGCGCCTATGGCCTCCGGTCGACGGGGCAGAACGTCAGCATCCATAATGCCGGCACCATCGACACCTCAGGCAGCAACGCCAACGGAATTTACGCTTCGGGTGGATGGGCCGACATCGTCAATGACGGGCTCGTCCACGTCGATGCGGGATTCGGCATCCGCCTCGATGGCGACGACGCCACGCTCACCAACAACGGAACGGTCCGTGCCGACGGGTCTTCGATCGCCGTCTTGCTGTTCGGACACCACACTACCGTCATCAACTACGGAACCGTCCGATCGACCGCCAGTAGCGGGGTCTCGGCCAACAATGATGGCTACATCCTCAACTATGGCTCAGTGCTGACCGAGGGAGCCAGCGGGATTGGCCTCGCCGTCGGGCTGGGCGGACGGATCGAAAATTACGGCCTCGTCTCCACCACCGGAGATTTCGGCCAGGGGATGTTCAACAATGCCGGGGGCGATGACGGCGTCTATGGCCATAACTACGGAACGGTTGTGACGACCGGCCGGTCAGCCAGGGGCATCTATTGGGGCGGCAATAACGGTCACCTCCTCAACGCCGGTACGATCAAGACCAGTGGCCTGCGCGCGGCGGGGGTGCTGCTGCTGGGCAACGGCATCGTGATGGAAAACGACGGCTCGATCCGCACCACTGGAGATTCCGAGATTGGCATCGCTGCGAACGGCATCGAGGCGGCGCCTTTCGCCGATCATGCGCTGATCATCAATCGCGGTTCGATCGCGACGACCGGCATCGGCGCCAGGGGCATCCTGATCGAAGGCACCAATGCCACTATCGTCAATTCCGGCCGCATTGCCTCAGCGCAGTCGAATGCCATCGAGTTCGAAAATGGCGCCGCGCGCCTCGAGCTTCTGGCCGGCACGGCGATCGATGGGAACATCCGCTTTACCGGCACCGGCAACACCGTGAGCTTCGGCCCCGGCCTCAACGCCCGGATGAGCTTTATCGGCGCAGGAATGCCCGGGACGGTGATCGTCGGGGGCAACCCGGCGGTGATCACCGGCAACAGCATCGCGGTGCTCGATCGGGCTGGGTTCGCGCTCGCCGACGACATGAGCCTCGCCCTCCTCGGCTCCCTCTCGGGCGCTGAAAGAGGTTCCGGCCTGTGCGTCGGGGAAGAGACCGAGGCCGAATGCGGCGTCTCCGCCTGGCTCTCAGGGGTTGGCGGGTTCGATCGGCAAGCGGGCAGCGACGAGCTGGCCGGCTATGGCTATGGCCTCGGTGGATTGGTCGCCGGCCTCGAGTTCAAGCCGGGCGACGGGTTCAGCGCCGGCGCCTTCATCGGTGGCGTAGCGGCTGCCGGCGAGGTTGCCGCGAGCCAGGAAACCAACCTGACCGGCGGCATCGTCGGGGCGCATCTGGGTTTCGCGCGGGGCAGCGTCTTTGCCGATTTCTACGCCGCGCTCGGCATTGTCGGCATCGACAGCCGACGCAGCGTCGCCGACAACCTGGTTGACGGAGGCCTCGCCGAGGCGAGCGCCGAGACGGCGGGCTACGCCTTCACCCCGGCGGCGACGCTGGGGTTCAACCTCGATACGCCGCTGGGCGTGCTGACCCCCAGCCTCAGGGCCCGCTATACGCGGCTGGAGCTCGACGGCTACGCCGAGAGCGGCGCGGCCGACACCCTCGTCGTCGATGCGCGCACGGTGGAACAGACCGAGTTGCGGCTGCAACTGGCGCTGACCCTCGCGGCGGGCGATGTGGCGACCACGACCCTCCGCGCCGGGCTCGACCTGACCCACCGCCAGAGCAGCGTCACGGCGGAACTGGCGGGGCAGCCCATCGCCTTCGATCCGGGCAATACCGGCACGCGCTATGGCAGCTTTGCTGGCGTGGACTTCGCCTATCGGCTGGCCGATGGCGGAAGCCTCGAGGCCCGCTCGGAAGTCGCGTTCGACCCGACCGGCCTCTCCGCCACCGGGCAACTGGGATATCGCAAGCCGTTTTGAGGGCTCAGGGCGCCGAACGCTCTTCGGTCGCCTCTGCCTCGCCTTCGCGCTGCCGCAGCGCATACTCGGCTTCGTAGGCCGCGGTGTGGCGGCGTTGCAGGCGGAGCCGGAACGCGATGCCGAGGCAGAAGGCGCCGAAGCCCGCGAGGACCAGCGGCACAGGTTGGGTCAGCATGTCGACCTGGTAGAAGCCGCCATAAAGGGCGAGCGCCAGGGCCAGCAGCGAGACGGCGATCAGGCCATAGGTGAGAGTGGAGCCGTCGGGCTTGGGCGCGTATCGTGTCGCCGCGGCGCGGGCATTGGCCTTGCGCAGTTTATCCGGCACGGGCGCTCCTCATCGGGTGGACAGCCGGCGGCTGCCGGCAGGGCTTGAGCGGGCTCAGGGCTGCCGGTAGCGCAGCACGCGCGCCATCTCGGCGGCGGTGTCGCGCAGGCCGTTGGCCTTGTCGAGGATGTCCCGCGCCTGCTGGAGCGTCAGGCCAAAGGAGTTGGCGAGAAACCCGGCAGTATATTGCTGCTTGGGTTTGGTATCGTTCTGGTCGTCGCTCATCATGAGCTCCTTGGGTTGGTGTAGGGAATGGCGCCGGCCGAGAGCCGGGTTACTGGCCGACAGCTCGGCGCCACAGGCGCGGCGGCCCAAACACGCTCTGGACCACGCCGACCATGTCCTCCGGCAGAAATGGCTTGCCGAGCACCGGCACGTCCTCGAACTCCACCGGCAGGTCGTCATCCGCCGTGCAGAAGACGAAGGGGATCAGGCGGACGCGCAGCGACTGGGCGACCTGCAGCGCGGTATTGGTGCCGATGCAATAGTCGAGAACCGCCGCATCGAAGGCGAGGTCGTCGATCAGGTGCAGGGCGCCGGGGACCGCCTCGGCAAGGTGGACGACATAGCCGGCCTCGGTCAGGCAGGTTTCGATCAGCACCCCGGTTTGTGGGTCGTCCTCGAGGACGAGAATGCGCTTGGTCTGCTCGTCGCTCATCATTCATCCTCCTCGGGACCTGAGTGTCGAAAGACGCTTCGGTCGAAAGATTGGGGCGCTCAGTCTCCCAGCAGCCCCGGCGGCAGGGTGCCGGTGCGGAACAGCAGCTGCGGCTCGTCGTAGGTGTCGGTTTCCTGATCGATATTGGCTGAATAGGCCCAGACGCCGGCGCGGGTCGGTCCCATGCGCTCGGCAGCGGCAATGGCCGCCTCCGGGCTTCTGGCCGGCTGTGGCATATCGGGATCGAGCTTCCGCCCCTTGGCCCTGAAGCCCTGGACGAAATACATCGTGGTCATGGCGAAACCTCCTCGAGAAACGCTGCATTGCAGGCGGTTATGGCGGTGCGACCGCGCTCGGCGCGCACGCACCGGCTGCTTGGTCGCGACAGGCGACAAAGCGACAACGTTGCAAACGAGGGGGACCAGGATGGCCGGCGAGCCGGACGATCAGAGCCAACGATGGCTGTAACGTTGCTCCTATATGGCGGCCGACGTCGGTAAAAACAAGGCGATGCGGTTAAAATAAAGAAACCGACATAGGCAGGTATTTTCCCGACTAATCCTCGGATGTACAAGTATTTTATGACATATACGTGTCCTGCGGAATAGATTGGACATGGCGTCGACAAGGGCGCATGAATGACGAGCTCTCCGCTGCCCAAGCTGATGTATCGACGGATGTCCCATGATTTCATGCGGCGTCGGGCAGACTAAGGATTTTCAAGTGCTTCTGGAGATTTACGCCACGGGAGACCGCGGTGGAGCACGGGCGTCCGGTCCATCCCTGATTGTCGCTGCCGATCACGTCGCGGCGCTGCCGCGCCACCCGACGGGCAAATCCTGGCGCTACCTCGCCACCATTTCGGACAGCGACGCGCTGCTTGCCTCCCGTCGCGAGATCATCGAGGCAGCGCTCCAGAGCCATGGCTACTTTGCCAGCCGGTGGGCGCTTGGCGTCCATGCACCGCGAGCCGCATCGCCGCGACCGGCGGGGCGGGGCGGCAACGGCCTCGCCGGCCTCTGGCAACGCGCCGAGCTGGCATTCCGGCTGCCCGCCTGAACCTTACCACCCCTCAGATCCACCTCACCACGCACTCCGGTGCAGAAGGAGCCCGCTATGGCAAAAGGCCAGAAACACGGCAATCGCGAAGCCAAAAAGCCCAAGCAGCTGAAGCTTGTCCCCAAGGCTGCGCCGGGAGGCGGGCTGCTCGAGCGGGCGGCGCCCGGCGGATCGCCAGGAACCCGGAAGACGACTTAGGGGGCCTTGTTTCAAAGCCCCGACACGACGACCCAGTTCAGCTCAGGAGACGACCATGACCATGGAACTTGCATCCGTCAGGGTGGTCCGCAAACCCTGGGGCAAAACCGATCTGCGCCCGTGGAGCGAATTCGGCCACGACGGCGCCGCGATCGGCGAACTGTGGTTCCAGCGCGCTGATAAGCTGGCGCCAGAGCCCAAGCTGCTGCTGAAGCTGCTGTTCACCGATGAGCCGCTTTCGGTGCAGGTGCATCCGGACAATACATTCGCCCGCGCCATCGGCCTGCCGCATGGCAAGACCGAGGCCTGGTACGTGCTCGCGGCCGACAAGGACGCGAAGGTCGCGCTGGGCCTCAGGCGCGAGCTGACGCGGCCGCAGCTGCGCGCCGCCATTGAGGACGGCTCGATCGTCGAGCTCATCCATTGGCAGGACGTCAAGGTTGGAGAGGGGCTGCTGGTGCCGGCGGGCACCATCCACGCCATTGGCGGCGGGCTGGTGCTGGCTGAGATCCAGCAGCGCAGCGACGCGACCTTCCGGATGTTCGACCACGGCCGCCAGCGCGAGCTGCATCTCGACAGCGCGGTGGGAGCGGCAGTTGCCGGGCCCGCCATCGCCCAGTCCGTGCCGGTGCGGCTGTCGGAGGCCCGCAATGTCATGGCGCAAAGCGCCTATTTCGTCCTCGAAACCATCGAGCTGATGCCCAATTCGCATTGGGAGATCGATGCGAGCAGCGAAACCTGGGTGCTGATCCTCGAAGGCGAGGCGGCCTTCGACCTCACCCAGGTGGCGGCAGGCGAAGCGATGTTCCTCGAGGGGCATCGCGCCACCGTGCGCACTGCGGAACGCGGCGCCAAGGGGTTGATCGCCTACGCAGCCAACGCTCCGCTGCCGAACCTCCTGGTCGGCCGCAACGGCATCCCCATCGAGGTGATGGCCGAGCGCTTTCCCGAACTGGGGCTGGGCCGACAGATGAAAAAGCCGGGCGCGCCGGCGCGGCCATGGGGGATCCGCTCATGAGGCCGGTCCACCGCGTCGCCTTTATCGGCAATTCGCTGCCGCGCCGCTGCGGCATCGCCACTTTCACCACCGATCTGCAACGGGCGCTGGCGGGCCGAACCCCTGATATCGAAACCTCGATCATCGCCATTACCGATGCGGGGCTACACTACGATTATCCGCCGGAAGTCGGCTTCGAGGTGCGCCAGGAGGAGTTTGCCGATTATGCCGCGGCCGCCGATTTCATCAATGCGGGTGGCTTCGATGTCGTTTCGCTGCAGCACGAGTTCGGTATTTTCGGTGGCGAGGCCGGGGGCTACATCCTCACCCTGCTCGAGCGGCTGACCGTACCGGTGGTAACCACGCTCCACACCGTGCTGGCCGAGCCGAGCGCGGCGCAGCGCCGGGTACTCGAGCAGATTCTCGCGCTCTCCGCCCGGGTCGTGGTGATGGCCGACAAGGGGCGCGAACTGCTGATCGGCAGCTACGGCGCGGCGGAAGCGCAGATCGAGGTGATCCCGCACGGCATCCCCGACGTCGCCTTCGTCGAGCCGGACGCTGCCAAGGCGCGGCTCGGCTTTGCCGGCAAGACGGTGATCCTGACGTTTGGCCTGCTCTCCCCCAACAAGGGGATCGAGGTGATGATCGACGCCATGCCGGCGGTGCTCGCGGCGCGGCCCGACGCCGTCTATGTGGTGCTCGGCGCCACCCACCCGACCCTGGTGCGCGAGCAGGGTGAGGCCTATCGCGAGAGCCTCGTCGCCCGCGCGGCGAGTCTCGGGATTGCCGAGCACGTGGTGTTCCTCAACCAGTTCGTCGACCGGCCGGCTTTGCTCGACCACATCTCGATGTGCGACGTCTATGTCACGCCCTATCTCAACGAGGCGCAGATGACCTCGGGGACGCTGGCCTACAGCTTCGGGCTCGGGCGGGCGGTGGTGTCGACGCCCTATTGGCATGCGCTCGAGCTGCTCGCCAAGGGCCGCGGGTGCCTGGTGCCGTTCGGTGATGCGGGCGCCATCGGCGCCGAGATCAGCGCATTGCTGAGCGACGAGCCGAGACGGCAGGCGATGCGGCGGCGGGCCTATGCCACCAGCCGCTCGATGACCTGGGAGCGGGTCGCCGATCGCTATGCGGCGAGCTTTGAGGAGATCCGCGAGCCGCAGCCGCGGCGCCAGTCGGTGCGGCTGCACCTCGTCACACCGGCCGATGACAGGCCTCGCCTGCCGTCGCTGGCACTCGGGCACCTCAGGGTGATGACCGACGACACCGGGCTCTACCAGCACGCCATCCACGCGGTGCCGGACCGGGCGCATGGCTATTGCGTCGACGACAATGCCCGCGGCCTGTTGCTGGCGAGCGCGCTCAACCTCAACCAGTCCGCCCGGCTGCCGGAGACGATGACCGCGACCTACGCCTCCTTCGTGCAATATGCCTTCAATCGCGACACCAGGCGCTTCCGCAACTTCATGTCGTTCGACCGGCGCTGGCTCGAGGAACAGGGCTCGGAGGATAGCCATGGCCGGACGCTGTGGGCGCTGGGCATGGCGGCGCGGGACGACGTCAGCACCTCGCGCCGAAGCTGGGCAGCGGAGCTGTTCGCCGCGGCGCTGCCGGTGGTCGAGGGGTTTGCCTCGCCGCGTACCTGGGCTTTCACCTTGCTCGGCCTGAATGGCTACTGCCAGGTCCGCCCCGACGATGATTTCGCCACGCAGCTGCGGCTGCGCCTCGCCTCCCGGCTGGTCGAATTGCTGCGCCAGGTGGAAACGCCAGGCTGGGTGTGGTTCGAGGAGGGGCTCTCCTACGACAACGCGCGGCTTTGCGAGGCGCTGATCCTCACCGGGCGCGCCACCGGTCTCACCGGCTATGTTGAGGCGGGGCTGCGCACGCTCGCCTGGCTGATGCAGCAGCAGACCAGCCCCTCGGGCCTGTTCAGGCCGGTCGGCACGGCGGGGTTTACCGACGTGCGGCTGCCGCCAAAGCCCTTCGACCAGCAGCCGGTGGAAGCGGCGGCGACCATCGCGGCGTGCTTTGCCGCCTGGTCGCTCACCGGCAGCGCGCTCTGGCAGACGGGAGCGTCGCGGGCCTTTGGCTGGTTCCTCGGCCGCAACGACCTGGGGCTGCCGCTGATCGATGCCGAGACCGGCGCCTGTCGCGACGGCCTCCACCCCGATCGGGTCAACGAGAACCGCGGCGGCGAGTCGGTCGTCTCCTATCTGCTCAGCCTTTCCGACATGCAGCGTTTCGAGCGTGCCGGCACCACCCAACCCCACACGCTGGCGCTATCGGGCGCCAGCCGAGACATGCACAGGTTTTCCCATCAGCAGTTCCGAGGCCGCCTTGTCGCCAGCGACATTCCTAAACCGTCAGGCACTCTACCTGCGCCCTGATCCGGCCCGGGTGATCGTCCGGCCATTCCGGCCGGCCACCGAGCCGAAGGATCTGAAGCCGACCGACAAGACGCGGGCCAACCACATCGTTGACCGCGTGCTCGGGCTTGATGCCGAAACCACCGAACGGCAGTTGGCGGCCGTGCTCGAGAATTTCTCGGGGCGGCACCGCAACCTCCTCGCCACCTTCGAGGCGCGGGCCGACGAGATGGAGGAGGCGCTGGTCGCGCACCTGCCGTTCAGCGTGGCGCAGCGGCGCCTCGTCGGCTCTTATTTCGTGCACGAGTACTCCTTCGAGGCCTCGGCTTTGTTCAATCCGAGCATCGTGGTGCATCCGGACCAGTCGCTGGCGCCGCCCGGCGGCCTCCGCTTCGTGTTGAGCCTCCGCGCCGTCGGCGAAGGGCACGTCTCGTCGCTGACTTTTCGGGCCGGCAGCATCGCCAGGGATGGCAGCGTCAGTATCGATCCGACCACGCGGCTCGCCGCCATGCCGCGCGCCACCGGGCTCGTCCCCTGGCCGGGCGACGCACCGGTCGAACTGGTGTTCAAGGCAGACGAGGATATCAGCGAGCGGGTGATCTTTCCGGTCACCGGCTGGCAGTCGAACGGCATCGAGGACGCCCGTTTCGTGCGCTTCGAGGATCGTGGCACGCACACTTACTACGCCACCTACACCGCCTATGACGGCCGGGCCATCCGCTCCGAACTGCTTGAGACCGACGACTTCGTCACCTTCCGCATGCGCCCCCTGGGCGGCAGCGCCGCCCGCAACAAGGGCATGGCGCTGTTCCCGCGCAAGCTCAATGGCCGCTACGCCATGATCGGGCGGCAGGACAACGAGAACCTCTACCTGATCTATTCCGACGACCTCCACACCTGGGACGGCGGCCAACCCATCCTCAGACCCGAATGGCCCTGGGAGTTCGTGCAGATCGGCAATTGCGGCTCGCCCATCGAGCTCGACCAGGGCTGGCTGCTGTTCACCCATGGCGTCGGCCCGGTCCGCCGCTATGCCATCGGCGCGGCGCTGCTCGATAAGCATGACCCGTCAAAGGTCATCGCCCGCTCGCGCGAGCCGCTGGTGCACCCCGATCCCCAGCAGCGCGAGGGCTATGTGCCCAACGTGGTCTATACTTGCGGCGCCATCCGCCACGGGCCAAGGATCATCCTGCCCTATGCGGTGTCGGACACCTTCTCCAACTTCGCCACCATCGGCATCGATGCGCTGCTGGGGGCGATGGAGGCGCAATGAGATGAGCGCGACCGAACGGATCACCTTCCGGCACCCGTTCCTGCTGGCTGGCCTCGAGCGCCCGCACCAGCCCGGCACCTTCGATCTCGTCACCGAGCGCGAGGCGCTGGATGTGTCCTGGCCGGCCTTCCGGCTGAGCATGACGATCCTCCTCACCGAGGCGGGAGGCGTCGAGGCGGTGCCGGTGACGCGCGATGAGCTCGACGCGGCGCTGCGCCGCGACAGCGAGCCGCGATAGTCGGCGCACATAGTCGGCATATGTCCTTAGTTTGGTCGCGCTTTCGAACCGGAAAAGTCTGCAACTTTTCCTGAAAACGCTCCGGCGTATGCATTCGCCCGGACGGGGCCATGCACCCGTGCTAGTCTCGTCCACTTGCGCGCATTCCGCGCGCTCGTCTGACATAGATCGGACACTTCAAATGCAGATCCCGACTTGGTTGAAACCCGGCCTGATGGGCGCGGGTGCAGGCGCCATCGCCCTTGCCATCGTGGGCTTCAGCTGGGGAGGCTGGGTCACCGGCGGAGCGGCCCAGGATATGGCGAAGAAAGCCTCCAACGCCGCCGTCGCCTCTGCTCTCATCCCCTATTGTGTCGATCGAGCCGGCGCTGTCGACGCCGCAACAGTGCTGACCGAACTCAAGGGCGCCACCACCTATGCGCGCAAGGGCATCGTCGAGAAAGCCGGCTGGGCCACCCCGCTCGGCGCCGACAAGCCCAACACCGACCTGGCGCAAGCCTGCCAGCTGAAGCTCGCCGAAGCGTTCTAGGCTTCCCTGCCCTGCCGGGCCTGGGTCCGGCAGGGCAAGCAGCGGCTATCGGTGGCGATGGCGATGGTGCAGATCCGGGTAGTGCGGATGGGCGTGCCGCAGTTCCCCGTGGCGGTGCCGGTGCGAGTGGGGCTCGGTCGCCGGACCATCGTGAGCATGCTGATGGTGCGCGTCATGGACATGAGCATGCTCATGCTCGAGCAGCTCGTGGATATGCTCGTGCTCATGCCGCTCCGCCAGGTGGAGCCATAGCCCAACCGCCATCAACACCCCGGCGACTGCGAACTGCACCGTCAGGGCCTCCTGAAAAACCATCAGCGAGATCAACGCCCCGATAAAGGGAGCCAGCGAGAAGTAGGCCCCGGTCCGCGCAGTGCCGAGGTGACGCAGCGCCAGCATGAACATGACGAGGCTGACACCAATGCCGAGGAAACCCGCCAGACCGCCCGCGGCGAGAATGCTCGCAGCAGGCAACTGAGCGCCCAGCAGCAGCGCCAGGGCCAGGTTGGTGGCGCCGGCGGCAAGGCCCTTGATGGTCGCAATCTGGATGGGGTCGGCGGACGAGAGCTTGCGCGTGAGGTTATTGTCGATACCCCAGGCGAGGCAGGCCCCGGCGATCAGCAGCCCGCCGATGTCGAAGGATGCGTCCCGCCCCTGCCACGACAGCACCACCGCACCCGCGAGGATTGCCGCAGCGCCAAGCAGCAGCCTCCGGTCGACGTTCTCACGGAACACCAGCCAGGCAATCCCCATGGTCATCAGACCCTCGAGGTTGAGCAGCAGCGACCCCGATGCCGCCGAGGTAAGCGACAGCCCGAACACCAGCAGCAGCGGCCCCAGCACACCGCCGAACAGGATGACGGCGACCAGCCACGGCAAGTCGGCCCGCCGAAGCGGCGCCTCCCTGCGCCCCCATCCGCTTGCCGCCCGCGCGAAATGAACCAGGCCGAGCCCGAGGCCGGCCCCGAGGTAAAGCACCCCGGCGAGCAACCAGGGGTCCATCGCCCCGAGCAGCAGCTTGGAAACCGGCGCCGATGCACCAAAGAGGATTGCCGAGCCAAGCGCCAGGGGGACGCCGGGCCAGAGATGCGATGCGGGCTGAGACATGCCCCAACTATGCCCGCACGGTCGGAGCGCCGCAATCGGCCGTCACTGCTGCAGCGGCAACAGCATGGCCAGCAGCCCGAGGCCGCCGCACACTGCGAGGGTCCAGGTGATGCCGAGCTTGAGGCGGAACAGACAGACGACCGCAACGATGCTCAATGCCGCCGCCGCCCAGTTCACGGTCGGCAAATGCGGGATTGCGACCCGGATGGGCCCGGCCTCGAGGCTGCCCACTTCCCGGAACAGCACGTGCAATCCAAACCAGATGGCGAGGTTGAGGATCACCCCCACCACCGCCGCCGTGATGGCGCTGAGCGCACCCGACAGCTCGCGGTTGGACCTGAGCTTTTCGATATAGGGCGCCCCGAGGAAGATCCACAGGAAGCAGGGCACGAAGGTGACCCACGTCGTGAGCGTGCCGCCGAGCAGCCCGGCCAGCAGCGGGTCGAGCCCGGCGGGATCACGGTAAGCGGCGAGGAACCCCACAAAGCTCAGCACCATGACCAGCGGCCCGGGCGTGGTTTCGGCGAGCGCCAGGCCGTCGACCATCTCGCCGGGTTGCAGCCAGCCGAAATTCTGCACCGCCTCCTGGGCGACATAGGCGAGCACCGCATAGGCGCCGCCGAACGTGACCATCGCCATCTGCGAGAAGAATACCCAGAGCGTACCGAAGGTGCTGGACCAGCCGAGAGCCGGCACGATCACCAGCAGCGGCGCCACCCACAGCCCCACCCAGATGGCGAGCGTCCGCAGCGTCGCAGTGAAGGGCGGGCTGGCCTTGGCAAAACCCTCGCCGATGACTGAGGCAAGGTCCGGCGCCAGCATCTTGTGCCTCGCTGGCGAGAACAACGCCGGGTTGAGCCTGACCCCGACGAACCCAACCAGCGCAGCGAGCAGCACCACCACCGGGAAGGGCACGTCGAAGGCGAACAGGGCGGCGAACGCTGCGGCCGCGATGGCGAGCATGACGCTGTTCTTCAGCGCCCGGCGGCCAACCCGGATGACCGCCTCCACGACGATGGCGAGCACAGCCGCCTTGAGCCCGAAGAACAGGCTCGCCAGCCACCCCGCCTCATGGAACTGGGCGTAGAGGGCCGAAAGGACGGTGATGACCACGAAGCCCGGGATGACGAACAACGCCCCGGCAATGATCCCGCCCCTGGTCCCGTGCAGCAGCCAGCCGATATAGGTCGCCAGCTGCTGGGCCTCGGGGCCGGGCAGCAGCATGCAGAAGTTGAGGGCGTGGAGGAACCGGCTCTCGGCAATCCAGCGCCGCTCCTCGACCAGTTCCTTGTGCATCAGGGCGATCTGCCCGGCCGGGCCGCCGAAGCTTAAGAGCCCGATCTTCGCCCAGACGACACTCGCCTCCCCCAGCGTCGGGGCGCGCGGGGCGAGGTCGGCCGAGGTTGCGACGTTCATCGGGCGCCCTTGCCTCCGGGCCACGAGTGGGTCTCGTCGGTGGCGTCGCGGGCCCAGCGGTAGAGCGCGTCATAGATGCCGAGGCCCGCCTCGAGCTGCGCAAGGTCATCGGCATGGAGCCGCGACAGCCCCAGCGACACCGCGAGCAGCCCCGCGGCTTCCGGCGCGAGGTCGAGCCGGTCGGTATCGGCGCCTCGGACGATCTTCGCCATGGTCGCCAGCGGTTCGGTCACGAGACCGAACGCCTCGATCATGACGTCGAAGGTGCAGAGCTCGCCCCGGTGGCTCCAGAACACCCCCTCGACATCGAACGGCGTCGCCCCGAAGCGCTCCGCCACCGCCCCGACCTCGGCTGGCGCAACGAACAGGAACACCGCGGCCGGATCGACGAAGCGCCGGATCAGCCAGGGGCAAGCGATACGGTCGATTTTGGGGCGGGAACGGGTGACCCACACCGTGGCGCCGCTGCTCCCCCGCTTCGGTATGGCGCTGGCCGGGACCAGTGGCAGCCCGGCGTCCCGCCACCCCTCGAAGCCGCCTTCGACCACCTCGGCATCGGCGCCGTAATGGCGGAGCCAGGCGGCAGCGCCCTCGGCCAGCTTCTTGCCGCGCTGGCAGCTGACCGCAACCGTGCGTCCGGCATAGGCCGCGGCCCAGGTCTCGGCCGTCTCGTGGGAGAGGCAGAGCGATGTGGGGATCAACCGCGCGTCGGCGGCAAAAGCGTCCGGTTCGCGCACGTCGATAATGACGGGCGCCTTGGGGGTGCCGAGCAGGCGGGCGAGCTTGTCCGGTGAGATGGAAGCGTATGATGGCATGGGTGCGTCCTTTGAGTGTCGTTGGACGCGAACTTCAGCGTGACGCCTCGTGGGGAGGTCGCGATCCCCATGCGGCTAGAGATGCAACCGGGAGCGCGGCCATGTCAACCGCAGGTGTCAGTTTTGACGCCAAGCTGCTGTTGGGGAGGCTGGATCCGGCGGATCGGCTGAACCGTTGACTCCACATATGCATCATCATACATATGCACCATGATGCAACAAAGCATGTTCCAGACCTTGGCCGACCCGACGCGGCTTCGTATCGTCGAGGCGCTGGCCGGCGGCGAGCAGGCGGTGGGCGATCTGGTGCGGGCGGTGGACATCGACCAGTCCGGCGTTTCGCGGCACCTGCGGATCCTCGGCGAAGCCGGCTTCGTCGCGATGCGGCCTGATGGGGCGAGACGGCTCTACTCGCTCAGGCCCGAGCCGTTCCGGGCGATCGACGACTGGGTCGGCACCTATCGCAAGCTTTGGCAGGGCCGGCTCGATCGCTTCGACGCCGCCCTGGCGCGACGGCAGCAACCTGAGGGGCAGAACTGATGGTGGACGCCAGCGCGTTGGGCGCCGATAGCCTCAGGTTCGAGCGGGTCTACAGCGCTTCGATCGAGGACGTCTGGGCGCTGTGGACCACGAAAGAGGGGCTGGCGGAGTGGTTCGCGCCTGAAGGCATGCGTTTCGAGGTATCGACCCTGGAGCCCTGGGTCGGTGGGGCATTCGATCACGTGATGACCGCGGTGGGCGCCGAGCAGGTCGCTTACTTCGCCAACCTCAAGCGGCCGACGACGGCGTGGGTGAGCGGTCGCTTCATCGAGCTGGTGCGCCACCGGCGACTGCGCATCCGCTTCGACATCGACTTCGTCCCCGGCGTCGACTCCTATCCCTACGACATGCTGGTCGAGCTCCACGCCGAGGCCGGGCGGGTGCGGATGATCCTCACCGCCGATCGCCACCCGGATCCCGAGATGACCCGTGGCGCAACCATCGGGCTGACCAGCCAGCTGCAGCGTTTCGAGCTGGCAGTCGCAGCCCGAACAACCAGGGAGCAACGACCCTAATGCGACCCCTCCTCTACTCCATCAACGTGACGCTCGATGGCTGCGTCGACCACAACGCCATACCGCCGGAGGGGCCGCTGCAGGAAGAGGCGCTGCGCGCCATCCACCGCAATGCCACCCAGAGCATCGCCCGGGCCGACGCCCTGCTGTTTGGGCGCGTCACCTACCAGATGATGGAGGGCGCGTGGCGGCTGGCAACGCGAACCTCGACGCCGCCCGAGTGGACCGAGCCCTTCGCCCGCACCATCGACGCGATGCAGAAGCATGTCGTTTCGAACACGCTCGACCGGGTCGACTGGAACGCGGAGCTGGTGCGCGGCGACCTGGCCGAGGCCGTCCTGAAGCTCAAGCAGCAGCCGGGCAAGGCGCTGTTCACCGGCGGCGTGAAGCTGCCGATGGCGCTGGCGGAATTGGGCCTGATCGACGAGTACGAATTCGTGCTGCAGCCCGGCATTGCCGGGCACGGCCCTACCCTGTTCGCCGGCCTCTCCAGATATGTCGAGCTGACGCCCATCGACCGCCGCGAGATCGGTGCAGGCATAGTGGCGCTGCGCTACGCCCCGAGACGCTAGGGCCGTCAGCTCAGCGAGCGCTTATCCGCGTTGGTGCCATCGAGCTTCAACCCATGCAGATATCGGTCGACGTGCGGTTTCCAGAGCGCCGGCTTGAGCATCAGCGCATGCCCCATCGGCGCTGCCACGAACTCTCCCTGCCCCAAGCGGACGCCGGCTTATGAGGCTGGGAACACGTTGCCTTACTTGCTGGGGTTAGCGCCCGGCCCGAGGACGAACCACCAATGAGCGATCAGGCCGATGCCCCAGCCGAAAAGCGGCCAGACCACCCAGTAGGGTTCGCCCAGGGTGTAGTTGAGAACGGCGAGGAAAATCATGGTGGCGACGAAGACGAAGGCGTGGATCTGGAATGCCCGCTTCTGGTTCACTGGGCTCGACTGCATCATGGCGACCTCGGGGCTCGAGTTGATGCCACCATGATAGAGCGGCGCGCATCGTCGCTCTTTGCGCTGCTTGCCGCCGATCGGGCCGATATTGCTGACTTTGGCTTGCGGTAAGCCCCCGCTTGTCGCTCTCGAACGGCCGTGCCACTGATTTCGTCGCGGGACCCCGGGGGCGGGCGCCCTGGGGCAGACGGCGGAGGGACCAGCCGATGGCAGCAGAGCTAATGCCGGACGAGGCATCGCGCGCGACCGCGCGCGGCTGGTACGCCGTCACCATCCTTTGCCTCGCGCTGCTGGTGTCGTTCACCGATCGGCTGGTGATCAACCTGGTCGTCGATCCGATCCGCGCCGAGCTCGGCCTCACGGACTTCCAGATCAGCCTGCTGCAGGGCGCCGGCTTTGCCGTGATCTTTGCACTGGCGGGCCTCCCCAGTGGCCGGCTCGCCGATCGGGTCAACCGGCGCAACGTCATCGTCGCGGGGATCTCCCTGTGGTCGGCGGCGACGATCTGCTGTGGGCTGGCCGGCGATTTCTGGAGCTTCTTCATCGCGCGCGTCGGGGTGGGCCTCGGCGAAGCGGCGCTGATCCCGGCGGCCTCGTCACTGATCATCGACTGCTTTTCGGCCCGTCGGCGCGGCACGGCACTCGGCATCTTCTCGCTCGGGGCAACCTTCGGCACCGGCACGGCGCTGTTCGTCGGCGGGGTGCTGCTGAGCTGGAGTGCCGCCGGCTGGTTCGACGGCGTGCCGCTGATCGGTGGGCTGGCGCCCTGGCGGCAGCTGTTCGTGCTGGTGGGGATCCCCGGTTTTGCGCTGCTGCCGCTGCTGCTGCTGATCCGCGAACCGCGGCGTGGGCATAGTTCGGGGCTGCTGCCGCTTGGGGCGGTGGCGCGCCAGCTCGTGGCCGACAATGGCGCGGTGCTGCGCGTCTGCCTCGTCAAAGGGGCGCTCGGCATCGGCGACTACGCGCTGATTTCCTGGTTGCCGACGCTGCTACAACGTTCGCATGGCATGACGCCACTCGAGGCCGGCGGGCTCGTCGCGCTGTCGATCACCACTGGCGGCGTCATCGCCTCGGTGGCCGGTGGAGCGCTCTCCGATTGGTTCGCGCGGCGCTGGGGTATGCCGGCCCGCGTCGTGCTGCTGCTCGGCTGCTACGGCCTGACGCTGGTCGGCGCCGCGGCGATGTTCCTTGCCGGCAGCGGGCAACATGCGGCGCTCGCCTTCGGCATCTGGGCGCTCGGCTCGATCAGCGGCTACGTGATCGGCCATGTGGTGATGCAGGAAGGGGTGCCCAACGAGATGCGCGCCACCACCATCGCCCTGTCGCTGACCATCACCGCGCTGCTCGGCATCGGCCTGGGTCCGACGCTGGTGCCGCTGGTGGCCGGACAGCTCTTTGCCGGCGGGCTGCAGGCGGCGATGGCCAGCGTCGCCCTGGTCGCGGCGCTCTTGGCGCTGCTGATCGTGTGGCCCTCGATCCGGCGGGGGCTGCTGTATCTGCGGGCGGAGCGGGTGGCGGCCTGAAGCGAGCGGGGCTTTACCCCAACTCGCCAGCCACCAGCAGCCGGGCCCGCTGCACGTCTCCCGTGCCAAACCCCTCGGTGAAGCGGCCGAGCGTTGCGGCGAGTCCTGCCTCGGCGGCGGCGTCGCCGCCATGCAATCGGGTGAGCTTGACGAGGCTGGTGGCGGCGCGGAGTTCCCAGCCGAGCGCGTAGTCCCGCCGCGCCAGCTCGATCGCCTGCCGGTACAGCTCGGCGGCGCTCTCCCAGAGGTCGGGGGACTGGAAGCGGATGACGTTGCCCTTGATCCTCAGGATTTCGGGGATGCCGACGACCTGGCCGGTATCGCGGCAGATGGCGAGCGCCTCGTCGATGGCGGCGAGGCCGGCTTCGAGGTCGCCTTGCCGGGCCAGCGCCTCGCCAAAATTGGTGAGGTAGTTGGGGTAGCGCATGCGAAAGCCGCCGTCGCGCACTTCGGCGAGCGTATCGCGAAACGTACCCAGATCGATCGGGCGGCTGGTGTAGAGATCGAGGCGCGCCCCGCCGCCGGCGGCCATGGCTCGCCAGATCGTCAACCCGTGACGCGTCGCGTGATCGATGCCGCGCTGGAGAAAATGGCGCGCCCCGACATAGTCCCGGACATACATTGCGATGATCAGCGAGCCGTGCAGCAATGCCGAGCAGAGCGACACTGCGTAGTTGGAGGCTTCGGCATCAGCGAGCTGCTGCCGCGCCGTTTGAACCGCCTGGTCGGGGAAGCCCTGCAGCCACATCACCGTCGCCAACGCGCCGCGCGCGATGAGCCGCTGGTCGAACTCGAAGCGCATGGCGTCGGGGCGCTGGCCGGCAGCGAAGGGTTTGTGGGCGATGCCCTCGAGGCGGTGGCGCGCCGCGCCCAGCGCCCCGAGCCAGTGCAGCGCCGAGCCGGCCTGGGCGTCGGCATCGCCGGCCGCCGCCTGCTGGCCCTGGCCTTCGATCGCGCGGATGCGTTCCGACACGGCCATGGCGGCGCGGGAATCGCCGGTCCAGAGCTCATATTCGGAGAGCCCGCGCAGGCATTCGAGCTGCTGGCCGGTGTCGCCCAGTTCCTTGGCGAGGCCCAGCGCCCGGCTCAACGCGGCCTTCACCGCGAGCAGCGGTCCGCGCGAGTGCAGCAGCGTCGCGCCCAGCGTCAAGTTGAGCAGCAGCTCGTCGCGCGAGCTGCGATAGGGTGCCAGCCGCGGCTCGAGCGCGCGCTCGACGGCGATGCGGATTTCCTCAATCAGCGACAGCTGCTTGCCGAACGGGATCGCCGCAACGGTCAGCCGCACGCCCAGGCTGCGGGTCGTCGAGCTGTCAAAGGTCCAGCGCAAAGCGGCGCGGATATCGTCCACCTTGCCGGCATAACGGGTGAGCCAATCGGTGCGCGACAGCCGCTCGATATCGGCCTCGGCGGCGCTGAGCAGAACGATGCAGTGTTCGGCGAGGCGGCGACGCACCACGTCGATCTCGCCGCTCTCGGCGAGCTTTTCGAGCGCATAGGCGCGGGTGGAATCGAGCTGGCGATATGCGATGGCGCTGTCATGCACCTCGGCCGTCACCAGCGATTTGGCGACGAGTCGGCCAAGATCGCGTGTCACCACCGGCCGGTCGACGTCGATGGCGATGCCGCAGGCGGAATTGAGGCTGAAGCTGGCTTGAAACACCGATAGTCGGCGCATCAGCTTTTGCTCGGAAGCCGAGAGCAGGTGATAGCTCCAGTCGATGGTGGCGAGTAGGGTGCGATGCCGTTCGGGGCCGCCGCGCCGCCCCTCCAGCAAGCTGAACCGATCTTCAAGCGCCTGCAGCACGCCGGTGACACCGAGCGCCTCGACATGCGGCGCGGCGAGTTCGATGGCGAGGGCGAGGCCATCGAGCCGGCGGCAGATTTCGGCGGCGATGGGCGCGTCGCTGTCGGTGAGCGCAAAGGCTTCGTTGCCATCGACGGCGCGATCGACGAACAGCTGGATGGCCGGAAAGTCCAGCGCCTCGGCGGCGGTGAGCGGCGCCGCGGTGGGAGCAGCGAGGCCGGGCAGACGGCGCACCCGCTCACCCTGGACGCGCAAGGGCTCGCGGCTGGTGGCGAGAATGGCAGTACCGACGCTTTCGGCGAGGATGCGATCGGCCACGGCCGCAACGCCATCGACGAGGTGCTCGCAGCTGTCGAGCAGCAGCAGCAGGTCGCGCTCGCGCAGATATTGGCACAAGGCTTCGAGCATGTTGGCCGAGTGGGCGCTCAATCCGATGGCGGTGGCGATGGCATTGGGGATGAGCAGCGGGTCGACCAGCGGCGACAGATCAACCAGCCAGACACCGTCACGGTGCCGCGCCAGCTCGCCTTCCCCCACGGCCAGCGCCACCGTGGTTTTGCCGATGCCACCGGGGCCGACCAGCGACACCAGGCGCGCCTCGGCGAGATCGCGATGCGTCGCCTCGATCACCGCGCGGCGCCCGACGATGCGGGTGGTGGGGGTCGGCAGGTTGCTCGTCCGCGTGACGGCGCCGGGCAGCGCGCCGGCGTCGGAGGCTGCCTCGGAAACGACGGCAGCGACGAAGCGGTAGCCGCGGCCGATGACGGTGGCGACGTATTGCGCCCCGTCCGGCGCATCGCCCAGGGCGCGGCGCAGCGCGTTCATGTTGACCTTAAGGTTGCTCTCCTCGACGAACAGTGTCGGCCAGACCAGCGCCATCAGCTCGCGCTTGCCGACCACCTCATCCGAGCGCGCGACCAGCACAGCGAGAATATCGAAGGCGCGGCTGCCGATCCGTACCGGCACCCCGTCGCGCAGCAGCAGGCGCCGCTGCGGCAGCAGCCGAAACGGTCCGAACCTGTAAGTCCGGTCAGCCTTGCCTCGTGGACTATCGCCCATCGCGTACCCTCGCCCCCCAGGCGCCACCCCCGGGCGAACCTGCGTTCGGCGCCGAATTAACCGCGCTTAACTCGCCCACGCGGGGGACATGAGCAAAGTTGCGGCGTTCGTTCAAGCGAGGCGGATCGCGTGCCCATGACATCGTCCCCTGAGACCGCAGCGCCGCCGCCGGGCAGCAACAGGCTCACCGGCATGGCGAGTTGGACGGGGCTGCAGGTCGAGCATCGGCAGATCGGGCCGGGGTCCCATCGCTGCGATCGGCCCGAAATGACCGAACTCGCCTATATCCTTTCGGGCCGCTCGCGCATCCGGCGGCACGCCGATGGGCCGTTGCAGGAAGGGCTGGCGCTGCCCGGCACCAGCTGGTTGACGCCCTCGGGCACCGCGGAAAAGCTGCTCGAATTCGATGGCGAGGTCGAATGCCTGATCCTCTACCTGCCGGCAAAGCTGCTCGAGGATAGCGCGCTGCGTGACCACGACATCGATCCGGGCCAGGCGGAGATCGCCTATGCCGGCGGCTTTGCCGACCCGACGCTGTCGCAGATCGGCCTTGCCCTCCGCGACCTGATCGAGCGGCCAAGCCAGCCGGTCGATCGGCTGTTCGCCGATGGCTTGCGCACCGCGCTCGCCGCCCACCTCGTCGGCAACTACCGGGCCGATCGCTGGCAGCCGGCGGAGCGCCAGCCTACGCTCGAGCCGCGGCGGTTGAGGCGCGTGCTCGACTATATCGAGGCGCGGCTCAGCGAGGCCATTTCGCTCGACGACCTGGCGAGCCAAGCCTGCCTCAGCCCGTTCCACTTCGCCCGGCTGTTCCGCCGGGCCACGGGCCTGGCGCCGCACCAATACCTGACCGAGCGGCGCATCCGCGGCGCCCAGCAGCTGATCGTCGGCGGCGGCACTTCGCTGGCCGAAGTTGCGCTCGACAGCGGCTTTGGCTCACAGGCCAGTTTCTGCCGGGCGTTTCGCAAGGCGACCGGCGTCAGCCCCACCGCCTATCGCGACCTCCACCGCCGCCGGCCGGTGCTGGAGAGCTGAACGGCAATTTCGGTCAATAGCTCGGCAAGAACCGGAAATATCGAAGGACAGGTCTCTGCTCAGCTGAGGGTGTCGCAGCAAGCGGCAAATCGAAGCCAGGGAGAGTTTCCATGTCGATCAAGACTGCCGTCGCCGCCGCTGCGTTTGGCGCCGCCATCATGGTGCCTGCCGTACACGCGGCTGATAATCTCAGCGTCGTGCTGGTGCACGGCGCCTGGGCCAACGGTTCCAGCTGGTCCGAGCTGGTGCCGCTGCTGCAACAGCGCGGCCTCCACGTTATCGCCGTGCACAACCCTGCCTCCTCGTTCGAGGCCGATGTCGCCGCCACCCGGCGGGTCATCGACGATCAGCCGGGCGAGGTGATCCTTGTCGGCCATTCCTATGGCGGCGCGGTCATCACCGAGGCGGGCAACAGCGACAAGGTGGTCGGGCTGGTCTATGTCGCCGCCTTCGCGCCCGAGGTCGGCCAATCGGTCAACGCCATCGTCAGCGCGGCGCCCGAGCCGCCGCCGTGGCAGGGCGAGATCCATGCCGACGCGCAGGGCTGGCTCACCTGGTCGGCCGCCGGCATGGCCAAGTATTTCGCGCCCGACATCGCCCCCGAAGCCGCGGCGCTGCTCGCCGCTACCCAGGCGCCGCTGTTCTCGGGTGCCTTCGACGGACAGGTGACCGCCGCCGCGTTCAGCAGCAAGCCCAGTTGGTACGTGATCGCCGACAACGACCAGATCATCCCGCCCGGGCTGCAGCAGATGTTCGCCGACACCATGAAGGCGACGAGTGTGCATGTGGCGTCGAGCCATGTGCCGATGCTGTCTCACCCGCAGGTGGTGGCAGACGCCATCCTCGCGGCGGTGGCTGGCGCCCAGTAGCGCGCGGCGCCCCGGCCGGCGACATCGCCTCCCCCCGGTATCGCCGGCCATCCTCCACCAAGTCAGGAGCACCAAAGTGTCCGTCATCGATGACGCCGGCCCCGCCATCGCGGTGGCTGCACCCCCTGCCCGCCGCCGGCTGAGCTTGCTGGCGCTGGCGCTCGGCACGTTCTCAATCGGCACCACCGAGTTCGCCAGCATGGGAATGATCCAGCTGTTCTCGGCCGAACTCGGCATCGACATTCCGTTGGCCACTCACGCCATCACTGCCTATGCGGTGGGCGTGGTGATCGGTGCGCCGGCTTTGACGCTGGTGGCAGCCCGTCTCAATCGGCGCACCCTGCTTCTGGCGCTGATCTGCATCTTCGTCATCGGCAACGTGCTCTCGGCAATCGCGAGCAACCTCGAGCTGTTCATCGCCGCCCGCTTCATCACCGGCTTGCCGCAAGGCGCCTATTTCGGCGCCGGGGCGCTTGTCGCCTCCCATGTGGTAGGCGCCGGCCATGCCGGGCGAGCCTTTGCCATCGTCATGGCTGGGTTGACCGTCGCCACCATTTTCGGTTCGCCGATTGCGACCTTTCTCGGCCAGAGCATCGGTTGGCGGCAGACCTATCTCGCCATCGCCGCCCTGGGCGGCGTGTCGCTCCTGTCGCTGTGGCTGCACGTGCCGCGCAGCGCGGCGCTCAACGGCGCTTCGGTGGTGCACGAGCTGCATGGGCTGGCAAAGCCCAAGGTGTGGTTGATGATGGGGGTGGCGGCGCTCGGCATTTCCAGCATTTTTGCCGTCTATACCTTCATCGGTCCGTTCGTCACCGACCTGTTGCTGCTGTCGCCGCAGACCATCCCGCTGGCACTGGGGTTGTTCGGCATCGGCATGATGCTGGGCAACCTTTATGGCGGGCGCCTGGCCGATCGCTACCCCGATCGCGGTATCGTCGCCGGCTACGGCGTCACCCTCGCCGTCCTGGTCGCCATGGGAGTTTTCGGCGGCACCGCCTGGGTGCTGTTCGCTGGCCTGTTCGGCGTCGGCGCGGCGATGATGGCCGCCATCCCGACCATCCAGGTCCGCCTCGTCGCCCTCGCACCGGAATCGCCGACGCTGATGGGCGCGATGAACCTCGCTTCGCTCAACGTGGCCAATGCCCTGGGCGCCTGGGCTGGCGGCATGACCATCGGAGCCGGCTTTGGCCTCTTGTCCACCATCTGGGCCGGCTTCGCCCTCACCGTCACGGGGCTGCTGCTGTTCATCGCGACCATGGTTCGACGAGCCCCACACACCCGACGCCAGTCTCGACTGGGCTAGCGCGCTGAGCCGCGCCTCCGGGATAGCTGATCTCGCCTTCCTTGGGTCTGCCGCCCGAGGTGCATGCCTCGGTCGCAGCCAGCATTTCCTCCAGATGTCCGGGCATGGGGTGGCAGCCGCCATCAGCTACCGTAGCAGCTGCCACCCCGGGCGCGAAAACTGCCGGTCCGCTGCTCGGCCCAAAATCCGCCGTTGCCGCTCGCTTCGAGACGAACTGCTCGTGGCGCATTGCAACCTGCTTCCGAGGACTGCTCCTGGCCCAAAGTGGACGTCATCGTCGCGAGGTGCTCGGCTTGAAAGTGGCGGGCGGTCTGGGAGTCACTGGCGCGACCTGGCATAGGTCGATCGAAGTTTGGTGGCTTCGAACACGTAGTAGCCCCCGATCTCGCTGACCCGACAGCCGCCGAAGATCGCGCCGAGCTTGTTGCGGTACCAGTCGCGTCTCTTCGTGACCATCCACATCGTCCCACCCAGGACCAAGCGGTTGAAGCCCTTCTCGATGAAGTGTTTCGGAACGGAGAAATCGACATGGTAGGGCGGGTTCGAGATGATCTTGGTGAACCCGCTCTCCCGCGTGCCCCTTAAGCCATCTGACAACCCCACCGTCACATTGGGTACGCCATTGGCATCCGCGTTGCGGCGGGCGATCGCCACAGCGGTCGGATCGTTGTCGACCATGAGCACTTGCGCGGGCGAAACGTGGTGGGCCGCCAGGATGCCCACGAGGCCATAGCCGCACCCGAGGTCGAGAACCTTGTCTTTAGGATCGAACGTGATCAGCGAGAGCATCGCCAGTGTACCAGCATCCGCCCATTGCGGAGAAAAGAGGCCAGGTTCCGTCTGCAGTCGCAGCGTCACCGCGCCGATAGTCACTACCAACATCGTCATCCCCTCAAATGGTTTTTGAGTGGGACCAGTGTTTCCGAGGGGAGGCTGTCGGTTCGCGGCCGCGGCTCGCCGCGCCGCCTACAGCGGAACGCAGCGAGGTCGCGGCATTCACGACCCGCCCGCTTGGGGCGTGGCGTGAAAATGCGCTAACGCAGACGCTTGGCCCAAGCCAAGAGAGAGCTCAGCACCTTGCCGAATACCGATCCGTGATCGATGGCAAAGCCCGCGGTTATTGCGATTGAAGCGGCGAGTCCAACCCAGAGAACGATCTGATCCATAGCGGCCTCCGTGCCGAATCCAGGGCGAGCAAAAGCGCTCGCTCGCCTGGCGGCGGAGGGGTGGCTGGGATCAGTAGGCTCTCATTGAGTGCTCCGGATGCGAAGAATTCGCGACGGCAAGATGCTCCGGGCTGAGCCCTGAATCAAGAACGCACGCGACGCTATGCGAGACAGACCCCGCGGGTGGCATGGAGAAACCAAAGGTGTGCTGAACCGGCACTCCAGCCGTTGAGGGCTGGACCTCCGCATGGCGCGAAGCGGTCCTCGGCCGATGTCCGCTTCTGGCCCGAAGCGGACGGTCGACGTTGGCAGCACCAAGATGACTAGAGGTTGTCCTCAACGGGCGTAGCGCGGTCGATTGAGGCGAGGAATGTGCCAATCTCCGCCCGCGACTTCAGCCGGTAAACCTGCTTCGATGCCGCCATGTCACCAACGAGCTGCCTGTACCGCGGCGTCAACGCACGATGGCACCGCAACAGCACGCCATAGCTGCTCATCGTGCTGCGCCACAACGGACTGTTCTGCGGCCACCCCTCCGGCGCGACATAGGGTCCCTTGATCAGGCGCTTGGTCACCCACCAGTAATGCGTGACGAGGGGCAGATCGATGTGGATGAGCGTATCGGCTACGGCGAACCGCTCCCAGGCGGTCTCGACACTGCCGAAGCCATCGATGATCCAGGTATCTCGACGCAGCAACTCAGCGTGTGCCTTGAGGAACGCCTCGTGCGGGACTGCAACACCGCCGGCCCCGTATTGCATCTTATCCAATACGTGCAGCGGTAACCGCGTGATCTCGGCCAGGCGTTTGGCGAGCGTAGACTTTCCCCCACCTGCATTCCCGAATATCGCAACTCTTTTCATGGCTGCCCCGGCCGCACGTCTCCAACGACCATAGTGCGACCGGTAGGAAGCGGGAAGGCGCAGCCCAATGGCCGCCTCTGGCGCGAAGCGGACGCTCGCAGCAAAACCCGGCGGGCCAACGGTGCTGGGGATATCCGCATCTATGGGGACAACCGCAACATCGCGTGGCGACTGAGAGAACATCTGAGACGCATCCCAACGTTCACCAGCGGAGGCAGTGAATGACTGGTTCCGACCCCGGCGAACAGTATGGCGTCCGCCGTCGCCGCTGTTCAGGTCACTTGTACTGACACCTTCGGCTGGACCCGCGGAGCCAGCAGCAGCACGCCGATCGCGAACGGAATAAGACAGGCGAGCGCTGTGCGCAGGCCCACAAGGCCGGCGATGAAGCCGACGACCGGCGGGCCGATGACGTAGCCGGAAAAGCAGATCAACGACAGCGCGGCGATGTTCATCGCCGAGGAACGGCCGGGCTGCCGCGCTGCCGCCGTCACCGAGATCGGGAAGATCAGGGACGCAGCGAATCCCATCAGCGCAAAGCCCAGCAGCGCCGTCCAGACGTTTGGCGCCGCCCAGATCACCGTCAGCCCCAACAGGCCGGAAACCCCGCAGCACCGTGCGAGAAAGACCGGCCCGAGACGATCGATCAGCCGGTCGCCTGTCAGCCGTGTGCCGGCCATGATCGCCGCGAAGATGCCAAACCCTGCGCCGGTAAGCGCCGCCTGCGCCCCATGTTCGGTCCTCAGATAGACCGCCGCCCAGTCCGCCATCGCCCCTTCGAGCACGCAGGCACAGAACGGCAACAGGCAAAGCAGCAGCAGTGGCAGGTCCGGCAGGGTGAGCGCCGGTCCCGGCGCCGACGAGATCGGGGTGCGAGCCAGCTGGCCTGTCGACAAATAGGCCACCGCCATCAGCACGGGCGCAGCGACGGTGAGCGTGACATTTGCCTCGAGGTGAAACGACAGCGCGAGGCTGCCCAGAGCCGCGCCGGCGAGGTTGCCGACGCTCCATAGCCCGTGGCAGCTCGACATGATGCGCTTGCCAAGCCGCGTCTCGACGGCATCCGCCGTCGCGTTCATCGCGACTTCGACCCCGGCGATGCCGGAGCCGTAAAAGAACAATGCGACGGCGAAGCTCGGCAGATCCCACGCCAGCCCAGGCAGGATGGACGTGAGCGCCAGCCAGGCGAAGGTCAGGCGGATTGCGGCGCGTTCGGACATGCGTGAGGTGACTAAAGTGCCCACCAGCGGCAGCGACGCCATAATGCCCAGCGGCAAGGCTGCCAGCGCCAGCCCCAGCTGGCCGATATCCAGTCCCAGCTGCGCCTGGATATCTGGCAGGTGCGGCAGCCACTTGGCGATGATTAGTCCGTCCAGAAAGAAGATCAGTCGAATAGCGGCGATCGGCGACATTGCGAACCTCATCTACTGACCAGACGGGGAACCTGGGGCGGGGTGATTTGCGCTTGTCGTCCACCAGGCGGTGGCGGAGCTTTCGGAGCGTTGCACAACATTGTTGGGCCAATATTTGAATGGTCGTCGGAGCTGTGCTGCCGGCGCTCTGTTTTTTCCCGCGCACGCTGGTCTGGCGAGAAGCGAACAACTGCCCGTTCGCGAAGCGGCCCGCGGCGAGCGACCGCTCCTGGCGCTGCCGGTCCTCACCGGCCGCAAAAACTGTGGCCGATCGGCTCGGCAGGTGCGATACGCCGGAGGAGCGAGCTCGAGGCGGGGACCCCGCGTCCGGCTCCATACCGCGTTTGGGGAACGGCCATGTCGACGATCGATGAAACCAGGCTCGCGCTCAGCCGGCACCAGGTGCTGAAGGAGGCGATCGACCCGCGCCTGCCCGGGCTCTATCGCGGCAAGGTGCGCGACAATTACGATCTGCCGGATGGGCGGCGCATCCTCATCACCTCCGACCGCCTGTCGGCCTTCGACCGGGTGCTGTGCTGTGTCCCGTTCAAGGGCCAGGTGCTCAATGGCATTGCCCGCTGGGCCTTCACCGAGACCGCCGATATCTGCCCTAACCACGTGCTGGACTATCCCGATCCGAACATCGTCGTCGGCCGCCGCCTCGAGATCCTGCCGGTGGAGATCGTGGTGCGCGGCTACCTCGCCGGCACCACCAGCACCTCGATCCTGACCATGTACAAGGCTGGGCGCCGGCAGATGTACGGGCGGGTGTTCCCCGATGGCCTCGCCGACAACCAGGCGCTCGAGACGCCGATCATCACCCCCACCAGCAAGGCCGCCGACGGGGCGCATGACGAGCCGCTCACCGAAGCCGAGATCCTGGGGCGCGGCCTGCTGAGCACGGCGCAGTGGCAGGAAGTGAGCGAGACCGCGCTCGCCCTGTTCGCCCGCGGCCAGGCGCTCGCCGCCGAACGCGGGCTGATCCTCGCCGATACCAAATATGAGTTCGGGCTCGATGCCGAGGGCAGGCTTCGCCTCGCCGACGAGATCCACACCCCCGATTCCAGCCGCTACTGGCGCGCCGATACCTACGAGCAGCGCCTCGCCGCCGGGCAGCGTCCGCAGAGCTTCGACAAGGATGTGATCCGCGAATGGGTCGCGGCGCGATGCGATCCGTACCGCGATGAGGTCCCCGAAATCCCGGCGGAGCTGATCTGGAAAACGGCGCTGACCTATGTCGAAGCCTACCAGAGGATTACCGGCCAGCCGTTCGAGCCGCCGCCGCCCACCCCGCCGGTGCAGGAGCGCGTGCTGGCGGCCCTGGCGAGTTTTCATGGGGGCTGAGAGCCAGGCGCAGGGGAGCTCCCCTGCACTCAGCGGCACGCTCGAGCTATTGGCGGCATGCGCTTCGCCAGCGTCAAATTGCGGATCGACTATCGCGGAACGCGGGCGTATCAGGCGATATGACTTCGCCGCAGCCCGGCCCCGAGGCCCAGTCCTTGTCCGCAATCGCCATCAGCGTCGATGGACTGAGCGCCGCCTATGCGGGCAAGACCGTGCTCGACAACCTGACTTTGGAGATCCGGCGCGGCTCGAGCTTCGCCTTGCTGGGCCCCAATGGCGCCGGCAAGACCACCCTGCTCAATATCCTCAGCACGCTGCGCCGCCCCGACGGCGGCAGCGCGCGCGTCGCCGGGGCGGACGTGGTGCGCCAGCAGACCGAGGCGCGGCGCTCGCTCGGCGTGGTGTTCCAGGATTCGAGCCTCGATGATCGCCTGACCGCCTGGGAAAACCTCGAGTTCCACGGTCTCGTCTACGGCATGGCGCCCAAACGCCGGCGCGAGCGCAGCGCCGCCGTGCTGGCGCTGGTCGAGCTCGAGGACTGGCGCGACGAGATCGTCCGCAGCTTTTCGGGCGGCATGCGGCGCCGACTGGAGATCGCCCGCGCCCTGTTGCACGAGCCGCAGATCCTGTTCCTCGACGAGCCGACGGCGGGGCTCGACGCCCAGACCCGGGTGCGGATCTGGCGCTACCTCGATGAGTTGCGACGGGCCCGCGACCTGACCGTGCTGACCACCACGCACTATATCGAGGAGGTCGAGGGCGCCGATACGATCTGCATCATCGACCATGGCAAGATCATCGCCCAGGGTTCGCCCGAGGCGCTGAAGGCCCAGTACGGCAGTCGCTGGCTGCACCTCACCCCGCGCGACCAGGCAGCGCTCGAAGCGATCCAGGCAACGCGCCCCGATGCCCAGTTGCTCGGCGCGCACGGCCTTGCGCTCCCCGCCGATGATGGCGCCATGACCGATGCATTCCTCACCACGTTCCGCGATCGGCTGGTTGAGGTGCGGTTCCAGGATCCGACGCTCGAGAGCGTCTTCCTGTCGCTCACCGGCCGCCAGTTGCGCGATCGCGCCGACGACCAGCACAATGCCGACAAGGCCGCCGGCCGGCGCGGAGGGCGGCGATGAACCCGATCGTCATGGCGCTGCGTGGCCTCTATGGCGTCTGGCTGCGCGAAATCACCCGCGCCACGCGCGACCGGGCGCAGCTCATCGGCGGCATCAGCCGGCCGTTGATCTGGCTGCTGATCCTCGGCGTCGGGCTCAACCCCTATTTCCGCGGCGAGGTCTATGGCGAGGTCCGCTTCGTCATCCCCTACACTTACCTGCAGTTCCTGTTCCCGGCCGTCATCGTCCTCAACATCATGTACACCTCGATCCAGTTCGCGGTGTCGGTGATCTGGGATCGCGAATTCGGGTTCCTGCGCGAAGTGCTGGTGTCCCCCATGCCACGCTGGCTGATCCTGCTCGGCAAGGTGCTCGGCGGCGCCACCGTGGCAACGCTGCATGGCGCGCTGGTGCTGATCCTCGCCCGCTTCGCCGACGTTACCCTCAGCCTCGAACAGGTGGCGCTGGCCCTGCTGCTGATGTTCGTCCTGGCGTTCGGGCTCACCAGCTTCGGGGTGATCCTTGCGGCCCGGGTGCGTAGTTTCGAGGGGTTCGGCGTGTTCTCCAACACGGTGATCCTGCCGCTCTACTTCACCTCTTCGTCGATCTTTCCGCTCGATCCGGCGCTGACTCGGGCCCAGCAGGCGGTGACCTATCCCGAGTGGCTGGTGTTCCTGGTGCAGATCAACCCGATCACCTATGCCGTCGATGCGCTGCGCGGCGTGCTGATCAATTTCAACCAGTTCGCCCCCGCAATGGGTGTCGGGGTCATCGTCGCCATGGCCGTGGTGTTCTTTGTCGTCGCCACCATCGATTTCGCGCGGCAATGAAAGGCGGCAGAAATCGCTGGATCCAGCCTGCGATCAACCTGTTGATCGCGGTGGCGCTGCTGACGACGCTCAGCTTTTTGCCGCCCGATACCTCGCTCAGCGATCGGCAGAAGACCGGCGTCTTGAAACTCTGCGTGCCGCCGAGCTACCCGCCCCTCGTCACCGGCGATCCGCAGCAGCCCGGCTTTGACATTGAGCTCGGGGCAAAACTCGCCGCAGAGCTGGGGCTGCGGCTCGCCGTCAATACGCTGAGTTCGATCGGTACCGACTTCAATCCGCGCAACTGGTCGCTGACCCGAGGCCAGTGCGACATCATTGCCGGCGGCGTCGCCGACACGCTGCAGAGCCGCAGTTTCCTCCAGACCATCCCCACGCCGATCGAGACCGGCTGGGTGGGCGTATCCAAGAGCGGACAACTCCCCGCGGCCGGCGGCTCCGTCGTGGTACTGCCCGGCACCAGCGGGCTCGACCGGCTGAAACTGTCGGGCTGGCTCAGACAGCAATCGCTGCAGGTGATTCCCGCCCGTTCGCCGCAGCAATTCGCCGAAACCCTGGCGAGCGGGCGCGCCGCGGCCGGTATCACCGAGCGCTTTCTCACGGCTGGCATGGCATTGCCCGAGGGGGTCAGGGCGTTCTGGTTGGCCGAGGCGCAGTTCCCGCGCTTCCGCATGGCGTTCGGCCTGTGGAAGGGCGACCAGACGCTCAAGCGGGCCGTCGCCGCGGCGCTGCAGAGGCTCGAGGCCGCCGGCGACATGGCGGCGCTGGAAGCTCGTTATCATATTGAAACCATTGAAGAAGCGCCGTGAACGCACGGCGCCGGTTTTGGTTCCATCACTAAGTTTTGCTTCACTATGACGAAAGTCGCATGGGCGTGCGAACCGATTATGCATTTTGTGAGATTGAGAGATGGCCGCTGAAATGTCAGTTCCCATAGACGACGTGCCGAACGGAATCTTCCTCCCGGTCGGTGCGCCAGCCCATTCTCGGGAGACGAAGATGCCCCTAAAAATCACCCCCCTCGCGGTTGTCGCCTTGGCTGCCGCGTTGTCCGGTGGCGGTGCCCATGCCGCCGGTTTCACCGCCGAGCAGGCCACTGCCGGCGAAACTGCCTACAACGCCAACTGCGCCCAGTGTCACGGCAAGCAGCTCGAGGGTCCGGATGCTCCCGGTCTCGCGGGCTCGGACGTGATGCAGAACTGGGCCACGGCCGGCGGGTTGTACGACTTTATTCACGTTGCCATGCCGCCCTCGGCGCCGGGCCAGCTTGGCGATGAGACCTACCTCAACATCATTGCTTACATCATGAAGTTCAACGGCGCCCAGCCGGGGGACGAGCCGCTGACATCAGATGCCGACAAGCTCGCCGCCATTTCGCTGCCGGCCGAGACCCAGGCAGGCGCTGCCGCGGCGGCGCCCGCCGCAGCGGCAACGCCCGACGCCACCACTGCTGCCGCTGCAACTGCCGTCCCGCAGGCTTTCACCTGGGGCAAGCAGCTGCCGGGTGGCCCTGCCCCCACCGATGCCGCGGCGCCCGCCGCTGCAACGACTCCCGCAGTTCCGCAGGCCTTCACCTGGGGCAAGACGCTCCCCACCGTCGCCGCGCCCGCTGCCAACTGAGTTATCTGGCGCACTGATGTGTGCCGCTTTTAGGAGGTCTCGATGAAAATCGAACTTTTGAAGTCCGTGTTGGTCGCCACGACCGCGCTGGCATTGTTTGCTGGCCCTGCCCTCGCACAGAACGCGGCTGCGCCCGCGGCGACCGCGCCCGCTGCGGCTGCACCCGCCGCCGATGCGGCGGCCACGCCCGCTCCGGAGCGGACCAAGAACTATGTCCCGGTCACGGCCGACATGCTGGCCAATCCGCCCAAGGAAGAGTGGTTGATGTTCCGCGGGAACTACAACAACCAGGGCTATAGCCAGCTCGACCTGATCAACAAGGATACGGTTGGCAAGCTGCAGCTCGCCTGGGCCTGGCCGATGGCCGAAGCCGGCATCCAGGAAACCGCGCCGCTGGTGCACGACGGCATCATGTTCCTGCAGACCAACAACAACATCGTCGAGGCGCTCGACGCCAAGACCGGTGACCTGGTCTGGCAGTATCGCCCGACGCTGGCCGAGCTGCCCAGCTCCTGGAGCTACCAGATCAACCAGGCGCGCCGGCAGAAGAACTCGATCGCGCTCTATGAGGACAAGATCATCCTCACCACCGTCGATGCACGCATCGTCGTGCTCAATGCCAAGGACGGCAAGCCGGTGTGGGAGAAGCAGGTCCTCGATACCCAGAAGGGCTACAGCTACACCGTTGGCCCGCTGATCGCCGACGGCAAGATCATCTCCGCCATTTCCGGCTGCTCGATCGCCGGCACCGCCGGCGGTTGCTTCATCATGGCGCACGACATCAACACCGGTGAAGAGCTCTGGCGCTTCAACACCATCGACGACCCGGAAAACCCCAAGCAGGGTGAAAGCTGGGGCGATGTGCCGCCGGAAAACCGCTGGGGCGGCACGCCCTGGACGACCGGCGCCTATGATCCGGCAACCAAGACCACGTTCTGGGGCATCGGTATGCCTGGCCCCTATTCCGAGCTGATCCGCGGCTCGGGCGAAGGCAGCGTGCTCTACACCAACTCGACGCTCGCCCTCGACGTCGAGACCGGCAAGCTCAAGTGGTACTACCAGCACCTGCCGCGCGATAACTGGGACCTCGACAGCCCGTTCGAACGCATCCTGGTCGACCAGGAAGTCGACGGCAAGACGCAGCACCTCCTGATCACCGCCGCCGGCAAGAACGGCATCGTCTTCGCCCTCGATCGCGATACCGGCAAGTACCTGTGGCACAAGGACACCGTGCAGCAGAACGTCGTGACCGGCGTCGATGCCGACGGCACCGTGCAGATCAACACCGACCTCATCTCCAAGGCGGTCGGCGAAGAGCACCTGGTCTGCGCCTCGGTTTCGGGTGGCAAGCTGTGGATGACCGGCTCGTACAGCCCGCTCACCCAGGCCTATTATGTGCCGCTGACCGAAGCCTGCAACACCGTGGCCCCGACCCAGGTCGAGTTCACCGCCGGCAACGCCGTCGGCGCCGTCAAGTTCGGGCCGCGCGTGCTGCCCGAAGGCATCACCGATGCGGGCCTGCTCGATGCGGTCGGCATCAACCCGACGCAGGGCGACCACAAGTGGCAGTATCGCAGCCGCCCGTCGATGACCTCGTCGGTGCTGGCCACGGCCGGCGGCCTGGTGTTCGGCGGCGACGCCGCCCGCAACATCAACGCCTGGGATCAGGAGACCGGCGAGGTCGTCTGGTCGCAGCGCCTGAACGCTCCGATCGGCGGCTACCCGTCGACCTACGAGATCGATGGCGAGCAGTACCTCGTGGTGCCGACCGGTTACTCGAACGCCGCCAGCTCGATCTCCTCGGCCTTCCCGGAGATCCCGCTGCCGACCGGCTCGGGCAACTCGATCTTCGTATTCAAGCTGCCCAAGTCCGGAAGCTGAATGATCTGATCGGAACGAATGGGAAAGGGGCCGCTGGCCCCTTTCCTTTTTAGATCACGGATGGGTTGAATCACTGCCACTGCCATCGCCCCACCCTCGATGTCATCCCTGCGAAAGCAGGGACCCAACTCACGGCCCGCGCAGGTGGATGGATGGGTCCCTGCTTTCGCAGGGATGACAGCCGGTGGATGGGTCGAAGCTCGAGCACACCCCCTTCTCCGGCGCAGTCCAAAAGTGAAACGACCTAGGAGACTATCATGCTGCTGAAACTGCTCGCCCCGGCGCTGCTGCTGCTCTCGACCGGCGCCGCCCTCGCCCAGACCTCGGGCGTGCCGCCGGAAGAGTTCGACAATACCCGCCGCCAGGCCGGCGACTCGATCCAGGTCTGTTTCGACCGCACCAGTCTAGGCCGCGCCTTCGACGAGGCGGTGGCCAAGGCGCTGGGTGATGCGCTGTTTCTCGAGGTCAAGGTGATGGAAGGCTTTGGCGGCTTTCCGCTCACCGGCGATGGCTTCATGGACGAGCTGAACCTCGCCATGAACAATGACTGTGACATGTTCATGGGGGTCTCGGTGTCGCCCAATACGCCCTTGTCTGACAGCTTCTCGATCACCCGCCCTTACGCCACCATCCCGTTTGTCCTCGCCGTCAAGAACCCCGACTGGCAGCGGCTCGGCGATATCCCCAAAGACCAGCGGCTCGGCACGGCAATCGCCAGCATGGGCGAGATGAACTACATCACCTGGGCGCAGCAGCGCAGCAAGGCCGACCGCTGGGTGCGGCTGCCCTATGCCGACCCGAACCTGATGGCGACCCGGGTGCTCGACGGCACCATTGCCGGGATGATCCTGTGGCAGCCGGTGCTGGCGCGCCTGCAACAGGAACGACCCGAGGCAGCCGCGCTCCGCGTCATCGCCAACGATCCCATCCCCGCTTCCGAGACCCATGTCGGCGCCCTGGTCTCGAGCCGCAACGGCTTTTTGAGGAGCCAGATCGACCAGGCCATCGACGCCCTCGTCGCCGACGGCACCATCGATGGCCTGCTCAAGCAGTTCGGCTACGCCGGGCGGGCTGGGGAGTAGACCCAAGCGCACCGGCCTCTCCGTAATCCTCCCCCGCGTGGCGTGGGAGGATTACCGCACCGCCGGTGCCCCCTACGCATTCCCCGTCAAACTCAGATACGGCAGCACCACCGCCCCAAGGCTCGGGATCAGCCCCGCCACCACTGCGGCCGTGACCGCCGCGAGGCCGAGCGACTGGTAGCGCGGCAGCCGGCGTCCCTGTTCCGGCCGCACCGCCTGCCAGATGGCTCCGGCGGCCAGCCCCGGGATCGGCAGGAGGTTCAGCAGCACCGATCCGGCCGTCACCAGCTGAAACTGGCCAATCACATAGAGCACCACATAGGCGCCGCTCTGTGGCAGCAGCAGCGCCAGCGGCCGCAGCAGGTCGGCCACCGGCACCAGCAGCGCCATGCCAATGAGCCCGCCCAGCACCACCACCGCGATGCCCCAGCCGCCCAGCCGGTTGCTCGCCACCTCATAGCGCAGCGGCCGCACCCAGCTCATCGCGAACAGCACGCCGACGGCCAGGCCCCACAGCGACAGCTGCGCGAACGGATTGGCTGACAACCGGCCATCGAATTGCGGCCGCCGATCGCCAAGCAGGCGCGCCAGGCCCGCCAGCAACAAGCCCTGCAGCCAGGCGTAGACCAGCACCGCGCCGATCCGCGATACGATGTCACTCATGCTCAGGTCGCGCAGCAGTGTCATGGCTCTCTCTATCGCACTTTTCCGCCCGACGGCCGGTCAACCGCTAACGGAAGCGCTTGTTCATGCCTTCTAGATCACCTCACCGATGAGTTGAACCACCTGTCGTGCCATCCCGCGATGACGGCCGGAGGGTCGTCGGGACGAACCGAGGTTGAGCCGTTCGAGGCTGAGTTTGCCTTCGACCTGCCGAAGGAGTAGTTGGCATGTGGTCGACCCGAGATGCCAGATGCAGGCTGATCAGCAAATCGTTGACGAGATCTACGAGGCGGCCGCCATCCCGGAGCTTTGGCCCGATGTTCTGGGCCACCTGAGCCAGGTGGTCGGCGCCAGCGGATCCGGCCTGCTCGTCTTCGACCCCCAGCAGCGCATGCGGTTCACCGCGACCCCCAGCTACCTCCCGGTATTCGAGAGCTTTGCCTCGCGGGGAGATGCAGGCCGCTATGACAACCAACGCCCCAGGCGGGCCCTTGCGAGCGGGCATGTCGGCTTCCAGCACGACCTCGAACTGTTCACCCAATCCGAGCTCGATACCGACCCGGTGTATCGCGACTTCATCTATCCGCACGCCATTCGCTGGACCGGCGGCACGCTCATCCCGGTGCCGACCGCCGACATCCTGGTTTTCGATTTTGCCAGACGAACCGAGCCGTTCGGACGCACCGACATGGAACGGCTCGACCTCTACCGTCCGCACCTGGCGCGTGCCGCCTTGCTGGCGCACCGGCTGAACCTCAAGGCGGCCCGGGCCGCCACCGACGCGCTTGACGCGCTGGGGCTCCCCGCCGCGGTGCTGCAGAGCGACCGCCGCGTCCTTTCGGCCAATGACTCGCTCAGAGCATTCGATTCACGCGTGACCATCGGCGCGTTCGATCGGCTGCATCTGGCGACGGCGCACGCCGACAGGCTGCTCGCCCGCGCGCTCGCCGAGCTCGACCACGACAACGTTCGCTCCTTGCCGATGCCGGCGACCGAAGTCCACCCCGCCGTGGTCGCCCACCTGGTCCCGATCCGCCGCTCGGCCAACGATGTCTTTGCACGCGGCGACATGCTCCTGCTGTTCACCCAGGTGACCGCTCCAAATGCGCCGGTCACCGAGGTGCTGACGGGTCTGTTCGATCTGACGCCGGCCGAAGCGAAGGTGGCCAAGGCCATTTCGCTGGGCGGATCCGTCGAAACCATCGCCACGGCCAGCAACGTGTCGCGGGAGACCGTCCGCACCCAGCTCAAAGCGGTGATGATGAAAACCGGCACCGCCCGGCAAGCCGAACTCGCGGTCCTCCTCAGCGGCATCAGCCCGTTCAGCTGACGGGACACACCAAGGCCAGGCGGCCTCTCCGATGTGGTCGCCGCCCGGTTGCAGGGGCTGGTCATCACCCGGCCCGCGAAATGTGATGTCGTCCGCCGGATACCCTGCCGCCTCTCAGAGCGGTCGAAGGCCGCCCAACAGCACTGCGAGCTCGGCCTGGCGGCTCGTGCCGGTCTTCATCATCAGCGACTTGAGCTGGGTACGGATGGTCTCGCGAGAGATGCCGTGCGAAGCCGCGAGTTGCTCGACCGATCGGCCGACCGAGATGCCGCGGGCGACTTTCGCCTCGGCGGGCGTCAGGTCGAAGAGCCCGGTCAGCACTTCAGTGAGGGGCGCCGACGGGGCCGTCACCGGGGTGAGGAGCACCAGAACCTCGGCGCGGGCAAAAATGTCGCCGGCGGCGCGTCGGATCGGGACCACATGAGCGACGATCGCCGGCGCGTTTTCAGTCGCCGCCAGGGGGATCGATCGCACGCCGTTGAAGCTGGAGCTGGACAGTGCCGCAGCAAAGAGATCGTCGGCTGCCTTGGCCCGCAGGTAGATCCGGTCGAAAGCTCCGATCTTCACGCGCGGTGCGAGCGCCAGCAACGACTCGTTTGCTGCGAGGACCGCGCGATTTCGCCCGACCACAGCCGCCGGCAGCCCCAGGATGTCGAGGGCTTCGGTCGTCGCCCTGGCCTGCTGCATCCGCAGTCGATGCGCCAGCAGCGCGGCCCTTGCCAGATGCGGGCGGCATGAATCGAGCCGCTCCATCGCTGCGCGGGTGAAGGGGCCTCTGGTGGTGGATTTGGCCACGTCGTAAACAATCAGATCGCCACTCGGTACTGGGACGGCGGTACCTGCAGTCCAGCCGAATCCATACGGCCTGATAAACCGGATGTAGATGGGATCAGCATCGAGCTCGGTCTGTGAACAAACCTCGATGTCATGCGCAAATGCCATCGGCATGCGCTCGAGGCTTCTCTGCGGTCGGATATTGGGCAGGCTTGCGCCATTGGCGGCGTAGTCCGAAAACGCAGCCTCATAGCTCTTCGTGGTAACATAGCGCAGGCCTGTATCGTGGCCGAAGGCAATCAGCGATGCAGCGTCCCCGTCAGCGAGACTGCCGATCTGCTCCAGGATGCGCGGCCAGTATTCCGGAATGACCGCCGCCTCGTATATTCCCTCGACCAGCGTATCCATATCCATGGTGCTGCAATCACGACCGTTTCGTAAGTGCTAGACTTGCACCAACTGCCCTCGCGTTGCCATAGCAGAACGCGGGTTCGAGGAGTGTGTTCACGCTGCGAGGCAACGCCTCCGCACCAGCATGGACCAGCCCCTCACCCGAATGGGTGACGCCAATTGTTGAAAGACGGCGTCCCTTCCCCACCAGGCATGTCGCTCGGGGCTCGAGAACGCCTCGGCAGCCCGGTCCGCTTCAGGGAGGGAACCGATGAGAACATTCCTGCGACGCGCATTTGTCCTGCTGCTGCTCGCGCCATGGTTGGCCGTTGCCTCGCCGGCCCGCGCCGACGTGGCCTGCGTTCAGGAGCAGTTGACGCGACTGGGTTTTGATCCCGGTCCGGTCGATGGCGCGCTGGGAAAGCGGACGATCAACGCCGCGACGCTCTTCGCGAGGAACGCCGCGATGCCGCTCGAGACGCTCACCACCGAGAATTCCGGTGAGTGGTGTTCGGCGGTGTCGGCTTTCGCCGCTACCCCTGCGGCGCAGAGCATCGTGACGCTGGACCTGTCGTCGGAGCCGGCCGGCATCCTCTCCGATCGTGATCAGCAGCGGCTCTGGGAAGCCTACACCACTGCTCCCGAGTGCTTTGAGCACCCGACCTACGGGGAGGGTACGCCCCTCGGCGTGCCGAAGCTGACCGCCGACCAGTTCGGCGCCGAAGCGTGGAAATCGCCCTACACTGCGGTGCGCGGCGCCGCCCAGTGCCAGAGCGGGCCGGGCAGCCTGGTCACTCCCCGTCCCATCGCGGTGGTTAAGCTCGATGAAGCCTATGGCGAGCGACAGCACGACATCGACATCGCCGCCACCTGGTTCAGGCGGCTGACCACCTACCTGCGTCTCACCGACGATCCGGTGGCGCGCACCCAGCTCAAGCAGGGCGTCATCGAATGGGCCCGCGCCGGTGCGCTCGGCGAAGGCATCCACGTCAGCTGGGGCGCGCAGCCCGTCGACTACCAGATGATGGCTGCGATCCTCTCCATTCTCAGCGCCACCGCGGAGGTGGCTGCCGACTTTTCCGCCGAGGAACGCACCGTCGTCGGCCCGTGGCTCAACCGCCTCGTGGCCGAAATGGGCGCCAGCCACTGGAAGGATCGCTCCGACAACAAGGCCTATATGCGGACCTATGCCGCTCTCATCTGGGGCCTGATGGTCGGGGATGATCGGCCGGTCCAGGCGGCGATCGACGAGTTCAAGCTGGCAATCCACGACATGCGCCCGGACGGCAGCTGGCCAATCGATACCCAGCGCGGCGGCATGGGCCTGCATTACAATTCGGGAAACACCGCCCATGTAGTGATGATCGGCACCGCCCTGAAGCTGGCTCGCGGCGTGGATCTCTTCGGCTACGAGGTCGATGGGCGATCGGCTCACACCGCCGTGGAGTTCGTCCTGCGCTCGATCAAGGATCCGGTTGCCACGAACCAGCAATACGCCATCCGCTGCCCCGACGGCGGCGACCGTTTCGGCAGCGTCGACAAGCCGAGCATGTCGTTCATAGGGGAAGCTGGCTACCTGACGGCCTACGCCAACCTGTTTCCCGAAAGAGACGCCTCGCGGTACATCCTGAACAGTCTGGCCGGCGAGGTCGACAATGACAGTGAAAAGTCCGGTGGCGTACCCGCCTGCCTCTATGCGCTCACCGGTGGCGTGGTGAACCTCGCGCCCTTGACCATGCCGGAGCCACCGCCACCGCTGCCGACCCCGGAACACAGCGTCCGCACGCTCGAGGATATCGCGCACCAGGTGGGCAGGTCGGTAAGCGTCAACTCATTGCTTAAATCGGAGATCGAGGGCGAAAAGGAGGGAGCGAACGAGCTGGATTTCAACGTGGTCGGCACGTTCAACTATACGACCAGCAGCTTTTTCAGCTTCAGCCTGGTGATCAACGAGCCACTTGGCGACCGCAAGCCGGATGGCTTGAGCGCGTGCGGCGCGAAGACGCGCACCTACGAGGACAATCTCCACCGCGTCATCATCGACTTCGCGATCGATGGCACGCAATACCGGGCCAAGCGCGCCGATTGCATCATCGCGGCCCTGCCCAAGCGCCCGGCGTTCGAGGCGCAGTTCCTGATCGACTCGTTTGCCGATATCGCCATCGGCCTGGTCGCCTCGGGCGACGTCGAGAACCTGCAGCACGAGGGGCTGCAAACGTTCTTCAAGCGCGTCGCCGCCGGGGAGATCGTCATCAGCCGATAGGCCATACTCCCGGCGAGAGCCCTGCCCTCGTCCGGCTGGGTAGAGGGTCGGGCGAGCCGCAGATTCAACCACAGCCTGAATTCTGCCTGGCGCTGCCGCAGGTGGGGTGAGAGGGAAAGCGGACATCGGCGGCGTCCTCCGCCTGCCGGATGGCCAGCTGTGTGCCATGGCCGGGTACCTGGCCTTCACGATGATCCCCTGCCTGGAGCAGGAGAGTTCCAGGAAGACGTCGAGTTCACTGAAGCGCAGATCGCCTTTGTGCTCAAGCACGTCATTGGGGCAGAAATCGGTGAATGCGGCAGTCATCCCGATTGGGTAGGCTGACGCCCAACGAATGGGTTCACAATTCTCGCGAGGGGCTCTGCGGGTGAGTATCTACGAAGACCTGGGCATCAAGCCGATCATCAACGCGTCAGCAACACTCACCAGACTTGGTGGATCGCGCATGCCCAGGGAAGTCCTCGAGGCAATGCATGCGGCTGCTGGCTCGTTTATCGATCTGCCACTCTTTCAAACACGGGTCGGCGACCGCATCGCCGAGCTCACCCGGAATGATGCCGCATTCGTTTCCTCAGGTGCGGCAGCTGGGATCGTGCTCTCGGTCGCCACTCTAATGGCAGCGCCGAACGAACCCGATCCGATGGCGTATCCGATGCTCAAGGGCATCACCAGGAACGAAGTGATCGTTTTCACTTCACAGCGCAACGGCTACGACTTTGCGATTCTCCAGACCGGCGCCTCTATCGTTGCGTGCGACGACACCCTCGAATCGTTTGAGTCGGCCATAACCGGGCGTACAGCGTGCCTGGTCTGGTTTGCCGGGGCGCTGGCAGTGAAATCTCCGCCGATCGAGGATGTCATCGCGATCGCCAGGAAACACCACGTCCCGGTTCTGGTTGACGCCGCTGCCCAGATTCCACCGGTTTCGAGTCTCTGGCACTACACCAAGGTCCTCGGCTGCGATGGTGTCGTCTTCAGTGGCGGCAAAGGTATCCGTGGGCCGCAAGCTGCCGGTCTGGTCCTTGGGACCAGGGAACTGATCGCAGGTTGCCGCCGACTTTCACCGCCAACGCAGGGCATCGGTCGACCCATGAAAGTCGGAAAGGAAGAACTCGCCGGAATGCTCGCCGCCGTCCAGTACACACTGGATCGGGACGAGGACGCGATTCTCCAAGGTTACGAGGCGATCGTCCAGAACTGGATCGAAGACCTCGCCGCGATCCCGGGAGTGACGACGGAACGCGGCTTCCCAAGTGAAGCTGGTCAACCTCACGCCCGCGCAATCGTTCATCTCGATGCCGGTTTCGGCAAGACGCGCGACCAGGTAATTGACGAACTCAAGAACGGCGATGTCTGGATTGAGGTATCTGCACTAGCCGATGAACCGAATGCCATAGCCCTGAATCCGCAGACGCTGACGAGCGACGAGGCCGCTGTCGTTGCTGCTCGATTGCGACAGGTTCTGACAAGCTAATCAAGTCTCCAGGAACACTATCGATGGCATTCAATGTCAGGAAGCGTGGCAAACTCACCTATTACTATGAAGGCGATCGACCTGTTCTCTCGGCGCTGGTCACCGAGGAACAGACGGATGGCGACCTTAAGATTCATTTCGCTGGTCTGACAGGTGGCTACTCAGCGAAGGGCATATTGGGACTCAGCGAAGTCGTGTCGATGGATCCCCATCAGGAAGTCGCACTGGTCTTCAGGTGCTGGGAGAAGTGGCTGGTCGAGGCGGGAATCTGCTCGTCTCTGGAGGATATCGATTTCATTGAGATGCATGCGTTCGGTGCCCAACCGAAGACCCCGAACATCCTCGCCGACCCCGCCGGATATGCCGCCGAGCAGGATCGCCTTCGGAAAGCCTATGCCGAGGCGTACTCATCCTTCTTCGCCGATAACCTTCCCGAAAATGGAGTTCCCTGCCGCTTCACAGTCCATCTGATCGATTTCCCGGACAAGGCAGCCTCGTACGAGTTCTATACAACCGCGCTCCTCCAACGCGCATTGCAGAAGGGTTAGTCGTGCTAGCGCACCCGACCCGTGGCACGGGCACCCAGCACGAGATCGCAAGTGGACTATCAGGTGCAGGCGGGGTGAGGTGGGGGCGAATGGGAGCAGGCGCCGTTTCACCGGACCGGTGTTGAACAACCTGCCTGCGATGCAGCAGGTCGCCCGGACCCTCGTATCTCCATAAGTCACCGATTTGCCGAGAGCCAAAGCCCGTCCGCAGGCAACATTGGCAAGTCAGCTCCGCAAGCGCTCCCGGGTCTGCTTTGACTGGACCGGCTCGGATGGGAAGGCTGCGCCTGCCGGAGGCAACGTTTCAGCCCGCTTGAGCCAACCGGCGCCGGCAACGCCGTGCCGAGGCCGGGCAGAATCTTCATGATGATACCGCTCGTCTGGATGATCTCGGCGTCAATGATGCCTCTCTCCGAGGTTATCAAAGTGCTGCCGGTCTGGTTCGACATCAGCAAGTGGTCGCTCGACAACTATTACGAAACGCTGGTCAATTAAGGCGAACCCCGTCCACACCGCCCAAAGCGGACATCCGGTCTTCCTGAGTACCTGGAACTATGGCCAGGATCTATAAGAGCGCTATCTGGCCGGCCGTTACACGAGCCGAGTCATCGATCGCAAAACACACGCTGTTCTGCAAAATGACCGCCTGCTCGGCTGGCCACCGATCTCGACCTACCCCTACTGTTTAGTGGGCATGCCCCCGGCGGACTTTCTGTCTACCGTGCGCGCATGATTTGGGGGCCGACTTGATGAACCGCTTTCCGGCAATGCATGGCGTGCAGGGCAAACGCCTGCATGGCCTGACGCGAACGCTCCTCGTTTCCATCGCGTCGCTGGCGATCCTCGCCGCTGGCCCCCTCGGCACCAGCACCGCCTTCGCCGCCGGCGGCGAAGGTGGCAGCGGCGCGGCCGGGGGCGTGGATTCCAATACCGGCGCGGGCGGGGCCGGCGGTAATGGCGACTTGATGTCCGAAGCCGGCGGTGGTGGTGCAGGCCAGACTGGCGGCGCCGGCGGCGACATGATCGGTTTCCCGGGCAATGCCGGTGCTGGCGGACTGGCGCCGGCACCGGGCACGTTCGTCGGCGGCGATGGCGGCAACGGCACGTCCAGCGGCGGTGGTGGCGGCGGAGCCCACGGCTTTGTCGGCGCCGATTTCAGTACGTTGACCGGACCGGCCCAGGGTGGTGACGGTGGCGACGGCGCCAGCGGCGGCGCCGGCGGCTATGGCGTGGTCATCACCGGGACGGGGAACCTGGGCAACACCGGTCAGACCGCCACCGGCGGCAACGGCGGCAATGGCGGCAGCGCGTTCCTTTCGGCCGGCGGCGGTGGAAGCGGCGGCACCGGCATGGTGTTCAGCAATGCGGCTGGAGCGACTGCGAACATCAATGCCATAGTGACGGGCGGCAATGGCGGTGATGGCGGATATACGCAGTTTGCGCAGGGCCCCGGCGGCGCGGGCGGCGCCGGCGTGGTGTCGCTGAACGGCGGTACCATCACCACCAGCGCGGCGGTCAGCGGCGGCAATGGTGGCAACGACGCCATTGGCGGCGCCGGCATCATCTTCGGCGGCACCGGCACGCTCACCACCGGGGCATCCACCACCGGCGGCAACGGCGCCAGCGCCATCGTCGTCACCGGAGCGGCGAACCTCATCGCCGGCGGCACGGTGACCGGCGGCTTTGGCGCCGCCGGCGTTTCCTTCGGCAGCACCGGCACCTTCACCATCACCGGCACGGTGACCGGCGGCGCCAACGGCGCCGGCGCCAATGTCACGACCGCCACCACGACCACCATCAACGGCGCCCTCACCGGCGGCGTCGGCAATGCCGGCGGCGTCGGTGAGGACTTCGGCCTTGGCGGCGAGGCAGGCGCCAGCGGCCTGGTGCAGGGCGCCGGTGGTACCGTGAACGTCAACGCCGCCACAACCGGCGGCAATGGCGGCGCAGGCAGTGGCGGCTACGTCATCGGCGGCAGCGGCGGCGGCGGTGGCGCCGCCATCGTGCTCAGCAATGGCGGCACGGTGAACGTCGATGCGGCCGTCACTGGCGGGCAAGGTGGCGCGGGCGGCCTTTCGAGCTTCACCGGCGGCGGCGGCGGCGGCGGCGGCGCTGCCATCTTGCTCAGCAATAGCGGCACGGTGAACGTCGATGCGGCCGTCACTGGCGGGCAAGGCGGCGCCGGCGGCCCTGCGATCACCGGCGGCAGCGGCGGCGGCGGTGGCGCCGCCATCGTGCTCAGCAATGGCGGCACGGTGAACGTCGACGCGGCCGTCACTGGCGGGCAAGGCGGCGCCGGCGGCGCTGCGGACTACGACGGCGGCAGCGGCGGCGGCGGCGGCGCTGCCATCGTGCTCAGCAATGGCGGCACGGTGAACGTCAATGCGGCCGTCACTGGCGGGCAAGGCGGCGCGGGCGGCCCTTCTAGCTTCGGTGTTGGCAGCCCCGGCGCCGGTGGCGCCGGCATATCGGGCGCCGGCATCGACATCGCGATGACCACCCCCGGCAGCGTCGCGAGTGGCGGAGGCGGCGCCAACGCCATCACCTTCACCGGTGGCAGCAACAGCATCATCGGCACTGGCGGCACCATTGCCGGCGCGGTCCGGGTCGATACCGGCGCAAGTCTCGACATCGATGGTGGCACGCTCAGCCTGACGAGCGCCATCAGCGATATCCAGCTCGGCGGCACGCTGAACCTTTCGGGCAATGTCACCACCAGCGACATCGCGCAGATCACCACCACCGGGTCGGAGATCCACTACGCCAACGGTGCTGTGGTCGCGAGCGCCATCGTGCTCAACAGCAACGACACCACCCTCGACGTCGATACCGGCGATGCCGCCGAGCAGTCCGGCAATATCACCGAGACCGGCGGGGCCCGACCGATCGAAAAGACCGGCGGCGGCACGCTGGTGCTTTCGGGCAGCAACACCTATACCGGCGCCACCACCGTCAGCGGCGGCACGCTCGAGCTGCAGAACGGCGCCGCCATCTCCAATACCGGCGCGGTGGTCCTCGACAACACCGCCGGCGTCAACCTGGTGGTGACCGACAGTGAGACCATCGGCTCGCTCGCCGGCGGCGGCGCCAGTGGCGGCAATGTGCAGATCGCGGCGGGGCAGACGCTGACGACCGGCGGCGCGAACACCTCCACCAGCTTCGCTGGCATCATCTCCGGCAGCGGCGGGCTCACCAAAGCGGGTTCCGGCACGTTCATCCTGTCGGGCAGCAACAGCTATGGCGGCATCACCACCGTTGCAGCCGGCGTGCTCGATGTCACCGGCTCGCTCACCGGCACATCGCAGCTTGATATCACCGGCGGCAGCTTCATCGGCTACGGCACGTCGATCTCCGACACCGCCGCGGTCAATGTCTCGGGCAGCGGCCTCTTCGACCTGCGCGGCAGCGAAACCATCGGCGCGCTAACCAATAACAGCGTCGTTTCGCTCGGCGGGAACAACCTCACTGGCGATGTGCTGACCACCGGCGTGCTGTCGGGCACCGGCACGGTGAACCTCGACATTAACCTCCAGACCGGCGCCACCGACCGGCTGCACGTCGCTTCGGTCGCAGCCGGCGCCAGCACCACTTACGCCTTCGACAATCTGGGCGGCGCCTGGCTGATCCCCGACGTACTGGTGGTCCAGAATGACGCCGCCAGCTATGACGGCGCGTTCAGCTCCACCGGCCTGCCGCCTGCCGGCCTCGTCAGCTTCAGCCTGATCGACAATGGCGGCGATCTCTACGTCCATGCCGAAGCCGATCTCGGCGTCCTCGGCGGCATCACCGATGCCGTGACGCTGGCGCAGTCGACCGTCGGCGCCATGCTCGACCACCCGTTGGGACGGATCGGCACGGCGCGCAATGCCGATGTCGAAGGCAGCGATTGCGGCCTCGGCGCGTGGCAACGCGGCCTTGGCGGCAGCGCTTCGGCGACGGGCGAAACCTTCACCGACAGCGGCTCTTCCGCTGGCTCTTCGACGGTTGGCCTCAGCTTCGGCGGCGGCCAGTTCGGCGTCGATGTCGCCTGCGCCGATGTCGGCAGTTCCGGCATCGACGTAGCGTTGGGCGCGTTCGGCGGCTTTGTCGCCGGCTCCACCACCCAGTCGATCGACGGCATCGTGCCATCGACCACCGAGGCCAGCTTCCAGCAGGGTTCCGGGGGCATCTATGCGGCCATCGCCAAGGATCAGTTCGCCGCCGAGCTGCAGGCCCGCTACGACGCCACCGACTTCGTGTTCAACAACACCAACGCCAGCTACGGCCTGGTCGATGCCGACCTCCACACCGATCGCTACACGCTCAGCGGCTCGGCGAGCTACGCGATATCACTGGGCGAGGTGGACCTGACCCCGCGGGCCGGCTTCTCGATCAGCCAAACCACCGCCTCGGTGCTCGAATTCCAGAATGGCGAGACCCTCGCCCCCGATGCCGCGTTGAGCCTCGTGGGCTTTATCGGCGGCACTTTGAGCAAGACCTTCCTGCTCGAGGATCAGCTCACCGCGGTCACCCCGTTCCTCACCGGCACGCTCTACAACGACTTTGCCGATGGCCCGACCTCGGTGTTTACCGACCAGGTCGGCAACGAACTGAACCTCGTGTCGGAAAACCAGGGGCTGGTCGGGGAAGCGAGCCTCGGCATCGGTGTCTCGCGGCCCTTCGGCGACAACGCGCAGTTCGACGCCTCCCTAACCCTCAACACCCGCTTCTCCGACCAGCTCGAGGGGTACGGGCTGGCGGCGAAAGCGCGGCTGCAGTTCTGACCGGCGTGGCGAGACACGTGCATTCTTCCCGCTTGCTTGGCGGTCTGCTGCTGCTTGCTCTCGTCACGGGGCCTGTCAGCGCGCAGGACGCGCCGGTGGCCGCCGAACCGCTGCAGATCGGTCCTGCCAACGACAGCCCGCAGCCATGGGCCATCAACTGCTCCAACGAGGTCGGCCGCGACACCATCGTCTGCACCATGACGCAGGCGCTGGTCGCGCGAGACAGCAACCAGCGCATCATAGCGGCGACGATCTACCGGCCCAGTCCCGACGCGGCAGCGCTGCTGCGCATCAACCTGCCGCACGGCATCCTGCTGCAGCAAGGCGTCGACGTATCGATCGATGCCGGCGCCCCCACCCGGGTGCCCATCACCATTGCCGACCAGAACGGCAGCTATGCCACGCTCGAGCTCACGGCCGACCTGCTGGTGGCGCTGCAGGGCGGCGGCCTCGTCACCTTCGGGGTCAAGGCGGCCAACGGCGAAGCGGTTGGCTTCCAGCTCTCCCTCAAGGGCTTCACCTCGGCCTTCGCGAAACTCTGAAGCCGTCCCGGCTCGCCGGGCAGCCCTCCACCCCTACCGCTCCGGCAACCCCGCACCCACCATCGCCGCGATAACCCGCGCGCTCGCCGCCAGGAACACCGGGCTTGCCCCCGTCGTCGGCGGCGCAACGTTGGCGGCGGTGGTGCCGGGGCGGAGGGTCAGGGCCTTGGTCAGGGTCGCTTCGGCTTCGGCCTGGCGGCCGAGGCGCTGGTAGGCGGCGGCGAGCAGCATCATCGGGCGGCCCGAGGCCGGGGTGATGGCGATGGAGCGCTGCAGCCAGTCGATGGCGGCGGCGTCGCGATCCCGAGGACACGACGACCACCGGGCTCGAGGGCCGCGTCCAGGCCGGCGTCCGGCTCAACGTCAGCCCCAGCGCCGCGATCAATCTCGGCGGCGAGTTGGGCGGGCTCGGCTCGGAACAGCGAACCTGGTCGCTCAATGCCGGGGTCAGCGGCGGCTTCTAGCCCGCCGCGGGCCCTCACGTCGCGAGCACTGGTCGGGTCGAGCCGCGCAGCATCACCTCGACCGGCACCACCATCTCGCGGAAGGGAAAGCTGCCGGTGTCGAGGCGATGGAACATCGCATTGGCCGCCGCTTCGCCGAGCCGAAACGCCGGTGCGGCGACCGTGGTGAGTTCGGGCGTCGAATAGCGCCCGAATTCGAGGCCGTTGAAGCCCGCCACCTGGATATCGCCGGGAACATTGCGGCCGACGCCCTGCAGGTAGCGCATCGCGGCAATGGCCATCTGGTCGTTGCCGCCGATGACCAGGTCAGGTTCGTCGCCCTTGGCCAGAAACGCCCCCAGTGCCGCCTGGCAAGCCTCAAAGCCCTCATTCGCCGACTTGACCACGCTGAGGCGGACCTCGGGCCGGCTGGCGAGAATTTCGCGGATGCCGCCCTCGCGCCGCTGCATGGCGGCCCATTCCAGCGCCGGCACGAGGAACAGCACGTGTCGCACGTCGCCGGTGACGAGGGCGCGGGCCAGCTCACGCGCCCCGCCCCGGTCATCGAAATGGATCGAGGCCGCATCGCGGACCTCGTCCGGCACTTCTTCCTGCAGGATCACCAGCGGCTGGTTGGTGGCGGCGATCCGCTCCACCACCCGGCGGCGCGTCGCACGGGAGCCCGACAGCACCATGCAGAAGCCGTCAGTCTCGATATTGCGCAGGAACGACGCCTGCTCGACCTCGTCGGGGCCGACGCCGTGGAGGATCGTCGAGTAATCGAGCCGGTGCAGCGCGGCGGTGAGGCCGGCCAGCATGGCGGCGGTCAGGGGGTCGGAGAGAAAGAACGGCGACGCATCGACCAGCACCACGCCGATGATCTGGCTGCGCTGCGTCCTCAGCCGCCGCGCCAGCGCGTGCGGGCGGTAGCCGAGCTCCTGCGCCACGCGCCGCACCCGCGCCGACAGCTCCGGCCCCACGGCGCCCGCCCGGTTGTTGAGCACGTTCGAGACGGTCATCGGCGTTGTCTGGGCCAGCCGCGCCACGTCCTTGAGCGTTACCGCCTTCTTGCTAGGGGGCAAGTTTCCTCCAAGGGCATCAGAATCTGCCGTTTTGAGGCATATTATCCGCTTGAGCTGTCGATGTCTGTCAGCTCGCCCAGTCCTGCACCTCGCCCACGATGGCGATGTGCTGGCCCTGGTTGACCCGGGCGCCCCAGGCTTGTGCGGCGAGCCGCCCGGAGACACCTGCCCTGACGGGCCAGGCCGGCAGTTCCAGCCGCTGGAAATCGTGCAGATAGCCGATCGTCGCTCCGGCAGTGACAGCGTCGCCGGGCTTGCGGAGCGGCTCATAGTGGCCGTCGAACGGGGCGACGATGGTGCAGTTGCGGTTGACGATCGAGAGTTTCACCTGGGTGCCGTCGGCATGGTGATCGATCGGCTTGATGGTGCCGCGCAACTGCTCCCAGTGGATGGCGGCCGCCCGGATGCCCTGCCGGCCATAGCGCACGCCGTCGGGATGGATCGAGCGGCCCCAGCCGAGCTCGGCGCCGATAGTGACCTTGCCCTGCCGTTCCGCTTCGCTGGTCAACAGGCCCGGTGTCTCGTTCTGGTAGACCAGCACCACCGGCGAGCCGAACCAGCGGGCCGATTGTTCGATCCTGAAACTCTGCTCGCGGTCGGCGATCGGATGGAAGCTGGGGCCGAGCGCGAACTGCGCCACCTCGCCCCCGGCATGCAGGTCCAGCACCACATGCACATGCGGCCAGATCGTGGTGCGGACGAAATCGGCGATGCGGTGGGTGATCCGCCCCAGGCTCGGCGTGCGGCCGGCATCGGCCACGAAGGCGCGGTTGAGGTTGACCCCGTCATCGTTGACCGAATCCCGCGCTCCGGCGCGGAACGCCGCAACGTTCAGCACCGGCACGAGGATGATGCGGCCGCGCACCTCGCGCATGTCGATCTCGCCGAGCAGGTGCTTGATGGCAATCGGCCCCTCGTACTCGTTGCCATGCGTCGAACCGAAAGCCACCAGGCCCCTGCCCGGCTGCGCCTCGGGGCCGATGAACACCGTGAGCGGCACCAGGTGGTCGCCCCATATGCCGTCATGCGGCAGCGCCACCCAATAGTCGCGGCGGCCCGGCGAGGTGAGATCGAGCTCGGCGACGTTGACGATGCGGCGGTCCATGCTTGTCTCCTCAGCGGGCGCGATGCGCGTCGATGAAATCGGTGTCGACCTCGATGCCAATGCCGACGCCATCGGGAATGGCGATGCAGCCCTCGGCATCGAGGCTCAGCGAGGTCGGCGCGATGCCTGCCGTCAGTGGGCTCTGGCTCACATTGAACTCGACGAAATGCGCCCGCGGCAAAGTCGCGATCAGCTGCAGGCTGTAGCCGGTCAACAGGTGCGTCAGCCAGGAATGCGGCACGAGGTCAATGCCCGCCCGGTTGGCCAGCTGCGCCACCTGTTTCGCCACGCTCAGGCCGCCGCAGCGCGTCAGGTCGGGCTGGATGACATCGACACAGCCGCTCTCGATGAAACGGGCGAACTCCCACACCGTCGAGACCTGCTCGCCCGCCGCCACCGGCACCGGGCTCGCGGCCCGCACCGCGGCATATTCGTCGAAATTCTCGGGGTGGATGAAATCCTCGACCCAGCGCACGTCATAGTCGCCGAGCCACTGGCAGAGCGTCTCGTTGTCGGCGCGGCTGCGCGGCTGCATGCGGTTCGGCGTCACCGTCGGATACCAGCCGGGGTCGACCATCAGGTGGCGGTCGGGCCCGAGCGCCTGCCGGGCGGCGGCCACCAGTTCGCGGTCTCGCCCCGGATCCTGGCCGAACACCCCCCAGCCGAACTTCACGGCGCGATAGCCCTTGTCGATATAGCCATTAGCGGCGTCGATCATGCCCTCGGGCGTCGAGCGGAACAGCGTCGAGGCATAGGCCATCACCTTGTCGCGCCGCCGGCCGCCGAGCAGTTCGGCCAGCGGCATGCCGGCGGCCTGCGCCCGGATCGACCACAGGCAGTTGTCGAGGGCCGAGATGCAGTGCATGGCGATGCCGCGCCGGCCGTAATAGGCGCTGCCGACATAGAGCTTGTCCCACAGCCGCTCGACATCGAGCGGGTTCTCGCCGACGAGCAGGCTCCCCAGCGTCTGAAAGCCGACCGTCGCCATGCCCTCGCCGGCAATGATGCTGACCGCCGCCGGCGCCAGCGTTTCGACATCCGACCAGCCGGTGAGACCCTCGTCGGTGGCGACGCGGATCAGCAACTGCCAGTCGCCGTTATCGGTGGCCTCGGCGCCGCTGGCCCCCGCGCCATAGGCGGCAGTGCCGCGCAACAGGATCGGTTCGACTTCGGTGATCTTCATGTTCTGTCTCGCTTCAGCTCGAGGGTCACGACTTGAGGCCGCCGTGCCACCAATGCTCGAACGGGTTCGCGTAAAGGATTGAATCAATTGTCGTCTGGCTGATCCGTGGCAACCTCGTGCCCTCGACCTGCTCGTTGATGGCGTTGAGCCCATCGATCGATTCCCGCACCTCGGCGAACGGGAAGTCGGTGCCCCAGAAGATCTTGTTGCGGTCGTTCACCCGGTATTCCTGCGCCGTGACCAGGGTGTTCCAGAACTGCCACGGCCGGTAGAACAGCGCCGACACTTCGGCATAGACATTGGGGCGCTTCCGGATGACCACGATGCACTCCTCGGCCCAGGGGTGCGCCATATGCGCCATGATCATCTTGAGATCCGGGTAGCGCGCCGCGATGCTGTCGACATCGAGCGGCCGGCCGTACTCGATCGGCGCGTTCTCGGCAAATGTCGTGCCCATATGCATGGTCAGCGGGATGTTCCGCTTCACGCAGAACTCGTAGACCGGCACCATGCGCGGATCGAGCAGCGACACGCCATTGTAGATCGGCCCGAACTTGACTCCCTCTAAGCCGAGATCGTCGATGGCGTGCACCAGGAGGTCCATGTAGTCGGGCCGGCGCGGATCCATGGCGGCAAAGCCGACGAACTTGTCGGGATACTTCTTCACCGCCGCCGCCGTCACCTCGTCATCGCCGTCGATGCCGGCGCTGTCGCCGTAGCGCAGCGAGAAGATGATGGCTTTGTCGACCTCCGACATCGCCTTGTAGACCGTGTCGGCATCGGCCAGCTGGCTCACCGAACCCGGCCGCGAGGTGGCGGTGCCGGTGGTCAGCAGCGGGCGGACATGCTCGGGGTTCCAGATATTGACGTGGCAATCGACGATCATGGTGCCCTCACAAGACGCCGAATTCTTCGTAGACTTCAGCGAGGCTGCGCCCGGCCAGCAATGCGGCTTTGGTCTTGTTCTCGCCCTTGAGCCGCTCGGTCGCCGCGGCGACCACCTGGGCCTCGATGGCCTTGGGCACCACGACGACGCCGTCGCCATCGCCGAAGACGATGTCGCCGGGCGAGATGCTGACGCCGCCGCACTGCACCGTCACATCGGTATCGATGACCCGCGCCCGGCCCTTGCTGTCGAGCGGCCCGATGCCGCCGTGGAACACCGGAAAGCTTAAGGCTCGGATCTCGGCGATATCGCGCACCAGCCCATCCATCAGCGCGCCCGCCGCGCCGCGCACCTTGGCTGCGGTGCTGAGCAGGCCCCCCCACGGCGCGATCCGGCCCGACGTGCCGCAGGCGCAGACCACCACGTCGTCAGCCGCCAGGCTGTCAATCAGCTTGATCTCGCCGGCATGCGGGTTCTCGTCCGGTCCGGGCTGCTGATAGATATCGGCATAGATCATGGTGCGCGCCCGCCCGACCATCTTGAGGGCGTCATCGAGCGGCCGGATGCGTGATTGGAGCGCCTGGTTGCGATAGCCCAGTTCGTCGAGCACGTCGGAAAGCAGGGCGGAGAAAAAACTCTCGCGCATCAATTGCACCACCGGGTCGGAGCTTTGGCGGTCAGCGTTCATTTTGGTCAGTTCCGTTGGTAGGAGGTTGGTCGGTAGCGGCCCGGTCAGACCCAGCCGGCATCGACGATGAAGTTCTGCCCGGCACAGGAGCGGCTCTCGTCGGCGGCGAGGAACAGCACCATGTTGGCGATGTCGGCGGGCTGGATGCGCCGATTGCTGAGCGACTGGCGGGTTGCAATCTGCTGCTCGGCGGCATCGTCGATATAGGTGGCGAGCTGCCTCGGGGTCATCACCCAGCCGGGGATGACACAGTTGACCCGGATGTTCTCGGGTCCCAGTTCACGCGCCATCGAGCGGGTCATGCCTGTGATCGCCGCCTTGGCGGTGGCATAGGCGATGGTTTTGGGGGCGCCGAACAGCCAGACGGTCGAGCCGATATTGATGATCGAGCCGCCCCCCGCCCCGGCCATGGCCGGGCGCACCGCCTGCGCGGCAAAGAAGTGATGCCGGAGGTTACGCGCCATGCGCTCGTCCCAATAGTCGGGCTCGACCTCGGCGATGGTGTGCGGATCATCGCTCGCGGCATTGTTGACCAGTGTGTTGATCGGGCCGAAGCGCTCGATCACCGCGGCGATTGCCAGCCGCAGCGCGGCGATGTCGCGGATATCGCAGTGCTGGTAGAGCGGCGCCGCGTGCCCCTCGGCCGCAAGCGCCGCGACCAGCGCCTCGGCACTCGTATCGTCGATATCGACGAACGCCGCCTGCGCCCCCTGGCGGGTGAACTGCGCCACCATTTCGGCGCCGATGCCGCTGGCCCCGCCGCTGACGAAAACCACTTGGCCCCTGAGGCTCGGATAGCTTGCCCCGGTCATTGCCGGCCCTCCCCGCTACGCTTCTGCTTGTTGCTGTTGTCGATCACGACTTCACCGACCCCGCCGTCAGGCCCATCAGGAAGTAGCGCTGGAAGATGGCGAAGACGACGAGCGTCGGCACCATGCTGATCACCGTCTGCGCCGTCATCGCCCCGAGATTCTGCGTGTGCTGCAGGCTTTGCGTCGCAATGCCGACGATCAGGGTGCGCTTGTCCTCGCTCTGGGCGATCAGCAGCGGCCAAAGGAAACTGTTCCAGGTGTTGACGAAGGTGAACACCGCCAGAACGATCGCCGGCTGGCGCGCCAGCGGCACGATGATCTTCATGAGGATCTGCAGCGGGTTGGCGCCATCGATCTTGGCCGCCTCGAGCAGCGCGTCGGGGATCTCGGAGATGAACTGCCGCATCAGGTAGACCCCGACCGGCGCCGACAGCAGCGGGATGATGAGGCCGGCATAGCTGTTGACCAGCCCCAGCCGCGCCACCAGCACGTAATTGGGCAACAGCGTCACCGCGAACGGCACCATGACGGTCGCCAGCATCGCTGAAAGCAACCAGGCGCTGCCCTTGAACTTCAGCTTGGCGAAGGCATAGCCGGCGAGCATATCGACGATGACGGTGAGGATGGTCACTGCCGTGGTGACGATGATCGAGTTGAGCAGCCACTGGATCGACACCTTGTCGGCAAACACCCCCAGATAGTTGGCGAGGGTGAACGGCGCCGTGCTGCTCGCCAGCGAGTCGAAGCTGGTGATCGGCTTGAACGAGGCGACGACGACGAACAGCACCGGGCAGATCGAAGCGAGAACGACGAGGATCAGCAGCGTGTGGGTGCGCAGCGCCGCCCAGACCTGGCGGCTGCTGAGGCGGACCCGTGGGCGCGAGTGCGGCGCCATCAGCGCGCCTCCCGGCTGCGGGTAAACAGCACGATCGCGCCGGCGAGAAGGATCGAGAACACCATCACCGCGACGCTGATGGTTGCCGCGTAGCCGACCGAGCCGCCCCCGAACACCGATTTGTAGATGTACCACATCACCGTATAGGTCGAGGTGCCGGGCCCGCCCTGGGTGAGGACGAAGATGATGTCGAACACCTGGATGGCGCTGATCGAGGTGAGGATCAGCACCAGCTGCAGCACTGGCTTCAACAGCGGCAGGGTGATGTGCCAGAAGGCGCCGCTCGGGCTGATGCCATCGACGGTGCCGGCCTCGTAAAGCTCGCGCGGGATGCCGTTGAGGCCGGCGAGGAAAATCAGGCTGTAAAAGCCCACCGACGCCCAGGCGCTGATCAGCGCCACGGCGATGAGCGCCACCGTGCCCGACTGCAGATAGCTGAGCTCGAACCCGAACGTGTGCTTGAAAAAGCCGTAGATCGGGCCGGCATCGCGATCGAGCATGATCTTCCACACCAGCCCGGTGGCCGAAACCGAGAGCAGCGAAGGCACGTAGATCAGCGAGCGATAGACGCCGCGGAATTTCACCTGGCGGGCGAGCAGGATGCCGACGCCGAGCGCCAGCCCCACGGTGACCGGAATGTTGACGGCCATGAACAAGAGCGTGTTGCCGATGGTCGAGCGCAGCAGCCCGTCACCCAGCAGCGCGCCGAAATTCCCTAAGCCGACAAACCTGAACTTGCCGATCAGGCCACCCTGAAACAGCATCAGGTAGAAGGTGTAGACGAACGGCACCACGACGAACGCGGCGAACAATCCGACTTTCGGGGTGAGGAAGACGAGAGCGGAGATGAACTCCGCCCTCGCCTGTGCCTTGATCGCCTGCATGAGGTGCTAGAGCCCGGCGTTGGCGGCGAGCGTCGCGGTCTGCTGCCTGGCGTCGGCGATCACCTGATCCAGCGATTTCTGCCCGCTCAGGTAGTTGTTGATCTCGCCCACCAGATACTCATAGCCGTTATACGGCAGGGCCGCCGGGAACAGCATCGACTTGGTCTGCGGCAGCGCGGCGGCGAGGAAATCATAGGCCCGCTTCTCGCTCACCTTGCCATACATGGCGGCGGCATCGGCATTGGTGCTGACCGGGAACAGCAGCGATTGCGCGATGTAATCGTCGTATGGCGCACCAGATGTCACGTACTTGATGAAATCGAGCGCCGCCGCCTTGTTGGCGCTGGCTTCGGCGATCACCAGATAGCCCGCCGCCCCCGAAACGAACGCCCCTGCCGGGCCCGCCGGCGGCTCCACCACCTGCAGCCGGGCATCGGGGAAGTTGACGAACTGCTGGACGTTGGCTTCCACCCATTGCAGGCCCGCCTTGCCGGCCGGCAGCAATTCGCTCCACTGCGTCGCATCGGCATAAAGGGTGAGCGGCGTCGCCGCGCCGCTATCCTGCAGCGCCTTCAGATGCTCGAGCGCGGCGCGGCCCTCGGGCGTATCGAAGCCGATATCCTTCATGTCGGCGCTGAACGGCGTCACCCCGTAGGAGAACAGCACGTTCCAGATGTAGTTGATCACCACCTCATAGGAGCCCGGCCAGGCCATGCCGTAGATCGCCACCTTGGATTTGTCGAAGGCCGGATCGCCGAGCGGCTTGCCCGCTTCGTCGAAGGTGAGTTTCCTGGCGAACTCCAGCAGCTCGTCATACGTCGTCGGCAGGGCGGGCTTGCCGGCCTTTTCCCACACGGCTTCGTTGAGGGCGAGAACGAAGCGGCTCGAGATGTAGGGGTAGCCGTAGAGTTTGCCGTCGCGCGTGGCCGACGCGATCATCGCCTCGTTGATGGCGCTGGTATCGAGCGCCGGATCGATCGCCCTGAGGTCCGCGAGCAGCCCATTGGTGCCGAACTGGTTGAGCGTGTTGGTCACCTGGTAGGAGACGTCGGGCGCCGTGCCGGAAACGAACGCAGCCGTATACTTGGCGAGGAACTCGGCCCACGGCACCAGCAGGTGCTCGACGCTGTTGCCGCTCGCCTCCTTGAACCCGGCGACGGCGGTCGCCCAATAGGCGTTCTCGCTCTCGGCCGCCATGTTCGGCATCTTCCAGAACTGCAACGCCGCCCCGCCTTGCGCGAAGGCTCCCCCAGTGGCCGCAGCGAGTGCGGTGCCGGCCATCAGCGCGGCGGACATTGTCAACAGACGGCGCCGGGTGACCGGCGCGACGGCACTATGGTTTGGCAACGACATCTGTTTCCCTCCAGATTTATCGATAAAGCCAAGCTGCATGACAATTCCACGCCTTGTCAATCGAGATTCGGCAGGACCACGCCGATTCCGGGGCCAAGTCGACAGGATCGAGCCTTCTAAGAAGATATATCGATAAATCGCATCCGGAGGCCGGCACGGGTCGCCGATCGCCAACCCACGCAGGATGTGCGGTGGAGGGAAGACGGACGTGGCGCGCGCCGGCTACCGGCTGATGCTGGAGGCCGCAGACAGCGGCGCGGCATCGGCGCTACAGGATGTGGCGATCACTTCGTGGGCGCTCGAATAGCGACCCGATCGGATAGCGGTACCGACCTCAACCCGCCGCCGCCTCGCGGCGATCGTAGTCGTAGGCGATCGCGGCTTTGAACTGGGCGATCTTTTCCAGCAGCGCCGCCCGGTAGGCGGTGGGCGAAACATCCCGGTCCTCGGGGCGGGTCAGGCCGCGCGAAACCGGCACCAGCAGATCACCCGGGCGCGTGCCTCGCAGCGAGCGGATACTGGCCGCATCGCCGCCTTGCGCGCCGAGGCCCGGGGCGAGGATGATCGAGCGCGGCAGGAGCGTGCGCAGCCGGCGCCCTTCATTGGGGACCGTCGCCCCGATCACCGCGCCGATCGGGCTGAGGGAGCCGGCATCGTCAGCGGCGAGCCCGGCATCGCCGGGGGCGAGGCCGGCAATCAGGTCGGCGACGCGATCCGAGATCAGCCGGTTTCCCGCCATCTTGTCCTGCAGCCACCCGGCGCCCGGATTGGAGGTTCGGCAGAGTACGAACAGGCCCTTGCCGAAGCGGTTTGCGCACTCGACGAAGGGCTCGAGCGTATCGGGCCCCATCAACGGGTTGATGGTTAGGCAGTCGGCCTCGAAGTCCCCGCTCCCGCCCTCGGCTGCCGGCGTCAGGTAAGCACGTGCATAGGCGGCGGCCGTCGCGCCGATATCGCCGCGCTTGGCGTCGAGAATGACGCCCATTCCCGCTGCCCGGGCCCGCTTCATGCCCGCCGACAGCGCCTCGAGCCCCGCCAGCCCGCCGGCTTCGAAATAGGCGGCCTGAAACTTCACAAACCCGACATGGCCCTCGGCGGCATCGAGGATGAAATTGACATATCCGTCGATCCAGCGTGTCGCGTCGCCCTGCTCGAAGAACCGCGGCAGCTCGGCAAGCGAGGGGTCGATGCCGACAACGAGTTCGCCAAACGCTTGAACATTGCGTTCGACCAGCTCAACCCAGGACCGGCTTTCCATCGCATCTCCCTTCAGACCGTCGACCATGAACGACACGGCTCTTCGGCGTCGCCCCCGCCTGCTGTAGCAGCCATTGCGGTATCCCAGCGGAGGTCCGGCGTGAAGCACCAAGTCGCTTGCCCGCGCTCAGCGCCCCACTCAGCGGCTGCAGCCGTTTGCCCAAGCCGCCCCGGCAGGCTAAGCGTGGCCGCACGCTTTGCAATCGAGAACGGCACTATGACTGAGGTCATCACCTACGACGAGCGGCACTTCCCAGAGGTCAAAGCTCTGTGGCAGGAGGCGTTTCCAGACGATGCGCCGTGGAACGCCGCCGAAACTGCAATCGCCGAGAAGCTGAAACTGCAACCCGACTTGCTGCTGGTTGCTGTCGACGGCGACCGGGTCTGCGGGTCGGTCATGGCCGGCTATGAAGGACATCGCGGCTGGATCTCCCGCATCGCGGTCAGCCGGTCGCACCGAAATCGCGGGGTGGGTCGCGACCTGCTCGCCGAGGCGGAGCGTCGTCTCGTTGGCCTCGGCTGCGTGAAGATCAACCTGCAGGTCGTCGAGACGAATGCCGCAGTGGTCGAATTCTATCAAAGGTCCGGCTACCGGATCGAACCGCGCATCAGCATGAGCAAGCTTGTCCGGCGATAGCGCCAGGCGGACACCCGCTCCAGAGGCACTGCGATATCCGCCTTACTGCCGGCACATGCTGCGCCCTGCCCCGGCTCAGGCCGTTCGGCTGGCCATCACGCGCTGCCACTGCCGACGCGCCACGACGCCCGCCACCACGCCGAAACCGCCGCCGGCGAGCTTGACCGCGAGGTCGAACAGCCGCCCGTGCCGGGAGGCCGAGACCAGTTGCAGCGCTTCGAGCGCGATGGCGGCGCCCAGCACCAGCGCGAGGACCAGCCACAGGTGGCGCGGATAGGCGAGCGCGAAGCAGAGGCCCACGGCCGCGAAAGCCGCGAAGCGTTCGATGCTGGGGGAAAAACTGCTGATCGGCCTGAGCCCGATCGGCGCCAGGGTGACGAAGGCGATGGCAGCGAGCAGCAGCCAGGCGAAGGCAGGTAACAGGCGCATGGGCAGGCGGATCTCCGGATCAGACGGCGTTGCGCCGGGTCTTGGACGAGAAAACCGTCAAGACGATGATCCAGCAATCAAGGAAAATCGACCAGTTGTCGATGTAGTAAAGATCGTGCCGGGTGCGGCCTTCGATCTGCTCGAACGTCGTGGTCTCGCCGCGATAGCCGTTGACCTGGGCCCAGCCGGAAATCCCCGGCTTGATACGCTGGCGATGCGCGTAGCTGGCGACCTGCTCGCCCAGCTCGTCATCGTGGACAAGCGCGTGCGGGCGCGGCCCGACAAGGCTCATCTCGCCGCTCAGCACGTTGATCAGCTGCGGCAGCTCATCGATCGAGGTGCGGCGGATGAAGGCGCCGACCTTGGTGATGCGTTTGTCGCCGACCTTGGCCTGCGTCATCTTGCGGCCGGATTCGGTGACGGTCATCGAACGGAACTTCCAGATGTGGAAGGTGCGACCGTTAAAGCCCCGCCGCTCCTGCCGGAAGAACACGGGGCCGGGGCTGTCGAGCTTGATCAATAGCGCGATCACCGCAAGCAGCGGGCTGAGGAACAGCAGGCCGAGGCCAGCGCCGGCAATATCGAACAGGCGCTTCATCAGCACCGCGCCATCGCTCATGGGCTTGCGCAACGAGCGCAGCGCATTGTTGGGGCCGAGCGGCACCACGTCGAGGAACTTGAAGCTGACATTGTCGGTGGCCGGCACGCAGACCACGTTGATGGCGAAGCGCTTCAGCTCATTGGTCAGCTTTTCCAGCCCATCGATATCGCCGATCTCGCCGACAAAGACGATGAACTCAGCGCCATGCGACACCCAATGCTGGGCGAAATCGACGACGGAGCTCAGCTGGTAGGCGCCCTCGGCATTGACCGTATCTTCGAGATAGAGCGTGCCGGCGAGCCGGTAGCCGGTCTTCCACAGGTTCCCGTTGACGAGGAAGCGCACCGTATCGCCACGGCTGCCCACCACCGCCACCTTCTGGAACTGCAGCCGCCCGGCTTTGATGCGCGTCGTGACCGCGGCATAGGCAATGGTGCGGGCGAGCAGCAGCGCCGGTACGCCGAGGACGAACGCCGCGATCAGCGAGACACGCGACAGATCGTCGGCGACCCCAATGAAGAAAGCGCCGAACAGCGCGATGGCGAACGCGCCGGTCCAGCTGAGCACGCTCTGCACCAGCGTGGTGTGCGGCGGCTGGGCCCGATCGAGGAACTGGTTGGCGGAGATGGCCGAGAACGCGCCATAGAGGACGCCCACCACCGCCGAGTAGATGCCGTAGAGCCCGAACGGAATGTCGATCGCCGCAACGCGGAGAACGAACCCGTGATAGAGCAGCGCCGGCAGCAGCATCACCATCGCGGCAAGGGCGCCTTCGCCCAGGGCAAAAGCCGTGCACAGCGCCGCCTGGTTCGCCACCACGCGGCGCGCTTTGCGCCGCTCCACGCCCTGGTATCCAAGCTCGCTCTGCGCCACAGCAAATTGCCTCAAATTGTTGGCATTGCAGGGCTTTGTTCGGCCCGCCGCCATGCCCTCTCGTCTAGCAGGTCGCCGGATTCGCCCCAAGCAGTTGGTTAAGCTGGGGTTAACGGAGTGGTTCGGCGAGCCCGGTTAAGGATACCGCCAGTTCGGGCCTCGACGCCACCCGCCCCTGTGTTAGGGAAACATTAACCCAAGCCCGGAGCCGGACAGGTGACGACGTCCCATAGCAAAGCGGTAGCGATTTTGGCAGCGAACCCGGCGTTCGCGGCCATCCTCAGCCGTGCGCTGGAACAGGATGGCGGCTATCGCGTGGCGAGTTTTTCCAGCGTCGAGATGCTGACGACGTTCCTGCGTATCTCGCCGGTCGACGTGGTGGTGCTCGATACCGACCTGCCCGGCGCCCCGGCCATCGATATCGCCCGCGGGTTGCGCAGCCACCTGAAGCTGGCCAGCAGCGCCTTCGAGATCGTGACGCTGACCCGCGCCGCCGTGGCGTTCCACCGGCCGCTGCTCGCGGCAGGGATCGACGCGGTACTGGAAAAGCCGGTGACCCCGCAGCAGCTGCTCAACTGCATCGACGGGCTGGTCGAAGTCGAGCGCGTCGCCGCCGTGCAGCACCAGGCCCTGCCCATGGTGCGCGCCTTCGAGCTGAGGCCCGTGCCGGCCGAGCGCGTCGGCAACGTCATCCCGCTGTTCGGCGAAGGCCGAGTGCGGCGCTAGCCCACGTAAACTGAGAGAGACGGGCCCCTCCCTCGCTATTCGAGCGCCGCTCTCATGACCTTCTCCCCCTTGCAGCAACGACGGGCCGACCACGGCGATCTCGAGCGCTGAGGCAAAGTACGGCGGGGTCGATGCGGGCTGTGGACGCGCGGCACGACCCCGCCGGCAACCGGACGCGGCAGTCGGGTTGCTCCAATAGCTACGCATTGGCGGCAAAGGAGTTTCAGCTGACGCCTGGCGCTGCCCCCATCCTTGATCCCTCCCCGCAAGGGGAGAGAGACGCAAGCTGGGATGCTGGTGTGCGGGTCTCCCTCCCCCTTGCGGGGAGGGGACAGGGGTGGGGGTCAGCCCGCACCGGCCCCTCTGCCAGCCCCTGGCGCAACGGCCCTCGTACAAATCCCCGATCCGCTCCACGGTGTTGTGGTCCGCCCTGCCCCGAGCAGCGCCGCATCGGTCAGCTGACCCGGCATCGCTTGGTGGTGGCCCTTCCAGCTCAGGCCATGCCTCCCCCTCGTGCAACCCGTCGGGCCCGACCGGTGTTTCAGCGCAAACCGCCGCTTGAACGGCGGGCAACACGGGAGAAGGTCCATGCAGAGCACTCAATCAACTCCCCGGCGCAGCAATCCAGGCTTTGCCAGCCGGCAGCGCGCCAACCGGGCGATCAGGCCGTTTGTCGCGAGCCTGGGGTCGTGGAACGTCAAGGCGGCTCATTTGAAGGCGCGCGCCAGCTCGGTCTACGCCACCGAGGAGGAACGCACCCTGGCGCGGCTAGAGGGCGGCGCACTGCTGGCGGAGATCCGGCACCGCCAGAGCGACTACCTCAACGCCATCAAGGGCGAGCCGCCACATGATCGGCTGACCGATATCGCCGCCACATTCGAGCGGCTGGTCGACCAGCTCGAGCAGGTCTCACGCATTCCCTGAGCGCGCGTCCGAGAAGGAAAGGTCTGCAACTTTCCTCCTCGCGCTCAGACCGGCAGCGCGAGGTTCTCCGATGCGTTCCAGCCGGGCAGCGCTGTGCAGCGATAGAGGCGTAGCCGGCTGCCTTCGGTGATCTCGGGCGGCGCCCAGCCATTGGCCACCAGCTCCGCTTCGACGCGGCGCGGATCGGCGGTGATGATCACTTCCGAGGCGGCAGTGAGAAAGGCGCTGAACTCCCGGCGGAGTCCCTGTTCGTCTTCTGCCACCATCACTTCGGCCCGGCCGGTGGGCTCATCGCTGCGGCCGAGGATGTTCACGGCAAAAACTGCCATTCGCGTCTCCAACTGCTGCTGTATTTGCGTCGAATCTAGGTATCGGCCGAGGCCGATCAAGAGGTGCCGGTGCGGCCGTCGCGTGGGTGCTAGCGCAGCAGCGCCTCGTACTGGTCGCCGATCCGCTCCACGGTATAGTCGGCCGCCCTGCCCCTGAGCAGCGCCGCATCGGTCGGCCGCTCCAGCGTCGCGCCCATCGCGTCGGCCAGCGCGTCTACATCGCCCACCGGGGTCAGCGCGCCATACTTGCCATCGGCAAGAATCTCGCGCGGGCCGTGCGGGGCGTCGGTGGAAACCACGGGCACCCCAGCGGCCATGGCTTCGATCAGCACATTGCCGAACCCCTCGCTGGTCGAGCTGAGCACGAACAGGTCGGCGGCGGCGTAGCAGGCTGCCGGGTCGTTCACGTAGCCCGGGAACAAAACCCGCGAAGCGATTCCGAGGACTCGGCTTTCCGCTTCGAGTTCGCCGAGCAGCGGGCCTTCGCCGAACAGCACCAGCCGGGCGGGACGGGTTTTGAGCAGCGCCGCGAAGGCGCGCAGCAACGTCTTGTGGTCCTTCACCCCGACCAGCCGGCCGGCAGTGGCGATCACCGGCCCCTCTCCCAGCGCCGTGAGCTCCGCCTGCCAGGGGTAAACCTGCCCGGTTCGGGCCGCCGCGGGCGGCAACGGATTGTTGATCACCGCAATCCTGCCGGCAGCCACGCCGCGCGCCGCGATGTCGCGACCGACCCCGGCGGAAACCGCGATCGCCTTGGTGGCGCGGGCGGCGACAAGGCCCGACAGCAGCACGGCGAGCTTGGAGCCGAAATCGTTCGACGGGATCGCGGCGGCGGCATGAAAGCTCGGGAAGAACTTTGCCTTGCTGAAGCCGAGGTTCAGCGCCAGCGCGGTGATCAGGTTGGCAAATTCCGGGCCGCTGAACACCGCGTCGGGTTTGAGCCGCCGGTAGAAGCCGGCGCTGCGCCACAGCCCGGCGATGGTGGCGGGCTTGCCAAAACCTTCGCCGTGGATCGGCATCCCCAGGTCGACGAAATGCACCGCATCGGAGCGGAGCGCCGCGTTGGGGCCTTCGCCGTTCCAGGTAAACAGCGTCACCTCGTGGCCGCGGCGCGCCATTTCGTTGGCCATCAGCACGAAGACGCGCTCGGCGCCGCCGCCCCGAAGGCTCGGGACGTGGAAGACGATGCGTCGCTGCATTGCCGGCTCAGGCAGTGACGGAGGCGACACGCCGGCGCGGCGGCTGCTTCAGGTCGCGCATCATGCCGAACAGCGCCGCCAGCAGCATGCCGATGGCGAAGCCGCCCGCGGCCCCTGCCCCGAGCATCACCACGGTGCGCGGCGGCCACGACCGGCCGGGCGGCGGCACGGCAGTGGAGATGACGCGCACATTGGTGGTGTCGAGCTGCTCGCGCTCGGTCACCTGGCGAGCCCGGCTGAGGAAGGCTTCGTAGATCGTCGATTTCGAAGTGGCGTCGCGCTCGAGCTCGCGCAGCGTCACCAGCGCCTCGTTGTCGCTGAACACGCTGGTCTTCAGCTCATCGGCCTTGGCGCTGAGCGCCGCAGCGGCAGTCTTGGCTTCGTCGAGCGACACCTTGGCGGCGGCGACGATGCGACCGATTTCCGCTTCGAGCTGCGTGTTGACGGCGCTGAGCTCGGTGTTGAGCCGCACGATCGTGGGATGGCGCGGGCCGTAGACCATCGACTGCGCGTCGAGCTGCTGGCGTAGCGCCCCGGCGCTGGCGCGCAGCGTCGTCAGCGCGCCCGAGGCCTGGGTATCGGCGGTGGTGGCGTTGCGGCCGGCGGCGACCAGTTCGTCATAGCTCGACTGCGCGGCGATGACGCGCGACTGCGCCTCCACCACCTGCTGGTTGAGCTGCGCCATGGTCTGGGTGTTGACCAGTTCGCCCGAGCTGGTGGCGAGGTTGTTGTCGCGCTTATAGGCCTCGACCTTTTCCTCGGCGAGCTTGACCGAGGCCTTCAGCTCATCGAGCCGGTCGTTGAGCGCGGCGGCGGTGCGGCCGGCGCCATCGGCTTCCGCCGTCGCCAGTTCCGCCTTGAACGCCTCGAAGATGGCCGACGAGAGCATGATCGATTTGTCCGGCGTCTCCGAGGAGACGCGCAGCGTCGCGACGAACGACTTCTCATCGGCCGTAGTGCTGACCCGGCCGCTGAGCGCTGCCAGCGCCGCGAGCTTGGGGTCAGCCGGCTTCTCGTCCTTGCTGGAGCCGAACAGGCCCGACAGCAGACCCGGGGTCGGATCGAAAAATTCCTTGTCGGCAACGAGGTTCAGCTTGTCGACGACGCGCGACAGCACATTGCCCGAAGTGAGCACGCGCAGCTTGCTGCCGGCTGTCAGCAGCGCGTTATCCACCTGCCCCGGCTGCTGGAACAGATCGTCGGTCACCACCTGCAGGTTCGCCGGATCGATCAGGATATCGGTCGAGACGGTGTATTTGGCTGGGCTCAGCACCGCGTAGGCGCCGCCGGCCACCGCACCGAGCCCGGCCAGCGCCACCGAGGCGAGCAGGCCCCTTTTCAACCAGACGAACAGCCGGCCGAAATCGAGCTCGAGGAAATCGCCGATCTTGCCCAGCGTCACGGTCGCCACCGGCTCTGGCTGCGGCGCCGGCGGGGCGATGATCTCGTCATTGGCGGGCCGCGCCCCAAGGCGCGCGAAGGCGCGAGCCCCCGAAGTGGTCGGGCTGTGGGGATGCGGCGCGTCGGTCAGCAAAGCCATGGCGTTAACATCTCGTTCTGCAAGCGGCCTGTCGTTAGGGCTTTATATACCAGTGGCCGTCGGACGCTTCCGGAATGGGCTTTCTTGGTAAATCCCTACCGGAAAGCACGTGAAAGGCTGGGCCTTCGGCGATCCTCCGCTTAGGCGGCGATGCCTGAGGCGATCGCCTCCGTCCTCCTTGCGGGGAGGCGTTGCGCCGCGGGGGAGGGGAGCAAGAAAACCTTCACCCGCAGCTGTCCACCACTTCCAGCCGGCCCGAGCGCGACAGCGTGTGGATCCCCTTGCGGGCCCATGCTTCGCCGGGGACCACCGGGCGCACCGGGCCGAACTGCACCTCGTTGTCGCTCAGCACCGTGAGCTCGGCGATGCCGAGGCCGCCGCCATAGACCTCGGTGCCATCCTGCAGCGGCAACAGGGTGCGACCATCGGCCGTCTGGATGAACGGCCCGCCCGGGCGGGCCGCCTGGCGATCGATCAGCACCGGGTTCATCGGGTGCGGCGACCAGGGGCCGGCCAGCGCCTTGGCGGCATAGACCACCATGGTGTCCGACGCGCTCCCCTCTCCCCGCTGCTCGGAGCCGAACAGCCAGAAGCGATCGTCGCGGATCAGCAGCGTCATGTCGTTGAGCTTCTTGCCTTCGACCAGCACCGCCTCGCGCACCCAGGCATGCGGAAAATGCTCGGCGCGATACAGCACCAGCTCGTTGCCGCTGCTCGACTCGGGGATCATGTAGACCTCGCCGTCATGGGCGAAGACCTGCGGATAGCTCAGGTGGTGCGGCTCCTCGAGCACGGCGCGCGGCGCCTCCATGCGGCCATCGGGGCGGCATTCGGCCACCGAGATGATGCCGCGGCCGAGCGCATAGGGATATTCCTCGACAAACAGGTAAAGCCGATCCCGCCATTCGAAAACGAACGGATCGGCATAGAAGCGCTTGCCGTCATCGGCGAGTTCGCTGAACGGCACGTTCGAGCTGTCCGGCCCCTCGGCAATGCCGGAACCTTCGATCAACCGATGCGCTGTCCGCCAGTAGAACGGCCGGTTGCCGCCGAGGCGGCCCAGCGCCCGCTTGCCGAGGCCGGCGACCAGATGCGGCAGGTAGCGCCAGATCAGATCGCGACCGTGGCGCTGCGGCGCCGGCGGGATCGGCGTTGCCAGCGGCAGCAGCTTGCCGGCAGCAAAGCGGGTGACGCACATTTCGATGAGCGTGATGGCGCTGGCGCAGAGCTCCGAGGCAGCACGGCTGAGCCAGACGCGATCGCCGATCATCGGCCGCGCCTCGGCCACCGCGACGCCGTTGAGCCGCGCCGTGAGCGTGGGCCGGACGCCGCCCGCCAGCATGGCGGCCAGGCCGGCGCCAAGCTCGCGCTGGCCCTCGAAATCCACCGTCAGCACCGGGGCATGGCCATGCGCGCTGCGACCGGTGAGGTCGATGGTGAGATCGTGGTTGCCCTGCCCCGCTGTCGCGGCCAGCGGCGCGGCCGGTCGCAGCAGCGAGCGTGGCGAGCGGCGCTCTTCGAGCTGCAGGATCAGCTCGAGCGACCTCGACCGCCTGGCCGCCCCAGCCACCTGCTGCACCGCGATTCGGTGCCCGGCCGCGGTCAGGCGCGCAAGTAACTCCACCTGCCAGGCACGCGGACTGGAAGTCTCGACGATGATTAAAATTGTAATCAAATTGTTATGACCACGTTTCCGCCCCAGCTGCGGCCTGTAGCGCGCCGCAACGGCGTGTACAAACTCCGAAACGCATCTGGGTAAACGTCCGTTTGGTATTAATCATAGCTTAAGAGTTAAGGCGACCACCAGATAGGTTGGGGGTATGTGCTGAGCATCAACGCGTAGATGCGACCAGATCATTTCGTAGTGCGGTGCGACATGAATTTCCACTCCCCTCCTGAACGTCCCCGGCGGCAGCGCCTGCTGATCGTGTTCGGCACCCGGCCGGAAGCGCTGAAATGCTTCCCGGTGGCGCAGGCGGCGCTCCAAAGTCCGTATTTCGATACCCAGATCTGCGTCACCGCCCAGCACCGCGAAATGGTCGACCAGGTGATCGCCCTCACTGGCATGCCGGTGGATTACGATCTCAACGTCATGTCGCCGGGCCAGACGCTGTTCGACGTGACCTCGAAAGTGCTGCTCGGCATGGCCGAGGTGCTGGATAAAGCCAAGCCCGATATCGTCATGGTGCAGGGCGACACCACCACCGCCATGACCGCGGCGCTGGCCGCCTTCTATAAGCGCATCCCGGTGGCCCATATCGAGGCGGGGCTCCGCAGCCACAATATCGATAGCCCCTTCCCCGAGGAGCTCAACCGGCTGATCGCCGGCAATATCGCCACCTGGCACTTCGCCCCCACGGCCGAAGCGCGCCAGAACCTGATCGCCGAAGGCAAGGACCCGGCGAAGATCTTCGTCACCGGCAACACGGTGATCGATACGCTGCTGCATTTTTCCGGCGCCCTGGACGCCGACCAGGAGCTCAGCGCCGAGCTCGCGGCTCGTTTCCCGTTCCTTGATTCAACACGGAAGCTGATCCTCGTAACCGGCCACCGGCGCGAGAATTTCGATGGCGGCATCGAGCGCATCTGCACTGCGCTGAAGGTGCTGGCGACGCGCGGCGACGTGCAGATCGTCTACCCGGTGCATCCCAACCCGAACGTGCGTGGCGTGGTCAACGCGGCGCTCGGCGGGGTGCCCAATATCCACCTGATCGACCCGCAGGATTACCTGCCGTTCCTCTACCTGCAGAAGCAGAGCTACCTGGTGCTGACCGATAGCGGCGGCGTGCAGGAGGAAGCCCCCTCGCTCGGCAAGCCGGTGCTTGTCATGCGCGAGAACACCGAACGTCCCGAAGGGGTAGCCGCTGGGACGGCGCGCCTCGTCGGCACCGATATCGAGCAGATCGTTTTGAACGCCACTCGTCTGCTGGACGACCCCGCCGCTTATCGCGGCATGGCCGAAACGCACAACCCCTATGGCGACGGCCGGGCCAGCGCCCGGATCGTCGAGGAGCTATCGCGGCATGTCTGAGCTGAAAACTACTGAGATCAAAACCGTTTCCGTCATCGGCATGGGCTATATCGGCCTCCCCACCTGCGCGGTATTCGCCAGCCGCGGGCTGGAAGTGATCGGCATCGACGTCAACCCGTCGGTAGTCGAAAAGGTCAATCGCGGCGAGATCCACATCGTCGAGCCCGATCTCGACGGGCTGATCCAGAAAGTGGTGGCCAACGGCAAGCTGCGCGCTTCGACCACGCCGCAGCCAGCCGATGCGTTCGTCATCGCCGTGCCCACCCCGATCACCGAGGACCATAAGCCCGACATCAGCTATGTGCTGTCGGCAGCGCAGTCGATCGCCCCGGTGCTGAAAGCCGGCGACCTGGTGGTGCTGGAATCCACCTCGCCGGTCGGCACCACCCGCAAGATGACGGCTCTGCTCGCCGAGCTCCGCCCCGACCTGAGCTTCCCGCCGGAACATGGCGAAGCTGCCGACGTGCTGGTGGCCTATAGCCCCGAGCGCGTGCTGCCCGGCAAGGTCTTGACCGAACTCACCAATAATGACCGCTCCATCGGCGGGCTGTCGAAGCGCTCTTCGGCGCGTGCGGTCGAGCTCTATTCGAGCTTCGTTGCCGGCGACCTGTTCATCACCTCGGCCGAAAGCGCCGAGCTGGTGAAGCTGACCGAGAACGCCTTCCGCGACGTCAACATCGCCTTCGCCAACGAACTGGCGGCGGTGTGCCAGGATCTGAGCCTCAACGTCTGGGAAGTGATCGAGCTCGCCAACCGCCACCCGCGGGTCAATATCCTGCAGCCCGGCCCCGGCGTCGGCGGCCACTGCATCGCGGTCGACCCCTATTTCATCATCGACGCTGCGCCCAACAGCACAAGGCTGATGAGCTCGGCCCGCCGCATCAATTCCGACCGGCCCTTCGCCGTGGTGCGCGATATCGAAGCGGTGCTCGACCCCACCCGGCAGCAGACCGTTGCCTGCCTCGGCCTGAGCTTCAAACCCAATATCGACGACGTGCGCGAGAGCCCGGCGGTCGAGGTGGTCAAGCTCCTCGCCGATGTGCCCAATATCAGGCTGATCGCCGCCGAACCGCATATCGGGGCGCTGCCGCGCGAGCTGGAGGGCAAGGGCATCGTCTTCACCGATGCGCTGAGCGCCATCGACAAGGCCGATATCGTGGTGCTGCTGGTCGACCACCGCCAGTTCGGGCTGATCGACCCCGAGGCGCTGAAGGACAAGAAGCTGATCGATACCCGGGGCCTGTGGACCTGGCGCAAGGCCAAGAAGCCCGATGCCCGCATCGAGGGCAAGAAGAGCCGCGAAGCCGCCGCCCAGCCGCAGTTCCTCCGCCGCGTCACGGACCGCGCCGCATGAGCAACGAACCTCTCAGCTGGCGCCAGCACCCGCTGCTCGCCGAGCGGCGCCGGGAGTTCCTCGGCTCGCCCATCCACGCGCTGACCATGCCCGAGACGCTGGCCCTCGCCAACGAGGCGATGGCCGGCCGCCGGCCGCTGCACCACACCGTGGTCAATGTGTCCAAGCTCGTGAACATGAAGCAGAACGCCGAGCTCCGCGAAGATGTCGCCAGCGCCGACCTGATCAATGTCGATGGCGCGGGCGTCGTCTGGGGCGCCCGGCTCTGCGGCGTCGAGGTGCCCGAGCGGGTGGCCGGCGTCGACATCATGACGAACCTCTTCGCGCTCTGCGCCAGGAACGGCTATCGTCCCTACCTGCTCGGCGCCGAAAGGCACGTGCTGCAGGCGGTGGATATCCAGCTCGCCAAGGACCATCCCGACCTGGTGGTCGCCGGCATGCAGGATGGCTATTTCAAGCCCGAGGACGAGGCGGCGGTGATCGAAGCGATCAATGCCAGCAAGGCCGATTGCCTGTTCGTCGCCATGCCGACGCCGCGCAAGGAACGGTTCCTGAAGCAATATCGCGACGTGCTGACCCCGAACTTCGTCATGGGCGTCGGCGGCAGCTTCGACGTCTATGGCGGCAAGGTCGCCCGCGCCCCGGTGCTGGTGCAGAAACTCGGCCTCGAGTGGCTGTTCCGCGTCGCGCAGGAACCGCGCCGGCTGTGGCGGCGCTACTATGAGACGAACACCGCCTATGTCGGCCTCTTGTGGCAGGAACTGCGCCAAAGGCGACGCTCGGCGTAGGGCACGGTGTTTTGGGGAGCGAGGGCCTTCCGCGAAAGCGGAGGGCCCTCTGCTTTTGGGAGTCTCGATCGTGCCCCACGCACCGGTGCAGAGACGGCCCCCTCCCGGCCTCCGCCTCTGAGGGGGAGGTGCAGACTCGAGCCTGCGGCTGGATCGCGCCCGGACACCCCCAGTGCAACCATCCCCGCCAAGGCAAGTTGAGTGCGACCGGGTCTCCCCGGAAGGAAACAAGAACAATGACACGCATTTCAATCCTCGCCCTCGCCACTGCTCTCGCGCTGACCATGACCCCCGCTGCCTTCGCCCAGGTCGGCGCAGCAGTCGACGCCGCCGCCGCCGTTACGGTTGATGCCAATGGCGACGGCAATGTCTCGGCGGAAGAGCAGACCGCGGCCGACGCCGCAGCTTCCGCAACGGCCGCGGCCACTGCTTCGGCCAGCGCCTCGGTTGGCCTTACCATCGATGCGAACGGTGACGGTTCGATCAGTGCTGACGAGGTCGCCGCTGCCAACGCCGCCATCACCGCGAGCGGCAATGCCAGCATCGTGCTCGATGCCAATGGCGACGGCACGGTTTCCCTCGAGGAGGCTACCGCCGCGCAGACCGCCCTGGCAGCCCTGTCCGGCGACACCATCACCTGCGACGCCGGTGGACTTGCCGCCTTGACGGGCAGCATGACCATGGCCGATGCGAGCGCGCTGAGCGCGGCCACCAACGTCAAGATCGTGCTGGTCTCCAACTGCGCCGAGGACGAAGTCTCGTCGGCGTTGGCTACCGAAGGCGCGACCAACATTCGCAAGTCGCTTGAAGCCAATGCGGCAGCGGTCGCAGCGATCCAGACGCGCGGCGCCACCATGGCCGATGTGCTCGGCGCGACGGCAGAGGGCGACACAGTGACGGTCTACGTGGCCTCCAGCGCCACTGCCGGCTGACCGTCTGCCAATAGCTAGCAAATCTGGGCCCCGGTTCGGCAACGGACCGGGGACCATTGTTTCTGCCCCCTTGATGCCGATCGCGCAGAAGGCAATTGGGCGTTGCGTCGAAAGCCTGCACCCGATCCGGAACCCTCCCTGCCCCTGCTAGTTCCCGAAAGGCACCAATGGAGATGCCTGATGGACAAGTACGCACCCACCTCACCGCCGGCGATCGAGCTCAGCGAGTTCACCTCCATTCCTCAGCTCGGTCTGGGCGTATGGCAGATCGAGAACGACAAGGTCGTCCCCACCGTGACCGCGGCGCTCGAGGCCGGCTATCGGCTGATCGACACCGCCCAGGGCTACGACAATGAGCAAGGGGTCGGCGAAGCCATCAAATCAAGCACGGTGGAGCGGTCCGAGATCTTCGTCACCAGCAAGCTGCGCACCAAGGCGATGGGCCACGAAGGGGCATTGGCCGGGGTGCGGGAATCGCTTGCGGCGCTGCAGCTCGACTATCTCGACCTGATGCTCATCCACTGGCCCACTCCGGCGCACGACAAATATGTCGAGACCTGGAAAGGTCTGATCGAGGCCAAGGAACAGGGGCTGGTGAAGGCCATCGGCGTGTCGAACTTCACCATCGAGCAGCTTGAGCGGATCATCGGCGAGACCGGTATCGTGCCGGCCGTCGACCAGGTCGAAACCCACCCGCACTTCCAGCAGAAGGGTCTGTTGCCTCATCTTGCCGCGCGCGGCATCCGGCATGAGGCGTACTCGCCGCTGGGCAGTGGGGAAGTGCTCGATGATCCGATCATTGGCGAAATTGCCGCGAGCCTGGGCAAATCGCCGGCGCAGGTCATTATTCGCTGGCACTTGCAGCGCGGCTCGATCGTCATCCCGAAATCGGAGACGCCCGAACGGATCCGCGAGAATTTCGACGTCTTCGGCTTCACCCTGTCGGACGGAGAGATGGGGCGGATCGCCGGATTGGACGATCCGACAAACGGCCGCACCGGTAGCGACCCAGAGACCTTTAACGACCTCTACTGAACGCTGCCTTGGGTCTCGCGCCGCGGAACGGTTGCACCTCACGCAAGTTCACCGAAGGCGCGGCCCTGCAACCATGCCGGGTCAGGCCCAGGGGACAACTGATGACCATCGAACTCGAGCGCACCCGCAGTAACGACGACACTTCGGGCGCGCCGGCGTCCGGCCGCTTCGGACCAGCGGTCGAGGGGGACAGCACCTGGTTTCGGCTGTGGGCGCCGAACGTTTCGGCTGCCGAGGTGCTGGTCGAAGGTCGGGATCCAGTGACCATGACGCGCGGCCTCGATGGGTTCCTGCTGGCCTCGCTGGACCATTGCGGGCCGGGTGCCCGCTACAGGTTTCGCGTCGGCGATGTCACTTTTCCCGACCCAGCGTCCCGGCAACAGCAGGACGAAGCCTCCGGTTGGAGCATCGTTCGCACTGCCCTGCCTCAGGCCGGACGTCGCAACCCGGTTCGGCCGTGGCACGAGGCGGTGATCTGCGAAGTGCATGTGGGCGCCGCGACGCCGGAAGGTACGTTCAGAGCGCTGACGGATCGGCTCGAGCACTTCCGCGATGCCGGCTATACCTGCCTCGAAATCATGCCTGTCAACGAGTTTCCCGGCGCTCGCAACTGGGGCTATGACGGCACACTGATCTTTGCGCCCGAGCACAGCTACGGCACGCCCGAGGAACTGCGGCAGCTGGTCGATCGCGCCCACCAGCTCGGGCTGCTGATGATCCTCGATGTCGTCTACAACCATTTCGGCGAGACCGACAATTTCATCCCGCATTACGCGCCGCAGTGGTTCCGGGATGATATCGAGACGCCCTGGGGCCCGGCGATCGACTTCGATCAACCGATGGTTCGCCGGTTCTATTACGAGAACGCGGTGATGTGGCTGACGGAGTATGATTTCGACGGGTTGCGCTTTGACAGCGTGCACGAGATCAAGACCGAGAACCGCGAGCGCTTTCTCGGTGAGCTGGCTGCGGCGGCGCGGGCCAGCAAGCCCGATGCCGCGCTGATCGTCGAGAACGTGCGCAACAACTTCGAGCTGCTCGAACGCGACGATCACAACCGGCCGCAGCAATATTCGGCGCAGTGGAACGACGACATGCACCACGTGCTGGCATACCTCGTCACCGGCGAGGGACCGAGAACCGGCTATGACGATCCGAACAAGGACCCATATGCCGACCTCGAAAAGGCGCTGGCCGACGGATTCGTACACGACCCCAGCGAAGGCGACGGCAGCGACGGACGCACCAGGGGCGGCAAAGCTGCCAAGCTCCCGCCCGACAGTTTCATCACCTATGTGCAAAACCACGACCAGCTGGGCAATCGCTCCGACGCCAAGCGCCTATCGGAGCGGATCAGCCCCGAGCAGCTGGATTTCGTGCATTTCGTCAAATTCCTCGCGCCGCAGATTCCGCTCTGCTTCATGGGCGACGAGGCCAACCTCAGCAGCGGCTTCCCGTTCTTCGTCGACCTCGATGCAGCAGCCGCGAAGGCCAAGAGCGACGAGCGCTACAAGCAGATGCGCGAGATGTTCAAGGATGATGTCGGACCTGGCGGACTGCCTGAGCCCAACGATCCCAGGACGTTCAAGATGGCCAAGCTCTCTTGGCAGGACTACGAAACCATGTCTGAGCGACGCGCCGCCCTCGAGCGCTTCCGGACACTGGCGCGCTGGCGCCGCGACAGGCTCTGGCCGCTCGCCGCGACGCCGTGCCTTGATGCCCAAACGGCGCGGCAAGGCAATTGCCTGGTTGTCAGTTGGGTGTTCGAAGCCGGTACGCTGTCGATGGCGCTGAACCCGACCGCCTGGCCGGCGGATATCGGCTGCGTTGTCACGGCGCCGCCGTTGTCGAGCGGGCGGTACGAGCAGCACGGCGAGGTCCTGCGGCTTGGCCCCTGGTCGGCAGTGGCCTGGTAAGCGAAGGGGCGGCCAAAGCCGCCCCACCCGTCTTACATCACCGGCTTGCCACCGGTCACCGCGATGGTGGCGCCGGAAATGTAGCTCGCTTCGTCGCTGGCGAGCATCACATAGGGTGGCGCCAGTTCGCGCGGCTGGGCCGGGCGCCCGAATGGCACCTGCTTGCCGAATTCGACGACGTTGGAAACCGGCAGGCTTGCTGGCCCAAGCGGGGTCCAGACCGGGCCGGGCGCCACCGTGTTGACGCGAATGCCCTTTTTGGCCAGCAGTTGCGCAAGACCGGCGCTGAAGTTCTGGATGGCCCCCTTGGTGACGGCATAGGCAAGCAGTTCGGGGCTCGGCTCGTCCGCCTGTTTCGATGCCGTGTTGATGATCGACGCGCCCGGCTGCATGTGTGGAACAGCGGCTTTGGTGAGGTAGAACATCGCCGAGATATTCACCGCCATAGTGGTTTCCCATTCCTCGTCGGGAATCTCTTCGAGACTCTCGAAATAGCTCTGGTGGGCGGCGTTGTTGACCAGCACGTCGATCCGACCGAAGGCCTCGACGGTCCTCGCGATCAGCCCGCGGCAATGCTCCGGGCTGGCAATATCGCCGGGCAGCAGCACGCAGGTTCGACCTTCCGCCTCGATGACTTTTTTCACGTCGGCCGCATCCTCTTCCTCACTGAGATAGGAAATGGCGACGTCGGCGCCTTCGCGGGCGAAGGCGATGGCGACCGCACGCCCAATGCCTGAATCGCCGCCGGTGATCAGCGCCTTCTTGCCTTCGAGCCGATGCGAGCCGCGATAACTCTCCTCGCCGTGATCGGGAACCGGATCCATCCTGCTGGCGAGCCCGGGATAGGGCTGCTGCTGTTCAGGAAAGGGCGGACGGGGGAAATTCTCGAGCATGGTTGCACCTCGTGGTTTGTGGGGAAGCCATATTCGATACGTGCTGAGGCCCACCCGGTTCCCGCCGGTCCCGGCGTTTTCGCCATGGGCCAATTGGCGCGGGTGGTCAGCAGAGCGGAATGGCAAGCGGCGGAACGGATGGCTCGCCGGCAAGTTGCTGCTGTGGATCCCTGAGATCCGAACCCTAAGGAGAAACGCCGCCATGAAAACAATCACAGGGCTTTTTGATTCACACGACCAGGCCGATCGCGCCGTGCGCTCGCTCAAGGATGCAGGCGTCAACGGCGAAGACATCTCGATCGTCGCCAACAACGCCGATGGCAAATATGACACCGAGACGGGCGACGACGTTGCCGAAGGCGTCGGCGCCGGCGCGGGTGTTGGCGCCGTGGTCGGCGGCACGGGTGGCCTGCTCGCCGGGCTTGGCATGCTGGCCATTCCAGGTGTCGGCCCCGTGGTAGCGGGCGGCTGGCTGCTGGCGACGGCAATCGGCGCGGTGACTGGCGCTGCCGTGGGCGGCGCTGCCGGCGGCATCATCGGCGCACTGACTGACGCAGGTGTCGATGAGCGCGACGCGCATGTCTACGCCGAAGGCGTCCGCCGCGGCGGCATCCTGGTGACGGCGCGTGTCGAGGATAGTCGCGCCGACGCGGCGGCGGCCATCCTGCGCGATTCCAGTGTCGTCGACATTGCGGCGCGCCGTCGCGATTACGAGGCCGAGGGTTGGGAAGGCTTTGACGAGGCCTCGGAGCCCTACCCCGCCGACCAGATCCGCGACTACCGCGCCGGTTCCGTTGCGCCGCCGATCCTGCGCAGCTGATTTTCCGGATTGCGCGCCCTCCGGGGCGCGCAAACCCCCGCCAGGCTCACCCCATCTCCGCAACTTTTCGGCCACCGGCAGATTGTCCTCAAGCACCAACGAGGAGTTCGGAAATGACTTTCCCTGCCGATCCCACCCAGCGCCAACCCAAAGGCGACCATAACCGCCGGCTGTCGCTTGGCCTCGATCCCGAAGAGTTCGCAGCCGCCGCCGGGATTACCGTCGAAGAGCTCAGGGATTACGAGAACACCTGGCCGGATCACCAGTTCAGTCCGATGATCGCCGAACGCGTCGGCGAGGCGCTGGAGCGGCTGGAAGCCGTGCTTCCCAACTCCGAGGCCGCCGGCATCCGGCAGCTCACCGAGGCGGACGTCCCGGCGATCAACACGCTCGAAGCTGTCCCGTCGGTGGAGCAGTCGATCCGCGATACCGCCTATTATCTGTGGGAGAACGACGGGCGGCCGGAGGGACGCGACGAGGAATACTGGCACCGGGCGCGCGCTGCCTGGCTGGGCCAGCAGCAGCTTGACGCCGGCTTCGAAGAGGCCATCACTGAGCCCGACCCCGATACGCTCGATGGTGCCGTCGAGGCCAGTACAATAGGCGGGCTGCACCGCCCGTTCCTGAAGCCGACCGCATAACTGGTGGGGGACGGGCGGTGCCCAGCGCACACCCGTTATTCAAAAAGGCCCGCCAGCCGCAGTGTTTACTTCGATTATGTTGCGGTCCGGGTCCACGACGTAGAGCTGCAGGAAACCGGCAATGCCGGACCGGTTCACTAAGATCCGCATCGGGTCGTCTTCCGGCGCATCTTCGCGAAAACCTCTCGCTACAAGCCGCGCCAGGATGCCCTCGAAGTCGTCGGTCCTGAAAGCAAAGTGGCCATCGTTGTTGTCCACCCCACCTGAGCGGAACGTCCCCTGAGGATGCCTGGTCAGGTGCAATTGTAGCCCCGGTCCGCAGTCGAGCCAGACACCTTCGATCTTGAAGGGTGGTCTATCGAGGCGCGTGAGGCCGAAGATCGATTCATAGAACTCCGCCGACCGCTCGGGTTCGGCCACGACCAGCGCCACGTGGTGTAATTGGACAGACATGCAATCCTCCGCGTCCGAGCAGCGGAGCACGACCGGCCCCACCTGGCAATACTGCGCCTCCGCCAATCACCAGCTGCAAATCCTGCACTTAATATACCTCGCCGCTTCACTCTCAGTCGGCAACTCATTGCCCTCACTCAGGCAGATGTTGGCGCCCAGGACCGGCCCTGCTACTGCGGTTCATGGGCAGATATTATTTCAACGTGCGGCGCGACGAGACAGTATTCGAGGATCGCACGGGTATCGTGCTGGCCGGTATCGTCGAGGCCTGGGAATGGGCCGTGAAGGACGCTCTGACCTTGCTTAGGGAAGGCTCAATCGACCGCGCCGATCATCACTACTGGATCGAAGTCTGTGATAGCGAGCACCGGGCTGTGGTGGCGTTTCCGATAGACCGCGTGACCGTGCAGTAAGACCGCGCACTCCCGATCAAGGACCGTCGGTCGCCTCCAGCATGCGAAGAACCCGCTCGATCCGAGCCTTCCAGCTGCGCAGCTGCACCACGCTATCCCCTGCTTCCGCCTGCTCGCGGCCGCGAAGCGCAGTGAGCTCCGCCTCGATCAGGTCCAGCGAGCACTCCGCTTCGATCCTGGTCCATGGGTCGGGAGTGCCGGCCAGGCGGGCGCCCCTCGCCTCGCGCTCCAGCCTCTCGACGTCAAGCTGCCAGTCGAACAGTTGGCTCGCGTCATTTCGGGTTGGAGGTCGTATGTCGATCTGCATCGCTACCTCCTCAAGCCACTGCGGCGGCATCGAGCCATGGCGCGTTTGGGCGTGGCCCCGCGGATCGAAAATCGGCTTCGTCCTGCTGCCCACGCGGCTCTAACCAAGGTCGGCGACGCTGCGTCCGTTCGCGTTCAGTTTCGCGTTGGAGTTCGAGTTCGGAACTGTCGTATTCGTCTGATGGGTAAAATGCGTGGCTCATCGTGGTGCTCCGCAATTAGCGCCTCCCGGCGTCAACCGGGAGGCTCAACCGAGCGCTGGCGTCAGGCCGCGGACTTGAGGTCCTGACCGATCTGCCTGGGCTCGCCGGCAGGCTTGGCCTCAGTACCAATGGCGATGCGACGGGGCTTCAGCTGTTCAGGGACCTCGCGGGTCAGGCTGATCGATAGCAGCCCATTTTCCAGCGATGCGTCGGTCACCTTCACGTGGTCAGCAAGGCTGAACGACTGCTTGAAGTTCCGGTTGGCGATGCCGCGGTGCAGGAAGGCGTCTGCCCGGTCCTCGGCCTGCGCCTTCGCGCCGGACACCAGCAGGCTGTTGCCTTGCTGCGTCAGCTCGATCTCATCGGCTGCAAAGCCGGCTACCGCCATGCTGATGCGGTATTGGTCGTCGCCGAGCTTCTCGATGTCGTAGGGCGGCCAGTCGGAACGGATGCCGCTGTCGAGCATGTCGAACAGGCGGTCGAAGCCGACGGTGGAACGATAGAGCGGTGTGAAGTCGAAGGTTCTCATAACCACATTCTCCTCAGAGCAACATAGGTACGAGGGACACGCCCGTCATAGCGGGCTACCCCATTCTCACCGGCCCCGTTTCAGCGGCCGGCAGCATCGATTTAGGACACTCCGAACGGCCTTCAAGAGAGGCCCTGAGGATTTTTTCACAGGGTGCCCAAAGCCATTCTCCGGAAGTGGGCAGGTTAAGTTCTCAACATTACGCAAAAACGGGAACCAGGGGTTTTGATGGAAGTTGTCGCAGCCGAGGGCAACAAAAAAAGAGGAGAACAGCAATGAAGCACATTGCCACTTTCGCCATCGCTGCCGTTTTGGTGGCCGCAAGTCCAGTTGCCGTTATGGCTCAGGATGCCGCCGCGACCACCACGACATCAACCGATGCCATGACCACGGGCAGCATCGGCAATTACGGGTCGCTCATCTCCAGCCTCAACGCCGGCAAGATGGCTGACCTCACGACGTTCACCGCAACGTCCACGGTCAACTGCGTAAAGGTTTCGACACTCAAGGCCGACGCATCTGCAGACGCTAAGGCGCTCGACAACGCACTGAGCAAAAGTGCCACTGCCGTCACCGACCTCAAGACGGCGATTAACGCCAATGCCGAGTTGAAGGCCAAGCTCGACGCCACCACGTGTCCCGTGGACGACATCGTGGCAGTGACCACTGAGGCCGATGGTTCGTTTACCGTCTACGTGGACGACCGGGCCTGAATGGGCGTGGGCCGGCCATCCGGCCCACTCTCGTCCCTTGGCTGCGACCTATTGACGGCGCAAACGCCTGCTCCCATCTGGCAACTCGTCTTGCGGTCAAACCGCATTGCTTGTTTCAGACGATCGGAGGAAGTGATGGGACACCGGCCCTTTTCCAAACCTGTATTCTTGAAGCTGCATCGCACCGGCAATTTCCAGGCGCGAAGCGCGTGGGAGGCGCTTGAGTACCTGGACCTGCACTGGCCCGAGGCTCGCACGGCGCATTACCGCCAGGCGCGCACTCTCTGCCAGTCGGCGGTTGACGGATTCGTCGATGCGGAAGCCGCTCGTAACGCCGTGATCGATGCCGCGCAGCGCGCTGGCCTCCTGGCCAATGGCTGGGACGTGGAGGGCGTGGCGACCAACACCGTATTCGTCGCCACCCGGCCTGCACCCAGGATTGGCGATGACGAGGAAGAGGTCACCGATGTGGAGCTCATCGGCTACAACCACCCTCGGGATATCGTGAGAGATCCGACATTGGCGCCGAGCCGCAAGAAGCAGCTGCTGGCCTACTGGGGCTCGGATATCCACGCTGTCGCGGGCGCGCCGGCGCTGCGGTGTGTGCGAGGTACCACTGTGACGATCGACGACATCCAGACGGCGATGAACACGCTCGACGAGGAACTCGACGCCGCCGCGATGCCGACCCTGGCAGCTACGCGAAACCGCCAGTTCTGATGCGACAGTAACGGCCCCGCCCTGAACGGTGGGGCCCATCCGCATTCAGCGCCTGGCGAGCCCGGCCTCTTCGATTGCATCATCGACCGCTTCGGCCGCCTCCGCTTCGACCCGCTTGCGCTCCTGTTCGATCTCGCGCGCGTCGAGATGCTCGAGCCCAACCACCTTGTTGGTCGCCTCCGAGTGTTCGATCAGGTAGTCGAGCTTGACGTGCAGTGCTGCCTCGCTGCGCGCACCGGCGACGAGGATCACGCCGCTGATCACGATGGCCGCCACCGACAGGAAGATGTTGAAGGCAAACATGAAGCCTTCGTTGAACTGCGTCGCCGCGCCGATGCCGATCCCAGCCGCCAACGCCAGGAATGTCGCAATGAAACCGCGCGAGTCCGACAGGAAGTCGGCGAAACGGTAGATGATGCCGCTGATGCGGCTGGCCTTGGCAGATTTCGGCTTCATGGTGGCAGCCAGAACGTGGCTGGAGCGATTTGGATGCGCAGCAGCCGTCTCGCGCCAGGGAACGACGCGGCGGGCGGGAAGTTTGAACCTCCAGCAAGGAGGTTCAAAATGCCGCATGACTCAACCCGCGATGGTTTGCCCACCGGCGAGGACACATCTGCCACCCACGACGTGAGCGACCCTCACCCTGCGAACGAAGAACGCTACGATCGGCAGAAGCGCCCGGGTGGGGCGCCTCGCCCGGCCAAGGATTTTGGCCCCAACGATGCCATCCATGATGGCAAACCAAGGCCGCGCCCGCCCAATGCCGCAGGCTGAGCAACCGGTGCCTCTCCCAGTCAACTCTCCACACGGTCGCCAATGATGAGCAAGAAATCGAGAAAGCACAGCAGCGACCCACTGCCTCAAGCAGAAGATTTCGCGGCGCGGCACGGTATCAGGCTGGAAACCGCCAGCGCCATCCTTGCAACATTCGGGACGCCTCACAAAAGCCTGGACTCGGCTTCGACCGATGAGGCTATGCAGCGAGCCGAACCACGCCGCATCGTGGACGCCTGACTTAGCAAGGCGGACCTTTCATGCAGCAAGAACGGTCGCCACGACGCCGTGCCACCGATCCCGCCATCGCTCGACGCAAGTTGGCGCGTGTGGCCCTGAGAATAGAGAGCGAGATGGCGCGCCAGGCATTCCTCCTCGAGACGGATGGCGTCCGCGACATGCCCGCCGTCGTCGACGACGGCGGGCACGCGACCATCTGCTTCGAGCTACCAGCCGACGCTGGCGGTTCGCTTCCTGCAAAACTGCTGACACAGCGTGTCAGCGTCCTGTAAGCTATTTAAATTATTCATCTTTTTGGAACTGAAGGCGAAGGGGCGACGTTCATTGAGCAGTCCATTTGTGAGGAGTTTCCAAGATGGCTGATCGCGAAACAATCGTCACCGGCGGCGGTGGCAGCGGCGGCATCATTGCCGGCATCCTGCTCGTCGCCCTCGTGGTGATCGTCGCCTATTTCGTCTTTTTCAACGGCAATGGCGGCTCCCGCACGGTCGATGTCGACGTGCCGGCCGTGAAGGTCGATGTCGTGCCGGACGGACAGTAAGGAGAGCAATCATGGAAGGCATTGGATGGGTAATGGCGATCATCATCGGCGCACTCGCCGGTTGGATCGCTGAAAAAATGATGGGCTCCAACCAGGGCCTGCTCATGAACATCGTCATGGGTATTGTCGGCGCAGTCGTCGGCAACTTCATCCTGATGCTGGTGTTCGGCGCCACCATGGGTGGCATCGTCGGCCAGCTGATTGTCGCGGTTATCGGCGCCTGCCTGCTGATCGCGATCTGGCGGGCCATTCGCGGCCGCCGCGCCGCCTGACCCGACTGTCGCTCTGTGTGTCGGCGAGCCTCGCCGGCGCACAGCAATCCCCGCAAAGCCATGGAGCCCGCGAATGCGCGCGATCAGCTTACTGACCCTCTACGCCTGCTCGCTCTCAATCTTCTTCGCGGCCTACAGCTTCTTCGGTTAGCCCGGTTCAGCGAACCAGACACAGCTATCCGACCTGTTCTGGCCCAGGTAAAAGCGCCCCCAAGAACGCGAAGCCCGGCCCAAAGCCCCGTCCTCATCTCTGAGGCGGGGCTTTTTCTTCCCGCTCATTCGTGCCGGATCCCACTGCTTGTGTTGGAACTGGTCGAGGCGGTGGCTTTCGGCAAAGACGCTGACTCGAGCGGTCAGGGGGCTATCAGGCCATGGGTGCTAGGGTCGAGAGGTAGAAAGGTGCGCAACGTCGCGCCCAAGAACATGGAGCTGTAAATGGCCCACTTCGTCCTGCCTGCCCTCATGCTGGGCAGCGTTGCACTGCTCTCCGGCGCGGTGACCTATGCCGGCGCCAGCTTCACCCTCAACAAGATCGCTGAGGCTGCGGTGTCGGCCCCCATCAAGTCCAACCTGAAGCCGAGCTATGTGGCCGCGCTGCCGGCTGCCGATGCTGGGACGCTGGACGTCGCTCGATCGGTCGCAGTGGTGGTGCGCGGCGATCCGGCTATTGCCGCGCAAGCCGGCCGCCCGACCCCGACTTTCACCCATACGGTGGCGGTGGAGTCGCTTCGGGTCCGCAGCGGTCCGCACAAGACCACGCCACAAGTGTTCGCCCTCAAGGGCGGCGCGCCGGTGACCGTCACCCGCGAGGAGCGCGGCTGGGTGCTGATCGATGCCGGTAACGGCCGCGTCGGCTGGGTCTATTCCAGGCTGCTTCACCCGGCTGCGGCACGCGTCGCGACGCAGGGATAGCGGGCAAGGCCTGCCAATGCTCGCGCGAGCACCTCAATGGCGGCGGTTGGAACTCACTGGGTGGTGGTCCGGCCGCTGTCGACTGCAGCAGAACAACGAAAGGAAAAAACATGAAACCGCTTCTGCTCTCTGGACTCCTACTGATGACCGCCTTCGCGGCGGTCCCCGCCGTCAGCGCCGCCGAGGCCGTCGGCTCCGTCAACGTCCGCTCCGGCCCCGGCACCTCCTATCGCGTCGTCGATCGGCTGGCGCGCGGCGAGAACGTCAACGTGCAGCGCTGCCGCTCAAGCGGCTGGTGCTACATCACGCATCCCGGCCCCGACGGCTGGGTGTCAGCCCGCTATCTCGTCTCGAACGAATTCGCTGACGATTACCCCTCGAGCCGCCGGATGCGTCCCAACATCAGCTTCAGCATCATCATCGGCGGTGGCGGCTTCGGCGGTGGTGGTGGAGGCGGCGGTGGCGGCGGACCGCGTGAGGAACTGGTGTGTCTCGTCACCTTCTTTGACGAAGGCGATGTGGCGGCCGGCGCCGATGCCGATGTCGAACGGGCTCGCGTGCTGCCGCGCAGCGAGGCCGAGCGGCGAGACCGCCCGAACGATCGCCAGGCCATCTTCGACTACGGCACCGACCGGCAGACGCGCGAGACCTGCGCCTATCTCGACAACCTGAACTAGCGCCGGACTCAACCTCATAGGGCCGGGGCTCACTGCCCCGGCCAGCCTCGGAGACTAATCCATGCTCAAGGCGATCACCTTCCCACCCGAGCGCGCCGAAGCCGCCCTCGCCACCGTTCAGGCCCTGGTGGACCTGTCCACCCAGCAGCTGGAAATGTGTACCCAGGTGTTCGAGGAACTCGAGTTTTCCGGCGAACTGCAGAAGGATTTTATGAAGCGGCTGGTGCGCCTGCAGGGCGACGCGCGCAAGGCACGTGCCGAGCTCAAGGCACTGGCGACAGCAGCAACGGCCGGGGAGGAGCCCTGAGACCGTGACGAAGCTGCTGTTCTGGATTCTGGTGGTTGCAGCGATCCTGACGCCCATCGCACTGCTGCTCGGCTGGAGGTAACGACTTTAGCCCGCCTGGTCGAAGCTAGCCTTGCACCAGCTTGTGGGGCAGCAGGGCCGAGAGCGGTCTGGTCCCGTCGAGATAGCTTCGCAGCACCTTGCCGGCGGCGAGTGCTTCTGCATCGGCCGGCCCGAGTTCCCTCAATGCGCGCCGCGCCTCAGCCATCGACAGGCGATGGCGTCTGGCAAAATGCGGCACCAGCAGCCGTTGATCGAAGGTGAGGCCGCCCGACATCAATCAGCCTCCCCCGATGCCCGAGGCAGCGGCCCCGCTCGCATCGCGGTCTGTTGCAGCTTGGACTTGATCAGGTCTATTTCCTCCTGGCGGTTCGCCTCCCCCTCCTGCTCCGGCCAACGCTCCGGGGGAGCAGTCTCGGGGGTATCGAGCAGCGCTCCGACAGCAGCGGCGGTCAACGGCTTGCGCAGGAACGCCGCGCCCGGAAACAGCGCCGGGTCGGCTCGATCGCCCGATCGGATGATGAAGGCGAAACCTACACCTGCCGCCGATAGCAGCTCGGCGATCGGCGTTGCATCGGTACCGTCTCCCAGGTCCCGCTCGAGCAGTGCGAAATCCAATGCTTCGGGCCTGAGCTTTACCGCGTCCTCCAGGCCATGCGCGACTCCCACGACCTGATGGCCGCATTGTTCGATGAGCGATGCTACCGCACCGGCCTCGACGCCATCGCGTTCCAGGAGAAACACCCTTTTGCTTGCCATCTGACAACCCGCTCCGTGCCTACCGGAGCTAACTTGCTCGTTGCGCACCGGTTCCGAGGCGTGATTGCACGCAAGGCTCAGTCGATCTTCAGCCCCTCGTAGCCGACCGGAAACAGGAACTCGCCCCTGAGCACGCGCACGGGGCCGGCATCGTCGAAGGCACCGCTGTCATCCTGCTTGACGGTGTAGAGCTTCTCATTGCGGAACGCGCTGGCCACCACCTGCGTCGTGGTAGGCGGAACGCCATGCGCCCTGATGCTGGCTTCCTCGAGCGCCGCAACGGCGCGAGCCTCACCGGTGGAATGCGCCCTGACCACGACCTCTCCGTGGTTGAGGGCAAGTTGCCAGCCGGCATCCTCCGGCGGCGCTGAGGGGATGAGCCGATAGATGGTCATTTGCAGTCACCTGGCGTTGTTGAGATGGTGCCGCTCGCACGGCAGTGGTGATCAGTGCCACCGATCGACGTCGCGCGGGTTGCGCCGCTGCATTTCCTGCTCATAGATCTCGAGCGCCAGCGGGCTTTCGATGATCTCGAGCAGCCGGTCGATCGCCTCCTCCCGGCTGATGCCGCTCTCGGACGGCAGGTAGTCGTAGAGCACGTCCGATACCATCACGACGATATCGTCGGCGTTGACCGGCGGGTGGCCAAGCCGTTGTTCGGCTTCAATGTAGCGCTGCATCTGGGGCATCTGAGCCTCCTCGCGGTGAACCCTTGTGACGGGTGAACCAGGTCACCTCTGGTCGTTGTACGGCTGTTTGGTCTCTCCAACCATTCGCGCCAGTTCACTGAAGGGTGGCACCTCTCGCCCGCCGGCCATGTTATTGGCGAGCCGTAGCAGGCGAACCGGAAAGACGATCGCATCCCGGTTGGCCGGGGTCAGATCTTCCGCCACACGGTAATCGCCCAGGGCGGTTTCCTCCGCCATGGCCAGCACCCGATCGACCTCGTCGGTACCGACCAGGCCTTTACTCACCAGCAACTGGTGCATCAGCGCCATGGCCATGACCAATCCTTCGAGCTGCAGGTTTGCAGTATTCATCGATCCACCTCGTGGCGTTGTGATGAGCAACGTGCAGGCGCAGCGTCAGTTGCTCGTGAGCGCGGCTTCCCGTGAGGGCTCAGCTTCCAGTCCTGTCGTGCGGGGCGGCGACCGGCTTGGATTCCGGCGAATAGCGAAAGCGGAGGAAGATCGAGAGAACGACGATCACCGCAGTCGAGAGGAACTCGGATTGCCAGTTCTGGAAGGATTCAAACCAGAGCTGTGCGCTGAACAGGTGTTCGATCAGCGTGGCGGGCGCTTGCCCGTGCAGCGCTGCCTCCTCGTTTGCCGCGACCGCACTGCCCAACCAGTGCGCGACGAAAGAGGCGAGGAACAGCGCCACAAGCACGATGCCGAGCGAGTAGGAATAGAGCCACATCCACAGCCCGCCCGCCCGGACCGGCCAAGGCGTTCGCTTGTCGCGCTGCTTGCTGGCTGGATCTTCATCGACCTCCTCGTCACCGTGAGGGTCCTTCGATTCCGACGAGCCGCGCTGGAACAGAAATGCGGTGAGTACGACGTAGAACGACATCTGGAGAAACTCGCTCTCCCAGTTTTCGAACACCGCCGAGGCAAAGCTGCCGCTGAACAGGTACGACCAGAGGTCGGCTGTGGGAGCGCCGTGTTCAGCCAGATTGCTGTTCTCCACTTGCAGTCCCGCCAGCGCCATTCCCCCCAGCGACAGGGCGGTGAGCACCAGCAGAACAATGGTCAGTCCGTTATTTCGTAACCAGCTCATGGCGCGGCGGTATCCTCGGGAGGAACCCAACTTGGTCAGGTGCTCGAGGTTCCCCCCCGGCCGCGGCCGATTGGAGAGTCCGGAGCCGGCCACCCCATGCCCGCACATTTCGCTGCAACTGAATGCGTTGCAGCAGGTTGGTTCTTCCCGCAGGAGGTACCGATGATCACGCCGTTGCCGACCACCGCCGTTCGCTTGCGCCACCGGCGCGACGCCTGAGCGGGGTCAAGCATGTCCGTGGCGACAAGTGCCGACGAGCGTCGCGCCAGAAAAGCTCAAAAGCGCCTGAAGCAGCGGGAAATGACCCTGGTGCGGGCACAAAAGATGCACGAGGCGCGCCTGCGTGCCGAAGCCACGGGCCATAGATCGACGGTTGCGGATCCGCCGGCGTTGAATATCGGATGCTCGGGCTGGTTCTACTGGCATCTCAGGGGCAGCTTCTACCCCAGCCAGATGCCGACCAAGGACTGGTTCGCCCACTATGCCGAGCAGTTCGACACTGTGGAGCTGAATGCCCCGTTCTACTCCTGGCCAACCCTGGCAACGGTCGAGACCTGGCGCAGACAGGCCGAGGGAAGACGGATGCTCTATACCGTCAAGGCATCGGAACTTATCACCCACATCATGAAGTTCGAAGGAACTGAGACCCTGGTGCAGGACTTCGGCCATATCGCCGTCCTGCTCGGCCCTTTGATGGGCTGCCTGCTGTTCCAGCTGCCGCCCAGCTATCACTACTCGCGCGGGCGCCTCGACGGCATGCTGCAGCAATTGGATAAAGCGCGCCGCAACGTCGTCGAGTTTCGTCATTCGAGCTGGTGGAACGACGAGGTCTATGAGGCCTTCCAGGCAGCCGGCGCCATCTTCTGCTCCTCGAGCGCCCCTCGCCTGCCCGACCCCGTCATCAGGACTGCCGATGATATCTACGTTCGCTTTCATGGCGTCGAGAGGTGGTATCGCCACGACTACAGCCAGGACGAGCTGCTCGATTGGGCACGGCGCATCCGCGCCGTCGGGGCAAAGCGGGTGTGGGTCTACTTCAACAACGACTTCGACGGCTACGCGATCAAGAACGCCATCATGCTGTCCAGGCTGCTGCGCCACTAACCGGCAACATCGCAAGACAGAAGGCGGCGGTCCCGATAGCGACCGCCGCCTTCCCATCCTGGGAGCGACCCTCAGGACACGACCTGAACCTCGCGCGCCCGCTTCGGTTGCACCGCCGCTCCCGGTTTGTCAGATGTGGCCATGGGCCTGCAGCAGCGTCCGCAGGGCCTGGCCCTGCGGGGTGTTCTGTTCGCGCGGCAGATACTCCTCGAGCGGCATGTCTCGCGGGTTGCCGCCTGACGAAGCATTGGGCTGATGGCGCACGGTGGAGCCGTCATGCCCGCCGACCAGCAGCCACTGGTCGCCATTTTCACTGCTGTAGAAAACCAGATCACTCTCAATCGACATCGGAAGTCTCCTCGCGAGCCCAATGCCGCGCCTGTCTCAACGTGCGAGAGCGCAGATGGTGGCAAAGGCGCGCTCTTTTGCAGCGCCGCCCTGCCCGCTCAGTCGAAGCGGTTGGCGGCTGGTGGGTCGCTGGCCGGAAACGACTCGTCGGAGGCTTCGTCGAGCAGCGTCCAGGGTCGCTTGGGGCGATCGCGCATTTCCTCGGGGCCGGCCGCGCGAATCTGCACATCGCTTTCGCGGGTGCCGACGGCCTTGCCGTCGCGAAATGCGGCTTTGGGTTTCTTGGGCGGGGGAGCATCCAGGCGCATTATGTCAGCCTCGCTGTTGAGCAACACCAATGATGTTCGCTCGGGAAAGGTTGCTCGCCCCCGAAATTCAAGCGGCCGTAAACTGCGCGCGCTTCGATTGGAACCCACGCACGACCGGCAAGTTGATCAAGGGCGATCGAAGCGCGTCAACCGGACATGGCGGCACAGGGAACAGGTCGGGTTTTTCCGGTTTCCCCACTTGGCCAACGAAACGGCAGCCGAGCCCTTGCCCCGCCCGCTTTGCTCGCATCTCGCCGACGACGTGATCTCGTCGTTGTGGCGCCAGTCGGGAAAGCCTACCTAAGGCAGATGAAGCAGGACGCAGATGGCGCTGAGTTGGTCGAGCTATGGACGCTGCCCTTTGCTGCGAGGCTGGGCTCGTCGATCCGATCCAAGGGCCTCTATCTCGAAATTCGCGCCCGTCTCCCGGTAGCGGCCAGGAAGTCGCTTTCGGTGAAGGCGGGCGAACTGGCGCTTCGCATGCCGCAAACCGCATCGAAGCAGTTTGCGGCGACATCGGCGCTTGTCTCCCGAGCCCTCGAGGGCATCGAGAGCCTGCCGGTGATCCCGCGTGAGATCGAGGATATCCTGGGCATTTCGACCACCGAGCGCCACCGCTGGCTGAAGGATGGGCGGTTGCCTAGCGCCGGCACCCGCAGCGTGAAACTGCGCGGCCGCGCGAGGAAAGTGACCTTCCACGTGTTCGACCCCCGGGTTGTCGAAGACATCCTCGACCGGGGATTGATCGACACCTGGCGCGAGGACGACGCCGTGACCGCCGCCGAGAACCGGCGCAAGGCCGCCTGGAAGGCGAAACTCACCAGGGCGCGAAAGACCGCCGGCGAGGCCGTGCCCCGCCAGCCTGACGGCGAGCCCTCGGCTCACGACGACGAGGATCGCTTCAAGCTACGAGGCTGGGCCGAATTCGAACGCGACATGATGTAGCGTTGAGCGGGGCCGCAAAGCTGGCGACGGTCAAACCAGCGCATTCAGCGCCCGTTGATCGCCGTGAACAGTGCGGCGCTCATCTGCTCCAGCGTATAGGGCTTATCGATGATGGCGGAGCCGGGCGCGACATCGGCCTGCACGCCATAGCCAGTCGCATAGACGATCGGGATACCCAGATCCTGGAGACGCTTGGCGACTGGCGTGCTCGGCAGGCCGCCGATATTCACGTCGAGCAAGGCCGCATCCATGCGACTGCCATCGAGCAGACCCAACGCCACATCGATGCGATGGGCGGGCCCCACGACCACGGCGCCAAGCTCCTCCAGAGCATCGACCACCTCCATGGCGAGGAGGTATTCGTCTTCCAGGACGAGGATGTGTTTGCCGGCGAGCGTCGTCATGCGGCGGGGGTTTCGTGCTGACGCGCGATCACGGTGCACTGCAACCCCTCAGGGCGGTAATCCATCCGGACATCGGCGTTGAATTCGGCGCCAAGCGCCTTCTCGATCATGGTGGAGCCAAAACCCCGCCGCGTCGGCTTGGGGACCGGCTCGATGCCATGCTCGGACCACCTGAGCGTCAGCCATCGATCCGGCTGGTCGGTGGTTTCCCAGGAGAAATCCACCGAACCACCGGTGGAGCGCAGCGAGCCGTATTTCACCGCGTTGGTGTAGAGTTCATGCAGTGCCATGGCGGTCGTTACCGCCTGCTTGGGAGCAAGTTGCACCAGGGGGCCGCTGATCCGCACCCGGATATCGGCGTCGCCATTGACGGATTTGCGGGCGACCTCCTCCAGCGACGCGCTTTGCCAGCTCTCGGCAGCCAGCAGATTATGCGCCTGGGCCAGGGCCGACAGCCGTCCTTCGAAGGCTTTGACCTTCGGCTCTCCCGTGGCGAGCCCTTTGAAAGTCTGCCGCGCCACCGACTGGACCACCGCCAGGGTGTTCTTCACCCGATGGTTCAACTCGTTGATCAGCAGCTGCTTGTGGAGGTCGGCTTCCTCGCGTTCGGTGACGTCGACATTGACGCCGATCATGCCGTCGAATCCGCCGCCCTCATTGAGATGCGGCCGCGCCACGGTTTCGAGCACCCGGTAGGTGCCGTCGCTGCGCCGATAGCGCCCCTTGACGTGCGCACTCGAATTCTCCGTCACCGCCGCCTGCATCGCCTTGATGATGCCGCTACGATCCTCCGGATGGATGGTGTGGCTCCAGTCGAATGAACCGAGATCTTCAACGCCCCAGAAGCTGCGCAGCATCTGGTTGAGGTGGAGGCAACGCCCAGTGCTGTCGGCGATCCAGATCATGATCGGCGCGTCTTCGGACATCCGCCTGAAGCGATCCTCGCTCTCGCGGATCTGCTGTTCAGCCGCACTGCGCGCCTGTTCGGCACGATAGCGCTCAAGGCTGAAGCCCACTTGCCGCGCGATGGCGACCGCCAGGTCGCGCTCGTGCTGAGTGAAGCCGTGCGGGTCCGGCAGGTAAGTCATGAACTTGCCGACGACCTCGCCCTTGGCCATCAGCGGGATGAACCCGAGGGCGGTGATGCCCTCCGATTTTATGGTGCGCTTCAGCCAATCCGCCTCATCGGTCTCGGCGATATCGGGGACGAAGATCGGCACCGCGTTCCGATCGCCGGGCTTCCATGGCGTGTGCCCATCGACGGCCTTGCGGTAGCTCTCGGACAAGCCGCGCCAGGCCACAAACCGCATTTCGCCGTGGGTGTCGAACAGCAGGATGGAGGCGCGCCGGCAGCCGAGCATATCGCCGATGGCATCGAGGGCGGCTTCGTAGACATCGTCAAGCGCCTCGGCGCGATACAGCCGGTCGGTCAGCCGAAGCAGGGCCGCCGTATCCTCGCCATCGGTGCGCACCAGAACACTTTCGCTCGCAGACATATCACCCCTCGCCCCACGCCCAAGCGCAGCAACGCGCTGTTGCTGAATAAGTTCCCGCCCCGCAGTTAGCGCATTGGCACCGGCGGTCCCGGACGTCGGGGTAGAGCGCGCCACGGTGGATCGATTAACAAACTGATGTGCATTGGAGGCCGCGTCGTGACAGGCTTGCTCCAAACGGGAGGTTGCCATGGATCGCGAGTGGTGGGTCGGCCGAGTGCTGCCGGGCTTTGTCGGAGCCCTGATTTTCTTCATTCTATTGCTGATCTGGAACAGCATTACGGGCGGGACGATCGTCAGCGCCTTTGGCGGAGCCAGATCCTCCGACATCGAGGCCGTCCAGCTGCTTGCCGGGCCTGCTGGTCCGAAGGGGGATGTCGGCCCCGCCGGTCCAAAGGGTGACACCGGTGCGGCAGGCCCCGCCGGGCCCGTTGGCGAGACCGGGCCGGTTGGGCCGGCCGGGAGCACCGGGCCGGTTGGCCCCGCTGGCCCCAAGGGTGATTCCGGACCGATCGGTCCGAAAGGCAATGCCGGCCCGACGGGTCCGGCCGGTCCGAAGGGAGACGCGGGCCCGATTGGACCCAAGGGCGATGTTGGTCCGGTCGGACCTGCCGGCCCGAAGGGCGACCCGGGCGTAGCTGGTCCGCGGGGTAATGCCGGCCCCGCCGGTCCGAAGGGGGACACCGGGCCAATCGGTCCTGCGGGGCCCATGGGAGAGATCGTGCCGGCCACTCCGTCGCAATAGGGGAGCGTCGCTGACGGGCCGGGCGGCCCGGAGTTGCAGACCGACAAGTAGCAACCGGACCCCCACTCGGAGGTGCAGTAGGGGTCCGGCGGCACAGTGAGGTCTGAAGCGAAGGGAGTCGTCACTCAGACGCTGACTAAATCTTCTCTGCCGGCGATGGTTCCCCCAGCGGCTGGCGCCCCGCCTTCCCCGCCGCCGTGCCCTCGGTTGCGAGGAGAAACTGATCGCTGATCCCGACGTTGTGCGTCATCAACGAGGGAGGCCGCGATGGCTGACGACAAAAAGAAAGTAGGCCGCCCGGATCGGTCGCGTGTGGCCCAGAGCGAAGACTATGAAGTGAACGACTTCGCCCATAAGCACGGCATCAGCGCACAACGCGCCCTGGAAATCATCGCCGAAGCCGGCGGCAGCCGGGACCGCGCCGATGAGATCGCGAGACGTTCCGCTTGAACGATGCCGGGGAGCGGCAACGGGATGCGCACTGTCTGCGGTGCCATCCCGCTGCCCATGGTGATCCGCCGGCCGTTTCCATTCTAGCTCTGCGAGTAGGGATTTCTGGCCCGCTTGCGCTCCTTGGCCGTCCTGGCCTTGGCAATCGCGGCCTCTACTCGCTGCTGTTCCCGCCAGCCATGGGTCCCCTCGATGGCGCGGTCACGAGCTCGAAGCTCGAGAGCGTGCCGGGTCGCCTCTTCGACGGTGGTGGTAGCGACGCTGAGACTGTGGGCACCGCCGGGGGCGCCATAGGGCTTTTCGGACATGGGGAGACTCCGGGATGATGGAGTTCAAGACGATATGCCCCGGTCTGAAACGGGCACAAGCCACGACCGATTGCGGTCTGCCCAGCTCGATCACACTAACCGCTCAATTGTTGCAGATGCGCCGACAGCGAAATCCAAGCTTGCAAGCGGGCCAGGCCGTTCGCTTCCTCCGGCAAAAAAATGAGCCGGCAGCACTCCTCCCGAAGCTCCCGGCTCAACAGTCACCGGCGGCGACCGGCGAAGGGGGCACTGTGCCTCAGTTGTGCACGCCTGAAATTCACATTTGATTGGCAGTGAGGCTGACCAAGTGGAGGTCGCGCCAATGTCGGGCGTCAATGCCGATCGACACCGCCCGCCGGGGGGCAACAAAAAACGAAACACACCCAGGACGACCGGACACGCCACGCGGCGGCTCAGGCGGAAGGCGCTTCGTCGCCATCCGGGCGCCACACCAGCTCCTGCTTCATGTCCGCATCCTGCACGATCACCTGCACATACGGCTCGTTGGTGGCGCGTGCAGCTTCGATGGCCGCGTCGATCGCCGCCTGGCGCGAAGTAAAGTGCGCGAAGATGCTTCCACGGAATGTGTACTGCCAGATGTCATCGCGGTGGTTGACGATGAAGTGGTGCTGATTGGCCATGTCGGGTCCTCCTCAGCCGACTTGAACGTCGGGGCGGCAACCTTGTTGCTCGAAGGGTGAAACATGGCCGGCGCTTTGCGCCCATGTGGAGCTGTGTCATGGACTGTCGACCACCCTGCGCGCCCCGGAACCGCCCCGCGCCTGACTGAGGGTCAAGCGGCAGTTGGTGGCTTGTTCAGGCGACCTGGTGTGCGCCCCATGCCGCGAGGTTCGCGGGTATGCCTGCCAGCTTGTCGATATCGACGGTCTGCGCCTGGTCGACCAGCACCCTGCCCGCGAGCGTGAGAAGAGCGCAGCCGTCTGCGGTGATCATGATCCAGCCCTTGGAAATCAGCGGCAGGGTCAGGTGGGGCGGTACACCCGACCCATGCTCGGCCAACCTGACCAAGGCAACTATTTCAGCTGGGGTTGGTCCTGCGAGCACGGCATCGCGCATAGTCAATCTCCTGGTTTGCAGGAGACCAGAATGATTTCGATGCCGGCGAGTTCCACGGGCAGGACGACCGCGCTTGCCACGCCAAATTTTTCTGCCGCGCTGAGCACCCGAAGCCAAGTTTGGGGCTGCTCCGGGCACTCAGTTCCGCCGCATCGCTTAGGACGGCGAATTCGCTGGAAGTACTCCGCTACGGCCTCGGGCCTCGCGCGCGAAATTTCACGACTGTCAGTGAAACCAGGTCAGTCGCGGCGCGCCAATTCGGCGCCCGGCAGGCAGACGAGTGGTTCACTCTGATCGCGCGTCGATTGTGGTCTGCCGCTCCTCCGAATCAAAGACGACGATGTCCGAAGCTCCGGCCAAACGCAGTTCGCGAACCAGTTCGGCAGCCTGCGCCTGGGATTTCACCTCTAGTCTGCCCGTACCAGTCTGCATTCGGTACGTTACTACATAGGCAGCCGAACGCTGCTTGGTGGCACGCCCGATCTTTCTGGAAACAAACCACATACGTTCCCACCCTTGTGGCTCGCATCTCGCTGATACCACCGAAATGCTCGCATAGGATTAATCTGGCCGCCGTTGCGGCACCCATCCGGATGACGGGATGCCGGCCGCCTTGAACGCAGTGGCCAGCCTGCCGGCGACGAGCGCCCTCCTATGATCCGGTGATCACCGCGCATTGGCCGAACCTGCAATTTCGCTGAAAGCAACGTCAGTGGCCCGTCACCGCATATAGGGTATGACGCTGCTGCTCGGTTGATCAAACCCTCATCCGGCACGGCGGCACCGCGACAAACTACTTCGCCCCACAGCGGTGCCGCCACCCCTCGGTGACGGCCCTGGCTCGGCACGTGGTTTCTCACAGGGTGAGGCAATGAACGAACCGAAGCTGCAATGGTGGGTTTTTCCGACATTCCTGTTCCTGATGATCGCCGCTGCCGCCATCGGCGTTGCGCTCGGGGTGCTTATTCAAGGCACCTGATTGCGAGGTCGACGGCGCGCCGGCTGTGCCAGCTTCGGACCTGTCTCCATCGCTCAAGCGGTAAGTTCTATCCAAGCCGGCGCGTGGTCACTGGGCTTGTCCCAACCGCGTGTCTCGACGTCGACACCGGCGTCGCGGAGCGAGCCACGCAATGACGGGCTGATCAGCACGTGGTCCATCCGCAGGCCCGAGCTTCGGTCGTAGCCGCCTCGGTATGAGAAATTCCAGTAAGTGTAGATGCCCTTGTCAGGGTGGATGACCCTGAGAGCGTCGATCCAGCCCTGTTCGAGGAGCCTCGCATAAGCTGTTCGCGCTTCCGGGAACATCACCGCGTCCCAAACCCATCGGCCAGGCACGACTGCATCGATGTCCGTTGGCACCACGTTGAAGTCGCCACAAAGCACGGTCGGTGCGCCAGCCGCCAGCAGCGCCCGCGCATGGTCGAGCAGGCGTTCGAACCAGCGCATCTTGTACTCGAATTTCGGTCCGGGAGCGGGGTTGCCATTGGGCAGGTAAAGGCATCCGACGATGAGATCACCGACCTGGGCCTCGAGATAGCGGCTGTGAGTATCGTCTGGATCTCCGGGCAAGCCGCGGCGGCGCTCGATGGGTGCGGTCCCACGAGCCAGGATGGCGACCCCGTTGTAGGATTTTTGTCCATGCCAGATCGAGTGGAACCCCGCCTCCGTGATGGCAGCTTCGGGGAACTTCTCATCAGAGGTTTTCAGCTCCTGCAGGCACACTACATCGCTCTCGGTTTCGGCCAGCCACCTCAGCAGCACCGGCAACCGTCCATTGATGCCATTAACGTTGAAGGTGGCGAGTGTAGTCATTGCCGAGGATCCTTCGATTGGGCCAGTGGCCCATAGGGATGGTCAGTGTCGCTTCAGGCCGGCGTCTTCCATCGCGTCGTCAATGGCTTCCGCAGCTTCTTGCTCGACGCGCTTTCGCTCTTCCTCGATCTCTCGCGCATCGAGGTGCTCGAGCCCGACGACCTTGTTGGTGGCGGGCGAGTGTTCGATCAGGTAGTCGAGCTTGACGTGCAGGGCCGCCTCGCTGCGCGCGCCGGCGACAAGAATAACGCCGCTGATCACGATAGCCGCGACCGACAGGAAGATATTGAAGGCGAACATGAAGCCTTCATTGAACTGCATTGCGGCCCCAATCCCGATGCCCACCATCAAAGCCACAAACGTGGCGACGAACCCCCGCCAGTCCGACAGGAAGTCGGCGAGGCGGTAAATCAGTCCGCTGATGCGGCTGGCAGGTGCTTGCTTCATGGTGGCATCGATAACGTGCCTGATGGGATTTGGATGCGGGCCCGCGGGGGGCGATCAGCCCGGCGCGATTACCAGTGATCGCGATCTTGACGCGACGACGTCGGTTTATGTCGCGTGGCAACCTTGCCCTGCTCGCCGAAGTTGACCTCCTCAGCATCAAGGAGAGCACCATGGCATCCAAAGCTACAGCTCAGCGGCAGCGGGACATTCAGGCAGAGGTCGCGACAGCCGATGCCGCCACCCCAAAAAAACGGGAAGTGGCCATGCAGGCGGGCGCCCGCCCCTACCCTGAACCGCCATTTCCGAAGCAGCATCAGCCCAAGCCGGGAGCCGAGTTCAAACTGGATCCCGCCCCGCTCTATGACGCGCCGTTCTATCTTGGCTCGAAGAAGCTCGCCGGAAAGGTAGCTTTGATCACCGGCGGCGACTCCGGCATCGGTCGGGCGGTTGCCGTGCTATTTGCCCGTGAGGGCGCCGACGTGGTGATCGCACATCTCTCCGAGGACCGAGATGCGGCGGAAACCAAGGCCGCAGTCGAAAATGAGGGCCGCAGCGCCATCGTGATCAAAGGTGATGTGCGCAATCGCGCCTTCTGCGAGGATGCAGTCGAGCAGACCATCGCGGCGTTCGGCCACCTCGACGTCCTGATCAACAACGCCGCCTTTCAGGTCCACACCAAGCGTATCGAGGACCTGAGCGAAGAGCATTTCGACGAAACGCTGAAGACCAACCTCTACGGCTATTTCTTCATGGCGCAGGCGGCAGCCAAGGTGATGAAGGCGGGCTCGGCCATCATCAATACGGGCTCGGTCACCGGCATCGAGGGTAGCCCGGCGCTACTGGATTATTCCATGACCAAGGGCGGCATCCACGCCTTCACCCGGTCACTGGCGGGTCAATTGTTGGAGCGGCATATCCGGGTTAACTGCGTCGCGCCGGGGCCAGTATGGACCCCGCTCAATCCCTCCGACAAGGAGGCCGATGACGTCAGCAAGTTCGGTTCAAAGGTGCCGATGAAGCGTCCGGCGCAACCGGAAGAAATCGCGCCAGCCTATGTCTTTCTCGCCAGCCCGCAGATGTCGAGCTACATCACCGGAGAAATTCTGCCCATCATCGGCGGCTATGGCGGCGGCTAAGCCGAACCGAAGCCGGCTCAGTCCCCGAGGAACCTCTGGAGAGCCCTCGCCAGTTCGTCCGGCGCCTCTTCGGCCATGTGGTGCCCACTGTCGATCGCGTGGCCGGTCACGGCAGGCGCCCAGCGTCGCCAGATCGTGAGAGGATCGCCGTATAGCAGTTCCATGTCGTCGCGTTTGGACCACAGGTGCAGCGTCGGACAAGCTATGGTTCTCCCCGCGGCGCGATCGGCCTCATCGTGGCTTCGATCGATCCCCAGGCCGGCACGATAGTCTTCGACCATGCCGTACACGGTGGCCGGATCCGACGTGGCGGACCGGAAGTCGCGGTAGGCTTCTTCACCCATGAACTCGGGCGTTGCCGCGTACCACGCAACGGGATCTGCGAGGATGGCGCGCTCCGGTTTTTCCGGCTGCGCGAAGAAGAACCAATGCCACCACAGCTCGGCAAACCGGGCGTCGCACCGTTCCAGTGCCTCGACGATAGGGACGCCGTCCAGCACGGCCAGCTTTGTGATCTTGTCGGGGTGATCCAGGGCCGCGCGAAAAGCGACATAGCTGCCTCGGTCATGGCCGACGATGGCAAACCTGTCATGGCCCAGCCGCGCCATCAGCTCGATACAGTCACGCGCCTTCGCCCGCTTCGACGATCCGGCGTGATCCGGCGCATCGGCGGGGTGGCTCGATTGGCCGAAACCCCTGAGGTCGGGACACACCACGCTGAAGGATGGGGCAAGACGATCCGCCACCTGCCCCCAGGTCATGTGGGTGCGGGGGTGGCCATGCAACAGCAGCACCGGCGGCCCCTTTCCACCATGACGCACCCTCAGGCGGGCCTCGGATAGATCGACGAAATCGAGCTCGAATCCTTCGAACATCCCTCGTACCTCTGCACCTGATCGGGGGTTTCTAGCTGGTCGCAGTAATCGCGACGCGGATCGCAACGCTGCTGCCGAACAACAGCAGGCCGAGATAACCCATGAGCGGATCGGCGTCGTGGCGACCGACAAACGGTACTTCCCGGGGAAGACCGTACTTCACCATGATCGCTGCACCGGGAACATTCAACGCCAACAACATCCATGCCGCAACTTGCACGCGACCCCTCGCGGACTGAAATCATCCCTCCCCACCATAACGGCTTCAGCGACCCCGTCGGCAAGTGCTGAACCATCCCGCTCTTTCTGCGTTCGCAACGCAAAGCAACCAAAGGAGACGATGATGCCCGCCACTCAATCAAGCCGAGGTCGTTCGCTGGATCGCGCCATGGTCGCTGGCGGTCAGGACCTCGAAGTTCGCTACGACAGCAAGAAGACTGGCGCCACGCGGTCAAGCCGGCGGTGACGTCCGCTGGCATCAGCCGTCCGAAGGTGTAGCAAGCTTGGCACCTGATGTCCCCACGCTATCAATGATGGAGATTTCCATGTCTGCACTGACCACCCACGAACAGATCAAGGACCGCGCCTACACCCTCTGGGAGGCCGACGGCCGACCGGAAGGGCGAGACAAACATTACTGGGAGAGCGCCGAACGGCAGCTTTCCGAAGAGCTTGGCCTGGATCTTTCAGCCGAGCAGACCGAGGTAGAACAGCCACCGCTGGTGGCGGGGTTTCCAAGCCATTGATGCCCCAGCGCCGACCTAAACTGTTGTGTGAACCAACGTCCGCTGCCGACGTTTCTCAAGCTCCCGACCACGAGGAGATCCAACCATGGCAATCACGAGCCGTGTACGAGCCCAGGACTGGGCCAAGGTGAGCATTGCTGCAGCAATATTCTTGATGGGTGTTTCGTCGGGCGCGTCTGCGCAGGATCGCACCATCGAGGGCAAACCGGTCCCCGACGATCAGGTGGCGGCAGTCGAGAAACTCTGTGCTGAGTTGCAACTTCAGCAAGGTGCGACCGGCACGCAAGAGCCTGAGACCAGCATGGATCAGACCACGGAGGACAAGCTCAAATCCGATGCCGAGGTGGCGGGCGAGCTGGACCTGTCGTCCATCACGCTTGAGCAATGCGTAACGGGTGGGTTTGTCCAACAGGGTACAAACACCAACCAGTAGCGCGGCAATTGCCCGCAAACTTGATCAAATGCAACCAACTCGACTCTGGTGGGTGCGGTAGTGTCTGTCGCGGGGGCCGACATGCACGAGAACCATTTTCGGGAATCGTTATTCGCCTCGACGTCGATCAAACCCTTTGCCACCCGCCTACACAGTCTTCGTCTCGATTTTCTAGAAGTTCTCCGCACCCTCGGCGACACAAACCTCCACATCCTCCATCGGTCCCGCGCCGTCAGCCGGCTAGACGACTTGGAATCCCAGGCGGCAACCCTGCTCGAGGACTTCCTGAAGACGGCACCGTCAGAGGACCCAACGGGCAAATTTGGCGATTTCAAGCTTCGGCTTGAATCCTTCCTTGCCGAGTTTGCCGCTCAACGCGGGCTCGACTGAACAGTCGCCGCATCGCCTGCGGCGACCCCGGCAGGAAAGTTCGTTTCGGTCGTCAATATCAAATGACAATCTTCCGAGTAATTTGATCCGGAACGAAGCTCAAACGGCAAGGTTGGTTTGTCCTAGGGATGATCCTTAGCGGAGAAACAAAATGGCCAACCAGCAGAGTTCAAGCGGCAACAAGTCATCGGGCAACGGCAACTCGTCCGGTAACGGAAACAAGTCTGGCAGCTCCCAGTCTAAAGGCTCCGGCAGCGAGAAATCGTCGTCCGGCACGCAGGGCGGCACCCGGGAGCAGCATGCCGAAGCCGGTCGCCAGAGCCACAAGAACGACAAGTAACCACCCGCCGGCCCGCTCCTTTTTAGGGGCGGGCCTTTCCTTGGGAGGACACCATGTCCAAGGCATACTCGGAGGACCGTTTCCCGTCCCCGCGGATTCCACCGAAGCTGAAGAATACTGCACGAACCCCGCCCGTGCATGAGAAGCTGCCCCGTATGACGAAGGAAGCGATCTTCGATGAGGACCGCGAACGCTCGGCAACGTGGGGCGTGCATCAGCAGGACGAGCAGAACTAGCGGTGGGCATCGCTTCGCTTTGTGCAGGGAGTGCCTTGGTCCCCCAGCTTGCGACCCGCTACGACAAGAAGAGTCGTCGGGCTCTCCTGCTCACCCGTCGCTGCCCTAACGCGTTTCGGAAGTCGTGAGGCTCTACGACCGCTCCCATCGGAACAACCGTGCGCATAAGGCGTTGCCCTCGTTATTCGACGGAGGTGATCGTGGCAGTTCGACCATACTGGAAAGGCTACCTGAAGCTGTCGTTGGTGACGTGCGCAGTGACGCTCTCGCCGGCGACCACAGAGGGCAACCGCGTTCGCTTCCACACTCTCAACCGCACCACCGGTGACCGGATCTACACCCGGTACGTCGACGCCGAGACCGGGCGGACGGTGGATGACGATCACCAGGTGAAGGCGTACGAGAAGGCCGAAGACGAGTTCGTCATCCTTGAGGATGAGGAACTCGACGCCGTCAAACTCGACAGCGTCCGCACCATCGACATCGACGAATTTGTCGAGGCCGATACCGTGGAGTGGACCTATTTCGACACGCCCTATTTCGTGGTGCCGGCCGACGAGGTCGGTGAAGAGGCTTTTTCCGTCATTCGCGAGGCGATGGCCGAACAGAACGTGGTGGGTATCTCTCGCCTCGTCCTCGGCAATCGCGAGCGCGCAGTGATGCTGCAGCCCTGGGATACCGGCATATTGCTCTGGACGCTCCGCTTCGGCGACGAAGTGCGGGATGAAGACGAGTATTTCGAGAAGGTCGACGAGGCAAAACCCGACAAGGAAATGCTCAGCATGGTCGAGAAGATCATCGAGGAGCGCACAGCCGCCTGGAACAAGGACATGGTCAAAGACCCCGTGCAGGCCAAGCTCAAAGAGATCATCAAGGCCAAGGAGTCGCCTAAGCGGAAATCGAAGCCTGCAAAGGCCGAGGCCGAGGCCGAGCCCGAAGCTCCCACCAATGTCATCAATCTCATGGCCGCTTTGAAGAAGAGCCTGGAGAACAGGCCCGGTCAGCAAGCCAAAGGCGGGCGCTAACCCGCCTTTCGCTGTGCGGGAGCAGTTTTCTTAGCTGGCGCAGTCTTGTTCGTTTTCGACTTGCTGGCAGAACGACGCGGCGCCGACTCGCCCTTGGCGCCGGCGCTGAGCCGTAGCGCCTCAAGCAGGTCGTTCTTCTTCGTTGGCTTGGGAGGACGAAGTGGCACAATCTTCTTGCCGTTGATCTTGGCCTGCACCAGATCGGCCAGAGCCTCCTCATAGCGATCGTCGAACTTGCTCGGGTCGAACTCGCCGGCCTTCGTCTTCAGAATATGCTTGGCCAGATCGAGCATTTCCGGCTCGATCTTGCTCTTCTTGATCCCTTTGAAGGCGTCGGACGCGGAACGGACCTCGTAGTCGAAGTTCAGCGTAGTTGCGATCAACCCGTCGTGGTGTGCACGGATCAGAACCGGCCTCAGCCGCCGGAACAACACGGCGTGCGCGATTGCGGCCGCCTTTCGCTCTCGCAACGCCTCGCGGATCAGGACGAAGGTTTCGTTCCCAATGTCGGTGGTCGGCAGCAGGTAATAGGGTTTGTCAAAGTAGGTGGGCTCGATTTTGTTGCAGGCAATGAATTGGTCGACCGTGAGAGCCTTGTCACTGTTCGGCACCGCGGCTGCGATCTCCTCGGGCTCGAGCACCACGTATTGGCCATCGCCGGTCTCGTAGCCCTTCACCTGGTCCTCGTGCTCGACCGGCTTGTCCGTTTTCTCATCGACATAGAGCCGCTTGAGGCGGTTTCCGGTGCTCCGATTGACCATGTGGAGCGAGATGCGCTCCGACTGCGACGCGGCTGCGTACATCGACACCGGGCACACGATCTCCGCGATCTTGATGACACCCTTCCAGATTGCTCGAGCTGCCAATTTGCGCGACCTCCGTTGAGACCTCACAACGGTTGGAGAGCGAGCCTGTTCCCTCCCCGGAGCTGGGAAGGGCCGGCGGTCTGGCGCACACCCTCACCCCGCCCTTCTCTATCCCTGCCGACCGATGGACAGTTGGGGCTATAGGCGCGGGAGGGATCCTTGAGGGTGCCCGCAGCGCCGGCGGTAAGTCCAGCTTGGTGAGGCCTGACTTATGGCCTGGCTTTGACTGTGTAAGCCGGACCCGGCTGGGAGGGACAGCGGGGCCCGGCGGCACACAGGGCCCGAGGCCAGGGAGGGGCAACCTCAGGCCAGATTCCAACCTCAGGAATGCGATTTGGTTCCGACGCTGTCGGCCCTCGACAACGACGGAACCTGCTGACCCTACGGAAGTTTGAGGCTGCAACGGGAGCCTCAAAATGTACGAAGAAAACTCGTCACCCTCGCGCGTCATGAGTCCGCTGATCACTCAGCGGAAGCTGGCAAGGGAGAGGGTTGCACCTTACCTGCCTGACCTGAAGCACTGGCGGAGCAAGTCGCTGCAGTTGCGCGCCATGCACAACTCTCGCCATCAAACGGCGGACGCACTGGCTGCCGGCGAAATGCAGCTGGCCGCTTTGCGAAGAGAGATGGAAATGACCCGTCAGGCGTTCATTCTTGAGATGGATGACATCCGTGAAATGCCTGCTGTCGTCGACTATCTTGCGGCCCTCGATAATCTGATACGGGGCTGAGGGACTGGTGCTTAGCCGCCAAACAGGTGGGTAAGGTTGCCGACCAGATAGATACCGGCTGCGATGAGCGCGACGGTCACAAGCCACGCGACGATCATCCATCCAATGCCGTACCGCCCCCTAAGCACGATGCTCCTCCCCAGGCCGGATCATCCGCCGTCTGCCATGGCCCATGCATCGAGCTGCACCATACCGCCCTTTTCCTTAGCTGCAACAGTTCGTGTTCAAACGCGGAGGGCATGATTGCAACCAAGCTTCTCGTGCCACGTATTCCGTGACTGGTGGAGGCTATCATGCGGTACTACTTCGACATTTTCGATGGCGCGGGCTGGGCCCGAGACGACGTTGGCGTGGAATGCGCTAGCGACCGAAGGGCCCGTCACCAGGCGGTGCTGGCACTGACCGAGCTTGCCCGTGAATTGCTGCCGTCCGATGGCCCGTCGAAAGAACTCATCATCCGGGTGAGGCACGGCAACGACGCAGCCTTCTCAGTTCGGCTGGCCTTCGATACATCGGCGGGACCGGCACTGGCCGATCCCTCACTTGTCGCCTGAACAAGATCAGCCTCTCAAGGGCCAGTGCCCGGTCAACAGGGCATAGATCACCCCGCCCGCCAGGGTTGCGCCTATAGCCACAGCGCCAATTTCTGCCCACCGGGGCAACCCCTTCTTGAACAGTAGCGGTGCGTAAATGGCGAGAGCCAGCAGTAGTGTCGCGACAGCGACATGGACCAGCAACTGATAGGCAGCGACCACTCCCACCTCCCCATTCCGCGTCATAAACCGCGCGCTTGTGCGGCGGTTCCCGTCCGAGGCTGCGGGAACTGCAATTTCGCTGACGCTCGCACTCAGTCGGACGTCAGACAGTGTCTGGTAGTGTCGGCAAACTGCACCGATACGCCGCGTCACGGTGCAGGAAACAAGACCAGTCGGCGCCCCCTATGGTGTGCCGCCCATTGGGGTGGCGCCGACACCTCCCAAGAGGTGCAAAATGGCAAGCGCATTGATTTCCGCGGGTACCTTCCCATCAGTCGTCGCCATCTGCGGAACGATGACGGTCATCGGGATCGGTTTCGCAGCAGATACGGCCGCGAAGGTTGCGGCGGCCACGTCAGTGAAGACCATCCGGAAGCCCAGTTGCATCTCCCGCTTGCCTGACATGCGCGCCGAAGATCTGAATATCGCCAGATCGGTGCCGGTGGCGTCGCGAGTCCCCAAAACGCCAGGTCCGCTGGCCGCGCTGCCGGCGCCGACCTTTACCCACATATTGTCAGTGGCATCCCTCAGAGCCCCTTCGGGCCATCGTAGCGCGGTAGGCGCGCGCTCAAGTATCGGGCACAGTCCCGACCGCTTCCGGCCCCTTGGTCCGGGAGCCAGATCCGACGGGCATCGCTGCATACAGGATGCCTGTCGGGTCGCCACTAGCGGAATGGGTGTCATCGGGCAAACCGCTGCGCCTAGCCTTGGCCGATGACGCTCAGGTGCCGGTGGGTCCGCCGCAAACGCCACCGGCACTTCTACGTCCCTGAGGTTGGGCACACAGGCTGCATTGGTGCGCCGGCTCGCTGTTCCAGCCGGCGCCAAGTAAGGCATGAAGATAGAAGAAGATCCGCTTGCCGATCGCTCCGTGGTCAACTGGTCTAGATTCACCACACGAACTTCGTTCGCGACACTGGGGCCGGGGCCGGCCATTGCTGCTCGTCAATAGGTTTGCATCACCCGGTTGTAGACTTCCAGAGCCTCGGGTCCATCGAGGATTTCGAGCAGGAGGTCCAACAGTTCATCGCGGCTGATGCCGCTGCCGGCAGGCCGCGCTGCTTTCACGACGGCGACGGATTTCGCCACCACCGTCTCGGCTTTGGTATGGCGGGTGAACTGCAGCATGATCGCCATCTCAGTTATCCTCAATGCTGTGGAGTTCTCGCAGGCGCACCTTGAGCGGCTCGGGCAGATCGAGCTTGGCAATCAGTTCCATCGCTACTTGCTGCTGCGACGGTGGTTGAGTTTCCGATTGGGCCTTGGCCCACGCGAGGGCGCCGCCGAGCGTAAAGCGCACGCTGGGGGCTGGTGGCTTGTGAGGAAATTTCGACATGAACACGCCTCGCACTTAATGAGCGAAGTCAACCTGTCCAGGCCCCCTCGGTTCCCAAACTAACGGTCGTGCCACCAGCAATTCTCCCACGGCGGCAGTAATATTCTGCTCAGCCGAAATAATCCCAACGCGTGGCTGCCCGGGACACGGCATTAGCTTCGCAGGTGATCGAACCTAACGACATCCAGCCATGAAGGGACGGATCCCGAATGGGAGGCGCAGTGGGGTCCGGCGCTCAGTCGGCTAGGGGTCAGGCGACGTCCCCCCGGCCTTTGTCTCAATCTCGGCCCGCACCGATGGCTCCACAATGCCGGCCCTTCGCTTGACCGCTCGGGGCAATCAAAACCACCGCCCCGTTCTCTCCGGTATCGCCGATATGTCATTTGTAAATGTCCGGCCTCGATGACCCGGCTAGGATACTTGCAAGCCGGACGAGCAGGCGCCTCACCGGTACCTTTGATCTCGCTGCTTCCGGGCGTTCTGGCAAAGCGCGTCGAGCCTGCCGTTCCATCATCGGGTGGATGGTCCTCATGCGTTTACAAAGTGACATGATCCCTCACTCGCCTCCTTCCACGGCGCTCGTCGTGGAGACGAACTACCTGATTGCCTCGGTGATTGAGGCCCCACTGCTCAGCGCCGGCTACCAGGTGGCGATTGCTGCCGACCCTGACGAAGCGTTCGCGCTGCTCGATACCCGCGACATCGGTCTGGCACTGATCGACTTCCGCCTGCAGCACGGCGAGCCGGAAGGACTGGTTGCCTTGCTGCGACAACGGGGCATCCCCTTCATTTTCTGCACCGCGGCGAGTGTCGAGGAGGTATTCGAGCACTTCCCCAACACGCGGGTGATGCTGAAGCCCTTCAGCGATCAGGAACTGCTCACGGCGGTCGCCGCCCTGGTGTCCGACCGCGGCTCGTATGTAGGCGCCTGAGCTTCAATTCGCGGAGAGATCCCATGCAAAGCTACGACACGACGCGCCAACGCAACGCCCAGATCAGCGTGCTGGAGCAGCGGCGGGCCAACGACACGCTGAGGCCGTTCATCGGCGCCCTGCAAGGCTGGAACGCCAAGGCAGCGCGCCTCCGCGCCCTGGTGGACTCGTTCTACAGCAGTGAAGAGGACCGGGCTCTGGCTCGCCTCGAAAGCGGCGCGCTGCTCGCCGAGATCCGGCGGCGCCATACCGAACTGCATGCCGCGATCAAGGGCGAGCCACCGCACAGCCGGCTCGACGATGCCGATGCGGCGTTTCGGCGGCTGATCGACCAGTTGCAGATCGTATCGGCCCGCGGCCTGTCCGGGCCTCCACCCACGCATGCGGCGACATGGGGTGTTCATCAGCAGGATGAGCAAAACTGAAGCCGGTCCGCGTCGCCGACGCCATGATGACGCTGTTGTTCTGGATTCTGGTGCTGGCGGCGGTCGTGACTCCTGTCGCTCTGCTGCTGGGCTGGCGCTAGCGAACCGGTGATGGAACCCATCCGAATGCCGCTGCGAACGAGCCCCGCGGCCACCAAGGCGAGCACGCCGAATAAGCCCTTGCCAGGCGGAACTGCCGGCTTGCTTCGAAGTTGAGTCGTCGCGGCGGACAAGACCTCATTGAAGAAGGATGCGCTGTGATGAAACTTCCTCCACTCTTCGGCTCGGCCCTCCTCATCGGGCTGCTGTCGACCGGCGCCATAGCGGCTGAGGCCGTCAGTGGCGCCAATGTCCGTTCGGGGCCCGGAGCTTCGTTCGGCGTCGTCGACACGCTGGCGGCGGGCGAAAGCGTCACGGTGACCGAGTGCGCCGCCAATGGCTGGTGCCGGGTCGACCATTCAGGCCCGGATGGCTGGGTCTCGGCCAAGCTGCTCGCCGACAACGGCAACGCCGACGACTACTACAATGCAGGCGATGGCGGTGTAGAGGTTGCCAGAAACTTCGACGATGACGACGGCTATCCGCGGCTCATCGGTCGCGCGCCCGACGTCAACGTGCGGTTCGGGTTTGGCTTTGGCAACGGCCTGTTTGGCTTCCGCGACGGCTTGATGATGGGTCGCCCCGGCCGCGATCGTGGTGACGTGGTCTGCCTTGTCACTTTCTTCAGCCGCGACGACGTGGCTGCCGGCCGCGATGCCGATGTGCAGCGCGCCCAGATTCTGTCACGCCGCGTTGCCGAGCGAAACGACGGCCCGAACGACCGCCGGGCCATCTTCGAGTACGGCTCGGAGCGCGAGACGATCCGAACCTGCCGCTATCTCGACCGCCTGAACTAACTGCAATGGTTGGCGTCGCTAGCGGCCGCTCTCCCTAAAACTCCCGGGACCCCTTCCGGGAGCCAAGATCCGGCGGGCATTGCTGCATGTCAGGATGCACGCCGGGTCGCTCCATTCCATCAGTGAGGCACCTCCATGGTCACGCAGCTTCCGCCGATCTGGGTTAAGCCGAATGGCAAGTCCGGCGTGCTGGTGGCTTTGCGGGAGGTCAACCTGTGGCGCCAGCGCGAGAGGGCCTTTCGGTCGAGACATGCGACAGCAGCGGCTGCCTATGCCCGACGGCAGCAGAGTTGGTGGATGGCCGAAGCACGGCTATCGACGCTGCTGTCCCGCCGCCACCCACCTATGCACGCTGCCGCTTCGCCGCTACCTGTCATAAACCAGGCGGCTCATGCTGGTGTGTGAGGCTCCAATCGAAGAGTTTTCGCCGCGCAGGGAACCGACGCTTGCCCACGGCATTATCTGCTTATCCGCACCACGCGGATGATGAGCCCATCCCCCTGGATTCATCATGCCACGGCGATACGCCCCTATCGTTGTGCACCAAAGGGATCTCGGCCCGCAAAGGTCGGGGTCCCTTTCATTGGTGGGCAACCAAAGCCCTCGCCGTAAGTTCCTACCGACCGACATTGTTGTCGGCGGGCGGGCTGGATGAACAATTCTCACAATTTCGATGCATCACTCACCGACGATGGGCGCTATCGCCTGCTGGTCGAGGCGATCAGCGACTATGCGATTTACATGCTCGACCCCACCGGGATCGTGGCCAACTGGAACGCCGGGGCGCAACGCTTCAAGGGCTATCGGCCCAGCGAAATCATCGGCAGGAACTTCGAAATCTTCTACACCGACACGGATCGGGCCGTCGGCCGGCCGGAGATCAACCTGCGCCGCGCTGCGGAAGTGGGCCGCTTCGAAGATGAGGGATGGCGTGTCCGCAAGGATGGCAGCCAGTTCTGGGCGCATGTCGTCATCGACCGCATCCTCGATCCCGACGGCAACCTTGTCGGCTTTGCCAAGATCACCCGCGACCTGACCGAACGCCACCAGGCCCAGCAGGAACTCGAACGCGCCCGCGAGGCGCTGTTCCAATCGCAGAAGATCGAGTCGATCGGCCAGCTGACCGGCGGCGTGGCGCACGATTTCAACAACCTGCTGATGGCGATCATCGGCAGCCTCGAAATCGTCCAGCGCCGGATGAATGCCGACCCCAACATAAGCCCGTTCATCGACAACGCCCTGAAGGGGGCGCGCCGCGGCGCCGTGCTGACCCAGCGCATGCTGGCCTTTGCCCGCCGGCAGGAACTCAAGATGGGGGCGGTCAACCTCAAGACAACAGTCGAGGGCATGAGCGACCTGCTGGAGCGCTCGCTGGGGCCGGCCATCCTGATCCGCACCGAGGTTCCCGAGAACCTGCCGGCAGTACGCACCGATATCTCGCAGCTGGAGGCGGCGATCCTCAATCTGGTGGTGAACGCGCGCGATGCCATGCCCGACGGCGGCACAGTGCGCATCACCGCCCGCCACAAGGCAAGTGACCGCCCGGGAAATTACGTCGTCTTCAGCGTGGCCGACGAGGGCGAGGGGATGGATGCCGATACCCTCGCCAAGGCGACCGAACCGTTCTTTACCACCAAGGGGATCGGCAAAGGGACCGGCCTCGGGCTTTCGATGGTGCATGGCCTCGCCCAGCAATCGGGTGGTTATCTCGAACTGCAGAGCGAGCCTGGTGGCGGCACCACCGCCTCGATCTGGCTGCCGGTGACGGAGGCCGAGGCCGACACTGCGGTCGCCCCTCCGGCCTCTCGCCCCATGGATGGTCGGCAGGTCCTGCGCGTCCTCGCAGTAGATGACGATGCGCTGGTACTGATGAACACCATGGCAATGCTGCAGGAGCTTGGCCATGAGGTGGTGGAGGCTCATTCGGGCCGCGAGGCCCTCGAGGCGCTGGAGCGGCAAACGGTGGACCTGCTGATCACCGACCAGGGCATGCCGAAAATGACCGGCGCGGAATTGGCCCAGAAGGTGCAGGCCGCCTGGCCGCATATCCCCATCCTTGTTGCCACCGGCTATGCCGAACTCAGCGACAGCGCGGCGCGCGACCTGCCTCGGCTTTCCAAGCCGTTCAGTCAGCAGGATCTCGCTGCGGCCATCGCCAGCACATTAGGCGCAGCCGCCCTCGCCAGGCCGGCGGTGGCGGTGACCGCCGAGCCAAGCGTTCTCGCTACCTGAACCGCGCTGGTATGCGGCCGACAACATGCGCCTAACCCTTGGGCCGGGCCGCCGGCGGCCAGTCGGTCGGTCGAGCCTTGGCAGGCTTGCTGAGATCGCTGATGTCGGGCGAGGCTTGCCCTTCGGGTTTCGCAGCGGGTTTTTTGGGCGAGCGCTTGGGAAGCTTTGCCACGGGTGATCCTCTGAGGTGCGAAGGTAACCCACCTGTGCGAGGCAAGTTCCGACGACATGTCTTTTCTTAATGCGCCGGGACGCCGATGGCCCTAGGGTCCATTGACCGGTCGAGCCGGTGCCCTCAGGGCACCACTAGTCTTGCTGCAACCGGGCGTCCTGGCGAAGCGCATCGAGCCTGCCGATCCACCACCGGGTGGATGGGTCCTCTTGCGTATGGCGCATACATGACACACCAATTACCCGGCCTGACGGCCATGGTCGTCGAGACCAACTATCTCATCGCCTCGGTCATCGAGGCGCCGCTGCTTGGTGCGGGCTACCGGGTGACCATTGCCACCGATATCGACGAGGCGTTCGCGCTTCTGGCGGAGCAGCGGATTCACCTGGCGGTGATCGATTTCCGCCTGCAGCACGCCGAGCCGGAGGGCCTGGTGGCAAGGCTCAGGCAAGAGGGCATCCCCTTCGTCTTCTGTACCGCCGCCAGCGTCGAGGAGGTGTGCGAGCACTTTCCCGATGCCAGGGTCATGCCCAAACCCTTCAGCGACCAGGACCTCCTCGCCGCCGTGGCGGGGCTGGTTCCCGCAACGAGCGCCTACCAGGCCGAATGACTTCAAGGCCTCTCGACGGAGAACCATCCATGCCGGCTACCGACACAATGCAGCACCGGAACGCCCAGACCAGCGTGCTGGAGAGAAGGCGCGCCGATGGCACGCTCAAACCGTTTATCGGGGACCTGCAGCGCTGGAACGGCAAGGCGGCGCGGCTCCGCGGCCTCGCCGAGTCATTCTACAGCACGCAGGAAGATCGGGACCTCGCGCGGCTCGAGGCCGGCGCCCTGCTCGCCGAGATCCGTCGCCGGCACAGCGAATTCCGCGCGGCGATCAAGGGCGAGCCCGAGCATAGCCGTCTGCTCGACGTCGACGCCGCCTTTCGGAGGATGATCGACCAGCTCGAGGCAACCGCGAGAAGGGGTCCCGCGGCGGGGCAACGCTCCGCGACCTGAGGCGGAACGAACCCCAGCAACCGACGTTTGGACCTGAGGTTCAACGCCAGCAAGAGCGGGAAGCCCTTACAATTGGTCGCCGCATCCGTCGGGTGCGGCGAGTGTTTTTTCGATTGCAGCATTTCCCCGAAAGGACCTGAAATGAGCAAGGACAAGCCGAAGCCGAGGCCGGAACCAATCGAGAGTGGCGCGGGCAAGCAAATGGACGACAATATCGACGATCTGGGCCGGCGCCCCGACGGCTCCAAACAGGAACAGCCCGGGCTCACCAAGCCCGCGAAGGACTGAACGTCGAGGCACCGGTCTCGCTGGCCTCGACTAGCGCCGCAGTTTCTCGAGATGCAGGTAAGTCGGGTCGAACTGGCCCAGCTCGCGCAATTGCGGCCAGTCGAAGATCTCGACCACGCCGTCTTCCCATTCCAGCGCCCTGGTTCGCCGCAGCCGCTGCAGCGTGCGGTTGGTGTGGACGATCGATAGCCCCAAGGCATCGCCGAACTGCGCCTGGGTCAGCGGAAACGGATAGCTCTGGGCGTTCGCGAGGCCCGCCATCTGGGCTCGTACGAACTGCTCGCAGAACAGGTGCGCCATCTGTTCGTCGGCGGTGAGCCGGCCCTTGGTCACCATCCACTGGCGGTGGATGGCGCCGTCGAGCAGCGTCAGCAGCCACAGTACGCGCGTCAGGTGCGGATAGTACTCGGTGATGTGCATGAGCTGCTGGTGCGGAAACGTCACCACCTCGCATGGCGTGATGGCGGTGACCGAGTGGTCCATTAGCTGTAGCGGGAACGAGTGGAGGTCGACAAAATCCCCGGCGATATGAAGGCCGGTGATCTGCCGCCCGCCGTCCTCGACGGTCGAATAGCGCGCCGTCATGCCCTTGACCACCAGCGTGCTAAAGCCGGGGCGATCGCCCTGGGTGACGATATCCTTGCCCGCCGCGAAGCGCCGCGACGCACCGGCGGCCGCGAGAATGGCGTTGTGCTCTTCGTCGGTCAGATCGTCCCTGACCGACACCATGGAAAAGAACGGGTTGAAGGCGTCTGGGTCTATCTGGGCCATGCTAGTCCTGGTCTGGGGTTTGGCCGCTCGTCACTTGCAACTCGTAATCGAGCGACACGTCGAACTGTGGCCCCTCGGCGGTGCGCACGTGAATGGAGAGCTTCCGCTCGTCGCCATTGGACGGCAGGTCATCTCGCGCCATCTCGGTCAGGGCAAGCGTCGCCTGCAGCTTGGCGGCGGCAGGATCGGGGAGGTCTATGCCGGTGTCGTCAGGCGAAAGGTCGTCCCCGTCGCGTACGTCGAAGAAGTAGATCATGCCAAACTCGCGTGAAGCCCACCTGGCTGGTGTGCGAGACAAACGGGGTCGGCTGGCATGCGTTCCGTCGCCTACGTTGCAATAGATTCAATGGACGATGGATCAGGTGGGGCCCGGGCACGTTGAGCTTGTCACAGCGAGGCGTGCCAATGATCACCTTAACCCCCTACCCCGATCGCACCTGGTGGCATCGCGGCAAACCCTATTCCCGGCTGGAACTGATCGGCGATGCGGTGATCCACGGGATCGGGCTGCTCGTCGCTCTGGGGCTCGGCGGCCTTCTCGTCGCCAGCAGCGGCATTGAGAGCGCCCTGGCGCTCGGCGTCTATGTCGCCTCGCTGCTGCTGGTGCTCAGCATCTCCCTCGCTTTCAACCTGGCGCCGGTCGCGCCGCTGAAGCGGCTCCTCGCCCGTTTCGACCAGGCTGCCATCTTCCTCCTCATCGCCGGCACTTACACGCCGCTCCTCGCTTTGCTCGGCGACACCCCTGCGGGCACGGTGATGCTGATTGCGGTATGGAGCGCGGCGCTGATCGGCATTGCGCTGAAGCTGATCGTGCCGCAGCATTTCGGTCGGCTGGCGCTGCTGCTCTATCTGGGCATCGGCTGGAGCGGTGTGCTGATCTTCCAGTCGCTGGCCAGCGTTTTGCCCGCGAGCACGCTGCTGCTGATCATCGCCGGGGGCGTCGCCTATTGCTCCGGCATCATCTTCCACCTGTGGGAGCGTCTGCATTTCCACAACGTGATCTGGCACTGCTTCGTGGTGCTGGGCGCCAGCATCCACCTGTGGGCGGTGCTCGATTGCATGGTGCTGCAGCGGCTTTAGCGCGGCGGCGCGGCAAGCAACTGGCGCATCGACGCCATCACTGCGGCGTGCTGGTAGGGCTTGCCGAAGAACACGCTACCATCGGGCATTTCGTTGATCTCGACCATCCGATGTCCCGAGGTGACGATGATCTGTACCGGTGGAAAGCGCTTCCTGACCGCGGCGGCCAGCTTCAGGCCATCCATGCTGCCGGGCATGTCGATATCGGTGAACATGATGCGCACGCTCGGCTCGGCATTGAGCACGACGATAGCCTGGTCGGCATTGGCGGCCTCGAAGACGAAAAACCCTTCGCGCTCCAGCTGATCGGCAATATCCATGCGGATCAGCGCTTCGTCTTCGACTACCAGCACTGAAACAGCATGTGTCACGACATCACCTCAAGGGTAAGTCAGCATCAACTCCCAGCGGCCCCGATCGATCCTTCACGGGACGTAACTCGTGAACACAATGACTCGCGCCGGGCCGTGATCCTTTCGGCTCCCGCCGCGTTAAGCCTGCGGCGGCCAGTCCGCGCGCCCAGTCGGAGCCTCGATTGACCGTTATCTTTCGCAATCACGTCGTTACCGCCGGTGCGGGCCTGAAGCCGATGATCTTTGCGCATGGGTTCGGTTGCGACCAGAACATGTGGCGCTTCGTGGCCCCCGCCTTCGAGGCCGACCATCTCACCGTGCTGTTCGATCATGTCGGCGCCGGCAAGTCCGACCTGTCGGCCTATGATGCCGGCAAGTATTCCACACTCGAGGGTTATGCCGACGACCTCGTGGAAATCGGCCGGGCCCTCGGCGTCGGGGGCGGCGTGTTCGTCGGCCACTCGGTCAGCGCCATGATCGGCGTCCTCGCCTCGCTCAAGGCGCCCGAGATGTTCGAGAGCCTGGTGCTGGTCGGCCCCTCGCCGCGCTACATCGATGCCGAAGGCTATCATGGCGGCTTCACCGCCCAGCAGATCGAGGAGCTGCTGGCCTCGCTCGCCGACAACCATATGGGCTGGTCGGCGGCAATGGCCCCCGCGATCATGGGCAATGCCGATCGCCCGGAACTGGGGGAGGAGCTGACCAACAGCTTCTGCCGCACCGATCCGGCGATCGCCCGGCAGTTCGCCCGCACCACGTTCACCGCCGATAACCGCGCCGACCTCGCAAAGGTGACCGCCCGCACGCTGATCCTGCAATGCAGCGATGATATCATCGCGTCAGAGGCAGTGGGCGCCTATGTGCGCGACAATATTCCCGGGAGCGAAATGAAGATCCTGCAAGCGACTGGCCACTGCCCCAATCTCAGCGCGCCCGCCGAAGTGATTGCGGCGATCCGGGATTTCATCTGAACGATGCCAGGGCCGGCTGCCGAAGACCTCGAAGATCTCTACGAGAATGCCCCGTGCGGCTATCTCTCGCTCGGCCGCGACGGGCGGATCGTCAAATCCAACCAGACCCTGTCGCGCTGGCTCGGCATCGCGCCCGACGCGCTTGTCGGCAAGCGCCTGCGCGACCTGCTCAGCACTGCCGGCCAGATCTTTTATGAAACCCATTTCGCGCCGCTGCTGCGCATGCAAGGGTATTTTGACGAGGTGGCGCTCGACCTGATCCGCGCCGATGGCACGCCGCTGCATGTCCTCGCCAATGCCGCCGAGCGCCGCGATTCCGAAGGCGAACTGCTGTTCACCCGGGTGACGGTGTTTCGGGCCACCGAGCGGCGCCGCTATGAGCGCGAGCTGGTCGACGCCACCGAGACCGCACAGGCCGAAACCCGGCTGTCGAAAGGCCTGCTGCTGGCCGAGCACGAGGCGGCCGAGCTGCGCGAGCAGTTCATCGCCGTGCTCGGGCACGACCTGCGCAACCCGCTGGCCGCCATCGACGGCGGCACGAACCTGTTGATGCGCGAACCGCAGAGCGAGAAATCGCAGCGGGTCATCGGACTGATCCGTGGCAGCGTGCTGCGGATGAGCGGGCTGATCGACAATGTGATGGATTTTGCCCGCGGCCGGCTGGGTGGCGGGCTGCAGCTCAACCGCAGCCTGAAGCCGCTGCTGCCGACCCTGGCGCAAGTGGTGGGAGAACTGAGGACCAGCTATCCGGAGCGCGAGATCGAGCTGCATCTCGATGCTGCCGCGGAGGTTGAGGCCGACCACGCCCGGCTGGCGCAGATGTTCTCGAACCTGTTGGCCAATGCCATCACTCATGGGGCGGCCGATCAGCCGGTACGGGTCGATGCCGTGCTGCGCGCCGGCGAACTCGAGCTTTCGGTGGCCAATGCCGGCCCGCCAATCCCGCCCGAAGCGATGGCGCAGCTGTTCCAGCCATTCTATCGCTCCAACCCAAACTCGCGGGTACAGGGCCTGGGGCTGGGGCTCTACATCGCCTCGCAGATTGCCCAGGCGCATGGCGGGCGGATCGACGTGACGTCGGATGCAACCGAGACGCGCTTCACCTTCCGCATGCCGCAGGCCTGAAGGCGGGGCTGGTGCCGGGCACCAGCCCCGCCGAATGCGTTACGCCGCCTTGAGGTTGGCGTTGCCGATCGCCACCTTGGACAGTTTCTTGTCCGTCGCGATCTCTTCCTGCAGCGTTGCATCGAGCAGGGCCACGGCATCCTTCATGCCGAGCGTCGACGCCCAGCTCTTGAGCGTGCCGTAGCGGGCGATCTCATAATGCTCGACTGCCTGCGCCGCCGAGACCAACCCGGCATCGAGCGCCATCGTGCCCTTGAAATCTTCCATGATCGACTTGCCTTCCTCGAGAATGCCGAGAATGGCGTCGCAGGTCTTGCCGCGGGCCGGCTTGCCAATCAGCTCGAACACCTGCTCGAGCCGTTCGACATGGCCTTCGGTCTCCTGCAGATGCTGCTCGAAACCGGCCTTGAGCTCGGGCGAGACCGCCGCCTTGGCCATCTTGGGCAGCGCTTTCACGATCTGCTTTTCGGCATAGTAGATGTCCTTGAGCGTATCGAGGAACAGGTCGTCGAGGGTCTTTTCTTCGGTGGCCATTTTGGCTCTCCAAGCGGTGGTGGTGAAAACGTGATGGGTGCGAACGGACGAGATGTGCAGCCCGACTGCCGTTCGCTGGTCGAGCAGGCAGGCCGGACAGACAAGCTGGCTTACAGAGCCTCGCCCGCCCGACCTGCGGTTCGGCAAATCCCCGCCCGCTAATGCAGCTCGGGGGTGCCGTTGACGCTGTCGCTCACGGCCTTGACGGTTTCGTCGTAGACCTTGGCCGCGCCATCCTTGCCTTTCTCGTAGAGGTCGGCGACGCGGGTCTTGCCCTCCTCGTAGACCTCCGAAGCGACATCGATGGCCTTGCCCCTGACCTCATCGGCCAGTTCGCCCACGGCCTTGTCTTCCTGCTCGGTATGCGGCAGCGCAGCGCCGAGGGCGGCGCCGGCGGCAAAGGCCAGCGCCCCCGCGACCAGCGGCTGGTTCTGGAATGAATCCATCACCACCTTGGTGGCGCGATCGGTCTGGTGCTGAGCGCTGCTGCCCACATGCCGGGCCTGCTGCTGCACACTGTCGAACATATCGCCGACCTGGTGACGGAGGTCCTGCCAGGCATGCGAGGCCCAACCTGCCGCCTCGTCGATGCGGTTGCCGGCTTCGTCCTGGAAATCCTGCAGCCGGTGGCCGGCCTCATCGAGAAAGCCGCCGAACTTCTTGCCCGCTTCGTCGACGAACTCGCCGGCCCGGTGACCCAGCTCGTTGGATTCGGCCTTGAAGCGCCTGCCGCCGGCATCCTCGAACTCGCTGAACCACTTGCCGGACTCGTCGGCCGCGTGGTTCACCCGGCGCAGGCCACCCGAGACGGTGGCATAGGGGTAATCGGAGCGGTAGCGGCTGGGCTGCGGCGCCGGGTTTGGCGCCGAGAGTTTCGGGCCCTGTCCGCTCATCAGCCAGACGAGGCTGATGCCCAGAAGCGCCGCCGGCAGCGGGTTATTGGAAACCGTGTGGCCGAGATTGGCGGCAAAATGCTGGCCACCATCCTTGCTGTAACTCAGCAGCTCATCCACCAGTTGGCCGGGGGACAGCCGGTCCTTGATCTCGCCGATCCGGTCTTCGACACGCTGGCGCTGCTGTTCGACTTCGCGCTCCAGCTGGGCAGAGTCTTTTCCGTAGCTGCTCATCACAGGCTCTCCTTAACGACCTCGGCATCGCGCGCGAGGGAATGGGTGGTGCGGTCGAGCTCGAAAGTGGTGGCCTTCCAGGCTTCGAGGCTCTTCGAAATGAAGCTCCAGGCGATGATGCCGACGACGCCGGCCACCACGATGGAGGCAATGAAACCCGCGGCCTGCTCCGACATGCCGATGGCGACGAGGCCCCAGGAGAGCCCGATCACCAGTGCCGACAAAAAGACGCCGACGGCGCCGATGGCGAGGACTCCACCAATGGCGAGGCCCTTGGAGGCGGCGAGCACATCACCGAGCTTTTCGGACGCCTCGGTCTTGGCCAACTGGATTTCCTTGCGGAACAGCCCGGAAATGTCGCCCGCCAAGCCGCCGAGCAGGTCGGTCAGGGTGTGCGGGCGCTCAGTATCCGCCATTTCGGCCTCCCTCGTTAAAGACCGAGGTCGAGGGGTTCGAACCCGATTGCATCGAGCCCTGCCCCGGGCCTGAGCGGCCGGAAGCGTAGTTCGAGCTGTTGCCCGAACCGTAGGTCGAGCTGTAGGCCGACCCCGAAGGGCTAGCCGCTGCATCGGGCTTGCGCGAAGCGGAGGCGAGGACGAAGCGAGAGGCGACAAAGCCAAGCAGGGCAGCGGCGCCCATGAAGGCAACCGGTTGCTTCCGCCCGAAATCCTGGGCGATGCCGATGATCTGGTCGACATCGTTGTCGCGCACCGTCGAGGTCAGCTTTTCGGCGCCGTCGGCCAGCATGCGGACATAGCGGCTGCCGGCCTCGCCACTGCTGTCGAGCTCTCCGGCTACCTTCTGCAGGGCGCCGCTGACGCCGCCCAGCTGGGCAACGAGCAGGTCCTTCTGGTCGGCGGCCATGCCCTTGGCCTTCTCGGTGACACCCTCGAGCTGTGTCATAGCCTCGTCGCCGATGGCTGCGGCCTGCTGCTTGACCTCGTCGGCGAGATGGCTCAGGTCGGCCTCCGCGGTTTCGGTGAGCGCGGCGGCATCGGACCGGGTGCGGTCGGGGCTGAGGTCGGTGTCGGTGGGGTAATCGGGGGCCATTTGTGCTGCTCCTATGAACTCCACGAGAGCGCTCGTAAGGCGGCGCTCCTCGGTGGCTGCTGACAATTCAACTTGGCGAAGGGGACATCGTTCCGGCGCAGCCCCAACTCAATTTCGCCACTGCGACGGAACGATCGCGCGCGAGCCACGCTAAGCTTGAAAGGCGCGCGATCCGCGGGCCAAGGAGCACCCATGGCCCGAACGACCAAGTCGACGATTACCTATGGCGACCAGCCCGTCATGCGCGGCGCAGGCGGCGAAACCCACCAGCGCGCCGAGGAGGGCTATGACGTTCTCACCACACAGCAAGGGATGCCCGTTGCCGATGACCAGAACACCCTGAAGCAGGGCGCGCGCGGCCCCACCCTGATCGAGGACGCGCATTTTCGCGAGAAGATCTTCCACTTCGATCACGAACGCATTCCCGAGCGCGTGGTGCACGCTCGCGGCTACGGTGCGCATGGGTTCTTCGAGACCTACAAGCCGCTGCCCGAGTTGACACGCGCCGACCTGTTCCAGCGCGCCGGCGAGAAGACGCCGGTTTTCGTGCGCTTCTCCACCGTCGCCGGCAACAAGGGCTCGTTCGACCTGGCGCGGGACGTGCGTGGCTTTGCCGTCAAGTTCTACACCCAGGAGGGCAACTGGGATCTGGTGGGCAACAATATCCCGGTGTTCTTCATCCAGGATGCGATCAAGTTTCCCGACATCATCCATTCGGTGAAAGACGAGCCCGACAAGGCGTTTCCGCAGGCGGCGAGCGCCCACGACAACTTCTGGGACTTCATCTCGCTCACCCCTGAATCGATGCACATGATCATGTGGGTGATGTCCGACCGGGCCATCCCCCGCTCGTTCCGCTTCATGGAAGGCTTTGGCGTCCACACCTTCCGGCTGGTCAATGCCAAGGGGAAATCCACCTTCGTGAAATTCCACTGGAAGCCCAAGCTGGGGATGCAGTCGGTGGTGTGGAACGAGGCGGTGAAGATCAACGGCGCCGACCCCGATTTCCACCGCCGCGACCTGTGGAACGCCATCCAGGCGGGCGATTTCCCCGAGTGGGAACTGTGCCTGCAGACCTTCGATCAAAAGTTCGCCGACAGCTTCGATTTCGACGTGCTCGACCCCACCAAGCTGATCCCCGAAGAATTGCTGCCGGCGACGCCGGTCGGCCGGTTGGTGCTCGACCGCATGCCCGACAACTTCTTCGCCGAGACCGAGCAGGTGGCGTTCATGACGCAGAACATCGTGCCGGGCATCGATTTCTCCAACGACCCGCTGCTGCAGGGCCGCAACTTCTCCTACCTCGATACCCAGCTGAAGCGGCTGGGCGGGCCCAACTTCACCCACCTGCCGATCAACGCGCCGAAATGCCCGTTCCACAATTTCCAGCAGGATGGCCACATGGCTTTCCACAACCCCAAGGGACGCGCCAATTACGAGCCCAATTCCTGGGGCACAGAGATCGGTGGGCCGCGCGAGACCGCGGCCGGCTTCGAGAGCTTTGCCGAGGAAGCCGAGGGGCCCAAGCAACGCCTCAGGCCCGAGAGCTTTGCCGATCACTACAGCCAGGCGCGGCAGTTCTTCATCAGCCAGTCGCTGATCGAGCAGCGCCATATCGGCGATGCCTTGGTGTTCGAGCTGAGCAAGGTCGAAGTGCCGGCCATCCGCGAGCGCGTCGTCTCACATCTCCTCAACATCGACGAAGCTCTGGCGCAGACGGTCGCCGACGGCCTCGGCCTCAAGGCGCTGCCGGCCGCCGCGTCTCCCGCTGTGACCCCGCGTCTTGACCTGCCTGCATCGGACGCGCTGTCGATCCTCAAGAACCCGCCGGCCACCTTCAAAGGCCGGAAACTCGGCGTGCTGATTACCGACGGCGTCGATGCCGCCCTGCTCGATGCTTTGCAGGCCGCCGTGACGGCGGCAGGCGGCACGATGGAGCTCATCGCCCCCAGCGTGGCGGGGATCACCGCCAAGGACGGCACGATGCTCGCGGCGCACCACAAGATCGATGGCGGCCCGTCGGTGCTGTTCGACGCCGTGGCGGTGCTGCCCGGCGACGAAGGGGTGCTGTCGCTGCTGAAACTCCCGGCGGCCCGCGATTTCGTCGCCGACGCCTATGCCCACTACAAGTTCATCGGCTTTGTCGAAGCGGCAAACAAGCTCTTCGCCAAGATCGGGCTGCCCGACGATCTCGACGACGGCTTCACCGACCTCGCCGCCACCGACGCCGCAGCGTTCATAAAGACCTGCACGGCCCTGCGCTTCTGGGATCGCCCGGATGGAGCGTGAGCACGGCCCGGGTCAATCTCTGATGACAAGCCGAACAAGCAGTGGCGGGAACGAAGCGAGCTCGAGCAGGTTTTCCAGCCAAGACACAGCGAGACGCCCGTCACCATCACATGACAGGCGTATACCGACGCGTCGCTCGTGACCGATCGAAACTACATCGCCGAACGGAGCCACCCCAACACGTGCCCTTCATCATTTATGCAACTGAAGATGGCTCTTCGGCGGGGTGTGATCCGCTTTTGATCTGCTCCCATGCGCACAGCGCAGTCCCTCCGCATCCTGCGGGTAAAGAATGGCGCTGGTTGGTGACGTCGAGCGAGGAGCCACGTAACGCCCTTGTTGGCCGCAGGCTGCTGCGCAGTCTTCTGCGCGATGGGTACGTCATTGTGCCGCTGCCGCTGGAATCGGTGCTGCGCATACGCAGGGCTGTAGTTGAAGGCCTGCCGGCCTTGCAGTAGCGGCACCACAGCCGGAACGCATCCCCGCAAGTCTCGTTGAGAAAGGCTGTCACTCTCAGGATCGGACCCGGGTCATGCGCGCATTTTTCGTATTGCTGCTGGGCTTGCTCGCCAGCACCGCCCAAGGCCAGGAGGCGTGGACGATGTATCGGAACGCAGCGTGTGGTTACGCTGTAGAGTATCCCGCGGCGGGCTTCGACATCACAGAAACCGATACCGGCCTCACGCTGATCGAGCAGGATGCCGCAGGACAGATCGATATCTATTGCGCCACCAATGCCGAACGCCGATCGCCCGCCGGGTTCGAGCAGGTGCTCGCCGGTGCGGAGCGCATCCGCGAGATCACGTACAGCCGAAACGGTCGCTCCTGGCTGGCGGTGTCGGGCTATTATCAGGCTGATCAGGCAAGGGGCGATGACCTGATCTTTTACGCCAAGTTCATGTTCTCGCCCGACCTCTCGCAGCTTTCTGCCTTCGAGGCTAGCTATCCGGCCGGCGAGCGACAGCGCTTCGACGCAATAGTCGAACGGATGGAGGACAGCCTCACCGCCCCGCGAGCGGCGGACTAACCCGAAAGGTCGGAGATTCACTCTGAGCTTGCGCTACCGGCCGCGAAGGCGCGTCCACGCTCCTCAGAACATCTCCAGCCCAAGCTTAATGATCGCCACCCAAATAACTGCACTGAAGGCTATGCATCCAAGCCAGGTCCAGGCCTTCTGCGTCAGCTGCAGTTGTGGCCGTGGCGGATCACTCAAGGCGTAGCGATTTAGCGGTCTACTAGGTGTTGCCATACCACCCGTATAGCCGGCCTGGCGTCATGCAAGCGTTATTCACTTCGGCGTGATTCCGAGGTTCGACTGAAGGGCAGCCATATTTCCCGTGGCCAGCCGTTGCTTGACCGTTCCTTGGCTGACCTTATCAACGCAGAGTGAACTGGGCGGTCGGGCGCCGCGTCACTGCAGCTGCAGTGAATGCTCAGGGGCCGAAAGCGAAGGAGCTGCACCAAGGGTTACTCGTGAGTCACCCCCCCGCCTTGGCTGCAACCTCGTCTACAACCGGGGTGGCTATGCCATCCCCAGCCTGGCGCGCACCTTGCCCGCCAGGGCCCGCGTCTCTTCGGGGTGCAGCAGCGACTGCAGACCGAGAAACACCAGCCCGCCGGCAACCCCGCCCGCCGCCAGCTTGAACAGCGGCCAGCTGTCGCCGAGGAGCGCGCTGGCGATCCAGGCGGCAAGGCCGGTGGCAGCGGCCACGGCGACGGAAATCCCCAGATCCCTATAGGGGATCGGCACCGGGGTGAGGCGGTGGCTGACCGCCCAGGCGGCGATGAGCCCGACCAGCGTGCCGCCGGCAAGCGCCAGCGCCGCGCCGATCTCGGCATAGGCGGGGATGAGCAGCAGCGACAGCGCGATGGTCGCCGCCGAACCAGGCGCCAGCGCCACCATCTGCAGCCAGGGCTTCTTGTGGGCGTGAAAGACGTTCTCGAACACGAAGCTGGTGAAGTTGGCGAATAGCACGCTGAGCGCGATGATCGGGAACAGCGCGCCCAGGTTCTGGTGGTAGTCGGCCGGCAGCAGCAGGCCGCCGATTTCAGTCGAGAGCGCCACCAGCATGGCGACCACCGGGAAGGTGAGCCGCCCCATCAGCGCCATCTGATGCGTAAGGAACCGCCCGGCGGCGGCCGAGCCCTCGGTATCGAACTTGCTGACGAACTCGGGGAAAGCCCCCATGTTGATGGCGTTGGAAATGGTATCGATCGGCTGTCGCGCCAGTGCGTAGACCGCAGCGAACACTGCTACAGCGCCGGCATCGTAATAGAGCTTGAGCAGCACGCGTTCGGCGCTGTTGAGCCCGAAGCTGATGGTGGCGACCGCGATCAGCGGGATACCGAGCGCGAACAGCTCGCGATGAGTAAAGCGCGACGGGCCGATGACGACGCGGCGGCTGGCCAGCGCCAGCGCCACGCTGCCGGCGATCAGCACGGCGAGGCTCGAGGCCAGCGATACCGCGAGGAACGAGCCGTGGATCAAGAGGATCGCCGCGATCGGCAGCGCCAGCTGCAGCACTGCGCGGAAAAACTCGAGCAGCGAATAGGCGGTGTGCCGCTGCTGCATCTGCAACAGGGTGAGCGCGAAGCGGCCAAGGGCGCCGACGGCGAGATAGGTGCCCACCGCCAGGGCGAACTCGACCCAGCGCTCGGGCGCCACCAGCACCGAGCCGGCAACCGACACCACGAGCCCCAGCAGCGTCGTGACCACCAGCACCCGCGCCGCGAGCTTCACGCTGCCATTGCTGATCTCGCCCTTGCCGCCGAGCCGCAGCAGCGCGATGCGCAGCCAGCTGCTGACGGCGGAATCGGTGAGCTCGCCCACCGTGACGACGAGGGTCAGAAGGCCATACTCGGTCTGGTCGATCAGCCGCGTCGCGATGACCAGCATCAACAGCGCCGAGAGGCGCGTCAGCAGGATCGCCGGGGCATAGAGCAGGGTAGAGCGGAGCAGCAAGGGTGGTCACCTTCCCCTATTGGGGATGTTCTTCACTTTCGCTTAACCCTTTCGGCCCCGACCCGACAGCGCTTTAGCGGATGGTGGTGAACGGCGGCAATTGTATCGAATTCGATGGTTTCGCCGGCCGCTCCGGCGCATCGCCCCGCCCCTCACCACCCCGCCGTAAACCTTGACCCGAGCCTTTGCTTCCCCCCGCTTCCGGCGGGCGCTATGGCTCGCTCATGCTGCAGCGGAACACACAAACCAAACCCCTCGACGTCCTGGTCGCCACCCCCTCGGGCGGCACCGGCCAGGGTGGCATCGACCGGGTGATGGGCGGCTTGCGCACCGAGCTCGAACGGCAAGGCACTGCCGGCCTCAAGGTGCGCTTCGGCGCCACCCGCGGCCCCGGCCACATCGCGCTGTCGCCATTCTACCTCGGCGGCTTCCTGCTGCGCATGCTCGGCTTGAAGGCGATGGGCCGGCTCGACGTGCTCCATATCAATCTCGCGAGCGCCGGCAGCACCTATCGCAAACTGCAGATTGCCCGGCTCGCCCGGCTGCTCTCCATCCCCTATGTGCTGCACCTGCACGGCGCCGAATATCGGGAATTCTGGAAAGACGATCAGAGCCGCCTGAGCCGGGACATCCGGACAATGTTCGAAGGCGCCGCGCACACCATGGTGCTCGGCCAGGTCTGGCGCGATTTCGTCGCCGCGCGGGCGCCGCGGGCCGCCGATCGCATCGTCATCGTGCCCAACGCCACGGCGCAGCCAGCCCTGCCGCATGTGGGGGGCGGCGAACGGGTGCACATCCTGTTTCTGGGCCGCATCGGCGACCGCAAGGGCGTGCCGCAGCTGGGCGACGCCCTGGCGCGGATGCAGCACCTCGATAGCTGGCGCGCCACCATCGGCGGCGACGGCCATGTCGAGGCGGCGCGCAGCAAGGCCGCCGAGCTGGGCCTCGCCGACCGCGTCGATCTCCCCGGCTGGGTCGGCCCGCAACGCGTCGCCGAACTGATCGCTTCGGCCGATATCATGGTGCTGCCCTCGTTTGCCGAGAACCTGCCGATGTCGATCATCGAAGCCATGGCGTCGGGCCTCGCCGTGGTGGCGACGCCGGTCGGCGCGGTGTCCGATATCGTCATCGACGGGGAAACCGGCCTCCTGGTGCCGGTGGGCGATGTCGACGCCCTGACCACGGCGCTGACCCGGCTGGTCGAGGACAAGTCGCTGCGCGATCGGCTGGGCGCTGCGGCCTTGCAGCTGCACCGCGAAAAGCTCGATCTCACCCCCTATGCCCGGGCCGTGGGCGAGGTGTGGATAAGCGCCGCGCGTTAACACTAAGGTAACCTTTTGGTTCCCAGTTTTCCCGCCCGGGACTACCACGTTCCAGCGCGCCGCAAACGGTAGGTCGACGCGTTTGGGAATGCGGAATGACCTACGACGTCTTGAGCACCGCTACACCAGTTTCCCCGGCGAAAACCGGGGACGCGAGGGAGGCGATCACCGCAGAACTCGTGGCCGACAAGGCCCGGTGGGACAGCCTGATCGCCTCATGCCCCGACCCGCACTTGCCACAGGGCTTCGCCTATGGCGAAGGCAAGGCGGCGAAGGGGTGGACCGTCAGGCGCGTAGTGTTCCTCGAGGCCGGCCGGCCGGTGGCGATCGCCACCGTGCTCGAGTTTCGCCGCTTCGGCCTTCGCCTGCTCAACCGCGTCAATCGTGGCCCGCTGTTCTTCGACGCCGCCCCTGATGCAGCTGAGATCGTCGGCGTCTATGCCGCGCTCCGCCGCCGCTGGGGCCGCATCTGGACGGCGCCGCTGCTGATCGCCCCTGCCCTGCGCCTAGGGGCGCCAAGCGACGCGCTGCTGCACCGCGCCGGCTATCGCCTGCGCCATCGCCGCTCCTGGCAATCGGGCCGCATCGATTTGACCGTCGGCGAAGATGCGCTGTGGGCCGGCCTCGCGTCCAGCTTCCGCAACCGCGTGCGCAATGCCGAAAAGGCCGGCGCCGAGCTGCGCATCGCTCAGGACGACGCGACCTATGAGTGGATGCTGGCGCGCCATGCCGAGAACATGGCCGAACGCGGTTTTACCGCCGCCGACCCAACCCTGCTGCGCGCCCTGCGCTTGACCGCACCCGAGGATGTCTCGGTGTTCCAGCTGCTGCACCAGGGCGAGCCGGTGGCCGGCATGTCGGTGGTCCGCTTCGGCACGCACGCCGAATATCACGTCGGCTGGTTCGGCTTCGCTGGCCGCAAGCTCAATGCCGGCAATTTCCTGATGTGGCAGGTGCTGCGCGACATGCACCGCCGCGGCGTCAGAACTTTCGATGTCGGCGGGCTGAAGCCCGGCGATGGCTATACGCGCTTCAAGCAGACGATGAAGCCGGTCGAGTATCAGCTCGCCGGCGAATGGATGAGCTGGTGAGGGTGGGGGACCTGAGATGAGCCTGATGGATGTGGCGCGCGGCGCCTATGTGCGAAGTCCCGAAGTGGTGCGGCGCTCGCTGGCGCCGCTGATTTCGCTGGTGCCGACCAAGCTGAAATTCGGCGGCAGCTACCGCAAGTGGCGCGAGCGCATCGCGCTGGCCAGCGCCGACCCCGCCTATGCCGATGCACAGCACCTGGCTTCGCTGCGCGCCATTGTCGGCCGCGCCCACGCGCTGAGCCCGTTCTACCGCGAGCTGATCGAGCGCGCCTTGGGCAGCAGTTTCGACGCGACGACGTTCGAGCTCAGCGAGCTCACCCGCCTGCCGATCCTGCGCAAGGAAGAGCTGCGGCTGGCCGGCGAGGCCGTGCTGACCGTACCGCGCAGCGAGGCCGACCGCGGCGATACCAGCGGCTCGAACGGCGAGCGGCCCTTCACCTTCTATCTCGACAAGGACCGCAGCGCCCGCGAGATGGCCTTTGTCTATGACAACTGGAGCCGTATCGGCTTTACCGAACAGACCGGCAAGATCGTCCTGCGCGGCTTCGGGCTCCACCCCAAGGGCACCAGCATTTCGCAATGGGAGCCGGCCCTGCGCGAATTGCGGCTCTCGGTGTTCCCGATGACCCATGACGACGTGCGCACCTATCTCGACCTGATCGACAAGCACGAGCTCGAATATCTCTACGGCTACCCCTCGGCCATCGAGCTGATGTGCCGGCACATGTGCCGCATTGGCCGCCTGCCCAAACGCCCGCTCAAGGGTATCCTGCCGATCTCCGAGCCGCTCTACCCGCACCAGCGCCGCATCATCACCGAGGTGTTCGGCAACGTGCCGATCGCCAATTTCTATGGGCTCAGCGAAAAAGTGCTGTTCGCCAGGGAGATCAGCAGCGACGGCTTTTACCAGTTCGACCCGCTCTATGGTCGCGCCGAGCTGGTGGATGAAGCCGGCCAGCCGATCACCGAGATCGGCCGCGAAGGCCGGCTGGTCGGGACCGGCTTTACCGGCATGAGCATGCCGTTCCTGCGCTACGACACCGAGGACCGCGCGACGCTCGTCGAACTGCCCACCGCCGGCAATGGCCAGCGCCTCACCGTCGAGCGGCTGACGCCCCGGCGGAAGCCGGATTTCCTGATCTCGTCCGATGGCAACCGCGTCGTCACCATCGACTTCACCCCGGAAAACCCGCGCTATTTCGAGGGCATCGAGGAATACCAGTTCTTCCAGGACCGCCCGGGCCACAGCACCATCCGCTACATCCCCACCGCCGACGGCAGCGAAAGCGACGCGCTGCGCGTCGCCACCGGCCTGACCCAGCGCACCCACGGCAAGATCGTCTTCGCCATCGAACAGGTGGAACGGCTGGCCGGCGGCCGCGCCGGCAAGCGCGCCTTCATCGACCAGCGGCTGGATATTTCGAAGTACTAGCTGGATTTAGCCCAGGCTTGGCAGTCGGCGACCCTCCCCCGCAGGCGGGAGAGGGCGCGCCGACTGCCAGCATGGGTGCCCCCGCCCCCTACCCCTCAACAGCCGCCGCCACCCGCCGCGACGCCATCGCCTCCACCGCAATGAACACCCCGACCGCCACCACTCCCAGCCCGATCGATACCCACAGCGCCCCGCCAATGCCGAGCGTGCCCATCGCCACGGCGAGGAGGAACGGGGCGATGGCGGAGGCGATCTGGCGGGCTGAGGAGAGCCAGCCGAGCCGGGCGCCGTAGCGGTTGCGGCCGAGCAGGTAGAGCGGCAGCACCCCGGCGACGATGCTGGTGAGGCCCGAGCCGAGCCCGAACAGGATAGCGAACACCACTGCGCCAATGAGCGATGGGGCGGTGGTAACCAGCACGACGAGGCCGGCCGGCAGCAAGGCTGCGGCGATGACGGCGAGCCACGTAGCCGGCAAGTCTCGCCCGAGCAGCATGTTGACCAGCCGGCTCAGCACCTGCGCCGGCCCGAACAGCGTGGTGATGATCAGCGCCCCGGCGCCGAGGCCGAGCCCCTGGAGCAGCGGCATGATCTGCAGCAGCACGCCCGACAGCACCAGCCCTTCGATGGCGAAACCGGCCATGATCAGCCCCAGGGCGAGGTTGCGCCGCCCCAGCGGCAGCACGCCGGCCTCGGCGACGCCCTGCTGCGACTTGCCGGCCGCCTGCCCGGCCGCGGCCGAGGCGCCGCGCGCCAGCCAGAAATGCAGCGGCGCACAGACCAGAAGGTTGAGCGCCGCGAAGACGAAATAGGTGCCCCGCCAGCCCAGCTGCTCGAGCAGCACGGCGGTTAATGGCCAGAACAGCGTCGAGGCGAAACCGGCGATCAGCGTCAGGTAGGTGATGCGCCGCTGCGCCTGCTCGGCGCCTGCCTGCACCAAGGCGGCAAAGGCCGTGGCGTAGAGCACGAGGCTCGAGGCGATCTCCATGCCGATCAGCGCCGCGGCAGAACTATAGCCATCGACGGCGAGGCCGGCCGCGCCGAGCAGCAGCGCCGCCGCTACCGAACCCGCCACCATGGTGCGCGCGGCGCCGAACCGGTCGGCCAGATGCCCGGCCACGGGGGCGAGGAAGCCCCCCGCCAGGAGGGCCACACTCAGCGCCCCGAACACCCATTCCGGCGGCCAGCCGAACTCGGCGCCGATCGCCGGAGCCAGCACGCTGAAGGCGTAATAGAGCGTGCCGTAGCCGATGACCTGGGTGGTGCCGAGCGCCCAGATCATCGCGGCGGAATTGCGGGAAGACATCGGGGCTCCGAGGTTAGACGAGTTCGACGACGGCGGGCTTGGTCACCGTCGGAGTCCCGCAGCCGCAGCCGGCTTCGCCTTCGGCCTTGGCGACCTCGTCGGCGACGCAGCACGAACTCGCATCGAGCGCCGGGCCACCGCAGCACGCAGCGCCGCCGAGCGCGGCCGGCGTGACGCTGCACACTCCGGTTTCCGGCAGCACCAGGTGCACCTGCCGGGCGGCGACCGGATCGCCGGCGAGTTCTGCCACCACCGAGCGCGCCTGCTCGTAGCCGGTGGCCATCAGGAAGGTGGGGGCGCGGCCATAGGACTTGGCGCCGACGATGTAGAAATCGGCTTCCGGGTGCGTGAGCTCGACCACCCCATGCGGCGGTACCGTGCCGCAGGAATGGAAATTGGGGTCGATCAGCGGCGACAGCGCCGGCGGCGCCTCGGTCGCCGGATCGATGCCGACGCGCAGCTCGCTGACAAGCTGCAGGTCGGGCCGGAAACCGGTGGCGACGATGACGCGATCGACCTCGAGCGTCAGCGGCGCCAGCCCGAGGGTGCCGCTGACCGTCACGCCCTCGGCAGAGCGGGCGAGCCCGGTCGCGGCGAACGGCGCGAGGATCTGCAGCCGCCCGGCATCGATCGCCGCCCGCGCCCTGAGGCCCAGCGCCCCGCGCTCGGGCAGCTGATCGTTGAGCCCGCCGCCGAGCAGCCGATCGAGCCGGTTGCGCCGCAGCGCCCAGAGGATTTTGGTACCGGGCGCCTGTTCCTCGAGCGCCAGCAGCGCCAGCGCCGCGTTGATGGCCGAGTGCCCGCCGCCCACCACCAGCGTGGTGCGACCGGCATAATCGGCCCTCTGCGTCCCCATGACATCAGGAATGCCATAGGCGATGCGGTCGCCGAGCGAGCGCTCTCCCGGAGCCGCCAGCCCATCCACCCCCATCGGGTTGGGCCGCGTCCAGGTGCCGGAAGCATCGATCACCGCCCGCGCCGCCGTGGCCCGTTCGACGCCATCGGCATCGGTCCAGCGGATCTCGAACGGCGTCGTGTCGCGGTTGCGGTTCGACACCTTGTCGAGGCCCCGCCGGGTAATCGCCGTCACCGTCGCGCCGAGCCGCAGCGCGGTGCCGATGGCGGGCAGCTCAGCCAGCGGCTGCAGGTAGCGCGCCACGATCTCCCCGCCCGTCGGCAGCTCGGTCGGCTCGGGCGCCTCCCACCCCGCAGCCTCGAGCAGCGCCCTGGCTGCCGCATCGATATTGTATTCCCACGGCGAGAACACCCGCACATGCGACCATTCGAGCAGCGACGCGCCGACCGACGCGCCGCGCTCGAAGATGATCGGCGTCAGCCCCCGCGACACCAGTTGCGCCGCCGCGGCAAGACCCACAGGACCGGCGCCAATGACCGCAACCGGAAGATGCATGTTCCTCATGATTCGATCCTTCTAGAAAGTTAGAATTATAGGACAAAAAGGGGAGGCCTCAGGCCGCCGCCTCGCTGGCTACCGGCGCGCAGGCGCCGGCTTCGTCGATACAGCACTCATCGGCGAGATAGCCGAGCAACCCATTCATGCTGGCATAATTGGCTCGGCAGATCAGTGTCGTCGCCTGCCGTTCCTGGCTGACGAGGTTGACCTCGACCAGCTTCCTGATGTGATGCGACAGCGTCGACGCCGCGATATCGAGCTTCAGCTGGAGCTTACCCACCGGCAAACCGCTGCCGCCGGCCCTGACCAGGGTGCGGTAGATGTTGAGCCGGGTCGGGTTGCCCAGGGCTTCGAGCTGCGCTGCTGCTGTTTCGATGTTCATGGAAATAGCATAGGCCGTCGTCCGGGCCTGTCAAGCCTCTTTCGACGATCATGGAAATACCGTCATAAAAGCTTCACTTGCCCGTCGGTCAGCATATCGGTAAATCCCGATATATGGAAAACACCGATGCCATCGACGTCTTCACCGCCCTCGCCCAGGCGACTCGGCTCGACGCCTTCCGCCTGATCATGGCGCATGAGCCGCATGGCCTGCCGGCCGGCGAAGTGGCGCGCCGGCTCGAGGTGCCGCAGAACACCATGTCGAGCCACCTCGCCGTGCTCACCCGCGCCGGCCTCGTCACCGCCGAGCGGCACAGCCGCTCGATCATCTACCGCGCCGAGCTCGACCGGGTGCGCGAGGTGGCCAGTTTCCTCGTTTCCGATTGCTGCGGCGGCCGCCCCGAGCTCTGCCAGCCGCTCGTCGCCGAATTCACCCCCTGCTGCACTCCGGGAGCCACCAGCAATGCCTGCTGACCGCATCTACAATGTCCTGTTCCTCTGCACCGGCAACTCGGCCCGCTCGATCCTGGGCGAAGCCCTGCTCAACCACGTGGCCGGCGACCGCTTCCATGCCTATTCGGCCGGCAGCACGCCCAAGGGGCAGGTCCACCCGATGAGCCTCGCGGTGCTCAAGGAAGCCGGCATCTCCACCGAGGGCCTCCGTTCCAAGGCCTGGGACGAGTTCGCCGTGCCGGACGCCCCGAAGATGGATTTCGTCTTCACCGTCTGCGACAACGCGGCGGGCGAAGCCTGCCCGATCTGGCCGGGCCAGCCGATGACGGCGCATTGGGGCATCGAAGACCCCGCCGCCGTCGATGGTCCGGAATTTGCCCGCCGTGCCGCCTTCGAGGATGCGCTGCGCTTCATGCGCAACCGCATCGCCGCCTTCGTCAACCTGCCTCTGGCCAGCATCGACAACATGGCGCTGGGCAGCAAGCTGCGCGGCATCGGCGCCATGGACGGCAGCACCACCAAGGCCTCGGGCGCCGCATGACCGACACTTTGCGGCCGCTCGCGGCCGAGGCGCTGGGCACGGCGCTCTTGGTCGCGACCGTGGTCGGCTCGGGCATCATGGCCGACCGGCTGACCGACGACGTGGCGCTGGCCCTGCTCGGCAATACGCTCCCCACCGGCGCCATGCTGGTGGTGCTGATCATGCTGTTCGGCCCGATCTCCGGCGCCCACCTCAACCCCGTGGTGTCGCTGGTGGCGGCGCTTGGCGGCCGGCTACCATGGCCAAGGCTCGCGCCTTACGTCGTGGCGCAACTGGCCGGCGGCGTCGCCGGCACGATCCTCGCCAACCTGATGTTCGACCTCGCCCCCATCGCCCTCTCCAGCACCCTGCGTTCGGGGGTCGGCCAGTGGCTCTCCGAGATCGTCGCCACCTTCGGGCTGCTGCTGGTGATCCTCCTCGGCCAGCGCCGCCCCACCGACATCCCCTGGGCCGTCGGCCTCTACATCACCGCCGCCTACTGGTTCACCGCCTCAACCTCCTTCGCCAACCCGGCCGTAACCCTGGCCCGGGCGCTCACCGATACCTTCGCCGGCATCCGCCCCGGTGACGTCCTGCCGTTCGTCGCGGCGCAGCTGGTCGGCGGGTTGCTGGCGTATGGATTGGTGCGGTGGTTGTGGGTGCGGGTCGAGGCGGGTTCTGATAGTCACTGAGGTTCGGTTGAGCGCCGCTACCTCCCCAAACTCGGTGTCATCCCAGCGAAAGCTGGGACCCAACTCGCCGCAGCGCAAGCGGGTAGATGGGTCCCAGCTTTCGCTGGGATGACAGCCGGTGGGTGGGCCAGCTCTGTGCCTACCATGCTCGACTGCCAGCTTTAGCGCCCCTCTACAGCCCCAACGCCCCCAGCATCTCCCGGTCCGGCACGGCCGGCCCTGTCGGCTCGATCACGCTCATCCCATAGGGGTTGGCATATTCCCAGATTGCCCAGGGGATGCCATTCGCCTCCGCGGTCTGGCGCAGCGTCGTGAGGTAGCGCAGCCGGTCCGAATTGAAGGCGCCCATGCGGCCGTCGGGGGTCATCAGGATCACCCCGAACTCGCCCATGAACAGCCGCTCGGGCGGGATGGCGTTGGCCTTGGCCCAGTCGACCGCCTCGCCGACCCGCGCCTTGAGCCGCGCTTCGTCCCAATTCTCGGCGAAATACTCATCGATCGCCCCGCCCACCGCCGAAAGGTTGCGCGCCTGCTCTGCCTCGCTGAGCCCCGCCGCCATCATATGCGCCTTCAGCATTTCGACCGTCAGCTCGGCCGAGCCCGAGCTCGCCGGCCAGGGCAGCCCCGAGGCGAAATCGGCTTCGCTCTCAGCGCGCTGGTGGGTGAAGCTGTGCGGCTCGTACATGTGGAAGCTATAGAGGATATTGGGGTCGTCGAACCCGGGGCGGATATCGGTCAGCCCGGTAATGCTGCCGCCGCACCCGCCGGTGGCGACAATGGTGAGCTCGCTGCTGACGGCGCGCACCGCCGCGACCGTCGCCGTCATGATCTGCTGCCAATCCTCGCTGCCCGAGGCGTCGCAGGGGTAATGCGCCGGCTCGTTATAGGGCTCGAACGCCACCCGGTCGTTTCCGAACGGCGCCAGCATGCGCGCCACGTCGGCCGTCATGGCGATGTAGCCGGCAATGGCGTCGGAGCGGGCGGGCCCATTGACCACGTCCATGCCGTATTGCGGCACCTGCGACACCGAGTGGAGGTTGAGCACCACCCTGAGGTCGGCGCCCAGGAGCTTCGTCACCGCATCGGCCAGCACCGCCAGCGCTTCCTGGCGCCGCTCGCCCTCGGTCGCCAGCAGCGGGCCCGGATCGACCGTCAGCCGCACATAATCGAAGCCCAGCGCGCGGATATCGGTAAAGGGATCGCTGGCCGGCCAGTCGCTGGCCGAGCGCCCGCCCGCCAGCCATTCGGCCACCGATTGGTAGGGCGGCCAGCGATAGCTGCCATCTGGTGCAAGCGGCGACCAGTTGAGCCACTGGTGGATGTTCACCCCGCGGTGCAGCGGCAGCGGCGCGGCGACGGCACTGCCGGCCACGAGCGCCAATAGCAGCACCATCATCCGCCAGATCGTGGTCATCGCATCTCTCCGCATCGCACCCGCGCCGATGTTAACCGCACGATGCGATGCCGAGGTTTCACCCGCGCCGAAATCGCCCTCTATGGTGTATCAGACGTCAAACGCTGGGGGCGCCGATGAAGCTCGGCTGGTACATCAACCGACTGCGCAGCATGGAGCCGGCCGAGGTGCTGCATCGCCTCGGCGAAGCGGCAAAGCAGCGCATTTCGAAGGGCCGGCATGAAGGCTGGGCCCGCTACCCCGCGCCCCAAACCCTCACCACCCTCCCCACCCTGCCCGGCCTGCGCGACAGGCTCGCGGGCGCCGACGAAGCCACCCGCGCCGCCATCGCCGCCGCTGCCGCCAGCACACTGGCCGGCCGCTTCAGCGCGCTCGGCCGTGACTGGCCGGCGCGCGACGCGGCTGAGCTGTTCCCCCAAAGCCTCTGGCGCTTCGACCCGGTGACATCAGGCGCCTGGCCCGGCCCCGAGGCCTATGCGCTGGAGATTGATTTCCGCCACGATGGCAGCCGTGGCGACATCAAGTATGTCTGGGAGTTCAACCGGCTGCAGTGGCTCGTGCCGCTCGCCGCCGACCTGCTGCTCACCGATAATGCCGGAGCGCTTGCTGCCCTCGAGGCCGCCATTGCCAGCTGGCACGCCGCCAACCCGCCCTTCCGCGGCGTCGCCTGGGCCTCGGGCATCGAGGTGGCGCTGCGCGCCATCAGCCTCATCGTCGTCGCGAGCCTCGCCGGGGACAGCCTGAGCCCTGGCGCCAGGCGGATGATCGGCGAAATCCTCGCCGCCAGCCGCTTCTGGCTGCCGCGCTTCCCATCAAGATTCTCCTCGGCCAATAACCACCTGGTGGCGGAGCTGGCGGGCGAATACCTCATCGGCCTCGCCTATGGCGCCGAACCGCCGGCGACCCGCGCGGCGCTCATCGCCGAGATCGATCGGCAGATTCTCGCCGATGGCAGCGGCGCCGAGCAGACCCCGACCTATGCCGCCTTCACCGTCGAGCTGGCCCTGCTCTGCGCCTTCGCGGCGCGGGCGGCCGGCGTGCCCTTCCCCGAGAGTTTCGACAACCGGATCAGCGCCTGCGCCAGCTTTATTGATTCACTTGGCGAGCCACCTCCTGCATTGGGCGATGATGACGAGGGCCGGGTGCTGACGCTGGGGGGCGGCGAGCCGGGCTATATCAGGTCCATCGCCAGCGCCATTGCCGGCTTCCTCGGCATCCCCGGCATGACCCCGGCGCCGGGCGACCTCCGCAGCGCCATCTTCGGCCAGCCATCGGCGGTTTCCACCCCGCCCGATGGCCTCACCACCTTCTCCGATGGCGGCCTCACGGTCTGGCGCGGATCCCTCGCCGGGCACGCGGCCACGCTCAGCTTCGACCATGGCCCGCTCGGTTATCTCTCGATCGCCGCGCATGGCCATGCCGACGCGCTCAGTGTCACCCTCGCGCTCGACGGCCAGCCGGTGCTGGTCGACCCCGGTACGTATCTCTATGGCTCGGGCGGCGCCTGGCGCGATTGGTTCCGCGGCACGCCCGCGCACAACACGCTGACCCTTTACGGCCACAACCAGAGCCGCATCTCCGGCGCCTTCAACTGGGCGGACAAGGCAAGTGCGCTCTGGCTCGGCCCGCTGCACGCCAGCCATGACGGCTATGTGAAGGCCTTCGGCGTCACCCACGAGCGTCGCATCGCACCCGGCCCCGATGGCTTCGCCATCACCGACAAGCTCAATGGCGGCACCGAGGAAGCCGAGCTGGTGTTCCAGCTGGCAGGCGATCTCGACACCCGGATCGACGGCGACACGGTACTGGTACAGCGCGCCGGCGCCCCCGTGCTGACGCTCCGCTTCCCCTCCCCCGCCATCGCCGTGGCCCGCGGCGGCGATACCCCCGGCCCGGGCGGCTGGGTCGCCCCGCGCTTCGGCGAAAAACTCCCCGCCGACCGCATCGTCTGGCGCGGCAATATCGGACCGGATGGGGTGGTGACCAGAATCAGCGTCGCCAAGTGAGTGGTGCGCAGCCACTAGCGAGCAGGCAGGGAATCCATTCGCTACCGGCTATTCGCTGCTCCCTATCCGCTTCCTAGCGGCAACGCTTGACACCCACCCCCGCCAAACCTAAGAAGGCGCCGCGCATAGCGCCCCGCCGGTGGTCTCTGACCGCCCGCACCTCGGGGCGGAGTAGCTCAGTTGGTTAGAGCAGCGGAATCATAATCCGTGTGTCGGGGGTTCAAATCCCTCCTCCGCTACCAAAATTCAGTACGCAGAATCAATAAGTTAGTGGAAAGTCCGGACTCTCAGGCTAGCACTTTCGCGGGCATCGGCAGTCGCCACGATTTCCCTAGAGATTTCCGGCTTTTTCCAAGGGGTCGCCGCGCCTCCACGCGACATGAGTGCGACATAGACGCGACATGGAAAAGGGCTAAGTGCTTTGGAATCCGGGCGTCTCTGGCCACGTGCTGTTACTGCAGCGACGTCGCGCGCATGTCGCAGATATCTGCGGCGTGAACCACGACCATCTCCCCGCGTCCATCATTGACTTTGAGGCGCATCATGTGACTTCGGTTGCCGATGCCGGTGAACGCAAAACGAAGGTTACGGACCTCGCTCTCCTCTGTGCGACCTGCCACCGACTCCTACACATCATCGCGCGCGGACGCGCTTGGGACGACCGGTGATCAGACGCCAGCCACGTTGCCGAGGCGCTACCGATCCGGGGGAGCAATGGCACTCCCCGCGCAAAGGGAAGCTTTGCCTTAGATAAACCCATCGGCCTGAAGCAATTCCCTAAGAGCTTGCCCCTGCGGGGTATTCTGTTCACGGGGCAGGAATTCCTCGAGCGGTATGTCTCGGTTTTGCCCTCCGGAGGATAAGTTGGGCCGGTGGCGCACTGTGGTCCCAACAGTGCCTCCGACCAACACCCACTCATCCCCATTCTCGCTCCGGTAGAAGACGATGTCGTCGCCAGCATCCGAAGTCAATTTTTGCTCCTTCGAATCTTCTGATTGAAGCGGCCGGTAACGGTTTCGTCGGGATCCTTCTTGAACGGCCGCTGCAGTGCCACCTTACGGCTGACCTCGACCGCTCGTTCAGCGACCGGGTCGATAGGCTCTGGATAATGAGTGGCAGGCTCCTGAAGCTGCTTATCGAGGTTGCGGCGACGCAGGCATACCTCAAGCGCGCGGAACCAATACTCCTGCTCCCGACCGTTAGGACGACCATCGTTTTCCCACATGAAGTAGGCCGTGTCCCGGACCGATTGCTCAAAGTCGGGATCAGTCCAAGGATCACGCCGCTCACCAGACATGATCGAATCCTTCCGTTCGCAAGTTACGGGAACGCGGGGTTCATCGGTGATGGATTGGCATCGCCAACCTCGTCTTCGTCCCTCTCTGCTTCAACGGTATCCTCCTTGATCCGCTCAACCTCTTCAGTACCGGGCTGTTCCTGCTTCGACCCGTCCGGTCGCCGGCCCAGGTCATCAATATTGTCGTCTATCTGGCGCTTGGTCATATCGCCGATCTCCTAGTGCTTCTTGTCGTGCGGGCCGGCGTCGTTGGCGCCGCGTTGAATGGAGCGATCTCCAGTAGAGATGTTGTAGGCGTCGCCCGGACCAGGCTTCGGGTAGCGTTTTGCTGCATGCTTCAGCGTCTCGCCCGGCAACGATGCATCGGACCCCTTGGTGATTTCGTCCTTGTTGATGAGCCGCTGTTGCTGATCGTGAGTGTGCTTGCCTTGCTTTTTTGGGGCTTCCCGCGGTTGAGTGGTCGATTGCTGGGCCATTGTCGGTCTCCTTTCTCAAGAGGAAACGCGTTGCCTCGCGATGGGTTCGCGTCAGACTGGGCGATGCTCGCAAATCCCCCTCGACAACAGGTCGCCAGCACCACGCCACAGTCGCCGGAGCCAGGCAGCAGCTGGCTGCACCGCATCTTTGGTGAGCATCGCCCAGCTAGCAACTTCTCGACGAGCCCGAGCGGCTCACCTCAATCGGACAGTCGCCCCCCTGGTGGTTTTGCATCAACTTCACACCACTGAAGATAACGCCTGCGGCAATGAGCGCTACAGAGGCGGCACGCAGCGTCTTATCGAAATTGGCAAACAGGCCGTAACCGACCACGCCTGCCACCAGCATGGCCATCGCCGCCCACCACGGCAGTGCGTATGCCACCAGAAGCAAGGCGGCCAAGACGCCAAACGTTGCGAGCCATCCCCACATTTGCACCCCCCAGGCGTCCGACCTTACGGCGTCGAGCAGAATACCCACAAGAGCTCGGGAGGAGACCGTTTTCTGCGCGGTCACGATGTCGTCGTGCAGCTTCACCAGGTCGGGGCTTGCGCCGACCGTCTGCGCAACGTCATCGGTGGTCGCCGGCGGCATCATCGCCACTCGCTTCTGGACGTGGATCAACTCAGGTGGAAAGCCGCCGGGTTAGCAGCCTTAAGTTCGGAACCGGATCCTGCGATGGAAGTTGTCTGCGCCGAGGGCAAAAAGAGGAGAAGAACCCGATGAAAACCATTGCCACTCTCATGATCGCGGCAGCTTTGGTGAGCGCCCCGTTTGCCGCTGTCGCCCAGGATGCAAATGCGACGGCAACGACGACCACGTCGACGGACGCCGCGACCGCAGGCGGGAACATGAACTACGGGTCGCTCATCTCGAGCCTTAATGCGGGGAAGATGGCTGATATCGGCACCTTCACCGCGACCTCGAAGGTGAACTGCGTGAAGGTGTCGACCCTGAAGGGTGACGCATCAGCCGACGCCACAGCGCTCGATAACGCCCTGACCAAGAACTCTGCTCAGGTCGCGGGCCTCAAGACCTCAATCGAAGGCAATGCGGATCTCAAGACCAAGCTCGAGACCAGTAGCTGTCCGATCGACAAGATTGTCGCCGTCACGACTGAGACGGATGGTTCGTTCACGGTCTACGTAGACGATCGCACGTAAGCGAACATTCCCTATGAGTGTGGCCCCGGCTCCCTTTGGGAGGCCGGGGCTTTTTGCATTTCGGGAATCTGTTAGGCGGCATGCAGGACTACGACCTTCCGCAGATCGTGATCGACGAACTCATCCGCCTGGCCAAAGAGGTCGGCACGCCGATCGAGGATCGGCCGGAGTTCCAGATCTTGTGGGACGAGCGTCTCATTATGGGCGGCGACAAGAAGCGCGTGCACATCACCCAGCGCGGCAAGAGTTGGCTGCAGCGGCGCGGCCTCATTGAGTGAAGAGCCTCAAGGCGGGCGTCGCGAACCGCTGTGAACTCGACGCCCACCGCCGGCCCTGCTTGGAAGGCAAAGGGGGCATGGTGATTTTGCGATGGAACAAAGTGCCACGTTCAAAATTGTATGAGAACAATGTCCTGACGCTGCTGTCCTAGCCCCGACCATCCCCCATGGTCGGGGCTTTTTCACCTCTCCATGACAGCAGGATCACTAAGTGCCGGTCCTGAGGCCGTGTCGAAAGACAGCCGAACAGTGAACGCCGTCGCTTCCGCCACTCGAACGCGGACCACCAGTTCCATAGAGGAGCCATCGGGAGGCAGGAGTTCCCGGGCGAGTTCGGTGAGCGCAAGAACCGCCTGGTGGCGCGCGCTCATGTCATGTGCACAGTCGACCCCAAGCTCGTCGCGCGACCAGTGATCGCCGTCGAAGATGTCGAAGAAATACCGCATGGCTACTGACCCGGCGGGCGGTCCGTCCACGACAGGTGGGTGACGGCTTGACTGACAATTCTGCCGGTCTCGTCGCGTAGCCCCAGCGTGAGCGCGGGCGCTATGCAGCCTCGGTGGGAACACTCAATCATCCGAGAGCTGTGACGCCTGACCGCTTCGGCTTTCGCTTCATCCAAGCTGTTGAAGATAGCCCCCGTTGCGTCAATGGACTCAGGCTGACCATGCTCATAAACATCGAAGAAATAACGCATCTCTTTCTGCGCGCCTCGCTTTCATTGGTCCACCAGCGGTCAATTTAGAGGGTGGGCTTGGGTTCCTTCAAACTGAGACGAACCGGTGCCAGCCGAACCCGCAGCAGGCGATCGAGCGGCAAATCTGACACCGCGTAGCCATGCTTCTGCAGTAAGCGTACGAACTTCCGCCCGTTCAGCGCTTCTGTCGGCTTTTCGCTCGAGGTGAGGATCCAACGCCAGTTGCCGCCTTCCGGATGCGGTGGCAACTCAACCTGATCGCTTTGCGTCACCAGCACCGGGGCGCAGCCCGTCGCAGAACCATCATCAGTCACAAAGATCAGGAAAGTCACGTGGAGGTCGGTACCCTGGTTTTAGCTCGTGATGTTGCTTGCCACGCGCACCGCTATGCTCAGAGCGAACAGTAGCAGGCCAAGGTAGCCGAGGAGCGGATCTGCGTCTTCGCGGCCAATGACCGGGACTTCTTTGGGCAGACCCCATTTCACCATGATCATTGCGCCTGAGACGTTTAGCGCCAGCAGTACCCACGGAACGATCTGCATAAGTTTTTCTCGCTGCTATCCCGTTTTCAGGTTTCATTCGCGGGGCCCGACGGGCATGGGCTTAGCAGACAAGTTGAAAGACGCAAGACAGCGCCTTATGCTCGTTCATCGACAGCGGGGAACTGGGCGTGCTCAGGGGTCGGTACGGTTTTGGGTGGATGATTATCGGATGGGCGATCATCGTGTCACTGATGTCCGCCGGCGTTTACGTCGTTGGTGTCCTAGGGCATCTTTGGTGATGGTCACAGAGCATCTCTAATTGCCGCGCTGCCATCGGCTCAGCACGTGACGCAGCCTCAGGAATGCTGCTCGAAGATCATCAATCCGGCTATGCTGGCGTTCGCCGTTCACTGCGGCCTCGAACTCCTCGTAGGCGTTTTCGACCTCGGCACGAAGCGCAGTCAGTATCTGGATTTGCTGGTTGCGCTCCGCTGGCGAGGCCAGTTTAGACAGTGCCGTGGCACTGGCCTGTGCAGCCCTTTGGTTCCAGTCCTCGAAGCGGGGCACGAACGGCCTGATCAGCGACATCGCCCGCCTGTTTCTTACGACGTGGTCCGGTGAAGCCCGCTTCTGGGCCGCAGTGAAGTCGATCATTCTGTCCTAGCCATAGTGATCCTCGCCCGTGAACGCGGGATCAGAGAGCGCGGTTCCCGGCGAGGCGACCCGCTCCTTCGTGGGCGCTGCCCGCAAGGCGGTTCCGAACAAAATTGTGGCGTGTCGCGAATGGGGGTGGCGGCACCGCTGTGGGGCGGAGATATGCATGCACGGGGTGCGGTGCCGCCGGGTCGGGCGAGGGTTGATCAGCCGACGAGCACTTATACCGTACGAGTGGTGAAAGGCTCCTGACTCTACTTTCAGCATAATTGCAGGGTCGGCCAGTGACCCGTGATCATCGCGAAAGTCGCGCTGGCTGCGAGCGGCACGTAGATGACCGCCATCAGCAGGACGCTCGCGATCACGACGTGCACGACTAGCGGATAAACCGTCACTAACGTAGGAAGCGGCGGCGCTTGCGGCAGACCCACCGGCACGCTGAGTGTCATCGGCCACGGCTAGGCGCAGCTGTTTGCCCGATGGCACCCATTCGCATGGGACTCAGTGCTGAGACTTTTACGATCAGCCAAGACGTCAACTTGCTCCGTTTGGACCTACAAACGATCGATTATTTGCAACTGCCTTTCGAATGCCGCGGCCACGTCCGTCAGCCGATCGTGCGGCTCTGCTCCCTCGATCGCTTGATGGAACTCAGCGTACGCGGCTTTCACTTCCGCCCTTAGCGCTTCGAGCTGTCGGCGCTGAGCGGCACGTTCCTCCTCTGACGACAAGCGCGACAGGATGATGGCCGAGCTTTTGGCGGCGCGATGGTTCCAGTCCTCAAATGCAGTCAGGAAGGGACGCGCCAACTCGGTCGCCCGGCGCTTTGCCGCGGCACTGGGAACAAATCGGCGCTTTAGAGACGTGAAATTACTCATCGGTAGTCTGCTCGCTGGCAAGCATGGGAGCGAGGACAAAGCCCAGTGAAACGGCACCACCGATTGCCATCACCACGACAAGAAAACCAACGACATAGAGCATAGGCTTCTCACGCAGCGATCGAGCCACGGGCTTTTCCCTCCACTGGTGTATAGGGTATGCTAGCGTCGCGTTGCTTCCAGGGACATGCTTTGTCGGATAGTGCACACAATGGCCACTAACGATTTGATATCGCTGTAAGCGGCACCCTGGGGAAATCCGCTGGATCGCGCCGCCTGAAACCGTTGGCGACAGTTGACGTTGTTTCGAAGGGCAGTAGGGCAGATTCAAGTGGCACGCTACTTCTTCGATTTCAGCGACGAGGCCGAGACCTACACCGACACCGAGGGGACGCAACTCGACAACGATGCTGAGGCGGAACTGGAGGCGGCCAGGGCGCTGATCGACGTGGTGCGCGAACGCTTCTCCCGCGCGGGGGCACCGCTTAACAGCGTCACTTTACGCAATGAGAATGGCGTAACGCTGTGCCTCATCACGCTCAGGTTCGAAATCGAAAGGCCGACATCATGAGTTTGGTACGGTAACTGACCAAGGCCTTATAACGAGCACTTTCGGGTAGTACCCTCTATCACCGTCTGTACGGTAACCGGGCTCAGACGGCTAGGAGACCGTTGCGCTCTTGCCCCATGCGGGAGAGCGCTATGTCGGACGGCAGCTGCCGAAACCTCTTATTGCGACGCCTTGCCCCAGCCGACCTGCAGTTACTGCAGCCCGAACGTGTTTCGGTTGAACTGCGTCAGCCGTTCCATGCCGCCAACTCGCCGATTATCGCGATCTACTTCCCCGAGGATTGCGTCGCCTCGGTGGTAGCTAACGTTGGGCGCGGCTCGATTGAGGTCGGCCTGATCGGCTTCGAGGGGGTTACCAGTTCATTTCTCGTGTCCGGCGACCGGCAGTCGCCATTCGAAACTTTCGCCCAGGCAAATGGCACTGCCTATCGCGTCGACATTGAGCAGGCTGTAACTGCGTTGGATAAATCCGACACCTTGCGATCTGTGTTGTCGCTCTACCATCGCGCCTTCGAGCTACAGGTTACGGCCACTTCGGTGACTAACGGATACGGCCAACTGGAAGAACGCTTGGCGCGCTGGTTGCTGATGGTTTCCGATCGCCTTGGCCAGCATTTCGATATCACCCACGATCTGCTTGCCACCATGTTGGCGGTCCGCCGATCCGGCGTGACCGTGGCGATCCAGCTGCTTGAAGGCGACGGGCTTATCCGTTCGACGCGAGGACATATGGTGATCACCGACCGTGAAGGACTGCTGGCTCGAGCGAATGGCGCCTACGGCTTGGCCGAGCGAGAATATTCCCGCCTGTTGGGAGAGCCATAACATGCGTTACCTGTTCAACTTCTCCAACGCGATGCGGCAGCTACCCGACACGGTGGGCGGCGAGTTTGCCAGCCTCGAGGACGCGGTGGCCGAAGGTCGTGCCTCGGCGCGCGAACTGCTGTCTCTCGATCACGGCGAACCCGACGCCAGCTATTTCGGCGCGCAGTATGTCATCGTTGATCCGGCTGGCCAGGTGGTAGCGGTGATTGATTTCGAGGAAGCATTGCTGAGCCAGGCCAATGCTCGGGTTGTCGTCTGACCAGTGCCCCTGCGTCATCGCTGGCGGAGGTCCACCCCTGGAGGTGGCGCGACCGCAGCACGCGCTATAGCCGAAGGTTGGAGCGGCGGCTCTGCACGTCCACACTCATCGCAAATCAAGGATTTCGCTAAGGATACCGTAGCGGGTTTCAATCTCATAGATCGCTTGAGGCGTGGGTTGTGACAAGGCATCAATCTCTGCGAAAAGCGCTTCGAAGCCACCAGGGGTGACCCACATCAATAATCGCCCTTCCTGCTCTGAGATGTTCTGCCAGCGGTGTCGTCGGTAGGCAGGGGCTACGACTGTCGTTCCTGGCCCGCCCTCGGCAACGTCGTCCCCGCACCAGAAACGGAATCGGCCGGCTATAACGTGGAAGCATTCGGCCTCGCGAGTGTGAGTATGCCAATGAATGCTGTGCCCTGGCGGGATCACACCTTCGAAAATACCGACGGCACCACCAGTTTCATCGGCTGTTGCGTGCGTGCCCCCAGTCGGTATGGGGTTCTCGCGCAAGAAGAAGACGGCTCGATCAAAGGGCATCCGACGCGCCTCCTGCTCAGGATTGCTGCAAGTGTCGTTTGTGTCATCGCACGGCACCTTAATTGCGGCGCCGCGAGTAGAGCTCATAAGACCAAATTATGAATGCCGCGACACTTCTCTTGGACCTGGGTTTCGCCTACGCTGCTCGAGTTCATTAAATGATTGCTCGGCTTAGCTGAAAGCCACTCGAAGCGAGACCGAGCATTGTCGCTCTACGGCGAGGTGTCCGTAGACATGTCTGGGAGCATTTGGTTACAGCGCGAGCGTCACGACTGGCCTGCGCGGCGAGTGGTGATCTGCTGAACGAACGAGGGTGCGTCACGCCCCCCGGGCGCACCTGACGTAGAGGAGGCTCACCCTGGACCTCCTCTGGCCCCAGCGCTTTGGAGAGCGCTGGGGCCCTTTTGGGGGCCCGGTGCTCGGATGCGGGCAAGACAGTGCCTAGGCCACAGCCTTTGCGATGACGGCGGCTAACTCTTCAGTGCTAAAAGGCTTGGGCAGGCGGAGCAGTGAACGAGCCTTTTCGTCGGAAAGCTCGGCGTATCCAGTGGCAACGATGATCGGCAAATCGGGCTGTGAAGCATGCGTCCTGGCTGCCAGCTCTCCGCCTGTCATTTTTGGCATCCCTTGGTCGGTGATCAGGAGATCAACGGGCTCACGGTGAAGGATTTCTAGGGCCTCAAGGCCCGAGTGGGCTTCAATCACCGTGTGTCCAAGCTCCTCCAGCATCGCAACAGTGTTCATCAAGACTAACGAGTCATCGTCGACCGCCAGTATCTTGAGACTTTGCCGCGGCTGCTCGACCGCGTCGGGTAGGATTGGGGCAACGTCGCCCTCGCTTGCGGCTACGGGCAGCCAAATCTCGGCCGTGGTCCCCTTGCCCGGCGCGCTCTTCAGATCGAGAAAGCCTCCCGACTGTTCTGCCAGACCGTGAACCATCGACAAGCCGAGGCCTGTGGGGACCGTCCGTCCGTACCGGTGGCAGATCGTCGGGCAAATCCTGCCGGATATAGATGCTGGGGCCTAAAGTACGCTCGAGCAGATCGGTCATCCCGCCAACTACGGCTTTCAGGTCGACCGTGCCCATCTTGAGTTCCTGTCGCCGCGCAAAGGCCAACATCCTCTGTGTTAGAACGGCCCCACGTCTCGCTCCTTTGAGAGCGTTGTCGATGAAAGGACTGATCGCCGGATCGGCGTTTATCCGCCGCTGAACGATTTCCAGACTGCCGATGATGGCCATCAGTAGGTTGTTAAAGTCATGAGCGATGCCCCCCGTGAGTTGGCCTATCGACTCCATTTTCTGGGCTTGAAAGAGCGCTTCCCTGGCCTGCTCGAGTTCCTGTTGGACGTGACGGCGTTCGGTCAGATCTCGCGTGATCTTTGCGAAGCCGACGAGGCTTCCATCCGGGGCAAGAATGCGATCGATGACAACATGGGCCCAGAAGCGACTGCCATCCTTTCGGACCCGCCACCCCTCGTCCTCCAGGCGACCCTCGTCCGCCGCACGGCGGAGGTTGATAGACGGTCGACCCAGCGCGCGATCCTCGGCGGTATAGAAAACTTCAAAATTCCTGCCGACGATTTCCTTGGGTAGGTAGCCCTTGAAACGCTGGGCGCCGGTGTTCCAGTTGGTCACCACCCCGTTGGGGTCAAGCATATAGATCGCATAATCGCTGATCGCTTCGACAAGCAGGCGATAGCGCCCATCGTCGCTGAGCGACGCGTCAAAATTCTCGGAGTTGTTCATATGTCCAAAGCCCGCGCCCGTTGCCCAACGGGCCTGAACGCTCATTGCGGGGTTTGGTTTCGCAACAGCTAAGTGAACAGCACTTTGTCGTCAGATTGCTTGAACCTGCAGCAGACAGATTCCGGCTGCCACGAGCAGCAAAGCCATAAGAGAGAACACAGCCAAGTTTGCATCGACCGCGCGGGGTTTGCCCCCGATGGAAACGTTGACGGGCAGTACGCCGTTCGCATCGTATTGCGCGCCACCATAGAGCGACTTGGAAAAGGCGGCCGCGAAAAAACCGCCATAGGCGCTTGCGGCGAGGCCGGCGGCGAGCCAAAGGCCCGCGATGCCGAAAACATCAGCGCTCCCCCAGATCAGATAGAGCGCAATAAGGGCCATGCAGACGTAACTCATGACCTGCCAGACCACATGATAGCGGGCGTGGGGAAGCCAATTGGGATTGGTGGCGTGTGTCTTGTTAAAGTCGGCAAGCGCCGGAACAACGCTGTAACCGAGCGTCGCTAGTGTCAGCAAGATTTTCGCAGTGAGCAGCACAGGATTTCCCCCTTCACCATTGCCGGACTGCGAACTCGTAGCATGTCCGGCCCGCCGTACCAGGTGTGAATTACGGAAAGCTCGATTTGTGAACGCTGCTTAGTTCCTGGCGGCAAGGGCCTTGTCGCTCCGAACATGGAAACGCACCGGTGCTGTCCACCGGCGCGGCGTTGAAGATCGCTCGTCAACAGGGGCGTGTCTCTATTCCGCTCATCACGAGACGCAATCCCGAAAGTGAACTCGGGAGCGGCGGCGGGCTTGCCCGCCGCCGTCGAGCTTACTGCGCGGGGGCAGCTTCGCCCTCGATCGGCACACACTTGCCGTTGACCAACTGCTGACCCTCAGGGCAGGGCGGCGCCTGGTCGGTGGGCGTAGCTTCTTCGGCCGGCGCCGCCTGCTCCTCGGCGGGAGCCGCCTCTTCCGCAGGCTGCTGAGCGGCGGGCTCCTCGGCTGCGGGCGCTTCGGCTGCCGGCTGCTGCTCGCCCTCGATCGGCACGCACTTGCCCTCTGCCAGCTGCTGGCCTTCAGGGCAGGTGACAGGCTCCTCGGCTGGCACAGCCGGTTCGGCGGCAGGCGCCTGATCGGCCGGCGCGGCCTCCGGTTCGGAAGGTTGTGCCGGCTGCTCGGCGGCGGGCTGTTCCGTCGCAGGCTGCTCAGCGGCAGGTTGTTCAGCCGCCGGCTGTTCGGCTGACGGCTGTTCGCCGGCGGGCACGCACTTGCCCTCTACCAGCTGCTGGCCTTCAGGGCACTCCGTGGCTGGGGTGGTCGGCGCAGCGTCTGCCGGGGCAGCTTCCCCTTCGGCCGGAGCGGCCTCTTCTGCCGTGGGTTCGCCTTCGGCGGGCTTGCCCAACTGCTCAGCGGCCTGCTCGGGCTCCACGGCTTCGGGCGGAGCTTCCTCCTCCTTGGGCTCGTCGACCGTGGGTGCAAACACCTGGATAGTGCCGGCGGCCGGGTCAGTGGTTACCGCCGCAGGGTCGGTGGTCGACTTCGCTTCCACAACCGTTACCTGCTGGTTGGTCTGTTGCTGGATAAAGTCGATATCGATGACGTTGTTGATCACTACGTTGTTCTGGATGATCACCGGGCCGACGAATTCGGTGCGCCGGAAAATCTCCGGATCTCGATCGGCGATGATGACTGTCACCCGAAGATCGGGCTCGAGGAATGACCGCACGGGCACGAAGACCCACTCATCTTCCGGCGGCTCGCCGACCGTGACGTTGATGTTGATCTGGAACCCGTCGTTTTCCGGGGGCAACGGCGCCCAGCCGATGTGGTCGTTGCTACGCCGCCAGCTCACCCAAGCCGGGGCCCAGTGGTTGCCTGGCACCCAGCACCAGCCGATGCGATCATCGTCAACCCAGCGACCATAGTGGTAGACGGCCCAAGCGAAGGGCTCGCGGGAGTCGAAGTACCAGCCGCGATCCTTTATGAACAGCCACCGGCCATTGGTGTAGGGACGCCACTTGGCGTCGACCTTGGGGCAGAACACGTACTTATACTTGGAGTGTTTCACCCAAGTGCCGTGCGGCCGCAACTCGTCGAAAAACAGGCTGAAGCTCACTCGGGCCTCTTGGGCCTGAGCAATCGACACCGTTAACGGCAGTGGGGCTACGGCAGGTGCCCCGGCCAGCAAGGCGGCAAGCGCCAGCCCGGCGAGAAGATTCGTTTTCTTCATTGGTTGTTCCTCCATATGCTCTCCGCCGAGGGCGAGAACTTCAGAAGGCGCTCGAGGTTCCGCCGGGCAATCTCATCAAAGACTCTTCGGCCGAGGCAGACAGCCGGCTACCCACCGCGAGCATCCAAATGGCGCGTGCGACGTTGTGGCTGCCACCATGAAGCAAGCACCTTCCAGCCGCATCAGCGGACTGATTTACCGCCTCGCCGACTTCCTGTCGGACTGGCGGGGGTTCGTCGCCACGTTTGTGGCTTTGATGGTGGGCATCGGGATTGGGGCCGCAGTGCAGTTCAATGAAGGCTTCATGTTCGCCTTCAACATTTTCTTGTCGGTCGCGGCTATCGTGATCAGCGGCGTTATTCTTGTCGCCGGCGCGCGCAGCGAGGCGGCCCTGCACGTCAAGCTCGACTACCTGATCGAACACTCGCCGGCCACCAACAAGGTCGTCGGGCTCGAGCACCTCGATGCGCGAGAGATCGAGGAAGAGCGGAAGCGCGTCGAGCGAGAAGCTGCGGAAGCCATCGACGACGCGATGGAAGACGCTGGCCTGAAGCGACACTGACCATTCCTAGGCGTGGGCCACTGGCCCAATGACTACACTCGCCACCTTCAACGTTAATGGTTTCGGCCAGCCGCCTCAGCAGCACCGGCAACCGTCCATTGACGCCACGTCGAGACACGCAGTTGGGACAAGTCCAGCGACCACGCGCTGCTTGACCGGTATGCCGTTCGACAGTAGCGCTATTTCTTGGCCTGATCTTCGCGGGATTGGAATTCACCAGTAGACGCGTGGTTGAGTATAGCTCGTGCCGTGTCGACGGCGATCCCGTGACGGGACGCGAATTCATCGGGAGCGGGAAGTCGCGAGGGCTTGAGTGGCTTTTGCTTCCTCTGCTTCTTCGACATTTTTAGGCAACAATTACTACGGCTACGATAATCGCCGTGATGAGAGCGATAGCGGTTGAGTACATTGCAATGCCAGCTGCGCCATCGGTCATGACGCGCCTACGCTCGGCCCGGGCACTTGGTACCACTCCGGCGCCAGGCTTGGTTGCGTCAGTCATCCCGATGTTCCCGGATACCCTGTGCCGCAGCAGCGGCACTATCCCTGGCAGTCTTGCTCCTCGTGCGGCGCATCCCGTAGGCGATAGCCAAGCCCAGGACGATGAATCCACCCACCACGACAAGAAACCAGGGCGTCGTCAGCAGAGTGATGAAACTGTGGGATTCGAGTTGGGATTCCATGGGCACTCTCCTTTGATGTAAGAGAGCCCAACCTGTTGCTGCTAATTCAGTTGCCAAGAGCGGCGAGGATTCTAGGTTGCGCCAGCAGGGGCCAGGTGGTTCAACTGACGCGCGAGGCAACGGAAGTGCAGCGACTGCATTGAATCGCTGATGTTCATGAGTTCCCCATGCCGGCCGTGAAGGCCGCACCCCGCACAAGGCGGCCAAGCCGCAGGGACTCGGACTCTACCCAACTCATCCTTCCCCAGTTTCGTCCGCCCCAATTGGCGAGCCTCGAACGCCGTGTCCCCACCGGCGACGGCTGGCTGTTCGAGATGAAGCTCGACGGCTACCGCATGCAGGCCGCCATCGCCGGCGCGGAGGTGCGGCTTTACACTCGAAAAGGACACGACTGGACGCGCCAATTCGGCTATGTCGCCCCAGCGCTTTCCCGGCTCACCGGTGGCACCGCGCTGATTGATGGCGAACTTTGCGCCATCGACGAAGATGGCCGCACGAACTTCACCCTGCTCAAGAACAGCCTCGATGGCAGCAAGCCCGTGGTGTTCTACGCCTTCGATCTACTCGAGCAGGACGGCGAGGACATCGCGCGGCTACCGCAAGTCGAGCGCAAGGCAAGGCTCGAGGCGCTGCTCACGAACCTCCCCGAGGACTCGCCGCTCGCCTATTCCGATCATATCGTCGGTGATGGCGAGGCGGTGTTCCGCGCCATGTGCGAAGGCGGCTTCGAGGGCGTCATCGCGAAGTCACCAACCGCTCGCTACTATGGCGGCGACCGGTCGACGGCCTGGCTGAAGATTAAGTGCGTGCAGCGTCAGGAGTTCGTGGTCATTGGCTGGCGCCCACCTGACTACGGCGTCGACAACGTGCGCGGCCTGTTCCTCGCCACCTATGAGGGCGGCAAGCTGGTCTACCGAGGCGGCGTTGGCACGGGGTTCTCCAACAAGATGCGGCAGGACGTATGGGAGGTGCTGCAGCTCATCCGCACCGATCAGCCGCCGCCGGTCGTCGGTATGCCGCGGATCGAGATGCGCGCCGCCCGGTGGGTCGAGCCGCGCCTCCTAGCGGAAGTCGAATACACCGAAATCACCCCGGATGGCCTGATCCGTCATCCATCGTTCAAAGGCCTCAGAGAAGACAAGCCCGCCTCCGAGGTTCACCTGGAGGATGCAAGAGATGCCTGACATCGAACGCTTCACCGAAGCGGAGGCCAAGCTGGGTCGCCACCCGGTCAGCGCCGACGACATTGTCGTGATGGTCTCCGACGCGCTCTACGAGTATCTGCCGCCCGACAGCGGCATCAGCCGGGAAGCGACGATCAACCGACTGCTCGAGATCATCGAGAGCCCGCTGGCGATCGAGATTTACGAACAGGAGATGCAGCGGCGCAACCCGCGCGACGCAGATCGGTGGCATTGATGGCTAAGTTCCCACCCAAGCCGGCGGCGCCAAGCGTTCGGGAGACTATCGGACCGGCCATCGGTCGAAGTCGGGCGCTGCTCCCCGGAGAGCACCCTATGTCGCAGCAGGAGATAGTGAGGGATTTGCTCGCCAAGCTCGATCTCCCCAAGGCGGTGAGGAAGCAGCTCATAGAGCGGCAAAAGCTCCAGTAATCACTGCGGCTCGGTCGCCCTCGCGTAATCGCTGTCGGGATAGAGTTCGCGCGCCTTGAGGTGCAGCCACGCCTCTGCTTCCAACGCCGAGCCGACCTTGGTTTCTGCCTTGATGCCGTTCAGCCGGTCTCCGATCCTCGCCAACCAGATTCCGTCGAAGAACCACTCGACGCTTCCGTTTATCTCGCTGTCGTGGAGCATCTGCAGGATTTCCATCGGGGGTTATTCCATGTCGGGGATAGCGCCCCACTGGAACAGCACGTCGGGGTGTCCGAACACGCCATTGGTCAGGTCAGCCGTGCGCGACCAGGCGAGCGTACCAGCATACTGTCCGGCACCCGCCCATAGTCGGGCTTCGCGGACAGCGCGTTCCTCACTCTGCATCTCGCGCGGTTCGAAGGCTGGACGCAGTTCGCCCTCTTCGTCGCGTACAAAGGCCATGGCGACAATCAGCTTGGTTGGCTTGATCTGGGGTTCCATTTTCTCGCCTTTCCCTCTCCTATGCATGGTAGCGCTGCGTCCGCAAAGCCTACAATCCCTCGTGGCTTGTTCTTGTTTCGTTCATGGGTATATGAGTCCTAACCTCAGACGTTGGAGGTTACGATGTCCATTGCAATTCAGACCAACCAATCGGCCAGAATTCGGCAACTGAAGCGGGATCATCCCTACCTCGAGCCGGCGGACCTGGTGGATATGACGGGCTTGGATCTCAAGCTGGTCAAGGCTGCGCTGACCCGGCCGGAGAAGCCCCTGAAGCTCAAGAGCCGGCTAAAGACTCAGCGCTAGCGTTTGCGTCATGACCTTAGGTGAGGCGCTCGAGCGAAACTGGCCGATCACCCTCCAATGCGATCGGCGCCGCGCTGGGCTGAAGTCCGCACGCCCATGCATGCAAAAGATCACGCTCGATCTCGCTTCAGTGGTCGCTGTGCTTGGCCCGTTTGTCCGGCTCGATGAGCTTGCCAACAAGCTTCGCTGCCCCAGATGCGGCACCGAGAACATCATTCTTCACATGTCCACGCCTCCGGTTGAGCCACCGAAGGCGGAACCAGGAGGGCCGGGCCGGCGACAGATGCGCGGCATCCGTGCAGGAGAGGAGCACCTGGGCCAATACGCGGAGCAGTGGATAGTTGTTCACTGTCGGCAATGCGGCCGCCGCGGCGAGTATCGACGCGAGACGCTTCTGAAGCAATTTGGCCCTGATATCCGGATGACCCTCCTTCACCCAAGGATTGCCGCTTGGCGTGGCTGTGCGTTGGCTCAGCGCGCTCTTGATAAGCCCGATCTCACGGTCGCGTTTCCGTGCAAGATTGCTTACGACATCGAAACGCCTGTGCCGGATGCTCGTCCGCAACGGCGCTCATCCGGATAGCCTCTCTCAGAACAGAGAAGGCTCAGGCTCGTCCGGCTCGGATGGTGGCGGATCCTCCTTCGGGCCAACCGAAACGACTTGCAGCACTCCGTCGGGCAGTGGCCGCTGTAGTTTCTGCGCCTCTTCCCATGGGGCCGTCATCCATATCTCAATTTCCTCAGGCGTCCTGAGGATCACTGGCATGGCGTCTGGGTTGGCGACGGCCACGACATTGTTTGGATCGGTGGTCAGGAACGCGAAAAGGTCGGTAGTGACCATCCCCTCCGAGGTCTTCCGGACGCTGGTCCACTGCGGCGCGAAGATGCCGGCGAAGAAGGCGAGCGGCCGGCTGTCGTCGAAGGCGAACCAGGTGTTGCCCAGCTTCTTGCCATCCGGCCCGATTTCGCTGCTCACCTCGGCAAAGCTCGTGAACGGCACGATGCAGCGGAACTCCGGCGCCAGCCATCGCTTCCAGTGCTGGCTTTTGGTGTTCCGCACGTTGTGAGTGCCGCGGTCGGGCTCCATCCGCACCAATTCGGCAAACTCCTCAGCGCTGAGGTCGCGGCCCTGCTTCTTCGCGATCTTGTCCGCTCGAGCTTGTGCAGCCTGGTAGAGCGCCTGTGAAGAGGTCGGCATTCCCCAGCGCACCTTGATCAGTTCGCGGAAGCCGGGCTGGTTGCGGATGATCGGCGCCAGCATGTCCGGGTAGACTCCGGTCTGCGGCGGCAGGTTGCCGATGTTTGCTGCGACGTCGAACCGGAAAATGGTCTGCACCATCTGTCGGATGGCTTCGACATTGGTGGTGATGGAGTAGGCGTGACACATGACTAAGGTCCATTGCTCAGCTCGAACTTGACAGGCCCCCTGCCCTGTCGTCCACTGCCGCCGCGGCATAATTCAACTCTGGGGCGACGGAGATGATGCGTGGCCCTCAAGGTTGTCAGCAGCCAAACCTCAACCCAGATCGAACGCACTCGCGCCGAAGGTGATCTCGAGTTCCCATTTCGGAACCTGGCCGCCAACGTGATCCGCACGGTTCGCGGAGCGGGCCGGCCCGAGGAAATGGTCGCTCAGATGCTAGCGTGCATCGATGCTGCCGAGGCGTATCGCAAGCTTGTCGGTCACTACCCTAAGCCGAAAATCTACCGCCGCTTCTTGAACCTCGCCGAGTTCTACTTCGACCCGACGACCTGGGCCGACGAGAGGGAGAAAGAGGCCATTAAGCAACTCGCAATGTCCGGGTATCCGGAACGGATCGAAGGCGAGCGGATGATCCATCGCGGCGCCCTGCAGGTGGCCGCCTCTCGGCTACTCGGGCAGCACACGCAGGAAGTACTCGGCGACCACGAGATGTATGCCGGCGTGCATCTCCTCAAGGACAGCCTAGTCGTGCAGAACGTCTATTGGCGGCGGCGGATGTCGAGCGAGAAGGCCAACCTGCCTGTAGACGAGGTGCCCGAGGCAGATCCTGACCAATGATGCTACGGCAATTGCAGGTTCATTGAGACGGCGGCCGCGTAAACGAAGTCCTTAAGGGACTTCGCCACAAGGGCAGCCGGGAAGAGGCGATGAAGCGCCGCGCAGCCTAACGACACGCGGGGCTGGGGTTCGCTGCCAGCCCTACTCAGCCGAAACGGCAAGGGGCGCAAGGCTTCTCAGGAACACCTTTACGGCGTCCATCACCTCACGAGCCTCAGCGTCCGTGTACTTGTCGCCGGGGTGCATTGTGTCGTTTCGCCAAGTCTCTTTGACATGCCAGAGATTGCTACGCACCAATGACCATCGTGCGCGATCTTCATCGTCAGGCATTCGCTTAACGGCGTTATCGATGTCCGTCAGCAAGAAGCCCCACCGCTTGTCCACATTCACCACGCCAAGCTGGAGGCATAAGGCTTGCAGCGCGGTCTCCATAGCCCGCATGAGGTGAAAGACGCTGGCAGTATTCCTGGCAACGGCTAGGCACTTCCCGGCTTCCTCTAGGTCGTACTCAGCAGCTGGGAACGCAGCCACAGATGCATCGCCAAACACTTCTGCCGCTCGCCCGTAATAGGCCGCCGCGCCATTGTCCAACGCGAACAATTTGGCACCCGCAATCTCCTTAGAGAACACGCGGATCACTCCGTCGAGCAGCGGCTCAGCCTCGCGCCAAGTGGTCTTTGAAAGGCGATAGAGAATGTGCTCAACCTCGCCTTGAGTGACCGCTGCCTGAAATGCGTCGGCAGCTTTCCTCAGGTCTTTGAGCTGGCTTCTAAATGATCGCGCCGCAGCAGCGCCGATTACCTCGTCCATGCCCGCTCGGGCTCCGAGCCTCGACTCCCGGATAAGCGTCGACAGAGAAGCCAGCACAGTCACCGCCTTTAGGAACGGCTTAGCCTCAATCTGCAGCATGTCCCACAAGCTCCACAGCTTGCCGGGCTCAAACGGCGATTCCCGGTCAGCGCTCACTTCATAGCACTCGCAAGCTTGGATGGCTTTCTAAGACCAGCCCTGCCTTCGAACGCGAACGGCAGGTGAACGCTGGGGGGGATCGCCGGTATCGCGCCTCCGCTACCAGATCCCCCAAAATCGCCGGGCACCGGCCGAAGCCGCGCGACAGACGCATGGCCGTGCGATCCCTCCCCCGCGAAGCGGGAAAGGGAAACCCGACTGATGGTGCGGTGAGCCTCGATCAGCCTCCGACCTCAGCCGCGTTCGGCTCTGCGGCTCGGAAATACCATCGCAGAAGATATGCGCTGTAAGCACTGGCGGCTGAGACGACGAGCATCTCGCCTCCCTCTTCGATCAGGCCAAGGATTCGGTCGGGGCGAAAGGCAAAGTCGTCGGGAAGAAGGCTGTGAAGGAAATCCACGCCGACCGCCAACGAACCCAGGATCCAGATCAGGGCCACCAGGAGCGCGGGAGACTGTCGCACGCTTCCATGAGGTCTGGGCCGCGGAGAAGGAGAACCTGCCGCTGGCGCGCAAGGTGGTTGATGCCGTCGACGCGCATTTAGGCCGCGTGCCCATCGCCAGAACCTGAGCCAGCTCCTCCGATGCCCGCCCCCTACGCCACCACCTGCCGCCCCCGGATGATCGCCGAGGCCGCCGCCGGGTCCGGCGGCAGGACGGCGCCCTTCAACGCGATCGAGTAGGGCTGCGTCGGGTGTTCCAGCACCGTGCGCGCGTCGCCGCTTTCGATCACCTTGCCCTTCTGCATGATGATCACCCGGTCCGAGATGTAGTAGGCCGTCGCGAGATCGTGGGTGATGTAGATGATCGAGACCTTCAGCTCGTCGCGCAGTTCGCGGAACAGGTTGACGATCGACATGCGGAGCGACGCATCGACCATCGAGACCGGCTCGTCGGCGACGATCAGCTTGGGGTTGGGGATCAGCGCGCGGGCCACCGCGATGCGCTGCAGCTGGCCGCCGGAGAGCTCGTGCGAATAGCGCCCGCGCACCTCGGCCAGCGATAGCCCGACCCGCTGCAGGGCCGCGTCGGCCGCGGCTTCGCGGGCGCTGCGGTTGCTGGTGCCGAGGAAGCGATGGGCGGTGGCGAACAGGTATTCGTCGAGCCGCGTCAACGGGTTGAACGCCTCGAACGGGTTCTGGAACACCGGCTGCACCTTGGCCATGAAGGCCTCGCGCGCCGCCCGGCCGCGGATTGCCGCAACATCGGCGCCGTCGAAACTGAGTTGCCCCGAACTCGGCACTTCATTGCCCAGCATCATCTTGGCGAGCGTCGATTTGCCCGAGCCGGATTCGCCGACAATGGCGAAGATCTCGGGCTTGTCGGCGCTCAGCGCAAAGTTGACATCGTCCACCGCCTTCATCGAGCGGCGCGAGAAAAACCCGCCGACCGGGAAGAGCTTGGTGACATGGTCGAGCCGCAACAGGTCGGTCATGCTGCCACCGCCTCGCCGGCGCGGAAGCAGGCGACACGGCCGCCGGTGGCGCTGGGCTGCATCAGCGGGACCTCCCTGGAACAACGCTCGATGGCGAGCGGGCAGCGCGGATGGAAGCGGCAGCCGCTCGGTGGATCGGAGAGCGCCGGGGGCTTGCCCGGCAGGCTTTTGCGCACCCGCACATCGCCGATGCGCGGCAGGCTGCCGATCAGGTGCGCGGTATAGGGATGCTGCGGGTTGTCGAACAGCGCCTGCGTCGCCCCCTCCTCCGCCAGCCGCCCGGCATACATGATGGCCAGCCGGTCGGTGATCGCCGCGTGGACGCTCATGTCGTGGGTGACGAAGATGATCGAGGCCTGCATGCGGGCCTGCACGTCCTTGATCAGGCCGAGCACATCCTGCTGCACCAGCACATCGAGCGCCGTGGTGGGCTCGTCCGCGATGATGAACTCGGGCTCGCACACTGTCGCCAGCGCAATGGTGATGCGCTGCCGCATGCCGCCCGAAAGCTGGTGCGGGAAGGCTTCGAGCACATCGGGGTCGAGCCCGAGCCGCTCGAGATGCTGGCGCACCTTGCTCCAGAACGCCGCGCCACTGAGCCCCATATGGCGATAGGCGAAATCGTGGAACGAGTGCTTCACCCGGCGCACCGGGTTCAAGACGTTCATCGAGCCTTGCATGATGTAGCTGAGGTGGCGCCAGCGCGCCGGCTTCAGCTGCTCGGGCTCGCCATAGACATCGATGGTCTGGCCGCCGAAATCGAACTTTACCGAGCCATCGATCACCCGCATCGGCGGGCGGATGGCGCCGGCCAGCGTCTTGATCAGCGAACTCTTGCCGCTCGAGGATTCCCCGGCAATGCCGTAGACCTCGTTGCGCTGCACGGTGAGGCTGATGTCGTCGACCGCCCGCACCTCGCGGCGCACCCCGAAGTGTTCGTTGATGTAATAGGCCTTAAGCCCTTCGACAGTCAGCACATTCTTGGGCGCCACGGCGGTCTTTTTAGCTTTGCTGAGAACTTCGTGCATGTCAGGCTCCCATCCGGGCGAGCCGGCTGCGCGGATCGATATATTCGTTGACCGACATGGCCAGCATGAACAGGCCAAGGAACAGGATGACGACGAAAACCATCGGCACCGCGATCCACCACCAGATGCCGGCAACCATCGCCGAGTGGGCATTGGCCCAGTAGATCATCCCGCCGATGGTCGGCCGGTTGATGTCGGAAAAGCCGAGGATCGACAGCGTCACCTCGAGGCCGATGGCCCAGATCAGGTTGTTCATGGTGGTGTAAAAGACGATCGGCATGACGTAGGGCAGATGCTCGCGGAACAGGATCTTCCCGGTCCGCATGCCCGAGAACACCGCTTGGCGGGTGAACTCGCGATTGCGCAGCGACAGCGCCACCGAGCGGATCAGCCGGCTGTCATGCTGCCAGCCGAGCAGCGCCGCGGTGACCGCGAGGATCGGCCAGCTCATCTGGTCGCGCAGCACGAACACGAGGAGCAGCAGGATCGGGATGTTGGGCAGCGCGTTCAGCGTGTCGTTGATCGCCATGATCACCTGGTCGACGCGGCCGCCGAGATAGCCCGAGACGAGGCCGACAGTGATGGCGATGACGCGGCTGACCAGGGCCACGACAATGCCGAACATCAGCGTGTTCCGCATCGAGGCCGCCAGCTGCCAGAACAGGTCCTGGCCGCGCGAATTGGTACCCAGCCAGTACTCGGCCGAAGGCGGCATGTCGGGGATGACGACATAGGTCATCATCTCGTCATAGGGCGCAAAGAACGAGGCGACGACGAGCGCCAGGATCACTGCGAGGAAGATCGAGCCGACCAGGAACTCGCGATTGTAGCGCAAGAGGTCAATGAGAATCTTCATGGCGCTACCCCAGTTTCACGCGCGGATCGATGAGCGGATAGAGCACATCGATGATGAACACGGCGGTGGCCACGGCGATGATCGCGATGGTGGTGACGCCGAGCACCAGGCTGTAGTCGCCGGCATAGATGCCCGCGACGAGGAGCTTGCCCATCCCCGGATAGTTGAAGACGAACTCGACGATGACGGCGCCGCCGAACACATGGCCCAAAGTCAGCGCGAGGCCCGTGACCTGCGGCAGCATGGCGTTGCGCGCCACGTATTGCGAAAACATCGTCCGGCCGGGGACACCCGCCAGTTCGGCGTAGACCACGTGATCCTCGGTGACGATGTTGGAGACCAGCGAGCGCATCGAGATGAACCAGCCGCCCAGCCCGACACAGACCAGCGTCAATGCCGGCAGCGTGCCGTGCACGATCACCGAGGAGACGTACTCCCAGGTGAAGCCCGGCTCGAGATTCAGTTGCGCCCCGCCGCTGATCGGCAGGACGGGCCAGAGGTAGCCGAAAACGATGATCAGGGTCAGGCCGACGATATAGGTGGGGATCGGCTGCATCGACATCACGAACACGCCCAGGACCTTGAGCGGGCGGTTGTCGCGGAAATAGCCCGCGAGCGCGCCGAAAAGATTGCCCAGGGTCCAGGAGAACAGCGTCGCGAGGGTCAGCAGCCCGACCGTCCACGGCATGGCGCGGCCGATCACCGTGCTCACCGGGGTCGGGAAGGCAGAGAGCGACGGGCCGAAATCGCCGGTCAGGACGCGGCCCCAGAAGGTGAAGTACTGATCGAGCAGCGAACCACCCGTGCCGTAGAGCTCGCGCAGGGACTCGCGCAGCAACTCGACCGAACGCGGATCGGTATTGCCGAAACTGGTGAGCAGCGACACCGTCTGCTCGATCGGATCGACCGGTGAGAAGTGCGCGATAAGGAATGACAGTGTCACGCCCGTGAACACCACGAACAGGAACTGGCCAAAGCGCTTCATGAGATAGATGAGAAAGCCGTGCATCCCGCCTCTCGGATCAGTTGGATCGGAGCGGACCAGCCGGCGTTACCGGCTGGTCCAGGTGCGTTGTGGGGTTACTGCGCCGCCGGCGTGGCGGCCTTCAGGCTCACCACCATGTAGCGGATGTTCGACCAGTTCGGGCCGGATGCCGAGTACGGGTTGTCGATGCTCGGGTAGTTGGTCCAGTAGGTCGTGTCGAACGGCGCGAACTTGTTGTAGGCCATCAGCGGGATCATCGGCATTTCCTCGACGGCGAGCTTGAGGAAATCCTGACCCAGTTGCTTCACCTCGGGTGCGTCGAAGGCGACCGTGCGGTTGCGCTCGATGATCTCGTCGAGGCGTGGATCCTCCCAGCGCTGCAGGTTGCGCGGCGGTTGGATCTCGCCCACCGGCTTGATGAACTCCGAGTGATAGCTATCGAGGAAGAAGCTGAGGTCGGGGTGGCCGCCCCAGGTCTCGATCGACCAGGCAATCACCGTCTCGAAGTCGCCGGTGCCGAGCCGCTGACCGTGTGTCGGTCCGGCAACGTCGACTTTGGCGTCGATGCCGGCCTGGGTCCACTGCTGGGCGATCGCCGTGCCGGCGCGGGCCAGCGTCGGGATGGCGTCGCCTTCGACCTGCACTCGGATGGTGAAGGGCGTGCCGTCAGGCTTCATCCAGCGGTTGCCCTGCTTGGTGAAGCCGGCCTTCTGCAACAGCTCGGTCGCCGCCTGCACGTCCTGCTTCCACCAGCCGAAGCCGAATGTGCGCTTGAGCTGCTCCGGATCGGTCGGGATCTGGTCACCCCATTGCGGGCGCACCATCTTGGCGAGCTGCTCGGCGATGGTCGGGTCGTACGGCTTGATCTTGCGGGTGCCGGTATCGAGCTCGAAATTGGTGAGCCAATCCTGCATCGGCACGAAATAGTCTTCGGGCGCCGAGCCGGTCGGCGGGGTGGCGAGAGCCGAGAGGTTCGCCGCACCGCGATAGGAGCCGAGCGCCACGGCGCGGATATCGATCAGCAGCGCCAGGGCCCACCGGACATCCTTGTTGTCGAATGGCGCCTTCTTGGTGTTGAACAGCACCGAAGGCAGCGTCGGATCGGGATGGGCATAGGGGAAGCCGGCGAGCCAGGCGGCCGCGCTCGGGTTATCCTTCATGATCGAGAACATGCCTTCCGGCGTGATGTCGTTGATCACGTCGAGGTTGTGGTTGCGCTGTTCGATGACGCGGGCCTCGGGGTTGCCGGCGGCGCGGTACACCACGTACTTCACCTGCGGCTGGCCCCAATCCATGCCGATCGTGGTGCGCTGCCAATCGTCGCGCAGCTTCCAGATCGTCCAGTTGCCCGCCTTGTCGTAGCTGTGGAGCACATAGGCGCTCAGCGATACCGGCGGGTTGAAGTTGTAGGCCAGCGGATCGGCGACCTTCTCGAAGATGTGCTTGGGCATGATCCAGGCGGCGTTCCAGCGTACTGTGAACAGGGCATGGAAACGTGAATTCGGCGCCTTGAGCTTGAAGACCACCGTGTCGCGATCCGGCGCTTCCACCGAGGCGACGTTGACGCCGAATGCTGCCGCCCAGTTCATGCCGGGGTGATCGATCAGCGTCTGGACGGTGTAGACCACGTCGTCGGCAGTAAACTCGACGCCGTCGCTCCAGTAGACGCCCTGGCGCAGCTTGACCGTCATCTCGGTGAAGTCGGCATTGTAGATGGGCGGCTCGGTGGCGAGCGCGTTCTGCCAGGGGTTGGGGCCGCCCTCGGGGTTGATGAACCAGAAGGTGTCAGCCGATAGCTGCTGCGTGCCGTTCGTGGTGGCGCCGCCTCCCGGGGCCCAGATGTTGAACCAGTCGGCGTTCTGCGCCGTCGGCCCCTGAATGATCAGCGCCTCGTTACGCGGAATGCCGGCGATAAAATCCTGCGCCAAGGCCGGCAGCGCCAATAATGACGCCACCGCCGCGACGGCGATTGTCCTTAGAAACTTCATCTTGCTGTTCCTCCCGGCTCGCAGGCGAGCCCCGTTTTTCGTCGGATCGATGAAAGACTTAGAGACCCGAGCCTGCCTTCCTGGCCTCGCTATCGGGGCCCCGGAAGCGCCTGGCAGGCAACGGTCTCACGGCGGTCTTTATCGACAATTTGCACGCACTCGGCAACCCTCTTCCGAAAAAATCCGCAGAAAATGCCGGAAATCCTGACATGGCAGCGCTTCGGCGTACCGTGCGTCCGAACGTATTATTGACAAAATAGCTGTTTGCCATAGGTTGCGACAGCGATGGCGAAGCTTCTCCTCGCGAGAAAAGTCGCCTGGTCATGACACCGCGATCGGCCAGACCTCGGGAGGGGTCCGGCGCAGCAGCGCCAGCAAGGAAGAGAAATGAGCAGTTCTATTGACGTGAGCATTGCGGTTCACGCCGACCGTCGTACCGGGCCCTACAAGCCGCTGTGGAACTGGTTCGGCTATGACGAGCCGAACTACACCTATTCGGAGCACGGCAAGAAGCTGCTGCGCGAGCTGACCGAGCTCAGCCCCGAGCCGCCCCGCATCCGCACCCATAACCTCTTGACCAGCGGCGACGGCCTGCCGGCGCTGAAATGGGGCTCGACCAACGCCTATACCGAAGATGCCAACGGCAAGCCGGTCTATGACTGGACCGTCATGGACAAGATCTTCGACGCCTATGTCGAGGCGGGCAATATCCCGCTGGTGCAGATCGGCTTCACCCCCGAGGCGCTGTCGGATTTCGACGGCGAATACCGCCACCATTGGGCGCCCAACGACAAATACGCCACCATCACCACCGGCTGGACCGCGCCGCCGAACGATTTGAAGAAGTGGGGCGACCTGATCGAGGCCTGGGCCAACCACATGGCCGAACGCTACGGCCGCGACGTGGTCGAGAGCTGGCCGTGGGAAGTGTGGAACGAGCCCGACGGCCATTACTGGACCGGCACCATCCCGCAGTTCTGCGAAATGTACGATGTCAGCGCCAGGGCGGTGAAGCGCGCTCTGCCCAAGGCCCGCGTCGGCGGCCCGCATGTCTGCGGCGGCTTCAACAGCCCCAAGGCCCAGACCTTCATGCGCGAGTTCCTGCAGCACGTGGTCGACCACAACTCGCCGATCGACTTCATCGCCTTCCACGCCAAGGGCAACCCGGTGGTCTACAAGGACCATGTGCGGATGGGCATCCACAAGCAGCTCAAGGACATCGACACCCATCTGGGGATCATCAATGAGTTCCCCTCGCTCAGGCACCTGCCGATCGTCATCGGCGAATCCGACCCCGAAGGCTGCGCCGCCTGCTCGGCCCGCTACCACCCGCAGAACGGCTATCGGAACGGGCCGCTCTACGGCGTCTATGTGGTCGAAAGCATGCTGCGCACCTATGAGCTGGCGGCGCGCGCCAACCTCACCATCGAGGGCGCCGTCACCTGGGCTTTCCTGTTCGACGACCAGCCCTGGTTCGACGGCTTCCGCGATCTCGCCACCAACGGCGTCGACAAGGCAGTGCTGAACGGCTTCCGCATGCTGGGCAAGCTCGGCGGCGATTGGCTGGAGACAGCGAGTACGCAGCGTCAGCCGCTGGCGGACCTCGTGGCCGATGGGGTGCGCGGCGCGCCCGACGTCAACGTCGTCGCCACCCGCGACGCCACCGGCATCAGTGTCCTCGTCTATCACTACCACGATGACGACGAGGCCGGCCCGAGCGCCGAAGTGGCGATCACCGTCGACGGTTGGACCGGCAAGGCCCCCGCCCTCCGCCACTACCGCATGGACGAAACCCATTCCAACGCCTTCGGCGTCTGGAAGGCGATGGGCAGCCCGCAGAACCCAACCAGCGCCCAATACGCCGAGCTCGAGGCCGCCGGCCAGCTGGCCGAAATCGAGACCGTCGGTGCGTTGGCAGTCGACAACGGCAAAATCCTGCTCCGCACCACGCTACCCCGCCAGGGCGTCTCCCTGCTGCGGCTCGAGGCGTAAACAGAACGCGCAGTCGGCGTCCCTCCCCCGCAAACGGGAGAGGGTGCGCCGACTGCGCGCTCCCGCTTGTGGAGAGCAGGGACCACAAATAGCCTGGCGCAGGGAGGCACCCACCTTGCGGGCACCTGATTTCATTCGCGAGCGCGCCAAGGATCTGCGTCGCAGCATGACGCAGCCGGAACGGGCGCTATGGGCGTTGCTGCGCCGCAATGAGCGGGACTGGCACTTCCGGCGCCAGCACCCGATCGGGCCGTACATCCTCGATTTCTACTGTGCGGCGGTGAAGCTGGCCGTTGAGGTCGACGGCCCCGTGCACCAGGAGCAGACCGACCGGGATCAACGCCGAACGGCCTGGCTGGAGGCGGAGGGGATCACTGTGATCCGGTTTTCTATCCAGGAGATTGCGGAGCGGCCCGCTGCCGTACTGGCGGCGATTGCCAGCGCTGCGCCCTGAGACACAGCGCCATCAGTCGGCGCACCCTCCCCCGCAAGCGGGAGAGGGCCGCCGACTGCATGAATCAGCTCACGTGGCTCAGATAATTCCGCTTGCTCGGCTGCAGGTGGTCCACGCACAGCTGCGCCAGCACCCAGTTGTCGCTGCCTTTCAGCATCTCGATCATCAGCCGGTGGTGCTCGTGCGAGATGCGGAGCGACGCCTTGTCGGCCATCGAGTTGGCGCGCACCGGCAGGCTGAGCCGCATGTAGAGCTCGATTGATTGCACCAAATGCGAGTTGCCGCAGGCGCCGAACAGGGTCAGGTGGAAGCGGTCATTGGTTTCATGCACGCCGCGCAGATACCCCGCCTCGATGTGCTGGCCGTGTTCCTCGTGGATGGCGCTGAGCTCGGCGATCAGCGCCTCGGGCGCCGGCAGCGGGATCCACAGTGCCGCCTGGCGCTGCAGCAATTCGCGCACCGCGTAAATCTCCTGTACCTCGCTCGGCGACAGCGAGCGCACCGTGGCGCCCTTGTTGCGCTCGCGCACCACGACGCCCATGCCTTCGAGCTGCACCAAAGCCTGGCGCGCGAAATGCCGGGTGACCTCGAAGCGGGCCAGCAGCATGTCCTCGGTGAGGCGGGTGCCCGGCGCCAGGCGGCCGAAGATGATGTCCTCTTCGAGCGCCCGCGCGATGGTGAGATCGTCGTGCTCTACGACGCCTGGCCTTATCTCGTCCCTGACCGTCAACTGGTCCTCCAACTGCTCGCGAAGCACGCCACGTTAGCGCGGTTCGGCCGCCGGGTCGAACCGGCTGAGGCGGTAGATCTCCTCGACCAGCCGCAAGGTCCTGAGGTTATCCTCGGGCGCCGTTTCGAAGGGCTTGCCGGTCTCGAGGCCATCGAGAAAATGCCCGATCGCCGCGTCATACGAGCCCTGGTAAGTGGCATCGGGATCGAAGCTCTCCTCTCGCGGCATGGCGGCGCTGAGCCTGAGCGTCGCGCCCTTGAGTTCCACCGTGCCGCGCGTCCCGAAGATCCTCAGGTGATCGCGCGGCGCCGGCGGCGCCCCTGCGACCGCGAGGTTGCCGGTGACGTTGACCACCAGCCCATCGCTCGGCCGGCGCAGCACCACCGCCGCCACATCCTCGGCGACGATTTCGGCATTGCTGCGTTCGAGCCGCGCCGCCACCACTTCGAGCTCACCGAGCAGGTAGCGCAGCGTATCGAGATGGTGGATCAAGACTTCCATCACGAGGAGCCGCGGCTGTGTGCGAAAGAACGGCTGCCGCACCAAAGCCGGCCGCAGCCCATCGGCGCCGGCGAGCATCCCCGAAGACAGGAACTCGAAACTCACCTGCCGGATGTCACCGGCCGCGCCTTCGTCGAGCCAGCGCTTCAGCACCCGGTAATAGGCGCGGAACCGCCAGTTCTCGTGCACCATCAGCCGGGTCGGCGGCGCGACGCCCGCGACCACCGCCTCGGCCTCGGCGAAATCGGTGCCGAGCGGCTTCTGGCAGAGGATATCGAGCTGCCGGCCGGCGGCCAGCCGCACCATTGCTGCATGGGTTTCGCGCGGCGAACAGATATCGACCGCATCGAGTTCCTCGGCCGCCAGCATCGCCTCGGCGCTCGCATAGAGGCCGGGGATACCGAACTCGGCCGCGCGCTGCGCCGTCGCCGCGGCCGACGGGTCGGCGATCGCCACCACCTTGGCGCGGTGGCGCTGCCGGCCCCAGGCGGGCAGATGGTAGCCAGTCACCCAGCCGGCCCCGATCATGCCGATGCGGCGAGTGGACACGCTCATCATCCTCCGCGACTACTACGGCTTCACTGCCCCTTCGATGGCATTTTGTCAATAATCAACCAGTAGCGCAATCTATCGTCGCATCGGGTGCATATCCACGAATCGCTAGACAAAATGCGCCTGACACCCGAGGTTTGAGCGATAACACCGCACATCTGCGATAGGTTGGCTGCGCTTGTTTATTGACAATCCATCGCGCGCCGCTAATTTGGAACACCACAACGGCGCGTGTTTCGAGGCGCCGCCAGGAGGATTAAGTGCCGGACGGCCTTCGTCGCAAGCTGACCACATATGGGGACCAGGGCTTTTCGCTGTTCCTGCGCAAGGCCTTCATCAAGGCGATGGGCTATTCGGACGATGCGCTCGACCGGCCGATCGTCGGTATTGCCAATACCTATTCCGATTACAACCCCTGCCACGGCAACGTGCCGCAGCTGATCGAGGCGGCCAAGCGCGGCGTCATGCTGTCGGGCGCCCTGCCCATGGTGTTCCCCACCATCTCGATCCACGAGAGTTTTGCCTCGCCCACCTCGATGTACCTGCGCAACCTGATGGCGATGGAAACCGAGGAGATGATCCGGGCCCAGCCGATGGACAGCGTGGTGCTGATCGGCGGCTGCGACAAGACCCTGCCGGCCCAGATCATGGCGGCCGCCAGCAGCGATATCCCCGCGGTGTTCCTCCCCACCGGGCCGATGGCCACCGGCCACCACAAGGGTGAGCGGCTGGGCGCCTGCACCGATTGCCGCCGCTTCTGGGGCCGCTATCGGGCCGGCGAAATCGACGAAGCCGAGATCAACGAAGTCAATAACCGGCTGGTCAGCTCGGTCGGCACCTGCACCGTGATGGGCACCGCCAGCACCATGGCCAACCTCACCGAAGTGCTGGGCCTCTGCCTGCCCCGCGGCGGTTCGGCGCCGGCCACCGAGGCCGAGCGGACCCGCCTCGCCGAGGAAACCGGCAGGCTCGCCGGGCGGCTCGCCGCCGAGGGCGGCCCGACCGTGCGCGAACTGCTGACCCCCGCGGCGCTCAAAAACGCCATGGTGGCGCTGCAGGCGATGGGCGGCTCCACCAATGCCGTGGTGCACCTCGCCGCCATCTGCGGCCGGCTGGGGATCAAGCTCGATACCGACCTGCTCGATGAAGTCGGCAAGCGCGTGCCGTTGCTGGTCGACCTGCAGCCCTCGGGCCAGCACTATATGCAGCAGTTCCACCAGGCCGGTGGCGTGCCGGCGCTCTTGAAAGAAGTGCGCTCCGAGCTCGATACCAGCGCCGCGACCATCCACGGCAAGACCATCGGCGAGGTGATCGACGCAGTGGTCGACGAGCCCGGCCAGACCATCATCCGCACCATGGCGGCGCCGCTGAAGCCGATCGGCACGCTGGCGGTGCTGAAGGGCAACCTCGCGCCGCGCGGCGCCATCATCAAGCAGTCGGCGGCCTCGAAAACCCTGATGCAGCATCGCGGCCGGGCCGTGGTGTTCGAGAACACCGAAGACCTCGCCAACCGGCTCGACAGCGATGATCTCGACGTGAGCCCCGCGGATATCCTGGTGCTGCGCAATGCCGGCCCGAAGGGCGCCCCGGGCATGCCCGAAGCCGGCTACATGCCGATCCCCCGCAAACTCGCCCGGCAGGGCGTCAAGGATATGGTGCGGATTTCCGATGCCCGGATGAGCGGCACCGCCTTCGGCACCGTGGTGCTGCACATCGCGCCGGAATCGGCCGATGGCGGGCCGCTCGCCATCGTCCAGACCGGCGATTTCATCGTCCTCGATGTGCCGGCCCGCCGCATCCACCTCGATATTCCCGCCGCAGAGTTCGACCGGCGGATGGCCGCCCTGCCCGCGCCCAAGCCGGCGCCGCCGCGTGGCTATGCGCAGCTCTACCACAACCACGTCACCCAGGCCGACGAGGGCGCCGATTTCGATTTCATGCAGGACCAGGAGTCGTGAGCCTCACGGCAGCCGACGCGCCGCTCTGCCTGCCGCCGCGGCCGCTAAACCGCGCCCCGCGGGCGCTGCCCGACGGCACGGTCGACACGCATTTCCACGTCTTTGCCGACGGCGTGCCGCTGGCGAGCCCGCGCAGCTACACCCCGCACGTGCGGACGCTTGCCGACTGGCAGGCTTACGCCGCCGCAGTGAACATCGCCCAGGGCGTGCTGGTGCAACCCAGCGTCTATGGCTTCGATAACAGCGTGCTGCTCGAAGCGCTGGCCGCCGACCGGGCGAACCTCCGCGGCATCGTCGTGCTGCATCCCGAAACCGACAAGGCCGAGTTCCAGCGCCTCGATGCCCTGGGGGTGCGCGGCGTCCGCGTCAACACCCGCAACAAGGGCGGCCTGCCCTTTACCGCGATCGCCGCGCTTTCGGCCCGCATCGCCGATCTCGGCTGGATGCTGCAGTTCCAGGTGCGACCGGCGCAACTGGAAGAGCTCGCCGCACTGCTGCCGGCCATCACCTGCCCGGTGGTGCTCGATCATCTGGGCTTTCTCGATCTCGATGCCGCCGATGCCGATGCACAGCTGGCGAAGATCCAGCAGCTGCTCGACGCGCCCGATTGCTATGCCAAGCTCTCGGCCCCCTATCGGCTGACCCGTGCTGCCGGCTTCCCCGCCTTTGCCGATGCGGCGCGGCAGCTCCTCGCCTCGCACCCCGAGCGCCTGCTCTGGGGCAGCGACTGGCCGCATACCGAATTGTTCGATCGGATGCCCGACGATGCCGAACTGATCGAACTGACCCATGACTGGCTGGGGGACGAAAGCGTGGCGCATCAGGTGCTCGTCACCAACGCGCAAACGCTGTTCTTTTCCCGCTAGTTAGAGTTCTTTCTTGTCCCGGGGATCGAAGCTCGCATCACCTTCCCCCGCTGGACTGACCGGAGATTGAGGATGACCAGACTGACCGAAGCGGCGCGCGGCGTATACGTGATCGCGGTGACCCCGTTCGAGGAGAACGGCGCGCTCGACCTCGAAAGCGTCGATCGCATGGTGGATTTCTACGAACAGGCCGGCGTCGACGGGCTGACGGTGCTCGGACAACTGGGCGAAGCACCGAAACTCACTGCCGAGGAATCAAAGCTCGTCGTCGAGCGGGTGCTGCGCCGGCTCGATGGCCGCCTGCCGGTGGTGGTCGGCGTCTCCGCCCCCGGCCTCGCGCCGATGCAGGAGCTCGCCACCGCCGTGATGGGCGAAGGCGCCGCCGGTGTCATGGTGGCGCCGCCCTGGACCATCAAGACCGACGACCAGGCCTATGGCTTCTACCAGTCGGTGGGCGAGGCGCTCGGCGACACGCCCTTCGTGCTGCAGGATTATCCGCTCACCACCAATGTCACGATCGTGCCCAAGGTGATCGACCGGATCATCAAGGATGTGCCCAACTGCGTGATGCTGAAGCACGAGGATTGGCCGGGGCTGAGCAAAATCACTGCCTTGCGCGCCTCCTCCGATAAGGGCGAAACCCGCCGCATCTCGATCCTTTGCGGCAATGGCGGGCTGTTCCTGCCCGAGGAGATGGGCCGCGGCGCCGATGGCGCGATGACCGGCTTCTGCTACCCCGAAATGATGGTCGGCGTGGTGCGCGAGCATGTGGCCGGCAACCTCGAGCGCGCCGCCGAACTGTTTGCAGCCTATCTGCCGCTCGCCCGTTACGAGCAGCAGCAGGGCCTCGGCCTCGCGGCGCGCAAATATGTGCTGGCGAAGCGCGGCGTCATCAAATCGGGCGCCCTCAGGAAGCCGCGTCCGGCGCTCTCGGCTCTCGATATCGCCGATGTCGAGCGGCTGCTCAGCGCCCAAACCAAACGCCTCAAGGAGATCGGCGCATGAAACTCGGGCTCGAAAACAAGAAGGCCCTGGTGCTCGGCGCCAGCAAGGGCCTCGGCGCCGCCATCGCCGTTTCGCTTGCCAATGAGGGGGCGCAAGTCATCGGCGCCTCGCGCAGCGTCGCCGAGATCACGGCGCTCAACCAGGCGCTCGACCCCGGCGCCACCGGCCGCATCACCGCCCTGCCGCTCGATCTTACCGACAAGGCGAGCCGCGACGCGCTGCTGCAGCAGGTACTGGCGGCTGATGGTGTCGATATCCTCATCAACAATACCGGCGGCCCCGCCCCCGGCGAGGCCCGCTCCACCGCGCCCGAAGCCTGGGCCGGCGGCTTTGACGCCATGGTGCTGAGCCTCATCGAGATCACCCAGGCCCTGCTGCCCAAAATGGTCGAGCGCAAGTGGGGCCGCATCGTCACGCTGACCTCGTCGGGCATCGAATCCCCGATCCCCCGCCTCGCCATTTCCAACGGCCTGCGCGCCGCGGTGCTGGGCTGGTCCAAGACTCTCGCCGGCGAAGTGGCAGCCGACAATGTCACCGTCAACATCATCGTCACCGGCCGCGTCCACACCGACCGGGTCGACCAGCTCGACGAAGCCGCCGCCAAGCGCCAGAACCTCAGCCTCGAAGAGGTACGCAAGGCCTCGCTCGCCACCATCCCCGCCGGCCGGTACGGCAAGCCGGAGGAGCTGGCCGACGTCGTCACCTTCCTCGCCAGCGACCGCGCCGGCTACCTCACCGGCGCCAAGATCCGCGTCGATGGCGGCATGATCCGTTCGGTGTAGGCCGAACCGCCAATCGCACAATGTCTATCTCGTCGCGTGGGGGCCCTGCACGCTAGCGTCGTGCCGGTTTCCCAACGTGGCAGATGAATGAGCACCACCCTCACCGCCTATCTCGCCCAAATCGCGACCAACCCGGAACTGGCCGACGCCGCCTCGATCGTCGCCGATGTCGCTGCGGCCTCGGCCGAACTCGCCCATGTGCTGCGCACCGCCCCGATCGCCGGGCTATCAGGCACCACCGGGACGACCAACGTCCAGGGTGAAGCGCAAAAGCCCCTCGATATCGAGGCGAACCGCATCTTTCTCGAGCGTTGTCGCGCCAACCCGGCCATCGCCTGGGCGGTATCCGAAGAGGAAGACCATCCCATCCGGCTCGCCGCAGGGGGAACACACGGGTTGCTGTTCGATCCTCTGGACGGCTCCTCAAACCTCGACGTCAACGTCACCGTCGGTTCGATCTTTTCGATCATCCCCGCCACCGCCGAAGCCCACCTCCTGCAGCCCGGCGGCGCCCAGCGCGCCGCGGGTTTCGTGGCCTATGGCCCAGCGACCTCGCTGGTGCTGACCTTCGGGGAAACGGTCGAGCTGTTCGTGCTGTCGGGCAGCGAGTTCCATCTCGTCGAGGCCGACATCCGGATCCCCGAGGACATGCCGGAATTCTCGATCAATACCAGTCGCGAGCGGTTTTGGAACGAGGGCACCCGGCGCTATATCGCCGATTGCCTCATCGGCGAGCTCGGGCCGCTGGGCCAGCGCCATAATATGCGCTGGGTCGGCTCGATGGTGGCCGAGGTGCTGCGCATCCTCAGCCGCGGCGGCATCTTTCTCTACCCATCCGACAGCGAAACCGCCAAGCACGGCGGCCGGCTGCGGCTGCTCTACGAAGCCAACCCGATGAGCCTGATCGTCATAACGGCCGGCGGCGGCGCCACCACCGGCCAGCTCGACCTGCTCGCTGTTGCTCCGAGCGATATTCACCAACGGATCTCGGTGGTGCTGGGGTCGAAGCGGCAGGTCGACGAGTATGTCGGCTATGTCGCGGACTAACGGAGCCGGTTGCGGAGGGCGCCGCTGGCGCTCTCCGCGATAGCTCTGCCAGCCGGGCGTTCTAGGTGCGCGACTTGAGGTAAGCGTCGCCCTGCTTGGTCAGCTCGGTCATGATCACGTCGAGGCCGGCCGCGTCGGCGGCCTTCTTCAGCTTGTCGAGCCCGGCATCCACGTCGCCGACCCCGTAGAACAGCGGGTTGGCGTACTGCGTCATCACGTTGTTCATCTGCGCCGCGGCTTCCTTGACCGGGGTCACGTCGGCGATGAACGAGGCAAAGGTATCGGAGGTGAAGTTGTCGTAGTTCTGCGCCCAGCCGAACACCTTCTTTTCGGACTCGGTCATCGACGAGGTGAGGCGCTCGAGCCCTGCCCGCCACAGGATGGCATAGCTGGGGAAGCTATAGGTGCTGAGCTGCTCGAAGCTGTTGTCGCCAACCGCCTTCCAGTCCGTACCCTCGATACCGAGGCCGACCAGATCGTGGTTCTCCTGCACCGAGAACCAATCCTGCAGCGCCATGGCGCGATCGACATCGCCGCCATTGGCATTGACCACGATCATGTTGTCGGCCTGGAAGGTCTGCACCGGCTTGACGCCGCCCAGCGGCCCGCCAAACGGCAGAACCTGGCCCAGGGCCGCGGTCGGAACGGCGCGCTTCAATCCAGCCAGCCGGTTGGATTGGAGGCCATCGGTCATCGACCAGAGGCCCGCGAACCGGCCGGCCCCAAACTGGCTCTCGATCGTCGCCTGGTCGACGTTGAGCGCGTCGGCGTTGATGATGCCATCCTGGTAGTACTGGCGAATCTTGCGCAGCGCCTCGACGGTGCCGGCATCGTCCCACCAGGGGATCGGCCGCGACGAGCCGGTCGTTGCCGCATCCTTGTCGAAGTAGAAGCGCAGGCCTGACCCCGCCAGCGAGTACTGCATGGTGTAGGGATTTTCCCACGAGTACTCGTTGAACATGCCGGTGGGGGTCGCCACCGCCGTCTGCCAGCCGGTCTGCGACGCGAGGGCAAACGGCGTGACCCCCGATTCCTTCTCCTTGATGGCGTAGAAGAACTTCTCGAGCGTCTGGAAATCGTTGATTTCGGCGAAACCGTACTTCTCTGCCAGATCCTGCCGGATGCCGAAGTGCTGGATGCGGCCGGCGCTGTTGACCTGCGGGATGCCCCACAGCTTGCCGCCCCAGGAATTGGCTTCGATCAGTTTGGGCGCGATCTGCTTTTTGAGGTTGGGCCACTTGTCGATCTGCCCGGTCAGGTCGGCGAGGGCGCCGCTCTGCTGCAGCTGGGCCATGTTGAGCCACAGGGCTTGCAGCGCCGTGTCGAACTGGGCGCCGGCGGTGAATTTCAGCAGCGACTGCTGGCCGTAGTTACTCCAGTTGATGAACTGCGCATCGAAGGTAAAGCCATGCTCCTCCATGAGCTTGGCATTGGCCTTGTCGAGCACGGCCTTCCAGTTGGCCGGCGCCTGCGAGGGCAGCAAGGCCACCGAGGTGCCCGAACTGGCGCCGAATGCCGGCGACAGGCCCGAAAAGGCCGTGGCCATGCCGGCGGCCCCGCTGAGGGCCATGAAGTGTCTGCGCGTGAGTCTCATGTTGGTCGTCTCCTCCTCATTTGTGCGACGGGCTCAGGTGCCGCCGTCACCCCTTGGTGGCGCCAAGGGTGATGCCCTTGACGAAGAAGCGTTGTGCGAATGGGTAGGCGAGCAGAATGGGGCCGACGGTGAGCACCGTCATGGCGAAGCGCAGCTGGTAGACGGGCGCCATTGCCGCCCCGGCCGAGCTCGGCAGGCTGGCCGCATTGGTCACGTTGGAGATGAGGTTCTGCAGGATCAGCTGCAGCGGGAACTTGTCCGGATCGGAGAGGAAGAGGAGGCCGGTGAACCACTCGTTCCAGTAGGTGACGGCGTAGAACAGCCCGAGCACCGCGAGGATCGGCTTCGACAGCGGCAAGACGATCTGGAAGAAGATGCGCAATTCGCCGGCCCCATCGATGCGGGCCGCATCGAGGATTTCCTCCGGCATCTGCCGGAAGAAGCTCACCGTCACGAAGATCAGGAAGGGCGCCAGCATCAGCGGCAGGATCATGGCGAACCAGCTGTTGGTGAGGTTCAGTACCTGCGTCACCAGCAGGTAGAACGGCACCAGGCCACCGTTGAACAGCATCGGCACATAGGCAAAGATGGTCAGCGGACGGCTGATGAACGGCAGCCGCCGGGCAATGACCCAGGCGATCGAGGCGGTACACGAGATCGAGAGGATCGTGCCGACCACGGTGATGAACAGCGAAGCGACATAGCCGTTGAGCAGCGATTGCCCGGTGAACAGCAGCTCGTAGGCCCGCAGCGAGAAGGGCTGCGGGAACAGGCTATAGCCGTTGAGGCCGAGCACCGACTCGTCGGTCAAGGAGCCCGCTACGATCATCCAGAGCGGCACCAGGCAGAACAGCCCGAACAGCGTGACGGTGACGTAGCTGACGGCCGCGAACGGCTCCATCCGTCGGCGGGCGGCCTTCCGAACCGGTTGCGCGCCGACGTTCGCCGCGGCCCCAGCACTATCCTGATCGATGGCACTCACAGGATGCTGCTTTCTTTGTGGAAGCGGCGCTGCACCAGCACCGCCGCCGCCACGAAAACGAAGCCGACCACCGACTGGAACAGGCCGATGGCGGCCGTGGTGCCGAAATCGCCGATCATCCGCAGCGAGCGGAAGACGTAAGTGTCGATGACGTCGGTGGTCGGGAACAGCACGCCATTGTCCTGGACGATGGCGTAGATGGTGGCGAAATCGCCGAAGAACATGCGGCCGACGCCGAGCACCACCAGCACCGCGAAGGTCGGCAGCAGCAGCGGCACGGTGATCGACAGCGCCATGCGCCAGCGGCTTGCCCCATCAATCGCCGCGGCCTCATAGACCTCCTCGGAGATCGAGGTGATGGCAGCGAGGAAAATCACCGAGGTGTAGCCGCCCAGTTGCCACACCTTGACGATGGTGAGGATCCACGGCCAGGCGCCGGCTTCGGTGTACCAGCTGACCTGCGGCAGATCGACGACGCTCAACAGGTTGTTGACGAGGCCGCCGCGCCCGCCGACGCCGGAGAGGATTACCTGCAGCATGATGGAAATGACGATGGGCGAGACGAAATACGGAAAGAAGATCACCGACTGCATGAAGCGCCGATAGGGGCCGCCGCGGATCTCGTTGAGCATCAGCGCCAGCACGAGCCCGGCGAACAGCGACGCGCCGAGAAACAGCGCGTTCAAAAACACCGTGTTGAAGACGATGGTCGCGGCGTCGCCGCTCATCAGGAAGTAGCGGAAATTGGCGAGCCCGTTCCATGGGCTGCCGAAGATGCCGTCGCGAATGTTGAAGGCCTTGAACGCCACCACCAGACCAACCATCGGGCCGTAAGCAAACACCAGGAACCAGGCGATGCCGGGCAACGCCAGCAGCAGCAGCACCAGGCTGTCGCGCGACGACAAGCCATGCCGGCGCGAGCCGGCGCGGCCAGCCCTGGGTTTGGTGACGGTCATCGGTCGTGCTGCCGTCGCGCCAAGGGCACGCACGCCAAGGGTGCGCACGCATAGCCAATGGCGCGCAGGATTCGACGATAGCTCACTAGCCCCCTCCCCGAAGCACTGGAACCGCCTAACACCGCAGTTTCTTATTTGAAACTCTTGGTATCAGATGATAACCGTGCCGACCAAACGGACAGGATGTCAAGCCATGCGTGAGGCGGAGATCGAGGCGCAGAACCGCAATCCGGCGATCGAACGGATGATGGCCATTCTGCAGCAACTGGAGCGGGCCCCGAACGGGCTGGGCCTCAAGCGCCTGGTCGAACAGTCGGGGGTGACGCGCTCGACCGTCTACCGCATCCTCAACTCGCTGACCGCGCATGGGCTGGTCCGTCAGCTCGAGAATTCCGATTACGTGCTGGGCAGCCGCCTGCTGTCGCTGGCCGACGCCGTCGGCATGCCATCCGGCGGGCAGGTCGCCAAGGCGGCGCAGCCGCATCTCGATTTCGTGGCGCGCTCGCTCGGGGAGACGGCGAAGATCTCGATCTACGATCGCGGCCATGTGCTGGTCGTCGCTGTCGCCCCCGGCACCAAGCAGCACGCGCTGCATGCGAGGGTCGGCGAGCAGCTGCCGATCCATGCCGGCGGCAGCAGCAAGGCGCTCTTCGCCTTCCTGCCCGAGGCCGAACGCCAGCGCATCTATTCGCGGCCGCTGACCCTCTACAACGAACGCACCCTCATCGAGCCGGAAGCGCTGGAGGAAGAACTGTCGCGGGTGCGCGAACAGGGCTGGGCGCGCGACCATGGCGAGTTCAGCGCCTCGGTCAACTCCTACGCCGCGCCGATCCGCGATCGCTCCGGCGACGTTGTCGCCGCCGTCAGTATCCCGTTTCTCGCCGGCCGCGACGCCGAATACGAGCAACTGGTCCTCGCCACCGCTCTCGCCACCGCCGACCGCATCAGCATGGGGCTCGGCTGAGGCGCTGCCGCATCCTGCATCCGGATGCAAGAATGCTGTTGCATCCGGATGCAGCGTCGCTCTATCGTGGCTTTGCCATGACGATCGCTTCGGACCCGCAATGACCAACGAGCCTCTTTCCGCCGCCCTGCCCCAAGGCCTCGCCGGCGATCCCTATGCCCGGCTGGCGGCGCTGGGGCTGACGCTGCCGCTATCGCCGACGCCGATCGCCAATTTCCGGCCGGCGACGCGCGAGGGCGACATGATCTTCCTGTCGGGCCAGGGCCCGACCGAGGCAGGCGGGCGGCTCTATACCGGCAAGGTCGGCGACGATGTCAGCTCGGCCGAGGCCTATCGGCATGCGCGGCTTACCGGCCTGAACCTGATCTCGGTGCTGCATGAGGCGGTGGGCGACCTGCGCCGGGTGCGCCGCATCGTCAAACTGTTCGGCATGGTCAACTCGACCGCGGATTTCGCCGAGCATTCCCGGGTGATCGATGGCTGCTCGGACCTGTTCTTCGAGGTGTTCGGCGAGCCCGGCGCGCACTCGCGCACCGCCATCGGGGTCAATTCGCTGCCCCGGCTGATCACCGTCGAAATCGAAGCCATCGTTGCCGTAGACTAGAGCGCTTTCAGGAAAAGTTGCAGACTTTTCCGGTTCGAAAGCGCGACGAAATCAACAACTTAGATCCTTTCGCCGTTTCACTTGAACGGTGAAAGGATCTAGACTGCCGGAGGGACTATGGGACTTGTCGATCATCTGCCGCGCGCCGCCCTTGGCCATTTTCCGACGCCGCTCGAGCCGGCTCCGCGCCTCAGCGCCGCGCTGGGCGGGCCGCAGATCCTGATCAAGCGCGACGATCTCAGCGGGCTGTCGGTCGGCGGCAGCAAAACCCGGATCTTCGAGTTCGTGCTTGGCGACGCACGGGCAGCGGGCGCCACCGCGGTGATCGCCTCGGCCGGCGAGCAATCCAACAAGCTGCGCGAGCTCGCCGCCGGCGCCAACCGGCTGGGGATGCAGCCGATCCTCTTGCTCACCGGGGTGACGGGGCCGCGAGAACTCACCGGCAACCGCTTCCTGTTCGAGATCCTCGGCGCCCAGGTGCACACGACGCCGATCGCCGACCGCTTCGATCCGGCGCTGGTCGCCGAGCTCAACCGGCTCTGCGACGAGGCGGCGGCCGCCGGGCACCGGCCCTACCTGGTCTACCATCCGGGAAAGACCGGGACGCTCGGCACCGCCGCCTATGTCTCGGCCGCCGAGGAGCTGACTGCCCAGTTCGCCGACCTCGACCGCGAGCCCACCCACCTGTTCCTCGCCACCGGCGCCGCCCCCACCACCGCCGGGCTGGTGCTCGGGTTGCGGACGCTAGACCAGCAGTTGGGCATCACCGGCGTCTCGGTGGCTTCGCCGCACGACCAGAGCAAAGCGCACGCCGTCGCCTACGCCAACAAATGCGCCGAGCTGCTAGGCATTGACCGGCGCATCGGCGAGGCGGATTTTGCCATCGACGACAGCCAGCGCGCCGATTTCAGCCTGCCGGCGACGCGCGCGGTGATCGAAGCCATTGAACTCTTCGCCCGCACCGAGGGGGTGTTGTTGGAGCCGACCTACACCGGCAAGGCCGCGGCCGGCATGATCGCTGCGATCCGGAGCGGGGAGTTCAAGCCGACGGATACGCTGGTATTCGTGCATACGGGCGGGTTGCCGGGGCTGTTCGCGCATGTGGGGGAGTTTGGGTACTGAGGGCGAGCGATCGGACCCACTTCAATCTCCCCATCCTCGGTGTCATCCCAGCGAAAGCTGGGACCCAACTCTCGGCTGGTGCGGGCGGTGAAATGGGTCCCAGCTTTCGCTGGGATGACAGCCGGTGGGTGGGAAGCGAACTGCCCAAACGACGTAGCTCGGTCGCTTCTCCCCTCCAAGGGGGCGCAATAGCGCCTCCCGAGGGAGAAGGTGGCGCGAAGCGCCGGACGAGGGGTGAAGCGTCTCAACACGCGCTCGCTGAGAAGCTGAACCCCTCACCTTAGTTCCGCTACGGACCTTCGGTCCTAGCTCCACTTGCCCTCTCCCCTCAGGGGAGAGGGGCGCCAACTGCCCGCTCCGGCGTCAGCCCCTAAATCGAAGGCGGACACGCCATCCGCTCGACATACCGCAGCGCCGCCGCCGCATGTCTCCGCCCGTCCCGCAACGAAAATGCCCCGTGCCCCGGCAGCAGCACCTCGAACTCCAGCCCCGCTAGCCGCCGCACCGAGGCGCAGATCGCGGGCACGCTGCAATCGTAGACGTCCTGCACCCCGACCCTGCCGCCGTGGAACAGCGCGTCCCCCGACACCAGCATCCGCCGGGTGCCGGTATCGACCAGATAGCTCATGTGATCATGGCTATGCCCCGGCGTCGCCACCGCGGTCACCGTCACCCCGTCGAACGCCACCTGCTCCCCATCATCAAGCACCCGGTCAACCGGGCACGCCGCATAGGCGAAATCCGCCGGATAGCCACCAGCCGCCTTCGCCGCTAGCAGGCTGATCGCCGCCTCGTCGCCTGCCGTGACCATCCTGGCCGTGGCAGCGCCGGCCAGCACCGGCAGGCCCAGCCGTCGGCGCACCGCCGCAGCGCCGGCCGAGTGGTCGGCATGCCCATGCGTCAGGAACAGTGCCTTGATCGTAATGCCATCCAACCCGTCGAGCACGGCAGCGGCGCTCCGCCCTGCCCCGGCATCGAACATCAGCCAGCCATCGCCTGAGCGCACCAGGTAGACATTGCAATCGAGCGGATCGGTGAGGTCGAACCCCAGCCCGCCGCTCATCAAGAGGTGCAGGTCGTCATCGAGGTTCATGATCGGTGCCGATATGGAACAGGCAATCGCCGCGTTTCACCCGCGCCGGCACCCGCTTGCACAGCACCATGCCGCCGCGCTGGAAGTTCAGTTCCAGCGGTGTGAGCCACGGCCGCTCCGGGAAATGCAGCCGCGCCGCCGGCTGCCCGGCGCTCACTTCGTCGCCGAGTTCGACCAGCGGCTCGAACACCCCGTCATCATCGACATAGACGAAGTAATCCGCCCCGCCGACCACGAGGATGCGTGTCTCATGCCCAGGCGTGTCATCGTCCGGCAGGTGCCCCAGATGCGCCAGCAAGCGCCGCAACCCGGCCTCGGCGATGCCGAGCGTTGTGGCGCTCAGCGAGCCCGAACCACCCAGCTCGGTGCCGAGGAACAGCTTGCCCTTGCGGCCGGCGGCGCCGAGCAGCGTCGGATCGTCCGATCCGGGCGGATCGAGCACATAAGCCGCCGGGGCGCCGAACGCCCGGACCAGCGCCAGCGACTGTTCGAAACGTTCGGCATCCGCCCAGCGCGCCGTCACCACCGAGGGCACGTAATGCAGCGAGCTGCCGCCCGAATGCATGTCGCAGACGGTATCGCAGAGCGGCATCAGCACCTGCTCGACATAATTGGCGATCTGCGCCGTTGCTCCGCCGCCCGGATCGCCCGGAAAGGCCCGGTTGAGGTTTCCGCCATCGAGCGGCGACACCCGCCGCCCGGCCACTGCCGCCGGCTGGTTCAGCGTCGGCAGGATGATCAGCCGCCCGGCGAGATCTGCGGGATCGAGGTTGCGGCAGAGATTGCTGAGCGCCACCTCGCCCTCATATTCGTCGCCATGGTTGCCGGCGGTGAGCAGCGTCGTCGGCCCCGACCGGCCCGATATCACCACCAGCGGGATCGGCACAAAGCCATAGGCGGAATCGTGGGTCGATTGCGGCAGGCGGATATAACCGTGGCGCTTGCCCGCCCCGTCGAACGCCACGTCGGTGCTGAGGCGGGTGCTCACCACCCGCTGCTGTGTGCTGCTCATCAGATATCCCAGATCTCGCTCTCGCGTGCCGAGAACCATTCGGCATAGGAAGTCATCGGCACGCCGCCGCCAAGGCTGGCCTCGAGCGCCGCCACCAGTTGCTCGGCGACGATCTTCGCTTCAGCCGCGTCGAGGTTGCACGGGTCGAGCTCGAAATAGCCATGCGCCAGCGCCTCGGCCCGCACCGCGATCGACGGCGCGCCCGCCGCGAGCCGGCTGGTGAGGTTCCACGCCGTGGTCTTTGCCAACGCCGGGTCGATGCTGACCCTCAGCCGATCCACCGGATTGCCGGTCGGGTCGGCAACGATGCTGGCAGTGACGCCGGGCCGCCCGGCGAGCGCCGCCTGCCACAGGGCGAGAAGCTGCGCCTCGGCCGCGCGCTGCGCCGCGTGGTCGGTGGTCTCCCAGGCCTCGAGCGCCACGATGGTGCCGGCAATGCCTTCCTTGCCCACCTTCATGCCGCGCCCGATACCGCCATTCTGCAGGTATGCCGCCCGCACCAGGTCACGCCGGCCGGCAACGATCCCCGCCGTCGGCGCCCGCAAGAACTTGTGCGCCGAATAGAGCGCGATATCCGCCCCCTCCGCGATGAAGCGCCTGAGCCCATATTCGGCCGCCGCATCGACGATGACCGGCACCCCGTGCGCATGGGCAATTTCGCTGAACCGCCTGAGTGAGAGCATGCCGTATTGCACCGCATGGTGCGAGATCACGTAAAGCGCCGCCGCCGTCCGCTCGGTGAGCGCCGCTTCGAGTTCATATTCGGCGACCGAGGTCGCCTGCCCCACGCTGACCACTTCCGCCCCGGCAAGCCGCACCGCCTGCTCGACCGGTGCGCCATAGGAAATGAGGTGCCCGGCCATGACAGCCACCTCGTATTTCAGGCCGGAGGCGTCGGGCAGCCGGGCGATGGCAGCGCGGTCGAGGCCGGTCATCGCTCCGGCCACGGCCAGCGTAATCCCCGCCGCAGTGGAGGCCGTGACGAACCCCGCCTCGGCGCCGCAGAGCCGCGCGATGGTGCGGCTCGCCACCTGCTGCAACGCATCGATTTCGACGAAGCGCGGCAGGATCGCGCTCACCGCGTCGATCACCTCCGGCCGGGCGCTCGAAGCGCCGATCACCGTCATGGTGCCCGAGACGTTGATCACTGGCCTCAGGCCCCAGCGCGCCACGATATCGTCTGTCGTCAAAACCCGGTCTCCTCAGTCCGTCGCTGGCCCCATCAAACATCAGGCTGCATCCGGATGCAACATTGAACCACGTTGCTCCCGCGGGGATTTTTCCGGGGGCTCGGGCACGTGCCTCGGCCCCGTCTCTGGTGGTTGCCGGCAGCATGCTGTAAACGTCCCTGCATCGGTATGCAGCGGCGGCCACCCAAGGATTATTCGATGACGGATGACAGCGCGGACGAGAGTGATGCCGGCCGGCGTGCGCCGCTGACCGGGCGCGAACTCGCCAAGGCGCTCGGCATCTCGCAATCGACCATCTCGCGCGCATTCTCGGAGGGCGCCACCATCTCCCCCAAGATGCGCGCCAAGGTGCTCGAGGCGGCGCGCGAGCTGGGCTACCAGCCCAATGTCATCGCCCGCTCGCTGACCACGCGGCGGAGCGGCATTGTCGGCATCGTCACCGCCAACATGACCAACCCGTTCTACGTTTCGATCCTGCAGCCGCTGGCGCGCCGGCTGCAGCAGATGGGGCTGCAGACGCTGCTGTTCAGCGTCCCCTCCGGCCAGCAGATCGACAGCCAGCTGCCGCTGCTGCTGCAATATAATGTCGATGCGATCGTCGTGATGACCGGCACCATTTCGGCTGAGATGGCGCGCCGCTGGGCCGATGCCGGCCGGCTGGTGCTGCCCTTCAGCTACACCATCCCCGAACTCGACCTGCCCAGCGTCTCCTGCGACAACGAAGCAGGCGGCCGCGCCGTGGCGCAGCATTTGGTGCAGATGGGCCACAAGCGCCCGGCCTTTGTCGGCGGCCACCCACACTCGGCCACCTCCGTAGCGCGCGGCCGCGGCTTCGCCCTGGGGCTCGAAGAACTGGGTGTACCGCTGTTCGGCCGGCTCGATACCGGCGAATATACCTATGAAGGCGGCTATGCCGCAGCGCTCGAACTGGGCCGCACCCGCCCCGACGCGATCTTTTTCGCCGACGACATCATGGCGCTGGGCGGCATGGATGCGCTCCGCTTCGGGCTGGGGCTCTCGGTGCCGCAGGATATCTCGGTGGTCGGCTTCGACAACATCCCGCTGGCGGGGTGGCCGACCTATGAGCTCACCACCTTCGCCCAGCCGGTCGAGCCGATGATCGAAGCCGCAGTGCGATTGCTGACCCGACGCGATGGCGAGCCGGTAACGGCGGAGCACTCGGCGCTGCTGCCGGGGACGCTGGTACAGCGGAAATCGGTGCGGGCTCGGGGGCGGTAGCGTCTGGCACTGCCGGTGCCGCCCACGTCCCCTCTCCCCTCTGGGGAGAGGGTCAGGGTGAGGGGTAGCCAAGCACACCGGATGAGCGGCTGTCAGCTGATCTGCCTGGTCCGGCGCGCTTGGCGCCCCTCACCCCAGCCCTCTCCCCAAAGGGGCGAGGGGGCGCTGTGGCACGGCCGGTAGAAGGCACGAAACCTCCCCACCCACCGGCTGTCATCCCAGCGAAAGCTGGGACCCATTTCACAGCCTGCGCCAGCTGATAGTTGGGTCCCAGCTTTCGCTGGGATGACACCGAGTATTGGGCAGCAACTGTGCCCTCCAGCACGACTGCCAGCTTCAGTCGTCTCCGCCAAACGTCGGCACCCGGGCCAGCATGCCGCCATCGACCACCAGCGTCGTCCCCGTCACCATCGCCGACCCCGGTTCCGCCAGGTACACCGCCGCATTGGCGACATCCGCTGCTTCGGCCGCCGCGCCCATCGGGATGGTCGCTGCAAACCCGCGGCGGAACCCCGCCGTCTCGAACAGTTCGCGGTTGCGCGGCACGGTCACCGGGCCAGGGGCGATCATGTTGGCGCGGATGCGGTGGCGGGCCAGATCGACCGCCATGGCCTTGGTCAGCATGCCGACCCCGCCTTTCGACGCCACATAAGCCAGTGCCCCCGCTTCTGCGGCCAGCGCGTTGATCGAGCCGATGGTGATGATCGAACCACCGCGGCCGCCTGATATCATCGCCCGCGCCGCCGCCCGGCAGGCATAAAAGCTGCCGCTCAGATTGACGTCGATATAGCGCTGCCACTCGTCATCGCTCACATCGGGAAATGCTGCACGGCCGCCGGTCAGCGCCGCCGCGGTGACGACGATATCGAGCCGGCCGCCCAACAGCGCCACCGCCTCCGCCACAGCAGCGTCCACCGCCGCGCCATCCGCCACGTCGCAGGCGACGAACCCGTCGAGCCCGTCGGCCCGCTTCGCATCGAGGCCGACCACCCGCGCGCCCTCGGCCCGGAACCGCGCCGCGATGGCGCTGCCGATGCCGCCGGCGGCGCCGGTGACGATCGCCGCTAAGCCGTCGAGCCGTCCCATGTTCCCTCAGTTCTGCCGGATCAGACCTGGCGTGACGATAGCCGCCCCGCTCTGCCGGTCAAACAGGTAAAGCCCGGCCGGGTCGAGCCGGATGCCGACCATGTCGCCGGCCTTGGCCGGTTCGGTCGGGCTCGATTGCGCGATCAGCCGGCCCTGCGACGAGGAGAGATGAACGATGGTCTGGGCGCCGAGGTGCTCGACCAGATCGACCCGCATTTTCAGCTGCCCATCGGGCGCCAGCACCAGATCCTCTGCCCTGAGGCCGAGGTCATAGCTCTTCCCCACCTTGAGTTTCCCCAGCACCGTTTCGGGCAGCGCGAGGCTGGTGCCGAAGGCCCGCAGCTGGTTGTCGTCGCCGAGCGTTGCTTCAACCACCGACATTGGCGGGCTGCCGACAAAGGTGGCGACGAACCGGTTGGCCGGGTTGCGGTAGATATCGAGCGGGCTGGCGAACTGCTGCAGCACACCGTGGCGGAACACCGCGATGCGATCGCTCATCGTCATCGCCTCGGCCTGGTCATGCGTCACATAGACCGCGGTGGTATCGAGATCGGCAAACAGCCGCTTCAATTCCACCCGGGTCTGCACCCTGAGCACCGCATCGAGATTGCTCAGCGGCTCGTCGAGCAGGAACACGTGCGGGTCGCGCACGAACGCCCGCCCCAGCGCCACGCGCTGGCGCTGCCCGCCCGAGAGCTGACGCGGATAGCGGCCGAGGACTTCCTTGAGCTCGAGCCGCTCGGCCGCGTCGGCAACCCGCTTCGCAATCTCCGCCTTGTCGAGGTTCCTCACCTTCAGTGCGAAGCCGATATTGTCGGCCACCGTCATGTGCGGATAGAGCGCATAACCCTGGAACACCATGGCGAAATTCCTGAGCCGCGGCGGCACCTTGGTGACATCGAGGCCATCCATCAGGATCTGGCCTTCGCTCGGGGTTTCGAGCCCGGCGATCATGTTGAGCGTCGTGGTCTTGCCGCAGCCTGAGGGGCCGAGGAACGACACGAATTCGCGATCGCGGATTTCGAGGTCGAGCGCCTGCACCGCGACCACCGAACCGAACTTCTTCCAGACGTTGGAGAGGATCAAACCTGCCATTTTCAGCCTTTGACGGCGCCGGCGGTGAGACCGCGGACGAGATAGCGTTGAGCGATGAGCGCGAGCACCATGACCGGCAGCACGATGACCGTGCCCATGGCCGACATCGGCCCCCAGACGGTGCCCTTGTCGGTGATGAAGCCGGAGATTTCGACCGGCAGCGTCTTGGCGTTGAGCGGCCCGACGGCGGAGGCGAAGAGGAACTCGTTCCACGAAAAGAACGCGGTGAGCAGCGCCGCCGTGGCGATGGCCGGCACGGTCAGCGGCAGGACGATCGAGAAGAACCGCCGAAGGATGCCGCAGCCATCCATCATCGCCGATTGCTCGAGTTGCTTCGGAAAATCCTCGAAGAACGCCAGCATCAGCCACACCACGATCGGCAGCGTCATGCTGACATGGGCGATGACCACCGCCGCATAGGTATCGCGCAGGCCGAAATCGCGCATCAGGACGAAGTACGGAATGGCAATGGTGATCTTTGGGTAGAACCTGACGATCAGGAAGGTGAGCCCGATAATGGTCGAGAGCCGGAACGGCAGCTTCAGCCGGGCCAGCCCATAAGCAACGAGGCAGCCGGTGGAGACCGCGATGACCGTGGTCGCCGCGGTGACGATCACCGAGTTGAGGAGGATCCTGAACGTCGTGCCATTGGCGCTCAGCACCGCCGCGTAATACTCGAAGGTCAGCTGGCTGGGCCACAACCCGGATTTGTCCGAGAGGAACTCATCGGCTGGCCGAAGACTGTTGCCGAAGAGGACGAAGAACGGCGCCAGCGTTATCAGCAGCGCCAGAATGATGATGCCGACCACCAGCAGGCGGCGGCCGATCGGGCCGAAGCCGCTCGTTGCGGCATGCGAGAGGTGTGCCGCCATTCAGGCCTCCTTCTGCCAGCGCGAAATCCGCGCCCGCCAGACGAGGAGCCCCGCGACCAGCAGCATGCAGCCGATCAGCGAAGCCCAGGAAATCGCCGCGGCATAGCTGATGTTGAAGTAGCGCAGGCCCTGCTGGTAGATCCAGAAGCTGAGCGTGTGGGTGGCAAAGCCCGGCCCGCCGAAGGTGGTGGTAAAGACGATATCGAGCGTCAACAGCGCATCGAGCAGCCGGAACATCACCACCAGGAGCCCCACCGGCGCCAGCATTGGCAGGATCACCATGCGGAGGATCTGCCAGGGCGTCGCGCCATCGACCTCGGCCGCCTTCAAGACTTCCGAGGGCAGCGACGACAAAGCCGCCGCAAAGATCACGAAGACGAACGGCGTCCATTCCCACACATCGATGATGACGATGGAGACCATGGCGAGCGTCGGATCGCCCAGCCAGTCGGGGGTGGGGATGCCGAGGTTGCGCAGCACCTGGTTGACCGGCCCCACCCTGGCGCTGAGCATCATCCGCCAGATCGTGCCGACTGCCACCGGCGCGATCACCATGGGGAGAATGAGGATGGTGCGGGCGACACGCAACGCCAGGGTCTCGCCCATGGTCAGGTAGGCAAGAATGAAGCCGAGAACGATCTGCGCCGCGGTGCTGGCGAGCCCGAACCAGATGGTGCGGCCCACGGCCTGGATCAGCACGCTGTCGCTGGCCATCTTGGTGTAGTTGGCGAGCCCGACGAAATCGCCCGGCTCGGTGGAGCGCGACAGCGTCCAATCAACCAGCGAAATGTAGAACGAGTAGAGCAGCGGATAGAACTGCGCCACCACGACGATCGCCACTGCCGGCACGATGAAGGCGATCAGAATGCCGCGCTCGCCGACCTTACTCTCGAGCCAATCGGCAAAGCCCCAAACCATCCGCGAAACCCACATACCCTGCCCTGCTCTGAATTGTGACGCGGAGGCAGGTGCCTCCGCGCTTGGATCTTTCGGGGCCACCGGCGGCGCCCTCAACCCACCGCTGGTGGCGGCGCGTTTGGTCGAATAGACCCGCCGCACTCACCCCAAACTCGGTGTCATCCCAGCGAAAGCTGGGACCCAACTCGCAGCCGGCGCAAGTGGAGAAATGGGTCCCAGCTTTCGCTGGGATGACAGCCGGTGGGTGGGCCAAGTTCTCGCCCACCAGCGGCCGCGTCCCCAAGTCACTGCCGATGGCGGCGCAGTGGTGGAACTGACCCACCGCACCCACCCAAAACTCGGTGTCATCCCAGCGAAAGCTGGGACCCAACTCGCAGCCGGCGCAAGTGGAGAAATGGGTCCCTGCTTTCGCAGGGATGACAGCCGGTGGGTGGGCACGATCACAGATCAATCCACCACAGGGCCCTGCCCCACCCACCACCGTCATCCCGGCGCAGGCCGGGATCCATCCTGAGATGCTTCGGCTCTTGCGCCGATCCTCACTATCTCGGGCTGGGCCCCGGCCTTCGCCGGGGTGACACGTGGGTGGGGCAGCCACCCGTGAAATGCCCTACTCCGCCGCCACCGCTCCAACGCTCCCGGCAACTTCCAGCAGCGTTGCCGGGACCGGGAAGTTGGCCCAGGCCTGGTTGATGCTGGCGATGCCGTCTTCTGCCGAGACGCGGCCGTTGGCGACATCCTGCAGCGTGTTGTTGAGGAAATCCAACGCCTCCCCTGATAGTACCGGGTTCTGCGCCCGTGGCAGGTCGGCGAGCTTGGCCGGCCAATCGTGGGTATGGGCCGCCTTCAGCTCCGGATCGTCATAGAGCGCCTTCCAGGGCGAGCCGATGCCATATTTCTTGTAATTGGCCGCCGCGTTTTCCGGGCCGGCAAAGGTCTTGATCCAGTCCCAGGCCACCGCCTTGTCGGGCGCCGTATCGACCATGAACAGCTGCCACTGGCTGAGCTGCGGATAGCCCGGCCCGGGGAACGACACCTGGTGCCACTTGCCCTTCAAGGGGCTGGTATCCTCATCGAGGAACTTGTTGGCGAAGGAAGGCCAGGTCACCAGCATCGCCGCCTTGCCGTCGCGGAACGCCGCGTTGGCTTCGTCGAACGACATGGCGTTGCCCTGCTTGGGCAGGTGCTTCCAGAGCTCGGCAATCAACTTGCCCACCTCGACGGCCTTGGTCGTATCGAGCTCGTACTTGCCGCCCTTGATATAGGTGCCGTCATAGGCGCCGGTGAAAAAGGCGCTGATCTGCTCCGGGCTGCCCGTCGGGTGCGAGAAGCAGGCCACATCGGGCAAAGCCGCCTCGATCGTCGGACAGGCGGCGACGAAATCGGCCCAGGTCTTGAACTCGCCGGTCACCCCGGCGGTCTTCAGCATCTCGTCATTGACCATCACACCATAGACGTCGGTGCCGTAGGGAAAGCCGATCTGCTGGCCGTTGAAATATTCCGACCGGCCCGGATCCATCAGCCCGGGGATCATCCCGTCAGCGAGGTTATCCGCCTTGATCATCTCGGCCAGCGGCACGAAATGCGGATAGATATCCACGAGGTAGAAGCCGCCGCTCATCACCTGATATTGGTTGGTGCCGGTGAGCACGTCGGTGATGTTGTTCTGCCTGAGGATCGCCCAGGGGAACGCCGCCACCGTGGTCTTCACCCCGGTTTTGGCTTCGAAAGCCGGCGCCAGGTCCGCCGCCGCCTTGTCATAGGTGCCCGAGGCCATCACCGAGAAGCTGAAACTCTGCGCCACGGCCGGCGCGATGCCGGCGAGCCCGGTGGCCAGCACTGCGGCGGGCAGCACCGCGTGGCTGAGGCGAAGGCGATGCACGTCAAACCAGGTCTTCATCTTAGACATTTGTGGTTCTCCCTGTAGTCGCTGGCGGCCCCCCAAGGGCCGGTAGATGATCACTGGGCAGCAGCGCGTGCTGCCGCGGTGGATAGGCGTGAATGGAACAGTGTGGCGCGAGGCGTGAACGGCACTTCGGGATCGAGCGGGAACATCGGCCGCGCGCAGATCGTATGGCCGAGTGTCGGCAGGTTGGCCGAGGTGGAGCCCGCCACATCGACGATGAAGTTGCGCCTGACCCAGGCCTCGTACATGTGGTGTTCGGTATGCGGCGACTTCACCACGACGAGGTCGTAATCCACCGGATCGATGCCATTGGAATAGTACATGGCGCGGTCGAACAGGCTGAGCGAACGGCTGAACACCACCACGGTGAAATTGTCGAAGGTCAGCACCGCTGATGGACCGGCGCTCAACGGAATGCCCATGGTTTCGAGCCGCGATTCCCCATCGGAGAGCAGCTTGACCCGCGCCACGACCCGCATCGGGCTGAAGCGCTTGCGGTCGAGCGCCCCACCGAGGTTCACCTCGATGGTTGCCCCCACTCCGGCCTGGTGCGCCGCCGCCGCGGCACCGGCATCGACGATCTGCGCCAGCACCTTTCGGCTGTAACCAGCATCGCGCAGGCCCTGGATCAGGAGGTTGGAATCCCCGCTCGAGCCCGATGACGGCGCGTCGGCCGCATCGGAAAACAGCACCGTGCCATCGGTGATCGCCTCGGCGCCGGCAATCGCTTCGCTGAGCGGCGTCAGGTGCGCCTGCATGCGGTTGCGCTCGGCCCAGAATGCCGCGGCGATCCGCTCGGCTGTTTTGACCGCCTCGGCCGGGTCGCGATCGGTCATAACCAGCACCTGGCTGCAGAGCTCGGGCACATCGGTGAACGGGTTGCCGATCATCACCCCCGCGGCGATCGCCGCGCCGCTTTGTTCAAGCGCCAGGCACTCCCGCAGGTATTCGCCATAAATGCCGGTATCGGTGACCAGCTCGTGCCCACGCACCAGCGCCGGGATGGTCACCCGGACGATGGTGGTCGCCGGCCGCTCGCGCAAGAGCTTCAGCAGCACCCGGGCCGCGCGGGCGCCGGTATCGGCGAAATCGCGGTGCGGATAGGTGTAATAGATGGCGAGCCCGTTCACCGCCTCGATCATCTTGGCAGTGACGATGCCATGCAGATCGAGCGACATGACGATCGGCGTCTCGGGCCCTACCCGGCGGCGGATTTCGCTGAGCAGCGCGCCTTCCGGGTCGAGCTCGCCGATCGCGGCCATCGCCCCATGCAGCGACACCAGCACCGCATCGACATCGGCATGGCGATCGACCACCCCGAGCAGCTCGGAACTGAGCCGCTGCCAGCCGGCGGCCGACAGAGGGCCGGCGCTGTCGGAGCGGGCGCCATAGCCCGGCACCACGGTGACCTCGGGGTCCGCCTCGAGCACCGAAAGCGCCCCGCCGATGGCGGTGTTGAGCCCGCGCTGGCTCAGCATCGAGTTGCCCCGATCGATGCGGAAGTTCTCGTAGCCCGACTGCACCGGGTTGAACGAGGATACCTCCTGCATGCATTCGAGGAACAACACCCTGAACATCGAGAGACCCCGTTAGATTCCTGGCCGGTTTGGTCGCTGCGCCCTCCCCGCGAGGCCGCCGACCGATCCGGCGAGAGCAAGATAAGCAACAATTGCATCCGGATGCAATAGCCTTCTGCATCCGGATGCAGTAGCGTTGCACAGCCTGTTTCAGAGGCAGCGAACCGGCCGGAAACCGGGGCTGCCAAGCACATCAAGGGACTAGGGAATGATCCGCTGTCTGAAGACCGCGGCAGCTGCCGCCACCACCGCCGAGGCCGTGGATGTCGGGCCGGTACCAGCTCGGCTCCCAGCCTCCTGCGTCCACGCAACGGCCCAACGGGCCGCACGCCCCTCCGACTGCCGGCGTCAACCTATGCGTTGACGCGAATGCAGCATGCGTCAGCCTTTTGGTTGACGTCGACCAACCCGCGCTCGCCACCTTCACGAACGCAACGGCATCCGACTTGCCCTTGGCCCGATATTAGGGAACACGACCTATCGTCGCCGAAAAGCCCGGCGCAGGTTGAGTCGAGCGAGCGCCTGCCCCCAAAGCGCGGTGCGCGGGATAGCCGTTGCTAGCGGAAGGTGCCTCTGAGATGGGCTATGTCGAAAGCGTGCTGAAACCCGATGAGCAGGTGCTGGCCATCGGCCGCATGCACTGGATCGTTTATCTGCGCGGCCTGATCCTCGCCGCCATCGGGCTGATCCTGATTCTCGCGCCGGTCGGCCCTGGCATCAGCACCGCCTTTGCCATCGTCGGCGCGATCGTCATGCTGTTCGGCCTCTGGAGCCTCGCCGGCGCCTGGATCGAACAGATGACCACCGAAATCGCCGTCACCAGCCGCCGCGTTATCCAGAAACGCGGCCTCATCCGCCGGCAGACCGGCGAGATGAACATGGAAAAGGTCGAGTCGGTCATTGTCGACCAATCCATCCTCGGGCGGATTTTCGGCTATGGCTCAATCGTGGTGCGGGGGACCGGGTCGGGGATCGAGGGGCTGCATTTCATCGCGGACCCGATCGCGCTGAGGAGTTCGATTGTGGTGCGGTAGGGGACGCCCCCCTCAAGCCACCTCCGCCAGCTCCGCCGCCCCCTGCCCCTCCCGCTCCGCCAACAGCGCCAGCGCCACCTCATGCTGGTTGCGGCACCAGCGCTCCACCCGCTCCCGTGCCTTCGCCACCGCGAAATCGTCCGCCACGTACTCGACCCGCCGCACCAGCCGGCGGTCGGCGGTGGTTTCGCGGGGGGCGCTGATCGAGAGGGGGACGCCGAAGGTCGCTGGGTCGTCGTCGACCGTGACATCCCAGATTTCGCGGGTGACGGGGCGGACGCTCATTGCGCAGATCGAGGTGATGCCGGCGGTGATGAGGAGGTCGAGGGCGGTGGTTTTGAGGCCGAGGGCGGTGCGGATGGTTTCGGCGGCGATGGGGTAAGGGCCGCGCTCGATCAGGTAGGAGGTCATTGCCAGCTCCAGGTGCGATGGCATGACGATGCATTAATGCACAATTATCGTCAAGCGACGCCATGCACGAATGCACATCACGCTGCAGTCACGAGACCGACTCGACTCCGTCGCGGAGCTGGTGTTTGAATGTGAACAAACAGTGAACTTTAGGGGATTGCGGGGGATGGTGACGTATTACGTCGTGCAGGGGTTTGTGGCGGGGAAGAACGGCTATCCGATCCCCGAGGAAAGCCGCGAGGTGCCCAATGCGCGCTATGCCCTGGCGCTGTGCGAGCGGCTGATGGCCGACCGCATGGCGGCGGTGGCGTTTTCGCGCAGCGGCGACCCGGCGACCGGTGAGTGGCAGGATGCGGAGATCATCTGCCGGCTGGGGGCGGTGTCGGATGAGTTGCTGGCTGAGGCGGCGGCTTGAGGGAGATGTATCCTCGGAGCATTGTGGCTCCGCACCCCCTCTCTTACGATTTCCAGGACTTAGCAAACGCTAAGCCCTTAGTTTTCGCAAGAGAGGGGGTCGTGGGAGGCACGATGGTTGGCGCCTGCTGTGCACCCCCTCCGAGCTGCGCTAGGTCGCTGGCGCTCCCAAGCTTCGCTTGCCTCCCCCGTCAAGGGGGAGGTGGGCATCAAGGCTGGGGCTGGATCCCGACCTGACGACCGGCCGGGGCCCCTGCCCTATGGCGCCTCGTATTTGCCCACCACGCGGTGGCAGATCGGCCAGATGCGGCGCGACTCCGTGAACTGCTTGGCCGGGTTCCACTGCTCGAGTTGCCACTCGCGATCGTTCCAGCCGTTGAGCCGCTTGATGATGGCTTCGGCATCTTCGCCGCCGGGCGGGGTGTGGAAGAAGACGTGGTTGCGGCCGCGCGCCGGCTTCAGATGCGGGTTGATCCAGGCGATGTCGCCTTCCCAGAATTCGGGGTTCATCGAGCTGCCATCGACGATCAGCCCATAGGCGCCCTGCACCCCCTCGAGCGCCGCGGGCATGGCCATGTGGTCGACGAAATCGGAACTGACGATGAGCTTCCCATCGCCGCCCATGGCGCCCGAAAACACCGGCAACAGGTTACGCCGGCCACTCAGCACCACCTGCTCGCCCGGCACGTAGCGCACCGGCTGGCCGGCGGTGCGGGGCTGGGCCGGTGCTTCGGATCCGGGCGGCATCTGGTCGGTGCGGTGGGCGGCGGCAAAGCTCAGATAGGCGATGCCGGTGGCCGCCTCGATCTTGCTGAGCGTGGTGTTGGTGAGCGCGAACTTGTAGTCGGCCGAGTTCAGCGGCCGGGTCAGCGTGGTCGATGAAATGCCGGCCCTGAGCGCCAGGCCCGTCGGCGACAGGCCGGTGACGCCGAGCACGTGGCGCACATACTCGACGGCGAGCTGGTTGGGTTCTGCCATGTGCATAACCTAGCACCTCTGTGCACAAATGCATCGTGCATTCATGCTTGACATACTGTGCATTAATGCTCAGTGTATCTCCCCATGAGCAGCAGCAACGACATCTTCGGTTTCGAGTCGCCGCGCTGCGGCCAGTTCAAGCCCGAGAGGCGACGAGGAAGACCTCGCGCCGAGGCGACGAGGAAGACCTCGCGCCGAACTCCCAAGCCTGCCGGCGGGCGGGCGCAGTCGCAGGGGCGGATGCTCAACGACGACGAGCTATCGCGTCGAGGAGTCAAACCGGAGCTCGGGCGGGCGGCAACGCCGGCATGAACCCGGCAATCCGCCCCACCCGCCACTTTTGCTGCCGTCGCTGAAGCGCCGGCACTGAGCTTCAAACTACTGCCCGCGGGAACCCACGGGCAACGCCACCACCCCACCGCCGGCGCACCCCGCGCCGGTGAACGCCACCCCTTTGCCCATGGAGCCGAGCTCATGATGCTCTATCGCCAGCTTCGCCTTGCCCCGGTGCGGGCGGCCGATGCCAGCCCCAGCCAGCAGCGCCTCGCCGAGGAGCGGCGGGCCCGCGAGGCGCGCATCCGCCGCGCCGCCCAGCACCCCCTGCCCGCCTCGAACCTCGTGGTGCGGCCGTTCCACACGCCGCGCCCGCGGCCGCAGCCGCTGCTGCCGGCGGCGGAGGCCTGGCCGGATTATCGCGAGCCGGCGCCTTACGAGACCATGGAGTTTGGCCCCGTCGTTGTCCGTCCGCTGACGGCGCGCGAGATCATCGACGAGGTGGTGACAAAACACCGGATCAGCCGGCTCGAACTGTCAGGTTCGTCGCGGCGGGCGCCGGTCACCGCGGCGCGGCGCGAGGCGAGCTGGCGCATCCGCCACGAAGTGCTGGTCAATGGCCGGCAGATCAGCCTGCCCGAGATCGCCCGGCACCTGGGCGGCCGCGACCACACCACCGTGCTCTACAACATCCGCCGCTATGCGGCCGAGCTCGAGGCCAGGGCTGGCGATGCCGCCGCGTCGGCGCACCCGGCGCAGCAGGCGGGTGCGCGATGAGCCGCATCCGCTCCATCCACCCGGGGCTGTGGACCGACGAGGCCTTCATGGCGCTCTCGGCCCCGGCCCGGCTGCTGCTCATCGGCCTCTGGACCGAGGCGTTCGACGATGGCGTGTTCGAGTGGAAGCCGCTGACCCTGAGGGCACGGATCTTCCCGGTCGATGCCGTCGAGATGGCCGGCCTGTTCGACGAGCTGATCGCCGGCGGGTTCGTGCGTCGCGAGGCGGTGGGCGGCCGGCCGATCGGGCTGATCCGCAATTTCCGCGCCTTCCAGCGGCCGAAAAAGCCGAACTCCTCGGGCCTGCTGCGGCCCGAATGGGAAGCCTATGTCGGGCTCAGCCCGGTCAATGCGGAAGCAATTCCCCACCCCGCCGCCACCACTGCCGAACTCTTCGCGCAGATGGAGGAGGAAGGAGGAGAGAAGGAGGACTCCAACCCACCCCCGCCAGTGCCTGAAGCCGAAACGCGCGAAATCTTCGCGACGCTCTGGTCGGTGTTCCCGCGCAACCCGACCAGTTCGAGGGCGAAGGCCGAAGCGGCGTTCGCGGCCCTCGGTTCCGCCGAGCGCCAGCCGGTGCTGGCGGCGGCGCGGCGCTACCGGAACTGGTTTGCCGAGGATTGTGCGGCGCGCGGGCGCAGCAAGGAGGCGGGCCGGCGCTATGCCCCGCACCTCGCCAAATGGCTCGGCGATGGCGCCTGGCGCGAGGCGGCGGGGCTGGGGCTGCAGGTCGATCCGGATCGACCGGCGGTGACCATGGTGCGGCTCGATCGCATCCTCGATGCCACCCTGTGGGCCGCCTGCGAAACGGTGCGCGGCAAGCCGGCGCCGGCGAGCCCCTGGTCGTTCGAGCCCGAGGTGGTCGCGGCGGCCCGGGCGCTGGTCGCCGAGGCGGTGCACTGATGCCGATCCGCCCCATCGAAACCGCCCGTGGCTCCCACGTCTTCGAGCGCCGCTGCGACGGCTGCGGAGCGCTTCACGCGCCGCATGGCAAAGGCAGCCTCCGCGAAGCCATCCGCACCGGCGAATTCGGCCGCATCCGCTGCTGGTGCGGGCCCGCTGGGTGTCGCGCCCCACAGACAGGAGGCGCGCCATGACCTGGTCGCAAACCGGCGCCGAACACCGCGGCGGCGGCCGCAAAAACTTCATCGAACGCATCCGCGAGGTGGCGGCCGAATATTCGGATCGCGGCCTCGGCGCCAGTGCCGCGATGGCAGAGATCCGGGCGGCGTTGCGCGCCCTCGACCGACAGCTGAAGGAGACCGAACATGGCAGAGTGGTACGCGCTGAGGACACGGGCCAAGGGCGAGCGCGAGGCGCTGCGCCAGCTCGAGCGGGCGGGCTTCGAGGCCTACCTGCCGCAATATCGCATCGAACGCTTCAACCGGCGGCTGCGGGTGCGCAAAGTCACGACGCTCTGCCACTTCCCGCGCTATCTGTTCGTCCGGATGGAGCAGCTCGAGGACACGTCGAAAGTGCTCGCCTGCCCCCAGGTGCTCGAGCTGCTGCCGGGCCGCCCGCACCCGCCGATGCCGGTGCCGACAGCGGACGTGCTGGCCTTGCGCGACGCGGAAACCCGCCAGCTGTTCGATGATACCGATGCGGCCCGGCGGCTGCGTGGCGAGACGACGAAGCAGACGCTGAAGGCGATGCAGAAGCGGCTGACCGGCAAGCCGGTACGGGTCGCGGCGGGGCCGTTCACCAGCTTTGCCGGCACGGTGGAAGCGGTGGATTCGCTCGATCGACTGAAGGTGCTGCTGGATTTGTTTGGGCGGCCGACGCCGGTGGAGCTGCGGGTTGGTCAGGTGGAGCTGGCGGCATAACGGAACGTGCAGTCGGCGAAATCTTTCCGCCGACTGCACCTTTGGGTGCTTAGCCAGCCCGCCCATCGCGCCCACGGCCACCGTCGTGCTCGCCGCCGCGGTGATCGTCGCCACGACCGGCCCGATCGCCGCGCGGGCCATGCTCGCCGCCGTGATGCGGGCCGACCAGCGGCATCAGCGCCGCCTTCTGCGCATCGGTGAGGCTGTTGTAGAGCGCCTCGAAGCTCGGCAGCACGGCGTTCAGTGCGTCGAGCTCGGCGGTTTGGCGGGCCTGGCGGTCCTTCAGCACGGTGAGGGCATCCGGCGGAGTGGTCGGAGCGGTGGCCGGCTGCAGCGTGGCGCAGCTTTCGGCGAAGCTGGTCTGGGCCGTCAGTGTCGCGGTGCGGTAGGCCTCGAACAGCGGCTGCTGCTCGGCGGTGAGGGCGAGCTTGGTGGCGATATCGGCGAGCCTCGTTTCGAGCTGCGTCGCGCCATCGGTGCTGCAGATCAGCCCGGCAATGCCGCCGCGCTGGCCACGCTCACCACGATGTTCGCCCTGGGGGCCGGGGCCCTTGGCGTCGGGCTGCGTCACGGCCGGCGCATCCGGCGCTGCCGGGGCCGACTGGGCATAGGCGCCGGGTGCGAGGGCGGTGAGGCCCATGATGGCGGCGAGGGCGGTGGTAACAAGCATGCGGTTGTTCATGATCGTCTATCCTCTTGCTGGCCGGCTGCGGCGCCGGCGCGGGGTCGCGGCGGGGTCGCTGCGATCTGGCTGCAACCAACCAGCCCAAGCTGTCGGCGACCTTGCGGGGGCGCAGATTTTTCGTAAGGCTGGCGACAGCTTGGCGGGTTACACAGCCGGCCAAAGGGGCCCGTGGCGTGCGCATTCTGCTGATTGAGGATGACTATGTGCTCGGCGAGGCGATGCGCGATCAGGTGCGTGCCGATGGCCATGGCGTCGATTGGATGCAGCGGCTCGACGACGCGCGCGCCGCGCTCGATACCGTGGAATACGGGCTGATCCTGCTCGATCTGAACCTGCCCGATGGGCGCGGGCTCGATCTCCTCAAGCACCTGCGCAAGTCGGGCAATCCGGTGCCGGTGATCATCGCCACGGCGCAGGACCAGGTGGCCATCCGCATCGAGGGGCTGAATGCCGGGGCCGACGATTACCTGGTCAAACCCTTCGATCTCGACGAAATGAGCGCCCGCGTTTCGGCCGTCGCCCGCCGCTATGCCGGCATCGCCACGCCCGAGCTGCGCGTCGGGGAAGCGAGCGTCAACCTCGCGACCCGCAGCATAACCCTCAACGGCAAGCCGATCGGCGTCACGGCGCGCGAATGGGCGGTGCTGGAGCGGCTGCTGAGCCGGCGCGGCGGCATCGTCACCAAGGCCGAAATCGAGGATTCGCTCTATCCGTTCGGCGCCGAAATCGAAGGCAATGCCGTCGAGGTCTATGTCAGCCGGTTACGCAAGAAACTCGGCCAGGCCGTCATCACCACGGTGCGCGGCCTCGGCTACCGGGTCGAGCCATGAAGCGCCGCTCCATCGCGCTGCAGCTCGCAGTATGGCTCAGCGCCGGCATGCTGGTGTTCTGGCTCGGCGGCGCCGCGATCTCGACTTTGGTGCTGCGCAGCGAACTCGAGCAGGCGTTCGACGAAACGCTGCGCCAGAGCGCCTATCGCCTGTTGCCGCTGGCCAACCGCGATGTCGGCGACGATGTGCATGGCCGCGCCCCGGTGCCGCGGCTCGGGCGCGACGACGATAATCGCGGGCCCAAGGGCCGGCCCCTGCCCCGGCCCGACGAAATGGCGCCCGAGCTCGAAGCCTTCACCTACCTGGTGTTCGACCAGAACGGGGTGATCCGGCTCCGCGCCGAGGATGCGCCCGAGGTGCTGCCGGCGCTGCCGGCCAGCGATGGCCTCACCTTCATCGATGGCCACCGCGCCTTCAAATCCACCGACCGGCGCAACGGCATGGGCATTTTGGTGCTCGAAACCTCAACTGCGCGCAGCGATGCGCTGTGGGGCGCCGTCGCCGGGTTGCTCTGGCCGCTGGCGGCTCTGCTGCCGCTGGTCGGGCTCGGCATCTGGCAGGCGGTGCGGCTGGCGCTGCAACCGGTGAAGCGCCTGAGCCGCGACGTGGCGTTGCGCAGCGGCACCAACCTCACCCCGCTCAACGATGACGACCAGCCGGCCGAACTCGCGCCGATCGCCCGCGAGATCGAGGGCCTGCTCGAGCGCTTACGCGCCGCCATGGAGGCCGAGCGCACCTTCGCCGCGAGCAGCGCGCATGAGCTGAGGACGCCGATCGCCGGGGCGCTGGCGCAGACCCAGCGTCTGGCCCGCGAACTCGGCGACCAGGCCTCGCCGCGGCTGAAAGAGATCGAGCAATCGCTGCGCGGCCTCGCCGATCTCAGCGAAAAGCTGCTGCAGCTCTCCCGGCTCGAGGCCGGCTTCGCGCGTTCCGCTGATCTTGTCGACCTCGCGCCGGTGCTCAACCTGGTGCTGCGCGATTTCGAGGCGCAATCGAGCACCAGCGGGCGGGTGCGCTTCGAGCGCCACCCGGCGGCTGAGCTCACCCAGCGGATCAACCCCGATGCCTTCGCCATCGCCATCCGCAACCTGATCCACAATGGCCTGCTGCATGGCGCGCCGAGTGGCCCGGTGTTCGTTACCGCCGGCCCCGGGTCGCTGCTGGTGGTGCGCAACCACGGCCCGGTCGTCGCCCCCGAACTGATGGCCCGCCTCACCGACCGCTTCGCCCGCGGCCCCACCCGCGCCAGCGGCACCGGCCTCGGCCTCGCCGTGGTCGCCACCATCATGCAGCAGACCGGCGGCGAGCTGCTGCTGCGCTCACCAGTCGAGGGGTGGGCGGATGGGTTCGAGGCGAGGCTGCGGCTGGGCGGCTAGGAAACAGACTGCAAGTACTGGCAACCGACCCACCGCAATTGCCCCAAACTCGATGTCATCCCAGCGAAAGCTGGGACCCAACTCGCCACAGCGCAAGCGGATGGATGGGTCCCAGCTTTCGCTGGGATGACAGCCGGTGGGGAGGCGAGAACCCGGGCAAGCCTGCGATCACCATTGACTCCCGCCCCATCCGCCAGTAGATGACATCGGTGTCATGACATCGGTGTCACAAACCGGACATGACCTGAGGAGGACACGATGGCGACGATTTATGACGTGGCGAAAGCCGCCAAGGTTTCGCCCAAGACGGTGAGCCGGGTGCTGAATGGCGATGCCCCGGTGGGGAAGAAAACCCGCGCCGCGGTCACTGCCGCGATCGCCGCGCTCGGCTATGTCCCTTCGAGCGCCGCGCGGATGATGCGCTCCAACAAATCCGGGTTGATCGGGCTGATCACCGGCGCCATCTCCGACCAGATCGAGCCGGCGCAGCCGGCCGGCCTGCCCGAGCTGCTGCTGGTGCGCGGCATCCAGCAGACCATCGGGCTCACCGGCAAGACGCTGATGATCGCCGACTCGGGCAACCGCTCGGAACGCGTGCCCGAGCTGATCAAGACCTTCCTCGAGCACCGGGTCGAGGGCCTGATCTATGTGGCGCCCTACCACCAGAATGTCCGGCTGCCGCCGGTGCCCGACGATACGCCGGTGGTGCTGACCAACTGCTACGACGATGCCGGTACCCCTGCAGTGATCCCCGATGACCGGCGCGGCCAGCACGACCTGGTGTCGCGGCTGATCGCCGCCGGACACCAGCGCATCGCCTACCTGACGCTGCGCGAGGATATCGTCGCCACCGGCCTCCGCCGCGGCGGCTATCGCGATGCGCTCGGCGAGGCCGGCATCGCCTACGATCCGGCGCTGCTGCAATGCGGCGAGATCGGCAGCCCGGAAACCGAGACGCAGGTGCTGTGGACCGCCATCGACCGGATGCTGAACCTCGACCAGCCGCCCACCGTGTTCTGCTGCGGTAACGACCGGCAGGCGCTCAAGGTCTACGGGATCCTGCGCTCGCGCGGGCTTGCGGTCCCCGACGATATCTCGGTGGCCGGCTACGACAATTACCGCGTCATCGCCGAAACGCTCTATCCGCCGCTCACCACCGTGGAGCTGCCCTATACCGCGATGGGCGTCCGCGCCGCGCAGCGGTTGCTCGATCTGATTTCCGGCGAGAGCCGGAATGATACCGGCCCCGACGTGATCGGCGGGCCGGTCTACTGGCGCCAATCGGTCACCGAGCGGCGCCCACCCAACGTCTCACAGCTAAAACTCGTCAGGGAGGACTAACGACAGTGAGCAAACTTGCATTCATTACGGGCGTGCTGCTCAGCACCGCGCTTTCATCCGGTGGCGCCTTGGCCCAGACCACGCTCACCATGTGGTACCATGGCGCCGGCAACGAGGTTGAACAGAAGCTGGTCAACCAGATCATCTCCGATTTCAACACCAGCCAGGCCGACTGGAAGGTCGAGCTGCAGAGCTTCCCGCAGGCCGCCTATAATGACAGCGTCGTTGCCGGGGCGCTCGCCGGCAACCTGCCCGACATCCTCGATGTCGATGGCCCGGTGATGCCGAACTGGGCCTGGGCCGGCTACATGCAGCCGCTCAAGATCGATGAGACGAAGATCGCCAGTTTCCTGCCCGGCACCAAGGGCGTGTGGAACGGCCAGCTCTATTCGATCGGGCTGTGGGACGCCGCGGTGTCGCTCGTCACCCGCCAGTCGACGCTCGATGCGCTCGGCCTTCGCACCCCGACGCTCGAGCAGCCCTGGACCAAGGACGAGTTCATGGCTGCGCTCGATAAGGCCAAGGCCTCGGGCACCTTCGAATACGCGCTCGACCTCGGCACGGCCTGGACGGGCGAGTGGTATCCCTATGCCTATTCGCCACTGCTGCAGAGCTTTGGCGGCGATATCGTCGATCGCTCGACCTACAAAACTGCCGAAGGCAAGCTGAACGGCGATGCCGCCCTGGCCTTTGGCGAGTGGTGGCAGGGCCTGTTCACCGCCGGCTATGCCCAGGCGACGCAGGATCCGGCCGATCGCGATGCCGGCTTCAACAGCGGCAAATACGCCTTCTCGTGGAACGGCAACTGGGCGGCCATCGGCACCCTCGCCGCCTATGACGACGTGCTGTTCCTGCCGGCGCCCGATTTCGGCAATGGTCCCAAGATCGGCGCCGCGTCGTGGCAGTTCGGCGTCTCGGCCAAATCGGCGCACCCCGATGGGGCGGCGAAGTTCATCGAGTTCGCGCTGCAGGATAAGTACCTCGCGGCCTTCTCGGACGGCATCGGGCTGATCCCGGCCACCGCTTCGGCGGCGGCGCTGACCGAGAACTACAAGCCGGGCGGCAAGCTGGCGGTGTTCTTCGATCTGTCGGCCAAGCAGGCGCTGCTCCGGCCGGTCACCCCCGGCTACGTGGTCGAGGCCAAGGTGTTCGAAAAGGCCCTCGCCGATATCGCCAATGGCGCCAGCGTCGCCGACACCCTCGATGCGGCGGTCGACGAGATCGACGCCGATATCGAAAAGAACGGCAATTACGGCTTCTAGGGTCTAACTCCCTCTGGCCCTCAGGAGGGGATCCCGGCTTCGGCCGGGATCTTGTCCCCTGCCCTCGCGAGATCGACATGGCTTCCAAGTTCACGCGCTCCAATCGGATCGGCTGGCTGATGGCCGGGCCGGCGGCCTTGCTCATCGCGGTCTTCGTGGTGCTGCCGTTCATCTTCGCCATCGGGCTGAGCTTCACCAACCAGCGGCTGATCTCGCCCAACCCCACCGAGTTCGTCGGCCTCGCCAATTACGAGCAGCTGCTCGGCATCGGCATGCTGACGCTCGAGCCCGAGCGCGACGCCAGTGGCGCCGTGCTGCGCGATGCGGACGGGGCGCCGAAATACCCGACGCTGCGCAGCGTCACCCGCAACAATCCCGATCTGCCGCAATTTGCCGGCATGCGCGAGTGGTTCAGCTTCCAGTTGGGCGAGCACCCCACCTATGTGCTGGCCCGCGACGTCGTGTTCATGAAGGCGATCGTCAACACCTTCATTTTCGTCCTCGTCGTCGCCCCGGTGCAGGCCGGGCTGGCGCTGGTTCTGGCGCTGCTGATCAACCAGCGGCTCAGGGGCATCAACCTGTTCCGCGCCATCTATTTCATGCCGGTGGTGGTTTCGATCGTCGTCGTCTCGCTGCTCTGGCGCTTCATCTATGACGGCAGCAGCGGGCTGTTGAACAACCTGCTGGCGGCGCTCAGTTTCGGCGCCTTCCCCAAGATCGATTGGCTCGGCAACCCCTCGACGGCGCTCGGCGCCATCATCGCCATGTCGATCTGGCAGGCCGTGGGCTTTCACATGGTGATCTGGCTCTCGGGGCTGCAGACCATCAGCCCCTCGCTCTACGAGGCCGCGGCCATCGAGGGCTCCAGCAAGTGGCAGGTGTTCCGCTACGTCACCTGGCCGGGGCTCCGAAACACCGCCGTGCTGATCCTCATCGTCATCACCATGCAGGCTTTCGCGCTGTTCAGCCAGATCGACGTGATGACCGGCGGCGGGCCGCTCGACTCTACCCAGACCATCGTCTTCCAGGCGGTCGAGCGCGGCTATGGCAAGCAGGATATCTCGGGCGGCTCGACCATCTCGGTGATCCTGTTCGTCATCGTGTTCTCGATCTCGCTGATCCAGCGCTACCTCACCCGGGAGAAGCAGTGATGGCGACCATCGCCTCCGATAACCGTGGCCTCCGCCTCGCGGTGCGCTATGCCGTGCTGATCCTGATCGCGGTGATCTTCATCTTCCCGCTGATCTTCATGGTGATGTCGAGCTTCAAGCCCGACCAGCAGCTGCTCAACGATACCGGCAGCTTTGCCGCCTTCCTGCCGGTGGGCGACATCTCGCTCGATAACTATGCCGATGCGTTCAAGCGGGCGCCGGTCGGGCTGTTCATCTTCAACTCGGTGCTGGTCACCGGCGTTACGGTGCTGCTGTCGCTGCTGATCTGCTCGGCCGCCGCCTTCGCCTTCGTCTTTGTCGATTGGCGCGGCCGCGAGCTGGTGCTGACGGCGATCCTTGCGACGCTCATCGTGCCGTTCGAAACCATCGCCATCCCGCTGCTGCTGATCGCCTCCAAGCTCCCCTGGATCGGCCTCGAGGGCCTGACCTTCGGCTGGCTCAACTCCTACCAGGTACAGATCGTCCCGTTCATTGCCGATGGGCTGACGATTTTCCTGTTCGTGCAGTACTTTAAGGACCTGCCGGGCGAGCTGATCGAAGCCGCCCGCGTCGAGGGCGCCAGCTGGGGCCAAGTCTACCGCAAGGTGGTGATGCCGCTTGCCGGCCCGGTGCTGGCGACTGCCGCGATCCTCAAATTCCTCGTCATGTACAACCAGTACCTGTGGCCGCTGATGGTGGTGCAGCAGGAAGGCTACCGGCCAGTGATGGTGGGCCTCCAATACTTCTTCCAGCTCAACCGGGCCTGGGGCGAGATCATGGCCTACCTGTCGCTGATCACCGTGCCGGTGCTCGCCTTCTACCTGTTCCTGCAACGCGCATTCATCGCCTCGATCGCCTCGACCGGCGTCAAAGGCTGACGGAGTTCCTCATGGTCATTGCCCTCGAAAAAAACTGGATCTGGGACAGCTGGTACGTCAATGACGGCCAGCGCTGGCACGGCTTCTTCCTCCAGGCCGACAAGCGCCTCGGCGACCCCGACCTCAGGCACCTCAACGTCACCCAGGGCCATGCCGTTTCCGACAACCTGGTCGATTGGCAGCATCTGGGCACCACATTTGCTCCCAGCGCCGGCCCCGCCTGGGACGATTACACCACCTGGACCGGCTCGGTGGTCCGTGGCGATGATCAGCTCTGGCACCTGTTCTATACCGGCACGCGCCGCAGCGAAGCGGCGCTCTACCAGCGCATCGGCCACGCCACCTCGACCGACCTCCATAATTGGCAGCGCGTCGGCACCGGCTTCTGCCTCGATCTCGAAGGCCCGGCTGCCCCCCATTACGAGGCCGCGCACGCCGTCGGCCACTGGCACGATCGCGCCATGCGCGACCCCTGGGTGATGCGCGATCCCGGCGGCAAGGGCTGGCTGATGTATTTCACCGCCCGCGTCCCCGGTGTGGCCGAACCCAATGCCGGCGGCGCCATCGGCTTTGCCACCTCGCCCGACCTCGTGACCTGGACGCTGCAGCCGCCGGTGTTCTCAGGCGGCTTCGGCCAGCTCGAAGTACCGCAGGTCTTCGAACATGGGGGCAAGTGGTATTGCCTGTTCTGCACCTCGGGCGCGCATTGGTCCGAGGCCTATAAGCGTTTCAACCCGCAAAGCCCGGTCACCGGCACGCATTACCTCATCGCCGACGATCCGCGCGGCCCCTGGCAGGTGGCCCCCGGCCCCTTCCTCGATGGCGCCGAGCCCTGCCGCCGCTATGCCGCCCGCATCGTCGAGACCGCTGACGGGCTGCGCATCCTCGGCTTTGCCGACAATGGCAAGGCGCAGTTCGGCGGCTACGTCACCGACCCCGATCCGGTCACCGTCGGCCCCGATGGGCTGCTTGCGGTCACCCCGATCAGAGCTGCAGCGGAGTAGCAGAGATGGCACGCGTATCGCTTGACGGTATCAGGAAGGTCTACGGCTCGACCGAGGTCATCAAGGGCGTCGATATCGACATCGCCGATGGCGAGTTCTGCGTGTTCGTCGGGCCCTCGGGCTGCGGTAAATCCACCCTGCTGCGGATGATCGCCGGCCTCGAGGATATCTCGGGGGGCACGCTCACCATCGGCGAGCGGGTGGTCAACGACCTGCCGCCCAAGGATCGCTCGATCGCCATGGTGTTCCAGAGCTATGCCATCTTCCCGCATATGACGGTGCGCGAAAACCTCGCCTTCGGCCTCACCATCGCCAAGGCCCCCAAGGCCGAAAAGGACGCCAAGGTGGCGGAGGCCGCCCGCATCCTCAAGATGGAGCACCTGCTCGAGCGCCGCCCCAGCCAGCTCTCGGGCGGCCAGCGCCAGCGCGTCGCCATCGGCCGCGCCATCGTGCGGCACCCAGGGGTGTTCCTGTTCGACGAGCCGCTAAGTAACCTCGATGCGGCCTTGCGCGTCGACATGCGCATGGAGCTGGCCAAGCTCCACGCCGATCTCGGCGCCACGATGATCTACGTCACCCACGACCAGGTCGAAGCCATGACGCTGGCCGACAAGATCGTCGTGCTCGACGCCGGCGTCGTGCAGCAGATCGGCTCGCCGCTCGATCTCTACCATCGCCCGGCCAACCTCTTCGTCGCCGGTTTCATCGGCTCGCCCAAGATGAACCTGCTCGAGGCCCGGGTCGAAGGCGTCGATGCGACGAGCGTCAAGCTCGCCTCCGCCGATCTCGGCACCCTGGTGCTGCCGCGCGCCAATGCCGCGGTCAGCCGCGGCGACGAGGTCGTGGTCGGCCTGAGGCCCCACCACCTCGGCACGAGCGGTAGCCAGCAGATCGGCGGCAAAGTGAAGCTGGTCGAGCGGCTCGGCAACGAAACCCTGGCCGCCCTCACCCTCGCCTCCGGCCAGCAACTCATCGCCGCCCTGCCGGGCGATGTGGACGTCAGCATCGGCGAAGACCTGCGCCTCGCCCCCCAACCGGAGCGGGCCAGCCTGTTCCTGAGCTCAGGCGCGGCGGTGAACTGAGGTCACAGGACGTGCAGTCGGATGGCTTCGGCGCCGATTGCGCCACCTCTAGCAGACGAGGGCGAGGCCCTCGCCGCGGTGATGCGTCCGGGCCTTCGCCCATATGCGGCGCCGATCGGCGAACTTGCCGCCGGCAGCGCCCCTAACTCGGTGTCATCCCTGCGAAAGCAGGGACCCAACTCACAGCCCGCGCAGGTGGGATGGATGGGGGACGAGGGCAAAAGCCCCTCGCCGCGAGGTCCCCGCTTTCGCCGGGAGACATCGCGTTTAGGCGCGTGCGGTGGCGAACGCACCTGCGAGAGCCGCATCAGCCCCTACCGCATCAGGTGGCCGCCGTCGGCGATGATGGTCTGGCCCGAGAGGATGCGGGCATCGTCGGAACAGAGGAACAGCGCGAGGCTCGCAATGTCCTCGGCCTTTACCAGGTGCTTGACGGCCTGCCGCCCGATGGTTTCGGCCACATAGGCGGGATCGGTCGCCGTTCGTTCGACCACCGTCCGCCCCGGTGCGATGCACATGACGCGGATCCCTGCCTCGCCGAGGTCGCGGGCGAGGCACTGGGTGAAGCCCCCGATCGCCGCCTTCGCCGTGCCATAGGCGATGAGGCCCGCGGCGCCCTGCATCCACGAAGTCGAGCCGAGGTTGATGATGACGCCGCCGCCGGCGCCCTCCATGTCCGGCGTCACCGCCTGGGCCGCAAAGGCGAGATGCCGCAGGTTCGTCGCCATGCGGTCGTCCCAATAGTCCGGGGTGATGGTGCGGAAGTCGTGCCGGGTATCGCTGCCGGCATTGTTGACGAGGATGCGGATCGGCCCGAGCTCGGCTCGTATCGCCGCAATGGCGCTACGCAGCGCCTCGATATCGGTCACATCGGCAACCCGGGTCGCGACCGTGCCGTCGATCATCCCGGCCGTGCGTTCGAGCCCGGCCGCGTCGCGGTCGATCAGCCCCATAAGGGCGCCCTGCCCCGCAAAGGCCAGCGCCATGGCGCGGCCGATACCGGCGCCGGCGCCGGTGATCAGCACCGGACGGCCGGCAAGACTGGGGTAGCGGTTGGAGAGACTCATCGGCCGAACGTCCCGCTCGGCTGCCCACGCACGCCCGCGGCGATGGCGAAGATGCCGCCCGACAGCGGCGCCTCCACCAGCATGCGCTCGGCGAGGCGGATGCGGCCCGAGGTGATGTAGAGCGTCTCGAGCCTGTCGCCGCCGAAGCAGCAGCTCGAAGGACGCGGCACCGGTACGCCGACGACCCGGTCCAGCCGGCCGTCCGGGGCATAGCGGCGCACCGCCCAGCCGTCCCACACCGCCACCCAGATATAGCCCTCGGCATCGACTGTGAGGCCGTCGGGCTTGCCTTCGACCGGCGGGATCTGGATCACGCTGCGGCGGTTCGACAGGGTGCCGGCCTCGATGTCGAAGTCATAGGCAAAGACACAGCCCTCAGCCGAGTCGACGAAATACATCAGCCGGTCATCCGGGCTCCAGCCCATGCCGTTCGAGACGGTAAAGCCGGTGTCGTGCCGCCGCCACTTGCCATCCGCCTCGATCGAATAGAGCGAGCCGGCCGGCCGCGACGCATCGAGGGCCATCGAGCCGGCCCAGAACCGCCCGCGACGGTCGCATTTGGCGTCGTTGAAGCGGTTGGTCTCGATATCGGCTTCCGGGTCCACCACCGGCGTCAGCTCGCCCGTGGCAATGTCGAGCAGTTCAAGGCCGTTCTGCGTCATCACCGCATAGCCGCCGGCGGCGCGCGGGGCGATGGCGGTGACCATGCGCGACACCTTGGTGGTGCTATCCTCTCCGCTTGCCGGATCGAACACATGCACCGCCGGCGCGAGGATATCGAGCCAGACGAGGCGGCTGTCCACCGCGCTCCACATCGGCCCCTCGCCCAGATGCGCCGCCACCGGCAGCACGCACTCGGCATTGGCCGTAACCGCGGTACGCGGCCGGTCCGGGGCATTGATGCTCATGGCTGTGGCTCCGACATTGCCCGAAATGCGCCGGGCCGCCTCCATCAGGTCGCGGCCGATGGTGTGCAATCGCTCGACCGAAATGCGCTCACGCGGACCGGAGACGCCGATCGCCGCGATCGGTTCATGCCGATGGTCGAGCACCGGCGCCGCCACCGACACCACGCCCGCGACATGCTCCTCGATCGACAGCGCATAGCCCCGGGCGCGGGTGAGGCCGAGATCGGCCAGGAGCCCCGGCTCGTCCGGCGGAATCTTCGTCGGATCGCCGGAATTGCGCAGTTCGGCGATCAGTTCATGCTGGCGATGCGGCGCGAGGAAGGCCAGCAGCGCCTTGCCGCCCGAGGTGCAGTGCAACGGGGCGCGACGCCCCACCTCGATGCGGAAGCCGAACGCATCCGCCCCCAGCCGGCGGTCGATGTAGAGGATCGCGCCACTCTCGATCTCGCACAGCGACACCGTCTCGTGGGTGAGGTCGGCGAGCCGATCGAGCTCGGGGGCGGCGGCGCCCCGGAGGTCGAACTCGTCCCACACCTTGTGCGCCAGTTCGAACAGCCGCGGCCCCAGCCGATAGGTCTGGTCCGCCTCGTTGAAGCGGATCAGCCGGAACTCCATCAGCGCTTCGAGGATGCGGTGCAGCGTGCCCTTGGGAAAGCCGGTGAGCTTGAGCAACTGGGTGAAGCGCTGTGGCCGCTCGACCTCGCCGAGCAGGTCGAGCACATAGAGCCCCTTGCCCAGGGCCGAGGTGCCCATGGGCATTTCATGCCCGCCTAGTTGCTTTGCGTCGATCGGCATTGCGGCTCCGGCTTAGCTGATTGCCTGTTCTGTAGCCGGGTCGAACAGGTGGACGGAAGCCTGCGGCTTGAGGCCCAGCCGGATTGTCCCCCCGGAAAGCGGTGTGCCGACATCATAGAGCCGGGCGATCAGCGTGCCGTTGCCGAGCGGCTGGTGCTCGTGCTCGCCCGCCACCGCCGTCGCGACCTGCTGTCCGGGCAGCTTGAAATGCACATAGGCCTCGGTGCCGAGGCTCTCGACCAGCGTCGGAGTGATCTCCAGCGCCGGCGCGTCGCCGCGCGCCAGGTCGAGCGATTCCGGGCGGATGCCGCAGATCACGGTCTTGCCGAGATAGGATGCCGCCGCCTCGACCACCGGCAGCCTGAGGCCACCGGCATCGACGAACAGGCCCCGATCATCGCGCTGCACGACGCCGCGAAGAAAATTCATCGCCGGCGAACCGATGAAGCCGGCGACGAACATGTTGGCCGGGTGATTGAACAGCGCGTCGGGCGAGCCGATCTGCTGCACCACGCCCTTGCGCATGATGACGATGCGGTCGGCCATGGTCATGGCCTCGGTCTGGTCGTGCGTGACATAGATGGTGGTGACGCCGATGCGCCGCTGCAGTGCGGTGATTTCGGCCCGCATCTGTACGCGCAAGGCTGCGTCGAGGTTGGACAGCGGCTCATCCATCAGGAACACCCGCGGCTCGCGCACGATCGCCCGGCCCAGCGCCACGCGTTGCCGCTGCCCGCCCGACAGGGCCTTGGGGCGACGCTCCAGGAGGTCGCTGATTTCGAGCGCCTGCGCTGCCCGCTCGACGCGCTGGTTGATCTGCTTTTTGTCGGTGCCGCGCATCATCAGGCCGAAGCCGATATTCTGCCGCACCGTCAGATGCGGGTAGAGCGCGTAGTTCTGAAACACCATGGCGATGTCGCGCTTGGCCGGCGCCAGCTCGGTCACGTCCTCGCCGCCGATAATGATGCTGCCGGTGCTGGCCGCCTCGAGCCCGGCGAGGATCTTCAGCGCCGTCGATTTGCCGCAGCCCGAGGGGCCGACAAAGACGATGAACTCGCCGTCCTTGACGTCCAGCGACATGTCGTGGAGCGCCTGGAAGGTGCCGTAGCGCTTGTTGAGGTTCTGGATCTGGATATCGGCCATCGGACTATTTCCCAGCGCCTGCGGTCATACCGCCGACGAGAAAGCGTTGCAGGAAGAGGTAGGCGATCATGATCGGCAGCGCGGCCAGCAGCGAGGCCGCCATCACCAGGTTCCAGTCGGTCTGGTACTCGCCCTTGAAGGTGGCGATGCCCAGGTTAACCGTCCAGCTGTCGGCATTGTTGGCGAGGAACGTGCGGGCGAACAGATAATCCGCCCAGCTCAGCACGAACCCATAGAGCGAGGTGGCGGCCAGCCCCGGCGCCGCCACCGGCAGGATCACCCGGAACAGCGCGCCCCAGGGCGTACAGCCATCGACCTGCGCCGCCTGCTCGAGCTCGTTGGGAATGGAGTCGAAATAGCCCTTCAGCATCCAGGTGGCGAACGGCACGATCGCCGTGGCGTGGGCGAAGATCAGCGACCAGAGCGAGCCCATCAGCCCCAGCGAGCGCATGATGCCGAACAAGGGGATGATCAGCATGGTGGCCGGCAGCATCTTGCTCATCAGGATGAACAGGCCGACATTCTCGCTGCTCTTGGTCTGGTAGCGCGACAGGCTGTAGCCGGCCAGCACCGCGGCCACCATCGAGATGCCGGTGGCGGTGACGGCGACGATGGCCGAGTTGGCCATCCAGCGCAGGATGTCGGTCTCGATGAACAGCCGGATATAGGTCTGCCACTGCGGGTCGGGCGGCAGGAAATGCGGCGGGTAGGCGCGGAGCGACCCGGGCGGCTGCAGCGAGGTGACCACCATCCAGTAGACCGGGAACAGCACCACGGCACAGGCGACGATCACCGTCGCGTAGAGCAGGATGGATTGCCAGAGCTTGCGTTTCATCGAGCGCCCCTCCTCAGAACACGGCGTGGCTGGTCTTTTTGACCAGGAAGGCGCTGATCAGTGCGCAGATGACCAGCGTCACCACGCCGAGCGCCGAGGCGTAGCCCATGCGGAAGAACGAGAAGGCCTCCTCATAGGTCATGATGGCGAGGGTCTCGGTGGCGCCCACCGGACCACCGCCGGTCAACACGTTGATGATCGAGAAGTCGCGGAACACCCAGAGTACGGTCAGCACCAGCGACACGCCGAGCACCGGCATCAGGCAGGGCAGCGTGATCCAGATGAAGCGCTTCCACACATTGGCGCCGTCGACGCGGGCCGCCTGGTAGTATTCCTCGGGGATCGACTGCAGGCCCGCGAGGATCATGATGGAAATGAACGGAAAGCCCTTCCACACCATCACCATGGTGACCGCCGAGAAGGCCGGCAGCGGCTGGTTGAGCCAGGAGATCGGCAGGCCGATCACCCCGAGCTTGAGCAGCATCCAGTTGAGCACGCCGAACGAGGCATCGAGGATCCACAGCCAGGTGATCACCGCCACCACTTCGGGAATGGCCCAGGGCAGCGCGATCAGCATGCGGGCGACGCCGCGGCCGCGGAACTGCTGGTTGACCAGCAAGGCCGCGCCAAGCCCCACCAGCATCGAGATGCTGGTCACCACCACCAGCAATTTGGCGCTGACGCCGATGGCGTTCCAGAAATCGCTCGAGGTGAACAGTTTGACGTAGTTCTTGAGCGTGTAGTCGCTGGCGCCGAAGCTGAGGGTGGCGAATTTCACGTCATGAAAGCTGATCTCGATGGCGAGCAGCATCGGGTAAACGAGGATGCCGAGGATCAGCAGCACCGCCGGCAGCAGCAGCAGGTAGCCGAGCTTTCTGGCGTGGCGCGGGCTCGCGAGGTCGATGCCGAACAAGCCGGAACTGCGGCGCACCGGCGCCGTCACCGGGCGCGGCTGGGTCAGGTCGGTCATATCAGCCTCTCCTCCTCAAGATGACTCGAAGCGGGCCGCGCACCTGCCAGTGCGCGGCCCGCTTGTCGCTACTGCAGCGCTTCGGCTTCGGCCTGCACGGTCGCGGCGACGGCTTCGGTCGGCAGCTTCTCGATAATCATGCGCTGGAACTGCTCGGCCGCCAGCTTGGTGAACTCGTTGTTCTGCGCTTCGAGCCCCTTGGGCATGCGGTCGACACCGGCGGCCGAGGCGGCGTTGGTGGCGTCGATCAACAGCTGCATGTGCGGCACCTTCTCGAACGAGGCCGGGCCGACGGCGCCCGGACGCGGCGCCGGCGAGGCGCCGAGCTCGGAATAGAGCTCCTGGAACTTCTGGCTGGTGGCGAGCTGGATGAACTCCCAGGCCAGTTCCTTCTTTTCCTGCGGCGTCTCGGCCGCCAGGGTCAGCACGTTGGACGCCCCACCAAGCGGCGGCTGCATCGGCGAAGCCGCGTATTTCAGGTGCGGCTGGATCGCCGGATCGGCCTTCTGCAGGAAGGCGTTGATCCAGGGGCCATTGAGGCGCATGGCGACCTTGCCTTCGATGAACAGCTGATCGAGCTCGGCCCCACCCGGAGGCACCAGCCCCTCATCCACCAGGGTGCGCCAGCGGTTGATCCCCTCGATGGTCTCGGGGGTGTTGATGGTGACCTTGCCTTCATTATTGGTCCAGCGGCCGCCGGCCGACAGCACGTAGATCAGCATGTCGTTGGTCCAGCCGGAATTGGCCGAGACCATGTGCACGCCGGTGCCGTAGACATCCTTGATGCCGTCGCCATCGCGATCGATGGTGGTGGCGCGGGCCGCCGCGAGGAACTCTTCCCAGGTCTTGGGCGGCTCGGTGATGCCGGCCTCGGCGAGGATCTGCTCGTTATAGGCCATGATGTACCCGAAATAGAGCATCATGATGCACTGGGTCTTGCCGTCCCATTCGCAGACGCTCTGGCCGGCCCAGCCGTTGAGATCCATGCCCGATTTCTCGATCCACGGACCGAGGTCCTCGAGCCAGCCATTCTCGGCGAAGGTGACATATTCGAACGAGGTGAGATGCACGATGTCGGGTGCCGAGCCGGCGGCGAACTGGGTGATCATCGCGTCCGAATAGCCGTCGCGCGGCATCAGCGTGAAGTCGATCTTGACGTCCGGATGGGTCGTCTCGAACTCGTCGATGACGGCCTGCCACCAGTCGCCATAGCCCTTCTCGCCCTTCTGCCAGGACACGAAGTTCAACCGCGTTTCCGCGGCGGCGAGCCCCGGTAGCGCGACGATGCCGGCCAAGAGCAGCGCGCCAAGTGTTTTCGAAAGCTTCATCGTCAATATCCTCCCGAATGTGACGTGTTATTTGACCATGGTGGCCAGCGCCCGGGCCGACGGCTCGGCGCCATGGCCGGGCTTGTCGGGCACCAGGTATTTGCCTTCCCGCACCTCGAGCGCCGTCTCGACATAGGGCGCGTTGCGCGCCATCACCGAGTGCTGGAATTCGTGCCCCCTGAGGTTCTGCAGCGTCGCGCTGACCTGCAGGCTGGCGGCGAGAAAGATGCCCGTGCCGATGGTGGCATGCGGGATGATCTGGCGATGATGCGCCTGCGCCAGGAGGCCCATGCGGTGGAACGCCGTGATCCCGGTGTGCCCCATCTCCGGCTGCACGATGGCCAGCGGCCCGGCTTCAAGGCGGGCGCGGAGATCAAAGACGTTGCGCCATTCCTCGCCCGCCGCGATCGGCACCGGCGAATGCTCGGCCGCCCGGCCGATGCCCTCGATATCCTCGGGCTTGCACACCGCCTCGAGGAACCAGGGATCGTAAGGCAGGCACTTATGCGCCAATGCCACCGTCTCGACGTCGGTCAAGGTCCAGTGGAGGTCCGCGGCGATCATCGGCTTGGGGCCGAGCGCTTCGCGCAGCACCCGGAACTCCTCGACCACGCCGCTCTCGGCATGCGGCGAGGCGAACTTGAACTGGGTGAAGCCGCGCTCGAGCCAGCTGACGGCGAACTTCGCCCGGTCGGCCAGCGTCTCGCCCGGCAGGCCCGACACATAGGCCGGCACCTCGCTGCGGCGCGCCCCGCCCAGCAGCTTGGCGATCGGCGCGTTGCGGAGCTTGCCGCAGATATCCCAGAGCGCGATATCCACCGCCGCCAGCGCATCATGGGTATAGCCGCTGTGCTGGCCGCGGACGCGCTGCAGGTCGTAGAGGTCTTCGTAGATCACCGCGACATCGAAGGGGTCGCGACCGATGAGGAAGGTCGACAAGAGGTCATCGATGATGGCCCGCACCGCCCCCGGGGCGACGATGCCATAGGTCTCGCCCCAGCCCACCGTGCCATCGACCGTCTCGATGCGGCAGAGCACCGTGCGGTCCTTGGTCGGGTACACCGTCCGGTTTTCGGCCCGGACGAAATAGCCGGCCTCGTTGGCGGATTCGCCGTTCTTGGGGCCGCCCAGATAGGGCTCGTCCTGCCGGTCGATCTGGATGGTGAAACTCTCGACCGATTTGATGCGGCTCGTCATCATGCATCTCCCAGGGCAGGCAGTTTCGGCGCGGCGCCGACCGGCAGCAGGTCGGCGATCTCGGCGATCATCATGTCGATCTCGGCGAAGCCGTGGGCATCGAACTTGGGCAGCGGGGCCCGCACGCCGGAGCTGGTGAAGATGCCGCGACGCATCAGCACTTCCTTGGTCAGCGACATCCGGTAGATCATCTGCACCAGCAGCAGCGGCAGCGAGCGGATGTAGAGCTCACGCGCCCCACCGAGATCGCCGCGGCGATAGGCCCGGAACAGCGCGGCATGGAGATCGGTGATCTCGGCTGCCGGCATCAGCGCCACTGCGCCCCGCTCGAGCTCGTCATAGACATAGCGTGCACCACCCCCGCCCATGACGCCGTCGAGCCGCTCGCCGACCGCTTCGAGCAAGGCGGTGATGCGGGGGCCCGACGGGAGCGTCTCTTCCTTGACGTAGCGGATGGCCGGCACGGCGCGAACCACCTCGGCGATGGCGGCGACCGGCAGGCCGCTGCCCACCGGCGCCGGTGCGTTCTGGAGGATGATGTCGATGCCGGCCTCGGCCGCGACAGTGCCGAAAAAGGCAACGAGGCGAGCGGGATCAGCTCCGACCGATGCCGGGGCCATGACCATGGCGGCTGTCGCGCCCGCCGCCTTGCCGATGCGGCAGAAGGCGATGACTTCGGCGGGAGTTGCGGCGCTGGCCCCGACGATGAGCGGCCGACGGCCGCCGAGCGTACGGCCGACGATCCGCACCAGCGTCTCGCGCTCGGCGGCGCTCAGGTGGTCGAACTCGCTGGCGACGCCCGGAAACACCACGCCATCCGCACCCGCCTCGAGGGCGAACTCGGTCACCCGCGCCATGCCGGCCTCATCGATCTGCCCCGACGCGTCGAACGGCGTCGGCAGGACCGGCAGCACTCCCTCAAGCATCCTCAACTCCCTGAGTTCCATATATTGGAACTACTTTCTTTAATATGGAACTGATGCCACGGGCCGTGCTAGCGGTCAAGGGCGCGTGACGAAGTTGCTGAGCGCGCCGACCAGCAGAACGGGGATCCGATGCAGATTTATGTGGAGTGGACATCAGCGAGTTTCGCCGCCGACCTGATCGACGCGGCCGGGGCGGTGGTGGCCGAGATCCGTCAGCCGCTCGGGGTCAACCAGGTAAAGGACGGAGCGTTCGAGGCCCGTTTCCGCGAGCTGATCCCGGCCGACTGGCGTCGTCGCGCCACGCACGCCTATCTCTCGGGAATGATCACCGGACGGGGCGGCTGGCTCGAGACCAGCTTCGCGCCGGCGCCCGCAGGGTTGGCGGAAATCGCCGCACAGGGAAAACACCTCATGCTCGACGGCCTGCCACTGCTGTTTCTCAGCGGCGTCAGTGTCGACGACCCGCTGCCCGATGTGATGCGCGGCGAGGAGCTCAAGGCCATCGCCGCAGCCGGAGCGCACCCCGCCGCCACCGTCATCCTGCCGGGCGCCCACACCAAATATGTCGCCGTCGAAGCCGGCCGCATCACGCGCCTCGCCACCTATATGGGCGGCGAGACCGCCGCGCTGCTGCGCCGCGACTCGCTGATCAGCCGTTTGATCCCCGAGGGGGCGGCGATCACCGATGCCGGCTTCGAGCTGGGCCTTGCGACGGCATGGAGCAGCGAGATTGCCGGCGGCCTGCTGCGGCGGCTGTTTTCCGCCCGCAGCCTGGTGCTGTTCGAGCGCCTGCCGCGCGAGGATATTGCTGGCTACATTGCCGGCCTCGTCACCGGCGCCGAAATCCTCGAAGCCGAGGCGGAGTGGTCGCTGGGCTCGGTGCCCGTTCTGGTCGCCGGCAGCAGCCCCGATGCCGTCCGCTACGCAACGGCCCTCGGCCGGCGCGGCATCGCCGCCGCAGCGGCGCGGATCGACATCGGCGGCCTTATCGCCGCCCTTCCCGCACCAGCGCTCCTCCCGGGGTGAAGCGCAGCCGGTAGCTGCGGCTGGCGCCCGGCGGTAGCCGTGAAACCCCTGGCAGGGTGGCGAACTGCCGGGGCGCGGTAATGGCGATCGGCATGTCGCTCCACGGCTCGAGACAGAGGAACGGCGCCGCACCTCGGCTCCACAGCGCGAACTGTGCGAAGCCGTCGAAAGCGAGCGTCATATGCGTCGCCTCGGTGCCGAACCGCACCGAACGGCTGGCGATATCTTTGAGGCCATGGGCGGTCGAAAAGTCGATGTCGGATGGCACGGCGACGCGTCCGTCAAAGCGGTAGCGAGGGACCGGCGCGGCGCCGAGCGGCTGCGTCTCTTCGGCCTCCACCGCGTCGAACTGTAGCCGGTGCGCCTCGCGCCGCCCTGCCCCCGGCAGCGGCCAGTTGAAGCCCGGGTGGGCCCCCAGCATGTAAGGCAGCTCGGCCTCGGCATCCGGGTTGTGCACCCGCATCACCTGCGTCAGTCCCTCGGCGTCGAGCGCGAAATCGACGCTCAGCTCGAAGGCGTAGGGGAACGCCGCCAGGGTCTCCGGCGACGATCGCAACCGCAACCGGCAGGCGTCCCGCGCCGCCTCCAGCACGTCAAATCCCCTGCTCGGCGCAAAACCATGCGGCGGCAGCTCCATCAGGGTATCACCGAGCAGCACCAGGCCGCGCGGATAATGCGACACCACCGGGAACAGCACCGGCGCGCTGCGCCGCCACGCCTCCGATTGCGCCTGCCAGATGAACTCCCCGACCTGGTGATGCCTGAGGGATGTGAGCTCCGCCCCAACAGCAGAGATGCCGGCGGTCAGCTCACCAGCCTCGAGCTCGATCGATCCCACCGAAGGTTACCCCGCCTGATTCCTGGTTTCTCGCGCCCGCAATTGAAGGCGTAACGGCTGACAAGCCAAGTGGCAGATTGCGATGAACCCCGGGGGCCCTGTTCTCACCAGGACCGCCGCTCCCAGAGCGCAAGCGCGTCGGCGCCGGCCGGAAAGCGCAACTGCCCGGTGGTATCGTGCACGGCGCGCCACACCCCTTCCGCGACATCGCTTTCGCTGGTGGTCACTTCAGGGCGGGCGCTGAACACTGCCGTGGCGTGGGCCGCGTAGGCCGGCGGAACCTGCGCAGCGAAGTCGAAGGCCGAGTTCTGCGCGAAGCGCGTGCTGACCCCGAGACCGGGCTCCACCAGCTTCACCCGCAGGCCGAACGGCGCGAGTTCGGGCACCAGGGCCTGCGAAAACCCCTCGATCGCCATCTTGCTCGCGGTGTAGGGCGCCGAGAACGGGAAGGCGCCGAGCGTTGCCGAGGAGGTGACGTTGACCACCGTACCGCTGCCGCGCTCGCGCATGCCCGGCAGCACTGCCTGGGTCATCGCCATCACCCCAAAAGTGTTGGTCTCGAAGATGCGGCGGATATCGCTGAGCGGCGCGATCTCGAAGGCGCCGCCGAGGCCCACCCCGGCATTGTTGACCAGGACGTCGATCGGCCCGGCCGCGGCGATGCAGGCGCCAATGCTGGCGGCATCGGTGACTTCGAGCGGCAGCAGCCGCATCCGCTCGGTGTCCGGCAGGATGCCCGGCTGGGGCCTCCGCATCGTGGCGATGACGTTCCAGCCCAGCTCGTGAAAGTGGCGGGCGGTCTCGCGGCCATAGCCCGAAGAGGCGCCGGTGATGAGAATGGTGTTCATGAAACTCTCCTTCAGTTGCTGGAGTTGAGAATGCGGCCGAGCCAGGCGCTGCGCGTCTCACGGGCGATGCGCGACAGCTGCGCCGTGGGGAACAGCGCGTCGAAACCGTGAAAGCCGCCGGGCCAGACATGCAGCTCGGCTTCGCCGCCGGCCGCCCAGATCCGGCTCGCAAAGGCTGTGTCTTCGTCGCGGAACAGTTCGGCCGAGCCGGTATCGATGAAGCTCGGCGGCAGGCTGCCGAGATCGGCCGCCAGCGCCGGCGACACATAGGCCGGCACTTCGGTGGCGGCGCCGAGCAGCGCCTGCCAGCCGAAGGTATTGGCGGCGCGCGTCCAGGTGGCGGGCCCCTCGGCAAATTGCCGGCTCGAGACGCTGTCATTGCGATGGTCGAGCATCGGGCAGATCAGCACCTGCGCGGCAATCGCCGGGCCGCCCCGGTCGCGCGCCAGCAGCGTCATGCCGGCGGTCAGGCCGCCACCGGCGCTGGCCCCGGCAACGATCAGCCGCGCGGGGTCGATGCCGAGCTCAGTGGCGTGCGCGGCAACCCAGACGAGGCCGGCGTAGCAATCCTCGACCGGGGTCGCGCCCTTGGCCTCCGGCGCCAGCCGATAGTCCAGCGTCACCACCACGGCGCCGAAGCGCTCGAGCCAATCAAGCGGAATATCGAGATTGGCGAAGCGGTCGCCCATCACCATGCCGCCGCCATGCAGCCAGTAGATGCAGGGCGCCGCCGCCTCGAGCCCGGCCGGGCGGAACATCGACAGCGGCAGTTCGGCGCCATCGGCAGCGGTGACAGTCAGCTCGCGCCGTTCGATCGAGCGGCCCTCGATGAAGGCTTCGGCCGGCAGCTTGTATTGGCACAGCAGCGGCAGGCTCTCGGCATCGAGCGCCGGCGCCGCCGGCAACTCTGCCAATAGCCGGGCCAGTTCGGGGTCCAGTGCAGGGCGGGACGTGGTCATGGGAGGGTTCCTTTGGGCAAGGCGATGCCACGACGCCGATGGGCGTGTGCGGGCGTCGCGGTGAATAGGGGAGCTAGAGGACGGCTTTGCCGCCCAGCGGCACTTCGTCGGTGTAGGCGCTGTCGGCGACCAGCGGACCGAACTCGGCGGTATAGGCCTTCGCTACGTCGCTGGCGAAGAAGCGGCCATGCGCCTCGGCACTACTCCAGCCTTCGGTGACGAACACCAGGTCCGGGTTGCTGGCCGAGCGGCCGATCAGGAAGACGAGGCAGTCGTCATGCTCGAGCGAGGGAGCCCGTTCGAGCAGTGCGACGAGTTCGTCGCCCTTCCCCGGCTGGGCGGTCATTGCGGCGTGGAAACCGTGCTTGCTGGTCATTTCGAGTGTCCTTTCGTTGCCGGCACGCCCAGTGCTCGGCGGCAACGACACCAAACCATTTCCAGCCCCCGCAGCGGTATCACAGGGCTCCCGACGACTTGCACGATCCTACCATCATCGAGAGAATCGTTTGAACGCAGCCTTCTCCGCTGTTACTCAAGCTCCATGCAGATCGATGAACTCAACACCCTGATCGCCCGCCACGCCCGGCCCGATGCCTCGACGCCGGTCGAGGGCGTGCTGCTCGCCGAGCACAACGCCTCGATCGAGGAACACTCGACCACCGGCACGGTACTGGCGCTGATCGCCCAGGGCGAAAAGCGCCTGGCGCTGGGCGACCGGCTCTATCGCTACGGCGCCGGCCAATATCTTGTTGCTTCGGTTGACCTGCCGATCAGCGGCCAGTTCGTCGGCGCCAGCCCCGAGCACCCGGCCCGCGGCTTCGGCATGGTGCTGCATCCGCCCAGCATCGCCGAACTGCTGCTCGAGGCCGGCTCGGAGAGCCTCGGCCGGCCCAGCGGCGTGCCCTCCGCCCTGATTGTCTCCGACGCCCCCACCGAGCTGCTCGATGCGGTATTGCGGCTGCTGCGGCTGTTCGACCGGCCGCGCGATCTCGCCGTGCTGGCGCCATCAATCAAGCGCGAAATCCTCTGGTGGCTGATCGTCGGCGAACAGGGGGCGACGGTACGCCAGCTCGGTCTCGCCGACAGCCATCTCAGTCACATCGCCCGCGCCGTGCGCTGGATCCGCGAGCACCATGCCAGCGCCTTCCGGGTCGAGGACGTGGCGGAAATCTGCGGCATGAGCCCCTCGGCCTTCTATCGCAATTTCCAGGCGGTGACGGCGATGAGCCCGATCCAGTTCCAAAAGCAGATCCGGCTGCAGCAGGCGCGGCTGCAACTCGCCGCCACCCCCGACGACGTCGCCGGCATCGGCTTCCGCGTCGGCTATGACAGCCCCTCGCAGTTCAGCCGCGAATACCGCCGCCAGTTCGGCGCCCCACCCAGCCAGGACGCCCAGCGCCTGCGCGGCGAGGCGCGGGGTATGGCGTCGCTGGTGTAGGATGCGCGGACACGCGAATGTCTCAGTCGGCGTCCCTCTCCCGTTTACGGGGAGGGGGGACCAGCCGAAAGGCTGGTGGGAGGGGGGTGCCGCAGACACCGAGCCAAGCCCCAGCCGCCCACCGTTCGAGCGTGGGGCACCCCCCTCCCACCACGCTTTCGCGTGGTCCCCCCTCCCCCGCAGGCGGGAGAGGGACGCCGACTGCGCCGTTCAAGCCCCCCTACACCGGCATCTCCGCCTCCCCGGCGCGGCTGGCTGCCGTTTCGATCTGGATGGTCGAGTGCTCTATCCCGAACTGCTCATGCAGCAGCTCGCGGGCCGCGACCAGCAGCGCCTGCTGGTCGGCGCCGTCGCCGATCACGAGGTGCCCGCTCATCGCATCGACGCCCGATGTGATGGTCCACACATGCAGGTCGTGCACATCGGTGACATCGGGCAGCGCCCGCAAGGCGCGCTCTAGCCCGCCGAGATCGAAGCCGGCCGGCGTGCCTTCGAGCAGGATATTCACCGCGTGCTTCAGCAGCGCCCAGGTGCGCGGCACGATGAACAGCCCGATCGCCGCGCCGATGAGCGGATCGGCCAGGGTCCAGCCGGTGAACATGATGAGCAGCGCCGAAACGATGACGCCGATCGAGCCCAGCATATCGGCCAGCACCTCGAAATAGGCGCCCTTGAGGTTGAGGCTTTCCTTCGAGCCGGCAGCCAGCAGCCGCATGCTGACGAGGTTCACCACGAGCCCGATCACCGCAACGATCAGCATCGGCGTCGACAGCACCTCGGGCGGCGCCAACAGGCGCTCATAGGCCTCGTAGAGGATGTAAATGGCGAGGACGAGCAGCACCACCGCATTGGCGAGCGCCGCCAGCACTTCGGTGCGCAGGTACCCATAGGTCTTCGATGCGTTCGGCGGCCGCGCCGCGAACCAGATCGCGAGCAGCGCCAGCGCCATGCCGCCCACATCGGTGAGCATATGCGCGGCGTCGGCGAGGAGCGCCAGGCTCCCCGAAATCAGCGCCCCGACGACTTCGGCGACGAGGTAGGCGGTCGTCAGCCCCAGCGCGATGACGAGGTTACGGCGATGCCGCGCCCCGGCCGAACCGCTCGCCGGGCGCGTGGCCCCATGGCTGTGTCCAGCTCCCATTCAGCCCCTCCCCGCGACGGCAAGACGTTCGGCGCAACCCATGGCCATGATCGATCTCCGGTAACACCCGGCCGACGCTACAACCTCTAGCCACTATAGCTGCAAGGGCTTCTGCAAACGGCGGGAAATCCGGTTGCGCGGCCTGAGCGGCAATGTCACCCATGGGGCGAGGACTGGCCTTGGGAGGGCGGCACCATGTTCGGCAGAGTTTTGCGGCTTGGCCTCGCGATCGACTGGCTGCGGGTGCTGCCGATCCTCGCCGCGACCGTGCTGGCGGCCGCCCTGCCGGTCGGCGTGCCGCTGCTGCTCGGCCGCATCATCGATGGCGCGCTGCGCGGCGCGGGGCTCATGGAGCTGCTGCCCTTGCTGGGGCTCGTCGCCGGGCTGGCGATCGCCGCCGCACTGGCCGAAGTGCTGGCCAATACCCTGGGGGCGCGCCTCGGCTATGGCCTCTCCTGGCAGCTGGCGCGGCGGCTCTATGGCGAAGTGCTGCGCATGCCGATGCTGAGCTATGCCACCATCAACCCCGGCGTGCTGAACAGCCGCCTCACCAACGACATGCGCATGGTCGATCCGCTGTTCACCGTCGTGCCGCTGGCGACCGTGCATGGCTGGGTCGGGCTCGCTGCGGTCGCGATCGCGCTGGCCCTCATCAACCCCTGGTTCCTTGCCGCCTTCGCGCTGGTGCCGCTCGCCCTGTTCGCGGTGCGCTTCGCCGAAGGGCAGATCAACGCCACCATCAAGGATTCCTACGAAATCAACGCCGCTGTCGCCGCGCAGATCGAGAGCACCACCAGCGGCGATGCGGTGAGCCTCGTCCGGCAGGCGCGCGCCACCGGCGCCGAGGAACAGCGCTTCGCCACGCTGGCCGATAAATCCGTGGCGCTGGCGGCGCGCATGGACAATTGGCGCGCCGTGATCAACGTCGCCTATCGGCTGTGCTTCGATTTGATCACGGTGCTGTTTATCGGCATCGGCGTGCTGCTCGCCTCGGCCGGGCAGATCTCGATCGGCAATGTCGTCTCGGCCCTGTTCTTCGTCGGCCTGGTGCGCCAGCCGCTGGGCGAAGTGGTGGGCCAGCGCTATCCGCTGATCCGCGCCGGCATGGGGCTCGATCGCGTCGAGGCGGTGCTGCAGTCGGACAATACCGGCCTGCCCACGGTAGCGGCGGCCGCCCGAGCGCCTGACGCGGCGCCCTCCCCCGAGATCCTGGCGTTCGAAGCCGTCGGCTACACCTATCCCGGCCGCGACGCCCTCGCGGTCAGGACGCTGTCCGATGTCGCCAACGCCAGCGCCGGGATGACCGGGTTTCTCGCCGGGGTGTCGCTCACCCGGCTGGACCAGGCGGACCCGGGCGCGGCGGACCAGCCGGCCCGGATCCTCGCCGACATCTCCTTCTCGGTGCGGCGCGGCGAAACCCTGGCGATCGCCGGGCCTTCCGGCTCGGGCAAATCGACCATCATCAGCCTCGCCTGCGGCTCGCTCCGGCCATCGAGCGGTGCGGTCCGGATCGAGGGGCGCGATGCCGTCGCGCTAAGTGAAGAGGATATCTGGCGCTCAGTCTCGCTGGTCAGCCAGGATGTCTACCTGCGCGATGCGACGCTGCGCGACAACCTGCGCTACGGCCTCGAGGATGCGACCGACGAGCGGCTCACCGACGCGCTGCACCAGGCCGGGCTCGGCCAGCTGCTGCGGCAGCTGCCCGAGGGGCTCGGCACCATGGTCGGGCAACGCGGCAAGCGTTTTTCCGGCGGCGAACGGCAGCGCATCGCCATTGCCCGCGCCGTGCTGCGCGATCGCCCGCTGCTCATCCTCGACGAGGCCACCTCGCATCTCGATGCCGAACGCGAGGAAGGCATCCTCGACGCCATCGCGGCGATTGCCGCCAACCGGGCGGTGCTGGTGGTGGCGCACCGGACCTCGGCGATCGAGCGCGCCGATCGCGTGGTGATGATCGAGCATGGCGGCGTGGTCGAACGCGGCACCCATGCCGAACTCATCGCCGCCGGCGGCCGCTACGCCGCCATGCACCGGGCCGGCGCGACGGGGTGAGGACCGGATGGGCGTGCGCAATTATCTGATCGAGGGCCTCTCCGGCGCGGGCAAGACCACGGTGGCCGAAGAGCTGCAGCGCCGCGGCCATCACGTCATCCACGGCGACCGGCAATTCGCCTATTACGGTGACCCCGAGACCGGCGCACCGCTGGATTGGCCGGCTTTTGACAGCGAGAACGACAAGGTGGCGTGGGGTTACCGGCATTGGATCTGGCCGGTCGAACGGGTCAAGGCGCTGATTGCCGACCGGGGCCACCCCATCAGCTTCTTCTGCGGCGGCTCGCGCAACCGCCATCACTTCATCGCGCTGTTCGACAGGGTCTTCGTGCTCGAAGCCGACGCCGCCACCCTGAACCGGCGGCTCGCGGCGCGGCCGGCCGATGTCTTCGGCGGCAAGCCGATTGAGCGGGCGTTCAACACGCGGCTCCATGCGAGCGGCGACAACGACCCGGGCAACGCCATCCGCATCGACGCCACCGCGCCGCTTGCCGACGTCGTCGACGCGATCCTCGCTGCATGCCAGCCGCAGAGCGGCGGCTGATCGGACCGACGGTGGCCAGGGTCCTCGCCCCCCGGGTTGTGGCGGCAATCGCGCTGCGCTAACGATGAGTTACGCCAGCTTTGTCTGCTGGTGCCGTGGAGGCGATAGTGACTGAAGCGGCATCTGGAGCAGAAACCGGGCCACAATACCGGCCCGGTACTCATATTCTGCTCGATTTCTGGGGTGCGACCGGCCTCGATGATCAATCTTTCATAGAACAGGCGATGCGCCGCGCGGCCGCAGCCTGCAACGCCACAGTGCTCGAAACGCGTTTCCACCATTTCGGCGCCAATAGTGGGATTACCGGCGTTGCTCTGCTTGCCGAGTCGCATATCAGCATCCACACTTGGCCCGAGACCGGTTACGTCGCACTGGACGTCTTCATGTGCGGCGATTGCCGCGCCGAGGAGGCCATTGCGCCGCTGCAGGCCGCGTTTCAGCCGAGCAACTTGAAAATCACGGCCGTTGCCCGCGGGTCACTGACCCCGGACGCTTCAGCCTAGCGCCGCCAGCGGCGACCATCGGGGGGTGGTGGATGACTTTCGCAGGGCTGCCGATCCAGGACATCGTGCGCGCGCCGATATTCCTTGTGCTGTATCTGGTGCTGCTGCTGCTCGCCAAATGGTTCAAGGGCCTGGCGATCTCCTACAAGATCAACCAGCAGTTGAGCGAAAGCGGCAACCTCGCCATCGGGCTCGCCATGTCGGGCTACTACCTGGCGACGGCGCTGATCTTGGTCGGGGCGCTCTATGGCCCCTCCCATGGGCTGCTGCAGGACCTGCTGGCGGTCGGTGGCTACTCGCTGGCCGGCATCGTGCTGCTCAACCTGTCGCGCTGGTTCAACGACTGGGCGATCCTGCGCAAGTTCGACGACACGCACCAGTTGATCGCCAGACGGAATGTCGGCGTCGGCGCGGTGCATTTCGGCGCCTATGTCGCGACCGGGCTGGTGATTGCCGGCTCGGTATCGGGCGAAGGCGGCGGCATCGTCTCGATGCTGGTGTTCTTCGTCTTGGGGCAGCTGTCGCTCTTGGCGTTCAGCCTGATCTATGAGCGGCTCTCGCCCTACAGCATCCACAAGACGCTGGTCGACAGCAACGTCGCCAGCGGCGTCGCCTTCGCCGGCCACCTGATCGCCCTCGCCATCATCATCATGAACGCCTCGGCCGGCGATTTCGTCAACTGGCCGGCCGACCTGATGGCCTTCTTCGCCGCCGACCTCATCGCCTTCGTCTTCCTGCCGATCCTGCGGCTGATCATGGACCGCATGGTCATCCCTGGTCGCTCGCTGGGGCGCGAAATCCGCGACAACGGCAACCTCGCCGCCGCCCTGCTCGAAGCCACGACCGCGATCTGCTTTGCGGGCGTGACGGCGATGCTGATCTAGGGGCGGCCGATGCGGGTTTCAGCATCGTCGCGGCCGGCGCCCGCCGCTCCGGCCAAAGCTGGGGTGCATCTCGGCTATCTGGGGGCGGTGTTCATCGTCTTCGGGCTGCTCGGCCTGCTCACCTCGCTCGTTCTCGGTGTGCCCCTGGACAAGATCTTCAGCGGCAGCCTGAAATACGCTCCGGCGCTTGAGGATCCGACCCCGCTCGAGCCGGGCGAGCAGTTCGCCGCGCTCGACTACGCCATGGTCGGGCCCTTCACTATCGCTCGCCCGGGCCAGAGCATCTGGGTGTCGGTCAAGGCCAACCTACCCGTCAATTCCTGGGTGTTCATCGAGGGCGAACTGCTCGATGCCCGGCAGAACTACCTGATGGGCTTCGGCAGCGAGCTCTGGCACGAAACCGGCTATGACGACGGCCCGTGGGACGAGACGGACAACAACTACAATCTCAACCTGACCATCCCCGAGGCCGGCGAGTTCTACCTCAACTTCAAGACCCAGGGCGAACTGCGGCCCGAACGGATCGAGGTGAACATCCGCCGCACCAGGGGCAGCAATATTCCGCACCTGATCTTCGGCATCGTGACGCTGCTGGCCGGGCTGGTGATGAACGAGATCGCCAACCGGACGGTCATGAAGCTCCTTGGGGTGTTCCGATGAACTCGCCGACCCGCAACGCCGTGCTGATCGCCCTGGTTGGCCTGGGCGCGGTTTACATCGCGCTTTTCTACGTCGCCGGCGACGGGTTCGGCCACGCCGGCTACCATGGCTACAGCTCCCGGCCATGGTTCCGTGGCGGCGTGGAGACCTACCACGATCGCAGCGCGCGCACCGGCAGCGCCGGCGGCCTCGGCATTGTCGGCGGTGGGCCGGAAGGCGGCAAATGACCACTGATGGAACCGAAGCGGCCGTTGCAGCCGCGGGCGGCAATCGCCGCCAGGTGCTGGCCCTGGTGTTTTCGGCCTTCGTGTCGGGCCTCTGCTCGATCATCTACGAGCTGCTCATTGCCACCACGGCTTCGTATTTTCTCGGCGACAGCATCAAGTTCTTCTCGCTCACCATCGGCATCTACATGGCGGCGATGGGGCTGGGCACCTTCCTGTCGCGCTATATCGAACGGCACATGCTCGGCCGTTTCGTCATCATCGAGCTGGCGCTGGCGGCGCTGGGCGGGCTCAGCATCCCGATCCTCTATTTTGCCTATGCCTGGACCGAGCTGTTTTTCCACGCCTACCTGGTGCTGACCGTCGGTATCGGCGTGCTGATCGGGCTCGAGATCCCGTTTCTCACCCGGCTGATGGACCGCTACAACCCGCTCAAGATCAACATCGCCTCGATCCTGTCCTTCGATTACCTGGGCGCGCTGATCGCCACTATCGCCTTCCCGTTCTTCCTCTTGCCGGTGTTCGGCATCTACCAGTCGTCGCTGCTGTTCGGCTTCGCCAACGTCTCGATCGGCTTCGTCATGCTGCGCGTCTTCGGCGAAGAGATCGGCAAGCCGGCGCGCGCGATGCTGGCGCTCAGCGTGGCGGTCACGGTGTTCCTCGGCGGCATGATCGCCCTGTCGCATGCCTTCCTCGAAAAGTGGGACCAGAGCCTCTACGAGGATCGGATCGTCCACGCCGAGCAGACCCGCTACCAGCGCATCGTCCTGACCCGCGACCGCGACGATCTGCGGCTCTATCTCGATGGCAACCTGCAGTTCTCCTCGGTTGACGAGTACCGCTACCATGAGGCGCTGGTGCACATCCCGCTCGGGCTCAGCCCGCGGCCGCCGAGGCGCGTGCTGCTGCTGGGCGCCGGCGACGGGCTTGCGGCGCGCGAACTGCTGAAGCACCAGGCGATTGCCGAGATCGTACTCGTCGACCTCGACCCCGCAGTCGTCGCCCTGGCGCGCGGCAATGCCGGCATCCGCGAGCTCAATGGCGGCAGTCTCGATTCACCCCGGGTGCAGGTGGTGATCGGCGATGCGTTCGAATACCTGCGGGAGAACAGCGAGCCGTTCGACCTGGTGATCGCCGACCTGCCCGACCCCAACAATAGCGGGCTGGCGCGGCTCTATGCCAAGCAGTTCTACCAGCTGGTGCATCGGAGCCTCGCGCCGGGCGGACTGTTCGTGACGCAGGCGACGAGCCCGTATTTCTCGCCCCGGGCGTTCTGGAGCATCGAGGCCACGGTCCGCGCCGGCGGCTTCGAGCGGACCTACCCCTACCACCTCAACGTGCCCTCGTTCGGCGAATGGGGGTTCGTCCTCGCCAGCGACGTGGCGCTCGACCTCGACAAGCCTCGGCTCGCCGTTGCAACGCGCTACCTCGAAGCCGACGACATCCCCAAGCACTTCCAGTTCGACAAGGACACCATCGTCGCCAATGCCGGGGTCAGCACCCTGGACAGGCCGACCATCCTCGACGACTACCTGGCCGGGTGGCAGTACTACCGCTGATGGCCAACCGCGGCCGGCCGGCCGCAACGAGCCCCGCCTAACCCACAGACTCGCCGCGCAGGATCTCGCAGTCGGCGTACCCTCTCCCGCCTGCACGCTCCTAGACCAGAAAATCCGCCCTTGCCGGCGAGATCACCCGTCGCCGAGCGGATCGCCGAGCCGCAGCGCGGCGACGCGGACGAGGAAGCGCTCGAGAAGGACCGCATGCAGGGTGCCGGATACGGTTGTGCCAGCAGCCTCCATTGACAAAAACTGAATGCATTCATATTTGAGTGCAATCAGAATGACGGATCAACTTTGCCTGCCGCCATTCATCCAGGGAGCACCCACATGAACGCGCATCACTCGAACGACACCGTCATCACCGCCTATAAGGATGCACCGGGGCGGACGATCACCGCCGGCGGCGTCACCTACGCCTATCGCGAGCTGGGGCCGAAAGGCGGCGTCCCCGTCGTCTTCTTCGTCCACCTCGCCGCCAACCTCGACAACTGGGACCCGCGCCTCATCGACCCGATCGCCAGGGGTCACCACGTCATCACCTTCGACAACCGCGGCGTCGGCGGCTCGAGCGGCCAGGTGCCCGACAGCATCGAGGCGATGGCCGACGACGCCTTCACCTTCATCAAGGCCCTCGGCTTCGACAGGATCGATATCTTCTCGTTTTCGCTCGGCGGTTTCGTCGCCCAGGCGCTGGTCGACAAGCACCCCGGCCTGGTCCGCAAGCTGATCCTGACGGGCACCGGCCCGGCCGGCGGCAAGGACATCGATAAGGTGGCGGGTGTCACCTATTTCGACATCCTCCGTGCGACCCTGACCGGGTCTGACCCCAAGGAATTTCTGTTCTTCAACCGGAACGCCAGCGGCAAGCCGGCGGCGCGGGCCTTCGTCAACCGGCCCAAGGAGCGGAGCATCGACCGCGACGTGCCGGTGACGCTCAAGGCGTTCCGGACGCAGCTGAAGGCGATCGGCAAGTGGGGGCGCTCGGCTCCGGCGGACCTCTCGAGGCTCACCCAGCCCACCCTGATCGCCAATGGCGACAATGACCGGATGGTGCCTTCCATGCTCTCGACGGATCTCAATCGGCGCATCAAGGGTTCCGAGTTGATCATCTATCCCGACTCCGGCCATGGCGGCATCTTCCAGTTCCACGACAGGTTCGCCCCGCTCGCCGTCGCATTCCTCGATCGCTGAAAGGACGAGCAAAATGAGCACGACATTCAGCAGGCGCTTCTCCTCTTCGATCCTGTTGTGGATGCGTTCCGACCAGCCCCGCCAAACCGGCATGAACTGCTGGAAAGGGCCGCATTCGAAGATCATCTCGGCAAGCCCGGGCCTCCATGAGTATCGCCAGACTCACCTCGCTGAGACGAACCCGGGGCTGTGGCCGGCGACCCCGGGTCTCGAAACCGAGATTCCCGCCGGTCGCCGGATCGACGGCGTCGCCCAGGTGGCGTTCCAGTCGGCGTTCTCGGTGCTGGCCGGGCGCGAGCAGAACAAGCTGGCGTTCAAGGACGAGGTCAACGTGTTCCGGCGCACCCTGCTCTATCTGGGTCTGCCGAACTGGTCGCGCTGGTACGACGTTGCGCGGCCGGGCGAACGGGTTGCCTCCCGGGTGCTGGTCTACCTGCGGCGGCGGGACGGGGTCGGTGGCCGCGCCTTTCGCAGGTTCATCAACGATCAGCTGGCGCCCGCCCTTGCCGGCACGGGAGCGTTGCAGGAGCTCAGAACCGAAACCTTCCTGCCCTGGAGCAAGGCCCTGTGGAACACCCCCAATGTCGCGCACGACAATCCCGGGGATCAGCAGTTCCACGCCTCGGTGATCCTCGGCTTCCCCGACACGGCCACGCAGGCGGCCTTCTTTGCGGGCCGCAGTTTGGCTAGTCTGTCGACCGGGCTGGCCCAAATCGCCTCTGCCGCCCATGCCTATCAGGTCGCCGAGGCACTGACGTTCGTGTGGGATGGCGTCATCCTTCCCCATTATCAGGAGTAGCGGTGAAGACCTTGGAGGACATGTCGCCGGCCGGACCGAAACCGGTGGGACGTCGCGAGCGCAACAAGCAGGACAAGCTCGACCGGATCGTCGCCGCCGCGCGCCAGCTCTTCGAGGCCCACGGCGTCGATGCGGTGACCACGCAGCAGATCGCCGACCGGGCCGACATCGGCACCGGCACGCTGTTCCTTTATGCCAAAAGCAAAAGCGAGTTGCTGCTGCTGGTGCAGAACTCGGGCTATGTCGAGGCGCTCGAGCAAGGCCGGGCCGCCGCCGAAGCCACGTCCGGAGCGCTCGATGGGGTGCTCGCCATCATCCGCCCGATCGTCGAATGCAACCGCGTCAATGTCGAGAACGGGCGGGCTTACCTGCGCGAACTGGTCTTCGGCGACCCCGACGAGCCGCACCACCGCGATGCCCTGACGCTGACCTTCAAGACCGAAGCGGCAGTCGCCGCGGTTCTGTGTCGAAACGAGCGCATCGAACCGGACGTCGCCGCCACCCTGGCGCAGATCGTCTCGACGATCATGTTCGTCAGCATGGCGGCCACCATCAACGCCACGCGCTCGGTCGACGACATCATGGCGGAAATCGCCGGCCGCGTGCGGGTGATCCTGCCGCACTGAGCAAGCGTCCGGCCCGCTTGTCCTGGTTCCAACCTTACCAGATTCTCGAAACTCCTTGGCTCTGTTCGATCGGCACCACCTCGTCTTCGGTCCCATGGATCAGCAGCACCGGCGGGGCTGGGTTCGGTGACGTGGATGGTCGGCAACCGCGCAGCGACGGACTTAACCGACGTCCGTCGCACTCCTGGGTCAGCCCACCGCCCCCCGCAACACCGCCTGCGCGCCCTGGTACAACCCCGCGCTCGCCCCCACCGGCATCGCCTCGATCCCGACAAACCCCGCATAGCCCGCCTGCAGCAGCCAGTTGAATTCCGCTGCCCAGTCATGCGCCCCTGCCCCGAACTCGTGCCGGCCGGGGATGTCCGCCACCTGGATGTGCCCCACCAGCGGCATGTTCCCCGCCACCGCCCAGCCGAGCGCCTCGCCATTGAGGATGGCGTGGTAGCGGTCATAGAGGAACCGTACATTCGGCCGGCCCAGCCGGCGCAGCAGGTCGAGCGCGCTTTCGCTATCCTGCAGCAGCGCGTTCGGCCCCTCGAACTGCCGGTTCACCACTTCCACCAGCAGCTCCACCGGCAGGCCGGCAATCGCATCGGACGCCCGGGCCAGCGCCTCGCCGGCGGCCGCGAGCTGCGTTTCGAGCGCCACGCTAGCACTGATGTCGCCTGCCAGCACCACCAGCTTCGGACAGCCGAGCTCGACCGCCACCGCCGCCGTCTCGGCCACCCGCCGCACGAACTCGGCGTGCTCGGCCGGCTCGGCCAATTGGCACTTGTTGCGCCAATCCTCGACGCAGAGCGTTTCGAGCCTGGTGCCGGTGTCACGCAGCGCGCGGCCCAGCGCCGCAAGCGGCTTGTCCCGCCAGTCCCAGATTTCCACCGCCGGAAAGCCGGCATCGGCTGCCGCCCGCACCCGATCGGGGAACGGACGATCGCCTTCGGCGAAGGCCAGCTCGATCGAGATGGAAAAGTCGATCACTTCCCCCGCACCGCGTCGACCACTGCCCGGCCGGCTTTCAGCGCCGCGACCGGATCGCTCGCCGCATCGAGTTCGAGCAGCACAATGTCCGCACCCGGAGTGTTGAGCATCGCCTCCGACCAGGCATTCCAATCGACGATGCCGACGCCGAAATCGGCCATATAGCGCTGCTGCTGGCTGTAGATGGTGTGGTCGATCGTGAGATCGGTCTCGATCCTGCCCACCGCATCCTTCCAGTGCGCGAGGATGATGCGCTGGTCGTGCTGGCGCGCCACCCGCACCGGATCGCCGCCGCCCAAGGTGATGTGGCAGGAATCCGGGCAGAGCCAGACATAGCGCGGGTCGGTATAGGCCATGAACAGCGCGATATCGCGCTCGTACCACAGCGCGCTGTTGGATTCGGTATGGAGCGCCAGCTTGATGCCGGCCCCCTCGATTGCCTCACCCACCGCATGGGCGATGTGGGCCATCTCAGCCATGAAGGCCTGATCGATGAACATCGGCGGCCGCACGCCGCGGGTCTTCCGCATCGGCAGCCCGGTAACGAGGATCTCGCCGCCCGCCTCGGCGATGAACGCCGCCCGCCGCTCCGCATCGGCGATGATGGCGCCGAGATCGGCGGTGCCGCTCCAGGCCGGCGCATCGGCCATGAAGGCGCTGACCACCGCGAGGCCGCGGCTATCGAGCTCGGCCCGGAACGCCTTGGCGCTGCCGAAGGCCTTCAGTACATTGTCGATGCTGCCCGGCGCGAAGGTCAGTTCGAGCCCGCTGACGCCGGCTTCGCTGAGCGCGTTGAGCACCGTGCCCCAGAACTTGTCGAGATTGGCCGCCGCCCAGCTCCCCAGTTCCGCCTCGCTCTCGAGGCCCCAGAACCGGGGGTGGTAGAAGGTGATGATGTCGGTCGCGAGCCGGCTGGCCATGGACTTATCTCCGCTGGATGAAACTGAGGGGTGTGGGCGTTATTTGAGCCCGGTGACGGCCACGCCGCGCACGAAGTACTTCTGCAAAAACAGGAACAGGATCAGCACCGGCAGCAGCACCACGATGGCGCCGGCGAGCAGCAGGCCATAGTCGATCGAGCGCGCCGCCTGGCTGGCGACGGCGAGCCCCACCGGCAGGGTGTAGGTGCCCTGGTCCTGCGCCACGATCAGCGGCCAGAGGAAATAGTTCCACGAGTTGAGGAAGGTGATGATGGCGACCGTCGCAATCGCCGGCCCGACCAGCGGCAGGAAGATGCCGAAAAAGATGCGGAACTCCCCGGCGCCATCGAGCCGGGCGGCTTCGAGCAGCTCGTCGGGCACCGAATCCGCGAACTGGCGCATGATGAACACCGCGATCGGCATCACCGCGATCGGCAGCACGATGCCGGCCAGCGTATTGACCAGGCCGAACTGCACGATGATGAAGAACTGCGGCACGAACAGCGCGATATAGGGGATCATCATCGCTGCGAGGATGCAGCCGAACACCAGCTTGCTGCCCTTGAACGGGAGCTTGGCCAGCGCATAGCCGGCGAGCGAACTGAACAAGACGTTCGAGGCGACGGTGAACGCCGAAACGATCAGCGAATTGCCCATATAGGTGCCGAACTGCCGGCGCTCGAACAGCTCGGCGAAATTGGCGAGGTTGGAGAAATCCTGCGGCAGCCAGGCGCCCGGCGCCGCCATGATCTCGCCCTGCGTCTTGAAGGCGCCGAACAGCACCCAGACGAAGGGCATGAGCACGATGGCTGCCACGAGGGTCAGTGCGGCGTAGAGCAGCGCGGTGCGCAACGGGTGCTTGCCGCTCATCGCCAGGCCCTCAGCAGCCTGAGCTGAAGGATGCCGAGCAGCACCACGATCGCCAGCATCACGTAGGAGCCGGCCATCGCCGCGGCGATATTGCCGTGCCCGAACTGCTCGTAGACCCAGAGCGCCACCGACTTGGTCGCGCTGAGCGGCCCGCCCTTGGTGAGGAGGTACGGCTCATCGAAAATGTTCATGTAGGAGACTGTCATCAGGACGCTGACCAGCACGGTCGCCGGTTTCAGCAGCGGCAGGGTCATGGAGAGGAAGCGCCGCCAGGCCGAGGCGCCGTCGATCGCCGCCGCCTCGTAGACATCCTCGGGAATGGCCTGCAACCCGGCGAGAAACAGCACCATGCAGGTACCGACATTGCGCCAGGTGGTGAGGAGGATCACCGTGCCGATCGCCATGTTCGGGTCGCCCAGCCAGTTGGGGCCGAGGAGGCCGAGCGAGCCGAGGAAGGTGTTGACCGGCCCCTTCAATGTGAAGGCGTATTGCCAGATCACCGCGGCGGCGACGATGTTGGTGATGACAGGCAGGTAGAAGGCCGAGCGATAGACGGCGCGGAGCCGCCGGATGCCGCTGTTGAGGGCGAGTGCGAGGATCAGCCCGATCGCCATCGTCAGAGGCACGCCGATGACGATGAAGATCCCGGTGGTCCACAGCGACTTGAGGAACCCCGCATTGGTGAGCACGCGGGCAAAGGTATCGAGGAAGGTGAAATCCACCTCGAGCGGGCGCCGGATATCGGCAACGCCCATATCGGTGAAACTATAGACCAGGGCCACCAGCGCCGGGATGGCGGTGAAGACCAGGAAGATTGCGAGGAACGGCGCGACGAACAGCCAGGCCGTGGCAGCCTGCCACGACGATCCCCGCCTTGTGCCCACATTGGCCAACACAATTCTCCGAGACGATGTTTCCGCCGAATTCCCGGGCCGGTGCGGGAAGAGTACCCCCTCCCCTGTCCCCTCCCCGCAAGGGGGAGGGAGACGCTCACACTGACGCCAGTGTTTTGGTCTCCTCCCCCTCAGGGCGCTACCGCGTCCCCTTGCGGGGGAGGGACAGGGTGGGGGTGCTCTATGCGAACCGAACCATCCCGCGCCCTATAGCGCCAGCCTCAGTTCCCGACCCCAGCCGACTCCGCGAAGGCCTGCACGTCGTCGAGCACTTGCTTCGCCGTTGCCTGGCCGCGGGCCACCAGTTCCATCTGCTGGCCGAGATAGGTGCCGACCTGGCTCCAGGTGGAAACCTGCGGCACGTCGACGGCAGTCTGCAGTGCCTCGCGCTGCGCGTTGAGCAGCCCGTTGGCGGCAATGGCCGGATCGTCCCAGGCCGCCTTCACCGCGGGGAGGCTGCCAAAGTACATGTACCAGGCGACCTGGGTTTCGGGCTTGGTCATGTAGCGCACCAGCTTCCAGGCGGCGGTCGGGTTCTTGCCGTCCTTCAGCACCGCAAGGCTGCCCGAGCCAAGCGCCGAGACGCTGCCGGCGGGGCCGGCCGGCATGGTTGCCGTGGCGAGATTGGCAGTCACCCACTCGCGCCCATTGGCATCGACCAGCCACTGCTCGAACCAGGGGCCGATATCCTTGCCGGCGATCTCGTTGGAGGTGAACCACGGCACGGTATCGAGGAATTTCGGGCCGTCGGGCGAAGCGAGCCCCTCGGAAAAGAACGAGCCCCAATAGTCGAGCGCCGCGACATTGGCGTCGGAATTGATGGTCCATTGCGTGCCGTCGGCGCTGAGGAAGCCGCCGCCGTTCTGGTGCACATACTCGTTGAGGCCCTGGGCGTTGTAGATATCGTAGCCGATATCCATGCCGAGCCCCCAGGTGGCGCCCTGCCCCTGCATCGCCTTGGCGAAAACCTTCATCTCATCCCAGGTCTTGGGCGCGCCGAGCCCGGCCTTGTCGGCCAGATCCTTGCGATACTGGAACATGGTGGCATAGGCATCCATCGGCACGCCGTAGGCGACGCCGCCCTTGACGCTGGTGGCATAGGCGCCGGGGAAGAAATCCTCGGCCTTGACCAGCCCTTCAGGCACCGCTGCAAAGGCCCCGGTCGCCATCAGGCTGGCCTGGCTCTGCGAATAGAGCCGCACCAGATCGGGCACCGTGCCGGCAGCAATGGCGGTCAACAGTTTTGCGTCGAACTGGTCGGACGGGATCTGGGTGATCTCCACCTTCAGCTCAGGGTTGGCCTTCTCGAAATCGGCAAGGAAGCTCGGCAGCTTCTCGCCCTCGGCGCCGCCGATCCAGAGCTGCAGTACCCCGCTCGCCGGAGCATCGTCGATGGTCTGGGCATGGGCAGTGGCGGCGAGGCCGAGCGACGCGGCCAAGGCGGAGGCGCCGATAAGGACGGCCCTCCGAGCTACACGATTGGTGGACTTCATACCTGTTCCCCGAGCTGGTGATGAGTGGGCACTCGTGTCCGTGGGCGCCGTCTAAACGTCTTCCCTCGAGACACCGGTTAGGCTTGGCAATCGATTGCCATGACGCTATTGGTTGCATATGCTGATTTTCTACGCAAGCGGGATTTGTGCACATGAGATGGGCAGTTGAGAGCGACAGCGGACCGGGCGCTAAGCCCTTGGCGCTGATTGGTTAGTTGTCGGGGGAATGCACGCACCGGTCTCTCAATCATCCTCCCCCGCGTGGCGGGGGAGGGGGACCGCCCGAAGGGTGGTGGAGGGGGGGGCCAAAGCCGAGACTCTTGCCGCCCCCCCCCCCCCCCTCCCCTGGTCCCCCCCCCCCCCCCCCGGGGGGGGGACAAAGGGGGGGGGGG
>NZ_CAXUPH020000007.1:0-383279 GCF_964252795.1 Devosia sp. LjRoot16
TGAGGGGAGAGGGTAGTGCAGCTAGGACCTTCAGGTCCGTAGCGGAACTCGGGTGAGGGGTTCAGCTTCTCAGCGAGTGCGCATTTCGCCGCTTCACCCTCAACCGGCCTTCGGCCACCTCCGAGCGAGGGCTACGCCCTCGTCCCGCGACCCCTGAGGGGAGAAGGGACGTTCGCTCCGCCCCACCAGCACTACAGCCGCTTCAACACCCGCGCCGGAACGCCCGCTGCAATGGTGTTCGCCGGTACATCGCGGCTCACCACCGCTCCGGCTGCAATCACTGCGTTGTCGCCGATGCTCACCCCCGGCAGGATCGTCGCGGCGGCGCCGATCCAGACATTGTTGCCGATGGTGATGGGCTTTTTGACGATGCCGTTGCGGCGCTGCGCCGGATCGGTCGGATGGCCGGCGGAAACGAGGTTCACCTTCGGTCCGATCATCACGTCATTGCCGATGCTGATGCCGCCCAGGTCCATGAAGTGGCAGCCCTGGTTGATGAAGACGTTGTTGCCGACGGTGATGTTGAGGCCGCAATCGGTGGAGAAGGGCGGGATGATCATGAAGCGCTCGCCCACCGGCTTGCCGATCAGCTCGCTGAAGGCGGTGCAGAGCCTCTCGAGGTCATCAAAGCCGATGTCGCTCAGCCGGGCGCTCAGCCGCACGGCGCGTTTGAGGTTCTCGAACATCTGCCGCCCCTCGGGGGAACGGGCAGGATTGGCTTCGGACATGGCGGGGCATCCGGGGAGAATCGGGCGGTTAGTGTAGCGCGCGTTCAGCGCGGGCTGGACAGCGACTCGCTGCTACTACCGGCGCAACCTGACCCCCACCCTTGATCCCTCCCCGCAAGGGGGAGGGAGACGCAGACTGAGATGCTGGTGTGAGGGTCGCCCTTCCCCTTGCGGGGAGGGGACAGGGGTGGGGGGCAGCCCGCGCCGGCCAATGGGGTGCCACGCGACCCTCAGCCCTCTACCCCTCGAACAGCATGCCGTCGCGCAGCTGGTAGCGCCGCGTTGCGAGCGCTTCGACGTCGTCGACATGGTGGCTGACCAGGAGCGTGATCCACTGCTGCCGTTCGGTCAGCGACTTCACCAGCGTGCGGATAGTGCCGCGGGTGTCGTCGTCGAGGGCGGAGAACGGCTCGTCGAGCAGCAGCACCGGTCGGTCGCGCAGCAAAGTGCGGGCCAGAGCCACGCGCTGTTTCTCGCCGCCCGACAGGGTGTCGGCGCGCTGCTTCAATACGCCCGGCAGCCCGACCTCGTTCAGCGCTGCCTCGATCTTCTGCCGCCCGCCGGTCACGCCGCGGGGCAGGCCGAGTTCGAGGTTCTGGTAGGCGCTGAGGTGCTCGAACAGGGTTTCGGACTGGAACAGGATGGAGATCGGCCGTTGCTCGGGCGGCAAGGGCAGCAGGTCCTGTCCAGCGAGCGTCAGCCGGCCGGCCGAGGGTACGAGGAAGCCGGCGATCAGGTCGAGCAAGGTCGACTTGCCGGAGCCGGACTGCCCGCTCACGGCGGTGATCTCGCCGGGTTTGGCCACCAGGCTTAGGTCGAACTGCCTGGTGGCGCCGGGGTGGATGAAGCGCAGGTGTTCAGCTTGAAGCATCGGTGAGCTTTCCGAACAGTTTTGGCAGCAGAACAAAGGCGGCGATGGTGATGATCAGCATCAGCGCTGCGATGGCGGCGGCGTCGTTGCTGCGATAGGCGCCCAGTGCCCGGTACATGAGCAGCGGCAGGGTGGCGAAATCCTCGGTGCCGAACAGCGCGATGACGCCGAGATCGCCGAGCGAGAAGCAGAAGCTCAGCGCCAGGACGACGCCGGCTTCGCGGCCGAGCAGCGGCCACTCGACGGCGACGAACTGCCGCCAGCCGCTGAGACCGAGCGAGCGGATCAGCCGGCCGCGCCGTTCGGCAATGGCATCGAGCGGCGGCGCCAGCGTCGCCAGCGCGAAGGGCAGGGAGAGCAGCGCGTTGGCGAGCAGCACCACCACCGGGGCCGCGGCCTCGGGCAGCATCCCGGCATTGCGCACCAACAGGAACGCGCCGAGCGACAGCACCACGGCCGGCACCGCGAGGTAGGCATTGGCTGGGGCGCCGATGCCGACGCGGAGCAGCGGGATACTGGAGGCGGCGCGGCCCATGCCGATGCCCAGCGCCAACATCAGCGTCAGGATGGCTGAGCCCGAGCCGAGCAGGAGGCTGGTGCCGACAGCCTTCCAGAAGCTGGGGCGGCTCGCCACCTCGATGATGCCGGGGCCGATGCCGTCGATGAGGATGGCGAGCAGCGGCAGCGCGAAGCCGACGATGCCGAAGACCAGCACCGTCCATTGCGCCAGCCGCGCGCCAGTGCCGTCGCGCCAGCGCGGCGGGGTCGAGCCGCCGGTGCTGGCGGAGATCGGGGCGAAGGCGGAAGCGGCGATGATGATGGCCGAGCAGATGCCGATCTGCACCAGCGCCAGGGTGACGGCACCGCGGAGGTCGAAATCAAGGCGCACCGCGGCGTAGATCGCCACTTCCAGCGTCTGGTTGGCTGGGCCGCCGCCGAGCAGCAAGACGATGGGGAAACTGGTGAAGGCGAGGAGGAAGATGATGGCGGCGAGGCCGGGCAGCGTGGTGCGCAGCATCGGCCAATCGATCACGGCGAAGCGCTGCCAGGCGCCGAGCCCGAGGCTCTGGCCGGTCTTCAGGCGCTTTTCCGGGATGGCGTCGAGCCGCGCCAGGAGGATGCGGGCGGCAAACGAAGCATCGAGGATGACATGGGCAGCGAGAATGCCGCCGAGGCCGAACAGCGGCACTTCGAGCGGCTGGCCGGTGAGCGCCAGCGAGGCCTGGTTGACCCAGCCGGCGCGGCCCCAGACCGACAGCAGCCCGAAGGCGACGATCAGGCCGGGGGTGACGATGGCGGAGGCGAACAGCCCGACGATCAGGTCGCGGCCGGGGAAACGCAGCCGGTTCAGCGCCCAGGCCAGCGCCGTGCCAACCAGCAGCGACAGTACGGTGGTGAGCCCGGCCTGGATGGCGGTCATCGACACCAGGTGCCAGACGTCGACGCTCGATTGGCGTGACGGTTCGCCCGCCGCGGTGGCGAGGATGGCCAGCAGCACCAGCGCCACCAGCACGGCGATGGCCGCCGCGATGCCCGCCCCGGCGATGAGCCGGAGCGGACGGTGCGGCAGCACCAGGTTACTGGAGCGCGGCGAGAGCAGCATCGACCCAGGCCCGGCCATTGGCGGCAAGCGCCGCCTCGTCGATCGTCAGCACCTTTGCGGGCGGCTTGCCGAACTCGGCAGGCAGGTCGGCGCCGAGGTCGATCACCGGGTACATCCAGTTGGTGGTGGGGATGATCTTCTGCGCTTCCGGCGTCGTGAGGTAGGCGAGGAAGGCCTTGGCCAGATCCGGCTGATCGGAGCTCTTCAGCACGCCGGCCACCTCGACCTGCGCGACATAGCCCTCGGAGAACGGCGCATAGGCGTAGTTGTGCTTGTCTTCGGCGATGGCGTGATAGGCGGGCGAGGTGGTGTAGCTCAGCACCATGTCGGCCTGGCCGTCGAGGAACAGGCCATAGGCCTCGGACCAGCCGCGGGTCATGGTGAGGACATGCGGCTTCAGGCCCTTCCAGATCTCCGGCGCGCGGTCGCCATAGGCGGCCTCGACCCACAGCACATTGCCGAGGCCGGGTGTCGACGAGCGCGGGTCCTCGATGACGATCTTGAAGCTCGCGGGCAGCGCAATGAGCTCCTCGAATGAGGTCGGCGGGTTGGGTGTCTTCTGCTTGTCATAGACAAAGGCGAAATAGCCGTAGTCGAAGGGCACGAACTCGGCGTCGTTCCACGGCAGCACCAGGCCCTCAGGAGTGAGGCCGTGCGGGGCAAACAGGCCGGTGGCGCGAGCTTCGCCCGAGGTCGCGGTATCGAGGCCGAGCACGACATCGGCCTTGGTCGCGGTGCCCTCGAGCTGCACCTTACGGAGGTTCGAGATAGCGTCCTCGGAGGTCGTCCACTCGATGGTGCAGTTGCAGGTCTGCTCGAACCCGGCCTTCAGGCCGGGGCCGGGCCCCCATTCGGCGGCGAAGCCATCATAGGTGTAGATGTTGAGGATCGGCTTGTCCTCGGCGAGGACAGGCAGGGCGGTGGCGCAGATGACTGCCGCCAACGCGAAGTGTGCGAACGAGCGCATAAATCGTTCCCTTCGGTTGCGGCCATGTGAATGAAGGGGACGTCAATGGATCGGACGCTGTCGCGCCCTTGCCATCTCGAACTTCCTCCGCCAGCATGACCTGGTTCAGGTTCAATGGGTAACTCTCAGCTCCGGAAGGCCCGGAACACCCCAGCGAGACAGCTGACAGATAGACAGAGTTTTCCCTCCGTGCAAGCGCGTGCCCCCCAGACTTCCGTTGCGGTCTTTGACGACCTGATGGTCATCGTTGGCGGCGGGACGGTCGATTTCGACCTCCTGCGCGAGCTCTACGCTTCGGGCGGCCATCTGGTCGGAGCCGATGGCGGAGCCGACCAGATCGTCGAGGCCGGCCTCAAGCCCGAGCTGATCATCGGCGATTTCGATTCGCTGAAGAACCCGCACTCCTGGCTGGGCAAGACCCGGCTGATGCAGATCAGCGAACAGGAAACCACCGATTTCGAGAAGTCGCTCTATTCGACCCGCGCCCCGGTAACGGTGGCGCTGGGGATGACCGGGCGGCGCTTCGACCACACGCTGGCGGCGCTCGATGCGGTGGCCAAATATGCGGCAAAGCGGAAGATCGTGCTGGTCGACGAAGAGGACGTGGCGCTGCCGCTGACCAAGGCGTTCTCGTTCACCGTCGATCCGGGCGAGCGCGTCTCGATCCACCCGCTGGCGGCGATAACCTTCTGGACTTCGGAAGGGCTGAAATACCCGCTCGACGCGGTGAAGCTCGCGCCAGGGGTGCGGACGGGCACCTCGAACGAGGCGCTGACCGGGCCGTTCCGGATCGTGCCGGAGGAAGGCGTGCATGCGCCGTATTTGCTGATCCTGCCGCGGAAGTACTTGGCGCAGCTGATTGCGAAGCTGCTGCTGGAGAAACGCTGACTGATAGAGACGGCCCCCCTCCCATCCTCCCCCATAAAGGGGGAGGTGCCGCATCGAGTTTCAGGCACTATCGGGCCACAAGCCCGACTCTTCACCTCCCCCTTTATGGGGGAGGCCGGGAGGGGGCCGTCTCTATCGGTCGAAAACCCCCGTTCCGGCGAAATTCCGCCTAAATCCCCGCTACATGTCGCGGTCTTTAAGAGCTTGGGGCCATTCGTGAAAGTTCTGATTGCAGCATTATTGCTGAGCCTTGCCGCCGTGTCCGCGAGCCGGGCGGAAGTGGTATGCACGTTGATCGTCGACACCGAGAGCGGCGCGGTGCGGCTGCAGGAGGGCGGCGGTTGCGACACGCCGACCTCGCCGGCCTCGACGTTCAAGGTGCCGCTGGCGGTCATGGGGTTTGATGCCGGCATCCTCACCGGCGCGGACGAGCCGGCCTGGCCGTATAAAGCCGAGTATGACGCGAACCGGGCCGACTGGAAGGTGACCACCACGCCCGCCACCTGGCTGCGCGATTCGGTGCTGTGGTACTCGCGCGTGCTGGTCGCCGAGATGGGCGCCGACCGGTTCGGCAAGTACGTCAGCGATTTCGACTATGGCAATGCCGATATCTCGGGCGACCCGGGCAAGAACAACAGCCTGCTGCGTTCGTGGATCAACTCGTCGCTGCTGATCACCCCGGAAGAGCAGGTGCGGTTCGTGCGGCGGATGCTGGCGGGCGAGCTGCCGGCAACGGCGGCGGCGCAGGCCGCGGTGGTCGCCATCATGCCGAGCTTTACGGCCGGCAAATGGACCGTCTCGGGCAAGACCGGCACCTATTACGAGCGCAACGCCGATGGCACCTTCAACTCGCGCCGGCAGACCGGCTGGTTCGTCGGCTGGGCCGAACGCGATGGCGAGCGGCTGGCCTTCGCCTACCTGATCCGCGAGAACAAGAAGACCGCCGGCCCGGCCGGCATGCGAGCCCGCGATGCGCTGCTGGCGCGGTTCGCCAAATGGGGCAAGGGCGAGTTCGCCTGGGCGCAACAGCCACGCCCGGCCGTGGTGCCGGTGATCGGGCCACCGCAGAACGGGTAGGACGCTTAGGCAGGTACGCAGCCCAAACAGAAAGGGCCGCCCACTGGGCGGCCCTTTCTCATTCATCGATGCCACTCAGAGGCTGGCTTCGCGCGATTTGGCGTGGGCTGCCTTCTGCACGGCTTCCTGCACCTTCTCGAAGGCGCGGACTTCGATCTGCCGGATGCGCTCGCGGCTGACATTGTATTCCTGCGCCAGCTCTTCGAGCGTCGCCGGCTCGTCGCGGAGGCGGCGGGCCTGGAAGATCGCCTTCTCGCGCTCGTTGAGATCGCTCATCGCGTTGGTGAGCAAGCCCATGCGCTCGGAGAATTCCTCGGTCTCACCGAGGGTGGTCTCCTGGCTCGGCGTATCGTCGACCAACCAGTCCTGCCACTCCGAGGCGCCTTCGTCGGCGCGCATCGGCGCGTTGAGCGAAGCATCGCCCGAAAGGCGCTGGTTCATCGAGACGACGTCGCTTTCGGTGACGTGCAGCGTCGTCGCGATCTGCTTGATCTGGTCGGGGTGGAGGTTGCCGTCATCGAGGGCGGCGATCTGCCCCTTGATCTTGCGCAGGTTGAAGAACAGCCGCTTCTGCGCCGCGGTGGTGCCGATCTTCACCAGCGACCACGAGCGCAGCACGTATTCCTGAATGGCAGCGCGAATCCACCACATCGCATAGGTCGCGAGGCGGAAGCCCTTTTCGGGCTCGAAGCGCTTCACCGCATGCATCAGGCCGACATTGCCTTCCGAGATGACCTCGGAGATAGGCAGGCCATAGCCGCGATACCCCATGGCGATCTTCGCCACGAGGCGCAGATGCGAGGTGATCAGCTTCTGGGCGGAACCGGGATCCTGATGCTCCTTGTAGCGCTTGGCGAGCATGTACTCCTCGTCAGGCTCAAGCATCGGAAACTTACGAATTTCCTGGAGATAGCGGCTGAGTCCACCCTCAGCCGAAAGAATTGGCAGATTGGTCTGGGCCATAATGCACCCTCGTCTTTCCCCCGTAGTCACGGGCAGATACGCAGCCGTGTCCAGTCCGGCACACGGCTGACTGTCAGAGATATATAGGTCGAAAATCGGTCTTGATAAGACCCACCGACCCTGCATGAAAACGTTGGTAGACCACGAAGGTTGCGTGAACCTTGCAGGCGGGTTTGTGGTCTGCCACTCCCCTCCGGAGCTCACCCTGGGGGCACCGCTTGCCCCACCTACTCGGTGTCATCCCTGCGAAAGCAGGGACCCAATTCACCGATTGCGCCAGCTGATGGTTGGGTCCCTGCTTTCGCAGGGATGACATCCGGTGGGGAGGTGAGGCAGCGGGTCAACTCGTGCACGCCGCTGCCGCCGACGGCGAAGCACTCTACCGCGCAAACGCCCGATCGAATGGTTCGATCGCCGCTTCCAGCGCCTCGAGATCAGGCGGCAGCGGCGCCTCGAACTGCATTTCCTCGCCGCTTGTCGGGTGTTCGAAGCCGAGTTCGGCGGCGTGTAATGCCTGCCGGCCCAGCGCCGCTACGGCCGTCTTGGCCTGGTCGGGCAGGCGGTTGACCTTGGTGGCAAAGCCTGGGCCGTAGACCATGTCGGCAACCAGCGGGTGGCCGATATGAGCCATGTGGACGCGGATCTGGTGGGTGCGGCCGGTCTCGAGCTCGCAGCGGATGCGGGTAATGTCCCAGCCCTCGTCGCCGAAGCGGGCCTCGACCCAGTAATGGGTGATGGCCTCGCGGCCATCCTGGCGCACCGCCTGCTTCAGCCGGTTGGCCGGGTCGCGGCCGAGCGGCGCCTCGACGGTGCCAGAGGCCTGCTGGGTGCGGCCCCAGCAATAAGCCATGTAGGCTCGGTGGAGGGGCCCCGTGCGGCCGTGATCGGCGAACTGCGCGGCGAGGTGGTTATGCGCCTGCTCGGTCTTGGCGGCGACCATGACGCCGGACGTATCCTTGTCGAGGCGGTGGACGATGCCCGGGCGCTTCACCCCGCCAATGCCCTTGAGGCTGTCGCCGCAATGGTAGAGCAGCGCATTGACCAGGGTGCCGGTGTAATTGCCGGGGGCAGGGTGGACCACCATGCCGACCGGCTTGTTGATGACGATCAGCTGGTCGTCCTCGTAGAGGATATCGAGCGGGATGTTCTCGGGGGTCGGCTCGGCCTCGATCGGCTCGGGGGCGATGAGCGTGACTTCTTCGCCATCGCGCAGCTTGTATTTGGGCTCTGTGACAGCTCGCCCATTGATCGCGACGCTTCCGGCCAGTATCAGGTCCTTGATCCGGTTGCGCGAGAAGACCGGTACGGCACGGGCGAGTGCGGCATCCAGCCGGCTGCCGGCGTCTGCGGCATCGACCAGCAACTGCCACTCCTGTTCCTCGCCGGAAATTTCCTGCATGAGCGATCCTCAAGACAAACCCGAAACCACCCCGGAACTGACGCCGGAAGCCAAGGCCGTGCTGGCCCGGGCGCGAAAGTCCTTCATCATATCGATGGGGCTGCTGGTGGTGGGCCTTATCGCCATCGGCGGCGCACTTGTCTACCGCGCATCGCAGAGCGACAGCAAAGCCGGCAGCGACTACGTCATCGCCGCGCTGAAGATTCCGGCCGGTGGCGAAGTGGTTTCGGCGGTAGCGGCGGATGGCCGGGTGACCGTCACCTACAAGCTCGGGCCATTGACCAGCGTGCGCATTTTCGATGGTAAGTCGGGCGAGATGATCCGCGAAGTGCCTGTGGTCAGCGAGTAGGTCGGCGTACAGCGGAACGTGCAGTCGGCGTCCCTCTCCCGCTTGCGGGGGAGGGGGGACCACGCGAAAGCGTGGTGGGAGGGGGGGCCCCACGCGCGATTGACCGACTGTGCCGTACCCACCGTCGGTGCGCGGCTGGGGTAGTAACCAGTGTGTGGCACCCCCCTCCCACCAGCCTGTCGGCTGGTCCCCCCTCCCCCGCAGGCGGGAGAGGGTGGCCGACTGATGGTGCGGCGTATTGGTCAGTTGCCGTCCTGCAGTTCCCGCAGCGCCTTCAACCGGTCTGACACCGCCTGGCCTTCAGGCGCGCCGCCTTTCCTCGCCTTGGGGCCCTTGACCGGTGCGGCTTCGGCTTCCTCGGCGTCGACGAATTTCTGCATGCGGGAGGCGAGGCTCTCTTCCTCGTCGATCGGGCCGTTGCCTTCGAGCGCGTAGACCAGGCGGCTGACGTCCGAGGCGATGTCGTTGAGCCGTTCGCGCAGGTGTGACTGCTCGATGCGGTCGCTGTCCCAGTCGGCCATGACGGTGTCTTCGACGCTGGCCACCTTGGCGCGCAGCTTTTCCATTTCTTCTTCGAGGCCAAGCTTTTCGGCCAGCAGCATGTCGCGCTTTTCCTCGCCGTCGCCGACCAGTTTGGTAGTCTCGGCGAGGAGGGTCGAGACGCGGCTTTCGGCGTCGGCGATGCGGGCTTCGGCCTCGGCGAGGTCGGACTGGGCGTCGCTCACCACGTCGTCGCGTTTAGCGAGTTTTTCGCGCAGCTCCGTCGCCGCGGCCCGCGCTTCAGCGCCGCTCTTGTCGGAATTCTCGAGGCTTTCGATCAGCGTGCGGTTCTGCGTCTCGAGGAATTCCGAGCGCTTCTTTTCGATCTCGACGTATTGCAGCAACTCGTCGATATCGGTGTTGTAGTTGCCGCTCAGCGCCTTGCCGTCGACGGCGAAAGCACGCGGGGCGCTGCCGCGCAGGGTTTCGCGGGCGGCGTCGAGCTGGCTGGATTTTTCGCCCAGCTCGCGGTCGCGCATGCGCAGTTTCTGGGCGAGATCGGCGCCGTCCTTTTCCAGTTCGAGGATGCGGCGGCGGGCTTCGGCTTCGCGCTCCTCGAGCTCGCGCACCACCTGCAGGTGGCTGTCGCGCTCGCCCTTGATGCCGCCGAGCTCGTTCTTCTTGCGATTGATGTCACGGAGCTGGTCGGAGAGGCGACGGCGCAGGGCCTCGACGTTCATCTCGAGGCGCCTGGTGGACAAGGCGAATTCGGCACGCAGCTGGTCCTTGTCGGCGCGGAACTCGGCCATGGTCATCGGCGTCGCGGCTTCAATGCGCTTCTTGGTGAGGCGGACGGCGCGGCGCCAGACGGCGGGCATGATGATCAGCGCCAAGAGCCCGGCCACGAGCAGGCCGAGCACGAAATACATGATGTTTTCTATGACCATAACTCAACTCCGCCACCGGCAACTGCCCGGTCCCGGGTGTTCGCGCCCGTTACGTTGGCAGCAATGGCCGCCCCCGGCTATTGCTGTCAGGCCGTAACCTTACCGGAAGACGGGCACGCGGTCACGATGCGCCGCTGCGATGAACAGCGGTTGAACGGATTCCGGACGGTTTTCGCGATCGCTGCGTGCCGGGCCGCTCAGAAGGGGTTCCAGGTCGGCTCCTGGGTGAACTTCAGGTAGCCGACATTGACACCGAGGCGCGCCCCGACACCGGAGCGGATCGGCACCATCACTACGTCGCCGTACTTGATCACCGTCATGCCGAGCCCGCCGATGACGTAGGCGGAGCCATCGACACCGGGGTAGCGGCCGTAGACGTCGGAGACGGAGTTCAGGTTGTAGACCAGCATCATCACCTTGGAACCGTCGCCGCCGAAGTCGAGGCCGACGGTCGGGCCCTGCCAGAACAGCGAATGCTCGCCCTGGTTGCGGGTGTACATGGTGCCTTCGCCGTAGCGGGCGCCGGCGAAGATGGCGCCGCCGGCTTCCTCGCCGAGGATATAGGCATTGGGCAGCCCGAACTGGCTGACGGCGCGCTCGACCAGCGAGGCGAGGCCCTGGGCGACGGAGCCGAAGAACTGGTGGCCGGTATCGACCAGTTCGTCGCCGGAGAAGGTGTCGGAGAGCGAACCTTGCTCCTGCGCCTGGCTGAAGGTCGGGGTCAGCACCAGCGTGGCCGCGGTCAGCGCGACGAAGGCGGCAAGAATGAGGTAGACCATGCGGTCGAGCATGAGGGCACTCCGGAGGGGCTTAGTTCGAGCGGCAGGCCATTTACGCGGTACTTACCATGACGACGCTAGGTTCGGCGCATCCGGCTTGCCTGAGGGTGTGCTCAAGCTAGGCGTTCATGGCGGCAATGATGCGGCAAAAGCGTAAACAAAACTTAACCATAACCCGGCTTCTTGTAGCTCTGTGGTTGACCCTTGGGCTTCTACTTAGTGCCCCGGTAAGCGCTGCTGCACTGGTCACCGCCATCGTCACCGACCCGCTGACCGGGGTGGCGCTCGAGGGCTATGATCCGGTGAGCTATTTCACCGAACCCGAGCCGATCCAGGGCGTCGCCGACTTCGAGTACCAGTGGGGCGGGGTGCCGTGGTACTTCGCCTCGGCGGCGAACCGCGACGTGTTCATGCGCAACCCCGAGATCTACGCCCCGCAGTTCGGGGGACACTGCGTCACCGGTCTCGCCCGGGGCTATCTCTCCGATGGCAAGCCGCGGCTCTACGTTATCTCGGGGATGAAGCTCTACCTGTTCTACTCGGTGGCCAACCGCGAGGCGTTCTTCAAGAGCGAGGAGAGCTCGCTGCTTGAAGCCAATAGCGGCTGGGGCAAGCTCTCGGGCACGCTGACCGGCGAAGAGGGCAGCGTCGCGGATGCGGTGGGCAAGGCGGCGGACGTGGCGCCGGCTGAGACGGCGCTGACCGAGCCGGAAGCGTCGCATTGAACACGCCTCGCGGAGTGGTTTTTGAGGAAACCAACCGGACAGCAATACTGGGTTGGGTCGTGGCTCCGGTAATTCCGATCTTTGCGTTCGCCGTATCGCTCCAGGGCGGTCCAGACGCCGCCGATCCCTCATTCGGATGGGGGGTAGTGGTGCTCTGGGGCCTGGTGCTGTTCATCGAGATTGTCCTGCTTCGTCTGCCGATCACCACGGTCAGAGCATCAAGAGGCAAGCTCAGAGTTATCGACCGCCACCTCTGGGGCGAGCGAACGAAGGAGTGGGCCCTGAGCGATGTCGCGGCACCGAAACTGTCCAGCGTCGCGAGCACAGAAGGCTCCCCTGGCTACCAGTGTACGCTGAAGCTGCCAGATGGTCGGCAGGTGTTACTTGCCTTCGGTGACGGCCCGAGGGTCAAGGATGCCTACGAGCAGCTGATTGCGGTGATGGCTGCCAACCAGGCAGAGCGCCGCACCCCCTAGGGTCTGCGGGCCCTTGCGGTTAGGCTACGCCAAAATGATTCGACGGCAAGGACCCATAGAATGGCGGATTTCATCGAGCTCAAGGCGACCGACCTCGCGGCGATGCTGTGTTCTCGGGTCTGCCATGACCTGATCAACCCCGTAGGGGCGATCGGCAATGGGCTCGAGGTGCTGGCCGATCCGACGCAGACCGCGATGGCCGACGGGGCGCAGGAGCTGATCGCCAATGCCGCCAAGCAGGCGCGGGCGAAGCTCGAATTCGCGCGGTTGGCCTATGGCGCCTCGTCGACGGCGGGCACCGATTTCGACACGCGCGAGTGCGAGCGGGTGGCGCGGGTATATTTCGAGATCGAAAAGGCCGACCTCGACTGGCAGGTGCCGCTGATCCTGCTCCCCAAGCACAAGGCCAAGCTGTTCATGAACATGCTGCTGATCGCCGCCATGGCGGTGCCGCGCGGCGGCGTGGTGACGGCGAGGATCGAAGGCGCCGCGGGCGCCGAGGTGTTCACCCTGACCTCGAAATCGGATCCCGAGAAGCGGCAGAAGACGCTGATGCCGTCGGGCGCCGAAGGGCTGCTGTCCGGTTCGCCCGAGGGTGGGGTCGATGCCCGCGGCATCCAGCCTTTCTACACCGGCATCCTGGCGCGGATGACCGACATGGAGCTGAAGATCGGCATCGAGAACGATGTGTTCGAGTTCTCGGCCACGCCCAAGGCAGTCGCGGCCGCCGCCTGACGATCATTTCGGGTCCGGCAGTGGTCGGGCTCCTGTCAGCATCAACCCCAGTTCGGCCTGACGGCGCGTGCCGGTCTTGGCCAGCACGGCCTTGAGCTGGCTGCGTACCGTCTCGCGTGAGAGGGCAAGCGCAGCGGCGAGGTGCTGGACATCCAGGCCCGAGGCAATGCCGCGGGCCACCTTGGCTTCGGCCGGAGTCAGGTCGAACAGCCCCATCAGCACCTGGGTCAGCGGTGCGGCGGGCGCCGCGACCGGCGTCACCACGATCACCCCTTCGGCCGCAACGAAGATATCGCCGCCGGCGCGCCGCACCGGTAACAGGTGGACGACCAGCGCCGGTGCGTCGGGGGCGGCGCGCACGGGGATCGAGCGGATGGCAGGTTCGGCCTCCGAGGCGATGGAGGCCATCGCCGCCTGGGCCAGCCGATCGACTTCCGGATCGGCGAAGGCGAGACGACCGAAGGCCGCAAACTGCACGCGCGGCGCCAGCGTCTCGAACAGATCGTTGGCGGCGAGCAGCCGACCCGAGCGCCCCCATACGGCACAGGGTAGCCCCACCACCTGCATGGCCGCGGCCTGATTGGCCGCAGCGCGCCGGCCGAGCCGGTGCGACAGCAGCGCGGCGCGGGCGAGGTGCGGGCGGACGCGATCGAGCAGCGCCATGGCCTCGCGACTGAACCGGCCGGCGCCGGCCCGGGTGGCGAGGTCGAAGACCAGCATGTCGCCGCTCGGCACCGGGATGACCGTGCCGGCAGTCCATTCCAGCCCATGCGGGCGGAGGAAGCGGAGATAGAGCGGATCGGTGGCCAGTTCCGCCTCGGAACAGAGCTCAAGATCGGATGAGAACGCCATCGGATAATCGCGCAGCGAGCGTTCCAGCCGGACGTTCTCTACGGCGTTGCCGTGCTCCCAGTAATCACGATAGGCGGCCTCGTAGGTGTCGGTCGCGATGTAGCCGGCGAGGCCGGACGCATCCATGCAGGTCAATGCCCCGGCATGAGCCCCGGCCATACCGCACAGCTGCAACAGCACGGTGGACCAAAGCTCGGGCACGGCTGCCGCCTCATAGATCAGATCGATCAATTCGGCGGGGGCATTCATGGCGCGTCCGGCGCGCGGCGTCGCCACACCATCGGTTGGGATGCGGGCGCGGCGTCGCATAGAAATACCTGGCGACGGCTCTGTAATCGATTTCACTGTCCTTGTAATCGATTTCAATGTGGAGTCGCTATCATGCACTCTGAGTCCTTGTCAGCCAAAACGCGTAGTCATTCGTCAGGTCGCTTTAGTATGACCTGCAGAAATTATCGACGTAAATTGGATTTGATTATGAGTCGCTGGAGAGAAATACGGCCACAAGCGCGGCGATAGCGAATGATGTCTTTATAGCACGGCTGTTTTCGGCCGGTAATACCCCAATCGGGTGATGCGCTGTTGCCGTTTATCGGTGATCGTCTGATGGCGGCACTCGCAGGGAATGGACTGATGCGCAACAGGTGGGATCGTTGCCGTGCGCTGCTGCTTGCCGGTCTTGTGGCGCTTGGCGCGGGCAGTGTCGCTGGAGCAGGTGCGGCCGAATACAGCTATCGGACGAACGAGCGCGACGAGGTGGTGATGCGGCTTGCGGGGCGGATCACCGCTGTGGATGGTGCGATCTTCCTCGCCGAAGTGCGTGAGCACGAGCCGCGGATCATCGAACTGGAGGGGCCCGGCGGCGACATGCTGAGCGCCGTGCGGATCGGCGTGATCATCCATGAGCGTTACCTCAGGACCCACGCCGTGGGCACCTGTCTTTCGGCCTGCGCCTATATCTGGATCTCAGGCCTGAAGATGATCGCCGACGAAGGCGTCGAGATTTCCAACCACCTGCCGGTGGCGATCCAGGGCGCCAGCGTCGGCCGGCCGGATGACAAGACCATCGCGATCTTCGGCTGGTACCTGGGCAAGCTCAATATCAGCGTCGAGATGATGTCGGCCTTCCTCGATGAGGCGATGGGCCCCGGGGTCGACGGGAACGGCTATTTCGACATGCTGGCCTTTGCCAGATACTGGAATGCGCCGATCGAGATGCGCGTGCCGGCTCCGACCTACGCCGCGATCGAGCCCTGAGCGAAACAGCGAAATGCTTCGTGATTGAGTGATCGGGCTTTCGAGCCGGAAAGGTCTGTGCGCGTTGTATGCGCAAGTTCTGCGCAGGCGCGCTATTGGCCCATTTCACGCCGCTCAAGCAGGCAAACCTGTCGTTGCTCTCAAAAATCTCGCCGATGCGGAGAAGGGTTCAAGTTTCGCTAACCATTCATACGCAGATTTGCGGGATAGTGTGGGCGAACGACAAGCGTCGGTCGGTCTGCGCCCGGAGCCATCCCGGCAAGATCGAGCGCGCGTCGTGCGGTGGATGGGCAGAGCCTCGGACGGGCCTCGCGCTTCTGCCGACTTGGGAGAAGCGTCATGAAATCCTGCCTCGTGGTCGATGATTCCAGCGTGGTGCGCAAGGTTGCGCGCCGCATCCTGGAGGATCTCGACTACATTGTGGATGAGGCGGAGGACGGGCAGGAAGCTTTCGACAAGTGCCGCCAGGAAATGCCGGACGCGATCCTGCTCGACTGGCAGATGCCGGTGATGAACGGGCTCGAGTTCCTGAAGCTGCTGCGCGGCTATGTCGGCGGACACACGCCGCGCGTAGTCTACATGGTCACCGAGAACGATATCGGGCAAATCGCGCTGGCGCTGAAAGCCGGGGTCGACGACTACATGATGAAGCCGTTCGAGCGCGACCATCTCGAGGGCAAGTTCACCGTGAGCGCCGCCGAGCGCGCCAGCGTCGCCTAGCGCCGGCCAAGCCTCAGGCCTCTTCCGCCCATTCCTCGCTGAGGAACTGCTTGGACGAGTTGAGCCGCGGGAACGAGATTGCCGGCACCGGCAGACCCAGGAAGGCGCACAGCGGCTCCCAACCTTCGCTCACGTCGAAAGTCAGCAGGTGCGAGCCGGGAATACTGGCCTGCACTTCAGCTATATGGGCATTGAACAGCGTCGTGGCGTAGGCCCGCTCGAACATCCGCCCATCGAAGACGCCATCAACGATCAGCTTGTGGGCCATGTTGGCGACGCCGTTGGCATGCGGATCGTCGTAGCTGCCGCGACCGGCCATGAACTTGGCGATGGTCGCTTCGACACTGTCGAACCACTCATCGGCGTCGCGCACCGTCAGGATTACCTTGGCCTCGGGGTAGTGGGCGGCGAGCTCGCGCCAGTAACGGGCCCCGGGCCAATCAACCTGGGCGCGATAGCCGCGGAACAGGGCGTCCCAGTCGGGGCGTGCCCCGTCGGCCAGCGCCTGCCAGCCGGGCAGTTGCTCCGGATGGTCGCGGACCTCGAACATGTGGTGCGCTGGTCCAAAGCCCAGGTGCTCCAGCGCGACCTTCAGCGAGTTGGTGCCGGTGCGTCCGAAGCCCGGACCGATGATATCAAGTGCCATTTTTCGTCCCCTCGTGATGCGTTCTGTCAAGCGTGGCGCGTAGCGCCGATGCGCTCGGGCGCGGTGCGGTGATTGCGGCGGAGCAGGGTAATGAGGGCCGGCAGCCAAGCCGGCACGATGATGTTCAGGGTATGTCTGGCGTAGTAGTCATTCTCGTCGGTCGGTGTCAGCAGGCGGCGTCCGGTGGCGATGGGCGGTCGGGCCAGCGCATCCATGGCGGCGGCAAGAAGCATGTCCATTTCGACCCTCTTCAGTTGGCGCCAGGCGGCGCTGTGAGGACAAATCTGGCCGATCGGCGTGCTTTGGGTCCTTAGGCAGTTCCAAATGAGTTGCTAAATCGGCCCGTCAGGTGAGACCGGCTTTCCTCAGGCCCTCAATGATGAGCGCGAAGCGGCCGTCGGAGCGCTGCGCCACGGTCTCGACGCCGGCGATTGACGTGTACGGGGCAAAGCTCTTGAGGCGGGCCAGCGTCGCTTGGGCCTCGTCCAGCCGACCAAGATGCGCATAGGCGGCGGTCTGGATCCAGTACGTCGGGGGCCAATCCATCAGGGTGGCGCGGGAGCGGTCGAGCCAGACGAGCGCGCCTTCGAAATCGTGCATAAAGAAGCGGGCGAAGCCGATGCCGGCGAGGCTTTCGGAGGCCTCGGGAGCGCCCGGGCTCAGGGTGTAGGCGCGCCTGTAGCAGGCTTCGGCCTTGGCCGGGTCGCCGGCCAGCATGTTGCAGATACCACCCAGCACCTGAACGATGACATTGTGCGGGTTGGCGGCGAGCGCCCGGTCGGCCATAGCGAGGCCCTCAGCGCGCATGTTGCCGATGGCAAGCAGCGAGTGGCTGCAGATGGCCAGCACCAGCGGGTCGTCGTCGCCATACTGCAATGCCAACCGAGCCAGCTCGAGGCAACGAGCGACGCCGGCTGTGTCGAGCGCGGTGAGTGCTACCGTGCCGTGGCGAGCGAGGCTCCATGAGGCATAGGCAAGGGCGGCGGCGTAGTCCGGCTGCAGCGATACGGCGTGCTCGAGGTGGCCTAGCGCCGTCAGGTAGTCGGCCGGATTGCGAGAGCTGAAAAAGGGCAGGGCGCGGAGGAAGTGGTCATAGGCCTGCGGGTTGTCGGGCCAGCGGCGACGGGTACGCTCGATCTCGGCCCGGCGGAGCTGCGGTTCGACGAGGCCGACGACTGACTCGGTGATCTTGTCCTGAAACTCGAAGATCTGGCCCATCTCGCCATCAAAGCTCGAGGCCCAGAGATGGGTGCCGCTGGCGGCATCGACCAATTGCACGGTGACCCGGACCCGCTCGCCGGAGAGCCGGACACTGCCTTCAAGCAGATAGCGGACGCCGAGCTCGCGAGCGACCTGGCGGATGTCGGCGGTGCGGTTGCGGTAGGCGAAGGAGGAGTAGCGCGAGACGACGGCGAAGGACTTGAAGCGGCTGAGGGCGGTGATCAGGTCTTCGACCAGGCCGTCGGCGAAGTAGTCGCGCGTCGCGTCGCCGCTGAGGTTGACGAAGGGGAGGACGGCGACGCTGGGCTTGCCGCTGGCGTCGGCGGGCGGCGCTTCGGCGGGGGTGGGGACAGGACCCCGCACCAGCCGATAGCCGACGCGGGGCACGGTGACGATCCACTCCTCGCCGCCTGGGCGGGAGCCGAGCTCCTTGCGCAGCGCAGCGATCTGCACGGTGATGTTGCCTTCCTCGACCGTCACACCGGGCCAGACCCGCTCCAGTATCTCGGCCTTGGTGACGATCTCGCCCTCAGCCTCGAGCATGGTCTCGAGCATCATCAGCGCCCGCGGCCCAAGCGCCACGGGGTGGCCGTCGCGCCGCAACTCACGGCCCGGCGTCAGAACAAATGGGCCGAACCGATGTTGTGCCTCGTCCATGGCGGAGGTTGTACATCGAACGGGCGGTGTTTCGTAGGGCCGCGGCGCGAGAAACAAGCAACTCGGCAACCCATCGACGGAATTACTTCCGATGATGGTGCCGGACGAGGGCAGGATACATATCGATCAGGCCGCGACGTTGGCGAGCATGCGGCGAATGATCAGCTTGTGGAACGGCAGCACGCCGGCGAGATAAAGCCGGCCACCCAGGTTGTGCGGATGCACCCAGGTGGAGATCGCGGCCAGGGGGTGTGGGCCCGCGGTCTTCAGCACCGAAACGCGGAAATCGAGATGCCGATCGTCTTCGCCGAGGATCGCCTCGTTGGGCGACAACTCCTCGAGCGGGAAGAAGCTGACGTAATCGCCGATGCCGGGATCTCCGTTGGCCGGCGGCACGTCGGCGCCGGTCTTCAGCCCAAGCGGCGACACCAGCCCGTCACGCAGCCACAGCAGGCCGTTGACCCAGCCCGGCATGACGGTCAGCCGCGCTGCCAGTTGCATCGGGGTCAGGTCGGGGTCGGCGAGCGGGACGGCATAGGAGTCGACGAAATCACCCGGGCCGATCCGCTTGCGCAGGAGGCTGGTGAGCGGCAACTGAAACGGACGGGCGCGCATAGGCATAATGTGCGCACGCCGGTTGCGGCGCGCGATGCGACATCGGCGCGCGGGCTAGCTGACGCCATATCGGTCTCGGCATTCGGGCGCAGGCGCGAAGCTACCAGCGCCCCCTCAGGCCGACATTGGTGTTGAGGCTGTAGCTGTCGCCGGGAGAACCGAGCCCGGTGCGGAACGAAGCCTCGCCATAGAGCGAATACGCGTCGTCGCCCCAGTTGTAGCTGCCACCCACGCCCAGCCCGCCAGAAAGCTGGTCGCGGCTTGCTGTCAGTGCGGTGCCACCGACGGCGACGCCAGTGGTGTTGTCGAGCTGGTAGTAGAGGTTGGCGATGCCGTAGAAATGGGTGCGCGACAGCCCATCATCGGCCTGTTTCGCATCCTCGTGGTCGATGGAAATGCCCAGTCGGCCATAGAGCCCGCCACCATCGGTCAGGCCGACCACCGTGCCGAAGGCGTCGGTGAAATCAGCGAAGGCGACCTCGCTATAGACGATCTGGCCCTGTGGCGTCACCGACCAGCCGTCGCCCAGGTTGATCTGGCTACCCGCCTCGAGGCTGAGGGCGTAGCCGAAGTCATCATTGCCCGCGACGAGGTCAAGTCCGGCAGTACTGGACCTCAGCGTGCTGTCGAACCACTGCAATTGGGCGACACCGTCGAGGTAGAAGCCGCTGGCATCGTACCAGGTCAGCGTGCCGCCGATGCCGAAGCCGGAGGTCGTGATGTCGCCGTTGCCGAACAGCGATGAGACATCGGCGCCGACAGTGCCATAGCTCAGGTACGCGCCGCCGATCAGCGCGCCTCGCTCGCCTTGCTGAACAACCCCGTCGAGCCCGCCCTGCAGCCGCCAGAGGCTGGCGTCGTAGTCGGTTCCGCCGGACGTGGTGTCCAGCTCCTCGTGCGCATAGGTGCCCTCGATGCGCGCCCACATACCGCCGGCTTCGACCTGCCGGTCGTCCAGGTCGATGATGCCGGCGGTGCTGTCGCTGCCACCCCAGGAGCGGTTACCGACACGCTGCTGCAGCGTGCCGAGTTGGTTGAGCATGGCCAGCACCTGCGGGTAGCTCTCATAGAGCGGCACGCCAGCCTGATAGAGGGGGTCGGGCCCATCTGGGAGCAGGGTCGAGCGCAGGTACCAATCGCCATCGTTCGGGCTGCTGGTGCTGCCCTGATAGAGCCGGTAGGCGTAAGCGCCGCCGACGACGGCCTGGTCACCTTCGAACACGTAGTCGCCCAGCAACGCGAAGCTGGCGCTCGAGGTCCCCGCGACATCGATGATCCGGATACCCTCGACCGTCTGCGCACCGGTGCCGCCGACATTGGTGACCCGGATGCTGCCGGTGCCGGTGGTGTTGCCGCCGACATCGATCCGGTCGGTGAGCGAATTGTCGTTGCCCAGCGCCGTGTTGATGAGGATGACGCCGGCGTCGCCCTGATAGTTGCCGGTGATGGTGAGCACAGTGCCTGGAGCGCCGCCAAGGCTGACGGTGCCGGCATTCTGCAGCGAGGCGATCGTCTGGTCGAAACCCTGCAGCGCCAGCGTGGCGCCGGCCGCCACGTGATGGTCGGATGCGGCGCTGAACGTGTTGGTGACGCCGGCGGCAAGCGTACCGGCGGTGACGAAGGTCGATCCCTGATAGGTGTTGGGGCCAGTCACGGTCAGCTTGCCCAGCCCCTGCTTGGTCAGCGCGCCATCGCCCGACATGCCGCTCTCGGCCACCACGTTGAGACCATTGGAATCGAGGAACATCCCCTCGCCAATGAGGACGAATTGACCGGGATCGAAGCCGTGAATCAGCGATGCCGCATTGTCGGTAGCGCGCAGGGTGCCGTTGTCGAAGGTCGCGGTGCCGGTGCCGAGGCCTGGGGCCAACTCCCCGGTCGCAAGCGTGCCGCCGGTATCGACGAGCAGGTCGCCGGTAATGCCGGGATCCGGGCTGGCGTTACCGGTCACGCCCAGAAACACGTTCTTGGCGGAGACGAGACCGCCATCGCTGATGGTCAGGGCGCCGTCGCCCACGCCCGCGTCGGAGATCCAGGTCGAACGCGCGCCGACCTCGAGGCTGCCGGAAACCTTGAGGGCCGAGCCGGAGCCGGTCACCAGCATGGTGGCGTTGCCATTCCGGCCGATGCTGGCGATACCGACCTTGATGACGGCTCCATCCGACAGCGTCACATCGACATTGTTGGTCGCGCCACCGGCAGCGAAGTAGCCAGCGTCCCAGACCGTGCCCTCGCCGTCCACCACGACCGTGATGTCGGTCGCGTTGGTTGTGCCCGCATCCTCGCCCAATGTGACGCTTCCCGTGGTAATCACGTGCGCGCCGTCGGTGACCATGACGGTGGTGTCGTCGTCGCGTCCAGCTGCGAAATGAGTCGACTTCACGGTTGTTCCGTCGCCGGTGACCGTCAGGATGCCCGCCTGCATGTCGAGCAGGCCGTAGGGCTGCGGATTGGCGGGATTATCGGTGATGGTGAGCTGGGCGCCACTCGAAACGGTCAGCCCGCCATCGGTCGATCCCAGGATAGTAAAATTGGTGTAACTGCCAGCGTCCCAGACCGTGCCGGCCCCATCCAGCGTGAGGGTGTGGCCGCCGTCGGTGTAGATTTCCAACGAGTCCGGATCGATCGCCTCGGTCAGGCCCGTGCCGTTGATCGTGATGTCGTTGAGCAGCGTGATGTCGGCGTTGTTCGGATCGGTGCTGGCGTCGGTGACCGCGTCCTCGAACTCAGTAGCGGTGCTGACCGTGAAGCTGGCTGCCGACGCTGCAGGCACCGCGCCTGCAAGGGCCCCCGCCAGCACCAGAACCGCAGCGCTGACTCTCGGCAACGCGTCGGCCTTGGAGGCGCCACGAGCTGCCAGGGCATGAAAGGAGGCACTGACCGCATCGACGTTGCATACGGTGTCAAACAACATGCAACTCCACAAAAGTACAAATCAGTATCGTGCCGTGGGAGAATCGCCGCTAATTCTTCGCGATGCAATGGCACATTCTGCCACTTCCTTTCACGCCGCGCGGGCTCCGTGGGACACAATCGTCCGCGCGTTGAGGCTGATCAGCCCCTGGCTCGGCGCCGACCGGAGCGGGGCGCGGTGAAGGCATCCGATGCGCCCTAGCTGGCGCGTGCAAGCGCCATGCGAACCCAGCGCAGGTCTTCGGCGAGCGTGCGGCCGGCCGGCTTTTCCTCCGGTCCGGCATCGCCACGCAAGGCAAGAAAGGCGACGGCCGAGGCGGCGTTGAGCAGGCGGACGCGGCGCAGGTCGATCGGTTGGCCGCCGGCGGCCTCGTAGGCTGCCACGGCGGCGGTGAACAAGGCCTCGTCTTCGGTATCGAGCAGCAGGTAGCGGAAGTCGTAATGCCGGTCGGTGAGCGAGGCTTCGTCATAATCGAACACGCCCACCACGGCGCCGTCCGCTGTCACCACCATGTTGTGAAAGCCGAAATCGGTGTGGGCGAGGACTCGATCGGTGATCTCCGACTCCGCTGTTTCGCCGCGGGCCAGGACAGCCAGCGCGCCATCGATCAGATCGCGATCATCGGTGACGCGTGGCAGGTCTGCTGCCACCTGCGGCAGCGGCGGCGGCCAGCCGGGGCGGGGCAGCAGCCAGTCGCCGAGCTCCACTGAAGGGATGCTGTGGTGCTGGTCGGCCAGCAGACGACCCAGATTGGCGCCAAGTGCGGCAGCGAAGTGTCGATCGTCGCGAACCCGGTGATAGACCGCGAACGGATCGGCCGTGCCCGGCACTTCGGAGCGCAACTGCCAGCCCGTCGCCGACCGGTGGATGAGGCGCGGGGCGCGGAAGCTGCAGTGGCGTTCGATGAGGGCGAGAGTACGAGCCTCGCGGGCGAGGCGCTGCCGGCCGTGCGGATCGGTCGGGAACCAGGCGATCCGGTGGCCGGGGAGGCGGACCGCAAAGCGATTGTCGCGCAGCAGCAGCGCGATCTCGGCCGGATCGATGGCGACGCCGATACTCGCCAATGCCGCCGCGACGGCAGCCCGGTCCGGTGCAATCCACTCGATGTCGCTCATGGGCCGAAGCTGCCATTGGCCGGCAGTCCGCTCAAGGGCCTGTCAGGCGTGGGCTGTTCTTCTCTTGCCGCATCGACCTTGCTGTGCCTCCAATTGCACGGATCCTGGGACGCGGATGGAGGGCGGCATGGTCCAAGCAATGGCGATGACGGTGCGGTTAGGCGAGGACCTCCACGAGTTTGTCGCTTCGAATGTGAGCAAAACGGGATCCTATGAGACCATCAGCGAGTATGTGCGCGATCTGATCCGGCGAGACAAGGAACGGGTGGAAAACGCCGCGTTCGAAAACCTGAAGGCCGAGTTGCAGCTGGCGCTCTCGGCTCCTGAAGCGAGCTTTGTGACGATAACCGCCGAGCAGTTCTTCGCGCGCCATCGCCGTTGATGGACGCCTCCTGGGGGCAGTCCAGAATAGCGAAAACCCCGCACCTTCTGGTACGGGGTTCCCCAGGTCTGCCGCAACGCAGGACTGAATGAATTAGGCGACGCTCGATTCCGCGAAGCTCTCGTTCTCGTCCGGCTCGCGCAGCACGTAGCCGCGGCCCCAGACGGTCTCGATGTAGTTCTTGCCACCGGTGGCGACCGAGAGCTTCTTCCTGAGCTTGCAGATGAAGACGTCGATGATCTTCAGCTCGGGCTCGTCCATGCCGCCATAGAGGTGGTTGAGGAACATTTCCTTGGTGAGGGTAGTGCCCTTGCGGAGCGAGAGCAGCTCCAGCATCTGGTATTCCTTGCCCGTGAGATGGACGCGGGCGGATTGCACTTCGACGGTCTTGGTGTCGAGGTTCACGGTCAGGTCGCCGGTGGAGATGACCGACTGCGCATGACCCTTGGAACGGCGGACGATGGCGTGGATGCGGGCGACCAGCTCATCCTTGTGGAACGGCTTGGTCATATAGTCGTCAGCGCCGAAGCCGAGGCCGCGCACCTTGTCTTCGATGCCGGCGAGACCAGAAAGGATCAGGATCGGGGTCTGCACCTTGGCTACGCGCAGGGTGCGCAGCACTTCGTAGCCCGACATGTCGGGAAGGTTCAGATCGAGCAGGATGATGTCGTAATCGTAGAGTTTGCCTAGGTCGACGCCCTCTTCACCGAGGTCCGTCGTGTATACGTTGAAACTCTCTGATTTGAGCATCAGCTCGATGCTCTGCGCTGTCGCGCTGTCGTCCTCGATCAAGAGTACACGCATGCCGTCAATCCCCTTAAACCGTTCCCTGCTGGAACTATGGATGAGGCGCCCTGCGCGTTCACCCTTAACCGAACCCTACTGGATATGACCCAAACCTAAGCGCAATTAGTTAACAAAGTTTAATTCTGATCCGCAAGATGCAATGGGTCTCCCGTTAGTGATATGTTAAATCGTTGAAAATGCTACAGAAATCGCACCTAACCGACTTAAGAAACTAGGTTAAGAAAGCCCTTCAATCGACTCTGCCGACTCAAGGATTTGGGGCCCTTGAGGGCTCGAAAAGCGGCTCGCGGCGCGCCAGGCGGATGTCGGGGTAGGGGCCCATGGTTAACGCTTTTTGCTTAACGTTCGGTTACCGTGGTCCTCAAGCGATTCGGGCACCGTGAAAGAGGCCGATGCAGTCCCTGAGAGCCGCAATTGACGCCATCGAGGACGTTGAAGTCTTCGGGCGCGTCAAAACCGTGCAGGGCCTGCTCATCGAGGTGGTCGGGCCGGTGCGCGAGTTGCGCGTCGGCGGGCGCGTCGAAATCGAAACCACCAATGGCGGCGTGCTGGGCGCCGAGATCATCGGCTTCCGCGATGGCCATGCGCTGTGCCTGCCGTTCGGGGCGCTGAACGGGGTGCGGCTCGGCTGCCGGGCGCTGTTCAAGAGCCATGATGGGGCGGTGCAGCCCTCCGAGTACTGGCTGGGGCGGGTGATCAACGCCGATGGCGAGCCGATCGACGGCAAGGGTCCACTGATGCCGGGCGCCACGCCCTATCCGCTGCGCCAGGTGCCGTTGCCGGCGCATGAGCGCATGCGGGTGGGCGATCCGCTCGATATGGGGGTGCGCACCCTCAACACCTTCACCACCATGTGCGAAGGCCAGCGCATGGGGATCTTTGCCGGCTCGGGTGTCGGCAAGTCGGTGCTGATGAGTATGCTGGCGCGCAACGCCCAGGTGGACGTGGCGGTGATCGGGCTGATCGGCGAGCGCGGTCGCGAGGTGCAGGAATTCGTCACCGACTATCTGGGCGAGGTCGGCATCCAGCAGGCCGTGGTGGTGGTCGCGACCTCCGACGAGGCGGCGCTGATGCGGCGGCAGGCGGCCTACCTGACGCTGACGCTCAGCGAGTATTTCCGCGACCAGGGCAAGCGGGTGCTGTGCATGATGGACAGCCTCACCCGCTTCGCCCAGGCGCAGCGCGAGATCGGCCTTGCCATCGGCGAGCCGCCGACCGCCAAGGGCTACCCACCGACGGTTTTCACCGAACTTCCCAGGCTGCTCGAAAGAGCCGGTCCAGGCCTTGCTGAATCGGGCTCCATTACCGGTCTATTTACCGTTTTGGTGGAAGGTGACGATCACAATGAGCCCATTGCGGACGCCGTTCGCGGCATTCTCGATGGGCACATCGTGATGGAGCGCTCGATCGCCGAGCGGGGACGCTATCCGGCGGTCAATGTGCTCCGGTCTATCTCGCGAACCATGCCTGGGTGCGTGCCGGCCAATGTGCGGCCCACCCTGCAGAAGGCGCGAGAGCTCATGTCGACATTTGCCGACATGGAGGAACTGATCCGGCTGGGGGCATACCGGAAGGGATCGGATCCAGGCGTGGACCGTGCCATCGCGATCAACCCGGCGCTGGAGGCGTTTTTGAGCCAGCAGCGGGAAGAACGCACCTCTATTGCCGACGGCTATGTCATGCTGGAAGCAATTCTGGACAAGGTGGGCGAGCAAACCGCGTCAGTGAAGTGAATGACTTGAGGTGTAAGGAGTACAAGTCATGAAGTCGCGCAGCGAGAGCCTGATCCGGCTTAAGAAGTTTCAGGTCGACGAGAAGCGCCGGCAGGTCACGCAGATCGAGATGATGATCGCCGATTTCGAGCGGATGGCCGCCGAACTCGACCAGCAGATCGAAATCGAGCAGCAGAAGACCGGCATCTCGGATATCGCGCATTTCGCCTATTCGACCTTCGCCAAGGCGGCGATCGCCCGCAGGGACAACCTGCTGGCCTCGGCCAACGACATGAAGGGCAATCTCGAGGCGGCGCAGGATGCGTTGGCCGAAGCAGTGGAGGACCTCAAGAAGGTCGAACTGCTGGACCAGCGCGAGCATGGCCGCGAGACTGCGGCGGAAGCCAAGTCCGAGCAGGCCGAATACGACGAGATCGGCCGCCTCCGGCACATCCGCCGCTGAGGCTCTTCGCCGTCAGACAATGAAAAAGGCCCGCCGGAGCGGGCCTTTCGTGCTTGCGACAGCGGATACTTACTGCAGAACGTCGGTCTTCAGTAGCTGGGTGTCGCGCTCGGCTTCCCAGGTGTCCTTGTTGTAGGCCACGGCCTTGTCGAGCTGATCGCGCGTCACGTTGAGGAACAGGAACTTGTCGCCGTTCGCGTTGGTGGCAAAGCGCAGGTTCTCGACCGAAACGGCCACTGGCTTGGTGCCGATGCCGAGGAAACCACCGAAATCGATGATCACCGCATCAACGGCCTTGCCGTCGGCGCCGAGGATCACGTCGCCGATGGCGCCGAGGTGCTCGTCACCCGGGCCATAGGCATTGGTGCCGATCAGCTCTTCAGCGGTGAGCGGCGCATCGGTCAACGTGGCGCGGTCGATCGGCCCGGCCGCGGTGGTGGCTGCCGGGGTAGTGCTCTGATCGGCCGGAGCCATGGCGTCGGCGGGCTGATCGGCCGGAGCGGCGTTGTCAGCCGGTGCGGTTGCCGCAGGGGCATTGGCGTCGGCTGCCGGCGCTGCCGTATCCGCCGGAGCGGCGTCGGCAGCGTCATCCGTAGTCTCGAAGTTCGGGGCGGTCTCCAGCGCTTCCTTGGTGGTCGCCAGCACGAAGCGCTCGCTGCCGTCTTCGGCGGTGATCCACTCGAGCTCGGCATAGTTCACGGCAACGTTCTTTTCGCCGATGCCGAGGAAGCCGCCAACGCCGATGACCACAGCGGCGACTTCGCCGCCTTCACCGATCACCAGGTTATTGACGTCGCCGATATGCTCGGCGTCCGCCGCGGACGAGGAATAGACCTGCTTGCCGATAATTTCAGTCGCGAGGTTATCCTTGTCGGTGACGGTGTAGCCGGAAGCGAGGATCGAGGTGTCGAGCGGTGCGGCCGGCGTGGCCTCGGTGGCTGCGGGAGCCTCGGCGGCCGGCGCAGCGGCATCCTGGGCCATGGCACCTGCAGTGAGCAGGGCGACGACGGCAGTGGTGGTCATAAGGGTACGGAACATTTAAGGTTCTCTCGTTCGTGGGTTCATGAACAAGGCCGTGCGGCACATCGCTTGGCTGTGGCGTGCCGCACGGCCCGATGCAGACACAACGTCATCACGAGGCGAGCGTTCCGGTCCCCCGGAAATCAAACCGGGCGACCGTTTTCAGTTTGGTCTGCGCGAACTTCAACCAATGTCCGATAGGCCAGGCCACCGGGTCGGGTAGCTTGGCGCTCTGATTTGATGAGAGGTATTTGCCGTGGCTGAGTTCCGGGTCGATCCACTGGTATGGGGCCACGGGCCGCGACAGTTCGAGGTGTTCCTCGAGCCGACCTGTCCCTATTCGGGCAAGGCCTTCGGCAAGCTCGAGCCGCTGCTGGCGGCAGTGGGCGAGGATAAGCTGACGGTGAAGATCCGGCTGCACTCGCAGCCCTGGCACATGTTCTCGCCGGTGATCGTCAGGGCGATCTATGCCGCGGCGAGCCTGCCGGCGGGCAAGGCGGCGGCGAGGCAGGTGATGCAGGCGGTCTACGAGCATCGCGAGGAGTTCGAGTTCGAACGGCATGCGACCGGGCCGAACCGCGACGCGACGCCCAACGACCTGATCCGGCGCATCGAAGGCTATACCGGGCTCAGGCTGATGGCGGCGTTCGACGAGCCGCTGCTCGACAAATCGACCCGCTGGGATGCGCGCTATGCCCGGCAGAACGGCATCCACGTATCACCCAGCTTCATGATCGACGGGATCGTCCAGGCTGACATGAGCAGCGGCGACGAGGTTTCGGTTTGGGTCAAGAAGCTGGCTTAGGCTGTTGTGATTGGGCGGCATTGGCGAGGATGATGGGCTCGATCTCTGAACCCCCACCGGCTGTCATCCCTGCGAAAGCAGGGACCCAGCTCTCAACCTGCGCCGGAGGATAGATGGGTCCCAGCTTTCGCTGGGATGTGGGTGGGGTGATCGCGGTGGGTCAGCTCGACCACGACTGCTTCTCGTCGCTGCAAAAATCAAAGGCCGGCCCCGTTTTCCGAGGTCCGGCCTTCCACGCCTCCCAGCGTTCTGTCGGGGCGGCGAGGCGCCCCACGTCCAGCAAGCTAGCGGAGAATTGACGGCGGCGCGCGGTTTGCCGGGTTAACCGGTAAAGATTGAATTAATTCGGTAAGGGCTTGGTAGTCTCTTCGCCGGGGCGCGGCTGCGGGGGCGCGGCCTAGAGCGGCTGATCCTCAGGCCGCTCAGTGAGCCGACCACATTTGGGGCAACGGTAGGGGTAGTCCGGTCAGGAGGTTCCAAACGAGACCAGCACGAACGCCCAATGGAACAACCGTGCCCATCGCTTCCTCACTGCCAGCACCAAGCCGTGGTTGGGGCAGTTCTGGTACTGCTTGTCCCCGTCCATCCGCCTCAGTACGTCTTCATCTTGAGGTGGAGAATGCCTGAGCCATCGTCGAACGGCTCGCCGAAGGCGACGAAACCGAGCTTTTCGTAGACGGCGAGCTTGTCGTGCTGGGCGGTGAGATAGAAGCGGCTCTCGCCCTTGTCGCGCGCCAGGGCCATGGCGTGGCGGAGCAGCCGGGTGGAGATGCCCTGGCCGCGCCAGAGCTGCGCAACGACCACGCGGCCAAGCTTCACGTGCTCCGGCGTCCATATGATACGCAGCGTGCCGACGACATTGCCGGCGGCAATCGCCACCAGATGCGTGGCGGTAAGGTCGTCGGCGTCGAATTCCTCAGCCTCGGGGATCTGCTGCTCGATGACGAAGACCTCGCGGCGCAGCGCGAAGGCGGCGTTGCAAAGGGTGGAGAACACCGGAACGGTGAGAAGCGTGATGTCGTGCATGCCGGATAGAGATCACATCAGCGCCGACCGCTCCAGCCTCAGGTACGGGGCAACTCGGCTGGGCCGCTGGGGACGTTGATCGGGATCGGCCCGGCGGCGCTGGGGACGGTCCATTGCACGGTGCCGGCATCATGCACCAGCCGGGCGACGAAGCCGAGCTTGGCGATCACCTCGGGGGTGAGCACGAATGGGTAGGCGTCGTGCTGCCCGACGGCGCGGTTGAGATTGTTCATCAGCGAGGCGAGCGGAATCCAATTCTCGATCAGCTCGTCGATGTCGGCATCGTCATAGGGGTCGTAGTCGAGCCGGGCGGTCAGTTCGCCTCTCTGGTCGACGGCGGGCCGGAGGTTGAGGCCGAAGGAGGCCGCCATCTCGGTGGTGTCGACGAGGTGCAGGTAGTGCGCGAAGGTCTCGGCGAAATCTTCCCAGGGATGGGAGGTGGCGTAGGCCGAGATGTAGTGCTGCTGCCAGCCGGCGGGAGCGCCGTTGGCGTAGTGTGCGGCGAGCGCGCTCTCGTAGTCGGCGCTCTCGTCGCCGAACAGCGTGCGGAACTCCTGATGCGCCGGGCGGCCGGCGATCAGCAGATCCCAGTAATAGTGGCCGATCTCGTGGCGAAAATGGCCGAGCAGGGTGCGGTAAGGCTCGTTGAACTGGGTGCGGCGGTATTCGCGCGCGGCGTCATCGGCCTCTTTCAGCGCCAGGGTGATGATGCCGCTGTCGTGCCCGGTGAGCACCGGGGCGCGCGAAACCTCCTCGTTGAGGAACCTGAAGCTCAGGCCGTGCACCGGGTCTTCGTTGCGGGTGGCGAGCGGCAGATGCAGCCGCAGCAGCGAGTAGATCAGCCGCTTCTTGGCGCGCTCGATTACCTGCCAGCGGCCGAGATCGACCGGGTTCTTGATATCGGGGATCAGCCCGTTATGGCGGCAGGCGAGGCAGTAGGGATCGGCGCCCGGCGCATGCAGCAGCAGCCAGTTGCAGGCGCCATGCGCGGCATTGGCGCAGTAAACGAAGGAACGGTTGAAGAAGGCCGGCGCCATCCAGATCCCGGGGCCGCCATCGAGCGAGAACAGGTTGTTGGTGAGCGGGCCATAGCCGAGCGCACGGCCGCAGCGCTCGCAGCGGGTGTTCTCGAAGTAGAGCAGGTGACCGCAATGGTCGCAGCGGAAGAGCTTCATCGGGGCTCGTGGGGTGACGCGGGACCATAATGCACGCTGGCGTGGCGTGGTTCCGGGCGCCACCCCGGAAAACTACTGGTGCGGCCCACGCTTCCTGGTTTCCGGCTCGATCAGACGCTCCCGATCGTCTTCAGCCGTACGCGCGGGTGTACCTCGTTCTGGCTCATCACCACGGTTTGCGGGCGGAAGCGTTCGATGATGGCGCGGACATGCGGGCGGATGCCGGGGGAAGTGATGAGGACGGGGATTTCGCCCATCTGGGCGGCATTCTCAAAGCCCTGCTGGATGCCGACGATGAACTGCTGCAGGCGCGACGGGGCCATGGCGAGGTGGCGGTCATTGCCGTCGCCGACCAGCGCCTCGGCGAAATCCCGTTCCCATTGCGGCGACAGGGTGAGCAGCGGCAGGTTGCCGTCCGGCCCCAGATTGGCGGCGCAGAGCTGGCGGGCGAGGCGCGAACGCACGTGCTCGGCGATGGTCTGGGCGGTACGGCCCGGGCCGGCGATCTCGGCGATGCCTTCGAGGATGGTGGGGAGATCGCGAATGGATATCCGCTCGATGAGCAGGGTCTGCAGCACGCGCTGCACGCCCGAGACCGAGATCTGGCTGGGGATGATGTCCTCGACCAGCTTCTGCTGGTCCTTGGAAAGGCCGGCGAGCAGCGACTGCACGTTGGCATAGCTCAGCAGATCCGAGACGTTGGCCTTCAGCACCTCGGTCAGATGCGTCGAGATCACCGTCGAAGGGTCGATGATCGAGTAGCCGCGCAGTTCCGCTTCGTCGCGCAAAGCCGGCTCGATCCAGGTAGCGGGCAGGCCGAAGGTCGGCTCGGTGGTGTGGACGCCGGGCAGGTTGATCTCCCGGCCCATCGGATCCATCACCATCAGCTGGTGCGCGAAGATCTGGCCGCGGCCGGCATCGACCTCCTTGATCTTGACCTTATAGTCGTTCGGCTCGAGCTGCATGTTGTCGAGGATGCGGACCGGCGGCATGATGAAGCCGAGCTCGGTGGCGAGCTGCCGGCGCAGCGCCTTGATCTGCTCGGTGAGCCGATCGGTGCCGGTGTCGTCTTCCTTGACCAGTGACAAGAGGCCATAGCCGAGCTCGAGCTTCAGCTCGTCGATCCTGAGGCTGTCGGAGATCGGCGCTTCGGTGGCGACCGGGTTGGCCTGGGCATGCTCCATGGCAGCCTCGACGATGGCGCGATCGGCGGTTGCGGTTTTCTTCCTGCCCGACTTGAAGGCGAGCCAGCCGCAGCCGGCGGCAAGCGCCAGGAACGGGATGATCGGCATGCCCGGCAGCAGGGCCAGCGCACCGATGACGGCGGCCGACATGCCGAGCGCCTTGGGATAGCCGGTGAACTGGGCGACCAGCGCCTTGTCGGCCGAGCCGGTAACGCCGGCCTTCGAAACCAGGAGGCCCGCGGCGGTCGAGACGATCAGGGCCGGGATCTGGCTGACGAGGCCATCGCCGACGGTGAGCAGGGTGTAGTTGTGGCCGGCTTCGGCGAAGCTCAGGCCCTCCTGCAGCATGCCGATGACGAGACCGGCGATGATGTTGATGAAGGTGATCAACAGGCCGGCAATGGCGTCGCCGCGCACGAACTTGCTGGCGCCATCCATGTTGCCGAAGAAGGCGCTCTCGGCCTCGAGGTTTTCGCGGCGCTTGCGCGCGGTGGTCTCATCGATCAGGCCGGCCGAGAGGTCGGCGTCGATGGCCATCTGCTTGCCGGGCATGGCGTCGAGGTTGAAGCGCGCCGCGACTTCGGCGATGCGGCCCGAACCCTTGGTGATGACGATGAAGTTGACGATGATCAGGATGGCGAAGACGACGACGCCGATGACGAAGTTGCCCCGCATGACGAAGTTGCCGAACGCCTCGATGACGTGACCGGCGGCATCGGTGCCGTTATGGCCCTCGGCGAGGATCAGGCGGGTGGTGGCGAGGTTCAGCGCCAAGCGCAACATGGCGGCGATCAGCAGCACCGTTGGAAAGGCCGAGAACTCGAGCGGCGTCTGGATGAACAGCGCCGTCATCAGGATCAGCACCGAAAAGACGATCGAGATGGCCAGCAACAGGTCGAGCAGCAGCGGCGGCAGCGGCACGATGAGGACGACGATGATCCCCATAATGCCGATGGCGAGCCCGATATCGGACGTGCCGAACGACTTCCACAGCCCCTGGATCGAGAAGGTCGGAAGCTTCAGGCCGGATGGGCCGGGGGCGGAGAGATCAGCCACGGGTACACCTTGACGTCAGAGCGTGGGGCACCCCCCTCCCGACCTCCCCCACAAGGGGGGAGGTGAAGAGTCGAGGCTGTGGCTCGATCGTGCCGAGTCCTCGATGCGGCACCTCCCCCCTTGTGGGGGAGGATGGGAGGGGGGAGGGCGCCAAGCGATGGCCCCTCACGCTGCCGAGTTCCGCTGCTCGCCTGGCGCGGCGATGGCGAGGCCTTCGTCGGCGTATTGGTTGAGCTTGTTGCGCAGGGTGCGGATCGAGATGCCGAGGATATTGGCGGCGTGGGTGCGGTTGCCCAGCACGTGGTCGAGGGTATCGAGGATCAGGTCGCGCTCGACGTCGGCGACGGTGCGGCCGACCATGGCGCGCGAGATGGTCTCGGCGGTCTGGGCGGCCTGCGTCGCGACCGAGGCCATGGCGACCACCTCGCTGAGGCCGGTGCCATCAGGCATCGAGATGGCGTCGGGGCCGATGATCTCGCCACCCGACAGCAGCACGGCGCGGTGGAGGGTATTTTCGAGCTCGCGCACGTTGCCCGGCCAGGGGGCGCGGAGCAGCGCGTCGCGGGCTTCGGCCGAGAGGACGCGGCGGCCGAGGCCGTTGGCCTTGGCGTACTTCTCGACGAAGTGCTCGGCCAGCGCCGCGGTATCGCCGGGGCGCTCGCGCAAGGCCGGGAGTTTCAGGTTCACCACGTTGAGGCGGAACAGCAGATCCTCGCGGAAACTGCCGTCCTTCACCGCTTCGCTGAGGTTGCGGTTGGAGGTGGCGATGATGCGGATATCGACCGGCACGGGCTTCGTGCCGCCGACACGGTCGATCAGCCGCTCCTGAATAGCGCGAAGGAGCTTGGCCTGCAGGCGCACGTCCATTTCGGAAATTTCGTCGAGCAGCAGGGTGCCGCCCGAAGCTTCCTCGAACTTGCCGATGCGGCGCGCGACAGCGCCGGTAAAGGCGCCCTTCTCGTGGCCGAACAACTCGCTTTCGAGCAGCGCCTCGGGGATGGCGGCGCAGTTGATCGAGATGAAGGCACGCGAGGCGCGCTTCGAACGGGAGTGGAGGTATTTCGCCATCACCTCCTTGCCGGTGCCGCTCTCGCCGGTGATCAGCACCGAGGCTTCGGACGGGGCGACCTGCTCGGCGAGCTTCACCACGCGCGCCATCACCGGGTCGCGATAGAGGAAATCAGAGGATTCGCGGGCGACGGCGGCGATGACGGCGGCGATCAGCTCGGCGTCGGGCGGCAGCGGGATATATTCCTTGGCGCCGGCGCGGATGGCGTTCACCGCGGCGGCGGCGTTGCTCTCGGTGCCGCAGGCGACCACCGGGATGACGATACGCTCGCCATCGAGCCCGGCGATCAACCCGGCAATATCCATCATCACGTCGACCAGCAGCAGGTCGGCGCCGCGGCCGGCGCGCAGCGACGCAAGCGCGATCTCGATCGAGGGGGCGTGGGCCACCTTGGCGCCGCCATCCATGGCGAGCTTGGTGGCGGTGGTGAGCTGGCCTTCGAGGGCGCCGACGATGAGAAGCCGCATTATTGGTCTCCGAACTCTCGGATTGATGCCTTCTCCCCTTGTGGGAGAAGGTGCCCGAAGGGCGGATGAGGGGTTGGTTCAGCCGACACCGGCCGCTCGTCACTTCGCTCCGAGCGCGCAGGCTTCGCCCGCGGACCCCTCATCCGGGCTTCGCCCACCTTCTCCCACAAGGGGAGAAGGCCCGACTGATGGTGCAGTGTGTCGCGTCCGAGCATCACGCTGCCTTGATGATTTCGGTCATGGTGACGCCGAGACGGTTCTCGACGAGGACGATTTCGCCGCGGGCGACGAGGCGATCATTGACGTAGATTTCGACGGCTTCGCCGACCTGGCGGTCGAGCTCGACGACGCTGCCGACATCCATCTTGAGCAGGCTCGCCACCGGCACCTTGGCGCGGCCGAGCACCACCGAGATGCGGACGGGAACGTCGAATACGGCCTCGAGGTCGGCGGCGGTCTTCTCGCCGGGCGGGGTGTAGCCCTCGCGGCCGGGAGCGGCCATTTCCTCGAAGGTGACCCCGGTATCGCCGGTGCTCATTGCTCGGTCTCCTCGTTAAGTCGGATGCCGCGTGCGGCGAAATACTGGGCGATGCGGGCGTCGATCTCGGCGCTGAGCTTCCTGATGTCGCGGACCACGCCGCCATCGGCCCACTCGATGCGGGCATCGCCGATGGCGATGTCGGGGTCGCCGAGGACGACCAGCCGGCCGGTGAAGCCGGAGGTGGTCATCTTGGCTGTAGCGATGTCGCGGACGGCGTCGGCAAGCGCCGGGTCGCAGCGGATGACGAGGTGCGGCACGCCATCGAGCGTTGCCATGCACTCGGCCACCAGTTGCTCGATCTCGACCGTCGGCTCGCGGGCAATGAGGCCGCCAGCGAGTTTCCTCGCAATCGACAGCGACAGCTCGACGCCTTCGGCAATGGTCTGCTTGCGCGCATCGTCCATGCTGGCGGCCATGGCGGCGACGCGCACCGCGAGGGCTTCGGCGGCGGCAGCTTCGGCCTTGGCGGCCCTGGCGACGGCGGTGCGCTCGCCCTCGGCGAGGCCGGCCTCGCGGCCTTCGCGGCGGGCCTCCTCGAGCAGGCTCGCCATGGCGGTCTCGGTGACCAGCGAGTTGTGCTCCTGGCGGCGGCCAAGATCGAGATCGAAGGTGAACTTGGCGGGCGCGGCGCTCATCAGCCGATCATCTCCTCATCGGCCTTGCCCTTGGTGATGATGATCTCGCCCTTGGCGGCGAGGTCCTTGGCGGTGGCGACCATGCGGCCCTGCGCCTCGTCGACATCCTTCAGGCGAACCGGGCCCATGGCTTCCATGTCGTCCTTCAGCATCTTGCCGGCGCGGGCCGACATATTGGCGAAGAACACCTCTTTGACCGTGTCGTTGGCGCCCTTCAACGCCAGGCCGAGTTCCTTCTTGTCCATCTTCTGCACCAGCGTCTGGATCGCCGAGGGCTCGAGGCGGGCCAGATCCTCGAAGGTGAACATCAGCGCCTTGATGCGGTCGGCGCCGTCGCGGTCGCGTTCCTCCAGCGTGGTGATGAAGCGCGCCTCGGTCTGGCGATCGAACGAGTTGAAGATCTCGGCCATCTGCTCATGGCTGTCGCGGCGCTTGGTGTGGCTGAGGGTCGACATGAACTCGGTGCGCAGCGTCGTCTCGATCTTCTCGAGGATTTCCTTCTGCACCGGATCGAGCGCCAGCATGCGCTGCACCACTTCCATCGCCAGCTCCTCGGGCAGGGCGGCGAGCACCTTGCCGGAGTGATCGGTGGCGATCTTACTGAGCACCACGGCGATGGTCTGCGGGTACTCGTTCTTCAGATAGCTGGCGAGAATATCCTCCTGAACGTTGCTCAGTTTCTCCCACATGTTGCGGCCTGCCGGACCGCGGATTTCTTCCATGATCGAGTCGACGCGATCCTGCGGCAAGAAGCTCAGCAGCAGGCGCTCGGTGGTGTCGGAGTTGCCGGCGATAGTGCCGTTGGAGGAGACGCGGGTGACGAATTCGATGAGCAGCGAATCGAGCATATCCGGGGTGATCGGCCCGAGCTTGACCATGGCGCGCGACAGCTGGCGGATTTCCATCTCGTCGAGCTCTTCGAGGATCGGCTTGCCGAAATCCGGGCCGAGCGCCAGGAGCAGCACGGCGGCCTTCTCATCACCGAGGAGAGCGCGCTGGCTGGCGTTGGCGCCGACGACCAGTTGCTTGCTCAGCACCTGGTCGGTGGTCTGGTCGAGTGCGGCTGCGGCGGCCATCTAGTTCATCCTCACGTGGCGCTCGCCAGCCAGTCGCGCACGATCAGTGCGGCCTGCTTGGGGTTTTCGTCGACCAGTTCGCCGACGGTCTTCAAGGTATTGGCCTGGGTCTCGCCCATCGCCTTGGCGCTGTTCATCCAGGCGGGAACGCGGGCTTTGCGCGGCTGCTCGTCTTCCTCGACGTAGTTGCCGCCATTGAGGTTGGGGAGCGAGGAAACCATGGCGTTGGAGCCGAAATCGCCCGGGCCGTGATGGGCCGGGCCGCCGCCGAGCTCGGCGCTGGCGGGGAGGGCCAAAGTCTTCCCCTCGGGGGCCAGCACGCGCTTCAGCAGCGGGCGGAGCACGAAGAACACCAGCGCCAGGGCGATCAACAGGGTCACCGCCATCTCGGCGCCGTTCATCAGGTCGTCGCGGGTGAAGTCGAGCAAGCCCGGCTCGCTGGTGCCGGCGGCGGCGAGTTCAGGGCGATCGGCAAACTGCAGGTTGGCGACCTGCACCTGATCGCCGCGGGCGTCGGAGAAGCCGATGGCGGATTTCACCAGCGAGGTGATCTGGTCGATCTCGGCCTGGGCGCGCGGGGTATAGACCGAGTTGCCGGTGGCGTCGGCGACATAGGTGCCATCGACCACCACGGCGATCGACAACCGCTTGATGCCGCCGGCTTCGGTGAGCGCCGTCTCGGTGACCTTGGAGATCTCGAAATTGGTGGTCTCTTCGGTGGTCGAGCCCTGCTCCATGGTCGAGCTGCCGCTGCCGGAATTGGCCGACGCGCCGGGCAGTTCGTTGGAGACGCTGACCTGGCCGCTATCGCCGTTCTGGGCGGTGTTGGAGAGATCGCGGGTCTGGGTGGAGCGGATCACCTGGCCGTTCGGGTCGAACGTCTCAGAGGTCTTGCTCAGCCGGTTGAGGTCGAGCTCGGCCGAAACCTGCACCCGGGCGCGGCCGGAGCCGACGATATTGGCGAGCAGGTCTTCGACGCGGCTGCGCAGGCGATTCTCGACATTGAGGGTACGCTCCTCGGTCTCGCCAGCGATGACATCCTCGGGGCCGTTGCCGGCACCGGAGGCGAGCAGGCGCCCCGTATCGTCGACCACCGAGACGCGCGCCGGGGTCAGGCCCTCGATGGCGGAGGCGGCGAGATGCTGGATGGCGCGGATTTCACCGGCCGAGAGTTCGCCGCGCACCGACAGCACGATCGAGGCGGTGGGGTCCTTCTGCTCGCGGCTGAACAGGGCGCGTTCGGGCAGGACGAGATGGACGCGGGCGCTCTTGATGCGGGCCAGCGACGAGATGGTGCGGGCGAGTTCGCCTTCGAGCGCCCGGACGTTGTTGATATTCTGGACGAAGCTGGTGGCGCCCAGCGTCGACTGCTGGTCGAAGATCTCGTAGCCGACCTGGCCCTTGTTGGGCAGGCCGTTCTGCGCCAGCGACATGCGAATCTGGGTGATCTGGTCGCGCGGCACCAATATGGTGTCGCCTTCGCCCCGGATTTCGTAGTTGACGTTCTGGGTCTGGAGTTCGGAGACGATGGCCGCCGAATCCTCGAAGGAGAGCCCGGAATAGAGCGGCGCCAGCGGCGGCGTCGAGGCGCGCATGATGAGGAAGGCAAAGAACCCCAGCATCAGCACGGCGATAACGGCCATGGCGGCGACGCGCGCCAAACCGAGGCGGTTGAAGAACTGCAGCAACCCGTCCACGCGGACCGTACCCTTGTTATTCTTGGGTGCGCGCAAACGCACCGAGCCCATAGGCAAAAATTACCCAGTGGATGGTAAACAAGTGATTAACCGGCGGTTGCAGAATGCAAAAAGGCGGCAAGCTTTGCCGGGTGAGGTTAAGGAGACGTGAGTATGGGAACGCTGAGCATCCTGGGTCGGGTGACCTCGATCAATGTGCGCAAGGTCATGTGGACCTGCGACCTGATCGGCATCGGCTATGAGGTCGAGATCTGGGGGATGCCGCATCGCGACCCCAGGGCGCCGGAATTCCTCAAGCTCAACCCCAATGCGCAGGTGCCGGTGATCATCGACGACGGGTTCGTCTTGTGGGAGAGCAACGCCATCATGCGCTACCTGTCGGAATCGCGCCGCAGTGGATTGTGGCCGGTGGCGGTGAAGGAGCGCGGGCTGGTCGACCAGTGGCTGACCTGGCAGGTGGCCGAGCTCAACGCGCAATGGGGTTATGCGGTCTATGCGCTGATGCGCAAGAACCCGGCCTATACCGACGAGACCCGCATCGCCGATTCGATCCGCAACTGGACGGCGAGGATGCAGATCCTCGAGGCGCAGCTTACGGCGGGCGGAGGCTTTGCCGCCAATGGTCGGCTATCCATCGCCGATATAGGGCTCGCCGTCTCGACCCACCGCTGGTTCTCGACCCCGTTCGACAAGCCCGAGCTGCCGGCCGTGACTGAGCATTACGAGCGGTTGAAGGCGACGGCGGAAGGGCAGAAGTATATGAGCGCCGACACGCCGTGACGCGGCTCAAGGTCCTCGGTCGGGCGAGCTCGAGCAATGTCCGCAAGGTGCTGTGGACGGCCGACCTCTGCGGCATCGACTACGAGCACGAGATCTGGGGTATGCCGCATCGCGACCCCAGGGTGCCGGAGTTCCTTGCGCTCAATCCTAATGCCACGGTGCCGGTGATCATCGACGATGGGTTCGTCATGTGGGAGAGCAGCGCCATCATGCGTTATCTCGCGCAGAAATCCGGCAGCGACCTGTGGCCCGAGGAGGTGCGGCAGCGGGCGTTGGTCGACCAGTGGCTCACCTGGCAGGCGACGGAGCTCCTGCCTTCGTGGCTCTACGCAGTGACGGCGTTCCTCGCCAAAAACCTGGCCTTTGACGATCCGGAGCGGATCGCGCAGTCGGTGGACAAGTGGTCGGCCAACATGCGGATGGCAGAGGCGCGGCTCGCCGAGGGCGGCGGCTATGTCGCCAACGGGCGGCTCAGCCTGGCGGATCTGGCGCTGGCGCTGTCTTCACACCGCTGGTTCTCGACCCCGTTCGACCGGCCGGAACTGCCGGCGGTGACGGAACACTACCAGCGGCTCAAGGCGACCGAGGCCGGGCAGAAGTATCTGGGTGAGGCGACGCCTTGACGAGGCACCCGTAGCGGCGGGGGATCGCCTTCTCCGCTTGTGGGAGAAGGTGGCCGAAGGCCGGATGAGGGGTATCTCTCCGCGTACCGTGTCGCTCGTCGCTTGCGCTCCGATCGCGCTGCACTTCGTTTCGCGAACCCCTCATCCGCCCTTCGGGCACCTTCTCCCACAAGGGGAGAAGGCACCGACTGATAGTGTGAAGCCACAAACGACAAAACCCGCCTCGGCTGCCCGGGCGGGTTGGTCGTCAGCTCCGGAAGGTCTCAGCCTTCGCGGTAGTGCTGGATCCAGGTCGTGCGCAGACCAGCAAGGCCATGCTTGTCGATGGCGGCCTGCCAGTTCAGGAATTCGTCGACGGAAAGCGTGTAACGCTGACAGGCTTCCTCGAGGCTCAACAATCCACCGCGAACGGCGGCGACAACCTCAGCCTTGCGGCGGATAACCCAGCGACGGGTGTCCCTGGGAGGCAGATCCGCAATCGTCAACGGACTTCCATCCGGGCCGATCACGTACTTTACACGCGGACGCATTTGTACGGTCATTGTACTCACTTACTCAACCTGACCACATCCCGAACCGTAGCCCATCGCACTTAAAATTCGGCTAAGGCATTACTTAAAATGCGTTAAAAGCCGGGGCTCTCGGGATGTCTCGGTATTAACAATTGCAGGAGCTAAGCGCGACCGATTCCAGCGACAAGGCTTGGTCGCAAGTTGCATGGAATGCGTCTCTATTTGTCGTTATCGGCTGCCATGAAAGGGGGCTCGCCATGGCCAAGGATTTCCCCGCGCTATCAGCGCATCACCGTGACTTCATCAGCCGGCAGCACTTCTTTTTCACCGCCTCGGCAGCGGTGGGAACACGCATCAACATCTCGCCGCGCTCGACCGACATGTTCCGGGTGATGGGCGACAATGCCGCCTGCTATCTCGACCGCACCGGCAGCGGCAACGAAACCGCCGCGCACCTCAAGGCCGACGGGCGGATGACCATCATGTTCTGCGCCGTCGAAGGGCCGCCGTTGATCCTCAGGCTTTATGGCCGCGGCCGCATCATCGGGCGCGGCGGCGACGAGTACGCCCGGCTGCTGCACGAGCAGTTCGCCGACACCGAGCCACTCGGCGCCCGGCAGATCACCTGGCTGGATTTCGACCTGGTCAAGACCTCATGCGGCTACGGCGTGCCGTTGATGAGCTATGAAGGCGAGCGCGACACCATGGATCGCTGGGCCGAAGCCAAGGGGCAGGACGGGCTCGAGGCCTACTGGCAGGAAAAGAACATGCTCAGCATGGATGGGTTGCCGACGGGGTTTGGGGAGTAGGGGGAGCGACCCTCACCTGTCTCGGCCCCAGGCTCGCCGGTGGCCCACTGGCAGCACCTCCAACCCGGTGTCATCCCAGCGAAAGCTGGGACCCATCTCGCCCCCCGCGCCAGCCGATAGTTGGGTCCCAGCTTTCGCTGGGATGACAGCCGGTGGTTGGGGCAGCTCGGTGCCTAACTCCTGATCCATCTCGTCTTGCAGCCCGATGGCCTTAAACCGCGGTCTCCTCATCCTTCGGCTCGTCGGCCGCCGTCTTGGCACGGACCGAGAGGATGGCGGAGAGGTTGACGCGGGCGCCGCCGACAATGAGCACCGGCTCGGAGCCGGAGAAGTCGATGCCGGTGACTTCGCCGGTCATTTCGGTGGCGACGCCAACCAGTTTGCCGGTGGCGGTGTCGCGGGCTTCGATGCTGACCGAGTAGGTGCCCTCCGGCTTTTTCTGGCCGTCATTGCCGATGCCATCCCACGTGAAGACGCTCTCGCCCTTATCGACCGTGCCGGCCTTGGTGTAGACGACGTTGCCCTTCGCATCCTTCACGGTGGCGACGATGTCGGCTTTGCTGTCGACGGCGAAGTGCCACTTGGCCTCGCCCTTCAGCAGTTCCGTCTTGACGCCCGAGGCAGTGACGATCTTGCCGACATAGCTCACCGCCTGGGAATTGTTGGCGGTCTGCGTCGAGGTCATCATCGCCTCGAGGAATTCGTTGGTCTTCAGCTGCTGCTCGACGCCGGTGAACTGCACCAGCTGCTGGGTGAACTGGTTGGTGTCGAGCGGATCGAGCGGGTTCTGGTTCTTCAGCTGCGTGGTCAACAGTTGCAGGAAGGTATCGAAGTTCTGCGCGATGGTCTGGCGGGTGCCGGTCAGGGCACTGTTATTGTTCGAGCTGACACCGGTTACGGCCATCTGTGGCTCCCTAGAGGGGGCAGACTCTCCTGACCCCAAGACAGAAAAGACTAGAGCGACATCGCTCTAGACGAAGAGATTGAGGCCACTGGCCGAAGCCGTGCCGCGATAGGTGGTGGTGGCGGTTTCCGCGCCAACGTCGTCGCCGCCGGCAAAGCTGTCGCCGCGGCCATTGAAGCTCTGGTGGTCGCCGCGGCCGTCGCCCATGCCGCCCTGCTGGGCGAAGGGGTTCTGGCGCAGCGAGAATTCGAGGTTGGTTTTCGACCCATCGAGCCCGGCCTGCTGCAGCGCCTGCTGCAGGGCGCGCTGATCGCGCTGCATCAGGTCGAGCGTTTCCGGGCGCTCCACGGTGAGCCGGGCATTGACGGCGCCGGACTTGTCCACGTCGAGCTTCACGTCGATGCGACCGAGCTCGGGCGGATCGAGGCGGATCTGGAAGCGGGTGTTGCCGGCCTCGAACTGGCGCACCACCTCGAAGGCCACCTGCGGCAGATTCACCTGCTGCAGCGGCGTCTGGTAGGCGGCGTGCACGGCGCGGGCGACGGGGACCGCGGCGGGCTGGGTGGCCGGTGTATTGGCGGCCGCGGCGTCGACAGGCGTCGATTGCGGCTGCGAGGCCTGCGCCGGGGCGGCCGCCGGCTTGCTGTCGCCCGCTTCCGGCTTTTCGGTTTTCGGGGTGGTCGCGGCGGTGACCGGCCGGGCGATCTCGGGTTCGCTGGCTTCGAGCTTTGGCGTGGGCGCCGGCTCAGGGGCCGCCGCGACGGTGGTCGCGGGTTCGGCCTGCTTGGTTGGCGCGGTGACGGCCTGTGGCAGCTCGAGCGTCGGTGCGGTGAAGGGCTTTGCTGCGACTGGCTTGGCGGCGTCGGGCTTGGGCGTCGCGAGCGCTTCGATGATGCGCTTCAATTCACGCTCGGTGACCGCCTGGTCGAGACCGAGCGCGGCCTTCAGGTCCTCGGGCAGTGTTCCGGATTTCAGCGTGGTGGCGAGGGCGTCGAGCTTCTTTGCCAGATCAGGATCCTGGGCCGCCAGTTTCTCGCTGAGCTTGCCGATATAGAGGCCGAGCTGGCGGAGAGCCGGCGGGGCTTGCTCGAGCGTCGTCGCGCCGCTGGAAGGGGTGGGCTCGGGAGTCGTGGCTTCGGGACCGGCGGTTTCGGGCGCAGCGGCATCCGGGGCGACATCGGCCACCAGCTTGGCAAAGGTTTCGGGCAGTTCGGGAAGGTTTGCGTCAGGCGCCGGCTGGGTTGTGGGCGACGCCGGCTGGGTCGTGCCCGAAGTCGCGGCAGTCTCGGGGACATCAGTCGCGGGAGCCGCTGCCGCCGGAGGCGTCGCGGGGGCAGGGGCAGGGGCAGGGGCGGTGTCCACCACGCTCGGAATGACGCCGTCGCCGCTGGCGAGCGCAGTGATCCTGGGATCGATCTGCGGGGCGGGCGGCGCGAAGGTGCCGAGATAGACGGCGACGGCATCGAGGGCGTCGCTGAGCTTGTTGTGGAGCGCCGGATCGACAGGCTTGCCGGCGTCGAGCGCGTCGTTGATGGCGATCAGGGCGTCGCTGAGTGTCTTCAGCAGCGATTTTCCCTGCTCGGTCTGCATCGGAGGCCGGTCGTTGATGGCGATCAGCGGCGTTACCGTGGCCGTCTCGGGCAGCACGGCCGCCTGGCGCGGGACGGCCGTCTCGGCAAGAGCAGTGGCTGGGGTTTCGCTTTCGGGCGTGGGTTGTGGGACGAGCAGCGCCAGCAGCGCTGCGAACAGGCCATCGGGCGCCGCTTCCTCCGGCGCAGCCGTGTCACCCCCGGTGATCAAACCGGGAGTTGCCGCCGCCGCAAATCCAACCGTAACCGTCACAAACGCCTCGCGGGAAACAATGCTCCACTAAGGGTGATGCAAGGCGCGTGCCGGATGGTGAAGCAAGCAATCTCAATGGGTTGGCCCTGGTCGCCCGGAAGCAACAGCGGCAGTTTGCGCCGGTGGCGGCAGAATTTGCCGGGTAATCGCCCGGCCGGTGCGGGCTGACCCCCACCCCTGTCCCCTCCCCCTGAAGGAGGGGGAGGGAGACGATCGCCTCGATGTCGGTGTGAGGGTCTCCCTCCCCCTGTTTGAGGGGGAGGGGATAGGGGTGGGGGTCAACGCGCACCGGATCCGAGGCACGTGACACCGCCCGTGAGAACGACTATACCGCGCCCGATCCGTCGGACCTTGAACCCTTCTGGATGAGAGATATGGACCTGAATTCGCTTGATCTGCCCAAGCGTCCCGAGGACACGCGCGTCGTGGTCGCGATGTCGGGGGGCGTCGATAGTTCCGTGGTCGCCGGGCTCCTGGCCCGCCAGGGCTACGATGTGGTGGGGGTGACCCTGCAGCTTTACGACCATGGCGAAGCGACGCACCGCAAGGGCGCCTGCTGCGCCGGCCAGGATATCCACGATGCGCGGCGCGTGGCGCAGGCGCTCAATATCCCGCACTACGTGCTCGACTATGAAGAGCGCTTCAAGAACTCGGTGATGGAGCCGTTCGCCAATGCCTATCGGCAGGGCGAGACGCCGGTGCCGTGCATCGCCTGCAACCAGAGCGTCAAGTTCGTCGACCTGATGGAAGTGGCCAGGGACCTCGGCGCCGACGTGCTGGCGACCGGGCACTACGTGCAATCGAAGCTCGTTGACGGCAAGCGCCGGCTGTTCCGGCCGGTCGATGACTCGCGCGACCAGAGCTATTTCCTGTTCGCCACTACCGAACAGCAGCTGGATTTCCTGCGCTTCCCGCTCGGCGGCATGACCAAGCCGGCGGTGCGCGAGCTGGCGCGTGAGTTCGGGCTGGAGATCGCCGAAAAGCACGACAGCCAGGACATCTGCTTCGTGCCGCAGGGCAAGTATGCCGACGTGATCCGCAAGATGCACCCCGAAGCGCTGGCCGAGGGGGAGATCGTCCATCTCGACGGGCGCGTGCTGGGCAAGCACGAGGGGATCGTCAATTACACCATCGGCCAGCGCAAGGGTCTCGGCGTCGCGGCAGGCGAGCCGCTCTACGTGGTCAAGCTCGAGCACCGTACCGGCCGGGTCATCGTCGGCCCGCGTGAAGCGCTGATGACCAAGACGGTGCGGCTGCGCGACGTGAACTGGCTCGGCGAGCGCCAACTCGCCTCGCTGGCGGCCGGCAATGGCATGCCGATCGAAGTGAAGGTGCGCTCGACCCGGCCGCCACAGTCAGGCGCCGTGCACATGGCCGATGGCGAGGTGTTCGTCACGCTGTTTGCCGGCGAATACGGCATCTCGCCCGGGCAGGCCTGCGTGTTCTATGCCGATGAGAGCGGGACCAGCGAAGTACTGGGCGGCGGTTTCATCGCCGAAGCGGTGCCGACGGCGCTGGTAGCCTAGACCTCGCGCTGCCGTCATTCCCGCGAAGGCGGGAGCCTAGTTGCACTGATGGTGCGTGGGGCGCTGGGTCCCCGCCTTCGCGGGGATGACGCCGGTCGATTGTCAGGGCGACGGCGTGGTGCTGGTGGTTTCGCTAGCCGGCTGCGTCGCCGACTCCTTGAGCATCTGGTAGTTGCCGAGCCCGCCGAGCATGGCCGAGATGATGTAGGTCAAGAGCAGCGCCCCGAGCAGCAGCAACAGGATGCGGCTGCGGTTGAGGCGGAACGGGCTATCGGGCTTTTTCGGATCTTCGGACATGAGAATGGGTTAGCCCTCCGATGCCCTCGTCGCAAGTGCAGCAGGTGCGGCGTGTGGCTGCGGGTGGTAGCGCGTGTGGCCACCCCACCCTAGCTTCGCTACGGCTTCGCCAAGCTGCGCTACCCTCCCCACAAGGGGGAAGGAGGCGATAGCTGCACCGTCTCGGTTCAAGCTTCTCCCTCCCCCTTGTGGGGAGGGATTAAGGGTGGGGGTGGCCACACGCTCCGAACTTCGCAAGAAAAATCTTCACCACTACCCCAAGGATCAGTCGTCGTTCATCGTCTCAGTCCTAGAACACCGGCTGAAAGCTCACATAGGTGCTACGGTCCTTGACGCCTGAATTCAGCAATAGTGGGGTGCTCGACGCCCCAACGGCCGATGAAACGCTGATCGCGCGGGCGGTCGGTGGCGATCGGCGTGCGTTTGGCGAGCTGGTCGAACGGCACTACGATTTCATCTTCCGCACGGCGTGCAAATGGTGCGGCAAGGTGTCGGATGCCGAGGATGTGGCGCAGGATGTGTGCATCAAGCTCGCCTCGATCCTCAAGAGTTTCGACGGGCGCTCCGCATTCACCAGCTGGCTCTATCGCGTTACCCTCAATGCGGTGCGCGACATGCAGCGGGCGCGCAGCCGGCGCGGGCACAATGCCGACCGCTATGCCGAGGTGACGCCGGATGAATACCTGCCCGAGCAGGAAGACGCAGCGACCAGTAAGGAGCTGTGGACCGCAGTACGCAGACTTCCCGAACAGCAACGGGATGCAGTGCTGCTGATTTACGCGGAGGGGATGAGCCACGCCGAAGCCGGCGTGATCATGGGGTGCAAGGAGGCAACCGTCTCCTGGCACATCCACGAAGCCAAAAAGACCCTGAGGGGGCTCCTATGAGCAACCACGACGACGACAAGCTCAACGCGCTGCAGCAGGCGCAACCCCCGGCCCCTTCCGAGGCGGCGCGCCGCCGCGCGCTCGATGCCGCCATGTTGGCTTTCGATGCCGAACAGGCGAACGCGAAAAAAGCTACCCAAGGAAATCCGATCACCCAGCGTCTCAGGTCCATCTTCGCCAATGCGAAAGGGACCTGGATCATGGATAACCGTCTCACTTACGGCCTCGGCACCGCAGCTGTCGCACTGCTGCTGCTGCCGCTCGGCTACCAGCTTTACAACAGCACCGCGATCACCCCGATCGGCGTGCCGCCAGTTGCGGTCAGCAGCAAAGATGCAGACCAGCCGATGGCGATGGTCGAACCAGAGCCGGTGGCGCAGCCCGAACCGGCGCCGATGGAACTCGGCCGCGCCGACGAACTGAAGACCGAAGCGGCCGGCACTACCGCAGCCGCGACCACGGCGCAGGAAGCTCCGGCTACGGTCGGGGCAGATGCCAGCACCTCGAACCTCGCGGCCGCTGCGCCGGACGGCGAGGCCGACGTGATGCGTCAGGATAGCCTGATGCTGGGTGACGAAGTCGCCCCGCAGAACAGCATGGCGGTGGATGCGGTCCCACCGGTGATGCCGGTGGCGCCGACGGTCGAGATGCGGATGGCAGCGCCCAAGCAGATGGCCGCCCCTGGCGTGGCTCAAACGGAAGCTTTTATGGCTGCGCCGGCGCCTGCCGATGCGACGATGGCAAAGCCGACTGAGCCGAGCGGCGACGAGTTCTCGAAGTTCACCGAATCGCCGCTCAAGCTGGTGAAGACCGATCCGGTCTCGACCTTCTCGATCGACGTCGATACGGCTTCCTATGCCTATGTGCGGCGCTCGCTGACCGAGGGCTGGGTGCCGGAGCCCGATGCGGTCAGGCTCGAAGAGCTGATCAACTACTTCAACTACAATTACCCGGCGCCATCAGACGCTTCGACGCCGTTCAAGCCGACGGTCTCGGTCTATCCGACGCCGTGGAACGGCAAGACGCAGATCGTCCAGATCGGTATCAAGGGTTATGTCCCCGCGGTGACCGAGGACAAGGCGTCGAACCTGGTGTTCCTGATCGACACTTCGGGGTCGATGGATGAGCCGGACAAGCTGCCGCTGCTGAAGCGGGCGTTTGCGCTGCTGGTCGATCAGCTCGGGGCCAACGACACCATCTCGATCGTTGCCTATGCCGGTTCGGCCGGCGTGGTACTGGAGCCGACCAAGGCGACCGACAAGGCCAAGATCATCGGCGCCTTGGAGAACCTCTCGGCCGGTGGCTCGACTGCCGGCGCCGAAGGCATCGAACTCGCCTATCGGCTGGCCGAGCAGAACAAGGTTGCCGATGGCGTCAACCGGGTGATCCTCGCCACCGACGGCGATTTCAATGTCGGGATCGACGATCCGGAAGACCTGAAGACCTACATCAAATCCAAGCGCGACGGCGGGGTGTTCCTGTCGGTGCTCGGCTTTGGCCAGGGGAACCTGGGCGACGATACGATGCAGGCGCTGGCGCAGAACGGCAACGGCAATGCCAGCTACATCGACAGCTTCAAGGAAGCCCAGAAGGTGCTGGTCGAGGATGCCGGCGGCACGCTCGAAACCATCGCCAAGGACGTGAAGATCCAGGTCGAGTTCAACCCGGCGGTGGTCAGCGAGTACCGGCTGATCGGCTACGAGACCCGGGCGCTGAACCGCGAGGACTTCAACAACGACAAGGTCGATGCCGGCGAGATCGGGGCGGGCACCACCGTCACCGCGCTCTACGAGATCACCCCGGTCGGCTCGGGCGCCGAACTGAACGACCCCCTGCGCTACAGCACCGACGCCACGGCCGAAACGGCCGGCAATGGCGAGATCGGTTTCCTCAAGATGCGCTACAAGCTGCCCGACGAGGAGACCAGCAAGCTGATCGAGCAGGCGATCGGCAAGGACCAGGCGGTTTCGAGCCTCGCCGAAGCCTCCGAGGACTCGCGCTTCGCCGCGGCGGTCGCCGCGTTCGGGCAGAAGCTGAGGGGTTCGAACTATGGCGAGATGAGCTGGGCCGATATCCGGTCGCTGGCCCAGGGCGCCCGCGGCACGGACGAAAACGGCTACCGCGCCGAGTTCATGCAGCTGATCGACATGGCGAAATCGCTGGCGCCGGAGACGGAAGAGCCGCTTTGCACGGCGCCGGAAGGCAACCGCAACTGCCGCTGAGGCGGTAAGCGATAGCGCCGCTGCCCCCCACGGCGCTTATGAGCGCGGCCCCGCTGCTGTCGGAGCCGCGCTCGACTGTTGGCGCTCTCGGAGCGTCAATCGACCGCCCCCATCAATGCGACGTCGAGGACGAACAGGGCGTAATATCGGGTGCCCGAGCCAGCAGCGGTGAGCGGCCGCGCATCGGGGTAGTTCAAGGTGATGTCGAGCCAGCCGGTGGTTCCGACGATGTCCGAGGGAACGCTAATGCGGTGAATGGCCGGGCTTTTCTCAACCAGCTCGAACGTTTCAAGCGGCGTGCCATTGGCCGTGACCTCGATGCGTTGCCTCGGAGTTTCGGCATCGAGATAGGGTTGGACGCTGAGTTGGAGCACGAGATCGGCGGGCGGCGGCGCGATGGCGAATCGCAGCATCGAGCGGTTGCCATCCGACCAGGAGCCGCGCGCCTCGGGGTCGCGCCAGCCACACCGGGCAAGGTCAACCCGCTTCCCCTCGGATGCTGCGCCAAACGACACCCGGTCACCCAGACGGTAGGCGCCGCTGACCGGCAACGGGTAGCAGTCGGTACTGCGATCGAGGTAGTAGGCACGATATTCGGGCGTGACCGAGGGGAAGAGCGCTGCAGCGAAGATCGCCGCCTCGATTAGCAGTAGCGCCCCGGAAAGTCCGTACATCCAATGGTTGCGCTTGCTCGGCATCACATCACGAACAGGGAGCTGTTGATCCAGCCGATGGTGAGCACGACATCGAGGACTATGGCGACGAGGAAGCCGAGAACCCAAGCGGGAGTCCAGCGTGCGAGCAGCGCCGACAATGCCCAGCCGAGCGGGGCGAGGCCGGCAACGAAGCGCACCAGCGAGGTCTGGCCGGCCGACAGCGACACCAGGATGCAGAGCGCACAAAAGATGGCCGCCGGCACGCGGCGCTGGAACAGCAACACGACACAGAGGACCAGACCGATGACGGCGGCGGCCGCCCAGCTCGCAACGACCATGCCGGCCGGCGTCATCGGCCATTGCAGTTCGGTCAGCACGGCGAGGGAACTCAGTGGATTGACGAGTTCCCTTCCCCAAGCCCGCTGGATGTGGACGAAGGCCAGTCCGTCGCCGACCTGGAACTGCAGCCAGGCGATATAGGCGAACAGCCCTGCCGGGGCGAGTGCGAGGCCGAGGAGCAGCGGGGGATTGCCGATCAGGGCGAGCGGCAGGTCACGCCAGCGACCGCCCTGGGTAAGGTGATCCTCGACCGCCTTGGCCAGCATGGCGAACACCATCAGCACACCGGTGACCCGTGTGGCCGACAGCAGGGCCGTGGCCAATCCCGCAACCACAAAGCGCGAATTGCTGAGGGCGCGCAATGCCAGCGTCGTCATCAGAATGAACAGCGCTTCGGTATGGAGGCTCGAGAACAGGAAGGAGAAAGGGCCGACGAGGAGGCCGGTAGCGAACAGCCAATAGGCCCGGCCACTGTTGAACAGGGGCCGTGCCGCCAAAGCGGCGAGGATTGCCGCGGTGTTCGAAACGATGAAGCCGGCCCATTCGGCCGACAGCCCGGTAAGGCGACCGAGCAGAGCCGCAAGGGTTGGCGAGAGCGGGAAGAAGGCCCAGTTGGCGGCGCCGGGGCGGAGTCGAACCCCTGGCGCCAGGTCGTAGCCCCCCTCGGCAATGGTTCTGTACCAGCCGCAGTCCCAAACGCAGAGCGCGTGGACATAGCCGCTGACGTCCGTCCCACCCTTGATGGCGGCAAAGACGGCGCCTCTCAACGCAATCCCGGCAAGCGCCAGTAGCACGAGCATCGCAAGGTGCCGGTACGGTACCGCCCCGCCATAGTGCGGCGGCGCCGCCGCGATCGGTTGCTCGATGGTCGTCACACGGACCTAGTTGATATCGCCGCCCTGGCCGTTCCCGTCCTAATTCACGGTGCCGGTGAATGTTGTCGTTGTGGTGGTGGTGGTCGTCGTCGTGACGATCACGATGCCGCCACTACCGCTACCACTGCCCGATCCCAGCCACTCGTTCGTGAAGTTCCGTGCCGGCGAGCAGTTGGCCTGGTGCAACTCGGGGTCGGTGATCATCCAGCCGAAACACTCGACGAAATGGTCGATCTGCGCGACGACGTCGGGCGTGAAAAACGCCTGGCTGGTGACGGTACTGCCCAAGAACAAAAGCCCGGCAACGGGAATTGCCGCGAGCGCGAGGGGCCGGCGAGACTTCGGCTTGGCAGATTTTCTGGGGTCCTGCATAGAAGCTCCGTGACACTGTGCCATGACGAAGCAGTGTACAAGACCGCACACTGCTTCCCGGTCAGCGCTACAGGTAGCGAAAGGCTCGGGTGTCGGCAATCCTCCGCGAGCGCTCAGACAACTATTATGATAGCGGCTTCAACCCAGCTTCGATCTCCGCCCGACGTCCCTCGAGGAACGGCGGGAGCGCAAGGCGCTGGCCGAGGGTTTCGAGCGGTTCGTCGGCGGTGAAGCCGGGGCCGTCGGTGGCGATCTCGAACAGGATACCGTTGGGCTCACGGAAGTAGAGCGACTTGAAGTAGAAACGCTCGACTTCGCCGCTGGAGCGGACGCCGAACTCAGCCGTGCGCTTCACCCACTCGTCGAACTCTTCCTTGTTGGGGGTACGGAAGGCCACATGGTGCACGCCGCCGGCGCCCTGGCGCGCCTGCGGCAGGTCGGGGTTCACCTCGACATGCAGTTCGGCCGCGGCGCCGCCTTCCCCCATCTCGAAGACGTGGATTTCGCCGTTCTTCTCGCGGGCCGGGTAGGAGCGGACTTCGCGCAGGTTCATCACCTTGCTCAGCACCGGCTCGGAGCGGCGGAGATCGGGGACGGCGAGGGTGATCGGACCAAGGCCGATGATCTGGTGCTCACTCGGGATCGGGCTTTCGGCCCAGGGGTGGGCCGGGGCGGATTTGGGGTCGGCGATCAGCCGGAAGCGCTGGCCCTCGAAGTCCTCGAAGTCGAGCGAGAGGTGCCCGGCACGCTCCTTGATGTTGCCCGAGGCGATGTCCTTTTCCTTGAGGTGTTCCTTCCACCAGCTGAGATCGGCTTCCGAATGGACGCGCAGCCCGGTGCGGGAGACTTCGTGGTTGCCGCGCTTGTTCGGGGCGGCCGGCCAATCGAAGAAGGTCAGGTCGGCGCCGGGCGAGGCGATCGCGTCGCCGTAGAACAGGTGATAAGCGCTGACATCGTCCTGGTTGACGGTCTTCTTGATCAGCCGCAGTCCGAGCGTGCGGGTGTAGAATTCGACGTTACGCTGCGCCGCCGCGGTAATGGCGGTGAGGTGGTGAATGCCTTTGAGTTCGAGGGTCATGTGGACCTCCTGATGAAAGCTCGTGACAACCAGATAGGCGGTCTCGGACCAGCGAGATAGCCGCCCGACGCCGACGCATTGTCCAGCAATCCTGAACGATGCCGCGTGAGGTGTTTCCGCGATCACTTCCGAACATGTCTTTTTGAGTTGCTCCACTGCAGGCCTCGGAGGCAAGCTCCGTTGCGAACATAAAGTGAACAGATGACCCAGCTGACCCTGCAGCGAAAGCTGTCGATCCTCTCGGATGCGGCGAAATACGACGCGTCCTGCGCCTCCAGCGGGACGGTGAAACGCTCGAGCCTTGCGACCGGTGGCATCGGCTCGACCGAGGGCAGTGGCATCTGCCACTCCTATGCGCCGGACGGGCGCTGCATCTCGCTGCTGAAAGTGCTGCTGACCAATTTCTGCGTCTATGACTGCGTCTATTGCGTCAACCGCTCGTCCTCCAACGTGCAGCGGGCCCGCTTCTCGGTCGAGGAAGTGGTCGGGCTGACGCTCGATTTCTACAAGCGCAATTACATCGAGGGGTTGTTCCTCTCGTCCGGCATCATCCGCTCACCCGACTACACCATGGAGGAGATGGTGCGGGTGGCGCGCACGCTGCGCGAGACGCATCGGTTCGGCGGCTACATCCATTTGAAGGTGATCCCCAATGCCGCGCCGGAGCTGCTGGCGGAGGCCGGTCTTCACGCCGATCGGCTCTCGACCAATATCGAGCTGCCGACCGATGTCAGCCTCGAGACGCTGGCGCCGGAGAAGAAGCCGAGCGCCATCCGCACGGCGATGGCGCATATCCAAGCAAAGCGCGAGGAAAGTCGGCCGGACGGCAAGCTCGAAGGCAAGCGCAAGCCCACGAGGCTCGCGCCGGCCGGACAATCGACCCAGCTGATCGTCGGTGCCGACCAGGCGACGGATGCCACCATACTCGGGCGCAGCGCGGCGCTCTATTCGGGCTATGGGCTGAAGCGGGTCTACTACTCGGCGTTTTCGCCGATCCCCGATGCGAGCTCGAAACTGCCGCTGGCGCCGCCGCCGCTGATGCGCGAGCACCGGCTGTACCAGGCGGATTGGCTGATCCGGTTCTATGGCTTCGACGTCGACGAGATCGTTTCGGGCGGCGAAGACGGGCTGCTCGATCTGAAGCTCGACCCAAAACTCGCCTGGGCGCTGGGTAACCGCGGGCAGTTTCCGGTCGATGTGAACCGGGCGGCGCGGGAGACCCTGCTGCGGGTGCCGGGGCTCGGCGTAAGGGTGGTCGACCGCATCCTCAGCTCGCGGCGGCATCACCGGTTGACGCTGGCCGACCTGGCGCGGATGGCCGGATCGATCGACAAGCTGCGGCCGTTCGTCGAAGCGGACGATTGGTCGCCGGGCGGGCTGACCGATGACGCCAAACTCAGGGGGAAGCTGACCCCGGCCCCAAAGCAGCTGGAGTTGTTCTGATGCGCTCGGTGCGGCTCGAAGCGCTCAACGATTTCGACCAGTGGCGGGCGGCAGCGCGACGGCTGTTGCTCGACGCGGTGCCACCGGACGAGGTGGTGTGGCTCGATCCCTCGACGCCGCAGGATCTGTTCGTCACCGAGAACGCGCCGGCAGAGGTGACCGAGCGCAAGGTCGGGGTGGTGCCGCAGCGCTTCATCGACTGGGCCGAGGCGGGGATCTGCCACAGCGATCCCGAACGTTTCGCGCTGCTCTATCGGCTGCTGTGGCGGCTGCAGAAGGACAAGGCGTTGATGGAGGCGCGCTCGGACCCCGATGTTGGCCGGCTCGACCGGCGGGTGTCTGCAGTGCGGCGCGATGCGCACAAGCTCAAGGCCTTCGTGCGGTTCAAGTCCATCGCCGACGATTCCGGGCTCGAGCGGTTCGTCGCCTGGTTCGAGCCGGAACATTACGTGCTGGAGCGGGTGGCGCCGTTCTTTGTCAGGCGCTTCACCGGCATGATGTGGGCGATCGTCACGCCCTACCGTTCGGTATTCTGGGATGGCGAGAGCCTCGAGTTCGGGTCGGGTGGGCACAAGGCCGATGTGCCTGCCGAGGATGCCATGGAGGGGGTGTGGAAGAGTTACTTCGCCTCGATCTTCAACCCGGCGCGGCTCAAGGTGCGGATGATGAAGTCGGAAATGCCGGTGAAATACTGGCGCAACCTGCCGGAGGCCGAACTCATTCCTTCCCTGATACGCGGCGCCAAGGCAGCGGAGGCGGAAATGATCGAGCGGCAGGCCAGCATCCCATCATCGAAACACCTGCGGCGGACCGAGCGGCAGGTCGAGGACGAGGTGCCCGAGGTCGAGATCACCTCGCTCGGCGCGGCCCGCCAAGCGATCGACCAGTGCCGGCGCTGCCCGCTCTACGAGATGGCGACGCAGCCGGTGTTCGGCGAGGGGCCTGATAATGCCGAGGTGATGTTCGTCGGCGAGCAGCCGGGCGATCAGGAGGACCTTGCGGGCAAACCCTTCGTCGGGCCGGCCGGCAAGGTGTTCGATGCGGCGATGACGGAGGCCGGCATCGACCGGGAGCGGGCTTACGTCACCAATGCGGTCAAGCACTTCAAGTTTGTGCCGCGCGGCAAGAAGCGGCTGCACCAGCGGCCCAATATGGGGGAGGTGAAGGCCTGCAAATTCTGGCTCGATCTGGAGCGGGAATTCGTCAAGCCGAAGCTGATCGTGGCGCTGGGCGCGACGGCGGTCGCCAGTCTTGCCGGCAGCAGTACGACGCTGGGCTCGGTGCGCGGCCGGGTCACCGAGTTGGCCGACGGAACGCGGATGCTCGCGACAGTGCACCCGTCCTACCTGCTGCGGATGCCGGATCGGGCGGAGGCAGAGCGGGAGCGCGAGCGGTTCGTCGCCGACCTCAGGGAGGTGCGCAAAGCAATGGGGCACTGAGTGCCCCATTGCTTTGTATCAGTGCATAGTCAGCATCCCAGCCCTGCAAGCGTAGCTCTTCGGGCCTGACCTCCTAAAATCGTTCCACTGGAGTGATTTTGCCGCTTTGCGGCCGAAGGTCAGTCCTTGGCGCGCTCGACGTAGCTGCCGTCGGCGGTCATGACGACCACCTTGGTGCCGACGCCGATATGGGGCGGGACCATGGTCTTGACGCCGTTGTTGAGGGTCGCCGGCTTGAACGAGGAGGAGGCGGTCTGGCCCTTCACCACCGGCTCGGTCTCGACGATCTCGAGGCTGACGCGCTGCGGCAGTTCGATCGACAGCGCCACGCCGTCGAAGGTGCGGATGTAAACTTCCATGCCGTCGGTGAGGTAGGCGGCCTGATCGCCGACCACGTCTTCCGAGACGGCGATCTGCTCGTAGGTGGTGGGCTCCATGAAGTGGAAGCCCTCGGCATCGTTATAGAGGAACTGGTAGGCGCGCTCGTCGACGTCGGCCTTCTCGACCATTTCGACGGTGCGCCAGCTGGCGGCAACCTTCACGCCGTCCGAGATGCGGCGCATGTCGACCTTGGTCACCGAGTTGCCCTTGCCGGGATGGATGTTCTCGGCGACCAGCACGATGTAGAGCTTGCCGTCGTCGTGCTCGACGACGTTGCCCTTGCGCAGCGACGAGGCGATGACCTTGACCATTAGTTCTTCCTTGTTCAACGGTTGGCGAGGGCCTAGAGAGCGGCAGCAAAAGGCCGGGCCGAACGCGCTAATCTGATGTATCGGTGCCGCCGATACCCTAATTCCGCGAAAACCGCCAGTCCCGAGCCGAAAGACGTAGCCTTGCCCGCCTCCTCACCAGTCCCGCCAGTTTCCCCATGGTGGACGGCCTCGGTGCACGCCGACCGGCGTCCGGCGCTCTTGGCGCGCAACCGCATCGAGCTGGCGGTGCGCAAGTATCTCGCCGATCGGGATTTTCTGATGGTTGACCCGCCGGGGCTGCAGCGCAGCCCGGGCAACGAGACGCATCTGCATGCCTTTGCCACCACGGCGATCGGCAATGACGGGGTGGGGGAGACGCTCTATCTCCACACCTCGCCGGAATTCTCGATGAAAAAGCTCCTAGCGGCGGGAGAGCGGCGCATCGCCAGCCTCGGACACGTGTGGCGGAATCGCGAGCGGAGCGCTTTGCACCACCCCGAGTTCACCATGCTCGAGTGGTATCGGGCGGGGGAGCCGTATGACGCGGTGATCGCTGATTGTATCAACCTGCTGCGGATTGCGGCCGAGACGACGGGCGTGACGGCGCTGAAGTTCCGCGACCGCGCGTGCGACCCGTTCGCGGAGCCCGAGCGACTGGGCGTGGTCGAGGCGTTTGAGCGCTATGCCGGGGTTGACCTGTTCGCGACCATGAATGCGGCGGGCGAGACGGATGCAGCGGCGCTGGCGGCCGAGATGCGGCGCATCGGGCTCGATGTGCCGAGGGAATATACCTGGTCGTACCTGTTCAGCCGCGTGCTGGTGGAAAAGGTCGAGCCGAACCTGGGATTGGGGCGGGTGACAGTGCTCGACCGTTACCCGGCGGCGGAAGCGGCACTGGCGCGGCGGACCGGAGACGATCGGCGGCTGGCGGAGCGGTTCGAGCTCTATGCCTGCGGCGTGGAGCTGGCCAACGGCTTTGGTGAGCTCACCGATGCAGCAGAGCAGCGCCGTCGATTTGCCGCCGAGATGGAAGAAAAGCAACGGCTCTATGGCGAAACCTATCCGCTGGATGAAGACTTGCTGGCGGCGCTGCCGCTGATGGACGAAACCAGCGGCGTGGCGCTCGGCTTCGATCGGCTGGTGATGCTGGCGGTCGCGGCGCGGCGGATCGAGGATGTCCTGTGGGTGCCGGTGGTCGGAGGCGACAGATGAAACAGGATCGCGCGATCCGGACGGCGAAGGACCTGGTCTCGGCCGGCCTGCTCGGAGCAGACCGCCTCGGCGACGCCGAAGCGGTGGCGAAGCGCTATGCCATTGCGGTGACGCCTGACATGGCGGGGCTGATCGACCGGGCGGACCCGAACGATCCAATTGCCCGGCAGTTCGTGCCAGACATCGCTGAGCTCAGCACCACGCCGGAGGAACGGGCCGACCCGATCGGCGACCTGTCGCACTCGCCGGTCGAGGGGATTGTGCATCGCTATCCCGACCGGGTGCTGCTCAAGGCTGTGCATGTCTGTCCGGTCTATTGCCGGTTCTGCTTCCGCCGCGAAATGGTCGGGCCGGAAGGGCTCGGGACGCTGGCGCCCGAGGCGATGGATGCCGCCATCGGCTACATCACCAACCATCCCGAGATCTGGGAGGTGATCCTCACCGGCGGCGATCCGCTGGTGTTGTCGGCGCGGCGGCTCGAGGAGATGATGGTCCGGCTCAAGGACATCCCACACGTCAAGATCGTGCGCTTCCATAGCCGGGTGCCGGTGGTGGAACCGCAGCGGGTCGACGACAAGCTGATCGCGGCGCTCAAGGCCAGCGGCAAGACCACCTATGTGGCGCTGCATGCCAACCACCCGCGCGAACTGACCCCGGCGGCGCGGGCGGCGGCCGGGCGGCTGGTCGATGCGGGCGTGGTGATGCTCAGCCAGTCGGTGCTGCTGCGCGGCATCAACGACGACCCTGACGTGCTGGCCGAGCTGATGCGTGGCTTCGTCGAGATGCGGGTCAAACCCTATTACCTGCACCATCCGGATCTGGCGCCGGGCACGGCGCATTTCCGACTGTCGATCGCCGAGGGGCAGGCGTTGGTCAAAAGCCTGCGCGGCCGGGTGTCAGGGCTCTGCCAGCCGACCTATGTGCTCGATATCCCCGGTGGCTACGGCAAGGCGCCGATCGCGGCGAGCAATGTCGAGGCGACGGGCGAAGACACTTACAAGGTGTCGGACTGGCAGGGCGGGGTGCATGCCTATCCGCCGACGGGGAGCTACGAGACGCCATGACATCACCGTTCCCGTGGCCCGAGAAGCGCATCCAGCACTACACCGCCTATCGCGTGCCCGAGCCACCCTTGATCGACGGTCGGCTCGATGCAGCAGCCTGGGCGCTGGCGCCGCGCTCACCCAGGTTTGTCGACCTGATCAGCGGCAAGCCGACGGTGCACGATACGCGCGCCGCGGTGCTGTGGGACGACACGCATCTCTATGTCGGGTTCTGGGTAGAAGAGCCGTTCGTCGAGGCGAAACTCACCGAGCGCGACGCGCTGATCTGGAGCGAGAACGACGTCGAGCTGTTCGTCGCCGGCGCCGATGCCTATTACGAGCTCGAACTCAACGCGCTGGGGACGATCTACGAGGCCTTCTTCGTCTGGGACGATGCCTATGAGCGGGCTGGCTTCAGCAAGGCGGCAGAGTTTTCACGCAGCGCACCGGGCGCCAAACCGTGGAACGGAGTGGGGTTCGACAAGCATCCCAGGGGAACGCGGCTCGGGCTGTTCAGCTGGGACATGCCGGGGCTGAGGGCCGCGGCGTCGATCGACGGGACGCTCAACGACAATGCCGACCGGGATCGCGGCTGGACGGCGGAGATTGCCATTCCCTGGGCCAGCCTGGGCTGGCTCGCCACCGACGGCCGCGCTTTGCCGCCGCGTGACGGCGATACCTGGCGGATGGATTTCTCGCGCTTCAACACCTACCGCGCCGCCAAGCCCGCCGAGGATTCGGGCGGCTGGGCCTGGAGCGCGCACGGGGTGTGGGATTCGCACGTGCCCGAGCTGTTCCCGTATGTGCATTTTTCGACGAAGGCGGTGGGAAGCGAATAGCACCGGCCGTCCCACAACGCCCCCTCTCCCCTTTGGGGAGAGGGCTGGGGTGAGGGGCGCCAAGCGCGCCGGGATTGCTTCTCGCGCTGCAGCGGCGACTGCTCGGCCGGTGTGCTTGGCTACCCCTCACCCTAACCCTCTCCCCAAAGGGGCGAGGGGACGCGAGACCGCTCGCGTGCCAGCCTGCCCTCAATTCCCCCAATAATCCGGGTCGAGCAGCTTCCCGTGGGCCCAGGCTTCGATCAGGGCGCCGGCGATGGCGCCGGGGCGGGGGCGGTTGATTTCGGGGTGGGTGCCGGCGAGGATTTCGAGCACGTCGCGGCGAGTGACCCAGCGGGCGTCGGAGAGTTCGACCGGGTCGATGGTGATCGCCTCGCTCAGCGCGTCGCCCTGGCAGCCGAACATCAGCGACATCGGGAACGGCCAGGGTTGCGAGGAGACATAGCGGACCGGGCCGACCTTGATGGCGCTTTCTTCCAGCGTTTCGCGCCGTACCGCCGCTTCGATGGTTTCGCCCGGCTCGACAAAGCCGGCGAGCAGCGAATACATGCGCTCGGGCCAGCTCGGGCTGCGGCCGAGCAGCAAGAGATCGCCGCGGGTGATGGCCATGATCACCACCGGGTCGGTGCGCGGGAAATGCTGCGTGCCGCATTGCGGGCATTTGCGGACCCAGCCGCTGCTCTCGACGGCGCTCGGCGCTCCGCAATTGGCGCAGAAGCGGTGGCTCGAATGCCAGCTGATCAACGCGCGCCCGGTGGCGACGCTCTCGCCTTCGAGCCGAGTAAGGGTCGGCATCAGCCCGCGGATTTCCACGAACTTCATCTCGGGGAAGCCGGGGTGGACCTGCTGCGTCTGGTCGATGAACTGGCCGATGGTGGTGGCGTCCTCGGGCGGCGACCAGAGCGGCAGGTCGGCGGCAAAGCGCGGGCCCTCGGGCGTCAGCCCAACGAAGAGCGGCGCCTCCCGGCTGTCCGAAAGGGCAGGGTGATCGAGCGGCACCGCAGCGGGGCGGCCTTCGGCATCGGCGAGCAGCTTGCCGCGCCAGAACACCAGCGTCCTGGCGCTCGGATCGATGCGGGTCCCGTCGGTGGTGCGCAGGTGCGCGACGCGATCGAGCTCGCCCGGCTTGAATGCAAACGCGTAGTCCACTGCTGCCCCTCCAGTTGGTCCGGGAGGGTGTAGGGGGATGCGGCGCGGGCTGCAAGCGGGAGGGACGGTTGTGACATTTGTTCTCTGTCACAGCCCGCGGGCTCCCCTCCCCTCAAGGGGGAGGGGAGCTCACCGTCTGTGCCGGCCCGACCCGCTCAGCCGTTCCACTTCATCCCCATATAGACCCCGCCGACCTCCAGTTCTTCGAGCATCTGGGCGAGATGCTTGTACTTGGTGGACTCGCGCTTCACCTTGTTGATCCAGAGCAGGTAATCGTTGCGCTGGTAGGGTGGGCGGGCGTCGTAGGCGGCGCGGAGGTCAGAGCGGTCCAGCGCGTCGCGGACGAAGTCCGGCATCTCCTCGCGCTTGCGCAATGGCCGCAGCGCCGGGCTCATGCGAGCACCGCCTGGGCCTCGATCTCGATCAGGTAATCGGGGTTGGCGAGGCCGGCGACGCGCAGCACCGTGACGGTGGGCGGGTTGCCGCGGGCGCCCCAGAAGTTCATCCACGCGCCGAAGGCAGCGCGGAGATCGGCGTGCTGGTCGATGACGACGGTGACTTTCACGAGATCCTCGAGTGTGGCTCCGGCGGCGTCGAGCACCGCCTTGAGGTTGCCGAGCGCCTGCGTCGACTGGGCGACGACATCGCCCTTGCCGACCAGGTGGCCGTGCCGGTCGACGGCATTTTGGCCGCCGATCAGCAGGGTGCGCGCGCCTGACGGCACCAGGATAGCCTGGGTGAACACCGGATTGGAATGCAGCGTCTCGGGGTTGAGGTGCTGGACGGGCATGGGACGTCTCCTTGGTTGACGCCCAACCTTGCCGCCGGGCTGCTGACAGCTGAGGTCAGCAGATTTCGCGGTATTCTATTACCGCGCCACGCCCCGGCTAGAACGGTCGAGGCTGTAGAGTCGCCTGCCCGGACGACCCTACAGCCCCCTGATCCGCGATTGCCACCGGCGGATCATTTCCTCTGCAGCGGCTTCGGCGCCCTGCATGTTTGCACTCTGATAAACGTCAACATCGACACCGTTATGCGACAGCTGGTCGACGGCTTCTGCCAGCACGGCGTTGAGGATGAACACCCCTGCGATGGTCGAGGTCGGTCCCATGCGGATGTCGTTACCGACACTGAGAGCGGCATCGCCGTATTCGCCGCCATTGTCGAGGACGAGATCGGTCACCTGATAGAGGAGTCTGCCCGAGTCGTGGCGCGAGGTGATGGCGCGCGCGTGGCGCAGCGAGGTGAGCGCGATGGTGGTGGCGCCGCGGGCCTTGCAGGCGAGCGCCATTTCGATCGGATAGGCGTTGCGCCCGGAATTGGATGCGATGAACACCACGTCGCCGGCCTCGACCGGATAGTCGGCGAGGACCCGTTCGGCCCGGCCGGTTTCGCGCTCGAGCAGGGTGGAGCGCTCGGCGCCGAGGTGCAGCATCAGGTCGGGATCGAGAATGGCCTGCGCCGCGGCAATGCCGCCGGCGCGGTAAAAGGCTTCCTCGGCGATGAGATGCGAGTGGCCGGAGCCGGCGACATAGACCAGGTGGTCGGTGCCGAGCGCCGTGGCGACGGCGTCACGGGCCGCGTCGAGGGCAGCGGACTGCTCGCCGAGGATGCGGTCGAAGATGATGGCGAGCTGGTCGCGATAGCGCTGGCGCGGGGTGGTCATTCTAGCCTCTGATCTCGCCGACATACTTGTACCGATCGCCGCGATACCAGGTCATTGCATCCTCGACGACGGTGCCGGACAGGCCGTAGCCGAGCTGTGAAACTTCGAGCACCGCGGCGCCGGGCCGGATGCCCAGGTGCGCGGCGAGCGCCTCGTCGGCTTCGGTGGCCGAGAGGCTCTGCAGCACGCGGTGTGGCCGGGCGTGGCGTGCGTCCATGCGTTCGTAGAGCGAACCGGAGCCATCGTAATCGGCGCCCACCGCTTCGACCGGCACCACGGCGCGCTCAAGCGCGATGGCCTCGCCGCCGGCAAGGCGCAGGCGGACCAGCGTGAGAATGGGGGAGCCGAGTGGCAAGCCGGTGCGAAAGGCAGCATCGGCGCCGACCCGGCCGATCGAACATTCGAGCACGCGCGAGGTCGGCTCGAGCCCGCGCTGGCGCATGTCTTCGGTGAAGCCCGAGAGCTGCGACAGCGCCTTGGGAATGCGGCCGATCACTACGGTGCCGGCCCCCGGCCGGGTGGCGATGATGCCCTGCTGGGCCAGTTCCTTCAGCCCCTGGCGCAGGGTCGAGCGGGAGACGGCGAGCGCCTCGGCCATTTCGCGTTCGGAGGGCAGCGACTCGCCCGGGGCGATGGCGCCAGAATCGAGCACGGCGGTCAGCGCGTTGCGCAGGCGCTCGCCCAAGGGGCCATGCCGGGCCTCCATCCGTTCGCGTACCGCCGCGTAAAAGTCCAAGCGTCCTCCGACCAGTGAGCCGTGGTTGTTCTCGCGCAACTGGTATGATTTTGGACTGGCGTTTGCAAGCGGCTTGCGCGGAAACTTGCAAGCGCCTTAGCGCGGAACTTCGCCGGAAGTTTGAGCGCTGGACAAACTGGTTTAAACCAATAACATACCAGTTGGCAGGGGAGATAGCTGCCAAGAGATTTGGGGCGAAAACAGGGTGTTACCGATGATGGCCAAAAGATTGGCGCTGACGACCAAAAGGTTGGCGCTGACTACAGCGACCGCATTGCTGCTGCTGAGCACGGCCGCGATGGCGCAGACCGAAGTGCGCTTCACGCACTCCATCACCGGCGGGGCGAGCCGCGAGGCGCTCGATTCGATCATTGCCGATTTCCAGGCGGCCAATCCCGACATCAAGATCAAGGAGATCGTCTTCGACGACGATCAGTATTCCAACCAGGGGCTGATCACCCAGCTGAAGAGCAACGAGGTTCCGGACATCTTCTTCGAGTGGGCGGGCTTCCCGGTGCAGCGCGATGTTGCCGCCGGCTATGCCTATGACCTCAGCGAAGCGATGGCCGCCGATGGCTGGAAGGATAGCTTCTCGCCGGCCGTGTGGACCGACGGCGCCGGCACCATGGTCGACGGCAAGCCGTACCTGGTGCCGCTGTCGCTCGATCTGACCAACACCATCTGGTACAACAAGAAGATATTCGCCGAGCACAACCTGACGCCGCCCAAGAGCTGGGACGAGTTCGTGGCGCTCAACAAGACGCTGGCCGAGGCGGGCGAGACGCCGATCGTCGAGGGCAATAACGAGTTCTGGCCGCTGGGCAACTGGGCCGGCCACATCGCCGCCATGGTGGTGCCGCCGGACGCTTATATCGCCGCCTTCAAGCAGGAAGCGCCGTTCAACACCCCCGAGTTCGAGAAGGCGCTGAACCTCCTGGTCGGCCTCCACGATGTCGGGGCCTTCAACAAGGACATGCAGGCGCTCGGCGCCGACCCGGCGATGGCGACGTTCTTCCAGGAAGGCGCAGTGATGCACCCGATCGGCTCGTGGTTGGTGTCGGAGACCGCCAACCTCGCCGACGAGGGCTTCGAATACGGCCAGTTCAACACCCCGGTGATCGACCCGGCCCATCCGCTGGCCAACAGCGTGATCGGCACCATCACCGGTCTCGTCGTCCACAAGAACGCACCGCACCCGGTCGAAGCGATCAAGTTCCTCAAGTTCCTGACCTCTGAGGCCAGCCAGATCAAGTGGGCCGAGAGCGGCCAGATGAGCCCGGTGCAGGGGGTCAGCGACAAGGCCAAGCTCGACGAGCAGACCCAGGCGATGCTGGCGCTGATGAGCGGTGCCTCGGGCATCGTGCCGCCACCGGACAACAAGTATCCGGTGCCGGTCGCCGAGGCCTTCTACCAGGCTGCCGCCTTTGCCGCCTCGGGGGAAAAGAGCGCCAAGGACGCGCTGGTCTGGCTCGACGAGACGCTCGCCGCCATGGGCAAGCAGTAACCGGCGCCATATTTTGCAAGACCGCTCGGCCCCTATCAGCACCGGCGCCGCGAACCTGTTGTTCGCGGCGCCTGCGATGCTGTTATTCGCGACCTTCGTGCTGCTGCCATTGGGCGCGTCGGTCTATTATGCCTTCACCTTCTGGGATGGGTTCAGCGCGCCGCGCTGGGCCGGGTTCGCCAATTTCGCCCGGGCGCTGACCGACCCGACATTCCTGATGTCGTTCGTGCATGTCGTCCTCTACATCGCCGCGACCCTCGTCTTCGAGGTGACGTTCGGGCTGGTGATGGCGGTGCTGCTCAACTCCGATCGGCGCGGCTTCTCGCTGATGCGCGGCATGTTCTTTGCGCCGGTGGTGCTGTCGATGTCGGCGGCGGGCGTCCTGTGGAAGTTCGTGCTCGACTACCGCACCGGGCTGCTCAACTCGACGCTGCGCTCGGTGGGGCTCGGCGACTGGGCGCAGCCATGGCTCGCGCAGCCGGAGACGGCGCTGCTCTTCATCTGCATCGTCTCGGGCTGGAAATATGCCGGCTTCTACATGGTGATCTTTTTTGCGGCGCTCCGGCGCATTCCGCGCAACCTCTACGAGGCGGCAAGGCTCGACGGCGCCAATGGGGTGCAGCAGTTCACCGCCATCACCCTGCCGATGCTGAAGCAGAACGTCATCGTCTGCATCCTCCTCGCGGTGACCGGCGGCTTTGCCGGGTTCGACCTGTTCTTCACCATGACCAACGGGCAGCCGTTCGGAGCGACGGAAGTGCCGGCGACCTGGATCATCAAGCAGGCCTTCGACCAGAACCAGATCGGCTATGGCGTGGCGCTCACCGTGGTGCTGACGCTGGTCGTCTCGCTGATCTCGATTGGGTATCTCAAGATTTCGGAGCGCGGCAATGTCACGCGCTACTGAACGGCGTCGCAGCACGGCCGAATGGCTGCAGTTCGGGGTGGCCGGCGCGATCGTCCTCGTCATGTTCTATCCGGCGATCTGGATGGTCTACTCGTCGTTCAAATCCAACCGCGAGATCTTCCGCTCGCCTTTCGCGCTGCCGGCGCAGTGGCGCTGGGAGAACCTCATCGAGGCCTGGCAGGTCGGCGGGCTCGGGACGCTCTACCTCAACTCGGTGTTCGTGACGCTGGTCGCGGTGAGCATGTGCGTGCTGTTCGCCACGGCGGCCGCCTTCGCTTTCACCCGGCTGGAGTTTCCGGGCCGCAAGCTGATGTACCGGATCCTGTTGATCGGGTTGCTGCTGCCACCGCCTTCGGTCGCCATTGCGCTGTTTACGCAGCTGCGCGACATGCATCTGCTCAATACCCCCTGGGCGCTGATCCTGCCGGGGGCCGCCTGGCAACTGGCCTTCACGGTGTTCCTGATGCGGGCCTATTTCATCTCGATCCGGCCCGACATGGAAGAAGCGGCGCGGCTCGATGGCGCCAATACCTGGGAAATCTTCTGGCATGTGTCGGTGCCGATGGTGTGGCCGGCGATGCTGACCATGGTGGTGCTCAACACCATCAGCGTGTGGAATGAGCTGCTCTTCGCGCTGCTGTTCATCACCGACGATGCGCAGCGCACCCTGCCGGTCGGACTGGTGCGGTTCTCGGGCTATCACAGCACCGACTACTCACTGGTCTTTGCAGCCCTGACCATCACCACCGTGCCGATCCTGATCCTCTACTTCATCCTGCAACGGCATGTGATCGCCGGGCTCACCGCAACAGCGATGGACTGAACCAGATGGGAACTGTTCACGACTTTCCGAGTGTCACCGCATCGCCGCCGGGGCTTTCCGGCTGGTCGCTGGATGTGCTGCTGGATCAGCCGGATCGACAAGGGGCGGGGCGCGCCAAGGTGCCGACAACGTTCCTCTCGGGCGTCATCGAAGGCTTTTACGGCCGGGCGTGGACGCATCTGCAGCGGATCGAGATGCTCGACTGGATCGCCAATGCCGGGATGAACAGCTTCGTCTACGGGCCCAAGGACGACATCAAGATCCGCGCCCGCTGGCGCGAACTCTACAACGCGGCGGAAGCCGCAGCTCTCCAGGAGCTGGTCGACGCGGCACGGGCGCGGCAGCTCATTTTCATGGTGGCGATCGCCCCGTGTCTCGATGTCGTCTACTCGGACGCAAGCGACCTCGAGGCGCTGAAGCGCCGGCTCGACCAGCTCCTGGACCTCGGCGTGACGCATTTCGCGCTGCTGTTCGACGATATCCCACGCACCATGATGCCGGCCGACGAGCGGGCCTTCCCCTCCTTCGCGGCGGCGCAGAGCTATTTCGCCAACGAGGCGTTCAAGCACGTCAAGGCGCGGGTTCCCGGAGCAGCCGTGCTGTTCTGCCCGACCGAATATTGCGCGGCGTTCGCCGGGCATGACGTGCCGGGCTCAGCCTATCTCAACAGCATCGGAGCGGAGCTCCACCCGGAGATCGGGGTGTTCTGGACCGGGCCGGATATTGTTTCGAAGACCATCAGCGCCGAGAGCCTCATCGAAGTCGGCCGGGTGCTGCGGCGCAAGCCGGTGATCTGGGAGAATTTCCACGCCAACGACTACGATATCCGCCGCGTCTATGCCGGACCGCTGGGCGGCCGGCACGCCGATATCCTGCCGCTGATCGACGGGATCATCACCAACCCCAATAACGAGTTCGAGGCGAACTTCGTGCCCGTGCACGCGACCGGCGCCTTTGCCGCCGGCTCCGACGACGAGGCCTCGGCCTTCGCGCTGGCGTTGAAGGCCTGGCAGCCGCGCTTCCGGCTGGCCTTTACCGGGCAGACCGAGACGCTGACGGTGGAAGAGATCCGGCTCCTGGGTGAGTTGTTCTACCAGCCGTTCCGCTGCGGGCCGCAGGTCGAGGGCCTGCTGCAATCGGCGCGCCGGCTGATGAGCGAGAAGCGGCCCGACGTGCGCAACGAGAGCTGGCAGGATGGGCACGAGGCGCTGGTGCAGTTCCGCGACCGCATCACCGCCTTGTTCCACCGGATGACCGAGCTCGAGAACCGCGACCTGTTCTATGCCTTCCACCCCTATTTGTGGGAAGCGCGCGAGGAGATGACGCATCTCGTCACCTATCTCGACTGGCTGGCCGGCGATCCGCCGCGCGGCGCCGACTTCCCCGACAAGGAGCGGATCTACAATTTCTACCGGCAGGGCTTCACCGTGGCGGTGCAGGAGCTGCTGCCGCGCGACGGCAGCGGGCGCTACCGGCATGGTGCTTGATTTCGGCGGCGGCTACCGGCTCCGCGGGGCGCTGGCCGAGGACCATGCGGCACTCAACATGGTGTGCCTCAGGACTGGCGACAGCGGCAAGGACGCGACCGCGCGCGAGGACGATCCGGATCTGCTCGGGCTGATCTATGCCGTGCCCTACCAGGTGTACGAGCCGGATTTTGCCTTCGTGGTTGATGGGCCCAACGGGGTCTGCGGCTACATTTTCGGGGCGCCGGATACGCCGGGGATCTATGCTCGGATGGGGGCGGAGTGGTTCCCGCCGCTGGCAGCGCGGCTCGCCGATCCGGGGCCGGACGAGAGCCGGTGGCAGGGCAGCGACTGGGCCCGATACGCGATCCATCGCCCGGAATTCGTCTACCCCGAAGTGCTGCACCGCTATCCGGCGCACGGCCATATCGACCTGCTCGAGGAGGCCCGCGGCAGGGGCATCGGCCGGCGCGGCATGGAGCATGTGATGGCAAAGCTGAAGCGGGCCGGGGCGCGGGGCATGCACCTGCAGGTGAGCCCGGTGAACCGCGGCGCGCAGAGCTTTTACAGGAAGCTCGGGTTCGAGGTGCTGAAGGACCCGGTGCTGCCGCGGCACACGACGTTCATGGTGGTGGGGCTGTAGGGACTACCGGTTGCGCGAGCGGCCCCACCCCACCCAGCTTCGCTAGGCGGCTGAGCCGCCAAGCTGCGCTGCCCTCCCCATCAAGGGGAGGGAGACGATTGAACCGAAGCCGCAGAAAGCGTCTCCCTCCCCCTTGTGGGGAGGGATCAAGGGTGGGGGTGGCCCCACGCACCGGCTAATCCCGATCCGGCATGATCCTGAAGTCGTTCCCCTCGGGCAGCAGCTGGCCGCCATCGACGATGATCGTCGTGCCGGTGATGTAGCTGGCTTCGTCCGATGCCAGAAACAGGAAGGCGTTGGCGACGTCGCGGGTGCTGCCGAGGCGGCCGAGGGGGATGGCGTCTTCCATCGATTTGAGGAACTCGGGTGAGCGGTGCTGCTGCACCGCTTCGGTGAGGATGTTGCCGGGTTCGACCCCGTTGACGGTGATGCCGTAGCCGGAGAATTCGAGCGCCGCGGCGCGGATCAAGCCGTTGATGCCGGCCTTGGTGGCCGAGTAGTGGCCGTGGCCGGGGCTGGTGACATGCGGGCCGGTGATCGACGAGGTGAAGAGGATGCGGCCATAGCCCTGCGCCTTCATCGGGGTGAGCGCGGCACGCGCCGCGATGAAGCTGCCGCGCAGGTTCACCCCCATGACCCGATCCCAGTCGTCGACGGAAGTCTGTTCGAGCAGCTGCCAGGGGTAGATGCCGGCGTTCTGCACCAGGATATCGAGCCGGCCATAGCTCTCGAGCGCCAGGGCGACGGCGGCCTCGGCGTCGGCGAGCTTCGAGATATCGGTGAAGATGAAGGGCGCGCCGAGCTCAGCTGCGGTGGCTGCGCCGGCCTCGCGCTCGGTGTCGGCGACAATGAGGTTAGCGCCTTCTTCGGCGAAGCGGACGGCAATAGCTTTGCCGATGCCGCGCGCCGCCCCGATGACGAGCGCGGTCTTGCCTTGAAGTCGTTTGGTCATGCGAGTTTTTGCCTGATCGAGAGTTTGAGTGTGTCGAGGAGCACGGCGGCGAGCACCAAGAGGCCATGGATCACCTGGGTGGAGGTGGCGGGCAGGCCCATCAGGTTGATGGCGGTGTTGATGGCCGAGAGCAGCAGCACGCCGGCATAGACGCCGGGCAGCGCGCCGACGCCGCCCTTCAAACTGACGCCGCCGATCACCACCGCGGCGAAGGCGTTGAACAGCAGCCCCATGCCGAGATTGGCGGTGGCGCCTGAGGTGCGGATGGCGAGCAGCCAGCCGGCGAGCGCCGCGATGGCGCCGGCGAGCACGAACGAGGTGATGAGGATGCGGTCGACCTTGATGCCGGCCCGGAAGGCGGCGTTCTGGTTGCCGCCGATGATGATCAGGTGCCGGCCAAACCGGCTCTTGGCCATGATCAGCGAGAACACCACGAAGCAGAGGATGGCGATCCAGGCGGTGAGCGGCAGGCCGAGCAGGCGCTGCACGCCGAACCAGCGAATGGCGGGCGCCAGGTCCTGCGCCGAGCGGCCGCCGGACAGCGCCAGCACCACGCCGCGCACCCAGATATAGGAGGCGAGGGTGACAATGAAGGCGTTCATCTTCAGCTTGACGATCAGCAGGCCGTTGAAGGCGCCGATGGCGCTGCCGACGGCCAGCGCGATGAGCAGCGAGACCGGAACGCCGAGCCAGTCGGGCGTGAGCTCTACGCCCATGCCGATACCGGCCGAGCAGAAGACGATGCCGACCGCCATGGCGGAAAGCGCCGCGACGGATTCGACCGACAGATCCATGTGGCCGGCGATGATCACCAGCGCGAGGCCGATCGACATGACGCCGAGCACCGAGGAGGCCTCGATGATGTTGGCGAAGATGCCGGGCTGAAAGTAGTTCGGCACGAAGATCGAGAACACCAGCAGCACGAACAGCAGCATGAACCAGACGAGGTTATCGAGGATGAACTCGAGGGCGCGGCGGGTGTTGGGGTTCATTGAGAGGATCGCTCGGTTTCGAACTGATGTTGCAGTCGGGCTACCCTCCCCTGGACGGGGAGGGTAGCGGAGCTTGGCCGCACTTGCGGGCTAGCGCAGCTTGGGTGGGTGCGAGGCAGGCACGGTCCTGGCGTGGGGCACCCCCCACCCTAGTTCCGCTAGGTCGCTTCGCTCCCAGCTTCACTACCCTCCCCGCGAGGGGGAGGGTGCCCGACTGCGGTGCTTCGCTACTCCACCGACTTCACGGTATCCGTCGGGGGCTTGAGGTTGCCCCAGAAGGCCGGGTTGTCGATGTTCTCGGCCGTGATGGCGGCGCCGGGGATCTTGATATTGGGGCCCCAGGCTTCGATCGTCACGGTGGAGGGCAGGCCCAGCACGTCATATGAGCCGGCCTTGATCTCCTCTTTGTTCACGATCTTGTCCATGAACATGGCGACGGCGGCAGCCTGGGCGTAGAGCGGCTGCTCGACTTCGGCCTGCATCCAGCCCTTGCGGATCAGGTCGAGGCCGACCGGTGCGCCGTTGGACGACAGCATCAGCACGTCGCCCGGCTTCTTGCCGGCAGCTTCCAGCGAAGCGGCAGCGGCGACCGAAAGGTGAGCGGCGTGGTTGAAGATCAGGTCGATATCGGGGTTGGCCAGCAGCTGGTCGTTGACGATGGTGCCCGCGGCATCAGCGGCCCAGCCGAGCGCCGGCAGCGAGATGATCTTGACGTCAGGGTAGGCCGCCATCTTCTCCTCGAAACCCTTCTGGATATCGAGGGTGTAGGGGTCGCCCGGATCGCCGAGCACCTGCAGCACCTTGCCCTTCACGGCGCCGTTCTTCTTGGTGAGGAGGCCTTCGACCACCTCGGCGGCGACATAGCCGATCTCGACGGTGCCGGCGACCGAGGTGAAGGACGACGGCGTCGAGGTGATCTGGCGGTCGAACTCGACCACCGGGATGCCGGCGGCCATGGCCGCTTCGATCGAGGGCTTCAGCGCATTGAAATCGACGGCGGCGAGAATGATGGCCGCCGGCTTCAGCGCGATGACGTCGTTCATCTGGGATTGCTGGACGTCGGTCTTGTTGTCGGCATTGAGGGTCTGCATCTCATAGCCGACCTGCTTCAGGAACATTTCCAGCGCCGAGACCGAGCCGGTCTGGAACTCGTCGAGCAGGGTGGGCACGAGGTAGTAGACCTTGCCTTTGGTCTGGGCGAAGGCCGGCGTCAGCAGGGCCAGAGCCACTGCCAGAACGCCGAAGACGGATAGAAGTATTCGCTTCATTTCGTTCGCTCCTTGGTGCCGGATTTCCCTGTTCTGCCCCTCAACCGGCCGCTCCGGCAGCGGCCAGGGTTTCCCCGGTGATCATGTTGACCACCGCATCGGGGCTCGTATCCTTGGTTGCAACATCGCCGGCCACGACGCCCTGGCGGATCACCACGATCCGGTCGGCGACCTGGAAGGCCTGCTGCATGATGTGGGTGATGATGACGACGCCGATCCCCTGGTTGGCGACGGCGCGGATCATCTCGAGGCCGCGGCGGGTCTGCTCGACGCCGAGCGCGGCGAAGGGTTCGTCGAGCAAAACGAGCTTGCCGCCCCAATGGACGAACCGGTTGAGCTCGATGGCCTGGCGCTGGCCGCCCGAGAGGTGCTCGACCTTGGTGCGGAGCGAGGGGATTTTGGTGCCGGCGCTGGCGAGCGCCTTGGCGACGACGGCCTCCATGGCTTTCTCGTCGAGCACCGACATGCCGAGCACCTTCCTGGTGAGCTCGCGGCCCATGAAGAAGTTGGCGACGACATCGACATTGGTGGCGAGCGACAGGTCCTGGTAGACCGTCTCGATGCCGGCGGCCTTGGCCTCCGAGGGCGATTTGGCGAGGAAGTCGCGGCCGTCGAAGGTCATCCGGCCGGAGGTGGGTTCGAGCCCGCCGGCGATGATCTTCACCAGGGTCGATTTGCCGGCGCCATTGTCGCCGAGCAGCGCCACCACTTCGCCCTTGCCGATGGTGAAGCTGATGCTCTTCAGCGCTTCGATGGCGCCATAATTCTTCCTGATGTCGTCGAGGACGAGCAGGGGGGCGAAGCTGGTCATGCGGCAAGTCCCTTGAGCTGGGTTTGGCCGGGAGCGAAAAGCTGGCCGAAGCGGGGCGAGAGCACGCCGGCCACCGCCAGCGCCGCCGCGCCGCGCAGCACGGTGTGCGGGCCGCCATCGGAGATGATCAGCCGTGGCGCCTTGCGGTCGTGGCGAGCCGAGACCGAATTGGGCAGGTTGGCGGCGACGCGGGCGAGCTCGGCGCTGAGGCTCGGCGGCGCCAGGCCGCCAAGAATCACCGTCTCGGGATCGAACAGGTTCTCGATGGTGATGAGGGCGGCGCGCAGTTGCGGGCCGATGGCGTCGGCATAGGCGGCCTCGCCGAGCCCCCGCCGGTTGAAGGCTTCGAGCGATACATAGCGTTCGAGGCAGCCGCGATTGCCGCAGGGGCAGAGTTCGCCATCGGGAACGATGGGGATGTGGCTGATCTCGCCGGCGTTGCCCCAGGCGCCGCGCTGTCCCACTCCCTCGTGCACCATGATGCCGCCGAGGCCGACGCCGATGAACAGGTAGTAGAAATCGGCGAACTCGGCGCCACGGCCATAGAGCCGCTCGCCCAGTGCGGCGGCGGCCATATCGGATTCGATGAAGGCGGGCAGGCCCGTGACTTCGGCGAGCCGTTCGCGCAGCGCGACATTGCCCCAGCCGACCATGGTGGTGGGGCCGACAAAGCTCATCGACTCGACGCCGAACGGGCCGGGCAGCGACAGGCCGACGCCGAGCATGCGGGCGCCACCACGCGGGGCGCGCAGTTCGGTGACCATGCTGCCGATCAGAGTGAAGGCTTCGTCCGGGCTGCTGCGGGCGGCATTGCTGTGGACCGAGCCGACGACGTCGCCGGCGAGGTTGATCAGTGCCGCGTCGAGCCCGAGCGGGGTGATGTAGACCCCGATGGCGTAGCCGCCCTCGGGGTTGATGCGCAGCGTCGTCGGCGGCAGGCCGCGGCCGCGCGGTTCCTCGCGGTTGGAGAGGATGTAACCCTGCTCTTCGAGCTCGCGGATGATGGTGGAGACGGTCTGCACGGTAAGGCCGACCTCCGCTGCGATGCGGCCACGGGTGGTCGGGCCAGTCGCGCGGATGGCTTCAAGGACGATGCGCCGGTTGTACGGCCGTCCGAATTCCTGGTTCGTCCCCCTCAGGCCCAAGGCGTCCCTCCTAGGCTGGCGGGGAGACTGTGACGACGAATTTATTAAGTCAAATGGAATTCAGAAATCGCCGCTGAAATGATGGGCAGGGTTGCGAAAGCGGCGCTTGATTGTGCAGCTCGAACATGCCGATAACACCCCATGCCGGTGCAAGACCTCGCCATTCTGGTGATCGACGAGAACCGCATCCGCGCCTCGATCATCGAGGACGGATTGCGTGAGGCCGGGCATGCCCGGGTCACCGTGGTCAACGAGATCAACGAGGTGGCGCGCGTCATCGAGCGCGACATGCCCGACGTGGTGGTGATCGACCTCGAGAACCCCAACCGCGACCGGCTGGAACATTTCTTCACGCTGAGCCGGGCGCTGAAAAAGCCGATCGCCATGTTTGTCGACCGCTCGGACGCTTCGGCGATCGAGGCGGCGGTAGAGGCGGGGGTCTCGGCCTATGTGGTCGACGGGCTGAAGAAGGAGCGGGTGAAGCCGATCCTCGACATGGCGGTGAGCCGCTTCAACGCCTTCGCCCGGCTGACGCGGGAACTGGAGCAGGCGCGCAGTGAACTCGAGGATCGCAAGGTCATCGACCAGGCCAAGGCGATCCTGCTCAGGACGCGCGGCCTCAGCGAGGCGGATGCCTATAAGCTGCTGCGCAAGACCGCGATGAACCAGAACCGCCGCATCGTCGATATTGCCCAAAGCCTGGTGACGGCCGACAGCCTGCTCGGCCCAGAGGAATAATCATGTCGCTCATTGCCCTCTCCGCCGGTTTCCTGCCCTTGCTCGATAGCGTGCTGCTGGTGCTGGCACGCGAGAAGGGGTTCGCGGCGGCCGAGGGGCTGGACCTGCATCTGGTCAAGGAGACCTCCTGGGCCAATATCCGCGACCGAGCGGCTTTGGGGCATTTCGATTTCGCCCAGATGCTGGCGCCAATGCCGATCGCCGCGACGCTGGGGCTCAACCCGCTATCGGTGCCGATGATCACCCCGATGATGCTGGGGCTGGGCAATAACGGGGTGACGGTGAGCGCCGCACTCTGGGCGCGGCTCGCCGATGCCGGCGCGCCGGCGACGCTGGCGGCCGGGCCGGTCGGCGCGGCGCTCAAGCAGGTGGTCGCGTCGTCGCAGCAGAAGCTGCGGTTCGGCGTGGTGCACCAGACTTCGTCGCATAATTACGAGCTGCGCTACTGGCTGATGGCGAGCGGCATCGTGCCGGAGCGCGATATCGAGATTGTGGTGCTGCCACCGCCGCTCCTGCCCGAAGCGCTCGGGTCGGGTGGGATCGACGGTTATTGCGTCGGCGAGCCGTGGAACACGGTGGGGGTGAAGAATGCCGGGGCGCATATCGCTACGGTGAAGGCCGCGATCTGGCGCTCGAGCCCCGACAAGGTGATCGGCATGCGGGCGCACTGGGCCGAGGCCAATAGCGAGATCGTCGCCGGGCTGATCCGGGCGGTGCACCATGCGGCCGTGTGGTGCGGCGAGAGCGCCAACCATCAAGAGATCGCCGCCATCATGGCGGCGCCGCATTATCTCGGGCTGCCGGCCGAGCTGATCCTGCCGGCGCTGAGCGGTGCGTTCGATATCGGCGGTGGGGTGGCGGCGAGCGTGCCGGAGCACTTCGTCCCCTATGCCGGGGCAGCCAACTTCCCATGGACCAGCCACGCCGCCTGGTTCTACAGCCAGATGGTGCGCTGGGGCGAAGTCGAGCACAAAGCCGAGCGGGCGCGTGCCGCGGCAATGACCTTCCGTCCGGATGTCTATCGCGCGGCCTTGGCGCCGCTCGGGGTGCCGATGCCGCTCGCCGACAGCAAGGTCGAGGGGCTGCTGGCGGCCCCGACCGAGGTGCCCTCGACAGCGGGGACGCTGGTCATCGGGCCGGACGGGTTCTTCGACGGGGTGCAGTTCGATCCGGACCAGGTCGAGGTGTATATTGAGGGGCAGCGCGGGTAATCCGGCTGTCTTAGCTTTCTCGCCGACGCCGGCAATCGGCGCGCCCTCTCCCGTCTGCGCCTATCGGGTTTTCCGCTGAAGCCGGCAGTCGGCGTGCCCTCTCCCGCTTGCGGGGGAGGGGGAACCACGCGAAAGCGTGGTGGGAGGGGGGTGCCCCACGCACTGATCGTAAGCAGATGGGGCAGGGGCCAGTGTTTGTGGCACCCCTCTCCCACCAGCCTTTCGGCTGGTCCCCCCTCTCCCGCAGGCGGGAGAGGGTGCGCCGACTGCTGACACCGGGCGCAACTACGATTACGAAATGAGCAAACACGAAATATGCCCATAATTGTCGCATAGCAGTTGGTGATGGATTCAAATTAGGCAAAATACGCTCCTGCCCAATTTCTAACCACACGCCTAACCATCTGAAACACCATCACTTATCGCCGTCATCCAGTTTGGCACGGCGCGTGCATTGTGTTCTCCGAACGCAAAATCGCGATCATTCGGCGTCCAACGGTGGGCGCCCCACGACAGGCAAAGCCGCCAACGGGAACGCCCACTGGTCTCCGGACCAGCGTGCAAGACCTGTTGGCGGCCTTGTTGTTTTGGGGCCGAGGGGCACTTCGGGGCGCCGGCTTGATCGCATCACTCGGAGAGACTTGATGACCAAATCGACCACCACCTCCCTCCTCACCCGCCGGGCTTTCCTCGCGGGCACTACGGCCACCGCGGCAACGCTCGTGGCGGCCAAAACCCTGTTCCCCTCCGGCGCCTTTGCCCAAGGCGCGGGCCCTGAAGTCACCGGCGCCAAGCTCGGCTTCATCGCCCTGACCGACGCCTCGGCGCTGGTCATTGCCAAAGAGAAGGGGCTCTTTGCCAAGCATGGCGTGCCCGATGTCGAAGTGCTGAAGCAGGCCAGCTGGGGCGCGACGCGCGACAACCTGGTGCTGGGCGGCGCCGCCAACGGCATCGACGGGGCGCATATCCTGACGCCGATGCCCTACCTGATCTCGACCGGCAAGGTGACGCAGAACAACGTGCCGCTGCCGATGTCGATCGTGGCGCGGCTCAATCTCGACAGCCAGGCGATCTCGGTGGCGCAGGCCTACAAGGATGTCGGCGTCGGGCTCGACAGCTCGCCGCTGAAGGATGTGTTCGCCAAGCGCAAGGCCGAAGGCAAGGAAGTCACCGTGGCGATGACCTTCCCCGGCGGCACGCATGACCTTTGGATCCGCTACTGGCTCGCCGCCGGCGGCATCAACCCCAATACCGAAGTTTCGACCATCACCGTGCCGCCGCCGCAGATGGTGGCGAATATGAAGGTCGGCAACATGGACGCCTTCTGCGTCGGCGAGCCGTGGAACGAGCAACTGGTCAACCAGGGCATCGGCTTTACCGCGACGACGACGGGTGAGCTCTGGAAGGGCCACCCGGAAAAGGCGCTGGGGCTCAGGAACGATTTCATCGAGAAGAACCCAATCGCCACCCGCGCCATCCTGATGGCGGTGATGGAGGCGGCGCAGTGGGCTGACGACATGGCCAATAAGGAAGAGCTGAGCCAGATCCTCGGCAAGCGCGGCTGGTTCAACGTGCCGCCGGCCGATGTGCTGGGGCGGCTGAAGGGCGACATCAATTACGGCAATGGCCGGGTCGTCACCGCCACCGGGCTCGAGATGAAGTTCTGGAAGGACCATGCGTCCTATCCGTTCAAGAGCCACGATGCGTGGTTCCTCACCGAGGATATCCGCTGGGGGTACCTGCCGGCCGAAACCGACGTGAAGGCGCTGGTCGACCAGGTGAACCGCGAGGACCTGTGGCGCGATGCGGCCAAGACACTCGGCGTCGCGGCGGCCGACATCCCGGCTTCAAGCTCGCGCGGGCCGGAGACCTTCTTCGACGGCAAGGTGTTCGACCCCGAAAACCCGTCTGCGTATCTCGAGAGCCTGGCGATCACCGCTCTGGGTTGACTTGCTTAGTGGTCGCGCTTTCGAACCGGAAAAGTCTGCAACTTTTCCTGAAAGCGCTCCAGCCCTGACTGGCGCCGGGTCCAACCCGGCTCGGCGCCACTTTTTTCCCTCATTCAGTAACGGACCCCGCGAGCATGAGTGCAGAGGCCCAGTTCGAAACCGTCGCGCCGACCAAGAAGGCGAAGGTGTTCGCCTTTCCGGCGCAACCAGGCAACCGCAGGATCGACCTGAAGAAGCTGGTCACCGGCATTGCGCGCTCCGTGGTGCCGCCGCTGATCGTTATCCTGTTGATCCTGCTGATCTGGCAGATCGCCTGCTCGACCCCGGGCGCCTCGCTGCCGCCGCCCTCGGTGGTGTGGGAGCAGGCGGGCGAGCTGATCTGGAACCCGTTCTTCGACTATGGCAATGGCGATATCGGGCTGGCCTGGCGAGTATTCGCCTCGCTGCAGCGGGTCGCTGTCGGCTTCGGCCTCGCCGCGCTGGTCGGCGTCGCGGTCGGGGCGTTTATCGGACAATCGGTGTGGGCGATGCGCGGGCTCGACCCGATCTTCCAGATTCTCCGCACCGTGCCGCCGCTGGCCTGGCTGCCGCTGTCGCTGGCGGCGTTCCGCGATAGCCACCCCTCGGCGATCTTCGTCATCTTCATCACTGCGGTGTGGCCGGTGATCATCAACACCGCGGTGGGCGTGAGGAACATCCCGAACGACTACCGGAACGTCGCGGCGATCCTGCGGCTCAACCCGATCGAGTTCTTCTTCAAGGTGATGGTGCCGGCCGCGGCGCCGTACATTTTCACCGGTTTGCGGATCGGCATCGGGCTCAGCTGGCTCGCCATCGTCGCGGCGGAAATGCTCACCGGCGGGGTCGGTATCGGCTTTTTCATCTGGGATGCGTGGAATTCGTCGCGCCTGCCCGACATCATCGTGGCGCTGGTCTATATCGGCGTGATCGGCTTCATGCTCGATCGCCTGGTTGCCGGCTTCGGCGCCTTCATCACCCGCGGCACGGCCGCGAACTGAGGGACCCGAACATGACTGGCTATCTCAAGATCGAACACGTCGACAAAAGCTTCGAGCGCAACGGGGTGACCTCGGAGGTGCTGAAGGACATTTCGCTGGAGATTTCCGAGGGCGAGGTGATCTCGATCATCGGGCATTCGGGCTGCGGCAAGTCCACCTTGCTCAACCTGATCGCCGGGCTGACCGAGGTGAGCTCGGGCGCGATCGTCCTTGGCTCGGAAGTGGTGAGCGGGCCGGGGCCGGAGCGGGCAGTGGTGTTCCAGAACCATTCGCTGCTGCCCTGGCTGACGGTCTATGAGAATGTCAACCTGGCGGTCAGCAAGGTGTTCGGCGGCAAGAAGTCGAGGGCCGAGCGGCATGAGTGGATCATGCACAATCTCGACCTGGTGCAGATGGGCCATGCCCGGGACAAGCGGCCGGCGGAGATTTCCGGCGGCATGAAGCAGCGCGTCGGCATTGCCCGGGCGCTGGCGATGGAGCCGAAGATCCTCTTGCTCGACGAGCCGTTCGGGGCACTCGACGCGCTGACCCGGGCGCACCTGCAGGATGCGGTGATGGAGATCCACGAGCGGCTCCACAACACCATGATCATGATCACCCACGATGTCGACGAGGCGGTGCTGCTCTCGGACCGGATCGTGATGATGACCAACGGGCCGGCGGCGCGGATCGGCGAAGTGCTCGCTGTGCCGCTCGGCCGACCGCGCCGGCGGCTCGAGCTGGCCGGTGACCGGACCTATCTCAAGTGCCGCGAGGCGGTGCTGAAGTTTTTGTATGAACGGCATCGGTTTGTTGAGGCGGCTTAGCACCGGCGGTGCAGTAATCCTCCCCCGCGTGGCGGGGGAGGGGGACCAGCGAAGCTGGTGGAGGGGGGAGCCCAAGCCGGCGAGTCTTGCCGCCCCCTCCACCGCCTTCGGCGGTCCCCCTCCCCCGCCACGCGGGGAGGATCACGGAGCGGTCGGTGACCTGTGCTCAAACTTTCACCATGCAGTTCCAGTGGTCAAAATCTGTGCACAGCTCCGCCCACTCTGGACTCAAATTAGTCAGTGCTGCTGCCTGATCATTTTCGCGGCATCCGGCTAACCAACTGCCAAGACTAGCGTTTTCGCTTCCAACGCAGTTTGGCACGCTACGTGCATTACTGTTCTTATGAGACGCGGTTTCCGCGCTTCTCATCCGGCGTCCAACGGTGGGCGCACCCCCAACAGGCAAAGTCGCCCTCAGAAGCACGGTCCACGACGGACTGCGCCTCCTAGGAGTTTTTTGTTTTGGCTCTCATCCCAGCGGAGAGAATTCATGAGCGCCCCTGATGCTCAAATCGCCTCGCAGCGCCGTGCGCTGACGCTGTCGACCATCGCCTTCACCGTCTGCTTTGCCGTCTGGACGATCTTTTCGATCATCGGGGTGGCGCTGAAGGATCAGCTCGGCCTCACCGAGACGCAGTTCGGGCTGTTGATCGGCACCCCGGTGCTGACCGGCTCACTGGTGCGCATCGCGCTCGGCATCTGGACCGATCGTTATGGCGGGCGGCTGGTCTACACCATGACCATGCTGGCGGCGGCAGTCGCCACATCGCTGCTGGTCTTCGCGCAGACCTACGAGCAGTTCCTCATTGCGGCGCTCGGCGTCGGGCTTGCCGGTGGCTCGTTCGCAGTCGGCGTCGCCTATGTGTCGCGGTTCTATCCGCAAAAGCAGCAGGGCACGGCGCTCGGCATCTTCGGCGCCGGCAATGTCGGGGCGTCGGTGACCAAGTTCGTCGCGCCGTTCGTCATGGTGGCGTTCGGCTGGCAGGCGGTGGCGCTCAGCTGGGCCGCGGTGCTCGCGGTGATGGCAGTGGTGTTCTGGTTCACCACCGAGGACGATCCGGTGCTGGTGAAGCGGCGCCAGGAGGGCGCGCCGCAGCGCAGCCTCGCCGCCGAGTTCGCGCCGCTGAGGGATATCCGGGTCTGGCGCTTCGGGCTCTACTACTTCTTCGCCTTCGGGGCGTTCGTGGCGCTGACGCTGTGGCTGCCGCGCTACCTGATCGGGGTCTACGGCTTCGACATCAAGACCGCCGGCATGGTGGCCGCCGCCTACTCGATCCCGGCCAGCCTGTTCCGCGCCTATGGCGGCTCGCTTTCCGACAAGGTGGGCGCACGGACGGTGATGTACTGGACCTTCGGCGTCTCGGCCGTGGCGACCTTCATTCTCGCCCTGCCGCCCAGCGACATGCTGGTGCATGGCATCAATGGCAGTTTCACCGTCAATTTCGGCATCAGCCCCTGGGCCTTTATCGGGCTGGTGTTCGTCCTCGGCTTCTTCATGAGCCTCGGCAAAGCAGCGGTCTACAAGCACATCCCGGCCTACTACCCCGACAATGTCGGGGCGGTGGGCGGCCTCGTCGGCATGATCGGCGGGCTCGGCGGCTTCATCCTGCCGCTGCTGTTCGGCTGGCTCAACGACGCGACGGGGCTGTGGAGCAGCTGCTTCATGGCGCTGTTCGTGCTCGTCGCCGTGGCTTTCGCCTTCATGCACATCGCCGTGCGCCGCCAGACTCGCGCGCAGCCGGCCGCACACCTTCAACTGGAGACGGTTCAGTGAAAGAAAAACTCGTCATCATCGGTAACGGCATGGCGCCCGGGCGGGCACTGGAAAAGCTGTTCGAGACCGACCCTGATCGTTACGATGTGGTGATCTTCAACGCCGAGCCGCGGGTCAACTACGACCGCATCATGCTCAGCCCCGTGCTGTCGGGCGAGAAGAGCTTCGACGACATCGTGATCCACGGCGACGCCTGGTACATCAAGCACGGCATCACGCTCTACAAGGGCTGCAAGGTCGAAACCATCGACCGGGTGAACAAGACGGTGACCTCGGCCAACGGCATCACCGAGAGCTACGACAAGCTGGTGATCGCCACCGGTTCAGTGCCGTTCATCATCCCGGTGCCGGGGGTGAACCTCGCCGGTGTGGTCACCTATCGCGACCTCGACGACGTGAACGTCATGATGCTGGCCGCCAAGGCCAAGGGCAGGGCGGTGGTGATCGGCGGTGGCCTACTGGGCCTCGAGGCGGCAGCCGGGCTCAACGAGCAGGGCATGGACGTCACCGTGGTGCACGTGATGCCGACGCTGATGGAGCGTCAGCTCGATCCGGCGGCCGGGTACCTGCTCGGGGAATCGATGAAGGCGCGCGGCATCAAGGTGATGACCTCGGCCAATACCAAGCAGATCCTCGGCGACAAGCGGGTCACCGGCGTCGAGTTCGCCGATGGTTCGGTGATCCCGGCGGACCTGGTGGTGATGGCGGTCGGCATCCGGCCGAACGTCGCCCTCGCCAAGACCGCCGAGCTCGCCGCCAATCGCGGCATCGTGGTCGACGCGCAGATGCGCACCTCGGACCCCTCGATCTACGCGCTGGGCGAGTGCGTCGAAGTGAACGGGGCGACCTTCGGGTTGGTGGCGCCGCTCTACGACATGGCGAACGTCCTCGCCGCGCAGCTCTGCGGCGACGAGAAGGCGACGTTTACCCCGGTCGCCACGGCGACCCGGCTCAAGGTCACCGGCGTCAATCTCTACTCGGCGGGCGATTTCGCCGAGGGCGACGACCGCGAGGAGATCGTGCTGCGCGATGCCAGTGCCGGCGTCTACAAGCGGCTGATCCTCAAGGACGACAGGATCATCGGCACGGTGCTCTACGGCGATACCGGCGACGGGCCGTGGTTCTACGACATGCTGAAGCGCAACGTCGATACGCGCGAAATGCGCGACACGCTGATCTTCGGCCAGAACTACCAGGGTGGTGCCCCGCTGGACCCTACGGCGGCCGTTGCAGCCTTGCCGGATGAGGCAGAGATCTGTGGTTGCAACGGCGTATGTAAGTCGAAGATCACCGGCACTATCACCGCCAAGGGCCTGACGTCGCTCGACGATGTCCGCGCCCATACCAAGGCCTCGGCGAGCTGCGGCTCGTGCACCGGGCTGGTTGAAAAGCTGCTGCTCCTGACGCTGGGCGACAGCTACAACCCCGCCGCGGTGCAGCCGATGTGCAAATGCACCGATCTCGGCCATGACGATGTGCGCCGGCTGATCATCGCCAAGGAATTGCGCTCCATCCCGCAGCTGATGCAGGAGCTCGAGTGGAAGACCTCGTGCGGTTGCGCCAAGTGCCGGCCGGCGTTGAACTACTACATGATCGCCACCTGGCCCGGCGAGTACGAGGATGACGGGCAGTCGCGCTTCATCAACGAGCGCGTGCACGCCAACATCCAGAAGGATGGCACCTATTCGGTGGTGCCGCGCATGTGGGGCGGCATGACCAGCCCGAACGAGCTGCGCGCCATCGCCGATGTCGCTGACAAGTTCAAGATTCCGGCGGTGAAGGTCACCGGCGGGCAGCGCATCGACCTGCTCGGAGTGAAGAAGGAAGACCTGCCTGGCGTCTGGGCCGACCTCAACGCCGCCGGCATGGTTTCGGGCGCTGCCTACGCCAAGGGCCTCAGGACGGTGAAGACCTGCGTCGGTTCGGACTGGTGCCGGTTCGGCACGCAGGATTCGACCGGGCTCGGCATCAAGCTCGAGAAGTTCATGTGGGGCAGCTGGACCCCGGCCAAGGTGAAGATGGCGGTCTCGGGCTGCCCGCGGAACTGCGCCGAGGCGACCTGCAAGGATGTGGGCGTGATCTGCGTCGACAGCGGCTACGACATCGTCTTTGCCGGCGCCGCCGGTCTCGACATCAAGGGCACCGAGGCGCTCTGCCACGTAGACACTGAGACGGACGCGATCGAGGTGATCGCCGCGCTGACCCAGCTCTATCGCGAGCAGGGCCGCTATCTCGAGCGCATGTACAAGTGGCTGAAGCGGGTGGGGATGGAGTCGATCCAGGCCTCGATCGTCCGCGACCTCACGAAGCGCCGTTTCTACTACGACCGGTTCGTGTTCAGCCAGAAATTCGCCCAGGTCGATCCGTGGGAAGAGCGGGTCAACGGCAAGGACGCGCACGAGTTCGCCGCACTGGCGGAATTCGGCGTGCCGCAGGCAGCGGAGTGATGGACATGAACGACTGGATCGAGATCGGGCGCCTCGAGCAGGTTCCGTTACGCGGCGCGCGTTGTGTCAATACGCCAGCCGGCAAGATCGCGGTGTTCCGCACTGCCGAGAACCAAGTCTACGCCATCGAGAACCGCTGCCCGCACAAAGGTGGGCCGCTCAGCGAAGGCATCGTGCATGGTGGCTCGGTGACCTGCCCGCTACACAACTGGGTGTTCGATCTCGCGACCGGCGAGGCGCAGGGCGCCGACGAGGGGCAGGTCAGGACGTTTGCGGTGAACGTGGTCGATGGCCGCATCTTCATGGCGGCCGAGGTCATGCTGATGGCGGCGGAGTAGGCTGGCATCGTGGCTAACCACCCCTCATCCGCCCTTCGGGCACCTTCTCCCACAAGGGGAGAAGGCGATCGAACCGAGGACTCTCAGTCGGGATGCCTTCTCCCCTTGTGGGAAAAGGTGGCTGCGAAGCAGACGGATGAGGGGTCGGGAAGCCACGATGTCTAGTCCTTTGTCTACCACCCGCACCACCTGCCCCTATTGCGGCGTCGGCTGCGGGGTGCTCGCGACGCCGCAGCCGGATGGCTCGGTGACGATATCAGGCGATCCCGAGCATCCGGCCAATTTCGGGCGGCTTTGCTCGAAAGGCTCGGCGCTGGGCGAGACGCTGTCGCTGGATGGGCGGCTGCTCTATCCCGAGATCGGCGGCGAGCGGGCGAGCTGGGACAAGGCGCTGGACCTCGTGGCGAAAACCTTCGCCGAGACCATCGCCGAGCACGGGCCGGATTCGGTGGCCATCTATGGCTCGGGGCAGTTGCTCACCGAGGACTATTACGTCGCCAACAAGCTGATGAAGGGGTTCATCGGCTCGGGCAATATCGACACCAATTCGCGGCTCTGCATGGCCTCGTCGGTGGCCGGGCACAAGCGGGCCTTCGGTTCGGACACCGTGCCGGGGAACTACGAGGATCTCGAACTCGCCGACCTGATGATCCTCGTCGGCTCCAACCTCAGCTGGTGCCACCCGGTGCTGTACCAGCGGATCGTCAAAGCGAAGGCCGAGCGGCCGGGGATGCGGATCGTCCTGATCGACCCGCGGCGGACCACCACCGCCGACCAGGCCGACCTGCATCTCGCGATCAAGCCGGATGGCGATACGGCTTTGTTCGTCGGGCTGTTGAAGTCACTGGCCGAGCGGAACGCCGTCGATGCCGAGTTCATTGCCGAGAGCACCAACGGGTTCGGCGCGGCGCTCGACGTGGCGCGCAGCTGGAACCTCGAGCGGGTGGCGGAAGCCACCGGGCTCAGTGTGCGCGACATCGCGGTATTCTACGACTGGTTCGCCGAGACGACGCGGACGGTGACGGTCTACTCGCAGGGGGTGAACCAGTCGGCGACCGGCACCGACAAGGTCAACGCCATCGTCAATGTGCACCTCGCCACCGGCCGGATCGGCATGCCCGGGATGGGGCCGTTCTCGGTGACCGGGCAGCCCAACGCGATGGGCGGACGCGAGGTCGGCGGGCTCGCCAACATGCTCGCGGCGCATATGGATTTCGAACCCGCCAATATCGACCGGCTGAAGCGGTTCTGGCGCTCGGAGCGGGTGGCTGAGAAGCCGGGCCTGAAGGCGGTCGAGCTGTTCGAGGCCATCGCACAGGGCAAGGTGAAGGCGCTCTGGATCATGGCGACCAACCCGGTGGATTCGATGCCCGAGGCCGACAAGGTGCGTGCGGCGATCCGGGCCTGCCCGTTCGTCGTGGTGTCGGACATGAACGCCGCGACCGATACGGCGGTGGAAGCGCATGTGCGGCTGCCGGCGGCAGGCTGGGGCGAAAAGAACGGCACCGTGACCAATTCCGAGCGCCGGATTTCGCGGCAGCGGCCGTTCCTCGCCGCGCCGGGGGAGGCGAAGCCCGACTGGTGGATCGTCACGCAGGTGGCGCGCCGGATGGGGCATGCCGAGGCTTTCGGCTATGAGCGGCCGGCCGAGATCTTCGCCGAACACGCGGCGCTATCGGGGTTCGAGAACGAGGGCAGCCGCGACTTCGACCTCTCGGGTCTGCTGCATGCAGAATATGACGGGCTGCAGCCGGTGCAGTGGCCGGTGCGGGCGGTGCGCAGCACGGCGCGGATGTTCACCGATGGACGGTTCTTCACGCCTGACAGCCGGGCCCGTTTCGTCGCCGTGGCGTCGCCGCCACCGCTGACGCCGCCGCCGGGCATGCTGGTGCTCAATACCGGCCGGGTGCGCGACCACTGGCACACCATGACGCGCACCGGCAAAGCGGCGCGGCTCTCGGCCCATATGGCCGAGCCGTTCGCCGAGCTGCACCCGGATGACGCGGTGGAAAAGAGCATCCGGCACGCCAGCCTGGTGCGGCTCGAGAACCGGCATGGCAGCGTCTTGGTGCGAGCGCTGGTGACCGAGCGGCAGCAGAGGGGCTCGGTGTTCGTGCCGATGCACTGGACCGACCGGTTCTCGGCGCAGGGCCGGGTCGATGCGCTGGTGGGCGGGCAGACCGACCCGCAATCGGGGCAGCCGGCGCTGAAATCGGCAATGGTGGTGGCTGGGCCGGCTTTGGCCCGGCGCTACGGTTTTGCGGTCAGCCGGGGGCGGCCGGAGTTCGCCGGCACCGACTATTGGGCGATCGCCGAGACGACGGGCGGTTGGCGGGCGGAGCTGGCCTTCATCACCGAGCCCGCGGATTGGGTCGACTGGGCCCGGGCGGCATTCGGGGTGGGCGAGAAGGTCGAACTGCTCAGCATCGCCGACAAGGCGAGCGGCCGGCAGAGCCTCGCGCTGTTCGAGGGCGGCAAGCTGATCTTCGCGCTCTATCTGTCGCCCGACCCGGTGCTGGTGTCGCGGCAATGGGCGGTGTCGCTGTTGACCGAGACGATCAAGCCGGCGCGGCGCGCCGATATCCTGGTGGGTCGGCCGGGCGCCGACCGGCCCGATCCGGGCCCGATCGTCTGCGCCTGCTTTGGGGTGGGCGCCAACCAGATCGCTGAAGCGGCGCGCGGCGGCTGTCACACGGTCGAGGCAATCGGGGCGGCGCTGAAGGCGGGAACGAATTGCGGCTCGTGCCGGGCGGAGATTCGCGGGCTGATCGAGGTGAACCGGTTGCAGGCGGCGGAGTAGGGACCCCCGGGCCATCAGTCGGCGGCCCTCCCCCGCAGGCGGGAGAGGGTCGCCGACTGCCAGCTTCGCGCACGCTTCAGCGACGAATACCGAGCATTGCTGCCCCGTCATTCATTTGTCGTTCAGCCCCAGTCATCATAGGGTGAGGTAGAGGTATTCATACGATAGGGGTTTGGGAATGCAGCGGCTTTTTCGGTCGATCTGGTGGCTTGTCGTGGCCGGAACCCTTGCTCTCAGTCCCGCGCATGCGGCTGACCGCAACATCACGCTGCTGCCCGGCACGGATCTCCCCGGTTTCGATTATTCGGTGCTGAAGGATGTCGATGTCGACGCCTGCTCGGCGGCCTGTGCCGACGACAAGATCTGCCGCGCCTTCACCTATAACGAGAAGGCCAACTGGTGCTTCCTCAAGGGGGATGTCGGCCCGGAGACGGCGTTCAAGGGCGCCACGTCCGGCCGCGTCGATTTCACTCCGCCGCTCGCCGAGAACGTCGAGGCGCGGCTGAGCGAGCTGCCGTTCCCGGCGCAGGATCTGGTCGATTCCGCCCGCTATATGGCCACCAACCTGCCGCAGACTGATCCGCCGCCGCCGGATGTCGCCTATGCCGACCTGGTCGCCGCCGGTGACGAAGCCTCGGCGCAGTCGAACCCCTCGGCTGCGATGGTGTCCTATCGCCAGGCGCTGGCGATCAACAAGAACGATCCCTCGGTCTGGCTGAAGCTTGCGGCGCAGGCCGAGGCCCGCGCGGTGATCGAAGCGGCCGCCGGCAACGGCGTCTACGATCTCGCGGTCAACTCGTCCTATGCGGCGATGAACGCGCTGATGCTGGCCGAGACCGTCGCCGAACGCGCCGACGCACTGGGCGCGCTCGCCGTGTCGCTGTCGCGCCGCGAAATGTGGCGCGAGACCATTGCCACCTACCGCGCCAGCCTCAAGCTGGTCGATAACGCGACGCTCGAAGCGGCGCTGGAAAAGGCGGTTGCCGAGCATGGCTTCCGCGTCACCTCCAACCAGGTCGATGCCGAAGCCGCCAACCCGCGCATCTGCGCGGTGTTCTCGGATTCGCTGCCCTCTGGCGACACCGATCTCTCGAGCTATGTCGTCGTCGATAACGCGCCGACCGTGGCGGTGGAAACCGAACAGAGCCAGATCTGCATCACCGGCGTCGAGCATGGCCGGCGCTACCACATCAAGCTGCGCGCCGGGCTGCCCTCGGCCAATGGCGAAGAGCTGCGCGCCGATGTCGAGCTCGACCTGTTTGTGCCGGATCGCGCGCCGTTCGTCGGCTTTGCCAACAATGCCTATGTGATGCCCGCCGGGCTCGGCGGTGGCCTGCCGATCACCTCGGTGAACGCCAAGACCGCCGACGTGGTGATTTACCGGATCGGTGATCGCTCGATTGCCACCGCTGTGCGCAACGGGGTGTTCCAGCGCACGCTCGATGGCTATTCGGCCGAAGACGTCGCCAATTCGACCGGCGAAAAGACCTGGGAAGGCCAGGTCGACCTGGCGCAGGGCGCGCCCAACGCCATGACGGTGACCGCCATTCCGGTCGCCGAGATCGTCAAGGAGTTGCAGCCGGGCGCCTATGTGGTGACCGCCAAGGTCAATGGCGTGCAGCAGGAATACTGGCGCGAAGTCGCGACGCAGTGGTTCATCGTCACTGACCTGGGACTGACCACGGTGACCGGCGACGACGGCGTCCATGCCTTCGTCCGCTCGCTGACCAGCGCGCAGCCGGTGGCCAATGCCAAGGTGCGGCTCGTCGCCGTCAACAACGAGATCCTCGGCGAAGCGGTGACCGATGCCGACGGCCGGGCTGATTTCGCGCCGGGCCTGTCGCGCGGCGAAGGCGGCCGGGCGCCGCAGCTGATCACCACCGAGACCGATGGCGGGGATTATGCGTTCCTCGACGTCTCCAAGGCGGCGTTCGATCTCACCGATCGCGGGGTCGAGGGCCGGCCGTCGCCGGGCCCGCTCGACCTGTTCGCCACCACCGAGCGCGGCGTCTATCGCCCGGGCGAGACGGTGTTCCTCACCGCAATCCTGCGCGACGTGAAGGCGAAGGCCGTCACCGACCTGCCGCTGACGCTGGAAGTGCAGCGCCCGGATGGGGTGATCTCGAGCACCGAACTGCTGAATGACGCCGGCGCTGGCGGCTATTTCAGCGCCGTGACGCTCGACCCCGAAGCCATGCGCGGCTCGTGGACGATGCGGCTCTATGCCGACCCCAAGGCCGAAGCCCTGACCAATGTCGGCTTCCTGGTCGAGGATTTCGAGCCGGAACGGCTGGCCTTCGAAATCAGCGCCGCCGACGAGCCCATCAAGACCGGCGAAGTGACGCCGGTCGAGGTGACCGCCAAGTATCTCTATGGCGCCACCGCGCCCGACCTGGCGGTCGAGGCGGATGCCGTGCTGCGGCCGGTGACGTCGCTGCCGGCTTACCCCGGCTATACGTTCGGCCGTCTCGACGACACGTTCGAGACCTCGCGCGAGCCGCTCGGCGTCGTCGGCACCACCGACGAAGCCGGCAACGTGACCGCTGAAGTTACCGTCAGCGCGCCGCAGGCGACGACGCGGCCGCTGGAAGCGCAGTTGATCCTGCGCCTCGTCGACAGCAATGGCCGCGCCATCGAGCGCAGCCTCACCCGTCCGGTGCTGGCCGATGGCAATCGCATCGGGCTGAAGCCGCAGTTTGCCGATGCCAGCGGGCTGGCCGAGGGCAGCAACGCCACCTTCGACGTGATCGCAGTGGCGCCCGATGGCGCAACCGTCGACCAGGCCGGCCTCGAATGGTCGCTGTCGCGGGTCGAGACCACCTATCAGTGGTACCGCAACAGCGGCACCTGGAAGTGGGAGGCCATCACCACGACGCGCGAAGTTGCCAACGGCACCGTCGACGCGCTCGCCTCCGGCCCGGTCGCTATTGGCGCGGCCGTCAGCTGGGGCCAGTACCGGCTCGAGGTGTCGAGCACCGGTGAAGGCGCCACCTCTTCGAGTTACGAGTTCTATGCCGGTTACTATTATCCGGAGGCGGGCTCCGACACGCCGGATACGCTGTCCGTCGCGCTCGACAAGCCGGCCTACCAGAAGGGCGAGACGGCCAACCTGAAGCTCGATCCGCAGTTCGCCGGCACCGCGCTGGTGATGGTGGTCGACGATCGCATCATCGCCATGAAGGCGGTCGAAGTGCCGGAAGGCGGCACCACCGTGCCGCTCGAAGTCACCGATGACTGGGGCCCGGGCGCCTATGTGACGGCGATGCTCTATCGTCCGGCCAGCGCGGAAGCCAAGCGGATGCCGGCGCGGGCGCTCGGCCTTGCTTTTGCCGATGTCGAGCCGGGCGACCTGAAGCTCGACCTGAGCCTCGATGCGCCCAAGGAAGCGCTGCCGCGCCAGGCCTTCACCACCACGGTGAAGCTCGCCAACGTCCAGCCGGGTGACAAGGCCTATGTCGCGGTTGCGGCAGTGGATCTCGGCATTCTGAACCTCACCAAGTTCCAGGTGCCGGATCCGGATGGCTGGTTCTTCGGCCAGCGCCAGCTCGGCGTCGAGGTGCGTGACCTCTATGGCCAGCTGATCGACCCGATGCAGGGCACTCCTGGCGCGTTCCGCACCGGTGGTGACGAGGGCGCCTCGCGCTTCGGCACGCCGCCGGCGACCACCGTGCTGGTGGCGCTGCACTCGGGCATTGTCGAAGTTGGGCCTGATGGTACCGCGACGATCAGCTTCGACATGCCGGATTTCAACGGCACGGTGCGGCTGATGGCGATGGCGTGGAGCGCCGGCGCCGTGGGCCATGGCTCCGCCGACGTGATCGTGCGCGATCCGGTGGTGGTCAACCTGAGCCCGCCGCGCTTCCTCCGTCTCGAGGACACGTCGCGGCTGCTGGTCGAGGTCAATAACGTCGCCGGCCAGCCGGGCACCTACAAGGTGGCGCTGGAAACCGGCACAGGGCTCTCGACCGATGCGGCCGAGACCTCGGTTGACCTGCCGACGGGCGAGCGCACCGCGCTCAACCTCAGCCTCACCGGCACCGAGATCGGCGACCAGACGCTCAAGCTGAGCGTCACTGCACCGGATGGGACGACGCAGACCAAGGAGCTGACGCTCGGGGTCCGTGCCGCCAGCGCTCCGGTGACCACCAGCCAGCTGATCCCGCTGGAAGTGGGCGCGACGACGACGCTCGATGCGAGCTTCTTCGCCGACATGGTGCCGCATACCGGGGAACTGACGCTCGCAGTCGGGCCGATTGCCCGCCTCGATGTGCCGGGCCTCCTGATGCAGCTCGATCGCTATCCCTATGGCTGTGCCGAGCAGACTTCGAGCCGGGCCCTGCCGCTGCTCTATCTCAACGAAGTCGCCTCGATGATTGGTCTGGGCGATGACGAAGCGATCACCCAGCGGGTCAAGGACGCGATCAAGAACCTGCTCGCCAAGCAGACCTCCAGCGGCGGTTTCGGCCTCTGGGGACCGTATGATGGCACCGACCTGTGGCTTGACTCCTACGTCACCGAGTTCCTGCTCCGCGCCAAGGCGGAAGGCTACGCGGTGCCGGATCTGGCGATGACCCGGGCGCTCGATAACCTCGGCAACCAGGTGTCCTACGCCACCGACTTCACCGTCGGCGGAGAGGACGTGGCCTTCGCGCTCTACGATCTGGCGCGCGCCGGCCGGGCCGCCATCGGCGACCTGCGCTACTATCTCGAGGCGCGCCTCAGCGCCTTCGGCTCGCCGTTGGCCAAGGCCCAGCTCGGCGCCGCGCTCGCCCTCTATGGCGACCGGACCCGTGCGGCGACGGCCTTCCAGGCGGCCGTCGAGGACCTTACGGTACGTGAGGACCGGGCGAAGTACCGCAACGACTATGGCAGCCAGCTGCGCGATACGGCCGGGGTGCTTGCACTCGCCGCCGAGTTCACGCCGTCGGGTGTCGATATCGCGGCACTGACGAGCAAGCTAGCGACGCTGCGCGACCAGGCCCGCTGGACCTCCACCCAGGAGGATGCGTGGACCCTGGTGGCTGCCGCGGCGCTGGTCCGCGAGGCGGGCGATGGTTCGGTGACGATCAATGGCGATCCGCTCACCGGCACCGTCTATCGCCGCTACGACCAGGAGGCGTTCGACAGCGAGGCGGTCGAGATCGTCAACAACGGCAACCGTCCGACCGAGATGAAGGTGACCGTCACCGCCATCCCGGCGACCCCGCCGGCGGCGAGCTCTGCTGGCTTCACCATCCAGCGGGATTACTACCTGCCGAATGGCGAGCCGGCCGACCTCAGCAATGTCCACCAGAACGATCGCTTCGTGGTGGTGCTGACGACGCAGCCGACCCAACTTGGTTCGGGCCAGTATGTGGTGGCCGATCCGCTGCCGGCCGGGTTCGAGATCGAGAACCCCGACCTGCTGCAGGGCTCGGGCGTCGCCGACCTCAGCTGGCTCACCGTCGATACGCCGGCGCATGTTGAATCGCGGACCGACCAGTTCGTCGCCGCATTCAGGTTCACGTCGGCCGCGAGTAGTGTGACCACCGCCTACATGGTGCGTGCCGTCTCGCCGGGCAGTTTCGTGATGCCGGGCGCCACGGTCGAGGACATGTACCGGCCGGAGCTGCGCGGCAATACCGACGCGGGCCAGATCGAGGTCAGCGCGACCGGGCCATGAGCACCGCCGCGCACAAACAGCAGCCCCGGCGCTTCCGCGCGCCGGGGCTCTTTACTGCGACGCTGATCGTCCTCGCCGGCGTGGCGCTGGTCGGCAGCCAGTATGGGCTCGCCGTGCTGCGCGATATCCGCGCCACGCTGCCGCCCACTCCGGTGGTGTCGGCGGTGCCGGTTTCGACCGCGGTGGTCGACAATGCCGGGCTGCTGCTCCGGCCGTTCACCACGGCCAATGGGCGCTGGCGCCTGCCGGTGACGATCGAAGAGGTCGACCGGCGCTTCATCGACATGCTGCTGGCCTATGAGGACCAGCATTTCAACGAGCATCACGGCATCGACTGGCCCTCGATGCTGCGCGCTGCGGTGCAATATGCCGGGGCAGGGCGGATCGTCTCCGGCGGCTCGACCCTCACCATGCAGGTGGCGCGGCTGATCGGCGGCGAGCCGACGCGCAACATTGCCGGCAAGCTGCGCCAGATGGTGCATGCCGATGCGCTGGAGCAGAGGCTCAGCAAAGACGAGATCCTGACGCTCTACCTGACCCTCGCCCCCTATGGCGGCAATATCGAGGGTATCCGCGCCGCGAGCCTTGCCTATTTCGGCAAGGAGCCGGGCCGGCTGACCACGGCGGAATGTGCGCTCTTGGTGGCGCTGCCGCAATCGCCCGAGGCGCGGCGGCCGGACCGCGATATCGAAGTGGCGCGGGCGGCGCGCAACCTGGTGCTCGACCGCATGGTCGGGGCCAAGGTGATCAGCGCCGAGGAGGCGGAAGCTGCCAAGCTCGAGCCGATGCCGAAGGTCAGGCGCGATTTCCCGATGTATGCGGCGCACCTCGCTGAGGCGGCAGTGAAGGCGCACCCCAATGCGCGCCGGATCGAACTCACCATCGAGCGGAAGCTGCAGGCCAAGCTCGAGCGGCTCGGCGCCGATCGCGCGGCGCAGCTCGGCTCGAAACTCTCGGTGGCGATCGTTGTCGCCGACCAGGAGACCGGCAATATCCTCGCTTCGGTCGGTTCGGCCGGGCTCTTCAACGCCGACAGCGACGGCTATGTCGACATGACCGAGGCGGTGCGCTCGCCCGGCTCGACCCTGAAGCCGTTGATCTACGGGCTGGCGTTCGAACTCGGGATGGCACATCCCGAGAGCCTGATCGAGGACCGGCCGACCGCCTTCAACGGCTATGTGCCGGTCAATTTCGACGGCTTCAACCGCGGCACGGTCAGCATCCGGCAGGCGCTGACCGAGTCGCTGAACATTCCCGCCGTGGTGGTGCTCGACGCGGTCGGGCCGGCGCGGCTGGTGGCGCGGATCAAGCGGGCGCATGCGGCAGCGCGGCTGCCGGCCGATACGGCGCCGAGCCTGGCGGTCGGCCTCGGCGGCGTCGGCGTGACGCTGCGCGATCTCGTCTCGATCTATGCGGCGATCGGCCGGGGCGGCACGCCGGTGGTGCTGCGCGATGGGGTAAAGCCGGTGGCGGAGGAAACCGAGACGCCGGCGCCGGTGCTCGATCCGATCGCGGCCTGGTATGTCGGCAACATTCTCGCCGACGTGCCGCCGCCGCTCAACGGTTCGGCCGGGCGCATCGCCTACAAGACCGGCACCTCCTACGGCTATCGCGACGCCTGGGCCATCGGGTTCGACGGCAAGACAGTGATCGGGGTGTGGGTCGGCCGGCCGGATAACTCGCAGATCCCCGGTATTACCGGCATTGGCGCCGCGGCCCCGATCCTGTTCGAAAGCTTTGACCGGCTGGCCGAAAAGACCGTGCCGCTGCGTGATGCGCCGCCGGGGACGATTTTTGCCTCGAACTCCGAATTGCCGCTGCCGCTGCGCCGCTTCCGGCATCCCGATGAGCAGAAGGTGAAGCGCGATGCGGCGCCGCAGATCGCCTATCCGACCGACGGCGTCGACGTCGATCTGGGCCTCGCCTCGGGCAACGAGGCGCCGCTGATCGTCAAGGTGCGCAACGGCGTGCCACCCTTCACCTTCTTCGCCAACGGCGCCCCCTTCGGCCGCTCCGCCTTCGCCCGGCAGAACAGCTGGCGTCCGGATGGCCCGGGCTTCGTGACGCTGTCGGTGGTGGATGCCGAGGGTCGCTCGGATACGGTGAAGGTGTTCCTGGATTAGGGGTTGGAGTGGCAGTTGGGCCTCGCCCTCCTGCACAGAGGGCCGGGGTGACTGCGGGCTGAGGTGACTGCGCGGGACCGACGGAGAGCCGGACGCAGCGGCGGCCGGTTAGGGTGCATTCGCCGCCAATTAGATAAGACTGCGGCCGATAGGCTTCATCAAAACGGAACAGCGCCGCCTCGATACTGCGTGGGCCTCACTTAGCCGCTCGGCATTCCAATTCGCCGGGCGGCTCCATTTCGCAAGCGCCCGGCGCTGCAGTGAGGACTCCCCATAGACAGGCTTATGCCAAAACCGATCCGGTTCGAGCGCCGAGGGGGCAGTGCCGCCGCCTTCCGAGCGGTCCCGACGTGACCGGTTGCTATCTGGTATTCAGCAGAAATGACGAGGCTGGAAAGAATAAAAAAAGGACATGTGTGCCAAATCGCACGAATGTTGTGCGGTCGCGGACGGAATATGGACTGTTGTTGACCGATGGCCGTTGGTGCGAATAGTCTCGATCTCCAGTGTCGAGACGACATTGGCCTCACTGCTGGCCGCGCACAATGCAGGCGCATAGGCAGAAGCCTCCCAGCAATAGCTGCTGCAGGCGCCTCAGGGCCTGGCGCCGTGTGGATCGTGAGCGGTTCGTGGCCGTTGCCCGGCGCGCCTGATCCCTTTTCCCCCGCCGCAGAAGCGGCAACAAAGGTGCAGGAATTCCGTGTCCGCTGGATCAGTGGACATTGGGGGGCGCCACGAGGCCAGATGCGAATGGAGCTCCCTCCCCATCTCCATTGGCGGCCGCCCCGTGGCGCTCGTTCCCGCAGGCGACCGTCGCTACCGGTAATCCTCGTCCTTGAGAACTCCGGCGATCCCGGCGCCGTGTACGTCATGGTACAGAAATATAAAGCTTAGGTCGACGATCTGTGGTTGTCGTAATTGTGATGTGGAGTTCGCAAGCGTACGGTAACCTCCGAAAATTGATTGAAGAGCGTCTAGAAGTGAGTCGTGTTGATTCTGACTTTCATTAATACTTGTATATAACATGGAGGCCGTCGGACGGAGGTGAGACGTGAGGCCTTGGCTGCGTTCGGTTCGACCAACGGCACAATGTTCCAGGTGGCTCCCCATCGCTGACTCGCGAGCCTGCAAGGCCACCACAGACCGATGCAACCCGCGGTCGGAACGGCAAGCGGTCGATTGACCATCCGGGTGGAGGCCCTGCCGTCCGGATGGTCGCCCCTCCAGCCGTGGCCCGGCGTTCTGCGCCAAGGCTGCAACAGATCCGAGCCTGGAGACACGTTCGGGCGCACGGCGTTCGTTGGGCGGGAAAGGAACTCGGAAATGACCTCTATCGTGAAGATGATGGTTCTCGGCGGGATCGTGTTGCTGACCATCGGGGCCCTGACGGTGCCGGTGCTGGCCCGGGAGCAATCTCGGCTCTGCCTGTCGCCGATATCGCGCGCCGGCGATGGTGTGACGATCCGGCCGGCGCTCGACCGCTACGTCCTGGCACGCGGCCAGCGCGAGCTGCTGCGCCTCGCCGACTAGAGCGCTTTCGGGAAAGTTGTGAGACGTTTCTGGGGCAACTGGGCGGCGTCATGTCGCCGATCGGGCGGTTGAGTCTGATGTTGGACGGCGGAGTTCGGCGCTGCGCCTCAGATGCGGCGGTTTCGCTCGACATCGGGGCGAGCGTAGTGGCGGAACGCACTCAGCGTTAGCGAACGGTAAAGGCCGCGCCGCCAAGAAACCCGCTGCAACATGGGAGTAGCTGCGGCTCGCCCAAAGAAAGCGGCATTTCCCCCGTTATTTCAACGGCGCGAAACGATACATGATGGCTGTCCGTATTTCTGTCGCAATTCATTCCTCAGTCTCCGCTTGACGTATCGTTGCCGAGTCCGGAGCCGGTCGACCTGAATGTTGCCTTGATCACCTGCCGTGCGTGATGTAGCGTTGTGGTGCGTCGGTAATATCCATGGTGCGTCTGTACGAATTCGTACAGTTAGATGAAAGTATTTGGTAGAGTTTCGGGCCTATTGCAGGAAACCCCTGCTGCTACCATTGAGGCACATCGCCGAGCAATAACCCGTTTCCAGGGATCGGCGAGCAACCGGCGGCAGAAGCCGCCAGCGCACTGACCGCTGCCTAGCGAGGGCAGCCGCGGCGCAAGAGGGAATCTGCGGGGGGCGCAGTTTCACCTGACATTGGTGTTTTTGGCATGAGCAGTTGCCCATGACCATTTGTTGCGGCGTGTTGCGCCGGCCCTGAATAGGGAAACAACTGGCGGGGCGCTGTGCAAAGCAGGAGCGCAGGCGTTTGTCCTTTCTGTCATCGCGGTTCGAGAATGGCCTGCTGTCGCGACTGTCCGTCGAGGACCTGGCGCTGCTGGGGCCAATGGAGCGGGTCGATCTCGCGCCGCAGAACGCACTCGAGGTGGCCAACCGCAGCGTCGAGTCGATCTACTTCATCGAGCGCGGCTTTGCCTCGGTGGTGGCCGACGATGCCGATGGCGGCATCATCGAGGTGGGCTTGATCGGGCCGGAGGGCATGACCGGCCTCGCGGTGGTGCATGGGGTCGAGAAGACCCCGTTCAGCACCGTGGTGCAGGGTGGCGGCAGCGCCGTGCGCGTCGACCCCGAGCACCTGCGCGCGGCGCTCGCCGACAGCCCGTCGCTGCATCAGCTGTTCATGCGTTACGCGCAGGCCTTCGCGGTGCAGGTGGCCTCGACCGCCTCGGCCAATGGGCGGCTGCTGCTGGAGCAGCGGGTGGCGCGCTGGCTGCTGATGGTGGGCGACCGGCTGGGCGAGTCGTTCCAGATCACGCACGAGTTCCTGTCGGTGATGCTGGCGGTGCGCCGTGCCGGGGTGACCCGGGCCCTGCAGGACCTCGAGGCCCGCGGCCTGATCCGCACCATGCGCGGTGTGGTGGCGATCATCGATCGCGCCGGCCTCGCCGAGTTCACCAACGGCGCCTACGGCCTTGCGGAAAAGGAATATGCCAACCTCCTGGGGCCGGAGAGCGAGCCGGAGCTGGTTGAGCCGCGGGAGCCCAAGCACTATCGCAAGGTGAGTTATTAGGGCGGGTGCTCTCGGATGGTGCAGTCGGGAATCCCTCTCCCGCTTGCGGGGGAGGGGGGACCAGCCGAAAGGCTGGTGGGAGGGGGGGCCGCAAACACTGGCCTCTGCCCCGTCCGCTTACGATCAGTGCGTGGGGCACCCCCCTCCCACCACGCTTTCGCGTGGTTCCCCCTCCCCCGTAAACGGGAGAGGGAATCCCGACTGCCCGCTTGAGTGAGGAGGGTACCGAACGTGAAGGGCTCCTCGCGGGAGCCCTTCTTTCATTTCGCGGATCTCGTCGTCCTACTTCGCGATAATCATCGCCTCGAGCTTGGTCACATCCGTCGGCAGTTCCGCATCCCCTGCCGCGAGGCCGTTGACCGAGAGGATGTAGGCGACGAGGTCGGCGTAGGTTTCGTCGCCCAGTTCGCCCGGCCGCGAGGGCGGCATGCGGTCGTGGACGTGGGTGTAGAGCGCGGCGACGGTCTGGCCCACCCATTTGCCGTCGAAATAGGGGCCGGCCAGCGGCGGGCCGTAATTGGCGCTCACCAGGTCGGGGCCGTGGCAGGAGACGCAGTTGGCGTCGTAAGCGGTCTTGCCGCGCGCCGCCTGCGCGGCGGTGAAAGTCGCCGGTTCGCCGGCCGTAGCAGTGGTCGCCGCCTCGGCAGCCGGAGCCGCCTCGGTAGTGGTCGCTGCCGCCGCGCCGTCACCCTCGCCGGTATAGGTGTAGACGAGGATGGCGCCGGGGTTCTTGAGCGTGGTGCCGGCGCCGCCGTCCATGGTGCCGACGAGGCCGCTGACGTCGGTGGCCACGTACATGGTCTTCATGTCGGGGCTCAGCGCCATGTCGCGCAGCCGGTTCTCGGATTGGAAATAGCGCTCGATCGGGCCGGCGGCGGTCTTGCCGTCGGGCCCAAGCGGCACGCGATAGATCGAGCCACGCTTCAGCGTGGTGACCAGCAGCGAGTTCTCCCAGCCCGGGATGCCCTCTCCCGCTTTGGGGAAATAAGTCTGCATAGAGGACGTGGCGACGGTCGGCCAGCAGATGAAGTCGAGGCCGCCGCAGGCCGGGTCGGTGAAATTCCAGTCGCTGGGGACGGTGAAGAGCGTCGCCAGCGGGTCGTGCTGCTGGTCCGGCCAATCGGTTTCGTTCTCGACCGGCACCGAGGGGTCGATGGTGATGTCGGAGAAGGTCAGCTGCGCACAGGGCGTGGTGGCCAGATCCCAGCGGGCCATCTGGTAGGCCTTGTCGTCCTTGAAGCCGACGACATGCGGCCAGCCATAATTGTCGCCGCCGACCAGAACGTTGACCTCGTCGTCGGTCTTCGGACCCTGCTCGGAGGCATAGAGCGTGCCGTCCGGGCCGAAGTCGATGCCCTGCATGTTGCGGTGGCCGTAGGTGAAGACGTGGCTTCTGATGCCGCTGATCTCCGGGTTGTCCTCGGGGATCGAGCCGTCGAGGTTCAGCCGCAGCGATTTGCCCTGATAGGCGATCCAGTTGTTGGCCGAGAGCTCATCGGCGGTCGGCAGGCGCTGCGCCTCGATCGGAATGCACCAGTTGCCGAGCTGGCCCTTACCGCCATCGCCGATGGTGTAATAGAGCTTGCCGTCGGGGCCGAATTTCAGCCGGCCGGAATTGTGGTCGTTCTGGCCGGGCATGCCGGAGATGATCACCTGCGGATCGCTGAGCGTGCCGGTCGCTTTGTCGTAGGTCAGCCGGACGATCTTGGCGAACAGGAAGGCGTAAGGACTGAACTTGTCCTTGACCCATTCATGCTGCGGCAGGGATTTGTCGACATAGGTGTAGGCGGCGTAGACATAGTCGTTGCCGGTGCCCTGCAGCAGGCCCGGATCGAGCGCCAGGCCGAGCAGGCCGTCCTGGCCGCCGGGAGCCGACACCTCCTCGATATCGATGGCCACCTGCTTGGTGCCGTCGGCCGGGTTGACGCGGGTGATCTTGCCGCCGACGCGCTCGGTAACCCACAGCCAGTCATCGGGGCCCCAGGTGATCTCCCAAGGGCCCTCGAAGCCATTGGCGAGTTCCTTCATCTCGAACTGCTTGGTGCCTGTCACGGCGGTGTCCGGCGCACCCTGTGCCAGGGCGGGGGCCGCGGCGCCGGCGATCAGTGCGGCGAGGGCGAACGTTGCGAACAGTCTCATGGCGTTGCTCCAGGGATGGACCGGCCGTCCAACCCGCGGCGGAGCGGGTTGGTTCCGGGTTTGGCAGTCTTAGCGAAAGCACCGTGTGGCGGGCGTTACCCGCCACGCGCATCACGGCTGGTCGTGCTTCCAGCCGAGGATGCGCTCGGCCTTTGACGAGTTGAAGAAGGCTTTGCGACCGCTGAGGTCGCCCTTGATCGGAATGCCGGGGAAGTATTTCGCGGCGGCCTCGAGGCTGGGCATGTCGAGGGTGGTGTCGGGGGCGACGATGTAGAACGCCTCGTGCCCCCTGAACTTGCCTTCGAGGCTCATGAGGCAGGCCCGCGCCGCGGCGTCGAAGCGCGTATAGGCGAAGAGGTGCTTTTTGGGCGAGGCCGAGTTGGGGGTGAAGTTGCGGGCCGCCAGCTCGCGCTCGGGCACCACCCAGTGGAAGCGCATCGAGGCGATGGAGATATCCTCCCAGCGGCGGGCGAAGGCGTCGGCCTGGGCTTCGCAGATCCATTTCGAGAGGCTGTAGGGCTCCTCGGAATAGTTGGCGTGCTCCTCGTCGATCGGCAGGTAATCGTAATGCGGGTCGCGGCTGTAGGAGTGGCCGATGGCATTGACGCTCGAGGCCTGGCAGATGCGCATGATGCCGTTCTCGACGGCCGCCTGCAGCGCGTTGTAGCTGCCCACCACATTGTTGTTGTGCACGACATGATCGGGGTGCCGGCCCGGGGAGGGGATGGCGGCCATGTGGATCACCGCGTCGCAGCCGGCAAAGGCTGAGACGAGCTTGTCATACTCATCCATGTCGGCCTGGATGAAGTGCAGGTCTTTGGTTTCTTCGGTCTCGGGCGCCGCGACGCGGTCGATGCAGACCAGGTCGTGGCCTTGCTTGCGCGCTTCGGTGATGATGGCGCGGCCGACGCCGCCGGACGAACCGGTGAGTGCGATCTTCATTTCGTTTTGTCTCAGCTCGAATAGACGGCTTCGTGGAGGCCGCGGATATAGCCGATGGCGTAGAGCCGGCCGAAGGCGGAATAGCCGGCGTTCTCGTTGCTGTCGCCCTCCACCGTCGGGACATGGTCGGGGCGCAGCACGCCGTCGAAATCGATGTCCTTGTAGGCGCGCATGGTGGCGAGCATGTCGGTCTTGCCGGCGTCGTGCCAGGTTTCGTGGAAATTGGTCGGCACGCCCTCGACATCGCGGAAGTGGACGAAGCTGATCTTCTTCTTGCCGAAGCCGCGGATCACCTTGGGCAGATCGTCGGTCATCAGGGTGAAGTTGCCCTGGCAGAGCGTGATGGTGTTGTAGTCCGACGGCAGCATGTCAACGAGCCGCTGGAAGTTCGGCACGGTGCGCATGATGCGGGAGACGCCCTTGATCGGGGTGATCGGCGGATCATCGGGGTGCATCGAGAGTTTGACGCCGGCCTTCTCGGCCACCGGCAGCACGCGGCGCAGGAGATATTCCAGCGTCTCCCAGAGCTTTTCCTCCGAGATCGGCGGGTTCGAGGTGATGCTGTCGGGCACGTCGTTGACGTTGAAAGCGGTGACCACCGAACCGCCGCGGCTGGGCAGCGCCATGTTGGTGCGCACCCAGTTGAAATCGGTCATCCACTCGTAGCACCAGACCGGGATGCCGAGCTTGCCCATATTGGTGATCAGCTCGCAGACCACATCGATCTCGGCGTCGCGGCCCTCGAGGCCACGCTTGGCGAGGTTCAGCGGCGGCCGGCTCTCGATGACGCGGATCTCGTAGCCACCCTTCTCGTACTCGTCCTTCATCCGCTGCAGCGCCGAGAGCGAGGACACCCGCTCATTCGCCTGCAAGCTGTCGAAGGGCAGGCCGGCGACGGCGAGATCGACGCCGCACTGCTTGGCGAGCTTCCAGACGGGGGAGTATTTCGGAGGGATGACCTCAGCGATTTCGAGCATGTCGACACGATCTCAAAAGTTGGTGCGGCAAATATCGGGCCGCGGTGGATGTAACTATGCCGGCCGCTGCGAACGGCCGGCGCTGTGGCTTCTCAGCCCCCGCCTTGGCGGGGACGGGCCTTTGAAGGCGCTCCGGGGCGCCGATGCCTAGGCGTGGAACTCGGCTTGCGACTCCTTGGAGCGGACCGAGTGCTGGCCCCATTTCTGATCGAGGTTGGGCCACGGGATCGAGTCGACCAGGAGCCGGGTGTAGGCGTGCTGCGGGTTGCGGATCACTGTCTCGACGTCGCCCTTTTCCACCACGTCGCCGCGATAGAGCACCGTGATGGTGTCGGCAACGTGGTAGGCGGTGGTCAGGTCGTGGGTGATGTAGATGATGGTCACGCCATGGTCGCGGTGCAGGTTCTTCAGCGACTCGAGGATGTTGGCGCGCAACGAGGCGTCCACCATCGATACCGGCTCGTCGGCGATCAGCAGCTTGGGCTTGAGCAGCAGCGCACGGGCGACGTTGATGCGCTGGCGCTGGCCACCCGAGAGCTGATGCGGGAAGCGGCCGAGCACGTCCTCGGGGCGGAGGCCCACGGCGGTTAGCGCCTCGTCCATTTTGTTGCGCGCGTCCTTGCCGGATTTGGCCAGCTTGAACTGCTTGATCGGCACGGTCAGCAGGTGGTCGACGGTGTAGAACGGGTTGAACACCGCGAACGGATCCTGGAACACCGCCTGCACTTCACGGCGATAGGCCATGCGCTCGGCGCCACGGAGCGTCGTGATGTTCTTGCCGCGATAGAGGATCTCGCCTGTCGTGGGGGTGATGAAGCCCAGCACCAGCATGGCGAGGGTGGTCTTGCCCGAGCCGGACTCGCCGGCGACGGTCAGAATGGAGGGATCGTTTTCCGGCAGGATCAGGTTGAACTCTTTGAGCGCAACCTTGGCGTGCGCGGACAACAGCCCGCGCTGGTAGACCTTGGTGACGTTGCGGATTTCCAAGAGGTTGGACACGGGCTCAGCTCTCCTGGTCGTAGATATGGCAGGCGACGAGACGCCCGCCCGGAAGCACATTCACTTTGGGCTTTTCGGAGCGCGAGCGATCCGATGCCAGCGGGCAGCGCGGATGGAAGGCGCAGCCGGACGGCAGGCGGAGCAGCGAGGGGGCGAGCCCCGGGATGCCCTTGAACTGACCGCGGTTTTCGAGGGTGGGCAGGCTGGAAATCAGCGCCTGCGAGTAGGGGTGCTTGGGATCGGTGAACATCTCGCGCACCGTCGCCACCTCGACCAGCCGGCCGGCATACATCACCGCCACCCGGTCCATGGTCTGGGCCATCAGGCCCATGTCGTGGCCGATCAGGATGACGGCCGAGTTCAGCTCGTCCTGCACCTTGTCGATGGTTTCCATCACCTGGCGCTGGGTGACCACGTCGAGCGCGCTGGTCGGCTCGTCCGCGATGATCACCTCGGGGCGAAGCAGGATGCCGATGGCGATACAGACGCGCTGCTTCATGCCGCCCGAGAGCTCGTGGGCGTACATGTGGAAGACGCCGGGATCGAGATCCACCGACTTCAGCGCCCAGACGCAGCGGTCATTGATCGCCTGGCGGCTCTCGCCCGACAGATGCGACTTGATGGCGTCGACCATCTGCTCGCCGATCCGGGTGACCGGGTTGAGCGAGTTCATGGCGCCCTGCGGGATATAGGCGATCTTACTCAGCCGCGCCTTGCGCATGCCTTCGTCGTTGAGCGATTGCAGGTCGGTGCCGCCGACCCACACATGGCCGCCTTCGATTCGCCCGGGGGGCTTGATCATGCGCATCATGGCAAGGGCCAGGGTGGATTTGCCCGAGCCGGACTCTCCCACCATGCCCATCTTCATACCGGCTTCGAGGGTGAAGCTGACGTTGTCGAGGGCGCGGGCGCGACCGAGGTCGGTGTAGTAGGTGACCACCAGGTCCTCAACCCGCAGGATGGGGCCCGCCGCCGCGGCCGCGTTGCGGCTCGAGGCGTTTTCCGTGGTTGCAAGGTTCATCGTCATTACTCCGTCTTGCGCACGCGCGGATTGGCCAGTTCGTCGAGGCCCATATTGATGAGGGCGAGCGAGGCGAGGATCAGGATCATCCCGATGGACGGGGCGATCGGCCACCACCACCAGCCGTTAAAGAAGGCGCCCTGCAACTGCGCCGCCCAGATGATGTTGCCGAGCAGCGGCTCGCGCAGCGGCCCGAGCCCGAGCACGGCGAGGTAGAACGAGGCGAACACCGCCGAGAACACCTGGCCGACGAAGGCCGCAGCGATGAACGGCAAGAGGTTGGGCAGGATCTCCTTGAAGATGATGGCGATATCGCCGACGCCAGAGAGCTTCGCCACCGAGACGAACTGTCGCTCCTTCATGGTGAGCACCTGGGCGCGGATCACCAGCGTTGGCCCCATCCAGGCCAGCATCACCACGATCAGCGCCATGGTGAAGATGGTGACGTCGCGCTTGTCGAGCGAACCGGCGACGACCACCTGGATCAGCAGCACCGGGATCGGCGTGAGGATCTGGCAGACGGTGCGGATGGTCGAGTCGATCCAGCCGCCGAAATAGGCCGAGGTGAAGCCGAGCACGACGCCGATCAAAGTGCCCAGCCCGCCGGCGATGACGCCGATGACAGCGGTCTGCCACATGCCGACGACCATGGCCGCCAACAGGTTACGGCCGAAGAAGTCGGTACCGAAGGGGTACTTCAGGCTGGGCGGTTGCTTGGTCGCCACCGAAAGCGGATAGGCCTGCTTGGGGTTGATGGTGATCAGGCCGATGACGGTGAACAGCACCAGCGCAATCAGAATGACCACGCCGACGGCGAGACCCCGGTTGCGGTTGAGGTAGCGCAGGAACAGCGTGAAGCCGCTCGGCTGCTCCATCGAGGTGTCTGCGGTCGCCGGTGAGGTTGCGGTAACGGTCGTCAATTTTCCGGTTCCTACTGGTTGCGGACGCGGGGGTCGAGCAGCGGATAGATGAACTCGAGCACGGCCATCAGCACGGCGATGGCGATGGTGATGAACAGCACGATCCCATAGATGACGGGGAAGTCATTGGACCGGATGGCGTTGTTGAGCACTTGTCCCAACCCCGGAAGGCCGAAGAGTTGCTCGACGACAAGCGCCGAGGTGACCAGGGTGCCCAACGCCAGCGCGAGGCCGGTGACCTGCGGCAGCAGGGTGTTCCTGAGGTAGTAGTCGCGGAAGATACGCCCACCGGTCAGGCCCTTGTGCTCGGCGAAGTTGACATAGTCCTCGCCCTGGATGGTGACACCCATGCCGCGCATCGACAGCACCCAGCCGCCGACCGAGCCGAGGATCAGCGCCAGCGCGGGAAGCATCTGGTGGCGCAGCACGTCGAGGGCAAACTCCCAGGACCAGTTGGGGACGATGCCGATCGAATAGGGGCCGCCGAGCGGCAGGAGCTTCAGACGGAAGCCGATGAAGAACAGCAGCAGCACGCCCATGATAACGGGCGGCACGCCGGTCAGCAGCACGAAGGGGGTGGCAATGCCGCGCAGCCAGCGTGGCGACTTGGGCCAGGCCGAGATGGCGCCCAGGAGGTTGCCGATGATGAAGCTGAGAATGGTGGTGAACAGTAGGAGGAAGAAGGTCCAGGGCAGGGCCTGGCTGATGATGTCGGTGACAGTCGCGGGATAGCGGTTCAGCGAATAGCCGAAATCCATCCGCACGATGTTGCCGAGATAGGTCCAGTACTGCTCGAGCAGCGGCTTATCGAGGCCGAACTGCTGATTCATGTTGGCGATGAGTTTTTCGATATCGCCTGGAGCAAAACCGCCGGAGCGCGCCAGTTCGGCGAAGCGTTCGCGCAGCGCGTTGCGGGGGCTGAGGCGGGGGACGAAGAATACAATCGTGGATGCGGCCCAGATGACCAGAACCAGGAAGGACAGGCGCTTGGCAATCAGCTTGAAGTTCACTCGGGTCATCTCCGGCACGGTGAGTAGTGGAGGGATGCGCGCGGACGCGCACCCCGATAGCGGACCTTCAGCTTACTGCGCGCCGGACGGCTGCAGCGAGGTGATGACCAGGAGGCCAGTGTGGGCCCAGAACGCGCCGTTGGTGCCCATTGCGGGGTTCGCGGCGGTCGGCCAGTTCTTCCAGTAGTGCTGGTTGTAGGCGATGCGGTGCAGCCACTGGATGATCGGGATATCGATCTGGTCACGCCAGTAGATGCCCAGAGCCTTGGCGGCGCCTTCCTGGAACTTCGGATCGTCCGACGAGAGCGGGGCGATCGAGTCGAGGATTTCGTCGTACTCGGGGTTCTTGTAGCGCGAGAACCGGTTGTTGCCGGCCGAGGTGCCGATGGCTTCGCTGTACTTGCCGTGGAAGAGGTTGAGAGCTTCGAACGGGTCGTAGAGCGAGGCGCCGTGGCCGAACATGTAGAGGCCGGCCTTGCCGTCCGCCATGTTCTGGTACGCATCGGGACCGAAGTTGATCGCGGCGTCGAAGCCGCCCTGGCGGAGCATTTCAACCAGGATCGGCACGATGTCGGAGTGGATGCCTTCGAAGCCCTGGATGGTGGCGTCGATGGTCTTGCCGTCCTTTTCCCACAGGCCGTCGCCGTTCAGCGTGAAGCCGGCCTCGCCCATGAGCTTGGCGCTCTCTTCGGTGTCGAACTTGCGCGGCTGGTACTGCTCCTCGAGCGCCTTGACGGCGGGCGAGTCAGCAAAGGCCTGCAGGTTCGGGTAGAGCGGGAACGGATAGATCGTCGCGATCGGAGCGCCTTCATACAGGATGTCGTTGATGACATCGCGGTTGATGACGAGGCTCATCGCACGACGGACCTTGGGGTCGCTGTACGGCTCGAGCTGGGTGTTCATCCAGAGCGAGTTCGGCCACCAGTCGAGGTAACCAAACGGCGATTCCGAACCGGTATGCGTGGTGATTTCCGGGTTCTGGGCAAGGATGTTGCCGATAACCGAGGAACGCATGTCGAGGGCGGAGTCGAACTCGTTGTTCACGACGCGCTGGGCGACGGTGTCCATCGAGACGCCGGTGATGTTGGCGATGATGACGCGCTTGACTGCCGGCTCGGCGATACGGCCGGCCTTAACGGCCCACCAGTCGGGACGGTAGTCGAAGATCTTCTGGTTGCCGTTCCACGCCTTCAGGTCATAGGGACCGGAGTGCGGGATATCGATGGAGCCGGGTTCCATGTTCACGTCGGGCTTGGACGACAGGTAGTCGGCCGGGACGATCGGGATACCGGTATCGAACTTCTCGGTCAGCACTTCGAACTTGAAGCGCGGCGCCGGGGCCTTGAAGTTCACCTTCACGGTCAGGTCGTCGACGATATCGGTCGAGGCGACGAACTGGGTGAAGTGCGCGTTGTAGGGCAGCTTGGAGTTGTTCAGCTGGCCATCGAAGGTGAACTTGACGTCCTTGGAGGTGACGGGAGTGCCGTCGGACCACTTGGCGTCCTTGTTCAGCTTGATCTCAAGCGCAGTGAAGGTGTCGTCGGTGTATTCCATGCTGTCGGCCAGCCAAGGAACATACTCGCCCTTGAAGATGGCGAAGTACATCAACGGCTCCCACATGAAGGCGTTGCCTTCCTGGTGGGTGTAGCCGGGCAGGGCCCACGGGTTGGTGACGCCGATCGGCGAAGACAGTGCAACACCCCAGCCGAGAACGACGGTCTGGTTGCGCGGCACTTCGGGAAGCGGAGTCGCCGGAGCGATTTCCTTTGGTGCTGTGGCAGCAAGCGGGCTTTGCGCCAGCGCTGCCAGCGGCGATGCCATGACGCCAAGCGCCAGCAGTGCCGCTGTGATTGTTCTACGTTTGACCATGTGACAGAGTCTCCCTTGACTGTCGACGAAAGCTGAAGGTCGCCTTGAGGCGACAAATGTTTGAATTGTGGGTCCCATCGACCCGGTTAAGCCCCCACACCTCCCCAAGATAATCTTGTTATCCTGCGATCGCTCTCTGGATGGTGAGGTTCGCCGGCCGGCGGATGGCAGGCACCAGCGGTGCCATCGATCCACGTTGCTGCGCGACAGGGCCCGAATGTTCGCCGATCTCCTTTCTCGGAAGATCGCGGGCCATACGAGCCTTCGCCATGGACGCCGAGCCGCGATGTCGCGGTTTTCGGCGCGTAGTCGCTCATCGGCTGCCCGAGGTCAGGAAGCCGTTCCGCCACTCATCGCGTTACGCTGGTACTGCCCATCGGACAGTCAGATCTTGCCCTGCGGCATTGGCTTGGCGTCTCCCCCACCAGAGCCGGCAACTCCCTCCAGAGCGCCCGGCTATTTCTCCCAATATTCTCAAGCGTTAGACGCGCATGGGGGTTGAGTCAACAGCTGGAATGGTAGTTCAGACAGCCCCTGCCGCGGGAAATTCGCTCGACATCTCGAAGCGCTTTGAATGTGCGGGGTTTTTTGGATCGGCGCAAGCTGTGTATCAATCCGCAAAAATAATGTGCGATCGGCAACAACAGCGTGCATCGAGGTGGGAATCTCGTCGTTTGCTGATGGTGGGCGGTCAAACGATCGGCAAAACCGGTCAGGTGAAGCTGACGATGAGCCGCTGTTCGGTGCGTCCGGTGACCTGGCAAGGCCACTCGGCGCCGTCGGAGCGGATCTGCAGGTCGAACGTGTCGGGGATATCGAGGGTCGAGCTCAGCGCCAGTTCGGCGCCGTTCTCCCAGAGCGAGCGCACCGTGCAGTCGGTCACGGCGTGGCGGTTCATGAAGATGATGCGGCCGGCCTTCAGCACCCGGCGGCGCTCGGTCTGCATCACGGTGTTAGAGGGCTGCCACAAGGCACTGCGGTTGCGGCCGGCGCGCTTGGCGGCATAGAGCGCTTCGTCGGCCTTCTGCAGCAGGCTGTCGATATCGTCGCCGACCGGATCGAGGGTGGCGACGCCCAGGCTGACGCCCACGGCAATCGGCGGATGGCTGCCGGGGATCTTCAGCGTGCGGATGGCGGTGCGCAGCTTCTCGGCCGCCTCGTGGGCGCGGTGCTGGTCGGTGTGGGGCAGCAGCACGGCGAATTCTTCGCCGCCGAGCCGACCGAACAGGTCGGTGCGACGCAGCTGGCCGGTGACCAGTTGCGATACGGCCGACAGCACCTGGTCGCCGGCGGCGTGGCCATAGGTGTCGTTGACCGATTTGAAGTGGTCGAGGTCGAAGGCGATACAGCTCAGCGCGCTGCGATGCCGGCGGGCGAGGGCGACGAACTTGCCGGCTTCGTCCTTGAAGGCGCGGCGGCTCGAGACCCCGGTCAGCGCGTCGGTAGAAGCAAGACGCCGCAGCTCCAGCTCGTTCATGGCGACGTGCGCCAGTTCGGTCAGGATGGCCCTCTCGCGCGGTCCGAAATGGCGGGTGGCGGAATCGATGGCGCAGACCGAACCGATATGGAAGCCGTCGCTGGTGGTCAGCGGCGCCCCGGCATAAAAGCGCACATGCGGGTCGCCGGTGACATAAGGGTTGTCGCGGAAGCGGTCGTCGAGCCGCGCATCCGGCACGACGATCGGGGTGGGGTCGGCCAACAGGTAGCGGCAGAAGGCGCTCTGCAGCGGCACCTCATCGGTCGAGAAACCGTCGACCGCCTTGTACCACTGCCGGTGCGCATCCATCAGCGAGACGATGCCGACCTCGACGCCGAGGGTGAGCTTGATCAGCCGCGCGATGCGGTCGAAGGCTTCTTCGCGCCCGGTATCGAGCACGTCGTAGCGATCGAGGGCCGCGAGCCGCTGGCGGTCCGCGGCGGGTTCGTACTCGTCGTTGAGAAGCGCCTGACCCATAGCGAACCCGTTGCCAGTGACATCGTTATCGAAGGGAGGCGGTTAAGCGTTTCTTAACCCTGGCCATGCGGCGTGATCACATTCTCAAACGAAGAGGGCGCCGGCTATACCGACGCCCCCGTTATGCGTACGTGCGGCGAAGGTCAGCCCTTGATGCCGGCCGACAGCATGATCGCTTCGGTGACCTTGCGCTGGAAGATCAGGTAGACGATCGCCACCGGCAGGCCGGCGAGGATGGCGCTGCCGAGGTCGCGGGCATATTTCACGCCGAAGGCATCGGTGACCTGGGTGATGCCGACGGTGACGTTCATCATCTTTTCGTCGGTGACGGCGAGGAAGGGCCACAGGAACTGGTTCCAGGCGCCGATGAAGGTGATGATGGCCAGCGCAGTGGTGATGCCCCAGTTCATCGGCAGATAGAGCTTGAAGAACATCTGGAATTCGTTGGCGTTGTCGATCTTGGCCGCCTCGCGCAGCTCCTTGGGCACCGAGTCGAAGAACTGCTTGTAGATGATGACGGTCACCGGCCCATAGACCAGCTGCGGCAGGATCACCCCAAGCCAGGTGTTGAACAGCTTGAACTGACTGATCAGGACGAAGTGGTTCACGATCAGCGCCGGGATCGGGATCATGAAGCTCGCAAGGATGATCCACCAGAGGATGCGGCGGCCGGGGAATTTCAGCTGGCTGATGGCGTAGCCGGCGAGCGCCGACATCATCACCACCAGCACCGTCACCGACACCGCAGTCACCAGCGAGTTGATGTACCAGGTGCCGATCTTGGTGTTGAACAGCACGTGGGTATAGGCGTCGAGCGTGAAGCGCCGGGGCCAGAGGTCGATGCCCGGCTGCACGATGTCGTTTTCGACCTTCAGGGTCGTCACCACCGCCCAGTAGAGCGGGAAGGCCCAGAAGATGGCGCCCAGCACGGTGATGACAGTGGCGATCAGCCCGACAATGTCGAGCGTCCTGATGATCCGCCGTTTGCGCGGGCTCATGCCCACGACTTCGCCGGCAGACGGGGTGGTGGCGACGGAGCTCATTTTTCACCTCGGGCGCGGAGCATCTGGAACTGCAGCACGGAGAACACCACGATGATGAGGAACAGCACGACCGCGACGGTGGCGCCGTAGCCGCCATTGTTCTTCTGGAAGGCGCTCCGGTAGATCAGCTGCACCAGCCCCATGGTGGCGTCCGAGCGGCCGCCATTACCGAACAGGTAGACCTGATCGAAGATCTTGAACTGGGCAATCAGCTGGATGGTCAGCACCAGCACGGTCACCGGCCAGATCAGCGGCCAGGTGATGCGGGTGAACTGGCGCCATTTCGACGTGCCGTCGAGCGCCGCCGCCTCGTAGATCTCGGGCGAGATGTTCCTGAGACCGGCGATGAATAAGAGGATGTTGAAGCCGATGGTCCACCACACGGTGATGAAGGCGACCGTCGGCATGAACAGCGGCAGGGTGCGGAACACCGGCACGTTGTCGCCGGCGACCAGCGCGATCAGCGGTTGCAGCACGCCGAACTGGCTGTCGAACATCCAGCCCCAGACGCGGAACACCACCGAGACCGGCAGGATGTAGGGAATGAAAAAGCAGGCAAGGATCAGCGACTGCATCCAGCCCTTGAGCCGGTTGACGCCGATGGCGATGGCGAGCGCCGTGAGGGTGGCCGGCACCACGGTGAGCACCACGAAATAGACGGTGTTCCAGAACGCCACGCCGAACAGCTTGTCCTTGAACAGCTTGGCGTAATTGTCCAGGCCGATGAAGGTGCCTGGGCCGATCAGCGGCGCCTTGTGGAAGCTGAGCCAGATCATCTGCAGCGTCGGGTAGATGAACAGCACGGCGTAGACGACGACAAAGGGCAGAACGAAGATCAGCGCCGCCAGCACCTCGTTGCGGTTGAAGCGTTTCTTGCGCGCCGGCAGCGGCACGTCGGTGGCGGTATCAGTGGCTGACATCGGTTCTGGCCTCCCCAGTGGTGCATTTTCACCGTTCGCCGAACGGCGAAATGCGCCAAGCCTTTGAATTGTCGCGCTTTCGAACCGGAAAAGTCTGCAACTTTTCCTGAAAACGCTCCGAGCAAAATCCGGCCGGCGCCCGGGTGGGCGCCGGCCGGTTGGATTACTCCACCTGACCCTGCAGATCGTCGCGCATCTGTTCCATGGCGGACTGCGGATCGATTTCGCCGTTGACGGCGGGCATCAGGTAGTTGCCGGCAGCGTCGTAGACCGGGGAGGCAACGCCGGCGAGCACCGACGAGGGGTCGAACACGGCGGTGTCGGCGAGGATCGAGTAGGTGGCGTTCGGCTGCTTGGTCTTGAACTCTTCGCTGTCGCGGACCGGCGAGTAGGCCGGGATGTGGCCGGCGTCAGCCCAGGCGAGGGAGTTCTTGTTCATCCAGGCAATGACCTGGAGCACGGCGGCGCGCTTTTCGGGCGAGACTTCGTTGCCGACGCGGTTCGGGATGGCAAAGGAGTGGGAGTCGGCCCAGGTTGCCGGGTGATCGAAGAAGGTCGGCAGCGCAATCGCGCCCCATTCGAAGCCGAGCTCACCCTTGGCGCTCAGGTCGGTCATGGTCGGGACTTCCCACACGCCATTGATGTGCAGCGGCGCCTTGCCGCCGGTGAACAGCGCGATCGAGGCCGGGTATTCGGTGGCGGCCGGGGCCAGCCCGTCCTTCACCCAGTCGGCAACCACGGTGGTCGCCTTGACCGCCTTGTCGAGGTTGTCGCCCGACAGGAAGTTGCCGTCGGCATCGAGGAACTGACCGTCCTGCTGGCCGAGCAGCGAGTAGAAAATGCGCCACTGGCTGTCGCCGGCGGCGGAGTGGATCGAGATGCCGTACTCGGAACCACCATCCTTCAGCTTCTGCAGCGCCGCCTTGAAGTTGTCGACGCCGTCGAGGCCGGTGGGCAGGCCGTTGTCGCCGATCAGACCGGCAGCGGCCAGCTTGTCCTTGTTGTAGTAGAGGACGACCGAGTGGATATCGAACGGCACGGCATACTGCTTGCCGTCGACCTGGGCGGCTTTCCAGTTGGACTCGGCGAAGTCAGCGCCCGAGAGACCGGCGGCGGTCAGCTCGTCGGTGGTGATCTCGCTGAGGGCGCCCGAGGAGACGCCGAGCGGCAGGCGCGACAGATGATAAGTCATCACGTCCGGGCCTTCGCCAATGGCGGCCGAGGTCTGGACCTTGGTGTAGAACGGGGTGCCCCACTCGAGCGTGGTAGCCTGGATTTCGATCTTGCCGGCGTTCTCGGCGTTGAACTTCTCGATCAGCGCCTTCATGCGGACGCCGTCGCCGCCGCCGAGGAAGTCCCACCAGGTCACGACTTCCTGGGCCTGCGCCACGGCCGGCATCAGCAGGGCCGTCGACAGCAGCGCCATCTTCAGAAACGATTTCATCATTGCATTTCCTCCCATCGGGTTAGCTCCATGCGCAGGCGTTGCGGATCGGTGCGGACCGTCCCTGTCCCGGGCCCTGCGCATTGAGCAGTGGGGTGGCCGTTCGGGACATTATTGCTGACCTATCTTGTGATATGGATCAGAAATTCGGATGCATAAGGGCGTATCTTCCCTATTGATGGATACGAGTTTCAGCCGGCGCTGTAGGCGACGTCCCTCACGTCAAACAGGTGCGAAGAGGCGCCGTCGAAATCGAGCTTCACCTGGTCGCCGACATTGATGCGCGACTGGCCTTCGTCCTCGGCGATCACCACCGAATTGTCTGACAGACGCACATAGGCGAGGGTGCGCTCGCCCAGCCGCTCGACCACATCGGCCTTGCCGCTGACCGCGCCATTGGCCGACACCTTCACCGATTCCGGCCGGATGCCGAAGGTCACCTGGCCGTCACTGGGCAGGCGGGATGAGGCGATGCCGGTGAGGATTTCCGAGTTGTCGGGCAGCCGGACCACAGCCTTGCCGTCACGATCGGAGAGCTGCTGCACGGCCAAGAAGTTCATCGAGGGCGAACCGACGAAAGCGGCGACGAAGCGCGAGGCCGGCCGGGAGTAGATCTCCATCGGCGTGCCGATCTGCTCGATCTTGCGATTGTTCATCACCACGATCCGGTCGGCCAGCGTCATGGCCTCGATCTGGTCGTGCGTCACGAAGATCATGGTGGTCTTGAGGCGTTGATGCAGTTGAGCAAATTCGATGCGGGTGCGGGCGCGCAGGCCCGCGTCGAGGTTCGACAGCGGTTCGTCGAACAGGAACGCCTTGGGGTCGCGCACGATGGCGCGGCCGATGGCGACGCGCTGGCGCTGGCCGCCCGAGAGCTGCCCGGGCTTCCTATCGATCAGGTGTTCGAGCTCGAGGGTTTTGGCCGCGGCGGCGACGCGTTTCGCAATCTCCTGCTTGGGGGTGCGGATGTTCTGCAGCCCGAACGACATGTTCTCGCGCACCGTCATGTGCGGGTAGAGCGCGTAGTTCTGGAACACCATGGCGACGCCGCGCTCGGCGGGCGGCAGCTCGTCGACGCGCCTGTCGCCGATGTGGATTTCGCCGCCGTCGATGTCCTCGAGGCCCGCGATCATCCGCAGCAGCGTGGACTTGCCGCAACCCGATGGGCCGAGAAAGACCATGAACTCGCCGGAGCCGATGGTCATCGAAACGTTCTCGATGACCCGGACCTGACCGAAGTGCTTGCTGACGTTTACGAGCCTGATATCGGCCAAATCGCGTTCCTCCCGGGTCGTCCCCGGCCCGCGTGTCCCTTGGGGATCTCGCGGACCGGTGCTGATGCTATTGCGGCTGACAATATTGTCAATCCTGTATCAAAAGAAAGCGGAAAATTCATCTTAAGTTTCAGATAGTTAGAGGAAACCGTCATCCGGTGATGACGCGTTTCCTGTGTTTCCTACCCGAAAAGCTGATTCAGTTTCCTTCAGTCCGTCTCCAGATTTGCCGTGGTGGTGACAAGGCCGTCGAACAGTGCCGCCGCGACCGGATCAACGCCCGGCGCGTCATTGGTCAGGCGGAAGGTGGTGACCACCAGGCCGCCTTTGCCGACGGTGCGGCGGGCGATGGTGGCGGCCGGCTTGTTGATCCAGCCGATGACCACGCCGGCATCGATCAGCCCCTCATATTCCCAGGAGCGGAAGCCGGTCAGCACGTGGTGCGGCACGACGCGATCGAACGAGATATCAAGCAGCGGGCCGCCGGGCAGGGTGGCGAATGCCCCTGTCCGCTTGATCCAGGAGAAGTTGGCGATCCAGTCGCCGCGCCACAGCGTGCCATCACGCAGCACCAGCCCGATATTGGGGAGCTGGGTTTCCGAGCCGAGGTGACGGGCCCGCTCCTTGCCTGCCGGCATAGTCGGCGGCTCGGCGCGGGGTGGGTCGGTGCGGAGGTTCCGGTGCGTCTCGACCGAACCGTCGGCCAGCACCAGGTAGCGGGCGCCGTGGCGCATCGCTTCGATGTCGGCGGCGCCGAGCGCATGGGTGAGCACCAGGTCGGCGGCAGCGGTATCGGTGGTCACCGTATAGCCGAGACCCTTGGCGAAGGCTGCGAGTTCGGGGCTGGCGGCGGCGATCCTTGCCGGGCCGGCCGTGCGCTTCGAGTAGACCGAGACCTGGATCTCGTTTTTGGCCAGCAGCTTGCCGCCGGCTTCGAGCTTCAACGCAATACTGGCGACGCGTGCCTCACCGCCCAGCGTGATCGTGGTGGCGCCGAGGTCGGCGACCGCCAGACCTTCCGTCGCCGGGACATCGAGCTTGCCGCTCGTGCCCTCGACCGACCAGGTGAGCGTCGCGCCAGCCGGAACCGCCTTGCCGCCGGTCGCCACCTTGAGGTTCAGCGCGAAGCTGTCGCCCGAAGTGATGGCGTGATGGGCCAGCTGCGGCACGATCACCGTGTCGGTGTTGATCTCGGCGAAGCGATCGTGGAAGGCGCGCGGGTTGCGGTTGATGTCGAGCAGGCCGTTGGCCTCCCAATGCACGTCGGTCATTTCGGTGATGACGTAGCCCTGGATCGGTGCGTGGGCGCGCATCGACTCGATCTCGTATTTGAGATTGGCGAACTGGTACCACTGCACGTTGGTGATGAAGTCGCCGAAGCTCTGGAACACCTTGTCGAGGTGGTAGGTGGCGAAGCGGTTCTGGATACCGTGCGGATAGGCCGCGCCGTCGCCCCAGTTGCCGCCGGTCTCGGCCCACCAGGGCTCCGCGCCGGCAGGGGTCTTCACCTGGTCGGGATGGGGCAGGCCCCAGACGCCGAACTCGGACACCACCAGCGGCTCGTCGCCGCGACGCTCGCCATCGCCAAAGGGCGTCCAGGTCCAGTCGGCGGCGCCGGCGAACTCCTCAGTGAGCTTTTCCCATTCGGCGCGGCGTTCCGGCACCGAGCGGTAATAGTGGTAGTCGTTGATGTCGGTCTTGACGTGGAAGTTCGGGATACAGGCCGAGTTGTCGACGACAAGCCGGCGCGGGTCCTTGGCTTTCAGCCAGTCATAGGTGTCCTTGAGCCACTGGCGGTGATCGGCGTTCTCGATCAGCCGAGTGCCCCAATCCTCGTTGATGATGGTCCAGGCGATGATCGAGGGGTGGTTGCCATCCCTGGCGATAATGCCGGCCATGGTGTCGCGCATGCGCTGCGCGGCAGCGGCGGTGAAGTACTGGACGTTGGGGATTTCGGTCCAGATCAGCACACCCAGCCGGTCGGCGACTTCGTAATAGCGCGGATCCGGCACCTTGATGTGGACGCGCAGGAGGTTGAGGCCGAGATGCTTGGCCTTCTGCAACTGGTCCTCGAGGAATTCCAGCGAGGGCGGGGTGCAGATGCCATCCGGGTAGTAATCCTGGTCGAGCGCGCCACGCAGGTAGAGCGGCTGGCCGTTGAGGAAGAACTTGCCGTCGCGGGTCTCGATCGTCCTGAACCCAAAGCTATGCGTGGTGCTGTCGACCACTTCGCCGTTGGCGATCAGTTCGAGCTTCAGGGAATGCAGGTTCGGCGTCTCGGTCGACCACAGCGCCGGGGCGTTGAGCTTCAAAGTGAGCGAAGCGCCGGTGGTCTCGGCGGAAACCCCACCCACCGTGGCGCGTACTGTGGCGCCGGCGCCGGCGGCCGAGCGGGTCAGCGTCACGGCGACGTCGCCGCTGTCCGGGTTAGCGTCGATCGCCACATGCGCGACGTGCCGCTTATCGCGCGACAAGAGCTTCACCGACTGCCAGATGCCGCCGAGCGGGCCATACCAGCTCTGCTTGCCGTGCGGGATTTCACCGAACGGATAGTCCGGATAGGCCTCGGCGTCGCCGCTGGGCAGGGTCACGTGCACTTCCAGCGCGCTCTCGGCCGGGGTGCCCGCGGGGATGACGAACTCGAAGGGCAGGTAGCCGCCTTCATGGGTGCCGAGCACGCGGCCATTGAGGCGGACTTCGGAGAAATAGTTCACCGCGCCGAAGCGGATGGCGATCTCGCGGCCCTGCCAGGCGGCCGGGATCGACAGCTGGCGGGCGTAGATGGCCTTGCCGGTGGCGTGGCGGAGATCGGCGAATTCGGCCTGCCAGGGGCCGGGGACGGTAGCATTGCGCCAGTCGCCATGGCCATCGAGCCGGAAGCGCCAAGCGCCATCGAGCGAGATCTCCTCGCGTGCGTTTGCGCCAGCCTTGGTGGCCGTAGTCTCGCCGATCATATAGTCCTCCCACCACGCTAATAATTATTAGCAGTTTCGTTATGGCTACCGGCTTTCCAGCGGTCTGGCAAGCGTTTCGGTTGCTAATGAGTTTAGCAAGCGAAGTTGCGCACACGGCTCGAAGCCTGATAATGCTGCGCTTTGAAGACGTTAAACGAACGCTTCGCAAAGACGTTAAGCGAACGCTTTAGACGTGTTGGGGGAAGTGGTGGCAAAGCGGCCGACCATGATCGAGATCGGTGAGCGTGCGGGGGTCTCGCAGGCCACGGTGTCGCTCGTGTTGAACCGGGTGCCAAATGCGCGTGTGGCTGAAGCGACGCGGGCCAGGGTGATCGAGGCGGCTGAGGCGCTGGGCTATCGCAAGGGGCCACAGCACCACGTGCCCGAGAACAAGACCCGGGTGATCGGCCTGCTCATCGACGAAGTCACCACCACGCCGTTCGCCACGCCGTTCATCGAGGGAGCGCGCGAGGAGGCGGCGTTGCAGGATGTAGTGGTCGCGACCTTCTCGACCCGCTCCGATCCCAAGCTCGAGAGCCTGGCGCTCGACATGCTGCTCAGCAACCAGATCATCGGCGTGCTCTATGCCAGCCTCGTCACCCGGCCGGTCGAAGTGCCGGAGCGGCTGCGCGACGTGCCGACCGTGCTGCTCAACTGCTATGACAAGCAGCGCTACTACCCCTCGGTGGTGCCGGCCGACGTCACCGGCGGCTATGCCGCGACAGAGGCGCTGTTGAAGGCTGGGCACCGCCGCATCGCGCATCTCGCTGGCGAAAGCTGGATCCAGGCGGCCGACGACCGCGAGCGCGGCTATCGCCAGGCGCTCGCCTCATGGGACGTGCCGGTCGACGAAGAGCTGATCATGCGCGGCGGCTGGACCATCCATGGCGGGCGCGACCTGACCACGCGGCTGCTCGATATGCCCAACCCGCCCACCGGCATCTTCGCCTTCAACGACCGCATGGCGGTCGGCGCCTACGGGGCGTTGCAGGCGCGCGGGCTGCGGGTGCCGGACGATATGTCGGTGGTCGGCTTCGATGACGAAGACACCAGCATGTACATGAATCCGCCGCTCTCGACGGTGGTGCTGCCGCACGAGGAGATGGCGCGCTGGGCGGTCGGCACGCTGCTCGACGAACAACTCCCCGCCGCCTCGCCGCGGCGGATCAAGATCGAGTGTCCGCTGATCAGCCGCGGCTCTATCGGGCCGGTGCCGGTGCGGGCTGCGGCCGAGTAGCTTTCCGCGGCCGCTCCCAAGAGTACCAGCCCGCCGACAGCAGCACGAGCACGCCAACCGTCACCAGCGCCGCGGTCAGCGAGCTGCGCACGGGCTTCCCCATGAAATAGCGGGTGGCGAAGAAGCCGATATTGGAGAGCACCAGGAAGCTCAGCACGTGCCGCCCGGGCGTCAGCAGCACATTGGGTATGCTGACCCGCGCCGCGATGAAGCGGCAGAGCCAGAGATAGGCGATCAGGATCGCAGCCGGGCCGACGATCCACAGGATGGTCGGGGGGAAGCGGTTGGGAAACTGTCCGGTCTGGATCGTCACCCAGTAAAGGTAGCCGGTGATCGCCAGCGCTGGCACGAAGTGCCAGGCGCGCACCGGATGGCTGCCGTACCAGATGCCGAGGAGGAACCAGGGCAGGTAGGGGAGGAGCGGGAAATTGGCGAAGCCGGTATGGCTGACCAGGGTCGGCAGCAGCGGGACGATGGCGCCGGTGGTGTAGAAGGTAGTGGCGAGGCAGGCGAGCGTCGCGACGACCAGCAGCCAGGGGGTGCGGCCGATCGTGAGCAGCACTGAACGCGCCAGGAGGGTCAGCAGTGACAAGATGAAGAAGGTGGCGAGGAACTCGCTCCAGCCGAACAGCCGCTGCATGGTGACGACGTCGAAGATCAGCTGCGGATCGAGCTTCTTGCGATCGACCAGCAAAGCGAAGGCGAAGGACGAGGCATAGACGGCCAGCAACAGCAGCAGCGAGGGCCGCAGCTGCCGCCAGAGGCTGCGCTTTCGCACCTCCGGCTTGGGCAGGCCGAGACCGATGCCGAAGGCGAACAGGAAGCCCGAGAAGCTGACGAGGTTGGCATACTCGGCGAAGATCGCCGCCTCGGGCTTAGCCCGGAAGGTGATGAGCTGGACCACGTGGGCGCCGACCATGCCGATGACCAGCAGGGTCTTGAGCAGGTCGAGGTCGGCGGCGCGGTTGGGGGTTTTCACGATCGATTCGGTTCCTTGGCAGGCATCAGCCGGTGGGCTTCAGGGAGGGGCGCCCGATAGCCGCAGTCGGCTTCCCTCTCCCGCTTGCGGGGGAGGGGGGACCACGCGAAAGCGTGGTGGGAGGGGGGTGCCCCACGCACTGATCGTAAGCGGATGGGGCAGGCGCCAGAGTTTGTGGCACCCCCTCCCACCAGCCTTTCGGCTGGTCCCCCCTCCCCCGTAAACGGGAGAGGGAAGCCGACTGCCGGCCTTAGCGGTCCTATTACTCCGGCAATGCATCGAGCTCGGGCCAGCCATCTGGGGTCCATCGGATCGGCGAGAACTGGAGTTTCGACACGCCGAGGTCGTCACCGTCGTAATAGTGGTAGGCGAGCATCTCGCCCTTTGAGGTGACGATGGCTTCCTGCCCGCCGGGACCGATGAAGCGGCCGGTCTTGCCGAGGAGCAGGGTGCCGCCGCCCGCGAGCATCGACTTGCCGTCGCGATCGAGATAGGGGCCGGTCACCGTATCGGCGCGGCCGACGCGCATGTTGTAGGTGCTGTCGAGCTGCTTGCAGCACTGGTCGAACGACACGAACAGGTAGAACCGCCCCTCGTGCTCGAGAATGCTGGCCGCTTCGATGCCGGCGCCCTGGCGTGAGGCGAGGTCATGGGTCGGGGTATCCGGCGTGAGCAGCTTACCGGAGGCCGGATCGAGCTCCCGCATTTTGATGCCGTCCCAGAACGAGCCGTAGGCAAGGAAGGCGCGGCCGTCGCTGAGGTCGATGCGCCAGGGGTCGATGGCGTTCCAGTTGTCCTTGCCGTTGGATTTGAGCACCAGGCCCTGATCCTCCCAGCCCTCGCCGGGTTTCTCGGGGTCGAGCGTGGCGTTGGTCATCAGCCCGATGGCGCTGGTGTTGATGCCGAACGAGGACACCGAATAGTAGAGGTTCCAGCTCTCGCCGTGCCGGCTGACCGATGGCGCCCAGATGTTGAGCGACTGGTAGCCGAGTTCCTTGCGCTGCCATTTGGGGACGCCCTTGCCGATCGAACCGGCGTCGGTCCAGGCAATGCCATCCGGCGAGGTCTTGGCGCGAATGGCGCCACGATAGAGCCCGCCCTCCTGTCCGGTCTGGAAGGCGACGAATTTGCCGTCGACCTCGATCACCGTGGGGTCATGGATCCTGATGTCGCCGGTCAGCGTCGGCTGCACATCGGCGGCCAGCGCCGGCGACACGAGGCCGCAGAGCAGCGTGGCCACCGCAAGGGATCGAAACATCGCACTCCTCCGACGCGATGAAAGGGGCGAAGGCATCCCAGAGATTGGCGGCGGGTGTCAACCGATCACGCGATCGGGAACACGTGGGTAACGCGATCTTAATTTCGTTCAGGAGAATAGACGAGAAACCGTCGGCCAATTGTGCCGGCAGATCGGCCCAGCGTTCTATCCGGGCCGCCCCTCTTGTGCAGAGGCGCCTTCATGTACCGCGTAAACAAGCCCATCGAATTCTCTGTTTCCCGTCGTAGTTTCGGTATCGGCGCTGCTGCGCTGATCGCTTCGTCGGCGTTCACGCCGGCCTTTGCCAGCGTCGGTGGCTTCGTCGACCAGACCTGGCAGCGGGCCAAGGCGCGCGGCGTGTCGAAGCGGGTGTTCGACATCGCGATGGGCGATTTCAAGCCGATCGGCTCGGTGCTCGAGCTCAGCAAGAAGCAGCCCGAATTCGTCTCCACCGCCGCCGACTATGTGGTGAAGCGGGTCAGCGACGCGCGCATCGGCACCGGGCACGAGATGCGCGGCGAATGGGCCAAGACGCTGAAGGCGGTGAGCGAGCGCTACGGCGTGCAGGGCGAGATCATCCTCGCCATCTGGGGCATCGAGACCAATTTCGGCGGGTTCCTGGGCGGCACCAACACCGTGCATGCGCTGGCGACGCTTGCCTATGGCGGCTATCGCACCGATTTCTTCGGCTCCGAGCTGATCACCTCGCTCGAGATCCTCGAGGGCGGGCATGTGCGCGCCAAGGACATGGTCGGCTCGTGGGCCGGTGCCATGGGCCTGCCGCAGTTCATGCCGTCGAGCTTCATGAAGTACGCCGTCGACTTCAAGGGCGATGGCCACAAGGACATCTGGGGCTCGGTGCCCGACGCGCAGGCTTCGATCGCCAACTACCTTAAGTCGTTCGGCTGGCGAGCAGGGGAAACCTGGGGTTACGAGGTAAAGCTCGCGCGCGACTTCAACTACCAGAACGTCTGGCAAGGCCTTACCGCGACCTTGGGCGACTGGCGCGGCGTCGGCGTTGTCCGCGCCAACGGCAAGCCGTTCCCGCGCGACAGCGATACCGCGCGGCTCTATATGCCGATGGGCGGCAATGGACCGGTGTTTGCGGTGCTGCCGAATTTCGGGGTGATCAAGCGCTACAACAACTCCGACAGCTATGCGCTGGCCGTCGGCCACCTCGCGGACCGGATCCTCGGCGGCAAGGGTTTTTCGGTGGCCTGGCCGAAGGACACTGCGCTCAACGCCGATGGCCGGAAGCAGGTGCAGGCGAAGCTCTTGAAGAAGGGCTATGAGATCGGCAAGCCCGACGGCGAGATCGGGCCGAAGACGCGAGCGGCAGTGATCGACTGGCAGACCCGCGCCGGGCTGCTGCCGGATGGGCATGTGTCGGGGAATCTGCTGAACGCGTTGAGCTGAGGCGGTTTTCGACTAGATGGCCGGTGCGGGCTGACCCCCACCCCTGTCCCCTCCCCGCAAGGGGGAGGGAGACCAAAACACTGGCCTAGCAGTCTGCGTCTCCCTCCCCCTTGCGGGGAGGGATTAAGGGTGGGGGGCAGCCCGCGCTGGCCTTGCAGTAACCCCTCAAATCACCTCAAGATAATCCCGCCCAGGCAGCGCCTCGAATGGCGCCGTCGGCAAGGTCTGGTACCAGAAGGCCACCGAGGCGATGTCGTCCTGCAGCGGCAAATAGCGGCGGGTGTTGCGGTTTTCGGTGCGCCAGCCGAGCGCCTGGATGGTGACCTTCAAATCGCTCTCGAAGCGGATCGGGTCGCTCAGGTGCCAGCGATACATGCCGAAGCGGGTTTGGCTGCGATAGGTGCCGTCGGGCCGCAGCACCTGTGGCAGGCCGGCATAGGGGGTGGAGAACTCGCGATAGCGGCTGTCCATGGTGGCATCGACCACGCCGCCATCGAAATTGTAGGCGCCGCAGAAATAGTCCTCGGTGCCGGTGCCGCAGATGGTGGGGAACGCCTTGTCCCCATCCATGAAGAACTTGATCTCGCCTTCACCCCACCAGCCGGAATTGTTCACCCCCCAGGCCATGTAGGTGCCGACATAGTGGCCGCGCCCCTTGATGCCATCGAGGATGGTGTAATCGGTGCCGTAGGGCAGGGGGTTGGTGCGACGGAACTTGGCGTGGAAATAGGCCGCGTCCTCGGGCACCTCGGTCAGGGTGTAGTTGATCTGGTAGTAGATGATGCCGAAATCGTCGGGGTCGGTGTTCTCGATCTCGATCCGAGCGGCCTTGCGGAACGGCATTTCCCAGTAGCAGTTGAAGGCGCGGCCGGGGTTGACGCAGACGGCGAGCGAGTTGATCTGGGCGAACTGGCCCCAGCCCATGCAGAAGAAATCGCCGAGCGGCGCCTCGACCGAGGGGTTCTCCTGATCGTCCCACCACATGCGGATGATGAGGCTCCGCCAGCGCAGGTTCGCCGTGGTCAGCCAGATCTGCTGGATGGCGCCCATGCCCTCGATATCGGCAAGGACGCGGGTTTCGCCCGGTTCGATCCGGATCGAGGGCGATACCTTCCAGCCCTGGCCATTGCCGTCGGGGCCGAGCCCCTTGGCGTGCACGGCGCCGGTGCCTTCGGTGGCCATGCCGCCCTTACCCTTCTCGCCGGTGAAATTCTCGGGCGAGATCGAGCGGGTCCTGGCCGGCGACAGCCGGTAGAGGTTCGAGAGGTTGACGCCAAGTCCGTTGAACGGCGTAGTCATTTTCATTGTCCCTGGAATGGATAGCGGAAATGGGGGATGCGCTCGGCAACCGGCGGTAGCGGATCGAACGGCTTGTGCGGCTCGGCCTGATACCAGAACGCCACCGACGAGATGTCGTCGGACCGGCCATTGGCGTGGCCGTGCTCGATGCTGACCTTGATGCGCTCCTTGAAGATCAAGGGGTCCTCGATGTGCCAGCGATAGAGCGTCACCGGCTCGGTCCAGTTCGGGCCGCCGGCGGCGATGATGCCGTGATAGGGCGCCGAGTATTCTTCAGTGGGGCACCAGGCGGTGTTGAAATAATCCTCGGTGCCGGTGCCATGCAGGGTCGGCGGCCACTGGTCGTTGGCGCCAGGGGCGCTTTCCGGGCGCGGCTCGATCAGCGCGGCTTTGGGGCCGATGCGCGGATCGGGCTTGCGCACCGTGTCGGGCACCGAGAGGCCGGGGGCGCCGTCGATCCAGATCATGTCGTCGCCTTCGCCGTACCAGTCCCAGGACCGCGACAGGCGCTGCGACTGGACCGAGAACAGCACGCCGACATAGTGGCCATGGCCCTCGGCATCGAGGATCAGGTAGTTGCGCTTGCCGTCGACATTCTCGCCGCCGAACAGATGCTGCTCGTTGGTCTTATTGGCCTCGCTGACCCCTTCGGGCCGATCCTGTCGGTACTGGGCGTGGAAGCGCCCCATGCCGTCTTCGAGCCGATCGTGCAGCTCGAGATCGACATAGTAGTAGAACAGCAGGTCGACCTCGGACTCGTTGGTGATGGTGAGCCGCATCGAGCTGCCGAACGGCATCGGGAAGTAGCAGTTGAAAGCCTTGCCATCCTGAGGGCTGGCCTGCACCGGCAGCGAGGCGAAGTTCTTCGTTTTGGCGTGGCCCATGCCGAAGAAATCGCCGATCGGGGTCTCGACGCTCGGTTCGGTCTCGCCGTCCCAATAGGCGCGCAGCACGATCTTTCTCAGATAGTGGTCGGCCGACGAGGCGAGGGTGGCCCAGATATGGGTGATGATGCCGGCGCCCTGGTGCTCGGCGATCACGACGGTCTTCCCCGGTTCGATATGCAGCCGGTCATCATTGCCGCCGGTGCGGTCGTAGCTCGAAAAGCGCCGGCTCTGCGCCTCGCGCAGCTTGGCTAGTCCCCGTAGCGGCGATAGGCCCGCATTGGTCATAATTGTCTCCTTTGGGGGCTGCCTACTTGAGGCCGCTGGTTTTGATCGAGTCCATGATCTGCTTCTGGAAGATCACGAACAGCACCAGCATCGGCACCGCGACGATGGTCGAGGCGGCCATGGTGTAGTTCCAGCTGGCGGCGTACTGGCTCTTGAAGTTGGCGATGGCCACCTGCACGACCCACAGGTTCTGGTCGGAGGCGACGGTGAGCGGCCAGAGGAACGAGTTCCAGTTGGCGAGGAAGAACAGGATCGCCAGCGCCGCGATGATCGGCCGGCTTAACGGCAGGATGACGCTGGTGTAGATGCGCCAATAGCCGGCGCCATCGATCACCGCGGCTTCCTCCAGCTCCTTGGGCAGCGACAGGTAGTATTGGCGGAGCAGGAATATGCCGAAGGCGTTGAAGATCGCCGGGACGATCAGCCCGGCATAGGAGTTCAGCATGCCCATCGAGCGCACCAGGATGAACAGTGGCACGATGATCACCGGCAGCGACACGAGGAAAGTCGAGAACATGGCGAGGAACACCACCTCGCGTCCCGGAAACTTCAGCCGCGCCAGGGCGTAGCCGGCCATGGTGTGGAAGAACAAAGCCACCACCGTCACCACGGCGGAGATGACGAAGGTGTTGATCAGGTAGCGCCAGAACGGCACCTCGGTCAGCACGTAGATGAAGTTGTCGAGCACGGGCTTGGTTGGGATGAGGTTCGACTTGAACACCTCGGTCGGGCCCTTGAAGGCGATCGACAGCATGTAGAGCAGCGGGAAGATCGCCATCAGGGCGAGCACCACCGTCACCAGCATCCAGACCAGCCGGACGACATTGGCCTGCGAACGGGAGAGGGTTGCGCTATTCATAATCGAACCGTCCGCCGCGGGTGAGGAAGAAGAAGAACACCGTGACCACCATCAGCAGCACCACGAGGAGCGTCGCCAGCGCCGCGGCATAGCCGAAGGCGGAGTACTGGAAAGCCTGCTGGTAGATATAGCTGATCAGGAGCGCCGTCGAATTGGCCGGTCCGCCCTTGGTCATCACGTAGATCAGGTCGAAGGCCTGCGCGCCGGTGATGGCGGCGACGGCCGAGACCAGCAGCACGAAGAAGCTGGTGGGGCGCAGCAAGGGCAGGGTGATGAACCAGAAGCTCTGCGTGGCGCTCGCGCCATCGATGCGCGCCGCCTCGTAATACTCCTTGGGGATGTCCTGCAGGCCGCCCAAAAAGATCAGCATGTAAAAGCCCATCAGGAACCACACCGCGGCGAGCGTTACGGTGAACAGGGCCAGGTTGGGGTCGCCGAGGAAGGAGATGCCGCCGAGCCCGATCGAGGCGGCGAAGCGGGTGAGGACGCCGAGCTTGTCGACCACCATCAGCTGCCAGACCAGCGCCACGACGACGAGGCTGACCATCTGCGGCGCGAAGAACATCGAGCGCATGACGGTGTTGAACTTGCTGGTGCGCTGCACCAGCAGCGCCAGGCCCAGCCCGCTGACATAGAGCAGGGGCACCAGCATCAGGGTGAACTGCCCGGTGACGCGCAGCGACGACCAGAACAGCGGGTCACCCCACATCTTCAAGTAGTTGGCGAGCCCGACGAACTTGAAGCCGCCGAAGCCGTCGACCTCGAACACCGAGATGCCGAGCGCCAGGAGCATCGGCAGGCCGATGAACAGCATCAGGCCGATGGCGTCGGGCGCGACGAACAGCACGCCGGCAATGGCCTCGCGCTGCCTCGTGGTGAGCCGGATGGCAGCGGGCTTGTCGCCCGCCGCCGTAGTTGTGATCTCAGTCACTGGTCACTCCGAACACAGGATCATGTGGCTGTCGCCTCCCTCCCCCCGCGGCGCTACCGCGTCCGCTAGGAGGGGAGGGATTGAGGGGGGGGTGGTTCAGTGATCACCGATGGACCCCCACCCCCCACCCCTCCCCTCAAGGGGGAGGGGAGCGAAGCCGTCGTGGCTTCCCTTACAGGATCGGTGCGCCGGTGTAGGACGCGAGGAAGGCGTCGAGCTGCTGGCTGGCGGCGGTGGCCGTTGCCTGCGGGTCGGCGCCGCCGAGCTGGGTCTGCTGGATGGCGTCGGAGATGATCTTGTAGACCTCGGGCGGCACCCGCGGCTCGGCCCGGGTTCCCGGATGGATCTGGGTGCCGAAGATCCCCATATTGCCCTTGTTGAAGGCATCGCCACCGGCAGCCAGCGCCGAGTTGCGCGGTGGCATGTCGGACTTCGCCACAGTGCACCAATCGACCACGCGCTGCACCGAATCCGGCGCCATCGAAGCCAGAGCCCAGGCGATGAACTTCGCCGCGGCTTCCGGGTTCTTGCCCTTGGAATTGGCGACGAAGGCCCAGCCGCCACCGACGGTGACGTACTTGCCGCCAGTCGGCACCGGCAGCTTGAAGATGCCGTAGGGGACGTCGGGGGCGTTGTTGTCCATCGCCGAGATGCCCCAGATGCCGACATTCTGCATGGCGCAGTAGCCGGAGCCGAGGTTGGCGACGATATCGCCGCCGCCACCGCCGAGCATCTGACGCGGTGCGGCGCCGGAATTGACCGCATCCTGCCAGAGCTTCAGTGCTGCGACGGTTGCCGGCGAGTCGAAGGCGGACTTGCCTTCAGCCGACTGGAATTCGCCGCCGCCCTGCCACATGAAGGGGTACCAGGTGAAGTTCTGGTAGTAGCCCGGGTTGGTCTCGAACAGCACGCCATAGCGCTCGGCCGTGGTCAGTTTCTTCCCCACTTCGAGCAACTGGTCCCAGGTGGTGGGCACATCGTTCTCGTTGAGCCCGGCCTCCTCGAACGCCTTGACCGAGTAGTAGAAGGCCATCGGCTCGACTTCCATCGGCACGCCGAAGATCTTGCCGTCGACCATGCGGTTGGCGATGACGCTTTCGGGGAAATCGGCGCGGGCCGCTTCCTCGATCGCCGGGGTCAGGTCCTGCAGCACGCCGCCATTGTAGTAGCGCAGGAAATCGCCGGGCGAGATGATGAAGATATCCGGGCCCTGGCCCGACGCGAACGAGGTCGCGAGCTTGGTGCCGCCGATATATTCGGAGCCCACCACATATTCGAGCGCGACCTGCTCGGATTGGGTGGCGTTCCAATCGGCCACCATCTTCACGAACCAGTCGACCTGCGGCTTCACATCGCCGCCGGGGGCATAGAACTGCCAGAAGCTGAGCGTGTTGTCCTGAGCGAACGCCTTGCCGGCGAACGGCAGGGCAAGGCCGGCAGCGCCCAGTGCGGCGCCGCCCTTGAGGATGGACCGGCGGGACCATCCCGACGGCATGTTGGACGTAAGAGTCATCTCACTCCTCCCTGGAGCTTTGGTGTTGTCGTCCGGGACGCGGCCACCTCCCCCGAAACGGCCGCGCTTGGTTATTCTTCGTCCGGCTAGGCCGACTCGAAGATGCGCAGCGCACAGGGGATGACCTCGGTGCGCGGCGGGCCGTCGAACTTGCCGTTGAGGCGGTCGAGCAGCATTTCAACGGCGCGCCGAGCCAGCGCACCTGGATTCTCGCCGGCTCGGGTGAGGTTGGGCCTCACATACTCGAGCTGCGGCAAGTCGCCGAAAATGGCGACGGCAATATCGTCGGGGACGCGGACGCCCTGATCGTGGAACTCGGCCAGCGCACCCATCGCCATCAGGTAGTTGCCGATGAACACGGCGCTCGGCTTGTCCTCGCCGCTCAGTTGCGCGATCCACTGCGCCGCCTCGCGACCGGAGGGCGGCAGGTAGGTGCCGGTGTAGCGCTGGGCCTTCTTGACCTTGACCTTGTGGTCCCTGAGGGCCTGTTCGAAGCCATCGGCGCGGGCCATGGCGGACTCGAAATTCTCAGGCCCGGTGATCTGCACCACAGTCTTGTGCCCGCGTTCGGAGAAGTGCTTGCCGACCATGTAACCGCCGCCGTAATCGTCGACTTTGACGCTGTCGACGGCGTGGCTGGCGAGCTGGCCGATGAACACCGTCGGGGTGTCGAGCTTCAAGAGCTCCTCGTTGATGCCGTGCAGGGCGAAATCGCCGACCAGCAGGCCATCGACGCGCTTCTTGTTGAGCTGGCGCAGGTAATCGCGGCCATGCGTCTGCCAGTTTCCGCCCGGCACGTCGGTATTGTAGATCAGCGCGTCGAGCCCGGCCTCCTCGAGCGCCGCCTGCGCCGCCTTCACCATCTCGGTGTAGAACGGGTTGCCGATATCGGGGATCAGCATGGCGATCAGGTTGGTGCGCCCCGTCCGCAAACTCTTGGCCTGCGGATTGGGCGAATAGCCGAGCTCATCGATCGCCGCCTGCACCTTTTCGCGCAGCGGCTTCGACACCCGATTGGCGTGGTTGATCACATGCGAGACCGTGGTCCGCGACACGCCTGCCCGTTCGGCAACCTTTGAGATCGTGCTCATGGCGGCAACGGCTAGCACCAAACGAAAGACGCATGCAAATGGATTTGTGAATGCATTTGCAAATCCATTCACAGCTGTTACGTTCGCTCTCGCCAGAAGACGGGGACAACCCCGCGATGGGAGAAATACCTGAACGATCACAATGGTTTAATCAGCGCACTCTGAAGTCGGACGCCAGTTTTCGGCGGTTTTCCGGGTGCGGATGGCTTTTCAACAGCGGACGCGGTGAAAAACCCGCGATCCAGCGCCGGCGAAGCTTTGTCGAAACGCCGGACAGAGGAGGGACGAGATGAAGAAATTACTGGCGGCTCTGCTGCTCACGGCCGGGCTGGTATCGCCTGCGCTGGCCCAGTCCGATGAAGCGGGCAAGCTGCGGCTGATGACCTTTGGCGGCGAAGCGCAGCTCAAATCGACGCAGGACGCGGTGACCCGCTTCAACGCCAAATACCCCAATGTCGAGGTCGAGATCGGCGTCGATGCAGTGGGTGGCGGCTGGGGCGATTTCGTGTCGCGCGTCTTGCAGCAATACAATGCCGGCGAGCAGTATGATGTCTACCACACGGCGGTGGAGACGCTGCAGAGCTTTGCGGCGCGCGACCTGTTCATTCCGCTCGACGACTATATCGCGACCGGCGACTTCTCCGACTTCGACGCCAAGCTGTTCGACCTGACCAAGTACAAGGGGAAGACCTACTTCATCCCCTCGACCTGGAACAACATCATGACGAACTACAACCGGGCGCTGTTCGCTGAGGCCGGTATCGAAGCGCCCAGCAAGACCTGGACGTGGGACGAGTTCGCCGCCATCGCCGAAAAGCTGACCAAGCGCGACGCCAACGGCAATGTCACCCAGTTCGGCTACGAGGTGCCGGCCTTCTTCTTCGGGCTGATGCCGTGGTTCCTCTCCAACGGCACCTCGCCGGTGACCGCGGATTGGTCGGCCTCCAACATGAAGGACCCCAAGGTCGCCGAGACGCTGCAGTTCCTCTACGACCTGATCCACGTCAAGAAGGTGTCGCCGGTGCCGGGGCAGGAGGGCGTCGAGAACCAGTTCTTCGCCGGCCAGATCGCCATGATCTCGCGGGGTCACTGGATCGTGCAGAACGCCATCTCGTCAAAGCTCGACATGGATATCGCTGTGCAGCCGGGCAAGGTGAGCAACGACACCGTCATCGGCTTCGGCGCCTATGGCATTTCGTCCAAGGCGCAGAACCCGGAACTGGCCAAGGCGCTGGTCACGGAACTCCTGAGCTACGAGACGCAGGTGGCTGAAGGCGATCTGGGCGGCGCCGTGCCGGGCCGCAAGTCGGCGGCCGAGACCGAGAATTTCCTGAAGTTCCCGCCGTCGGCGCCGCTCTACTACGAGACGCTGCCGACCACCCATGCGGTGCCGTCGCCCGCCAATTTCCAGGAAGTCGACCAGATTTTCATGCGGTATTTCAACGCCATCATGACCGACGAAATGACCATTCCTGATGCCGTCGCCAAGGCGGACCAGGAACTGACCCGCTCGTTCGAGCGCATCAAGCGCGTCACCCAGTAGTCCTCCCCCGGACTGCCCGCGCCGAACCCTCGGGTCCGGCGCGGGCACTTTCACCTGAGCGCTCCAGTTTTCTCCGGCCCGAGATGGTTATGGCGAAGCGACGACTATCCGATCTCCGCAAGGCGCAGATGCAGGCGGGCTACATCTTCGTGTTGCCCTCGATCCTGCTCTACGCGGCGTTCGTGCTGGCGCCGGTGGCCATCACCATCATCCTCAGCTTCACCTATTACGACATCAGCTTCGGCGCCGACTGGGTGGGGTTCGAGAATTATGTGCGCTTCCTCACCGAGCCGCGCTCGCTCGAGATCTTCTGGAACACGCTGCGCTTCGCTTTCCTCGCGGTGAGCTTCAACGTCGCGGTCGGGCTGATCCTGGCGCTGGCGCTGAACCGGGCGATGCCGAAATTCCTGCTCTACTTCTTCCGCCTCGCCTTCTTTTTGCCGGTGATCATCTCGGCGGCGTTCGTCGCGGTGGTGTGGAGCTATTTCTACAGCGTCGATTTCGGCGTCATAAACTACTATCTCGGCCAGATCGGCCTGCCGCAGGTGCCGTGGCTGTCATCGTCGAAATTCGCGATGACCTCGATCGTCATCATGGATGTGTGGAAGAACACCGGTTTCTTCATGATCATCCTGATCGCGGCGCTGCAGGGCGTGCCGAGGCCAATCATGGATGCCGCCTCGATGGATGGCGCCTCCGCCTGGCGCCGCTTCAGCCGCATCACGCTGCCGTTCATCTCGCCGGTGCTGTTCTTCTGCATCGTCTTCGCCTCGATCGGCGCGCTGCAGGTGTTCGAGTCGATCATGATCCTGACCGGCGGCGGCCCCGGGGATTCCACCCGCTCGCTGTCGATCTACCTGGTCGACGAGGCGTTCGGCAGCTTCGAGCTCGGCTACGCCGCGGCGGTCAGCGTCATCATGATGATCCTCGTCCTCATCATCACCATCATCCAGATCATCGGCTCGCGCCGCTGGGTGCGGGAGTAGGCCATGCAAACCAGATCCATGCAGACGCGCGAAGCCAAGAAGTGGGTCGATCGCGCCATCATCGCGGTGCTGCTGCTGATGGGCATCCTGATGCTGATGCCGTTCTTCTGGCTGTTCTCGATGTCGTTCCGGCCGGCGCCGGAAGCCTACAAGATGCCGCCGAGCTTCTTTCCGCCCAGCTTTGATCTGAGCAACTACCAGACGGTGCTCGAGTCCTCGGTGCCGTTCCTCAAGATCTACTGGAACAGCCTTTACGTTGCGGTGCTGGTGACCATCGGCCAGCTCATCACCTGCACGCTCGCCGCCTTCGCTTATGCGCGGCTGAGGTTCCCCGGTCGCGACAGCCTGTTCTTCGTCATGCTGATCGGGCTGATGTTCCCGGCGCAGGTGACGATCCTGCCGATCTATCTCGGCTACGCCAAGCTCGGGCTGCTCAACAACCCGCTCGGCCTCGTGCTGATGGGCCTGACCTCGAGCTTCGGGGTGTTCATGCTGCGCCAGTTCCTGCGCTCGCAACCCAAGGAGCTCGAGGAAGCGGCGCTGATGGATGGCGCCGGCTACTTCAAGATCTTCTGGCGTATCTCGCTGCCGCAGCTGATGCCGGCGCTCGGCGCCCTCGCCATCATCACCTTCACCGGCGCCTGGAACTCCTATTTCCAGCCGCGGGCCCTGATCGAGTCGCAGGCGGCGATGACCCTGCCGATCGCGATGGACCTGCTCCGCGGCTACATGAGCCAGGGAAACCTGTCGGTGGTCATGGCCGCGATGAGCATGGCCATCCTCCCCGTCGTCCTCCTCTTCCTCGTCGCCCAGAAGATGGTGATCGAGGGCGTCACGTTCTCAGGCATCCGGGCCTGACCCATGGATTTTCAGATGACCAAGACCGATCCGCGTTTCATCTACGAAGGCGACCGTACCCGCCACATCGCTTTCCCGCTCGGCGGCATCGGCGCCGGCGGGCTGGCGCTGTCGGGCAGCGGGCGGCTGGTCGACTGGTCGATCCGCAACCGGCCGGGGCTGCAGAGTTTCAACGGCTATAGCCACTTCGCCATCAAGGCCGAGGCAGGGGGCGAACTGCTCGATGCCCGGGTGCTCAACGGCCCCTATGAGGGACTGCCCACCGGCTCGCCGACGACGCGGAAATTCTTCGACGGTTTCGGTTGGGGCGCCAACCGCAACACGCTGGCGGGCGTGCCGCATTTCGAGGCGACGACCTTTACCGGCACTTTCCCGGTGGCTGAGGTGGCGTTCCATGATGCGAGCTTTCCGGGGCAGGTGAAGCTCACCGCCTGGAGCCCGTTCATCCCGACCAACGAGCGCGATTCCTCGCTGCCGGCGGCGATGTTCGAGATCGAGGTGACCAATACCGGCCCGGTGCCGGTCGACTACACCATCGGCGGGACGCTGGGGAACCATGGCTGCCAGAACGGCCGGCACAGCTATGCCGAGGCAGGCGGGGTGAAATCACTGCTGCTGACTGCCGCCGATGAGCTGCCGGACTGGCAGACGGGCGACGTCTCGATTGCCACCGACGCCGGGGATGTCGACCACCTCGACTACCATTTCCGCGGCCAGTGGTTCGACGATCTCAACCTGTTCTGGCGCGAGTTCGCGAGGGCAGGCCGGCTGCCCGAGCGGCACTACGACAAGCCGCGGCTCAACCGCAACATGTTCGACCAGCCCGAACACGGCACGCTCGCCGCCCGGATCAGCGTGGCGCCGGGCGAGACGAAGACCGTGCGCTTCGCCATCGCCTGGCACTTTCCGGTCGGCCAGGTCTATTGGCGGCCGGGGCAGGTGAATGGCGAGACCGGAACCTGGCGCAACTATTATGCCAGCCAGTGGGCGAACTCCGGCGCGGTGCTCGCCGAAGCGTTCGCGCGCTGGGACGAGCTACGCGCCCCGACCTTCGCCTTCCGCGATACGCTGTTCGGCACCAGCCTGCCGGTCGACATCATCGATGCGGTGCAGGGCACCATGAGCATCCTCCGCACCGCCACGGTAATGCGGCTCGAAAACGGTGAGCTCTGGGCCTGGGAGGGCCAGTTCACCAATGAGGGCAGTTGCGAAGGCTCGTGCACCCACGTCTGGAACTACCAGCAGACGCTACCCTACCTGTTTCCCGGGCTCGAGCGCACGCTGCGCGAGACCGACTACACCTATAACCAGCTGCCCAATGGCGGGCTGACCTTCCGGCAGATCATCCCGCTCGGCTCGGCCTTTTTCCCGCTCAACCCCTGCGCCGACGGCCAGTTCGGCTCGATCATCAAGACCTTTCGCGATTGGAAGATCTCCGGCGATACGGAGTGGCTGAAGCGCTACTGGCCCAAGGTGAAGGCGGCGCTCGAATATGCCTGGTCGGCCGACAATCCGGACCAGTGGGATCCGGAACGCACCGGGATCCTGTGGGGGCGACAGCACCATACGCTCGACATGGAACTGTTCGGCCCGAACTCGTGGCTCTCGACCATGTATGTCGCGGCGCTGAAGGCCGGCGCCGAGATGGGGCGCGCTGCAGGCGATGCGGCATTTGCTGCCGAGCTCGAGCGGATGGGGCAGGCGGGGGCCGACTATCTCAACGCCGAGCTGTTCAACGGCGACTACTTCATCCAGAAGACCGACCTGGGCGACAAGGCGCTGATCGAAAAGTTCGATCACGCCAGCGGCAAGGTCGGGGTGATCGCCGACGGTTTCATGGAGACCTACTGGTCGGACGAGTACGGCCAGATGAAGTACCAGTTCAACGACGGCTGCGCGACCGACCAGATCCTCGGGCAGTGGCATGCCGACCTTGCCGGGCTCGGCAGCTTCCTCGACCCCGACAAGGTAAAGACGGCGCTCGCCTCGGCGTATCGCCACAACTATCGCGCTGACCTCAAGGGCCACTTCAACCCCTGCCGGGTCTATGCCTATGAGGACGAAGGCGGCGTGCTGATCGCCACCTGGCCCGAAGGCACCACCAAGCCGGCGGTGCCGGCGCCCTATTCGGAAGAGGTGTGGACCGGGCTCGAATATATGCTCGCTTCGCACCTGATCTTCCGCGGATTGACCGACGAAGGGCTCGCGATCGTCCGCACGGCGCGCGCCCGGCATGACGGCTATCGCCGCAACCCGTGGAACGAGATCGAGTGCGGCAGCTATTACGCCCGCTCGATGTCGAGCTTCGCGCTGGTCAACGCCTGGTCGGGCCTCAGCTACGATCTCACCAAGGGCGAGATCGGCTTTGCGCCCAAGGACCAGGGCGACGGCAGCTGGTTCTGGTCGGTGGGCGAGGGCTGGGGCGTCGTCAGCCGCAGCGGCAACCGCGTCCGCCTCGAGGTCCGCTATGGCAGCCTCGATCTCGGTGCGCTCTCCTTTGCCGGCACCAGTGCCCGCATCGACCGCAAGCTCGGCGCCGGCGACGCCGCAGACCTGACAATCGGAGGCTGAGCATGGCGCAACTTGAGCTGAGACAGGTTCGGAAAAGCTTCCAGACGCTCGAGGTCATTCACGGTATCGACCTCACCGTCGAGGATGGCAGCTTCACGGTGTTCGTCGGCCCCTCCGGCTGCGGCAAATCCACTTTGCTGCGGATGATCTCGGGGCTCGAGGAGACCTCGGGTGGAGAGATCTGGCTCGACGGCGTGCGCTGCGACCACCTGCTGCCCTCGGCGCGTGGCATGGCCATGGTGTTCCAGTCCTATGCGCTCTACCCGCATATGAGCGTCGAGGAGAACCTGCGCTTCGGGCTCGAGAACCAGAAGCTCGCAAAGCCCGAGATCGCCACCCGCGTCGACAAGGCGGCGGAGATCCTGCAGATCAAGCACCTGCTGAAGCGCCGGCCCAACCAGCTATCGGGCGGGCAGAGTCAGCGCGTCGCCATCGGCCGGGCCATCGTCAAGGAACCGAAGGTGTTCCTGTTCGATGAACCGCTGTCGAACCTCGACGCGGAACTGCGGGTGAAGATGCGCTCGGAGATTTCGGCGCTGCACCGCCGGCTCGGCACCACCATGATCTACGTCACACATGACCAGGTCGAGGCCATGACCATGGCCGACCGCATCGTGGTGCTGCGCGAAGGGGTGATCGAGCAGGCCGGCGCGCCGATCGAGCTCTATGCCCGGCCACGCAACCAGTTTGTCGCCGGCTTCCTCGGCGCGCCGCAGATGAACTTCTTTTCCGGCAAGGTCACCGAGGCGGGCGAACGGCTCGGCGTCGCGCTGAGCGCCGGCGGTCCCACACTCAACCTCGCCCGCCGTGAGGGCGCGGCGAAACTGGGCGACGCGGTGACCATCGGCATCCGCCCCGAACACCTGATCCTCACCGCCAACGGTTCGCTCTCGGTGCAACTGGTCTCGACCGAAGTGCTCGGCGCGGAGACGGTGCTGCACGGCAAGACCGCCGGCGGCGAGAGCGTCACCGCCACCATGCGCGGCATCCTCGCCACCAGCCGTGGCGACACGCTGCGCTTCGAGATTGCCGACGCCTTCACCCATGTGTTCGACGCCAATGGGCTGACCCTGCAGCCGACCCGCGCCTGGACCGACGATTACATGAAGAAGATCGCCTGATGCGTACCTCGACAAAAGGCCCCCTCACCCGGCTTCGTGGCACCGCTGCCGACAGACTGGTGCGCACAGAGTACCCCCACCCCTGTCCCCTCCCCGCAAGGGGGACGACAAGAGGTCGCCCCGAGGGGAGGGAGACGCTCTCACCAGCGCCAGTGTTTTGGTCTCCTCCCCCCTTGCGGGGGAGGGACAGGGTGGGGGGTATTCTTCCCGCACTGAGCTTGGCACTACTGCTCGCAGCCACCCCAGCTCTTGGCGCCGACTACAGCGTCACCTCCGAAAAGGTGAAAGCCCTGACCGGGCCCAATGCACCGGCGCCGATGAAGGGGCCGGATATCTGCGGCACCGATCTTGGCACCATGGCCGAGATCGGCGGCAAGATCGTCCTCGCCTTTGGCGATACCTTCGGCTGGAACGAGAATGCCTGCATCCGCTTCGGGCCGAACTGGCGCTCCAATGTGGTCGCCTTCACCTCCGACCTCGATGCTTCGGATGGCATCGTCATCGATGACTGGGTGACAGATACGGACGGCAAGGCGGTGGAGATCGCCAGGGGGGCGCACCAGGATGCGTTCAAGGGCGAGCAGACCAAGATCCCGACCGCCATGGTGACGGTCGGCGACACGCTGTACCTCCACTACATGTCGGTGAATGGCTTCTCCTCGATGGGCGGCGTCTGGCTCTGCAACTGGTCGCGCTTCATCTCGTCCACCGATGGCGGCAAGACCTGGAGCCCGGGGCCGGACGAATTCGGCAGCTTCAAATCGAGCTTCAACATGCTGGCGCTTTCGGCCCAGCCGGGCGCCGGCAACGAGGACGGCAAGTATGTCTATGCCGTGGGCACCCCATGTGGCCGCTTTGCCGGCGCGCGGGTGGCGCGCGTCGCCGCCGACAAGCTGCTCGACACCAGGGCCTGGGAGTATTTCGACGGCAGCGGCTGGGTCAGCGACCGCGCCCAGGCGGCCGAAGTGATCAGGCCGGGCGCCGGCGAGGGCTCGCTGGTGTGGAACCCAGGGATAAAACTCTGGATGTACACGACGCTCAACGAGCTCTCGGAGGCGATCGAGCTGCGCTTCGCCGAGCGGCCGGAAGGGCCGTGGTCGGCGCCCGAGGTGCTGGCGCGCGGCTCCGACTATGCCCAGGCCTATGGCGCCTACATGACGCCGTCGTGGATTTCCGAGGATGGGCTCAGCTTCTGGTTCGTGATGAGCCAGTTCGGGCCGTACAACACCTATGTGATGAAGGCGACGCTAACGCCGGATCAGTAAAACTACCGGACTCTGCGCAGTCCTGTTGGGTCAAGTCGTTAACTCGGCGATGCTTAGTTCTGAGTGCATCATTGTACCCAGGCTGTTCCATGCAGAAGCGTGGCGGGCCGCTGCCCTCCGACAAGAAGTCGAGCCTCAGGCTTGTTGCCGTTGCGTGGCCCTTCATCGCCATCATTGTCACGCAGGCTATCCTCGCCACCTTCAGTTTGCAGATGGTGACCTCGCTGCGCTCCTATGTGACCGGCGAGAGCATGTGGTCGAAGGGCCAGCATGACGCGATCTACTTTCTCAGCCGCTACATCGATACCACCCAATCGAGCTACCTCGAGCGTCACCGGCAGGCGCTCAGCGCGCCGCTGGGCGACCATGAAGCCCGTCTTGCGCTCGAGGCCAACCCGCCGGACCTGGCGGCGGCGGCGGACGGGTTCCGGCGCGGCGGCAACCACCCGGACGACATTCCCGGGCTGATTTGGCTGTTCCAGAACTTCTCCTGGTTCAGCTACATGAGCGCCGCCATCGAGGACTGGCGCAACGCCGAGACGACGCTGTTCCAGATGGAAGACCTGGCCGACGAGATGGCACGGGCAGCGCTGGTGCAGCCCTGGCAGCGCCGCGAATGGGCCGAGCGGCTTGATGCCATCAACGACCAGGTGACGCCGCTGACTCATGCGTTCTCCAACTCGCTGGGGCAGGGGACGCGCTTTGTTCAGGCGGGCCTGCTCATTGCCAACCTCGCCATCGCGGCATTGTTCGTGGCGTTGACGCTATGGCGGCTCAACAGCTTCCTCAGGCATCGGCGCAACATCGAGCACGAACTCTCCTGGCGGGCCTCGCACGATGCGCTGACCAAGCTGCCCAACCGCGCCAGTTTCGAGCGAGCAGTCGAACAGGCGATCGCCGACAGCTCGGCCACGGCGCTGCTGTTCGTCGATCTCGATCAGTTCAAGGTGGTCAACGATTCCGGCGGGCACGCGGCCGGCGACGAGCTGCTGTGCATGCTGGCCGAACGCCTGCCTGCGATCCTCGGCCCTGGCGTCATGCTGGCGCGCCTCGGCGGCGATGAGTTCGGCGTGCTGCTCAACACCGGCTCGGTCGACGAGGCGCTGATCACCGCGCATCAGCTGCGCACCACGCTGAGCCAGATGCCGTTCGTGTGGAACGACCAGCATTTCACCGTCAGCGCCAGCGTCGGCTTCGTGCGGCTCGACCGCAGCGTCGGCAGCCTCGCGACAGCGCTGCGGGCTGCCGACATTGCCTGCTACATGGCCAAGGAGAAGGGCCGCAACCGCGTGCATGTCTACTCGCCCGACGACGCTGAGCAGGCCGAGATGGCCGGCAATATCGGCTGGGTGCGGCGGCTGCAGCGGGCGCTCGACGAAGACAGTTTCGTGCTCTACGCGCAGGAGATCGTGCCGCTGGCCCGCGACGGCGCGGGCGAGCATTGCGAGATCCTGGTCCGCCTCGCCGATCGCGGCGAACTGATCGGTCCGGGCCGCTTCATCCCGGCCGCCGAGCGCTTCGGGCTGATGCCGCTGCTCGATCGCTGGGTGGTGCGCCACGCCCTCGAGATCATCGCCGCACGCATTTCGCTCGAGCCCAAGCCGCATCGGCGCACCTATGCGATCAATATCAGCGCCCCGGCTATCGGCGACGAAACCTTCCTGCCGTTCCTCAAGCAGCAGTTCCAAACGACCGGGGTGCCGCCCGAACTGATCTGCTTCGAGATCACCGAGACCAGCGCCGTCGCCAATCTCGACCGTGCCGCGGCGTTTATCACGGCGCTCCGGGGGATCGGGTGCAAGTTCGCGCTCGACGATTTCGGCGCCGGCATGTCGTCGTTCCACTACCTCAAGCGCCTGCCGGTGGATTACCTGAAGATCGATGGCGGCTACGTCAAAGGCATGCTGCACGATCGCACCGACCGCGCAGTGGTCGAAACCATCAACCACCTGGGCCATGTCACCGGCATCAAGACGGTGGCCGAGTTCGTCGAAACGGCGGAGGTGCTCGCCGCGCTCGAGGCGATCGGGGTCGATTACGCGCAGGGGTATTTCATGGGGATCCCCAGGCCGTTCGTGGCTGAGGTGGCGACGGGGATGGAGCGGTTGTCGGCTTAGGTGTTGGGCCAGACTGCTGCGCTGGAGCGGGCTGACCCCCACCCCTGTCCCCTCCCCCTAAGAATGGGGAGGGAGACCAAAACACCAGCTTCCCAGCAAGCGTCTCCCTCCCCTTGTTTAGGGGGAGGGGACAGGGGTGGGGGTCAGCCCACACCAGCCTGTCGGCCAATCACACCGGCACCGGCGCTCCGGCATCGATCAACCCCGCCGCTTTGAGATCTCCCCAAAACCCTGCCGGGATCGCTTCCTGCAAATAGCCGATATTGCTGGTCACTTCCTCTGGCCTCGCCCCGCCGGGGATGACCGAGACCACTGCGGGGTGGGCCAGCGGGAATTGCAGCGCTGCGGCCTGCAGCGACACGCCATGCGTCAAGCACACCGCCTGGATGCGCCGCACCTTGTCCTGCACTTCGTCTGAGGCGATGCCGTAGCCGTAGCGGGCGTTGGGGCCGGGGCCGGTGGCGAGGATGCCAGAGGCATAGGGGGCGCCGATGATCACCGAGATGTTGTGCTCGAGACAGCGCTTCAGGCCGGTGCCGAGCGCCGACTGGTCGAGCAGGGTGTAGGGCATGGCGACGATAGAGAAGTCGAGCGGCACCTGTGAGGCGAAAGTCAGCAGCGACGGGGCGGCGTTGAGCCCCATGCCGATGGCCTTGATCTGGCCCGAGGCCTTCAGCTCCTCGAGCGCCTTGATGCCGCTGCGCACCATGTCTTCCATGCGCGGCCCATCGGGGTTGCTGCCGAGCGAGGCTTCAGGATCGTGGATCAACAGCGCATCGACGCTGTCGAGGCCGAGCCGCAACAGGCTCTGCTCATAGGAACGCATCACCCCGTCATAGGAATAGTCCCAGACGATCTCCATGTTCAGCCCGCCGCCCCACGGCGTGCGGTCGAAGGTCTTGGGGTCGGCGGGGCGCCGGAAGTAGCGACCGACCTTGGTGGTCAGGAGGAACTCAGCGCGCGGCTGGTCGATGAGGAAATCGCCGACCCGATGCTCGCTGAGGCCGCGGCCGTAGAACGGGGCGCTGTCGAAATAGCGCACGCCGCCATCCCAGGCGGCCTTCAGCGTCGCATGTGCGGTCTCGCCGGAAACGCGGTGGTACATGCCGCCCAGATGCGCGGCGCCGAACCCCATGGGCGGCAGTTCGAGGGCGGTGGAGCCGACGCGATGCCGGTCGGTGAGTTTGATGGACATGGTCGTGGCAATCGGTTGGGGACGAAAATCAGGGGACAGTAGCGGTGATCGAATGGTTGGGCGGCCGGAACACCGAGGCGACGTCGTCGCTCGCCGAGACGGGGGCGTTGCGGTAGAGGAAGCAGGTGGCGAGCCGTTCGCTGTCGGGCACGTATTTGGGCGGCAGGTTGTCCCAGCACATCTCCATGACATGCGGGCAGCGCGGCGCGAACTTGCAGCCGGGGTTGGCGCGCGCCGCCGAAGCTTCCGACACCGGGATCTCCTCGCCGCCCCAGGCCTTACTCAGGTCGGGCAGCGGGATCGAGGAGACCAAGAGCTGCGAGTAGGGGTGCTTGGGCGCCCCGATCACCCGCTCCACCGCGCCGGCCTCCGAGACGTTGCCGCGATAGAGGATCAGGATGTTGTCGCAGATCTGGAAGGCGGTGGTCAGGTCGTGCGTGATGTAGACGATCGAAATGCCGAGCTCGCGGTTCAGTGTTTTCAGCTCGTCGAGAATGGTGGCGCGCAGCGACGCATCGACCATCGAAACCGGCTCGTCGGCGACGATCAGCCGGGGCCTGAGCAGCACGGCGCGGGCCACCATGATGCGCTGGCGCTGGCCACCCGACAGCTCGTGCGGGAAGCGGCCGAGTGTATCCTGTGGCCGCAAACCGACGCGCTTCAGCGCGTCCTCGATCATGGCGCGGGCCTTCATGTCGCTGTCGGCCAGCTTGTAGCGCTTCACCGGGGTCTCGAGCACGTGGTCGATCCGGTAGAACGGGTTGAAGACGTCGAACGGATCCTGAAATACCGGCTGCACCTCGCGACGGAACTGCCGCTGCTCGGCGCCGGTCATCCTGGCCACGTCCTTGCCCTGGTACAGCACCTGGCCATGCGATGGGTTGATGAAGCCCAGCATCATGCGCGCCAGGGTGGTCTTGCCGCTGCCGCTTTCGCCGGCCACGGCGGTCATCGACGGGCTGGTATCGGACAGCGACAGGGTGACGTCGTTGAGCGCGGTGAAGGCGCCATAGGTCTTGGTGACGCCACGCATTTCAATGAGTGCGGTCACGGGCGGAGCTCCTGGTGGGCACGTGTCATCGGCGGCAGCGGCGGCAAAGCCGCGTGCTCGGGATAGAGGTGGCAGGCGGCGCTCTGGCCCGGCGCCACCTGCTGCAGCAGCGGCGTCTCGCGTACGCAGCGATCGAAGGCGAGCGGGCAGCGCGGGTTGAAGCTGCAGCCGGGCGGCAGGTCGACCAGCGGCGGCGGCAGGCCGGGGATGCCGGTCAGCTCGCGCTTCACCTCGATGCCGGGCAGGCTATCGACCAGCAGCCTTGTGTAGGGGTGCTTGGGGCTCTCGATCATCTGGCGGACCGGGCCGATCTCGACGAGCTTGCCGGCATACATCACGCCCACCGTATCGGCGAACTGAGCGATCAGTCCCATGTCATGGCCGATGAGGACGACGGCGGCGCCGAGCCCATCCTGCAGGCGGCCCAGCGTCTGCATCACCTGGCGCTGCACCACCACATCGAGGGCGCTGGTCGGCTCGTCCGCGACGATCACCTTGGGCGCGAGCGAGGTGGCGATGGCCATGGCGGCGCGCTGCTTCATGCCGCCCGAGAGTTCATGCGGATAGCGGCGCGCGACTTCGGGAGCGAGGCCGACATTCTTCAACAGTTCCTGCACCCGGGCGTCGAGCTCGGCGCGCCGCATCCCCGGCTTGTGGGCGACGATCGCGTCGATCATCTGCTCCTCGAGCCGCATCACCGGGTTGAGCGAGCTCATCGCCCCCTGCGGGATCAGCGCGATGTCGCGCAGCCGGGTCTCGCGCAACTCCTTCGTACTCATCTTCAGGATGTCGCGTCCGTCGAGCTTGACCGAGCCGCCGGCGATGCGGCCGGGCGGCCGGGTCAGGCGCATCAGCGCCGTCGCCATGGTGGTCTTGCCCGAACCGCTCTCGCCGATCAGCCCCAGCCGTTCGCCGGGTCGGAGCGAGAACGACACATCGTTCACCGCCTTGGCCGGACCCTTGCCGGTGTCGTAGTGGACGTTCAGTTCCTCGACGACGAGGATGGGTTTGGCGTCTTGAGCGACAGACATCAGCGCCTCGCCAGCTTGGGGTTGGCGAAGCGGTCGAAGCCGACCGAGGTCAGGAACAGACCGATGAAGATCGCGGCGATCACCACGATCGGCGGACCCCACCACCACCAATAGCCGCGCAGCACCGCCGAGGATTGCTGGCTCCAGTAGATGGTATTGCCCAGCGTCATCTCGTCGAGCGCGCCGAGGCCCAGCGCCTCGAGGCCGATGACGGCGAGGATCGAGCCCGACACGGTGCCGACAAAGCTCGCGACGATATAGGGCATCAGGTTGGGCATGATCTCGGTGAAGAGGATCTCCCACTGGCTTTCGCCGTTGACCCGCGCCACCTCGACATAGGATTTCTCGCGGATGGTGAGCACCTGGGCGCGCACCGTGCGGGTGGTGAACATCCAGCCGAGCGAGGCGACCACCAGCGCCATCACCAACGTGGTCATACGGTCGATATTGCCGGCGATGATGACGAGGATGGCGATGGCCGGCACGGTCAGCAGCGCATCGGAGATCACCCGGATCACCGCGTCGATGATGCCGCCGAAATGCCCGGCGATCAGCCCGAGCGCGGTGCCGAAGCCGACGCCGATAAAGCCGGCGATCAGCCCCATCTTCAGCGTGTTGGGGGTGGCGTAGATCAAAAGGGTCCACATGTCGCGGCCCTGCGAATCCGTGCCGAGGAAATACTCGGGGCCGGGGGGCTTGCGTGGCCGCACCGCGCCGACCTGGGCGTTCACCGCATCGACGAAGAACGGACCGATGGCGCTGAACAACAAGATCGCGGCAAGAATGCCGAGCCCGAGCAGCAGCACGCCGCTGATCCGGCCCTGTTCGTAATTGCGGCGAAGGGAGCTGAGAAGGTTCATCGCCGGATCCTCGGGTCAAGCAGGGGGTAGATCAGGTCGACGAGGAACAGCAGCACCGCCAAGGAGACGATGAGCATCAGCACTACGCCCTGGATGACGAAATAGTCCTGGCCGCGGATCGCCACATAGAGGAGCGAACCGAGCCCCGGGTAGTTGAAGATCACCTCGACCAGCACGGCGCCGGAGACCACCGAGCCGAGCGACAAAGCCAGCGCGGTAACCTGCGCCAGCAGCGCATTGCGCATGCCGTACCAGACGAAAATCCGGTTCGGGTGGAGGCCCTTGGCTTCGGCGAAGGTGATGTAATCCTCGCCCAGCACCGAGACCATCTGGGAGCGCATGCCGAGCGCCCAGAAGCCGACATTGCCGAGGATAATGGCAAGGCAGGGGAGGAACGCGTGCCGCAGAATATCCTCGGTGGTGGCCCAGTCGAACCGCATGATGCGGGTGGTGTCGACGCCGCCGGCGGGCGGGAACCACTTCAGCACCACGGCGAAGAAATAGATGAGGATGATGGCGAGCAGGTAGAACGGGATCGAGGTGAGGATCATCATCAGCGGCACGATCGACTTGATGGTGCGCCCCGAGCCCGGCCAGGCGAGCCGTGCGCCGAGCAGCGAGCCGACGCTGAAGGCGATCAGGGTGGCTACGGCCAGCAGCGTCACCGACCAGGGCAGCGCATTGCCGATCATGGTCGAGACCTTCTCGGGGAAGTTGGCGAAGGACACGCCGAGATCGAGCCGGAACAGGTCGAGCCAGTAGTTGAGATATTGCTCGAGGATCGGCGCATCGAGCCCGTATTTGGCGCGATAGGCGGCCGAGACCGCCTGGATATCGACATTCTGCGCGCCGCCGGTGGCCTGCAGCCGGGCCAGGGCCGTCTGTACGGGGTCGCCGGGAAGCAGGCGCGGAATGATGAAGTTGATGCTCACCGCGACGAATACGATCAGCAGCAGCTGGCCGAAGCGGGTGAGGAGGTAGCGGAGGAGTTCGCGGCTCATCGGGACACCGATCGTAGCCAAGCCACGGGCCGTTGAGCGAGCGCCTTCTCCCCTTGTGGGAGAAGGTGGCCGAAGGCCGGATGAGGGGTTCTCTCCGCGTACCGGATCGCTCGTCGCTTACGCTCCGATCGCGCTACACTTCGTTGCGCGGACCCCTCATCCGCCCTTCGGGCACCTTCTCCCACAAGGGGAGAAGGCAAGAGGGTGCCTGGCGCAGACACGTGCCACAGTCCGCATCTCAGGATGGGTTCCGGCCTTCGCCGGAATGACCCGGTGGGTGGGGCAACGCTTGGTGTCACGGGCAGAGTCCTGGTGGAGAGTGGTTGCGGATGGCAGCCGAAGCCGCCATCCGCGCGATCAGTGCCCGGCGCTTACTGCGCGCCGGTCGGCTTCAGGTTGTGGATGACGACGTTGAAAGCTTCCCACGGGGTGTACGGGGCAACGTACGGGTCAGCCGCGGACGGCCAGCCGGTCCAGTAGGTGTTGTTGAAGGTCACCACATGGTATTCCTCGAGCAGGTCGATCTGCGGCAGGTCGCGCAGGGCGATATCGAGGGCCGCGACGGCGTTCTTCATGTACTCGGAGTTCGGATCGGTATCGGCCGGGACGGCGTCCATGGCGTCGATCAGCTTGTCGTATTCCGGGTTCATGTAACGCGAGGCGGCGACGGCGTTCGGGATGTTCTCGCCGAGCGGCCGGGCGAACTTCGAATGGTAGTGCTGCAGCGTCTCGAGTGGTTCCGACAGGCTGCCGCAATGGACGAAGATCATGGTGTCGAAGTTGCCCGACTGGATGTCCGGCAGCCAGGTGTCATCCACCGGAGCCTGCACCGCATCGAACCCGGCGTTCTTGAACTGCTGGGTCAGCGGGGCCAGCGTCGGCTGGATGAAGGCCGGCGTGCGCACCGTCACGGTGAGCGGCTTGCCGTCCTTGGCCCACAGGCCATTGGCGTCCTTGGCGTAGCCCGCCTTCCCCATATACTCCTCGACCTTGGCCGGGTCGGGATTGTCGAGATTGTACTTGTCGAGCACGGCCTTGAGCGGGCTGCCCTCGCCGAGCCAGGTGCCGGCCATGTAGTTGGAGAAGGCGAAGGTCACCGGCTTCTGGCCGCCTTCGTAGCCGATATCGTTGATGGCGGCGCGGTCGATGGCATAGTTCAGCGCGTAGCGCACGTTCACGTCGTTCCACGGCTCACGCATCTGGTTGAACACCAGCGAGTAGTCGCAGCCATCGGGAGCACCCCAGTTCGGGCCTTCCGGGTTCCAGGAGCTCAGCTTGTCGTTCTGGGCGCGGGCGGCCTCGAAGGTGCCGATCAAGAGCTGCCGGCCGCCATCGATCTGGTTGGCGATGTGCAGCTGGCCCATCGCGTCATCGCTCGATACCGGCACGAGGGTGATGCGCTTGGGTGCCGGCAGATCCTGGAAGCCGACCTTGGCGCCCCACCAGTCGTCGCGGCGATCGAAGATTTCCTGCTGGTTGGTGGTCGAGACCAGCTTGTAGGCGCCGGTGCCGACCGGCCAACCCTTGGCCGGATCGTAGTTGGTGAAGGTCGCGATATCCTGACCTTCCCAGATGTGCTTGGGCAGGATCGGGTAGTGGTTCTCGTGCCCGAGCGCCAGGAAATCGCGGACGAAGCGCGGTGCGGCCTTGTTGAAGTTGATGGTGACGTTCAGCGGATCGACGACGGTGACATCCTTGATCCACTCCTTGAACGCCGCGGAGCCACCGATTTCCGGCGGCGCGTCGCGCACCGCTTCGAGGGTGAACTTCACGTCGTCGGCGGTGAACTTCGTGCCATCCGACCACTCGACGCCGTCACGCAGCTTGATCGAGGCGCTCATGAAGTCGGGCGCGTATTCGAAGCTTTCGGCCTGCCACGGGATCAGCGTGCCGTCGTTGAGGTTGGTGTAGAACAGCGCCTCGTTGATGGTGATCTGCATCACGTCGCGCTGGTGGGTGATCGAGCTCAGGTAGGGGTGCCAGTTCTCGGTATTGGCGAACTGCGCCGGCTGGTCGCCCCACGGGGTCAGCACCAGGGTTTCGTTGCGCGGCATGTCGGCCACCTGGGCAAAGGCAGTCGATGCCAGGAGCGGCGCTGCCAGCAGCGCGATGGCGCCGCCGAGCAGATGCTGCCTCAGGGATCTACGGTTCATGATGGTCCTCCTCCGGCCGGTTCCGGCCACTCGTTGATTTCTTCCGAGGCGGGGCAGGGCCTCGCCACGCATCGTCTTCGCCTCGTCTGGCCCCCTCACCGGGTCATCCCCGCGAAAGCGGGGATCTCCGTTTGCGATGGTGCAAAGGCCAGGAAACAGAGGTTCCCGCTTTCGCGGGAATGACCTGGTGGGTGGGGGCGACCCCGCCCACCGGGCTCGGGTTCAGAGCGCCATCTTCTCGATGGCGTCCTTGCTCAGTCCGTGGCCGAAGCCCGGTTCGTCGCTGACCACGACGTAACCGTCCTTGGGGACGGCCATGCCGGGGTAGTTGTTGGTGTGCTTGAGCGGGATGCCGGGGGCGCCGCCGACGAAATACTCGCCCCAACGCGAGTTGGGCGCCGAGTAGTTGAAGTGCTGGCCATAGGGCGTGTTCATGCCGGCATGGCAGATCACTTCGAGGCCCGAGGCATCGGCGATGGCGGTGATCTTCTGCACCGCGGTGAAGCCGCCGACCCAGTTGATGTCGGGCTGGAAGATATCGACGACGCGATCCTTGGCCGCCTCGAAGAAGGTGTAGGGGGTGTACCAGTGCTCGCCGGTGGCCAAGGTCTGCCACGGCAGGCGCTCGCGCAGCGCCTTGTGCGAGGTATGATCCTCGGGGATCAGGCAATCTTCGATCCATTTCAGGTTGAACGGCTTCAGCCGGTGGGCGAGGCGCACCGCGAACTCGACGTCGAAGGCCATCCAGCAATCGAGCATCAGTTCGACATGCGGGCCGATCAGCTCGCGCGCCTTGCCGACGAAGGCTTCGTTCTTGTCGAGCGCCTCGAGCCCATCGGCAGTGCCGTAGGGGCAGGCGAGCTTAGTGGCCTTGAAGCCCAGTTCCATGTGCCAGTCGGTGTCGTTGCCGGTGGCGTAGCAGAACTGCTTGTCGCGGGCGGCGCCGCCGGCCAGTTCATATACCGGCAGCTTCAGCACCTTGCCCTTCAGATCCCACAGCGCGAGGTCGATGCCGCTGATCGCATAGGAGGCGAGGCCCGAGGAGGAATAGGGGGAGGTGATGCGCATCATCATGTCCCACAGCTTCTCGGTGGCGAGAGCGTTCTCCTCGGTGAGCAGCGGGCCGATATGGTCGTTGATCAGGCTGATGGTGGGCTGGCCGTAGCCGGTGACGCCAAAGCCCCAGGAGCCGTCATCAGCGGTGACGATGACGCCGACCGCCGGGAAGGCGTTGTTCCAGCTCGAGCGCAGCGCCTTGTAGCGCGGGTAGCGCGACATCGGGTTCGCCACTTCGGCGTCCTTGGTCCAGGGCGGCCGGCGCGCCGTCACCTTGTCCTTGCCCTCGTCGTAAATGCCGCCGGCAATCGGGTTGGTGATGGCAAAGGCTTCGATACTCTTGATCTTCACTCAGAAATCTCCTGGTCGTCTTATGCGGTCGGGCGGCCTCAGCCCGGGATGCGGTAGAATTTTTGCGCGTTTTCACGGAACAACCCGGCGCGCTCGGCTTCGGAGGCGCCTTCGGTGATTTTGGCGAAGGCCTTCCACAAGGTCGGGAAATCGCTGGTCAGCTTGTCGACCGGGAAGTTCGAAGCGAACATCGCCCGCTCCGGACCGAAGATCTCGAGTGTCTCCAGCACCAGCGGGCGGAAGCTTTCGGTGGTCCATTGGCGATCGAGCATGCCGAGGCCGCTGATCTTGACCGCGATATTGGGGCGGGCGGCGAGTTCGCGCATCCCTGCCTTCCAGGCTTTCCAGCCGCTCAGGTCGCGGTCGGCCCACATGCCGGCGTGGTTGAGGATGATCTGGGTGTTCGACGCAACGCCGGCGAGTTTGGCCGCCTGCGCCATCTGGTGCGGGTAGAGCTGCAGGTCGAAGCTCAGGCCGCGGCGGCCCAGTTCCTGCAACCCGCCGATCCAGCCCGGCTCATCCATCAGGTCGCGGGTGATGTAGTTGAGCTTGGGATCGGCGTGCCGGTTCACCACCTGGCGGATGCCGCGCATGATCGGGAAGCCGGAATGGCGGTCGAGCAGGGCGCCGAAATCCGGCGAGGCGAGGTCGCCATGCGCCACCAGCACGATCGGTACGGGGCTGCGATCGGCCACCGCCTGCAGGGTTTCGCTTTCTTTCACCGGGTCGGTGGGGAAGGCCTCGACATGCACCGCGCCCACGATCTCGATCTCGTCGGCGCCTTCCTCGAGATATTCCTCGAGCAGGTAGCTGCGTGAGATCGCGGCATTGGCGCCGCCTTTGCCGGGCTTTTCGAAATGCGGGTAGATGCGGGTCCAGAGGTCCCACAGGTGGATATGCGGATCGACGACTTTCAGCATTTTGCCCTCAATCCAGCCGGAACATTTCTTCGACCGGCCAGGCTTTCGGCCGGGCGTCCTCATGGGTCTCCATGTGCGGCTCCATCCATTCCCACCACTTGAGCACCACCGGATCGACGCCCTCGGTCTGGCTCGGAGCGTTGTCTGGCTTTTCGAGGTAGGCAAAGAGCAGCAGGTCGTAGCGGTAGATGGTGTAGTTGGAGACGCCCTGGCTCTTCAGCAGCGCCACCATCTCGGGCCAGATCTCGTCGTGCTTGCGCTTGTACTCGGCTTCCTGGCCGGGCTTCAGCTTCATCACCCATGCGGATCGCATCGTCGTAAAATCCTCAGTCAGGTTGTTGATGTGGCCAGCGCCCGTTCGCCGGCCTGGTGCGGCGGCCACTGGCCGCCATAGCCGAGCCGCTTGCTGACGGTGCTCGCTGCTTCGTTCAGGAGATCGACCTGCGGCTGGATCGCCGCGCCGGGTGCCTTGGGAGCGGGGCCGGAAATCGACATGGCGCCGACCGGACGGCCGAGGCGATCGACGATCGGCACGCCGACGCAGAACACGCCGACCACCACTTCCTGGTTGTCGATCGAGTAGCCGCGCTTGCGGATGCGGGCGAGCTCGGCCCGCAGCTCGGTGGGGTCGGTGATGGTGTAGCGGGTGAAGGTGGTCATCGGCTGTTCCAGCACGCGCTGCTGGTCGGCCTCGCCGAGGAAGGCGAGGATCGCCTTGGCGCTGCCGCCGCAATAGAGCGGCCCGCGCGAGCCGATGCGCCAGTCGAGCTGCATCCCCTCATTGCCGCGCACCTTGTCGATGCAGACGCACCCTTCGCCGCTCAGCACATTGACGTTCACCGTCTCGCGGGTCTTTTCGGCGATGGATTCACAGAACGGCCGGGCCAGCCGCGGAAAGGCGACGCCATCGAGCTGCAGGTCGGTGATCGCCAGCAGCCGGTAGGACAGCTGCCAGCCGCCCTCGGCATTGCGCTCGACCACGCCTTCGTCGGCGAGGTCGATCAGCAGCCGATGCACCGAGCCGACCGGCAGGGCCAGTTGCTGGGCCACGGCGCGCACCCCGAGCCCGCCCTTGCGGGCAAGCAGGTCGAGAACCTGGATGGCGCGCTTGATGCTCGACATCTAGCGCACCGCGTTCCCGCGGGTGGTGTCGTCGATACATCGCTCGAGCAGCGTGTTCACAGTCGTGCCTACCGGACGTCAGGCAAACCTCCGGCGTTCACGCCCCCGCTCCCGCAGGTGCGTGCTGAACCGCACGGCTTGCCGCTGACCGGCCTCCCTCTCCTCAAGCCGCAGACCCCCGATTTTTGTTCCATGGGTGGAATGCAGCGTTCCAATAGTGAACGCCTTGAACGGGAGCGAGTCAACCGAGAACGGGCTACGACTTAGGTCGGGATGCGGGGTAAAGTCATGAAGTTATTGTATTATTCGAGCTGCGTGGCAGGGCGCGTTCGGCCATGTGGAACGGGTGTCTGATAAGCGTGGAACTGGCAGTCGGGATTCCCTCCCCCGCAGGCGGGAGAGGGAGTCCTGACTGCAAGCTTTGATGCACGTCAGCTCGCGACGGCCGGCTTGTGCAGCGACATCAGGAAGTCGGTGAGTTCGGTGTAGGTCAGCGACGAGGTCGGGGCATCGAGGGCGATTTCGCCGCGGTCGAGCACCACCAGCCGGTCGCAGACTTCGTGCACGTGGTGGATGTTGTGCTCGATATAGATGCAGCTGCGGCCGCCCGCCTTGATCGAGCGGATGAAGTCCAGCACCTTGTTCACTTCCTTCAGCGCCAGCGCCACCGTCGGCTCGTCGAGCACGATCAGGTCGCTGTCGAAATGCATGGCGCGGCCGATGGCGACGCCTTGGCGCTCGCCACCCGAGAGCCGGCTTACCGGGGTATCGACATCGATGCCGACGCCGCGAAAGCCGATAGTCGAGCGCATGATCTGGTTGGCGATCTTCTTTTCGGCCTTCACGTCGATGAAGCCGAAGCGGTTGGTGAGCGGCCGGCCGACGAAGAAGTTGCGCCATAGCGGCTGCTTCTCGCCCAGTGAAGAGTCCTGGTAGACGGTCTCGATCTTCAGCTTGTGGGCTTCCTTCACCGAGTAGCTCGCCGCATCGATCTTTTGGCCGCGCACATAGATGGTGCCGCTCGAAGGCTGCTCCACGCCGGTCAGCACCTTGATCAGGGTCGACTTGCCGGCGCCGTTATCGCCGATCAGCCCGACGATCTCGTTGGAGCCGATCTCGAGCGTGACGTTCTTCAGGCTGACGACCTTGCCGTACTGCTTGCGAACGTTCTCGAGCCGGACGATCGGGGTGGATGTCATTTCGTGGGTCCAATGCACAGGAGGTAGGGGAGTGGCGCCGCCGGGTCAGCAACGGCGCCACCGGGAGTTACCGGATGCCGGTTTTCACCAGGGCTTCCAGCGCCTCGACATTGTCCTTGGTCACCGAACCGCCGCCGGTGTTGAGGGTTAGGCCGGCGAGGCCGTATTTCTTCTCGAGTACGGCGGCGACCACCGGCATGAAGCCCTGCAGGTAGGGCTGCTGGTCGAGCACCACGGTGATGTAGCCGTCCTTCAAACCCTGGATGGCGCCGGCCGAGATGTCGAAGCCCGAGGCCACGACTTCGCCCGGTTGCTTGCCCGCGTCGGCGAGCACCTTGCCGAGGACCGCGGTGATGCCGCTATGGCCGGGGACGATGATCGCCTTGGTCTCCGGGTTGGCTTCGAGATAGGCGACCAGCACCGGCACCGAGAGCGAGGGGTCGGCCACGGCCTCGTTCGACCACTGCAGGGCGTCGAAGGCGATCTTGTTTTCGGTCAGCACTTCCGAGGTGCCCTTGGCGACGTCACTGCCTGGAGCCCCTTCGATGAAGGCGCCATAGACCACGACCTTGTCGCCTTCCTTGAGACCGCCCTTCTCGATGGTAAGGCTCGCGAGGTTCCGGCCGGCGCCGTAATTGTCGAGGCCGAAATAGCTCATCGAGGTGCCGGGCAGGGCGTTGTTGTTCGTCACCACGACGATGCCGGCTTCTTTCGCCTTGTTGATGAACGAGGTCATCGCGTCGGTACCGGGGTGACCCATGACGATGATGGCGTCGGGCGCGGCGGCGAGCGCCTCGTTGGCCTGCACCAGCATTTTCTGCGGGTCCCAGCCGGCATGCTGTTCCTTCAGGTCGACCTTGAGGATGCGGGCGGCGTCGCGGGCGCCGAGCTCACGGGCGAGCGTCGCGCTGTCGCCCGGGTTGCCGCCGAGCTGGAAGTAGATGGTCATGCCGCTGTCGACCGCTTCCTGGGCGGTGGCAGCGAGTGGGGCCGCGACCAGCGCAGCGCCCATGGCGAGGCCGGCGAGGCCTTTGAAAATAGACTTCATGATTGTTCCTTTCCCTATTTTTGTGGTCCCGACCGGAGCCTTAACCCCCGCCCCGGCCGGGCTGCTTTCACTGCCGCAGGCGCGAGCGCACGGACTTGATCAGAGGCACCTTGTCGGGGTCCTCGATGGCGGTGTTCATCACCACGGAGATGATGAAGACGAGACCGATGAAGAAGCGGGTCCAGAAGCCCTGCACGCCGCTGGCGACCAGACCGGCCTCGATGACGGCGACGATGAGCGAGGCGAACACCGTGCCCACCACCTTGCCGGAGCCGCCGAAGATAGAGGTGCCGCCGATAAACACGGCGGCGATCACGGTGAGCAGATACCCCTGGCCCTGCTGGTTGAAGTAGGTGGTGGTCTCAACGGTGAGGAAGACGCCGGCGAGCGCCGACAGGAACCCCATCAGGGTGAACAGCTTGATCTTCTCACGGTCGATCTGGATGCCGACGACCTTGGCGACCTTCAGGCTGTCGCCGATGAACAGGATGTTCTCGCCGAAGCGGTGACGGTTGAGCAGCTGCCAGACGAAGATCGAGATGCCGATGGCCCAGATCATCTGCATCGGCACGACGCCGCCGACGCGCCCGACCATGATCGACTGGATCAGCGTGCCATCGATCGCGGGGATGGCAACGGTCAGGCCGTTCGACACCACGGTCAAGAGGCCACCCCACAGGAACATCATGGCCAAGGTGGCGATCATCGAGGGGATGCCGAGCTTGGTGACCACGAGACCGTTGACGAAGCCCATGGCCGTGCCGGTCAGCAGTGCCGCGAGCAGCGCCAGCCAGGTCATGTCGTATTGCTGGAACAGGAAGGCGAAGACGTAGCTGGCGAACGCCACCACCGAGGGGAAACTGAGATCCATCTCCCCGGCGGTGGCCACCAGCGTCAGGCCGAGCGCGATGATCAGTGGCGGCGGCACCGAGGCCATGAAGCTCATATAGACGCGGTAGCCGAGAAAGGCCCGCGGTGCGGTGAGCATGAACACCACGATCAGCACCACGAAGACCAGGGCGGTGGCGGTGCCTTCGATCTTGAAGAAGCTCGCCACCGGGTTGGAGCGTGTTGGCGTTACATGGGCTCCGGCAGACATCAGAGCACCCCGTATCTGGCGTAGACGTCGCGCAGGAAGCCGCCGGCGCGCAGCTCGTTCATCGAATGGTGCTCGCCATTGACCTTGTCGAAGGCGCGTTTGAGCACTTCGGCTTCGACTGCCTGTGGCACCACGACGACGCCATCGGCATCGCCGAACACCAGGTCGCCCGGCTCGATCCGGACGCCATCGACGATCACCGGCACATCGACCGCCTGGATCTGGCCGCGGCCCTTGGAATCGAGCGGCGCGATGCCGGCATGGAACACCGGCAGCTGCAGCTCGCGGATGCCGAGGATGTCGCGCACGAAACCATCGGTGATGCATCCGGCAGCGCCGCGGGCATGGGTGGCGGTGGAGAGGAGGCTCCCCCAGGGCGCAATGCGCGAGGAGCCGCCGCAGGAGAACACCGCCACGTCGCCCGGCTTCAGGTCGTCGACGATGGCGATCTCGAGCTCGTAGGGGTTCGACCCCTCGGCGACGAACGGCACTTCCATGTACTGGCCGGTGCGCGCCCGGCCGCAGAGCTTCAGGCTCTCGTCGAGCGGCCGGATGCGCGGCGACATCGCCTGGTTCCAGATGCCGATGGCATCGAGCGCATCGCTCAGCACGGCGGAGTAGAGCTGTTGCCAGCCCTCCGGCAGCGGCGGGTTGTGGCGCGGGGTAAACTCGGAAGTCACGGGGATAACGCCCTTTCTAAGGAGGTTGATCGCGGCAGTCGGTGCAGCGGTACGTGTTGTCACATGTAACGTTAAATGTGGGAGGCGAGTCAAGCGGGGTTGTGAGGGGTGTGTCGCGAATGGCCAGTGAAGGCGCAGTCGGGATTCCCTCTCCCGCTTGCGGGGGAGGGGGAACCACGCGAAAGCGTGGTGGGAGGGGGGTGCCCCACGCACTGATCGTAGGCGGACGGGGCGCAGGACAGTGTTTGTGGCACCCCCCTCCCACCAGCCTTTCGGCTGGTCCCCCCTCCCCCGCAAGCGGGAGAGGGTGCGCCGACTGCCGGCGTCGCGGTTAGCCCGCGACCCCTGGCTGCGCGTTCAGCGCCCAGCCCTTACGTCGTAAACCCTGGGTCGAACACCACCGGCAGCACGTGGTCGGGATGGGCGAAGCTGCCGGATTTGAGGCGGGCCAGCATGGCTTCGCCGGCGCGTTCGCCGACGGCATAGGCGGGGGAGAGCACCGTGGTCATGTGCGGCCGGGCATAGCGATGCGCCTCGAAGCCATTGAAGCCGACGACCCTCACATCTTCGGGTACGCGCACCCCGCGATCGGTCAGCAGCAGCATCGCCGCGGTCGCCACCGGGTCGTTGGCGCCGACCACGGCGCCGGGCAGGGGGTGGCTGTCGAGATAGGCGGCAAACGCCGCCTGCACGTCGGCGAAGGACTCGCTGGCGGCCTCGAGCACCGTCACCTCGGCGGTGCTGCCGGCCGCGGCGATGCTGTCGCGGATGCCGGCGACGCGGTTCTCCACGGCGGGCCAGGGCTGGCGCGGAATCACCGCCAGGATTTCGGTCACCCGGCGGGCGAGGAGATGATCGCCGATCAGCCGGCCGCCGCCCCGATCATCCTGGCGCACCGTGCAGATATCGGCGCCGGCATCAGGCAGTTCCTGCTGGAACACCACCACCGGCTGGTTGAGATCGGCCAGCCGTTCGATCGCGGCGAGACGCTCAGGCTTCGGCCCGGAGATCATGGCGCAGAAGCCGGCGACCTCGAAATTGCGCATGATCATCGATTGCGCCAGCTCGGCCCCGGGCATGCCCTGGATGGTGAGGGTGTAATCGGCATGGTTCAGCACGTTGGCCAGCCCCGCCACCACCTGGCAGGTGAAGAAATCGGCGAGGAAAGCGGGGGATTCGTCGACGATCACCATGCCGATCGAGCGCTGCTCGGAGACGCGCAGGCTGCGGGCGTTGGAGGAGCGGCGATAGCCCAACCGCTCGATCTCGCGCTCCACCCGCTTCTTGGTGGCGGCGCTGACGAACTGCATGCGGCCATTGATGACGTTGGATACCGTCATCGGTGAAACCTCGGCGGCTTTCGCCACATCCTTGATGGTTGCCCGCGGCCGCCGCTCGTCACCGCTCATCGCGGAAATCACCTCATCGGAATACTGACGAGATACATATATCGTTACATCCCAATGCGATAGAGCCGGTTGGCATTCTTCCAGAAAACCGCCTCCGACTCCTCATCGGAAAGCGCCTTGAGGATCAGCTTGAAGGCCCCGTAGGCCTGGTCGAACGTTGCGGCCAGACCGAGTACCGGATGGTCGCTCCCCAGCATGGTGCGGTCGGCGCCGAAGGCTGCGAGGCAATCGAACACAACGGGGCGTAGACTGTCGAGGCTCCAGTTCGGGTCGTAGGCCACGAGGTCCGAGACCTTAATCGCGACGTTCGGGGCGCTGGCGAGAGCGGTGAGCCCGGCCCGCCAATGCGCCATGCCCTCATCGGTGCGATCGAAGGGCGAGCCGCAGTGGTTGATGATGAAACTGAGGTTTGGGAAGGCCCGCGCCAGCTGCAGCGCCTCGGCGGCCTGCCAGGGCGAGATCATCAGGTCGAAGGACAGCCCGAGCGTATCGAGGTGCCTGAGCCCCGCCTGCCAGGCCGGGCTGCTCATCCGGTGGCGGTCCCGGGAGAACGAGCGCGCCGGATCGGGGTGCCAGCTGAGGATGTCGCGGATGCCGACGACCTTGCCGTGCGCGGCGTAGCGCTCGAGGATATCAGGCGTCTCGGGCGCGTCGAGGACGGCGGTGCCGACATAGCGGCGCGCCATCCAGTCGGGTTTTTCGAGCGCATCGAGCCAGCTGAGTTCGGCGAAGGGTTCGCCCGGCTCCCAGCCGGCTTCGACATGCACGGTGCCGACGATGTTGTAGCCGGAGGTATCGCGCAGATAGTCGGCCGGCAAGCAGCTCTGAGCCAGCACGCCCGTGGCGCCGCGCAGCCAGGGGTGCTTGTCGAGCGAGCGGTCGAACAGATGGTGGTGCGGGTCGATGATCGGCCCGGTGTAAAGTCCGTTGGCGTCGCGCATCGGTTCGGTCAGCGTCCCATATAGCGGCGGCGGCTGATCTGCTCGCCCAGCGTCAGCCAGCGGCGGGCGGGCTCACCGTCCAGCAATGCCATGATCTTGAGCGCTTCGCCCTGCAATTCGGTGAGGCGCGCCACCGGCAGCGTCTGGTTGGCATCGACTTCCTCGGCGATGGCGATGAAGCGCTCCGCCTGCTGCTGGCCGCCGAGCCGCGGCGCCAGTTCGCTGGCGACGAAGTCGTCCCAGCGCAGCGTCGGGTCCCAGCCGAAGCGTGAGAAGGCGAGATAGCTGAGTTCGACCGTGGCGGTGTAATCCGACGGCTCGCCCCAGACGGTCAGTCCCTCCATGCCGAGCTCGCGGCCGCGAACCGACATATCGGCGAAGGTTTTCGCATTGAAGGCATAGCGCTCGGTGCGCTCGTCGCCGTTCCACTGGCAGGCGAACTGGCAGCGCAGCACGTTGGGCTGGGTGGGGAGGCCTTGCACATAGTCGGTCGCCAGCTCGGTGCGGAGCCGCTTCCAGAAGCTGCGATTGGCGGTGTGCTGGTAGATGGCGCCTTTCGGCAATCGGTGCTGCGCTTCGGTCGCCACCGGATCGAGCAGGTTGTCCCACTGCATCTCGCAATAGATCCAGAGGTCGGGGCGTTTGGCCTTGGCGGCGCGATAGAGCCGCGGGAAGTTCTCGGCCATGTCGGTATGGGACCAGGAATCGCCGTGGTCATCCTTGCGGCGCGCCGCTTCGGCATCATTGGCGCGGCGGGCGACGCAGCGCTCGCAACCGCAGACGCCATAGTCGCCGCTCTCGATGTTGATGCCGCCGATCTCAAAGGTTTCGGCCAGCCAGGCGACGGCTTCTTCCATCCATTCGATCACCTCGGGGGCGCTCGGGCAGGCGCTGACGGTGTAATCGGAATGTGGGAAGTTGAGCGGGAAGGCGAGGTCGGTGATCTGGAAGCCGACATCCTTCTCCATCTTGGCCGCATGCTGCGGGTTGGCCTTCAGCCAGGTGTAGAGGTTGTACTTGTGCTTGCCCTCCCAATAGACGCCGCCATAGGCGCCGATGGCGATGCCGGGGATGATGCGCACCCCGCGCTCATTGCCATAGCGGCAGAGCTCCTTGGCCGCTTCGATGCCGCCATGGCTGTCGCGCAGGAAGCCATAGACAGTGATGCCACCAATACGGTTGACCGAGCAGAAATCCACCAGCCGTTTGTAATCGGCAAGGAAGCCGCCGGGCGGCTTCTGGAACGGGTTGAAGACGCCGATCTCCTGCTGGCCGATCTGCGACAGCTCCCAGTTGGTCGAGTGATCCCAGGTCCAGAAGGTGCGATAAGCGAGGCCGGGTTTGCCGGTGACTGCGCTGGCCCAGGCGGCAAGATCGAGCCTGCCGGCCGAGCGTTGGATGATCTCCTCGACGCCATAGATGACGCCGGAGAACGGGCCGCCCGATATTTCGAGGGTGCCGTCGCGCGTCGCGATCGCGAATTCGCCCTCGGCCAGCGCGGGATCAAGCACCAGCCGCACGTTCGGCAACTCGGCGCCGAAGCTTTCGCGCAGACGTCGCGCCGCGTGTGGGTGATGGTCCTCGCCGTCGATGGCCATTGCGTGAAATCCTCCCGTTGGTGGTCGTCTGGACCTGCCGCAGCATGGCAGCGATCCTTGACAGAGTTAAGCAGCGCTTCTATCAAATATCAACATCAACTATCGCCAGTGATAATTGACGCGTTCGAACCGAGCCTGTTTCCGGGCCTCTGCAGCGACCGCGTGATGGAGACCTCATGACCTCGACGACGCTCCCCGCTGCCCTTGCCGACCTGCAGCAGGTCTGGCCGATGCCGAGCCGGCCGCGGCCGATCACCATTATCGGCGCCGGCGGCATCGTCCGCGACGGGCACCTGCCGGCCTACCGGAAAATGGGCCTGCCGGTGGCCGGGATTTTCGACGTTAACCCGGAGACGGCGAAGGCTCTGGCTTCCGATTTCGGCGTCGAGGTTGTGCATCCGACCCTCGAGGATGCGATCGCCGCCTGCGGGACGGACGGGATTTTCGACCTGGCGCTGCCGCCGGCGGTGCTGCTCGGGACGGTCGAGCAACTGCCCGCCAACAGTGCGGCCCTGCTGCAGAAGCCTTTGGGACCGGATCTCGCGACGGCGCGCAAGATCGTTGCGGCGATCGACCAGCGTTCGATCACTGCGGCCACCAATTTCCAGCTGCGCTTCACCCCGTCGATGCTGGCGATCCGCGATGCGGCGCGCAAGGGCCTGTTGGGTGAGATCGTCGAGGTCGAGGTGCGGCTCGCCGTCTATATGCCGTGGGAACTCTGGAGCTTCATTCCGCATCTCGATGCGGTGGAGATCCCGCTGCACTCGATCCACTATATGGACTGGATCCGTTCGCTGCTGGGCGAGCCCGAGAGCGTCTATGCCAAGGCGGTGAAGCACCCGCGCTACCCGACGCTGGCCGATGCGCGCTCTTCGATCATCCTCGATTATGGCGACCGGGTGCGCTGCGCGCTGTCGCTCAACCACACCTATAATTACGGCCCCGAGCATATCGAAGCGACGATCCGGGTCGAGGGCACGGCGGGCTGCGCCCACCTCACCGTCGGCTACCTCGTCGACTACGTGAAGCCGGTGCCCGAGACGCTGGAAATGACCGTGACGGGCGTGCCGTGGACGGCGGTGCCGCTGGTCGGCGGCGAGCGGGTGCCCGACGCCTTCGGCTTCGTCATGGCGAACCTCCAGCGCTTCGTCGCCGGTGAGGACCAGGTGCTCGACACCGATGTGCATGACTCGATCAGGACCATGGCGCTGGTCGATGCGGCGCTGAAGTCGAGCCGACAGGGTGGGGTAGTGCCGGAGGTGGTGTGAGGGCGCGGGGCTGGTGCGAGCTTGCTTGGGCGAAGAACGCCAGCCCGCACCGGCTCAACCAGTCAAACCGCAGCAGACTTTTGTATAAGAAATTACACTTTCATATTGGAAACTTGTCGTGCTAGCGTCAGGGCACTGACACGGGACGTGGAGATGCGCGTCCGAGGGGTGTGTCGATGGGGTGATCGGGGTGGCGGGGCGCCTTCCCGGCGCCTGCAGGGGATAACGGCGTGACGGGCCTCGGGCCGGCGCCGGGCATCAGAGGAAGGGATTTTCAGATGAGAGTTGTTTCGAAAGCGGGCTGGCGCATTGCGGCCGGCGCCGTGGCGTTGACGACGATGATGGGGCCGGCGCTGGCGCAGGATGTCACCACCATTCGCGTGCTCAACTGGCAGCCGGGCGGTCCGGATTACTGGACGCAGCTCGTCGCGGCGTTCGAGAAGGCCAACCCGGATGTGAAGGTCGAGCTCGAGACCGTGCCGTTCGATCGCTATCCGAGCGTCCAGGGCCCTTACATCGCGACGAAGAGCGGCCCCGATGTGATGGAGAACAATGCCGGCCTCGAGCTGTTCGATCGGCGCAGCGCCTATGTGCAGCTGCCCGAGGATGTGCTCGCCGCGGCTGATGATCTCATCACCTATTCGGGCGGCTGCCTCAACTACGACACCACCCAGCCCTGCTACGGCCTGCCGTTCGGCTACCAGGGCAACGTGATGTACTACAACAAGGCGGTGCTCACGGCAGCCGGGCTCGATGCGGCCAACCCGCCCAAGACCTGGGACGAGATGGATGCCGCCTGCACGGCGGTGAAAGCCATCGGCAAGACCTGCCTCGCGCACGGCATGACCGGCGTGTTCCCGGCCTACTGGAACTTCCCGGAAGTGGCGCGCAACTTCCTCACCGAGGACGACATGCGCGCCATCATGGCGGGCAAGCTCCCCTGGACCGACCCCAAGATGGTGTCGATCCTCGAAGCCATGGCCTCGATCGGCACGACGCGCGGCTGGATCAACTCGAGCTCGCCGTCGATCTCGATGCTGCCCGATGGGGCCGATATCTTCCAGAGCGGCAACGCCGCTTTCGCCTCCACCATCATCGCCGATGCGGTGAACTGGGCGGCGTTCGGCGCGGCCCTGGGCGATGAGAATGTCGGCGCCATGAGCTGGCCGGTGCTGGTGGCCGATGCGCCGCTGGCCCATAGCTTCAGCGGTACCGAAAGCTCGGTGTTCGGCGTCACGCCGTGGAGCACCAAGCAGGAAGCGGCCTTCAAGTTCGTGAAGTTCGTCGCCGGGGCCGAGAACGCCAACCTCCTCGCCAGCGTCGCGGGCGGCATCTCGCTCAACAAGAATGTCGACCCGAACGCTTTGCCAAAGTCGCAGGCGCTGGCGCAGATCCAGGAGATCATCAAGACGCCGACCCTGCATGTCGGCGTGCTGCTCTCCGGCCAGGAAGCCGACGCCCTGGCGCGCGGCTGGCAGGAAGTGACGCTGGGGACGCTCAGTGTGGCCGACTGGACGGCGCAGATGCAGACCGCACTCGAGGAGAGCCCGAGCAAGGCGCAGTAAGGGGCTGGTAAGTGGGCCGGGGCCGCTGTGTTGGCCCGGCCCTCACCCCACCCACCAGCTGTCATCCCAGCGAAAGCTGGGACCCAACTATCAGCTGGTGCGGGCTGTGAAATGGATCCCTGCTTTCGCAGGGATGACAGCCGGTGGGTGGGCTGGGGATGAGCCCACTACAGGCAGTTGCAGTCCAACCAACGACCTTCGGAGCCGGCTACCCGGCTCCGTCTTCCCAGGCCTTCGGACATTCCATGACCCAGATCCACCAGTCATCGAGCAGCGGCCTGACGCGGGCGAAAAAACGGCGGATGCGGCCGGAGCTGATCCTCGGCATCGCGCTGGTGGTGCCGGGCATTGCGCTGGCGGTGGTCTTCAAGCTGGTGCCGCTGGTCCGGGCGTTCATCCTCAGCCTCTACCATACGCGCGGCTTCGAGGAGCCGAAGTTTGCCTTCCTCGCCAACTACGCCTCGATGTTCAAAGACCCGGTGTTCGTCACCTCGTTCAAGAACGCGGCCTTGGTGTTCGTGACGCTGCCGGTATGGATCTTCCTGCCGCTGGTGCTGGCGCTGTTGATCTTCCAGCGCTCGCCGGGCTGGAAGCTGTTTCGCGCGGTGTATTTCCTGCCCTACATGATCGCGCCGATCGTGGTCGGCATCATGTTCCGGCAGATCCTCGCGCCCGATGGGCCGCTCAATGCCTTCCTGATTTTCATCGGCCTCGCGCCGCTCGCCATCGAGTGGCTGAACGGGGCGACGAGCGCGCTGTTCTCGCTGACCGCGGTGGCGCTGTGGAGCTTTTTCGGGCTCGGGGTTCTCACCTATCTCTCGGGGCTTTCGACCGTCCCCGACGAGGTGATCGAGGCGGCGCGGCTCGATGGCGCCGGGTTCTGGCGGCTGCTGATCGAGATCGTGACGCCGCTCTTGAAACCGGTGATCGGCTACTGGACCGTGCTCTGCACCTCGTCGATGCTGATCTGGATGTTCCCGCTGATCTATGCGCTGACGCGTGGCGGGCCGGGCAGCGCCACCATGCTGCCCGAATACCTGGTGTTCACCACCACCTTCGAGTTCCTCAATCGCGGCAAGGGCGCGGCCATCGGCATGGCGCTGTTCGTGTTCGCTGCCATCGTCTCGGCCTTCGTGGTCCGGCGCATGTATGCCGAAGGAAAGGCCAGCAAATGAGCCTGGTTTCCGACGCCGCCACCGCTGAAGTCGCGCCGGGCAGCAACCCGTTGGTTCGCAGCATCGTCAAGTGGCTGGTGACCTTCATCCTCGTGGTGGTGGCGGTGGTGGCGCTTTACCCGCTGGTGTTCACCGTCCTCAACTCGCTGAAAACCCGCACCGGCTATGCTCAGAACCCGCTCGGGCTGCCGCTCGACATCAGCTTCGAGAACTATGCCGAGACGTTCGTGCGCATGGATGTGCCGCGGCTGTTGTTCAACAGCATCATCACCACCGGTGGCGGGCTGCTGCTCTCCACCGTGGCGGCTTTGTTCATCGCCTATGCGGTGACCAAGCTCCGCATCAAGGGCGGCAACCTGATCTTTCTGTTCATCATCGCCATGCTGGTGATCCCCAGCCAGGTGGTAATCTATCCGCTCTACGAGACCATCCTCGATCTGGGGCTGGGCGGCACCTACCAGGGGCTGATCTTTTCCTACGCGGCGTTCGGGCTGCCGATCAGCACCTACATGCTGGCGGCGTTCTTCCGCGCCATTCCCGATGAGCTGATCGAGGCCGCCCGCATCGACGGGGCAGGGGAGCTGCGCATCCTGTTCCAGATGATGCTGCCGATCTCGACCCCGGCAATCGCGGCGCTCTCCATTCTCAACTTCGTCTGGATGTGGAACGACCTGTTGCTGCCGCTGGTGATCATGGGTGGTTCGGACAAGACCACCTTGATGGTCGGGGTGGCGCTGCTCTCGGGCCAGTATGACGTGTCGATTCCGTTGATCAGCGCCGGTTTGATCGTTGCGTTGCTGCCGGTGATGATCGTCTACTTGCTGTTCCAGCGGCAGATCCTGTCGGGCGCGCTGGCGGGGGCGGTGAAATGACGGCTCGCGATACGGCGCCAGGTGAGGCGTTCCTCTACATCTACCGGCTGAAGCCCGGCATGGGCCCGGCCTATGACGAAAAGCACCGCGCGGTGTGGCCGGAGATCCTCAAGCTGATCGATGCGGCCGGGATCTATGACTACCAGATCTGGCGGCACGCGGAGATCGTCGTCTGCCGCATGCGGGCCCGTGACGGATTTCGTGCTGCGTCGGCGGCGACTGCCGTGTCGGACGTGCAGCGGGCCTGGACGGCTTCGATGGCGGATATCTTCCTCGAGATCGGCGATGCCGCGGGCGAGCCGTTGTGGCTCAACGAGGTGTTCGCGCATCGGGTCGGGGAGACGACGCGATGAGCATTGCTGCACACACCAGCCTCTCCGTGATCCTCCCCCGCGCGGCGGGGGAGGGGGACCGCCGAAGGCGATGGAGGGGGCGGCAAGACTCTCCGGCTTGGGCTCCCCCCTCCACCAGCTTCGCTGGTCCCCCTCCCCCGCCACGCGGGGGAGGATTAAGTCGGCCGCGCCGGCGGGCGTTTTTCCCTGATCGGAGCCAGCGGAAAACTCGGCTCGATCAGCGTGCCGTCGAACAGCTGGGTGATGGCCTTGGCGGCCGCGAACTGGGCGCGGCTTGCCGTTTCCAGCGACACCCGCTCCTTGCTCGAGGGCAGATACGGCATGGTCAGCACAGCCAGCGCGTGGCCGTTGGCGTCGAGGATCGGGAAGCTCACATCGGTGATGCCCTGCAGGCCTTCGCCGGCGATGATTTCGTAGCCGGTGCGGTGCAGCGTTTCGACCCGGCGCTTCAGCGCCACCATGTCGGTTTCGGGCGCGGTGCGCTCGATCTCGGCCATCACCCAATCTCTAATCGCCGGCGGCTGGAAGGCCAGCAGCAGGCGGCCCGAAGCGGTCGAGGCGGCCGGGTTCTGGGTGCCGACGCGGAGGCGGAAGCCGAGCGGGGCGGGGCTATCGACCTGCGCCACGACGCGGATGGCGAGCCGGTCGAGAATGGCGATATGCAGCGCCTGATAGGCGGCGATCGAGGTCGAGTACATGATCGGCAGCGCCGCATCGAGCAGCCGGCGCATCGGCGGATACTGGTTGGCCAGCACGTGCAGGTGGTTGGAGAGGAAGAACCCATCCTCGCCCGGCCGCCGCTGGATGTAGCCGCGGCGCTCGAGCGCCATCACCACGCGGTAGACTTCCTGCAGCGAGCGGCCGAGCAGCTGCGCGATCTCACTCTGGGTGATGCCCTTCGACTGCGTCGCGAGGAGCTCGATCACGTCGAGCCCCTTTTCCAGCGCCGGCACGCCATAGGCGAGCTTGTCGCCGGCGTCGGCGGTCTTGTCGGCGGCTTTGGTCGCCGGCTTCGCGCGCGCTGCCTTCACGGGCTTTTCGGGCGTCATCGCTGCCGCGGCAGGGCGTCCGGTTCTGGCCATTCAATTGGTCTCCCTCGGCATTCTGGTGGCAGAGCCGATGCTGCAGCGCAAGAGCCGGGACGGCACGGCGTACGGCGCATCGACTATCACAAGAGAACGTAGACTATCACCTGTAAAATTTGTCCAGGCTTTCGCGGCCGTGGGCAACCCCGACATCACGACCAAGAGCAAAACATGGACCGCAACATTTCACAGAAGCTGGCCACCGCGACGGTGGACTTCGACAAGCCGGGCAAGCAGGTCGGGTTTTTCCACATCCCGCTGTCGGTGCATGACGATGCCTGGGGCGTGGTGCCGGTGCCGGTAGCGGTGATCAAGAATGGGGTGGGCCCGACGGTGATCCTCGAAGGCGGCAACCATGGCGACGAATATGAAGGCCCGATCACGCTGGGCGAGCTGATCCGCGAGCTCGACCCGGCCGATGTACAGGGCCGGCTGATCTTCATTCCGGCGATTAACCTGCCGGCCGTGAACGCGGCGCGGCGCACTTCGCCGATCGACGAAATCAACATGAACCGCACCTTCCCGGGCGATCCGCTCGGCACCACGACGCGGCAGATCGCGGCTTATGTGAACGACGTGATCTTCCCGATGGGCGATGTGTTCATCGACCTCCATTCGGGCGGCTCGTCGCTCGATATCATCCCGAGCTCGGTGATCGAGCCGGGTGCGACGCCCGAGCAGCATGCGGCCAATGTGGCGGCGGCCAAGGCATTCGGGACTGAGATCGCCGTGGTGATCGACAATCGCGGCGACCCGCGCACTGCCACCGCTTCGGCGGCGCTGCAGGGGATGACGGTGATCGGCACCGAGATGGCCGGCGGCGGCACGGTATCGGTCGATGCGCTGGCGCTCTGCCGGCGCGGCGTGCGGAACGTCCTGGCGCATCTGGGGGTGCTGCCGGCGCGGATGGCGAGCCCGGTGGCGGCCGAGCCGAAACTTTATGATCTCGGCCCCAAGGCGCATGTGATCGCCGAGGATGACGGGGTGTATGAGCCGCTGCACAAGCTCGGCACGGCAGTGGAGGTAGGGCAACTGGCCGGCCGCATCCATTTCCTCGCCAATCCCGGCCGGACACCGGTTGAACTGCACTACCGGGCGAGCGGCATTCTCTATGGTCGTCGCCAGCCGGGCCGGGTGCGGCCGGGCAATTGCTGCTTCGTCGTCGCCTCGCCCTACACGGCGCCCGCAGCATGATCACCCTGGCCGATATCAACGCTGCCGCCACGCGCATCGCGCCGCATGTGCGGCGCACCCCGACCATCGAAGCGCGGGCTCTGTCCGCGCCGATCACGCCGGCAAAGCTGTCGCTGAAGCTCGAGAGCCTGCAGGCGACCGGTTCGTTCAAGGCGCGCGGCGCCACCAACAAGCTGCTGTCGCTGCCGCCCACAGCCTTGCAGCGCGGCATCGTCACCGCCTCAGGCGGCAATCACGGGCTGGCCGTGGCGCGGGCGGCGAAGCTCGCCGGGGTGACGGCGACGATTTACGTGCCCGAGAACATCACGGCGGCGAAGGTCGAAAAGCTGAAGCGCTGGGGCGCGACGGTCGAGATCACGGGCGCGGTGTGGAACGAGACCAACCTCCACGCGCTCGCCTTCGCCGAAACCCATGGCGCGGCGTATTTCCACCCCTTCGCCGACGCGGCGGTGATGGCCGGACAGGGGACGGCGGCGCTGGAGCTTTTGGCCGATGTGCCCGATCTCGACGTGGTGCTGGTCGCCATCGGCGGCGGCGGGCTGGTCTCGGGCATGGGCGTGGCGATAAAGGCGCTGAAGCCATCAGTGAAGATTATCGGCATCGAGCCCGTGGGCTCGCCGACACTCAAGGCCTCGCTCGATGCGGGGCACGTGGTGCGATTGACGGAGGTGACGAGCCGTATCGCCACGATGAGCTGCGCCGAGACCGACCCGCAGGTGTTCGACGTGGTGCGGTCGGTGGTCGACGACGTGGTGCTGCTCAGCGACGAAGACATGCTGGAAGCCAGCCGCTGGCTGTGGTTCGAGCTCGGCATTGCCGCGGATCTCAGTGGGGCTGCGGCAGTGGCGGCGCTGATGACCGGACGGGTGGCGTATGGCGCCGGGGTTTCGGTCGGGGCGCTGGTGTGCGGGGCCGGGCCCGAGGGGATTGCTTAACGGCTCGTCGCTGCTGCCGCTGGTGGCTGTGGACCCCCACCCCTGTCCCCTCCCCGCAAGGGGGAGGGAGACCCTCACACGGGCATATCAGTCTGCGTCTCCCTCCCCCTTGCGGGGAGGGATCAAGGGTGGGGGTCAGCGCGCACCGGCGGAAGTGTTGGGCTTACGTCGCCACCCCGATACACGCGAAATACGGCACCAGCGCCGTCTGCACCTCGGCGTAGATCAGCGCTCTGGCCCAATCCGGCGACCGAGATTCCAGCCGCTCGGCTCGCGCGATCACCTCCGGCGCGAAGTACTGCTCGAGCAGCGGCGCGGGCGGTTTGGCCGTGCCCAGTGCCGCCAGCAATTGCCCGACGGCCGCCGTCGCCTGTGGCTGGGCCCAGTAGTAGCGGATGCGGTCGGCGTAGCTGAAGTGGCGGAGCAGTTTCAGCGTCGCGGCGTCGCCGGCATAGTGCTTGGCCCAGTTCTTGGGGTTGTCCAGCATCAGTGCTTCCATCACCGGGGCGATGGGCTGGCGGTCGGCGTCGGGCGCCAGCCAGCTTGCGACGCCGTCGAGGGCGTAGATGGCCTGGCGGTAGGCGAAGGTGAGGGCGGGGCCGACCTTCAGCACGGCGAAGTGGCGCTGCGCCAAAGCCGGGAAGACGTCCGGATACTGGTAGTCGGTGGAGTGCGCCTCAAAGCTCAGCCCGTCATGGCCGTCGAGCACCGGCGACAGCAGGTCGGGCGACGTGGTGTCGAAGCGGTGGATGTGGTCGGGGGCGAACTCTAAGCCCGGTTGCACCACGAGGCCGACGGCGCGCTGCCAGGCACTGTGCTCGAGCCCGAGCGCGGCGAAGGCATCGCGATGCGCTGCGATGGTGGCGCGGGCATTGGCCGGCTCGGTGGGCGCGATACCGATGGGACCTTCCTCGGCGCGGGCGCCGCCGGGGGGCGGCACTTCGGTGCCGAACATGTAGCTCAGCGTGGTCGGATCGGTGGTGGCGGCTTCGCAGATCGCGGCGAGGTCGGCGGCGCGGGCCGCGCTCAGCGCATCGCCGACCGCGGCGGGCTCGCCGGCGCAGCCTTCCGAGCAATCGAGATGGATCTTGGTGAAGCCGGCTTTCACATAGGCGGCGACGAGATCGCGGGCATTGGCCATGGCGATATCAGCCGGCTGGTCGCGCCAGGCTTGCGGGCCGAGGTGATCGCCGCCGAACAGCACGCGGCTGGCGTCGACGCCGCTGCGCGCGGCGATCCCGCGGACGAAGCTGATGAAGTCCGGTGGCGTCATGCCGGTATAACCGCCGAACTGGTTCACCTGATTGCTGGTGGCTTCGATCAGCAGCGGCACGTCCCATTCATCGGCGAGCAGCAGCGAGGCGGCGAGCACGTCGGGATGGGCGGAGCAGACCGAGGGCAAGGCCTCGCCGGAGCCGTTGCGGTTGCGGGTGATGAGATCGCGGAGTTCCCTCATTTGCGAGCTCCCGCCACCAGCATGGCGGCGCCGCGGACGCCACTGGCATCGCCGAAGCGGGCCGTGGCGAAGGCCGGCTGGCGCACCCCCGGCAGCATCTTGGGCGCGAAGACCCGCGACAGCTCGGTGACGAGGCCATCGATATTGGAGAGGCCGCCGCCGATCACCACGCAATCGGCGTCGATGGTGAGCTGGATGGTGTGGACCAGCTCGCCGAGGATATCGAACCAGATGTCGAGCACCTGGCGCATCGCGGCATCGCCGGCGGCGGCGCGGGCGACGATGGCGGCGGAGTCGACCGTCTCGCCGGTGAGGTGTTTGGCGATGCGGCCCATGCCGGGGCCGGAGAGCAGCGTCTCGTAGCAACCGGTGCGGCCGCAGCCGCAGGCGACGATCGGCAGGTTGTGCCGCTGCACCAGTTCGGCGGGGAGGCCGAAATGGCCGACTTCACCGGGCAGACCGTTGTGGCCGACGACGAGCTTGCCATCGACCGTGACGCCACCGCCGGCGCCGGTGCCGAGGATCAGGCCGAACACCGTGCGATAGCCCGCCCCGGCGCCACCATTGGCTTCGGAGAGGGCAAAGCACTTGCAGTCGTTTTCGACCGGAATGGCGCGGCCGATGCGGGCCGAGAGATCGGCGCTGAGGGTGTGGCCAGTGGCCGGCACGTTCGAGGTCATCGAGATGCCGGTGGCCGGATCGATCAACCCGGGAAGGCCGACGCCGAGCTGCACCTTGGTGCCGCTCACCTGGTCGAGCCAGCCGACGGCGCCCTCAAGCGCCTGCAGCAGCTCTTCGTAACTGCCCTTGGCGGTGGGGAAGCGCTGGCGCTCGATGACGTCCAGTTTGTTATCGAACAGCCGCGCCTCGATCTTGGTGCCGCCGACATCGAGGGCCCCGAACAGCTGCGGGCCAGTCGCGGGCAGCGGGTAGAGCTTCACCCCGGCGACAACGCGGGTGAGGTTGCCCGAGGCGAACGGGTTGTCGACGGTGAGGCCCAGCTTGTGCGACCAGATCACCGACAAGAGCTGCGCCACCATGACGTAGAGCACCGACGACCAGGCGTCGGTGCCGACCGACGGCACCGGAATATCGGCGCCCGCGGCGGGGTCGCCGAGCCGCAGCACCACATCGGCGCCGAACTGCGCCGCGACCTCGGTGGCGAGGTCGGTGTCGTAGCGGCGGGTGTGCGGGTCGGAGGAGAGCAGCACGAAGACCCGCGTCCGGCCATTGGTGATGGCCTTGGGGCCGTGGCGGAAGCCGAGGGTCGAATCCCATGACGTGGGGATCTGGCCGGCCGCCAGTTCCAGCACCTTCAGCGCGCTCTCGCGCGACGAGCCGGTGAGCGGGCCCGAGCCGAGGAACACGGCGCGTTCCGGCATGGGCAACGCGATCAGCCGCTCCAACTGCCCGGCGAGCAGCGCCTCGGCGCCGTCGGCCAGCCGGGCCATGAGCTCGGCGATCGGCGCCGGCGGGGCGGGGTCGAAAACGGCGAGCGCCGTCAGCAGCATGGTAGTGTAGCTCGACGTCATGGCAAAGCCGCTGTCGTCGGTTTCGGGTGGGAGCACGATGTTGCGCAGCTCGCCTGGGCCGGCATTGTCGGTGCGGGCCAGCGCGCTATTGGCGTTGCAGGTGATGTGCAGGCGATCGGCTTCCGGTGCGTGCGCAGCCAGAAGGTCGAGCGTGCCGATGGTCTCGGAACTGTTGCCGCTGCGGCCGAACGACACCACGAGGAGCTTTATGCCGGGCCTGAGGTAGTTGCGTGGCGCGGCGATCAGGTCGGTCGAGGGGATGGCGCGGAAGCGGATGGGGCCGGGCGCGGTGTTGAGGTAGCTCGCCAGCGTCTCGCCGACAAAGGCCGAGGTGCCGGCGCCTGAGAACCACACTTCATCGGGACGGCGCTCGGCGATCCAGGCCTTGATCTCGGCGGCGATGGTCGCAAGATGCGGGCCGAAGCTGCGCCAGATCGCCGGCTGGCGCTTGATCTCCCGGGTGGTGGCCCAGCGGTCGAGGTCGGTGGCGGGAAATGCGGCGTTGGTCATCAGGTGCTTCCTTCCGGCTCGACCCGGTGAACGGCGACGCCATGCTGCTCGAGCAGGGCGGCGGTGTCATCGGCAAGGCCAGTGTCAGTGATCACGGCGTGGATACGGTCGGGCTCGCAGATCCGGTGCAGGGCCGGAGCGCGGAATTTGGTGGAATCGGCAAGGACGATCACCCGCTGGCTGACGGCCACCATGGCGGCGTTCTGGTGCGCTTCGGCCTCGTTGAAGGTCGAAAGCCCCAGCACCGGGTCGATGGCGTCGGCGCCCAGATAGATGGTGTCGAAGCGCATGCCGCCGAGCGTGCTCTCGACCATGCGGCCGGAAAGCGAGTTGGATTCGAAGCGCACCGTGCCGCCGGGCAGCATGACGGTGTGCTGGCTGGCGCCGCGGAACGCCTCGGCGATGTTGAGGCCGGTGGTCATGATCACCAGCGGGTTGGCCGCCCTGAGGTTCTCGGCGAAGAGCTGGGTGGTCGAACCGGAATCGATGATGATCGAGCGATCGTCGCCGACCAGTGACAGGGCGAAACGGGCGATGGCGCGCTTGGCGCCGAGGTTCACCACCGCCTTGTCGCTGACGCCGGGGTCGATGAACGCCCCTTGTGCCTCGCGGGCCAGCGACATGGCCAGCGCAATGCGGAAATCCGGCAGGCCCTTGAAGCCGAACTGGCGACAGAAGCGCAGCACGGTGGGTTCGCTCACCCCGGCGGCGCGAGCGATCTCCTGCAGCGGCTCGCGGATGAAGGCCTCGGGCGAGGCGAGCAGGTACCCGCCCACCAGCTGGAACGCCTTGTTGTAGCCGCCGAGCCCCAGCGAGATCGACTGGATCAGCGTGGGGGCCGTGGGCTCCAATGCCGCCATTACTTCACCTCGTCGGCGGCCCGCATGCGGAAGTTGAGATGCGCCGGCACCGGATGCTGCTTCAGCCGCTCGGCCAGCTCGGCCGGCGAGGGGGCGCGCTTCAGCGCCTGCTGCAGGCGGCCGCGCTGCAAGGCAACCCAGAGCTCATCGAGCAGGTTCTCGCCTTCGCGCACCGTGGCGAAGTGGCGGTCGAGCAGCCGTTCCAAGAGGTCGAAATCGCCCTCCGACGCCGCGACCATGGCACGGCCCAGATGCACGCGCTCATCGGTGAGCGCTGAGGCTGGAAGGCCGGAGGCAAAGGCGCGCAACCGCTCGAGCCGGCCGTGCTTGACCAGGAGGCTCACGATCTCGGCGGCGAGCGCCGGCGGCGCATCGCCGCTGGCCCAGGCAGCGAGATAGTCGCGATCGGCGGCATCGGGGTCGCTGGTGACCAGGGCGCGCTGGCGGCGGCCGAGCCAGGTGGGCTTGAGTGCAATGGAGCGTTCGAACAGGGCGCGCGCCGCATCACGATCGCCATTGTCGAGCGTCGCGATGCCGAGCAGCAAGGCGTGGAGCCAGGTCTCGCCCTGCTTGTCGCGGCTCTTTTCGAGCGCCGCCACCCAGAGGGGCGAGACGGCGAAATCGGCCGGCACGCGCTTGAGGCTGGCCTCGGAGAAGCGGCCGGTGGTCGCGAGCTCATCCCAGCAATCGGTCGGGTGCGGCACGGCGAAATCGAGGCCCTGGGCGAGCGGCTTGCCGGTGAGTTTTTCCTGCCGCCCACCCCACGGCGAACCGTCGCTCAGGCGCCGGGTCAGCGGCTGGCGCGACACTGCCGTGAGGAAGGCGTCGACATCGGCGAGCTCGGTCGCGGGGAAGCGGGTGTCGATCGCCCTGGCCGCAGCGCCGACGGCGCGCTGGTAATCGGCAGCATGCACGTCCGCGGGGTCGACGCTCAGCGCGCCATAGACCTCGGTCCAGTGTACTTCGCTGTTGGGCTGCAATTCGAAGCGCTGGTTCTGCGTCGGGGCGATGCCGCTCTGGATTTCGATGTAGTCGCCCTCACCGGGCTTGGCCAGGTAATCCATCCACTGCTGGCCGCCGGCGCCGGTGCCGAAATAGAAGAATTTGCGGCCCTTGAGCGCCGAGGTGGCGGTCTGCGCCAGGCCGACGCCATCGGCATCGAGCCCGGCAATGAACAGCCGCTCGGCATCGGGCTTCCTGAAGAACACCGAGGTCGAGTCGCGCCATTTGTCCGGATAGGAGCCGTCGAAGCGATCGGGATCGGGGAAAGGGAAGCGGGCCAGCTCGTTATTGGGCAGCACGTGCTCGATCGAGTAATCGGCGGGAGCGAGGACGCGCATGCCCTTCGACATCGGCGCCGCCACATTGGTCCACCAATAGGCGAGCTTCACTGCATCGGTATTGTTGACGATGCGGCCATGCACATAGAGCCGGTCGTCGTCATCGGGCAGGAACAGGTCGATCTGCCAGGTGGCTTCGACGATGCGGTCGAACTCGTAGATGCGCAGCACCGGGCCGCGGTCGGTCTCGATGATGCCGGCGAACACCTGGGCGGTGGTGAAGGGGGTGTGGCCGGGGATCAGGCCGTTCCACTCGATGCCGCCGGAGAACCAGGCGTTGAGCGCGGCGAGGTTGGCCGGCTGGAATACCGGATTGGTGAACACCAGGTCGCGGCCGAGCTTCAGGTCGCGCAGCTCCATCAGGCGCCCGCCATATTGCGGCGCCACCGAAACGCGCAGCCGCCCGTTCTCCAGCGTCACCAGCGGCATCTCACCCGGCTCCTGCGAGCGATCGTAATCGTCGTAGACGCGGTAGGGCAGGATCGAATCCTTGCCCCAGTTGAAGCCGTGGGCGTTTTCCTCATCGGTGAGGCCACGATTGGGCGGGGTGTTCTTGTCGAGGGTGGGCTGCTGCCAGCGGAAGCGGGGCAGGGTGCTCGGCCCGCCCAGGTTCGACATCGGCAGTTGGCGCGACGTTCTGGTGATCTTGGTCTTGGTCATTGGCGCCTCCCGGTCGTGCAAGCGCGGCGAAAGTATACGGTGTTTGTAGTTTTGCAACATCGATGTTTGTGAAACTACATTGTTTGGCGTTGGCACCGGCCGTGCCGTGATCCTCCCCCGCGTGGCGGGGGAGGGGGACCGCCAAAGGCGGTGGAGGGGGCGGCAAGAGTCTCAGGCTTTGGCTCCCCCCTCCACCAGCTTCGCTGGTCCCCCTCCCCCGCCACGCGGGGGAGGATCAGCACTGGCTTTTTCCCAAAACCGCTCTAGGCTCACCGGTGCTTTTCTTGAGGGGGGAATCCATGACTGCCACGCCCCGGCTGCCGGTGACGCTGAGCGTCAACGGCGAAATTCGCACGCTATCGCTCGATCCGAGGGTGACGCTGCTCGACGCGCTGCGCGAGCATTTGTTGCTCACCGGCACCAAGAAGGGCTGCGACCAGGGGCAGTGCGGCGCCTGCACGGTGCTGGTGAACGGGCGGCGGATCAACAGTTGCCTCAGCCTCGCGGTGATGCATGAAGGCGACGAGATTTCGACCATCGAAGGGCTGGGGACGCCCGAGGCGCTGCACCCGATGCAGGCGGCGTTTATCGAGCATGACGGCTTCCAGTGCGGCTATTGCACGCCGGGGCAGATCCTTTCGTCGCTCTCCGTGATCGAAGAGATCCGGGCGGGGGTGCCGAGCCATGTCACCGGCGATCTCGAAGCGCCGATCCCGTTGAGCGACGCAGAAATCCGCGAGCGGATGAGCGGCAATCTCTGCCGCTGCGCCGCCTACCCCAACATCATGGCGGCGATCCGCGACTATCTGGGAGAGGGCGCATGAAGCCGTTCAGCTATGAGCGGGTGACGACTCCGGCCGAGGCGGTGGAGGCCGCGGCGGCGCGGCCGGGGGCGCGGTTCATCGCCGGCGGTACCAACCTGCTCGACCTGATGAAGCTCGGGATCGAAGCGCCTGATCATCTGATCGACGTCAACCGGCTGGGGCTCGATACCATCGAGCCGACGGCGGAGGGCGGCTTGCGCATCGGGGCGCTGGTGCGCAACGCCGACCTTGCGGCGGACAGGCGGGTGCGGCGGGATTATGCGGTGCTGGCGCGGGCGCTGCTGTCGGGCGCCTCGGGGCAGTTGCGCAACAAGGCGACGACGGCGGGCAACCTGCTGCAGCGCACTCGGTGCCCGTATTTCTACAATACCGACATGCCCTGCAATAAGCGGCGCCCCGGCTCGGGTTGCTCGGCGATCGGTGGCCTGACTCACAACCTCGCAGTGCTCGGGGTGAGCGATGCCTGCATCGCCACCCACCCCTCCGACATGTGCGTGGCGCTGCGGGCGCTCGATGCGACGGTCGAGACGGTCGGCGTGGGCGGGCGGACGCGGTCGATCCCGATCGCCGCGTTCCACCGGCTGCCGGGCGACCGGCCCGATATCGAGACGGCGCTCGAGCCGGGCGAGCTGATCACCGCGGTGGTGCTGCCCGCAACGCTTGGCGGGGTGCAGCTTTACCGCAAGGTGCGGGAGCGTGCCTCCTATGCCTTCGCCAATGTCACGGTGGCGCTGGTGGCGCGTGAGGGGCAGATCGTGCGGCTGGCCTTTGGCGGGCTGGCGGCAAAACCCTGGCGGGTCGAGGCGGCGGAGGGGGGAACGGACGCCGATCTCGCGGCGGACCTGGCGCTGGCAGGGGCGACGCCCACCGAAGACAATGCCTACAAGCTGCCCTTGGCGCGACGGACGCTGAAGGCGACGCTGGTGCAGGTGGCGGAGGTCCGGCCATGATTGGGCAGGGGATCAGCCGCACCGATGGGCCGATCAAGGTCACCGGGCGGGCCGCCTATTCGGCCGAACGGCAGGATGCCGGGCCGACGCTCTATGGCTACATCCTCGGCGCCGGCATCGGCCGGGGTCGGGTGGCGCGGATCGACATCGCGGCGGCCAAAGCGGCGCCCGGGGTGCGGCTGGTGTGGACGCATGAGAATGCGCCCGAGCAGGGGCCGGCCGAGGGCATCGAAGGCGACATGATGGACCGGACGCGGCCAGAGTTGGTCAGCGACCGGATCAACTATTACGGCATGCCGATCGCCTTCGTGGTGGCCGAGAGTTTTGAGGAGGCGCGGGCGGCCGCCGGGCTGATCACGGTCGAATACGAGGCCGAAGCCGGAGCGTTTGCGCTCGGCGGGTTCGGGCCAGACCTCCACTGGCGGCGGCCGTCGCAGGCGGGCGATATCGACCAGGCGATGCGGGAGGGGCCGGTGACGGTCGAAGAAACCTACAGCACGCCTTACCACTTCTCGCAGCCGATGGAGCTCCATGCCTCGATCGCCGACTGGCGCGACGGACACCTCCATCTCTATCTCACGGCGCAGATGGTGAACCAGCTGACCACCGGGCTCGGCAAGACCTTGCGGCTCGACCCCAGCGCCATCAGCATCGACAGCGCCTATGTCGGCGGCGGTTTTGGCTCGAAGATCGTGCTGCATTGCGAGGCAGTGCTGGCCTCGCTGGCGACGATGGCCCTGGGCCAACCGGTGAAGCTGATGCTGACCCGGCGGCAGATCTTCACCCTGGTCGGGCACCGGCCGGCCTCGATCAGCCGGGTGCGGCTCGCGGCGACACCCGATGGGCGGCTGACCGCGCTCGGCCATGATGCACTGATCCAGGTGCGCACTGACGACGCCTGGGACGAAGGTGTCTCGTCGGTGGGGAAGGCCCTCTATGCCTCGCCCAACCGGCTGACCCGGCAGGCGCACCAGGCCCTCGATGTGCAGCCGGGCGAGCCGGTGCGCGGCCCCGGCGAGCTGCCGGGGCTGATGGTGCTGGAATCGGCGATGGACGAACTGGCCGAAAAGCTCGGCATCGATCCGATCGAGTTGCGGTTACGCAACGACACCCAGATCGACCCGGACAAGCGGCTGCCGCTGAGCGGACGGCGGCTGGCCGATTGCCTCCGCGAAGGGGCCGAGCAGTTCGGCTGGCGCGACCGGCCGACCCGCCCGGCGAGCCGCCGCGATGGGCGCTGGCTGGTCGGCTACGGCGTCGCCTCGTCGATGCGCGGGCATTACCAGACGTCAGCCGAGGTGCTGGTGCGGATCGAGCCGGACGGTTTTGTGATCGTCCGCTCCGACATGACCGATATCGGCACCGGCACCTACACCATCGTGGCGCAGGTGGTGGCGGAAGCGCTGGGCGTGCCGATGTCGCAGATCAAGGTGGAGCTGGCGCACACCAAGCACCCCAAGGGCAATGGCGCCGGCGGCTCGTGGGGTGCGGCCAACACCACGGTCGCCGCCGACCGGGCCGCCGCCGCGCTGCGAGCGCGGATCGCCCTCGTGGCTGGGACGAGCTACAACGACATCTTCGCCGAAGTGCGCCGGCATTTCCCCGACGGCATCGAGGAGACCGGCAAGACGCTCGATAATTCCGAGGATCCGAACTACCGCACCCACGCGCAATATACCTATGGCGCGTCCTTCGCCGAGGTCGGGGTGGATATCGATACCGGCGAAGTGCGGCTCAGGCGCATGCTTGGAGTGTTCGCGGCCGGCCGCATCCTCAACGCCAAGACGGCGCGCTCGCAGCTGATCGGCGGCATGATCTGGGGGGTAAGCGCTGCGCTGCAGGAAGCCGGAGCACTCGACCCGCGCCATGGCCACTGGGTGAACGGCGATTTTGCCGAGTACCTGATCCCGACCCATGCCGACATCCCCGCGATCGACGCCATCATGCTCGAGGATTTCGACGACAAGGCCAACCACCTGGGGGTGAAAGGGATCGGCGAACTGGGGGCGGGCGGCACCGGCGGCTCGGTGGCCAACGCGGTGTACAATGCCACGGGCGTGCGGGTGCGGGATTTTCCGATCACGCTGGCGAAGCTGCTGCCGGGGTTGCCCTGACGGTGCAGGGCGCCATGAGGGGGCGGCGCGCTTGGCGCCCCTCACCCCGCGGTGAGGCCTTCGGCCTCCCCGCCGCCCTCTCCCCAGAGGGGCGAGGGGGCGTTGGGGCACTGCCGGTGCAAAGTGCGTCCCCTCGCCCCTCTGGGGAGAGGGTTAGGGTGAGGGGCGCCAAGCACACCAGTGCTTCACGTCGGATCGAAATCTCCGGGTACATCGAAGTCGCGGGCGAGGCCTGGAGGTGCGACCACCAGGCCGGCGTTGGCCAGCAAATGCCTGGCGCCATGGTCGCCTGACAGCGCGACCAGATCGAGGAACAGCCGGCGCGGAAACAGCACGGGTGGGCCGCGTGAGCCATCGAAGCTTGTCGCCACCACATCAGTATCGCCAGCAGCCAGCAGCCTGCCGAGGTGCTCCGCGCTGACATGGGGCATATCGGCGAGGCAGACCAGCAGTGCCTCGGCGCCGAGCTCGAGCGCGCGTTGGGCGCCGAGCGCCAGCGACGACCCCATGCCCTGCGACGGGTCGGGGTTCTCGACCAGCTCGAAGCTGCGGTCCTCGAACAGCTGCCGCCGTGCCGACGGCACGGGTGGGACGATGGCGACGCGCCAGGTCAGCGGCAAGGATGCCAGCGTATCGGCGATGTGGGCGGCCAGCGGCTTGCCGGCATAGGGATGGAGCAGCTTGTCGCCGCCGAAGCGGGTCGAGAGGCCGGCCGCGAGGACGACCGCGGCGATGGGCTCAGGCACGGTCAAGCTGGGCGCGGGTGGCTGAGATCTGGGCGAGCACCGAGAGCGCCAGCATGCCGGGGTCGCGAGCCCGGTCGATCAGCCCGATCGGGCCGTGGATGCGGTCGATGGCGGCGGGCGAGAGGCCCATGGCGGCAAGCCGGGCACGGCGCAGGCCGTGGGTTTTGACGCTGCCCAGCGCCCCGACATAAAAGCCATCGGCTACGGCGGCGCGGGCGAGGATGGCGTTTTCCCATTCGTGCTCGTGGAACAGCAGCACCGTCGCCGTCCAGGGGTCGATCGGCAGCTCGAAGGCTTGCGCCGGGGTGGTGAGGATTTCGATCGGCACATTGAGCGCGGCGAGGGCGTGGGCCGAGCTTTCGTCCGGGGTGGCGAGCCGCAGGTCGAACTCGGCGGCAGCGCTGACGCGGGCCATCACCTCGAACTCGGGGCCACGGCCGACCAGCAGCAGCCTGGTGCGCGGCTGGTAGCGGCGGATGAATACCCCGTCGCGCCAACCGGTAGGGGCCGGGCTGTCGGTAATCGTGGCGGCCGAATGCGCGGGATCCAAGGCGATGGCGAAGGCCTCGCGTCGCTCGAAGCGGGCGATGGCTTCGGCGAGCAACGCGGCCTGCGGTTGCGCGTGCAGCATCAGGTCGACGCCGCCGCCACAGGGAAAGCGGATATCGATGAAGCGCGACCCGCGGCCGAAGCGGAAGGTCTGATCCTCGCCCGCTGCGATCAGCGGCGCGAACTCGGCGGCGATGGCGGGCTCGACGCAGCCACCCGAGACATGGCCGAGGTGCCGACCATCGGCCAGCACCGCCATATGGGTGCCGAGCGCCTTGGGCGCGCCGCCATCGATGGCCGAAAGCGTGACGAGGGCGCCGGGAATGCCGAGCGCCCGGGCGCGCGCCAGGAACACGAACGGCGCGAGTTCGCGATCCATCCCCGCAAAGGCTGCCGGCGCGAGATCGTCCTCGCCATGCTCGGCCCTGGCCAGCATGTACTCTCCTCCAAAGGCGTTTCGAGGGGAGATTAGGCCGAGATCGTCTCGCGGACCAGCGCTCGGCGCAGCAGTTCTGCGGCGGCCTCGCCATTGCCGGCAGTGAGCAGGGGGGCGAGGCGGGCGAGGGCTGCGAGGTCGATCGTCGTGACGAGGCGATCGAGGAAGGCAGCATCGTCGGTCAACAGGCTGCCGACGCAGGCGGCGGTGAACGAGGTGAGGAAGCGGTTGCCGCTGGCATTGGCGACTTCGAGCAGCAGCGCGGCAAGCCCGGTGCGCTTGGCCTCCGGCGTGCCGGCGGCGGCGAGGCTGCGCACCACTTCGGCGACCCGGCCGGCATGGCGGCGGCTGGCGGCTTCGGCGGCCATGGCGGGCTGGGTGTTTGCGATCGCCACCCAGAGTTCCTCGCTGACGCGGGCCGAGCCGAGCTTGCGCGACCAGGCGATCACCTCGGGGTTCAGCATGTCCCAGCGGCTGCGCTCGAGCACCAGGGTGCCGCGCTTGCGGCGGGTTTCGACGAGGCCTTTGGAGGCGAGCCCCTTGATCGCTTCGCGGAGCGCCGTGCGGCTGACGCCGAGATCGGCGCTCAGCTGATGCTCATTGGGGAGGATGCTGCCGACGGGGAAGTGGCCCGACGCAATGGCCTGGAAAATCTCGCGCGCTACCAGGCGATTGAGATCGTCCGGTTCGTGCTTGACGGTATTCAGCCCGCCGGGCGAGGCGACGGCCGAGTGGCGCAGGGGGATCGGGTCCGGGCGGCGATAGACGGTCACGCGTGCGGTCTTTCCAACAGCATTATGCCGGGTCGGCTCGCCACAGAGGCGAATCCACCCGGTTGTCATTCTCATTAGGTAGGATTTATACCTCAGGCTGCGTCGCCAAGGCAATGCCGGTGCGTCGCGACTCGAGGGAACCGCTTCACATGCCTACCATCGTCTGCTTCGGCGACTCCAATACCTGGGGCTGCCCGCCCTTCGCCAATATCGCCCAGACGCCGGACCGGATCGTGCCGGCGCGGCGCTGGGCCAATGTGCTGGGGCGCGAACTCGGGCCGGACAGCTGGATCGTCGAGGAGGGGCTCAGCGGCCGCACCACGGTGTTCGACGATCCGATCGAGGGCGTGCACAAGAACGGCTCGCGCACGCTGATCCCGATCCTCGAATCGCATGCGCCGATGGACGTCTTGATCGTCATGCTGGGCACCAACGACTTCAAGGACCAGCTGTCGATCACCGCCTATAACTCGGCGCGCGGCACGCTGACGCTGATCCAGATGATCAAGGGGCACTTCGCCATGGTGGAGCATCCGCCCGAGGTGCTGGTGGTGACGCCGCCTGCCATCACCGAAGATGCCGAGCCGGCGATGTGGGGCGTCGGCCACCAGCGCTGCCGCGACCACGCGCATTATCTCGAGCAGGTGGCGCACCGCACCGGGTGCTTCCATTTCGACGCCAACAAGGTGGTGCGGGCCGGGATCGACGGCATCCACATGGATGAGGCGGCGCACGAAGTTCTCGGCAAAGCCCTGGCGGTGGAGGTGCGCGCCATCCTCTCGATGCGAAACCTGCGTTGAGTGCTTTACATCATACATATTATTTAATAGTCGTGGAGGGGAAGGCGCAGTGAGCGCCTCGCGGCAGGCGCGTGTCGGGAGGATGCGGGCCGTTGCCATTGGGGAGGACATAATGAATTTGAGGAAACTGAGCGCGCTGGCGCTCGCCGCCATCATGGCTGCCGCAGCGCCGTTCGCCGCGCAGGCGCAGGAAGACGTGATCATCATGCTGGGCGGGCCGAGCTCGGATCCGTTCTGGGGCGCGGTGCAGCAGGGTTTCGACCAGGCCACCAAGGATTACGGCGTCAAGACGCAGTGGACGGCGCCGGCTGATTTCAACGACATCGTGCCGGTGTATACCAAGATGTTCGAAGCGGCGATCGCCCGGAAGCCGGCCGCTATCGCGGTAGGCAACTTCTTTCCCGAGCCGACCGAGCCCTTGATCAAGCAGGCGGCGGCCGAGGGCATCCCGGTCATCATCATCAACTCGGGCGGCTTCAAGTACCAGGAGCTGGGCGCCATCGGCTTTATCGGTGAGGACAGCTACCAGATGGGCTACCAGGGCGGCAAAGTGGCGGTGGGCAAGGGCGTGAAGAACGGCCTCTGCATCAACCAGATCGCCGCCAACCCGGTGCTGGAGCAGCGCTGCCAAGGCTATATCGACGCCGTCACCGAAGCCGGCGGCAAGGCCAAGATGGTGATCCTCGCGTCGGAGGATATCGGCAACAGCCAGAAGGTGCAGGCCGCGGTCAGCGCCATGCTGATGCAGGACCAGACGATCGACGGCATCGTGACGCTGGGCGTGGCGGTGGGTGTCGATGCGCTGGAATCGGTCAAGCAGGTGCGGGCCACCGGCCGCGCTGTCGATCTCGGCACCATGGACCTCGGCAATGCCGTGCTCGAGGCGGTAGCCGCCGGCGAGATGAGCTTTGCCTCCGACCAGCAGCCGTTCCTGCAGGGCTATTACGGCGTGATGATCCCCTTGATGTACAACAAGTACAAGATGGCCCCGTCGGGCGTGATCAGCGTCGGCCCCTACATGGTGACGCAGGAAAACGCCGCCGCCGTGCTGGCGGTGAACAAGAGCATTCCGGGCTCGCGCGGCGCGAACTGAGTGGCAGGGCAGGGCGGGGGAGTTGGACGCAACCCCGCCCTTAGCTCCCCTCCCCCTTGAGGGGAGGGGTTGGGGGTGGGGGTCCATCGGTGATCACAGAACCACCCCCACCCCCGCCCCTCCCCTCAAGGGGGAGGGGAGCAGGCTCTCGCCTGAGCGTTGCCTTCCGCGCTAGCCTTCGAACTCCGACGGACCTGATGAAATGACCACTGCCATGGAAACCACCATCGCCGATCCGCCTGCCCCTCCGACCCGCTTCGGGCTCCTGGAGCGCCTGCTCAGGATCGTGTGGATCGGGCCGCTGATCGCGGCTTTGGTGATCTACGTCTTCTTCGTCATCGTCGGCGGCGCCTCGGGCTTCTTTTCGATCCCGGGCACTGCTGGATGGCTCAATACCGCAGCGGAGCTGGGGATCATCGCACTGCCGGTGGGGCTGTTGATGATCTCGGGCGAGTTCGACCTTTCGACCGGCTCGGTGGTCGGCGCCGCTTCGATTATCGTGGCGCTGGGCACCGGGTTCTATGGGTTGCCGATCGAACTCACCATCGTCATGGCGCTGAGCCTCGGGGTCGGGGTCGGCTGTTTCAATGCGCTCTTGGTCAATGCCACGAAGCTTCCGAGCTTTATCGTGACGCTCGCCTCGAACTTCATTCTTGCCGGTACGGCGCTGGGGCTGAGCCGGCTGATCTCGGGCTCGTCCAACGTCTCGCTGAAAGATGCCGGCTGGGCCGAGGCGGTGCTGGGCTCGAAATGGATGTTCTTCAACGTCTCGGTGCTTTGGTACTTGCTCGCCGCCATCCTCGCCGCCTGGGTGCTGAAGCAGACCCGGTTCGGCAACTGGATCTTTGCCACCGGCGGCAACCCCGATGCGGCACGCCGCGCCGGTGTGCCGGTGGCGCGGGTCAAACTCATTCTCTTCATCTGGACGGCCGTATCGGCGGCCTTCGTCGGCACCATGTCGGCGGTGATGTACAATCAGGGCAATGCCGCCTCGGGGCAGGGCTATGTGTTCCAGACCGCTATCGCCGCGGTGATTGGCGGGGTGCTGCTGCAGGGCGGTTTCGGCTCGGTGATCGGTATCGTGCTTGGCACCTTCATCTACGGCATCGTCAGCCTCGGGCTGTTTTACACCGGCTGGCCCACCGACTGGCTCGCCACCTTCATCGGCGGGCTGCTGGTGATCGCCGTGCTCACCAACAACCTGATCCGCGAGCTGGCGCTGAACCGGGGAAAGAAGAAACTCTGATGACCGCGCTCATGACGCTCGAAGGCGTCACCCGCACCTTCGGCAACAATATCGCCCTCAACGACGTCAGCCTCGAAGCCCATCCGGGCGAGGTGCATTGCCTGCTCGGCGACAATGGCGCCGGCAAGTCGACGCTGATCAAGATCATGTCCGGGGTGACGCCGCCGACCATCGGCACGCTGACCTTCGACGGCAAGCCGGTCGCCTTCCGCTCGCCGCGCGACGCGCAGGCCCATGGCATCGGCACGGTGCACCAGGATGTGGGCTCGATCCCCTTGATCTCGGTGGCGCGCAACTTCTTTCTCGGGAACGAGCCGACCAAAGGCTGGGGGCCGTTCCGGCGGCTCGACCATCAGACGGCGAACCGCATCGCGCTCGAGCAGATCCGGCAGATGGGGATCCGCCGGATCGGTGATGCCGAGCAGCTGGTCGGCACCATGTCGGGCGGCGAGCGGCAGGCGCTGGCCATCGCCCGGGCGCTGTATTTCGGGGCCAAGCTCCTGATCCTCGACGAGCCCACTGCAGCCCTGGGAGTGAAGGAAAGCAAGATCGTCATCGACCTGATCAAGCAGGCGCGGGAGCAGGGCATCGCGCTGGTGTTCATCACGCACAATGCGACGCACGCGCTCAGCGTCGGTGACCGCTTTACCGTGCTGATCCAGGGGCGGGTCGCCAGCCAGTTCAAACGCGGCGAGAAGACCCGCGAAGAGGTGCTCAACCTCATGGCGGGCGGGGAAGAGTTCGATGCCGTGGGGCATGGGGATTGATGACGACTAGGGCCGAGCGTGGGGCCACCCCCCCCCCCAGCGACGCTAGTTCGCTTCGCTCACAAGCTTTGCTGCCCTCCCCACAAGGGGGAGGGAGAGGCGAGAACCGAGTACGTGCAGCTAGCGTCTCCCTCCCCCTTGTGGGGAGGGATCAAGGGTGGGGGTGGGGAGCCACCAGAGGAACGGGTTAGGCGGGGGAGCCAATGAACTATCAATCGCAGTCGGCGCCGGTCATGGGGTATGTGGCGCCGGGCTTTGAGGCGGTGGCGGAGGAGTTTGCGCGCAACTTCACGGTGCGCGGCGATGTCGGGGCGGCGTTCGCCGCGGTGCATAGGGGGACGCTCGTCGTCGACCTCTGGGGCGGCATGGCGGCGCCGGGGCGGCCGTGGCAGCAGGACACGCTGCAGGTGATCTATTCCGGCACCAAGGGGCTGTTCGCCGGGTGCGTCTTGAAGCTGGTGGAACGCGGGCAGCTCGATCTGAACGCGCCGGTGGCGCGGTACTGGCCGGAGTTTGCAGAGAACGGCAAAGCCCGGGTGCTGGTGCGGCATGTCACTTCGCATTCGGCCGGCCTGCCGGGGATCGCGGCGCCGCTGAGCGCCGCCGACTACACCGATTATGCGCGCATGGAAGCGCTGCTGGCGGCGCAGCCGCTGGCCGCCGACCCCAACGCTTTCCACTGCTACCACCCGGTGACCATCGGCTGGCTGGTGGGCGCTTTGGTGCGGCGGGTCGATGGGCGGACGCTTGGCCGGTTTTTCGCCGAAGAGATCGCGACGCCGCTGGGGCTCGATGCCTTTATCGGGCTCCCCGAGGCGCTGGAGCCGCGGGTTGGGCGGATCGAATTGGGGCCGGGCATGCTGCCGTTTGACGAGGCGTTCGGGCCGGAGCAGCGGGCCGACCCGATGTTCGCGTCGATCTGGGGTAATCCGCCGCTCTTCCCCGAGGATCTCCCCTGGAACACTCGCGCCTACCACGCGGCCGAGATCGGCGGCGCCGGCGGCATCGCCACGGCGCGGGCGATGGCGCGCTACTACGGCTGCATGGCGCAAGGCGGCAGCATCGACGGGATCGAGATCCTGAAGCCCGAAACCGTGGCGTTGGGACGGGCCGAGCAGAGCCGCTTCATGGACCCTTATATCGCCGAAGCCATGGCGTTCGGCGTCGGCTGGGCGCTGCAGACGCCACAGGGCAGGTTCGGCCCGGCGCCGGATGCCTTCGGCCATTCAGGGGCAGGCGGCTCGATCCATGCGGGCTGGCCGACCGAGCAGGTCGGGTTCAGCTATACGATGAACCAGATGCGGGGGGATCCGGAGGACTTGAGGTCACGGCATGTGCTGAAGCGGTTGTATGAGATTGTGAGGTAGGGCGGGGCCGGTGTGCTTGGCGCCCCTCACCCTAACCCTCTCCCCAGAGGGGAGAGGGGACGCACTTTGCACGGGCGGCGCCACAACGCCCCCTCGCCCCTCTGGGGAGAGGGCCGGGGTGAGGGGCGCCAAGCACACCAGCCCTAACTGATCACCAACCGCGCAATCCGTCCGCCGGTCAGCGTGAATGCCATGGTGCCTTCGCCGTTGTAGCCATTGCCGCTGACGGCCAGCCGCACCCGGTACGCGTCAGCCCCGTTGGGCTCGACCTCGAGCAGCCGGAATTTCGACTGCACGCCGATATTGTCCGTCTCGTTCCAGCTGGCGATGCCGTCGCGACCGGTGAAGTCGCGGCCCCAGTCGCTGAGGAAGGCATCCGGAGTGAAGGCTTCCAGGAAGGCGGCGGTGTCGCCGGCATTGGTGGCGGCGATGAAGCGCTGGATGACGGGCGGGGTGGTGCTCATGCGAGGGCTCCGGGTGGGTATGCTGGATTTGTAGCGCCCGGCGTTGGTGAGCGACAGGCCAGTCGTGCGACGGGCTGGCCGTCTGCGTCGGCGTGCTTGGCGCCCCTCACCCTGACCCTCTCCCCAGAGGGGCGAGGGGACGCACTTTGTACCGCCGGTGCCACAACGCGCCCTCGCCCCTCTGGGGAGAGGGCAGCGGATGAGGCCAAAGGCCTCACCGCGGGGTGAGGGGCGCCAAGCGCACCGGCCTCGCACCACACCCCCATAACCGACCGACCGTCGGTCCCAAATCCCTACGACTTTTTGCGCAACGGCGAGTCCCAGCGTGCCGCTTGACCGGGTGTCGCTACCCGTGTCATCGTTCAGCCTATGGATAGGCGTTCAACATAGTGAACGACGGCGCACAAGACGCCGGCCACGAAGTCTCGCCTGTCCCCGACCGATCATCACGCCTCCCGATGCCCGGGAAGCGATGAAGCGCTCGTGTTCCTTGGGAGGAAAACAACGTGTCCAAGACCACCCTAACGCAGTTCACGCCCAGCCGGCGTGCTGTTCTTGCCGGTCTCGCCGCCTCGCCGTTCGCGCTTGCCGCCGGCAGCCATTTCGCCATGGCGCAGCCGACCAGCGGCACGCTGTCGATCGGCATTCTCGATTGGGCCGAAACCGGCATCAAGCCGGTGTTTGCCGCCTATGAGGCCGCCCGCCCGGGCGTCAAGATCGACTACTCGATCCTGCCCGGCGATGGCCCGGGCCTGCGCCAGGCGCTGCTGTCGCGCCGCCTCGCCAACAAGCTGCCCGATATCACCTACCTGGCCGATATCTTCGCCACGCAGTTCGCCAATGCGCAGGTCACCGCCGACATGCGGCCGTTCCTGACCTCGGGCGGCCCGATCACCATGACCTCGCTCGCGAAGCCCTTCCTCGACCAGTACCTGGTCACCTCGGGCCCGAACAAGGACGGCATTTTCGGCCTGCCGATCGGCGCCGATACCGTGGTGCTCTACTACAACAAGAAGCACTTCGACGACGCCGGCATCCCGTACCCGAACGACGACTGGACTTTTGAAAAGCAGATCGAGGTCGCGACCCAGCTGACCCAGAAGAACGGCAACGTCACCACCCGTTACGGCCTCGCCGCCTCGGTGCCGTGGCACGCCACCTACGTGCCGGGCATCGAAGCCTTCGGCGATACGCTGCTCGACGAAAACAACATGTACAAGCTGCAGACCGAAGCGGCGATCAAGGTCTTCACCATGTACTGGGACCAGGTGAAGGCCGGCGTCATCGCCTCCTCGCCGCAGCAGACCCAGCTCGGTGGCGGCTACCAGGCGTTCGGCGCCGGCACGGTGTCGATGCTGCAGTCGGTGCGGGCGCTGACCCCGCTGATCCGCTCGGTCACCACGGACGATTGGGATGTGGCGCTCGAGCCCAAGATCAACGGCGTGCGCAAGACCGGCATGGGCTCGATCGCCCAGGCGATCACCCCGCAGGGCATGGCGAACAACCAGGAGCTCGCCTACGACTACCTCAACTGGTTCTATTCCGAAGACGGCGGCATGAAGATCCTTGCCGCGGGCTACGGCACGGTGCCGCCGGTCGAGGCGCTCTACAACAGCCCGATCTGGACCGAACTGCCGGGCCCACCCTACGACAACCGGGTGTTCGCCGAGTCCATCCAGTATGGCGCGATGAACCCGACTTCGATCCCGGCCGACGTGCAGGTGGTGGTCGATACCGAACTGGCGAAAGCCGAAGAGTCGGTCGTCCTTAACAACGTCCCGGTGGCCGACGCGCTGAAGGCCGCCGAGGCGGTGATCAACGAGGCGATGGCCCGCGTTCTGGCCGCCGGCGGCTGATCACCGACAAGACATGCCGCCGCACTCCTTCAGCGGCGGCAATCAGGAACCGGCTGTGTCCTCCCGCAGCCGGTTCTCCTTTCCACAACGGGATCGACCCTTTTGAGCAAGACCGACACCGCCGACGAGGCCGGCATGTCTGCGATGGCGCGGCCCGCGCCGCGCCGCAGGACGAGCCGCACCGACTCCCCGTTCTGGGCCGCCCTGTTCGTGGGGCCCAACGTGGTCCTGTTCACCGCCTTCATGGTCATCCCCATCGTCTGGGGCCTGGCGCTCAGCCTGTTCGACTGGAACCTGATCTACGAGCCGCGCTTCGTCGGGCTCGACAATTATGTGGCGCTGCTGAACGACGCCCGCGCCGTGAACTCGGTGTGGAAGACGGCTTATCTGCTGGTGCTCGGCGTCGTGCCGACTGTGTTCCTGTCGTTCATCCTCGCGGCGCTGATCAACACCAATTTCCCCGGCTACAGCGTGTTCCGCACGATGTACCTCTTACCGATCGTCATTTCGCTGGTCGCCTCGGCGGTGCTCTGGCGTTTCATGTACGATCCGCGTGTCGGCCCGATCGCGCAATTGCTCAGCTTCTTTGGGGTTTCCGGGCCCAACTGGCTGCAGGATACCACCTGGGCGATGCCCGCTTTGTCACTGGTGATCGTCTGGCTGCGGCTGCCGCTCGGCATCATCCTCTATCTCGCGGCGCTGCAGCAGATTAACCCGCAATTGCTGGAAGCCGCCGAGATCGACGGGGCCGGCCCGTGGCAGAAGCTCCGCCACATCATCTGGCCCAACGTTATGCCGGTGACACTGCTGATCCTGGTACTGACGCTGCGCGGCATCATCTTCGACAGCTTCGACATTGCCTTCGTGATGACCAAGGGCGGGCCGCTCAACTCGACCGATATTCTCGCGGTCTACATCTACGACCTGGCCTTTGCCCAGCTGCGGCTCGGCTATGCCTCGGCGCTCTCGACCGTGCTGTTCGTCATCGTCACGATCCTCGCGCTGATCTTCAACCCGCCGCGCCGGCGCCCGACCAACGGAGACCCGCTATGAGTGCAGGACACCACTGGCGCCGCCGCTTCCATGTTTCCACGGTGGTCTTCTTCGGCCTGCTGATGGCCGCGCCGTTCTACTGGATGGTGATCAACTCGTTCAAATCGAGCCGCGAGGTGGTCGCCTATCCGCCAACCTGGTGGCCGACCGAGTGGCACTTCGAGAACGTCTTCGCGGCGCTCACCTTCCTTGATAGCACCGCCATCGTGAACTCGGTGATCTTCACCGCTGTCATCACCATCACCCAGCTGACCCTGGTGGTGATGACCGGCTTCGCGCTCGCCAAGATGCAGTTCTTCGGCCGCGGCGCGCTGCTGGGCCTGTTCATCATGACGCTGTTCGTGCCGGGGCAGGTGGCGACGATCCCGACCTTCATCCTGGTGCGCAACCTCAACTGGATCGACACCTTCATGGGGCTCTGCATCCCCATCATCGCGCAGACCAGCTTCGGGGTGTTCATCTTCCGGCAGTTCTACATCTCGATGCCCAACGAGATTCTCGATGCGGCCAAGATCGACGGCGCCAACTGGGGGCAGATCTTCGTCAGGATCGTGCTGCCGCTCTCCGGCCCGCCGATCGCCGCCTATACCGCGGTGACGGTGCTCACCGCCTGGAACATGTATGCCTGGCCGCTGATCTCGACGACCGAGCGGGACATGCGGGTGCTGCCGCTGGCGCTGGCCGGGCTCGGCCAATCCTTCTCGCAGACGCCGCCCAACATCGCCATGATGGCGGTGCTGCTCTCGACGCTGCCGATCATCATCTTCTTTATTCTCTGCCAACGCTATTTCATCAACGGCCTCGGCGGCTCGTTGAAGGAATAGGCCGCCTATAGCTGGAGCAAAAACGTGACTACAGTACCAGTCTGCCTCGTCGGGTGCGGCGGCATGGGGAGCCGGCATGTGCAGGGCTTTGCCCGGCTGCAGCGCTCGGGCCTCAGCAATGTCCGGCTCGTCGCGGTGTGCGACGTGCGGCAGGACAATGCCGAGCGGGTGGCCGGCGAAGCCGAAAAGCTGCTCGGCTACCGGCCGAAGATCCACCTCGCCATCGACGACGCGGTGGCTGATCCGGAGATCGCGGCGTTCGACGTGGTGACCGAGGCGTTCAGTCACCTCTCGGTGGTGCTGCCGGCGCTGCGGGCCGGCAAGCATGTGCTCTGCGAGAAGCCGCTGGCGCTGACGGTGCGCTCCTGCCAGGCGCTGATCGATGCGGCGAAGGCGGGTGGGGCGGTGCTGGCGACGGCCGAGAACTATCGGCGCGATCCGACCAACCGGCTGGCCAAGGCAGTGATCGACTCCGGCGTGCTGGGGCCTGTTCATCTGATGGTGCAGACGATGATCGGCGGCAATGACCGGATCATCATCACGCCGTGGCGGCACTTCAAGGACAAGGGCGCCATCGGGCTCGACATGGGCGCGCACCTCACCGACATCGTGCAGTACTATTTCGGGCCGTTCCACTCGGCGTTCGGCAAGGGCTTCATCGCCGAGCCGATCCGCCGCCGGCAGGAAAAGCCGGAGATGCAGACCGAGGCCTACCTGAAGCGCTTCCTCGAAATCCCGGAGCAGATTACCGCGACGGGCGAGGACTCGTTCGCCGCGACCTTCACCATGCAGTCGGGCCTGATGGTGCAGATGTCGTACGTCGCCTCGGGCCCGGGCAAGGGCTACAACCAGCGCACCGTGCACGGGCAGCGCGGCTCGCTCGAGATCTTCAACGATCGCACCGGCAAGGCGCCGATCCTCCACACCGCGGAGGGCGACCTCACCGGACAGGCGCTGGCCGACAAGGTCGGTTTTGCCCTCGATGAGCTGACCCAAACGCTCTATGGCGGCGTGTCCTACGAACTCGACTGGGCCGAGACGGACTCGGGCCTTCTCGCCATCGAGATCCACGATTTCGCCGCCGCCATCATGGAAGGCCGGCCGCCGGAAGTGGATGGAGAGGGCGGCCTCACCGCCGTCGCCTCGGTGCTCGCCGCCTATGAGAGCGGCATTGCCGGCCGGGCGGTGAGCATGGACGAGGTGCTGACCAGCGCCGTTTCGACCTACCAGGATGAAATTGACGCCGATCTCGGGCTGTTGCCCAAGTCGAACGCGGCCTGAGGGGGAACGCCATGACCGACGCAGCTTTTGCCGCTATCCCGCTGATCGTCCAGAAGCTCGGCCCCAAGCAGATCGCCTTCGTGGTGCGCGACCTCGAAGCCGCGACGAGGCAATGGTGGGATCTTTTGCGCATCGGCCCCTGGACGGCGTGGGAGTATACGCCCGAGATTCTGAAAGATATGACCTACAAGGGGGCTCCGGCCCAGTTCGGGCTGAAGCATGCGCTCGCCTGGAAGGATGGTGTGCAGTTCGAGCTGGTCGAACCCACCACCGGCCCGTCGTTCTTTGCCGATCAGCTGGCGAGCTCCGGCGAAGGCCTCAACCACATCGGCATCCACGTGATGGAGAACCATGCCGAGGCGGTGGCCGAGCTCGAAGCCGCTGGCTTCACCCGCCTGCAGTCGGCCCGGGGCTTCGGCGGTGATGGCAGCGGCGCCTTCGTCTATTTCACCTCCGAAAAGCTCAACGGCCTTGTGCTCGAGCTGATCAGCCCGCCGGCGACCCGCCGCACACCGCTATTCGTCTACCCTGAGGAAGCAAAGTGAAGATCGAGCGTATCGATACCTACGTCGCGCATAACTGGATGTTCGTCGAAGTGACGACGGATAGCGGGCTGAAAGGCGTGGGCGAATCCACCTTCTTCGGCTTTCCCGAGGCGACGGCATCGGTGGCCAAGGGCTTTGGCGAGCGGCTGATCGGCGAAGATCCGTTGCGCATCGAGTACCACAATCTCAGCCTCTATCGGGCCTATTCGATGCGCGGCATGGCCATTGGCGGCGCCATCTCGGCGATCGACCAGGCGCTGTGGGACATCAAGGGCAAGCACTACCAGGCGCCGGTCTGGGACCTGCTGGGTGGCCGGGTGCGCGACAAGGTGCGCGCCATGCTGGTGATCCCCTATGGCACGGCCGAAGAAGTCGCGGCGAGCTGCAAGGCCGCCGCTGAGGACGGCTATACCGCGCTCAAGGTGATGGTCTACCAGCCCGAGCACCACCTGATGGCGTTCGGCGCCAAGGTGAAGGACATGGTCGAGCGCCTGGCGCTGATCCGCGACGTGGTGGGCTGGGATGTCGAGATCGGCATCGAGCTGCACCGCAACATGGCGCTGGGCGAATCCATTGCGGCGATCCGCGAGTTCGAGCAGTTCCGGCCGCTGTTCGTCGAAGACCCGATTCCGCCCGACAGCGTGCTGAGCTTCGGCGAGGTGTCGCAGAAGTCGCGCGTGCCGATGGCGGCGGGCGAGCGCAACACCTCGATCTGGGAATTCCGCGAGTATGTCGAGCATGGCGGGGTGCACCATATCCGCCCCGATGTCGGCATTGCCGGCGGCATCACCCAAACCCGCAAGATCTGCGCGCTGGCCGAGGCGCATCACCAGGGCATCATCCCGCACGCCGTGCCCTCCGGCCCGGTGGCGACCGCGGCGCAGGTGCAGCTCGGCTTTGCCGTGCCGAACTGGGAAGTGACCGAGCACATGCTGCAGGATCGGGCGCCCTGGACCAAGGCGGTGAAGGCGATCGTCCCGGTCATCAACGGCCATTGGCTGCCTAACGAGACCCCCGGCCTCGGCGTCGAACTCGACCATGAGGGGCTGAAGACCATCCCTGTCATCAACAAGGTGCCGCCGACCTCGCTGAAGACCGATGGCTCGGTGGCATTCCGGTAGGCGCCCGTGATCGTCGACAGCCACACTCACGCCTGGGCGCGCTGGCCTTACGAGCCAGAGGTGCCCGACGAGGCCACCAAGGGCGCCGTCGAGCACCTGATCCACGAGATGGATCAGAACGGCGTCGCCGAGGCGGTGATCGTCTCGGCGCGGATCGAGAAGAACCCCGACAACAACGCCTATGGGGCGGCGGCGGTGCGCCGCTACCTCAGGCGCCTCTACCAGTTTGCCGATGTCGATTGCGTCTGGTCGCCGGAGTATCACACGCCGGGTGCAGTGGGGCGCTTGCGGGTGGCGGCGGAGACGCTGCCAATAACGGGCTTTACCCACTATGTTGGCGATAATGATGGCTGGTTCCGCTCCGACGAGGGCCGGTCGTTCTTCAGGCTCGCCGCCGAGCGGAAGCTGATCGCCTCGATCGCCATGGGCCCGGCCTGGGCGGCAGACCTGGGCGCGATCTGCGCTGAAAATCCCGATCTGGTGGTGCTGCTGCACCACATGGGCGGCATCAGTTCAACCGACCCGCGTTCGTCGCTCGAGACGATCGCGACGCTGGCGAAATATCCCAATGTCCACATCAAGCTCTCGGGCTTCCACTATGCGGTGGGGCTCGAGAACGGCTGGGACTATCCGCACCCGAGCGCCATGTGGATCGCCGAGGGGCTCTATGCCGCCTTCGGCGCCAACCGGCTGTGCTGGGGGTCGGACTTTCCGGCGCTGAGCCGCGCCATGACCTACAAGCAGGCGCTCGAAATCGTGCGCGTCCATTGCCGTTTCCTGCAACCGGGGGATCTCGAGCCGATCCTCGGCGGCACGCTCAAGCGGCTGCTCGATAACGCCGCGCCAACGAGGACTTTCTGATGAACGCGCCCGCGCGCCCCGAGACCATGTTCCGTTCGCTCAACCCGGCCACCGGCGAGCAGTTCGGCAGCTATCGCCTGCATGACGGCTCGGAAGTCGAAGCTGCGCTCGAGCGCAGCTTCGCCGCCTGGGGCAGGGTTCGCGACGCAGGAGTCGAAAAACGTGCCCAGCTGCTGCTGGCGCTGGCCGATCGGCTCGAAGCCAATCTCGAAGCGTTCGCGCGGCTGATGACGCTGGAGATGGGCAAGCCCATCAACGAGGCGCGCGGCGAGATCAGGAAGTGCGCCGCAACTTGCCGCACCACGGCCGAGCTCGGACCGGGCTGGCTGGAGCCGCTCGAGGTCCCGAGCCCGGCCCGCGGCAGCCGGGTGCGCTATGAAGGGCTGGGGCCGATCCTTGCGATCATGCCGTGGAATTTTCCGTTCTGGCAGGTGATCCGCTTCTTCGCGCCGGCCTTCCTTGCCGGCAACACCACGGTGGTGAAGCACGCCGAGAACGTGCCGGCTTCGGCCGAGGCGCTGGAGAAGGTGTTCGCCGAGGCCGGCATGCCGGATGGTGTGCTGGTCAACCTGCGCGTCGATCACCCGACCGTGGGGAAACTCATCGGCGACAGCCGCATCCGCAGCGTCACCGTTACCGGCAGCGTCAGGGCAGGGCGGACCATTGCCGGGCTCGCCGGTGCGGCGGGGAAGAAAGCCGTGCTGGAGCTCGGCGGCTCCGACCCGTTCATCGTCTTCGCCGATGCCGATTTCAACGCCGCGGTGAAAATGGCGGTGGCGGCGCGGCACAATAATTCGGGGCAGAGCTGCGTCTGCGCCAAGCGCTTCCTGGTCGAGCAATCGATCGCCGCCGATTTCACCGAGGCCTTTGTCGAGGGCACCCGCAAGCTGAGCTATGGCGACCCGCTGGACGAAAAGCATGGGCTGGGGCCACTGGCGCGCGCTGACCTCCGCGCCGGGCTGCAGGATCAGCTCGATCGCAGCGTCGCCGGTGGGGCGCGGGTGGCGCTGGCGGGCGGCACCGTCGATGGGCCGGGCTTCTTCTTCGCGCCGACCGTCCTGACCAACGTCGCGGACGACAATGTCGCGGCGCGTGAAGAACTGTTCGGGCCGGTGGCGCCGATCTTCCCGTTCGCCGACGAGGTCGAAGCCCTGCGCATCGCCAACGGCACCGAGTTCGGGCTGGCCGCGGCGGTGTGGACGCGCGACGAGGATCGGGCGCGCCGCATGGAGCAGGCGGTCGAAGCGGGCGCGGTGTTCATCAACGACATGGTGCGCTCGGACGCGCATATCTCGTTCGGCGGCATCAAGTCCTCCGGCTATGGCCGAGAGCTGGGGCAGGTCGGCATCACCGAATTCACCAACGCCAAGACCGTGTGGATTGGCTGACGAGGCAATACTATGACGATCTACAACCTGCCGAGACCCTTGCGCGTCGGCTTTGCCTGCAACGCCGATACTTTTGCGCGGATGGCCGATGCCGAGGCGATCGAAGCGCTGTCGAGCCTCGGCAGTTTCGAGCATCATTTGTGCGACGAGCCCTCGAGCTGGGACGAGGCGCCGCCGGAGAATTCCGCGGCGATCGACAAGCTGGTGGCCTTTGCCAGCAACCTCGATGCGCTCCTGGTCTGCCACGGCTCGCCCCGGCTCACCGGCGCCATTCTCGATCGGCTACCGAACCTGAAGTTCATTGCCGAAGTCGAAGGCGATCGTTTCAGCCAGCGTATCGACGTCAACGCCGCCGCCGAGCGCGGCGTCACCGTGGTCGATACCACCAATGGCTCGTCCTATCCGGTAGCCGAATGGGCGCTGGCCATGGCGATGATCGGGCTGCGCAATGCCGGAGCGCTGTTCCGCCGGATGATCGATGGCGAAGTGCTGTTCCAGAAATGGGCAGAGCGCGTCGCCGACCCCGGCTTCAACGGTGAGCTCACCGGCCGCAGTGTCGGGCTGATCGGCGCCGGCTATATCGGCCGCCGGCTGATCGAGCTGCTGCAGCCGTTCCAGGCCGATATCTACGCGTTCGATCCCTATGCGCCGCGCGTCCTCGCCGACATTTACGACATCACGCTGACCTCGCTGGAGCAGGTGATGGCATGCGACGTGGTGATCTCTCTGGTGCCGCTGACCCCGGAGACCAAGCAGATGATCGGCGAGAAGGAGCTCAATCTGCTTCGACCGCGCTCGGTGTTCGTCAATGTGTCGCGCGGTGCGGTGGTCGACCAGGCCGCACTGATCCGCCGGCTGGTGCGGGGTGACGTGGTTGCCTCGCTCGACGTGTTCGACCCCGAGCCGCTCGAGGCGGATTCGCCGCTGAGGACCATGCACAACGTGTTCCTCACGCCGCATATCGCTGGGGTCACGGCGCCCTGCGGTCCGCGCTTCCTGACGCTTGCCGCCGATGAGATCGCCCGCAAATTCGCCGGGCATCGCACCCGGCATGACCTGGTGCCGCGCGCCGGAGTGAAACCATGATTTCGGCCGAGCTTGCCGCCCGCCGCAAGGCGGGGACGCTCAAGATGGGCTACTGCGTGCCGGCCTTCGCCATGCCGAGCCCGGGGCTGTTCCGTGTGCCCAATGTGGCGCGGATCGAGGATGTCGATGTGCTCGGCAATGCCCGTGAAGCAGAGCGGCTGGGCTTTGACTCGCTGTGGGTCTGCGACCACCTGATGCTGGGGCGCGAGCAGGCAGTGCTCGAGGGCTGGACCACGCTGGCAATGATCGCCGGCGCCACCAGCAGGGCGCAGCTCGGGCTGATCCACCAGGCCAACCTGTTCCGCGCCCCGCAGATCGCCGCCAAGATGATGTCGACGCTCGACCTGCTGTCGGGCGGGCGCTTCATCCATTTCTTCGAAGCCGGTATGGGCCGCCCCGAACAGGTGGCCTATGGCCTCGACTGGGATGACAACCACGATGCGCGGGTCGAGCGGCTCGAAGAGGCGATCAACCTGATCAAGGCGCTCTACGCCTCGGACAAGCCGATCGATTTCGACGGCAAGTTCTATCAGCTGAGCGGGGCGCAACTGGCGCCCAAGCCGGTGCAGTCGCACATCCCGGTATGGCTGGGTGAGGCGTTCGACCCGGTGATCGAACTCAGCGGCCGCATCGCCGATGGCTGGAACTCGACGCCGGTGACGCTGACCGAACTGGCGCGCCGGCTGGCGCTGCTCGATGCATCGCTGGCCAAGGCCGGCCGCTCGCGCGCCGAGGTGGAGATCAGCTTCGAGACGCAGATCCTCGTCGCGCCGGATCTCAAGACGCTGCGCCGCAAGGTGGCGGGGCTGGTCGAGCGGATGGTCGAGACCAGGTCGGGCGAGCCGCAGCCGGAGGTGACCGACTTCGTCGCCGGCCGGGTCGACCGGCTGCCCGAGGCGATGACCGGGCCGTGGATCATCGGCACCGCCGAAGAGGCGAAGGCACGGATCACCGAATTGCGCGGGCAGGGGGTCGACCACCTGATGCTGTGGTTCATGGATGCTCCGGAGACGGATGGGATGGCGTATTTCATGGAGGAGGTCGCGCCGGGGTTTCGGTGAGGGTGTGCACCGGCGGTGCGGTGATCCTCCCCCGCGTGGCGGGGGAGGGGGACCAGCGAAGCTGGTGGAGGGGGGAGCCCAAGCCGGCGCGTCCTTCCGCCCCCTCCACCGCCTTCGGCGGTCCCCCTCCCCCGCCACGCGGGGGAGGATCACGGAGAGGCCGGCGCGAGTGAACTGCTTGCACGCTGGTCCCGCAGGTCGCTAATGCCTAAACTCGGGGCAAGGAGAATGGATAGCCAATGATCGAAGACACCGAGCAGCGGGGTAAGGCCGTCCCCGCGCTGGTCCGGACCAAGAAGATTCTCGATGCGCTCAGTACCGGCGGCAAGCCCAAGGGTGTGTCGGAGCTGGCGCGGATGCTGGACCTGCCCAAGAGCACGGTGCATGGGCTTTGCCATACCCTGGTCGATCTCGGCCTGATGATGCGGGTGGGGCCGTCGCAGTTCGCGGTCGGCCCGCATGTGCTGAGCTGGGCCAACGCCTTCGAAGGCCAGAGCGACCTGACGCAGGAGTTCATGCGCATCGCCGAGGCGACCGACCTGATCTCGGAGCAGGCGATTAACCTGTCGATCCTGACCGGCCGGGAAGTGATGTATGTCGCCTGCCGGCGCGGCACCGACCCGCTCGGGGTCAGCTTCCGGCCCGGCGTGCGCCTGCCGGCGCCGTTCACCGCCACCGGCAAGGCGATGATGTCGACGATGCGGCCCGAGGAAGTCGAGGCGCTGTTCGGCGACGAGTGGCCGGAGCCGTGGACCAAGCAGAGTGTCCCCAACCTCAAAACGCTGATGCGCGAGCTCGAGGAGACGCGCGAGCGCGGCTATTCGATCGACGACGGGCAGCTGCGCGACGCCATGGTGTGCTTCGGCGCGCCGGTGTTCAACGCCAGCGACGATCACGCGGTGGCCGGCATTGCCATCGGGCTGCTGCGCGGCGAGGTCAACGACACCTCACGGGCGCAGGTCAGCCACGCGGTGCGGGCGCTGGCCGACAAGCTCAGCCACCGGCTCGGTGGGAATACCTAGCCGAATGTGCGGAATACGACTGGCGTCTACGTTGACATCGGCGCCTGTCATCTAGATTGTTCAATACCGAGAATATCGTTCAGTATATTGAACGATCTGACCAGCGGACACATAGGGAAGGAACCGCAATGATCGTCCTGATCGCCAAGTACCACACGAAGCCGGGCAACGTGCCGAAGGTGCTGGCCGAACTCGTCAAAATGAAGCCGCTGGTGGAAGCCGGCGAGCCGGGCTGCAAGTTCTACCAGGTGTCGAAATCGACCGAGAACGAGAACCTGATCGTGCTCTATGAGCACTATGTCGATGCCGCGGCGCTGGCCGCGCACCGTGAGACGCCGCACTTCAAGTCGATCATCGAGGGCACCGTGATCCCGATGCTCGAAAAGCGCGAGCGCGAGCTCTACGAACTCGCCATCTCCTGAGGTTTGAGATGCGCCTCGTTTCCTTCAAGCTCTCCACTGTCACCGGTCCTCTAACCCGGATCGGCGCCGTGCTGCCGGATGGCCGTTATGCCGACCTGCAGTCGGCCTATCGGGCGGTGCTGGGGGATAACGGGGCATCGCGGGAAGGGGCGGCGCGACTTGCCGCCGCCACCATCCCCTCGGACATGGTGGCCTTCATCCAGAACGGGGTGACTGCGCTCGATGCGGCGCAGTCGGCCCTCGACTGGGTGGCGGCGAAAGACGAAACCGGACCGGATGGCGCGACGCTGGTGTTCGCGCCCGACACGGTGCAGCCGCTGGCGCCGGTGCCGCGGCCGCCGCTGATCCGCGACTTCATGGCGTTCGAGACGCACCTCAAAAACATCTACCCAAAGCTGGGGCGCGAAATCCCGCCGCAGTGGTACGAGCTGCCGGTCTACTACAAGGGCAACCCTTCGGCGGTTGGTGCCGATGGCGATATCGTGGCGATGCCGGCCTACGCCACCAACATGGATTTCGAGTTCGAGTTCGCGGCGGTGATCGGGCGAGGCGGCAGCAATATCCAGCGCGCCGATGCGCTCAGCCATATCTACGGCTACATGATCTACAACGATTTCAGCGCCCGCGAGATTCAGCAGCGCGAAATGTCGGTGGGCCTCGGGCCCGCCAAGGGCAAGGATTTCGAAAAGGGCCACGTGTTCGGCCCCTGGCTGGTGACGGCCGACGAAATCCCCGACATCTATGCGCTGCGCATGCAAGCCACGGTCAACGGTCAACCCTGGTGCGACACCAGCACCTCGACCATGCACTGGCGCTTCGACCAGATGATCGCGCATGCGTCGATGAACGAGATGCTGGTAGCGGGTGAGATTTTCGGCAGCGGCACGGTGGGCGGCGGCTCGGCGGCGGAGGTCGGCAAGACGCTGGCCAAAGGCGACAAGGTGGTGCTGACGATGGATCGGCTGGGCACGCTGAGTAATGCGATAGGGTAGGGCCCAACGCTAAAGCTGGCAGTCGGGATTCCCTCTCCCGCTTGCGGGGGAGGGGGAACCACGCGAAAGCGTGGTGGGAGGGGGGTGCCCCACGCACTGCCCTCTCCTCGCCCTTTTCCCTGCGCGCCGGTGGTGCGCGGACGGGGCAGGGCCGGTGTTTGCGGCACCCCCCTCCCACCAGCCTTTCGGCTGGTCCCCCCTCCCCCGCAGGCGGGAGAGGGACGCCGACTGCGGGATTAGCGCCTAGCCTTCCTTACCGCCTCCACCGTCTGCCCCACCAGATCATCGAACGCGATCTTTGCCGGGCGGCGCATGTAGGTGACGATGTCGTCGACCAAGAGGGGGGCGGACCAGCGGTCGGCGATGATCGAGCTGCCGTGCTGGATACCGAGGACGCAGAGCATCTGGGCGGCGTTGCAATCGACGTCGTGGCCGATGCCGCAGATGATCTCCAGCGTCAGGTCGAAATCGCCATTGCCGAACCACAGCGCCACCACCTGCGCGGCGGCGTTGGGGTAGACGTGGATCCAGTTGTACTCGATGTACTCGGCGTCGCATTTGGCCCAGGCGGTCTGCCAGTCCGCGGAATTGCGGCAGGCCTCGAGGGCGAAGGCGAGGACGGCGCCGTATTCGGTGCGGGTCGAGAACAGGTCGATGGTGGAAACCAGCAGCGCCTTGCTGTCGGTCTCGGTATAGGCGCGGGCGGCGAGCACGGCGTTGAACACTTCGCCGAGGATGCCGTTGCCGGCGGCGGAGATTTCGGCGTCGAGCCAGGCGAGGCGGGCGGCTTCGCGAGCCTCTCCGGGGGCGACCATGCCGCAGATGGTGCCGCGCATCTGGCCGCCGATCCACTCGTCGAAGGGGTTATCGAGCGAACCGGTGAGGGGCGGCAAGAGGCCACGGCGGATGCTGGCCAGCGCCACGGCTTCGGCCGACCAGCCCATCGGGATCAGCGCGGTCCAGCGTTCGGCGATGTCGGCGCCGGTGACGGCGTGGCCCTTGTCGGCGAAGGCCTCGAGGAAGGCGATCTCGAAGGTGATGTCGTCATTGTAGGTGTTGGGCTCGCGCACGTAATCGCGGATCGGGCCGAACACTTTGGCGATGTTCTCGGCGGTATAGCCTTCGAGCGCCGTGCCGGCAGCGGCGCCGACCAGCTGGCCGAGCCAGGCGGCGCGGGTGCGGTCGACGAAATCGGGGCTCGCCACATCGACGGCGGTATCGGCGGGCCAGCTGACGTCGGCATCGAAGGCCGCCCAATCGGGGTAGCGGAGGGTCTGCTGGCTCTTGTGGTTGGGGTCGGTCACGGCGGCGCGCATAATGGCGCGGAGGCGGAAGTCGATGGTGTAGAGCGCTTCGTAGTCCTTCTTGCCCAGGGCATCGAGGCCCTGCTGCAGCAGCTCGCCATAGGGGGCGAGCACGAAGCCCTTGCTCTCGAGCGATTGCAGCGCGCCGGCCATCAGGCATTCGGGCGCGGCCGAGCCGGGCACGTTGCTCTGCCAGTACATCGCCATCAGCATGTCGCCGCCATTCATGATGGCGCTGGCGTCCCAGGTCTGCTCTTCGGCAGTGCGGACGATCGGCAGGGTGTCGCGCAGCAGGTCGCGGGTCAGTTCCCAGGCTTTCATGGGCTACCTTCGGTTCTAGGGGTGGTCAGGAAATCTTGCGGGCTTTGGCCTGTCGGCGCGCCGCGTAAACGGTGAGCATCACGGCGGGTACGATGTAGGGGATCATCTGCATCAACTCGCTGGGCAGGCCCTTGGTCTGCATGGTGATGGCGACGGTCTCGGCAATGCCGAGCACGGCGGCGGCGGCAAAGGTGCCCCAGGCGGTGCCCATGCCCATCACCTCGGCGGCAAGCGCGATGAAGCCGCGCCCGGCCGTCATGTTCTGCGCGAACCAGCTGACATAACCCATTGAGAGGTAAGCGCCGGCAGCGCCGCCGAGCACGCCCGAGAGGGTCAGCGCATAGAGCTGCACGCGGTTGCGCGAGATACCGGCGGCGGCTGCCGCCTTGGGGTCGGACCCGACGGCGCGGATGTGGAGGCCGAACGGCGTGCGGGCCAGCATGATGGCGACGGCCGGCACGGCGAGGATGGCGAGATAGGTCAGCATGTGGTGCCCGGAGAGCAGCGGGCCGAGGATCGGCACGCCGCCGAGCAAGGGGATGTCGAGATTGGGCAGCACGCCGCTTTTCAGGGCGCCCGACATCCCCTTGTCGCCGGTGGCGAGGAACAGGCCGAGCGTCGTGGCGGCCAGCGCCGCCATGTTCAACGCGATGCCCGTAATGATGAACTGGGTGCCCAGTCCGTTGATGAAAAACGCCATCAGCGCGCCGAGCAGGCCGCCGCCGATGAGCGCGGCGAACAGCCCGAGAAACGGGTTGGCGGTGGCGGCGCTGACCAGCACGCCGATCAGCGCGCCCGACAGCATGATGCCCTCCATGCCGATGTTCAGCACCCCGGCGCGATCGGAGATCAGCACGCCGAGCGCCGCCAGCAGCAGCGGGGTCATCACCCGCAGCACAGTGGCGAAGACGGCGGGGTCGGCGATGGCGCCAAAGAACTCGATCATGCACCCTGCTCCTGGCCCTTGATGTCGCGGATCAGCCGCAGGAAGGCGGGGTGGCGGAAGATGGCGGCGGCGGTGACCGCCAGCATGATGGCGGCTGTCACCAGCCCGACGATCTCACTGGGCACGTCGAGGTTGCGCGCCAGCATGTCGCCGCCGACCTGGAGATAAGCGAGGAACAGAGCCGCGGGGATGACGAGGAACGGGTTCTCGCGGGCGAGGATGGCGACGGTGATGCCGGTCCAGCCGTGGCCGGGCAGCCCGGTCCAGGAGAAGCGGCTATAGAGCCCAAGCACCTCGATGGCGCCGGCCATGCCGGCGATCAGCCCGCCGGCGATCTGCGCCTGCATCAGGAGCTTCGACGAGGCGAGGCCGAGATGGCTGGCAAAGCCGGGGCTCGAGCCGACGATGCGGACATTGAGGCCGGAGCGGGTGCCATAGAGCCAGATGCCGCCGAGGAGGCACGCGACGAAGGCGATGATCACCCCTGTATGGAGGCGAGTGCCCTGCAGCAGCCGATCGAGGGTAAAATCACCGGGGAGTTTGTAGGACATCAGCGCCCCGGCATTGGGGTCGCGCAGCACGTAGTTGAGTACATAGACGCCGGCGAACAGGAAGGCGAAGTTCAGCACCAGCGAGTTGACCATCTCGGAAGCGCCGAAGCGCACGCGCAGGTAACCCGGGACGATACAGGCGAGCGAGCCGACCAGCGCTCCGACCAGGATGGCGGCAGGCGTCGCGACAAAGCCGGTGAGCGGCAGCAGCACGGCGGTCGCCGCAGCGGCGAGGCCGCCGAGAAAGAAGCTGCCCTCGACGCCGAGGTTGAACATGCCGGCGCGGAAAATGATGGTGGCGGCAAGCCCGGTCATCATGGTCGGCGTCGCTGCTTCGAGGATATTGCCCATATGGCGGATGGTGCCGAACGGGCCGAGGACGAAGAGCCGCAGCACCTCGAGCGGATCCGGCTGCGACAGCGCCAGCGGCACCAGCACGGCGAGGATCACCAAGCCGATGACCAGGGCAGTGAGAGCGAATTCGGTGAGGCCGGCGAGAATGGAGCGGGTCATGCGGCCGTCTCCAGACCGAGCATATAGGGGCCGAGCGCGGCGGGCGTCAGGCCGGCATGGTTTTGGAGGTCGGCGACGATTTTGCCGTTGAACAGCACCAGCACCCGGTCGGCGAGGCGCAGCAGCTCATCGAGATCGGCGGTGATCAGCAGCACGGCGGCGCCGTCGCGGGCGGCGAAGTCGATGCGGCCATGCAGCAGGGCGGCGGCGGCGACATCGACGCCGCGGGTCGGCTGGTCGGCGATCAGCAGTTTCGGCGAACCGGCAAGCTCGCGCGCGGCGATCAGTTTCTGGGCGTTGCCGCCCGACAGCGAATCCAGCCGTTCGCCGGTGCCGCCGGCCCGCACAGCGTAATCGGCGATCATCTGCTGCACCCGCTTGCGGATGGCGCCGCGACGCAGGAACGGACCCCATTGCAACGCCTTGTCGCCATCGGTGCCGGCAATGGCGTTGTCGGCGAGGCTCAAGGCGGCGGTGCCGCCGCGGGCGTAGCGATCGGCGGGCAGGTAAGCGAGGCCGGCCTTGCGCCAGTCGGGCGCGGTGGCGCGTGACATGTCGGCGCCGGCAAGGCGGATGCCGCCGGTGGCGGGATGCATCAGCCCGCTCAGCACGCCGACGAGGCCGCGCTGGCCGCTGCCATCGACCCCGGCAATGCCGACGATCTCGTCGGCGCGGATCAAAAGCGAGATGTCCTCGATGCGGTCGGCGGGGTCGCGCGAGCGGGTGGAGACGCGGTCGAGTTCGAGCACCACCGGCGCGTCGGTGCGCTGGCGTTGGCGGCGCGGCACATCGACATCGCGGCCCATCACCATGCGGGTGATTGTCGTGTCGTCGACCTCGGCAAGCGGCGTGGTGCCCACCACCCTGCCGGCGCGCAGTACGGTGACGGTTTCGGCCAGCGCCCGCACTTCGTGCAGCTTGTGCGAGATGAAGAGGATGGTCATGCCGGCGGCGCAGAGGTCGCGCAGGCGGTTGAACAGCTCTTCGATTTCGGGCGGCGACAGCACCGCGGTCGGCTCGTCGAGGATCAGCAGGCGGGTATCGCGCGACAGCGCCTTGAGGATCTCGACCTTCTGCTGCGCCGCGACCGACAGCGTGTCGGTGCGCGCATCGGGGTCGACGGCGAGATCGAAGCGCTGAGTCAATTCAACCACCTGGCGGCGCGCCTTGCTGCGATCGATGAAGATCGAGCGACGCGGCTCGTGGCCGAGGATGATGTTCTCGGTGACGGTGAGGATGGGGACCAGCGAGAAATGCTGGTGCACCATGCCGATGCCGTGCTTGCCGGCGAAATCAGGCGTCGCGGTATCGACCGCGGCGCCATCGATCAGGACCTGTCCGGCGCTCGGGTTTTCGAGCCCGAACAGGATCTTCATCAGGGTGGATTTACCGGCGCCGTTCTCGCCGCAGATGGCATGGATTGCACCCCTCCGAATATCGAAGGCGGCATCGGTGAGGGCCACGGTGCCGTTCGGGTAGGTCTTCGACACTCCCCGGAACGAGACGATGGGGCCCTCGGCCAGGTGCGGCGAGTTGCTCATCGGCGCTTACGGACGGACGGCGTCGCGGATGGCGTTGATCGCGGCGGTGTCCATGCCGAAGGCGGTCGGCACGACCACTTCGCCGGAAGCGATCTTGGCCTTGGCGTCGGCGATGGCGGCCTTGGTCTCGGCCGAAGCGAGCTTTTCGTAATTGCCGGTCTCGACGATGCCGACGGCGCCTTCAGCGAGCCCGACCGTTTCGGCCGAACCGAAGGGGAGCTTGCCTTCCTTGTAGAGGTCGTAGGCGCGAACGAGGCTGACATCGACGTTCTTCAGCACCGAGCTCACCACCTGGCTGGCAATCGCCGGATCGCTCTCGGCAAAGATCGCTTCCTGGTCGGAATCGACGCCGAGCACGAACTTGCCGGTTTCCTTGGCGGCAGCGGCCTGGCCGAGGCCGGCCTGCGAGGCGGCGATGAAGCCGAGCGCCACGCCGGAGCGATACTGGGCGAGCCCCAGTTCCTTGCCCTTGGCTGCATCGGTGAACGAGCCGGCATAGGCGACGGAGACCTTGATGTCAGGAGTGACCGACTGGGCGCCGGCGATGTAGCCGACGAGGAAGTCGTTGATCACGGGGATATCCATGCCGCCGAGGAACCCGAGCGCCGTGCCGGCGTCAGCCGGCAGGCCCGACTTCAAGAGGCCCGCGGCGAGGATGCCGCCGAGATAGGAGCCTTCGTTCTGCTTGTACTGCACGGCGTAGACGTTGGGGTAGGCGCCGCCTTCGAAGGGGAGGCTCGCATCGAACAGGATGTACTTCTTGTCCGGGTACTGGTCGGCCACGGCGCCCAGGGTTTCGGAGAGCGAGAAGGTGCCGCCGATGATCAGGTCCCAATCCTGCTCGGAGACTTCGAGCAGCGCCGGCTCCCAGCCGGTCGGATCGTCGCCGATCTCGAGCACCTTGGTCTCGACCTCTTCGCCGTACTTCGCCTTGATCTCCTCGATGCCCTTGTTGGCCGAATCGAAGAACGACTTGTCGCCGAGCGCGCCGTTGACCAGCAGCAGCACCTTGTCGGCGGCGAGGGCGCCGGCGGCGGTGGCGGCGAGCAGCGCGGTGGCGCTGACCAGCCCGAGGGCAGCGCGGCGCAGCGCCACGCGAGTTACCGATTTAGTCATGAAAAACTCCTCCAGAGCGATCCGATGAAACTGAACGATCAGGTCGTTTAATCGTGTAAATAGATAAGCGAGGTGCTATAGGGGGAGTCAAGACAGATTTCGTCGTAGTCCGCTAACCACTTGGCAGCGCTACGAACTTCGTCCACAGATGGCGACGGCGGGGCATGGAGATCAGATGAGCAGGGGCAGGAGCCCGACCATCAAGGATGTGGCGAAAGTCGCCGGGGTCTCCTCGGCGACGGTGTCCTATGTTCTCAACGATCTCAACAAGGTAACGCCGGAAGTTGATGCGCTGGTTCGGCGCGTGGCGAAGGAGCTCGGCTACTCGCGCAACAATGCGGCGCGGGCGCTGAAGACCGGCCGCAACAACATTATCGGCTGTATCCTGCCCACCCTCACCAGCCCGGTGTTCCCGGAAATCGCCCAGGCGGTGCAGTTGCGCGCCGAGGCGCATGGCTATGCGACACTGGTGATCGATTCCGGCAATGCGCCGATGCGTGAGGAAAAGGTGGTGCGCACCCTCGCCAAGCATGGTGTCGATGGCGCGGTGGCGCTGCTGCACCCGAAGTTCAAGCTCGCCGACCCGCCGCTGTTCCCGATCGTCTCGCTCGACGCGAAATTCCCCGGGCTCGACAGCGTGCATGCCGATCATTATGCGGGCGGCCGGCTGATGGCCGAGCACGCCATCGCGCTTGGGCATCGCCGCATCGGCATGCTCTCGGGCTTCCAGGATCTCACCAGCAGTTTCGAGCGTCGCCAGGGGTTCGTCGATGCGGCAGCGGGGCGGGTGGAGCTGGTTTGGGAAGTGAACGTCCAGCTGGTGCCGCAACTGCCGCCCGAAGCGGTGGCTGCCATCCGCCGACGCGAGGTGACGATGATCGCCTGCGTCAACGACCTCGTCGCCATCGCGGCGCTGAGCGTCTTGAAGGATAGCGGCATGAGCGCGCCCGGCGACGTTTCGGTGTTCGGCTTCGACGACATGCAATGGGCGAGCTGGCCGCTGATCGATCTGACCACCATCCGCCAGCCGCTGGCCGAGCTCGGCAGCCGCGCCGCGGACCTGTTGATCTCGCGGCTCGACGATCGGCAGCGGCCGGTCGTGGATGTGGTGCTGCCGGTGACACTGGTCGAACGCGGCTCGACGGCGCGGGTGCCCCCTCTCCCCTGAGGGGAGAGGGTAGTGCAGCTAGGACCGTGAGGTCCGTAGCGAAACTCGGGTGAGGGGTTCAGCTTCTCTGCGAGCGCGAGTTGCGCCGCTTCACCCCTCATCCGGCGCTTCGCGCCACCTTCTCCCCTGAGGGGAGAAGCGACCCGACTGGGACGCCGGAGATGCCCGCCATTCATCGCCGGTGTGCTTGGCTACCCCTCACCCTGACCCTCTCCCCAGAGGGGAGAGGGGACGCACTCGGCGTGGGTCCGGTGATGCGGCTCGACCGTCCGGGTCGAAACGGCTTAGGGTGCGAGCGATGCACAATCACTATTCCACCGATGTCGAAGGCGGCGCGCCGGTACGGCGGCGCTATGCGATCAGCGGCCGGCTGGAGGTGGCGAGCTATCTGGAATTCGTCGCCGAGCGCGCCCGCTGGCTCGATATCCGCGGCTGGGTGAGCGGTGACGGATCGGCGGTGACGCTGGTCGCGGCCGGGCCGGAGGCGCTGGTCGGGGCGCTGGAAATGGCGTGCACGCTCGGACCGCTCGAAGCGCTGGTCGAAACGATCGAGGCTGTGGACGAGGCGGGGCCGGTGGGGAACGGGTTTGAGGTGCGGGGCTGAGGACTAGCAGTCGGGATTCCCTCTCCCGCTTGCGGGGGAGGGGGAACCACGCGAAAGCGTGGTGGGAGGGGGGTGCCCCACGCACTGATCGTGGGCGGATGGGGCAGGCGCTAGTGTCTGCGGCACACCCCTCCCACCAGCCTTTCGGCTGGTCCCCCCTCCCCCGCAAGCGGGAGAGGGACGCCGACGGCGGGCTTCAATGATCGCTAAAAGTAATCCGGTACCCCCGGCATGCCGACAAACCCCGGGAGCTTCCGCACCTGGCGTTGCCAGAGGTTGATTGCCGGATAATCCTCGTGGCCGATGCCGGCGTCGTGGCTCAGCGCCACGTAGGGGAACATGGCGATGTCGGCGATGGTCGGGGTGGCGCCGACCAGCCATAGGCCGCCGGCCTGGGCGCGGTCGGCGAGGTGGTCGTCCAGGAGGCGGAGGGCGGCGCGGGCCTTGGCCTGCAGCGCGGCGAGATCGCCGGGGTAGCTGAGCATGGCGATCATCCGGGCGCCGGAGATGGCCATCAGCTCGCCGCCGGCAAAGCTCAGCCACATCATCACGGAACCGAAGCGCACGTCGCGCGGCAGCCACTGGCCTGACGCGTCGTAGGTGTTGGCGAGGTGGCAGAGGATGGCCTGGGCGTCGCGGAGGACGAGGCCAGCGTCCTCGAACACCGGCAACTGGCCGAGCGGGTTGAGCGCGAGGAATTCCGGACGCTTGTGCTCGCGGCCGGGGAAGAAGTCGACGGCCTGGGTTTCATAGGCGATGCCGAGCATGCTGAGCAGCAGGCGCACCTTGTAGCAGCTGCCCGAGAGCACATAGTCGTAGAGCTTAGGCATTGGCCAAATCCGTGCGCGGTTCCGTGCCGAAGCGCAGCTGCTTTTCCTTGAGCCAGCGGCGGTAGAGCACCGAGCTCAGGTCGGCGCGGGTCGGGGTTTCGCGGCCCGGCTGCAGCGGCAGCAGCGAGGGGCGCTGGTTCTCGAGCACGATCTTGTCCTGGACGAAGATCATCTGCTGGAAGGCGCTGAGTTCGGCATCGGTGCTGGTCAAGTCGATCACCAGCATGAAGGCGTGCGCCACCGACACCGCCTCATCGGCGGGCTGGACGAACAGCGCGATGACGTCCCAGCGGTCGGGCGCGGTGGGCGGGGTCTTGTAGAGCATGACGTTGAAGGGGCTCACCACCCGATACATGTACTTGCTGATCTGGCCTTCGTCGGAGGCGGCGGCGGCCTTGGGCTGGTAGAACTCGCATTTGGTGGCCCAGAGCTCGTCGACATCGCGGCGCTGCTCGACCTCGTATTTGGCCACTTCCGGGTGCGCCTCGGAGCCGAGGATATCGGTGTGGACATAGGGGAAGTGGGCGAGATCGAGGAAATTCTCGACCAGCCGCAGGCCGGAGGCGCGGACGCGGACCGGGCCGCAGTGGATCCAGCGCCGATCCGGTTCGCGGCTTTCGGGCAGCTCGAACAAGTCGCGCTCCGGCGTACCGAAACTGGTCCACAGGTGCCCGTAATCGGTGCGGACGGGGAGGGCGCGGCCGGCGGCACGGACCTCGACGCCATCGGTAAGCCGGCGGACGGTGAGATCTTCACCGAGGAGGCGGGAGGGGACCTCGGCACCAGCGGGGAAATCCTGGAGCGCGCCGAGCGTGTACCACTGGTCGAGCGCGGCCCGGTCGTCGGTGAGGCTCATGCGGCGGCTTCCTGTTCGAGGCTTTGGCGCAGGGCCCGCAGGTGCGCCGTGGCGGCGGCGATATCGGCGCCGGCGCCAGTCGCGTGCAGCATGGTTTTTGCGGCATGGGCGCGGTGCCAGCCGAGCTGCAGGGTGCCGCCGGCGAAGGGCAGGGCAATGAGCGGCTCGGCAGTCGAGCCGCCCAGCGCGGCAAGCACACGTTCGGGGGCCGCTTCGACGGCGAGGCTGATCACCGGGGCCAGCGCGGGCAGCAGCGGCGGTGGGTCGGCGCTGTCGCTGCTCATCCAGACCATGCCGCCGGTCTCGGTCGCCGCATAGGCATTGGCGCGGATGGTGGGCGGTACGGTCAGATCCGGGTGGGCCGGGATGCGCAGGCAGTTGGCGCCGGCGCCATATTGCCAGCCGTGGTAGAGGCAGTTCAGCGCGTTGCCGCGCACGAAGCCGAGGCTCAGCCGCATGCCGCGATGCGGGCAGCGATCCTCCCAGACCTGCGCCACGCCATCCTCGCCACGCCAGATCATCACCTCGCGGGTGTCGACGATCACCGCCCGGGTAATGCCGACGGGCACATCGCGGCTCAGGGCAATCGGTATCCAGTCAGCCATGGGCGAGACGTCCTTGGTTAGCGATGGTCAACGCATTGTATGCAATGCACGTGCATTTGATCAAAGAATGGGCAACTCGATCGGTCGTGCGGATGCATTAAGCATTCATTGCTCGGGCCGGGCAAGCGGCATTCGCCGGTCATTCCACTCAATGCGCTGGAATCGTTGATGGAATGGCGCTGATCGGGCGCCGCTCCGGCTTGGCACATGGATTGCATTGACCTCGGTGGATACCGGCGCCGGGCTGAGAAGGCGGCGCCCAAAGGTGCAATCCAGGGGAAGACGTCATGACACTAACCGCTATCTCACGCCGCAGGTTGCTCAAGGTCGGTGCAGCCGGGCTTGCCGCATCGGCGCTGCCGTTCGGGATCGCCCGGGCGCAGACCAATGTCGTGCTGGGCATTGTCTATGTCGGGCCGAAGGACGATTTCGGCTGGAACCAGGCGCATGCCGTATCGGTGGAATCGCTGAAGGCACTGCCCGGCATCACCGTGGTGGAAGAAGAGAATGTGCCCGAGACCGACGCCGTGGCCAAGTCCATGGAGTCGATGATCAACCTCGATGGCGCCAACCTGATCCTCGCCACCTCGTTCGGCTATTACAACCCGTTCGTGGTCGAGCTGGCCAAGAAGTATCCTGACGTCACCTTCCGGCACGCGGCGCCCTTGTGGAACAAGGACAAGGACCCGGCCAATGCCGGCTCGTATTTCCCGTACCTGAACCAGGCGCATTACGTGAACGGCGTGGCCGCCGGGCTCTCGTCGGGCGGCAAGATCGGGTTCGTTGCGGCCAAGCCCATTCCGTCGGTGCTTTCCAACATCAACTCGGCGCTGCTCGGGGCGCGTTCGGTTAACCCCAATGCCACGGTGCAGGTGATCTTCACCGGCGAGTGGAGCCTGCCGGTGCGCGAGGCCGAGGCCACCAACGCGCTGGTCGATGCCGGCTGCGAAGTCATCACCTGCCATGTGGACAGCCCGAAGGTGGTGATCGAGACCGCTGAGGGGCGCGGGGTGAAGACCGCCGGCCATAATGCCAGCCAGGCGCCGCTGGCGCCCAAGGGCTTCATCACCGGCGCCGAATACAAGTGGGAGACGATCTACAAATCCTACGCCGACGACATCGCCGCGGGCAAAACCCCGCCCAATTTCCTCGTCGGCGGCTACAATAACGACATGCTGCGCAACACGCCCTATGGCGCAGGCGCGACGCCCGAAGCGATCGCCGCGGCCGACGCCGCCATCGCCGCGCTGGTCGCCGGCGCCCCGATCTATAAGGGCACGCTCAAGGACAATGCCGGCAACGTCGTCGTCGACAAGGACTATGACAATTACGACCCGTATCTCGACGGCATGAACTGGCTGCTCGAGGGCGTGCAGGGGTCGATTACGTGATCTGACGGTTGGTTGGCGAATGCGGGGGCCGGCGCGTGCCGCCCCCCACCCCTGTCCCCTCCCCGCGAGGGGGAGGGAGACGCCCACACTGAGGCTGGTGTTTTCGTCTCCCTCCCCCTTGCGGGGAGGGGACAGGGGTGGGGGTCCACGACCACCGGATGCGAGGTAGACCATGACCGCTGAAACCGCCGACACCGCTGCGATCCCGGCCAAGGCCGGGCCAAGCCTCGGCCTGCTCCGCTTCGCCGAGGCGGTGAGCATCCCGATTGGGGCGCTCGTCGTTTCGGCGGTGTTGTTCGCGCTGTTCCTCCTCGCCATCGGCAAGGACCCGCTGCAGTTCTACCAGTTGATCTGGACCGGTGGCTTCGGCTCGTCGTTCTCGATTCAGAATTCGCTGCAGCGCGCCGCGCCGCTGATCCTCACTGGCCTCGCCTTCGCCATTCCGGCGCGCATCGGGCTCACCATGATCGGCGGGGAAGGGGCGCTGGTGCTGGGCGGCTTCAGCGCTGCCGCCATCGCCATCCCGCTGGTGTCGAGCGCCGTGCCGCCGCCGCTGACACTGCTCGTCATGGCGCTTACCGCGGTGGTGACCGGCGGGCTGTGGGTGGGGTTCACCGGCTGGCTCAAATATGCGCGCGGCGTCAACGAGACCATCGCCTCGCTGCTGATGAGCTACATCGCCATCGCCATCATGAACTTCTTCGTCGAGGGGGCGCTGCGCGACCCGGCGTCGGCCAACAAGCCCTCGACCATGCCGATCGGCGATGCCTACCGCATCGGGGCGATCCCCGGCACCGACGTGCACTGGGGCTTTGCGGCGGGCGTGGTGCTGGCGCTGCTGCTCTGGGTGCTGATGAGCCGCACCACGTTTGGCTTTGCGGCGCGGATGACCGGCGGCAACCTCCGAGCCGCCCGGGCGCAGGGTCTGCCGGTGGGCTGGCTGATGGTGATCTGCTGCGCCATTGCCGGCGCCGCCGCCGGGCTCGCCGGCTTCTTCGAAGTCGCGGCGATCCACGGCCAGGCCAATGCCTCGCTGGTCGCCGGCTATGGTTTTACCGGCATTCTCGTTGCCTTCCTCGCGCGGCAGAACCCGCTGGCGGTGATCCCGGTGGCGATCCTCTTCGGGGCGCTGGCGGCGGCCGGTGGGGTGATCCAGCGGCGGATGGGGATGCCTGATGCGACGATCCTGGTGCTGCAGGGGATGATGTTCGTGGTGCTCCTGGTGTCTGAGACCTTCTACGGGCGGCTGAAGATCTTCCAGCCCAAGGCAACGGGGGAGCGGACCTGATGGACAACGCGCTGGTCACCGTGCTCATCGCCATGCTCGGCGGCGCCATCCGGGTGTCGACGCCCTTCATGTTCGTGGCGCTGGGCGAAACGCTCACCGAGAAATCGGGGCGCATTAACCTCGGGCTCGAGGGCAACCTGGTGCTCGGCGCCATGGTCGCCTACGCGGTGAGTTACCTGAGCGGCAATGCCTGGCTCGGCGTCCTCGCCGCCGGCGGCTCCGGGCTCTTCCTGGGCGCACTGCACGGCTATATCTGCAAGCTGCCGCGGGTCAACGATATCGCCGTCGGCATCGCCATGATGAGTTTCGGCACCGGCCTCGCCTTCTTTTTCGGCAAGCCGTTCATTCAGCCCACGGCGCCGCGGCTCGACGCCATTCCGCTGGGCGATTGGACGGGCAACCCGGCTCTGGCCCAGGCGCTGCAGGTCAACCCGCTGTTCTTTGTCGGCATCGCGCTTGCCGTCTTCATGTTCTGGGCCTTCAGGAATACCCGCTGGGGGCTGATCGTCAGGATGACCGGCGACAGCGCTGCTTCGGCCAAAGCGATGGGCGTATCGGTCGACCTGGTGCGGTTCCTCGCCACCGCGGCAGGCGGCTTTCTTGCCGGCATCGGCGGGGCGTTCCTGTCGCTCTACTACCCGGGCAGCTGGAATCAGGGGCTCAGCTCCGGCCAGGGGCTGATGGCGGTGGCGCTGGTGATCTTTGCGCGCTGGGACCCGATCAAGTGCATCTTCGCCGCCCTGCTGTTCGGCGCCGCCGGAGCCCTCGGGCCGTCGCTGCAATCGATCGGCATTTCGCAGGGCTACTACTTCTTCAACGCCGCCCCCTACGTCCTGACGCTGATCATCATGATCATTTCCGCCGGCTCGAAAGCCGCGGCGCGGGATGTGCCGGGTGAACTGTCGATCACCAAGTAGGAGCGTTCCGATGAGTGGAGCTTTGTCATGAGCGGACTTGGCGGTCTCAACAAATCCGACAATGGCGTGGTGATCGGGCTGGTGCAGCTGCAACTGCCGGTGGTGGCAACGCCCGCCGACCTCAAGCGGCAGACGGCGCGGATCGTCGAGATGGTCGGCAAGGCGCGACGGAACCTCGGGACCCTGGATCTCGTGGTGTTCCCCGAATACGCGCTGCACGGGCTGTCGATGGATACCAACCCGGCGATCATGTGTTCGCTGGATGGGCCGGAGGTCGCGGCGTTCAAGGCGGCCTGCAAGGAGCACCGGATCTGGGGGTGCTTTTCGATCATGGAGCTCAACCCCGGCGGCAACCCGTACAATTCCGGCATCGTCATCGATGATCAGGGCGAGCTGAAGCTCTACTATCGCAAGCTCCACCCTTGGGTGCCGGTGGAACCCTGGGAGCCAGGCAATCTGGGCATTCCCGTCATCGAGGGTCCGAAGGGCGCCAAGCTCAGCCTGGTCATCTGCCACGACGGCATGTTCCCCGAGATGGCCCGCGAGGCGGCCTACAAGGGGGCCGAGATCATGCTGCGCACTGCCGGCTACACCGCGCCGATCCGGCAGGCCTGGCGCTTCACCAACCAGGCCAACAGTTTTCACAACCTGATGGTGACGGCCAATGTCTGCATGTGCGGCTCGGACGGCACGTTCGACTCGATGGGCGAGGCGATGATCGTCGATTTCGACGGCTCCATTATCGCCCAAGGCACGACCGGCCGAGCCGACGAGATCATCACCGCCGAGGTGCGCCCTGACCTGGTGCGCGAGGCGCGCGCCAACTGGGGCGTCGAGAACAACATCTACCAGCTCGGTCACCGCGGCTTCACCGCCGTCGACGGTGGCGCGCAGGATTGCCCGTACAGCTTCATGCACGATCTCGTCGCCGGACAGTACCGGCTGCCCTGGGAGGCGAGCGTGAAGGTTACCGACGGCACGCCCTCGGGCTTTGCCAAGCCGACCCGCCGCTATGGCGAGACATTCCAGGAGGCCGCCGAATGAGCCTTGCCGACGAACGGATCGATGCTGCTGCCGTGCCCGGCGGCAAGACCATCGCCTCGACGCCCTATGCCTGGCCCTATGACGGCGACCTCAGGCCCGACAATACCGTGCTGGTGGTCATCGACATGCAGACCGATTTCTGCGGGCCTGGCGGCTATGTCGACTCGATGGGCTATGACATCTCGCTGACCCGGGCTCCCATTGAACCGCTGAAGCGGCTGATGGCTGCGTTCCGGGCCAAGGGCTATCCGATCATCCACACCCGCGAGGGCCACAAGCCGGACCTCAGCGACCTGCCGGCCAACAAGCGCTGGCGGTCGCAGCGGATCGGCGCCGGCATCGGCGACCAGGGGCCGCAGGGGCGCATCCTGGTGCGGGGCGAGCCGGGCTGGGAGATCATCCCGGAACTGGCGCCGGCACCGGGCGAGGCGATCATCGACAAGCCGGGGAAGGGCTCGTTCGCCTCCACCGATCTCGAGCTGATCCTCAGGCTCAAGGGCATCCGCAACATCGTTTTGACCGGCATCACCACCGATGTCTGCGTCCACACCACGATGCGCGAGGCCAATGATCGCGGCTTCGAATGCGTGCTGCTCGAGGATTGCTGCGCCGCCACCAAATACGACAACCACCTCGCCGCCATCGACATGATCAAGATGCAGGGCGGGGTGTTCGGCGCGGTCGCGACGTCCGCCGCATTGATCGAGGTGCTGTGATGGCCGGTCGCGCGCCTTCGCTCGAAGCCATCGGCATGACCAAGGTGTTCGGGCCGCTGGTGGCGCTCGACGATGTGTCGATCAAGGTCGAAGCCGGCTCGTTCCATGCACTGCTCGGCGAGAACGGCGCCGGCAAGTCGACGCTGGTCAAATGCATCATGGGCTTTTACAGCGCCGACAAGGGGCAGGTCCGGCTCGACGGCCAGGAAATCTCGATCCGCTCGCCGCGCGACGCGCGGGCCAATGGCATCGGCATGGTCTACCAGCAGTTCACCCTGGTGCCGTGCCTCACCGGGGCGGAGAACCTGGTGATCTCGCGCGCCGATGCGCCGGCGATTATCGACTGGGCCAAGGAGAAAAAGCACCTCGACGCCTTCATGGCCGAGATGCCGTTCCGGGTGCCGATGAATACGCCGGTCTCGTCGCTGTCGGCGGGCGAAAAGCAGAAGCTCGAAATCCTGAAGCTGCTCTATCTCGACCAGCGCTTCATGATCCTCGACGAGCCGACCTCGGTGCTGACACCGGGCGAGGCCGACGAAATGCTGGGGCTGCTGGGCGGCATGGCCGACCGCAAGGAGATCACCGTGCTGATGATCTCGCACAAGTTCCGCGAGGTGAAGGCGTTCTGCGACCACTTCACCGTGCTGCGGCGCGGCCGCTTCACCGGGGCGGGCGATGCCAAGACGGTGAGCGTGCCGGACATGAGCGCCATGATGATCGGCGATACGGCGATCCGCGAACGCGCGGCACGCAAGAAGCACAATGAAGGGGCCGACCGGCTGGAGCTCGCGGGGCTGTTCGCCGAGGACAATGACGGGCTGCCGGCGATCAAATCGGTAAATCTCAAGGTGAAAGCCGGCGAGATCGTCGGCATTGCCGGGGTGTCGGGCAACGGGCAATCGGCGCTGGTCGAGGCGCTCTCCGGGCAGCGGCCGCTGTCGGATGGCGGCATCTACATCAATGGCGAATTCTTCCGGCCCAAGCGTGGATCGTTCGATCGCTACAAGGTGTTCGGGCTGCCCGAGGAGCCGCTGAAGAACGCCACCGTGCCGCGGATGAGCGTCGCCGAGAACCTGGCGTTCCGCTCGTTCGACAAGCCGCCGGTGGCCAAGCTCGGCTGGTGGATGTCGCCCGGGCCGATGCGCGAGAAGGCCAAGGAATTGATCGCCAAGTATCGGGTGAAAACCCAGGGGCCGGATGCGCCGATCGAGACGCTGTCGGGCGGTAATGTGCAGCGGGCAGTGCTGGCGCGCGAGCTCAGTGGCGATGTCGACGTGCTGATCGTCGCCAACCCCTGCTTCGGGCTGGATTTCGCTTCGGTGGCCGATATCCGCAGCCAGATCATGGAGCAGCGCAACCGCGGGGCGGCAGTGCTGCTGGTGAGCGAGGACCTCGACGAGATCCTCGAACTCGCCGACCGGGTGGCGGTGATGAGTGGCGGCACGATCAACTACGTGGCCCGCATCGAGGACACCGACCGGAACACCATCGGACAACACATGGCGGGACATTGAGATGGACGCTGCGACCGCGACAGGGCAGACGAAACCCCAGGGCTGGGGCAGAGGCTGGCGGTGGGCAGCGCCGGGTGAGGGGGCCCCTTATTGGGTCCGTGGCATGGGCCCCCTCACCAGACTGCTTGGCGAGATCGGGTTTGGGGCCACCCCCCTCCCAACCTCCCCCACAAGGGGGGAGGTGCCCATTGGTGCCTGGGGTAGGACGGTGCCACCAACTCGATGCGACACCTCCCCCCTTGTGGGGGAGGCCGGGAGGGGGGTGGCCGCAGGCGCCGGCCCCGCCGACTACCTCGTCCTCCACATCCCCTGCCGCGGCTCCTTCGTCATCGATGTCCGCCGATGATTTCCGTTCCCGCGCGGCCCTATCCCTATGCGCTCGACCCCGCGCATACGGCGCTGGTCGTCATCGACATGCAGCGCGATTTCATCGAGCGCGGCGGGTTTGGGGATTCGCTCGGCAATGACGTCAAGCGGCTCGAGGCGATCATCCCGACGACGGCGGCGCTGATCGGGCTGTTCCGGGCTCAGGGCTGGCCGGTGATCCATACCCGCGAAGCACATAAGCCCGATCTCAGCGATTGCCCGCCCGCAAAAATCCGGCGCGGCAACCCGAGCCTCCATATCGGCGAGACGGGCGCCATGGGGCGGCTGCTGGTGCGGGGCGAGCCGGGCAACCAGATCGTCGATGCGCTGGCGCCGCTCGAAGGCGAGCTGGTCATCGACAAGCCGGGCAAGGGGATGTTCTGGGCCACGGGCCTGCACGAGCAGCTGCTGGAGCTCGGCATCACGCATCTGGTGTTTGCGGGCGTCACCACGGAAGTCTGCGTCCAGACTTCGATGCGCGAGGCCAATGATCGTGGCTATGAGTGCCTGCTGATCGAGGATGCGACCGAGAGCTATTTCGCTGAGTTCAAGGCAGCGACCCTCAAGATGATCGCGGCGCAGGGCGGCATTGTCGGCTGGGTGACGCCGCTCGCGGCGCTACAAGGGGCGGTCAAGGCATGATGATCAATGATCCCGCGGTGCTGGCCGAGGTCACGGCGGTGTTCGAGCGCTATGAGGCGGCGCTGGTCGACAACGACGTGGCGGTGCTCGACGAGCTGTTCCTCGATAGCCCGCTGACCGTCCGTTACGGCATCGCCGAGAACCTCTATGGCAGCGAGGCGATCCGGGCATTCCGGCTGCTCCGCCGTTCCACCGGGGCCGACCGGCGGCTCGCCGAGACGGTCATCACCACCTATGGGCCGGACACCGCTATTGCCGCGACGCTGTTTTCGCATGACAGCGTCCCCGGGCGGGTTGGACGGCAGATGCAGACGTGGATACGGATGCCGGATGGCTGGCGCGTCGCGGCGGCGCATGTCAGCGTCATCGACGCGTAGATCACAACTACGCAGGGACTAGAGGGGACTATGCTGAAACGCACCTCCGGCGAGGAGATCCGCCGCGTGCTGGCCAGCCGCATCATTGCCGGCGAGCTGGAACCCGGCACGCCGCTCGATGAGACGCTGCTGGCCAGCGAGTTCGCGGTGTCGCGCACCCCGGTGCGCGATGCCCTGCGGTTGTTGGCGGCGAGCGGGCTGGTGGACCAGAAGCCGCATGCCCGCGCGCTGGTGGCAAAGCCCGCGCCGGACGAGCTGGCCGGTATGTTCGAGGTGATGGGCTATCTCGAGGCGCTGTGCGCCGGGCTCTGCGCCCAGATGATGACGGCGGCCGAGCGCGAGGCGCTCGATGCGCAGCACATCCAGATGGCCGGCATCGTCCGGGCCGGCGACAATACCGGCTATGCCGAGGCGAATGATGCGTTCCACACCGCGATCTACGAGGGGGCGCACAACGCCTATCTCAGTGAAATCACCATCTCGACCCGGCAACGGCTGCAGCCGTTCCGCCGGGCGCAGTTCGGGGCGCGCGGGCGGCTGCAGCAATCGCATGCCGAACACGGGCTGATCGTCGAAGCGATATTGCGCGGGGATCGTGGTGAGGCGGAGGCCGCGATGCGGAAGCACATTGCGATTGTCGGGGATGCGTATGAGCGGTTTAGTCGGGTTTAGGGGAGCGCGGGCGGTGCCGTAATCCTCCCCCGCGTGGCGGGGGAGGGGGACCGCCGAAGGCGGTGGAGGGGGCGGCAAGACTCTCTGGTATCCGGCTCCCCCCTCCACCAGCTTCGCTGGTCCCCCTCCCCCGCCACGCGGGGGAGGATGGGCTGCTCATCCGGCGCTCGCCGCCAGAAACCCCCTCCACCCGCCGAACTCCGAGATATCGCGGGCGCCCTTGACCGCCTCGGCTTCCACGACGAACCCCTTGGCCGTGGTGCCATCTGCCAGTCGCAGCGTGCCGATGCCCAGGGGCGACGGGATCTTGGCGACGAACGCGCCGAAGCCGCCCGCGTCGAGCGACCAGATTTCGGTGGCGACGCCGGCGCCCGTGCCGTCGGCGACCCGCAGCAGGCCGGGCTTAGGCGGGGTGGTGCCGGGGAGGGCATAGAGCCGGTAGTCGGGCGTGGTGGTGGCCGCGCGGAGAAAGCTGCCGCCGAGGCTGGTCAGCTCGCCGTTGAGCGGCAGGCCGGAGAGATGGGCGCCGACCACGGCGATCTCGATGCGGTCGGCCGTCGCGCGGACAGGAGCCGCCAAATCCTCGCCCGTGAGCGCAGCGCCGATGCCGGCGAGGGTGCCGTCGCTGCCGGCCCGGCCGATCAGCGTCAGGCTGCCGCGCAAGCCGTCGGACCGGGCGGCCGTCGGTACCGAGAGGGCGGCGAGATCGAGCAGGTTGACGAAGTTGGTGTAGCTGCCGAGGTTGGAGTTGAGAGTGATCGGGTCGGCCGTGAGCTCCGCCACGGTATAGGCGCGCGGCACGGTCGGCACGGCGAGGCAATCGAGCCGGGCCAGCAGCGGCGCCACGGCGCGCTTGAGATCCATCAGCCGGTAGGTCGCCTCGAAGGCGGAGACAGCGGTGAGGCCGCGGGCGCCTTCGATGATTTTGCGGGTCACCGGGTGGAAGGCTTCCGGGCTCGCCTCGAGCAGGTGCTTGGTCGCGGCGTAGCGCTCTGCCACCCACGGCCCCTCGTAGAGCAGCCGGGCCACTGCGTGCAGCGGCTCGAAATCCACCTCGATGATCTCGGCGCCGAGCGCGGCGAGGCGTTCGAGGTCGGCGGCATAGGAGGCCTCGGCCGCCGCGTCGCCGAAGAATTTCCGCTGCGCCGGGTGCGGCACGCCGACCCGCAGGCTTGGCGGCGCGGCGGAGAGAGCGGGCGCCGGCAGCGAGCGCGAAAAGGCGTCGGCGGCATCATAGGCGGCGGCGACCGTGGTGACGCGGAAGGCGGTGGCGACGTCGCGCGCGAACACCGAGATGGTATCGAGCGTGCGGCAGGCCGGCACCATGCCGCTGGCCGAGAACAGGCCGAGGGTCGGCTTCAGCCCGACAATGCCGTTCATTCCGGCGGGGATGCGACCCGAACCGGCGGTATCGGTGCCGAGCGCGAAATCGACGATGCCGGCGGCCACGGAAACGGCCGAGCCGGAGCTCGAGCCGCCGGGCACCAGGTCGGCGCGCTGCACATTGCGTGGCACACCATAGGGCGAACGCACGCCGACGAGGCCGGTGGCGAACTGATCGAGGTTGGTCTTGCCCAAAACGATGGCGCCAGCCGCCTCGAGCCGTGCGACGACAAAGGCGGAAGCCTCGGGGGTATAGGCGAAGTCGGGGCAGGCGGCGGTGGTCGGGAGGCCGGCCGCGTCGATATTGTCCTTCACCGCAAAGATCAGCCCGTAGAGCGGCTTGCCGGCCGGGCCGGCGGCTTCGAGCGCTGCGGCTTCGGCCAGCAGTGCGGCCTCAGGCTTCAGGCTGATGAAGCATGCGGGGTCGTCATAGGCGGCGAGGGCGGCAAGGGCCCGCTGGACGGCGGTGACGGGAGAAATCTGCAAGACGAGGCCCTCGATGATGGTCGAGCTGATTATGCACAGACTCGCGGAGTGGCATACGGAGATGTGTGCATTGACGGGTGATATGCAGAAAAAATGTGCAGATGTGATCTGGCTGCACGAAGTGATGCAGGTGGGTGGGGCGGGCCGATGGCCGTGCCACACCGCCCCCTCGCCCCTCCTAGGGGGCGCAATAGCGCCCCCGGGGGGAGAGGGCGGCGAATGAGGCCGACGGCCTCATTCGCGGGGTGAGGGGCGCCAAGCGCTGGAATCGTGCCGATGAGTTGACGGGCGAGGCCGGTGTGCTTGGCGCCCCTCACCCTGACCCTCTCCCCAAAGGGGCGAGGGGACGATGGGGGCACCGCCGGTAGCTACTAACTAGTCCGCAAACCTGCCGACCGGCACACCCCTGGTGCCACTCGCAAAGCTCACCATCGCCCCACACAGCGGCCACTTCGCCAGATCCTCGGCCGGCACCCCGGTGCTGAGGCTCGGGACGTAGAGCGTCGTGAGATCGGGGCCGCCGAAGCAGGGCATGGTGGGGCGGAGGTTGGGGAGGGTGACCCAGCGGAGGAGCTTGCCCTCGGGCGAGAAGCAGTTGAGGCGGCTGGCCGAGGCGCCGCCGGACCAGTAGTTGCCATCGATATCGCAGGCGCCGCCATCGGGGCGGCCGGTCAATTCGTCGAGCTCGAGCCAGCGGCGGCGGTTGCTGGCTGCGCCGCTTACGGGATCGAAATCGTAGATATCGACCCAGATGCCGCGCGAGTCCGAATGGTACATGCGCGTGCCCGCGCCATCCCAGGCGAGGCCGTTGGAGATCCGAAACCCCTCGGTGATGACGCTGACGCCGCCATCGGCAGCGACGCGATAGAGCACGCCGGCCGGGTTGGCTTCGCCGCTCGCATCCATCGAGCCGACCCAGAAGGCGCCATCGGGGCCGACCTTGCCGTCGTTGAGCCGCATCTCGGGCTTCTTGTGAGTCACCGCGGCGAGCAACTGTCGGCTGCCGTCGCGCGGGTCGAACAGGATCACCGTGCTTTTGAGCGCGACGACCAGCTTCTCGGACCGGCAGAGCCCGAGTGCGCCGACCGGTTCGCCGAATTCCCAGCGCTGGCGCGCGCCGGTGGCCGGGTCGATGCGGTGGATGGTGCCGGGCGTGATGTCGACCCAGTAGAGCAGGCCGGTGCGCTCGTCCCAGACCGGGCTCTCTCCGATATCGCAGCGGTCGGCGGCGACGGTGGTGATCTCGGGGGCGCTCACTGTTCGGTATCCTCGTGCGCGAGGCTCCATTCGCGATAGCGGCGCCGGCCGCCTTCGAGGTGCTGGCGCATGGCGACGCGGGCCTCGTCGGGCTTCCGATCGCTGATCGCATCGAAGATGCGCTGATGTTCGGTGCGGATGACCTGGAGGAATTCCGACTTGCTCTTGTCGTCGGGGAAGCTGGCGCCCAAAGCACGCCGCGGGATCAGCCGCTCGCCCATCTCGTCGACGAACAGGCGGAAACGCTTGTTGTTGGTCGCGTCGGCGATGGCGCGATGGAAGGCGCGGTCGGCATCGGTAGCGAGCGTGTTGTCGCTGAGGTGGCGGTTGAACTGGGTCATCGCCTGCTCCATGCGGAGCAGGTTAGTTTCGGTCCGGCGCTCGGCAGCCAGCCCGGCCGCTTCGACCTCGACGCTGATGCGGAACTCGAGGAAATCCAGCACGTCGCCGATCTCCTCGGGCGCCGCCATCAGCATGGAGAGGCCGCCGGCGGGCAGGGGAGGCTTGCTGACATAGACGCCGCTGCCGCGCAGCGAGCGCAGCCGGCCCTCGGCCTTGAGGCTGGCAATCGCCTCGCGCACCACGGTGCGGCTCACCGAAAACTGCTCGCACAGCCGATCGGCCGGCGGCAGCTTGTCGCCGGGGTTGAGCGCGTTGGTCTCGATCAGCCGCAACAGGTCGAGCTTGACCCGGTCGGTGAGGTGGATGGCAGGGCTGGAAGACATCAGGGTTCGGGGCCGTTCGGCTGGGGTTCTGAGGCGCATTCATAGGCGGGGCAAGCGGGTTGCGGAAGAGGCGCCGCGCATTGCCCCCGTTGCCGATGTGGAGAAACTATCATACTACTTTGAAGAAGTCATATTTTTGGAGGGAATGAATGTACGTAGGCACGCAGCTCGGCGGCGATCAGTTCGCCAAAGTGGGCGACCGCTACCTCAGGCAGCTGGCACAACTGGGGGTGAAGCATGTGTGCATCGACCCGGTCGGCGACCCCTGGCAATGGGACCGCGATATCCTGATGCGGCACGCCGAGCATGTTTCGAAGTTCGGCCTGGTGCTCGACATGGTGCAACTGCCGCTGCCCTCGTCGGGCATCGAGCGGAAACACCAGTCACCCGGCATCGTGCTCGGCAAGCCGGGCGAGCGCGACCGCGAGATCGACGGCATCTGCCGCATCATCGAGGCGCTGGCCGAAGCGGGGATCGGCGCCGCGAAGTACAACTTCAACGTGCTGGGCATTCCGCGCACCGAATCCGAGACCGGTCGCGGCGGGCAGAAGCTCTCGACCTGGCGCGCCGCAGAGGCGACGGATGGCGACACCCTGACCATTGCCGGCAAGGTCTCGTCGGAGGAGTTCTGGGGGCGTATCGAGTATTTCCTCGAGCGCGTCGTGCCGGTCGCTACCGCCAACAAGGTGCGGCTCGCCTGCCATCCGCACGACCCGATGACGCCGCCGGGCTATCGCGGCTTCGAGAGCCGCGTGCTGTCGAGCGTCGAAGGGCTGATGCGCTTCGTGCAGACCTCGGAGAGCCCCTATCACGGGCTCAATTTCTGCCAGGGCACGGTGGCTGAAGGGATGGAAGATCCGCGCTCCGAAATCGGCGAGGTGATCCGCTGGTTCGGCAGCCGCAAGAAGATCTTCAACGTGCACTTCCGCAACATCAAAGGCGGCCGCTACTCGTTCACCGAGGAGTTCCCCGACAATGGCGACATGGACATGCCGGCGGCGCTGAAGATCTACCACGAGGTCGGCTATGACGGCATGATCATGCCCGACCACGTGCCGCATATCGACGCCGACAACTCGATGGAAACGGCATTTGCGTTCTGCTTTGGGTACATCATTGCGCTGTTCCAGGCCAATGGCTGGGACCCGTATGGAGCGTGAGAGGGCGTTGACTGGTTTGAGATGACGCAGGCTGCTCTGTCCCTTCTCCCCTCAGGGGAGAAGGTGGCGCGAAGCGCCGGATGAGGGGTGAAGCGGTGCAATACGCGCTCGCTGAGAAGCTGAACCCCTCACCCTAGTTCCGCTACGGACCTGAAGGTCCTAGCTCCACTTGCCCTCTCCCCTCAGGGGAGAGGGGCGCCGGTGGTTAGTGATCCGCCGGGGCACCAAAGAGACAAAGGCCCGGATCCTGCGATCCGGGCCTTTCGCCGTGACGGGGGAGAGCCGTCATGCGTTGGCGGCGATCAGATCCGCCAGCACTTGGCGCTCGCTGGCGTCGAGCTCGGTGAGGGGGGTGCGCACCTTGCCGGCCGAGCGACCGACCAGGTCGGCGCCGGCCTTGATCATCGACACGGCGTAGCCGCGCTTCCTGTCACGCAGCTCGATCAGCGGCAGGTAGAAGCTCTTCATCAACCCGTCGACCACCTGGGTGTCGCGCTGCCGCACCGCGTTGTAGAAGCGCAGCGCCAGCTCGGGCACGAAGTTGAAGACGGCCGAGGAATAGGTGGTGACGCCCATCTCGAGATAGGGCTGGGCGAAGACTTCGGCGGTCGGCAGGCCGCCGATATGGACGACGCGGTCGCCGAGCCGGTGCGCGACGCGCTGCATCAGCTGCAGGTCGCCGATGCCATCCTTGTAGCCGATGAAGTTCGGGCAGGCCTCGGCCAGTTTTTCGAGCCCGGCCGGCGACAGCCGGGTGTTGTCGCGGGCGTAGTAGATGACGCCCAGCCCGACGGCGTCGCAGATCGCCTGCATATGGGCGATGACGCCCTGTTCCTCGGCGAACATCAGGTAATGCGGCAGCACCAGGATGCCTGCGGCGCCGGCCTGTTCGGCGCGCTTCGCCAGATCCACCGCCATGCGGGTGCCATAGCCGACGCCGGCCAGCACCGGCACGTCGGCGGCGCTGTTCTCGACCGCGGTGCGGATCACCGCGTCATACTCGTCATAGCCGATGGAGAAGAACTCGCCGGTGCCGCCCGCCGCGAACAGCCCGGCCGCGCCATAGGACGAGAGCCATTGCAGGCGCCTGGCATAGGAGGCGGCGTCGAACTCGCCATCAGCGCCGAAATCGGTCACCGGGAAGGACAGGAGCCCGGAACCGATCTTCGATTTGATCTCGTCAAAAGTCACCAGGCGTCTCCCAGGGCAGAAAATTAGTACTATTTCTTGGTGCTAGCACCGGCAAAACCCCGCTGTCAACGCAACGAAAGCCGCATCAAGCGCGACTCGCAGCAAAGTAGTATGATTTATCGTTTGACAGTGCATTTGCAGTCATACCACATTGCCCCGCCGACGCTGAAGGGGAACGCTCCCGGCGTCCGGATGCACTTTCGAGGGGAGGGTGAATTGAAGCATTTCCTGATGCCTGCACTGGCCGGGGTATCGATGCTGGCCTTGGCCGGCGCCGCACTGGCCGTCGATTACAAACAGGCGCCGATGCTCGACGCGGCCGTGGCCGACGGCAGCTTACCGCCGGTGGCCGAGCGCGTTGGCGCCGCACCGCGCATCATCACGCCGGTCAGCGAAGTCGGTCAGTATGGCGGCACGTTCCGCGGCGGCATGGTGGGCGGCAATGACCGCAACATGCTGTTCACCTACTTCGGCTACGAGCCGCTGCTCGCCTGGGATGCCGAGTGGACCGGCGAAATCCAGCCCAATATCGCCAGCGCCTACAGCGTCAGCGAGGACAGCAAGTCCTTCACCTTCACGCTGCGCGAGGGGATGAAGTGGTCGGACGGCACGCCGTTCACCGCCGATGACGTGGCGTTCTTCGTTCAGGACATTTTGCCGGACGAGAAGCTGTTCCCGACCAAGCCGGGCTGGCTGACCGTCGAGGGCGAGCTGCCGACCATTGCCGTCGCCTCGCCCACCGAGTTCACCCTGTCGTGGAGCAAGCCGAATGGCCTGTTCATCCTCAACGCCGCCAGCGTCTATGGCGTGCAGCTGACGCTCTTGAGCAAGGCCTATTGCAGCCAGTTCCTGCCCAAGTACAACCCGGAGGCCGATGCCAACGCCAAGGCGGCGGGCGTCGCCGACTGGTCCGAGCAGATGGTCAACATGTGCGGCGTCGGCATCGAGAACATCCAGCGCTGGCGCAACCCGGATCGCCCGACGATCGAGGCCTGGCGCATCACCGAGCCCTATGTGGCGGGCGCCACCCGCGTGGCGCTCGAGCGCAACCCGTTCTACTGGAAGGTTGATACCGCCGGGAACCAGCTGCCCTATATCGACGGGCTCTCGATGTCGGTGAATGCCGAAGCGCAGACCCTGCTGCTCAGCGTCCTCGCCGGCGAGATCGACTACGAAGTCCGCCACACCGCCAACACCACCAACCTGCCGGTGCTGTCGGAAGGCCAGGAGGCCGGCAATTTCCGCATCAGCCCGCGCGAGTCCCGGGTCGGCAACTCGCTCGCCATCTCGGTCAACCTCAACTCGCATGATGCGGTGAAGGCGCCGATCTTTGCGAACAAGGATTTCCGCATTGCGCTGTCCTATGCGCTCGACCGCCAGGCGATCATCGATACGGTCTATCTGGGGCAGGGCACGCCGCGCCAGGTGGCGCCGCTCGAAGGCACGGCATTCTACAACGAGAAGCTGGCCACCCAGTATCTCGAGTACAATGCCGATGAAGCCAACCGGCTGCTCGACTCCATCGGCCTCGACAAGCGCGGCAGCAACGGGTTGCGCCTCGCGCCCGACGGCAGCCCGCTGGTGGTCAACGTCGCCGCGGTGACGGCGCTGGGCAACACCGCCGATGTCGCCGAGCTGCTGGTGCAGTACTGGCAGGCGGTGGGTGTCGATGCCCGCTTCACGGCGATGGATCGCACCCGCTTCTACGAGGAAAAGACCGCCAGCCAGCACGATATCGTGGTGTGGGGCGCCACATCGGGCGGCATCGACGTCTATATCGATCCGCGCGACTACTTCCCGTTCTCGACGGAATCGAACTTCGCCGTCGACTGGGCTAAGTTCTACATCAAGGATGGCGGGGTCGAGCCGCCCGACTATGTCAAGCAGCAGTGGGCGCTGTACGACCAGATCAAGGGCACCTCGAACGCCGACGAACAGGCCAAGCTCCTGAGCCAGCTGCTCGATATCAGCGCCGAGCAGTTCTACCAGATCGGCATCGGCAGTGCGATCCAGGGCTTCGCGGTGGTGTCGAACAAGCTGGGCAACGTGCCCGACGATACCCCGACCGGCTGGATCCATCCGGACCCGGGTACGCTGAATACCGAGCAGTTCTACTTCAAGCAGTAGTCCCCAGAGCATCTCAAGGCACGATCCGGCGGGCGCTGTCCGCCGGATCGTCCAACCCCCGGGCCGGTTCATGCTCCTTTACATCCTCAAGCGAATAGCCGGCATGATCCCGGCGATGGTGGCGATCTCGATCCTGGCGTTCACCGTCATCCAGCTGCCGCCGGGCGACTATGTCTCGACCTATGCGGCACAGATCGCGCAGGCCGGGGAGACGGTCGACAGCGCCATGCTCAACAGCCTGCGCGAGCGCTATGGGCTGGGCGAGAATGTCGTGGTGCAATACTTCAAGTGGATCGGCGGCATCGTCACCCGCGGCGATTTCGGCGACAGCTTCGAGTGGAACCAGCCGGTCACCGAACTGATCTGGGGCCGCATGGGAATGACGGCGCTGATCTCGGTGCTGACGCTCATCCTGATGTGGGCTTTCTCGCTGCCGATCGGCATCTACTCGGCGGTGCGGCAATATTCGGTCACCGATTACCTCGCCACCGCTTTTGCCTTTCTCGCCATGGCGACGCCGAATTTCCTCCTCGCCATCGTGCTGCTCTATGCCTCGACCATGTGGTTCGGCGTCTCGGTGGGCGGGCTGTTCTCGCCGGCCTTCGAGAATGCGCCGCTGTCGCTGGCCAAGGTGTGGGATTTCATCACCCATGCCTGGATCCCGATCTTCGTGCTCGGCACCGCCGGCACCGCCTCGCTGATCCGGGTGATGCGCGCCAACCTGCTCGATGAGCTGCACAAGCCCTATGTCGAGGCGGCGCGTTCCAAGGGGATGCCCGAGGGGCGGCTGATCCTCACCTATCCGGTGCGGGTGGCGCTGAACCCGTTCATTTCCACCGTCGGCTGGGTGCTGCCGGCGCTGATCTCGGGCGAACTGGTGGTGTCCACTGTCCTGAACCTCCCCACCGCCGGGCCGCTGCTGCTGCAGGCGTTGAAGAGCCAGGACATGTATCTGGCCGGCGCCTTTATCCTGTTGAGCGGCGGGCTGGTGCTGATCGGCACGCTGGTCTCCGACATCCTGCTCGCCATCTCCGACCCCAGGATCCGGCTGTCATGAGCGCCCCCACCGAAACTACCGATATCGAGGCCGGGCTGCTCGACCAGCAGCTCACTCCCGGGCGCCTGCAGGCCGCCGGGCAGTGGACGCTGTTCTGGCACAAGTTCAAGAAGCACAAGCTCGCCGTGCTGTCGCTGGTGATCGTCGGGCTGATCTATTTCGTGGCTTTGTTCGCCGAGTTCCTGGCGCCGCAGGATCCGGCCAAGTTCGATCCGCGCTTCACCTATGTACCGCCACAGGCGATCGGCTGGTTCGTCGACGATGGCGCCGGCGGCTCGCGGTTCCAGCCGCATGTCACCGGCTTCGACATCAAGGTCGACGCCAAGAGTTTTAGGCGCATCTTCACCCCCAAGCCGAGCGAGATCATCCCGATCGGGCTGTTCGTCAAAGGCCAGAGCTACAAGATGTGGGGGCTGTTCGATGCCGATATCCACCTGATCGGGCCGCTCGAAAAGAACAAGCCGTTCTTCCTCGCCGGCGGCGACCGGCTCGGCCGGGACCTGCTCAGCCGCACCATCCACGGCACCCGCATTTCGATGTCGATCGGGCTGGTCGGGGTCAGCCTGTCGCTGATCATCGGCATGATCCTGGGCGGGATTTCCGGCTATCGCGGCGGCCTCGTCGATCGGGTGATCCAGCGGGTCATCGAGTTCATCCGCTCGGTGCCGACCATTCCGCTGTGGCTCGGGCTCGCCGCCGCGATGCCGAAGGACTGGCCACCGCTGCAGGTCTATTTCTCGATCCTCGTCATCCTGTCGCTGATCGGCTGGACCGAGATCGCCCGCGTGGTGCGCGGGCGCTTCCTCAGCCTCAGGAGTGAGGATTTCGTCATCGCAGCGCGGCTCGATGGGGTGAGCGAGTTCCGGCTGATCATGCGCCACATGATGCCGAGCCTTTATTCGCACATCATCGCCGCGGTCACCCTCGCCATCCCGCACATGATCCTCGCCGAAACCGCGCTCAGCTTCCTCGGCCTCGGGCTGCAGCCGCCGATCGTCAGCTGGGGCGTGCTGCTGCAGGACACGCAGAACCTTCGCGCCATCACCCAGGCGCCCTGGCTGTTCGTCCCCGGCATCTGCGTGGTGGTGGCAGTGCTGTCGCTCAACTTCCTCGGAGACGGCGTCCGCGACGCTGCTGATCCCTATGCCAAGTAACGCCGCGCCCAACGCCAAACCGGTTCTCACGGTCAAGAACCTCGCCGTCGAGTTCCCGGTGCACAAATCGGTGGTGCATGCGGTGCGCGGCGTCAGCTTCACCCTGTCGCGCGGCGAGACGCTCTGCCTCGTGGGCGAAAGCGGCTCGGGCAAGAGCGTCACCGCCCGCGCCATCTTGCAGCTCGTCGCCTCGCCTGGGCGGATCACGGCGGGGGAAATCCTGCTCGATACTGGCAGCGGCGAGCTCGATATCGTCAAGCTCGGGGCGCTCGGGCGCGGCATTCGCGAGGTGCGCGGCCGGCGTATCGCGATGATCTTCCAGGAGCCGATGTCGAGCCTGTCGCCGGTGCACACCATCGGCCACCAGATCGTCGAGACCATTCTGCTGCACGAAAAGATCAGCAAGGAGGAAGCGCGGAAGCGGGCCGCCGCTCTGCTCGACCGGGTGCGCATCCCCAACCCCGAGGCGGCGCTCGACCGCTATTCATTCGAGTTCTCCGGTGGCATGCGGCAGCGCGCCATGATCGCCATGGCTCTCTCGTGCAACCCGGAAATCCTGATCGCCGACGAGCCGACCACGGCGCTCGATGTCACCACCCAGGCCGAGATCCTGTCGCTGCTGCGCGAGCTGCAGCGCGATCGCGGCATGGCGGTGCTGTTCATCACCCATGACATGGGCGTGGTGGCGCAGATCGCCGACCGCGTCATGGTGATGTTCAAGGGCGAGATGGTCGAGCAGGCCGATGTGTTCGACCTGTTCGAGCGGCCGCAGCAGCCTTACACCAAGGCGCTGCTCGGCTCGGTGCTGAAGCTCGAAACGCCGGCGCCGCGGCCGCCACGCCCGGCCGAGGAATCGCCGATTGCCGAGATCAGCGACCTGTCGCTGCATTTCCCGCTCAATGTCGGCATGCTGGGGAAACCCGCCGCCTATCTCAAGGCGATCGATGGGGTCAGCCTCACCATCAACAAGGGCGAAACCGTCGGGGTGGTGGGCGAGAGCGGCTCGGGCAAGACCACGCTGGGCCGCACGCTCTTGCGCATCTACACGCCGACCGGCGGGCAGGTGAACTATTGGCGCGGCGACGGGGTGGAAGTCGACATCGCGCGGCTATCGAAGCGTGAGATGAAATCGCTCTACAGCGAAGTGCGCATGGTGTTCCAGGATCCGCATTCCTCGCTCAACCCGCGCATGACCGTCTACCAGATCATCTCGGAGCCGCTCCGCACCAACACGGCGATGAGCGAGCGCGAGATGCGCGATCGGGTGGCGGAGCTCTTGATGCGCGTCGGGCTGCCGGCCGATGGCGGCGAGCGCTATCCGCACGCCTTTTCCGGCGGGCAGCGGCAGCGCATCTCGATCGCCCGCGCCATTGCGCTCAGGCCGCGGCTGATCATCGCCGACGAACCGACTTCGGCGCTCGATGTGTCGCTGCGCCACCAGGTGCTCGACCTGATGCGCGGGCTGCAGGACGAATATGGCCTGTCCTACCTGTTCATCAGCCACGATATCTCGGTGATCCGCTACTTCTGCGACCGCGTCGCGGTGATGAAGAACGGCAAGATCGTCGAGATCGGCGACGTGCAGCAGATTTGCGAGCGGCCCGAGCATCCCTATACTCAGACCCTGATCCGCGCCGTCCCCCGTCCCGATCCGCGCCTGCGGCTTTCGGCTCCCGCCTGAGGAAGATCATGCCGCAAATCCTGTTGACGGGCGCCGCCGGCAGGCTCGGCACCCACTTCCGGTCGAGATTTGCCGAAGCGGGGAGGGCGGTGCTGGCGACCGACATCACGGCGCCGGCCGACGGTGGGCCGGTGGTGCTCGCCGACCTCGCCGACCGCGCGGCGATCGACGACCTGATGCGGCAGGACATCTCCGCCGTGGTGCACCTGGGCGGCATGGCGAACGAAAAGCCGTGGCAGGCGATCCTCGATGCCAATATCGCCGGCACCTACAATATCTTCGAAAGTGCCCGCAAAGCCGGGGTGAAGCGGGTGATCTACGCCTCGTCCTACCATGTGCTGGGCATGCACGAGGTCGCCGCTGCGCCGCTCGACCGGCATGCCGAAGTGCGCCCGGATACGCTCTATGCGGTGAGCAAGCTGTTCGGCGAGAACCTCAGCCGGCTCTACCACGACAAGTTCGGCATCGGCTGCCTCAACATCAGGATCTGCGCCGCCAACAATCCGGGCTCGCAGCGCGACATCAAGATCTGGTGCGACCGCGACGACCTGTGGCGCCTGGTGCTCGCCGGGCTCGACGCGCCGGAACTGGGCTACCGCACGGTGTTCGGCATCTCCGACAATGCCGGGGCATGGTACGTCAACGCGCCGGACCAGACGCTGGGGTGGACGCCGGAGCATAGCTCAGGCGAGCTGCCGGCGCCGGCGGGCGGCTGGCCGCCGCCGGACCCCGAGGTGGCGGTGCTGCAGGGCGGCGGCTTTGCGGTGCGGGGGCATTTTGAGGATTGAGGTCTGAGTCGGACTTGCAGTCGGGATCCCTCTCCCGCTTGCGGGGGAGGGGGGACCACGCGAAAGCGTGGTGGGAGGGGGGGGCCCCACGCACTGAAGGTTGGCGGTGCCCCACGCGCCAACGGTGGGCGGATGGGGCCTAGGCCAGAGTTTGTGGCACCCCCCTCCCACCAGCCTTTCGGCTGGTCCCCCCTCCCCCGCAAGCGGGAGAGGGACGCCGACTGCGTGCTGCGGTGCCTCCTACCCTCTAACCGGCCCGCCCGCTTCCTTCACCATTTCCACCAGCCGCTTGAACACATTGCCGCTCTGGCGGATGCCGTCGTGTTCGTATTCGTTGGTGACCCAGTGCTGCAGGTTCCCGACCGCCGCGGCGGTTTCGAGCGATAGGCCTGCATCGACATAGAGATCGTCGTAATAGACCACCGCACTCACCGGCACCTGGTTGGCGGTGAGGCGCTTCAGGTCGTAGAGCTCGGAGTAGCTCTGGCGCGCCGCCAGGGTTTCGACGCCGGCCTTGAACGGGCGGAGCGAGCGGATTTCCTCGAACATCCACGGGAACATCATCTCGCCGGTGAACAGCAGCGGGCGGGCGGCGGGGTCGAACTCGGGGTGATCGGCGCGGACCCGCTCGGCAGCCCAGTTGGTGGCGCCGGCGCCGTGGCCGTAAATGCTCTCCTGCAGCGCGGCAAACAGCGGGCCGCTATCATAGCTGGTGAGGCTCATGACGCTGAACAGGAAATGATCCGACAGCCGGTCCGGGGTGGAGAAGGCTTCGTCGATCAGCCAGTGGACGTTCTCGTGGCCGGGCGCGATGCCGAGATCAATGCCGATGGTCTGCAGCCGCTTGACCGTCAACCGGTCGCCATCGGGCAGGCGGACGTCGTTGCTGTCAATGAAATCGGCGATGGCGGCGACGCGGGCGACGTCATCGGGATAGCGCTTGTAGTAGAGCCGGCTCTTGCCTGCCGCGCGCGGATAGGTGCGGCGGTAGACCTCGTCGGCGTTGGGCACGAGGCTCGCGAGGCCGCCGGCGACGTAGCAGGCGGCGAGCGCCTCGGGGTAGCGCGACAAATAGGTGAGGGTGAGGAAGCCGCCATAGCTCTGGCCGAGCGATTCCCAGCGCTTGCCGGGGAACAGGGTTTTGCGGGCGTGCTCGAAATCGTCGACGATCGAGTCGGCGCGGAAATGGCTGAGGTAGTCGGCGGCGGCGTCCCCAGTGGCAAAGCCCGCCATGGTGGCGGCCTCGATGCGGGCGGAGCGGCCGGTGCCGCGCTGATCAGGCAGGATGACGCGATGCGTCTTCAGCGCCTCGGTCAGCCAGGACGGGCTGCCCTTGGTGGGGCGCGGCGACTTGCCGCCGGGGCCGCCCTGCAGGAACACCAGCAGCGGCAGGTCGTCATGGCGTTTGGTGGGGTCGACCACCTCGCGCAGGAACAGCTCGATGGTTTGGTCCTCAGGTTTGCTCCAGTCGAGCGGCACCGGCAGCAGGTGGTCGCGGATCAGCATGCCGGGGATGGTGTATTCGGCGACGGGCATCTCTCAAAAATCCTTCACATTCGTTAGAGCGTTCTCACCGCCAACCGAACCACCCGCGATGTCATCCCAGCGAAAGCTGGGACCCATTCATCCGCTTGCGCTGTGGCCAGTTGGGTCCCAGCTTTCGCTGGGATGACATCCGGTGGGTGTGTCCAGGTAGTGCCCACCACTATGTCGGTTAGCCCATTGAAAATCCCTACCGCACACGCGGATCCAGCAGCACATAGGCGATGTCGACGATGATGTTGGCGACGACGATGAACAGGCCGCCGAGCAGCACCACGCCGATGATGATCGGCCGGTCCTGGTTGGCCACGGCCTGCACCGCGAGGGCGCCGACGCCTTGCAGGCCATAGACCTGTTCGATGACGATGGCGCCGCCGAGCAGCAGTGCGATATCGGCGCCGAGCTGGGTGGCGAGCGGGGTGAGGGTGGCGCGCATGCCGTGCTTCCAGACGACCTTGCGCTCCGAGAGGCCCTTGGCGCGGGCGGTGCGGATGTAATCCTCGCCCATCACTTCGATCATCTGGCCGCGGGTGAGCCGCGCATAGACCGCGGCGGTGGTGAGCGCCAGGGTGGTCCAGGGCAGGATCAGATGCCAGGCCCAGATCGCCGGGTTGGGCAGGAACGGCTTGAAGCCGCCGGCCGGGAACAGCATGAAGCCCGATTGCCGGGGCAGGAAATAGAACAGGTAAAGCGACATCATGCCGAGCACGAAAGTCGGGAAGCTGAGGCCGATGAGGATGAAGCCCTGTCCCAAGCGATCGCGCACTCCGCCGGGATGACGCGCCGACATGATGCCGATGGGGATGCCGACGGCGAGCCAGACCAGCACGCCGCCGACCACCAGCGACAGGGTGGCGGGCAGCCGGTTGAAGATCAGTTTCGCGACGGGCTGCTGGTTGCGGTAGGAAAAGCCGAGATCGCCGGTCACGGCCTTGCCGAGAAAGCTCAGATATTGCTCGTGGATCGGCCGATCGAGGCCGAGATTGGTGCGGATCTGGATCAGCTGCGTCTCGGTCGCCTTGTCGCCCGCCACCATGCGGGCCGGATCGCCCGGGGCGACGAAGAACAGGAAGAACACGAACATGCTGAGCGTCAAAAGGATCAGCGCGCCGAACGCGACTCGGCCGAGGAGATAGCGGATCATTTCGGTTTCCTCCGCACCGGCCGGCCGCGCGGATCGAGCGCATCGCGCAGCCCATCGCCGAGGATGTTGAAGGCGAGCGTGGTGAACAGCAGCGCGAGGCCGGGGATCAGCACCAGCCAGGACGCGACGAGATAGAGCGAGTTGCCGGCGGCGTCGGCCAGCATGCCGCCCCAGCTCGGAGCCGGCGGCACGATGCCCATGCCGAGAAAGCTCAGCGTCGCCTCGAAGACGATGGAGCCCGGGATCATCATGGTGGTGTAGACGATGATCGGCACGCTGAGGTTCGGCAGAATGTCGATGAACATGATCGACAGCGGCCCGGCGCCGAGCGAGCGGCTGGCCTCGACGAATTCCTGCCGGCGCAGCGACATCACCTGGCCGCGGATGACGCGGCCCATGGTGGTCCAGCTGAAGAACACGATGACGCCGATCGAAAGCGACAGGCTGGGGCCGAACACCGAGACCAGTGCCAGGGCGCAGAGCAGGAACGGCACGCTCATCACCAGGTCCATGGCGCGGCTCAGCACAGTATCGACCCAGCCGCCGAAATAGCCGGCGACCATGCCGACGGTGATGCCGATCAACGCCGCGACGACCGCTGCGAGCACGCCGACGGTGAGCGAGACCTGCGCGCCATAGGCGAGACGGACGAGGACATCACGGCCGAGGTGATCGGTGCCGAACAGGAACTCGGCGTTTGGCGCCACCGGCAGGCCCATCTCGGAGAGGCCGGTATCGCGATATTGCTCGATGGCGGAGTGGCCGGTGAGCGCCGAAATCCATGGCGCCGAGAGGGCGAACAGCACCACCAGCACGATGAAGACCAGCGCGGCGATGATGGCCGGGTCGCGCCTGAGCCGGCGCAGCGTCAGCGCCAGCGAACCACGCTGCACGACGGGAATGGCAGCTCCGGTGCTCATGCGGCCTCCACGACATTGGAGAAGACCAGCGTGCGGCCGGCGGCGGAGTGGCGGGGCGGGGTGGTGACCGAGGCGGCGAGCAGCGTCTTTGTATAAGGGTGCTGCGGGGCCCGGTAGAGCGTCTCGGCCTCGGCGAGCTCGACGATCTGGCCGGCCTGCATCACGGCGATGCGGTCGCAGACATGCCGGACCACCGCGAGATCGTGCGAGATGAACAGGTAGGTGAGGTCGAGGTCGCGCTGCAGCGAACGCATCAGGTTCAGCACCTGCGCCTGGATAGAGACATCGAGGGCCGAGACCGGCTCGTCATAGATGATCAGCGAGGGGTTGAGAGCGAGGGCGCGGGCGATGCCGATGCGCTGGCGCTGGCCGCCGGAGAATTCCGAGGGGAAACGGTTGTAGTGCTCGGGGTTGAGACCGACGAGCTCCATCAGCCGCTGCACTTCGCGCTTCCGCTCAGCGCCACCGGCGAGGCCGTGGATGCGATAGGGATCGCCGATAATGGCGCCGACGCGGCGTCGGGGGTTCAAGGCGCCGAAGGGGTTCTGGAACACCAGTTGCACCTCGCGCCGCATCGCCTGCCAGGCGCGACCATCGAGGCTGCCGAGGTCGCGGCCGAGCAGCGAAACCTTGCCATGGGTCATTGGGATCAGCCCGGCCAGCACGCGGGCGAAGGTGGATTTGCCGCAGCCGCTTTCGCCGACGAGACCGAGGGTTTCGCCACGGTGCAGTTCGAGATCGATGCCCTTCAGCACCTCGAAACCGGCGCCGGGATTGAACAGGCTGCCGCCGCCATAGGTCAGGCGGACGCCCTCGGCTTTGACGACGATCTCGTCGGCGGCTGGGGCTTTGGCGATGGCCGCGACGCTGGCGGCGGCATCGGCGGGTGGGCCTTCGAGCCAGCACAGCGACTGCAGGCCATCGCTGAAGACGCGGAGCGGCGGCGCTTCGGTGGTGCAGCGAGGCAGGGCGCTGGCGCAGCGCGGCGCGAACACGCAACCCCTGGGGGTTTCGAGCAGGCTGGGCGGGCGGCCGGGGATCGGCACCAGCTCGGCGCCCGCCTCGTAATTGGCGGGCGAGGAGGCGAGCAGCCCCGATGTGTAGGGGTGGGCCGGGGCGGCGAAGAGCGGGGCGCTCGGCCCCAGCTCCATGCGGCGTCCGGCATACATCACCATCACGTGGTCGGCGATGCTGGAGAGGAGCCCGAGATCGTGGGTGATCATCACCACGGTGGTGCCGCGCTCGCGCCGCATCTCGTCGAGCAGCGCGACGATCTGCGCCTGCACCGTGACATCGAGGGCGGTGGTGGGTTCGTCCGCGATGACCAGCGGCGGGTTGAGGATCAGCGCCATGGCGATCATCACGCGCTGGCGCATGCCACCGGAGAACTGGTGCGGGAAACTGTCGAAACGGCGATCCGCTTCGCTGATGCCGACGCGGGCGAGGAGGTCGACGGCGCGGCGGCGCGCCACGGCTTTATCCACCTTCTCGTGGGCGTGGATCATCTCGGTGATCTGGCTGCCGACGGTGTAATAGGGGTGCAGGCTCGACATCGGATCCTGAAAGATCATGCCGATGCGCGAGCCGCGGATCGATTGCAATTCGGCGGGCTTCAGGCCCAGGAGATTGCGGCCCTCGAACAGCACTTCGCCGGTGACGGTGGCGTTGGGCAGGAGGCCGAGAATGGCCTGGGTCAATACGCTCTTGCCCGACCCGGACTCGCCGGCGATGCCGAACAGTTCGCCGGCTTCGAGCGCGAAGGAGACGTCGCGCACCGCGTGGATCACGCCGTCTTCAGTGGGAATATCGACGCTCAGATGCCGCGCTTCGAGAACTGCCACGCAACCACTCCAGACTGGGCACCGGCGCCTCGCAAGCGCTGGTGCGGTATTCGATTAGGCTGAACCGGCTGCACGGCTGACTCGGCCCTTGACCTGCCCACGGGTGTCATCCCTGCGAAAGCAGGGACCCATTTCCCCGCTCGCGCGGGCTGCGAGTTGGATCCCAGCTTTCGCTGGGATGACAGCCGGTGGTGGGGTGATCACGGTGGGTCCACTCGACCACGAGCCCCAGAAATACGCTTGTGATCGCCGAAATCGTACTTCCCCTCACCGCGAGGAGAGGGGAAGTACGGGCGTTCGAACCAGCCCCAGCCTATTGCTGCAGCCAGACGTTGGTCCAGTCGCCCTGGACGCCGATCGAGTAGGGCTGGAAGTTCTGCACCGCCGCACCGTGGTAGAGCACGATCAGGTTGGCGATCAGCGGCACCACCGGTGCATCGGCCATCACCAGCTCATCGACCTGGGCCCAGAGCGCGCCGACTTCTTCGGGCGTCGTGGCGTTGATCGCCTGCTGGCCAAGCTCGTTGGCCTTGTCGTTGTTGTAGTCGGTGTAGTTATAGGTCTGGTGCGTGCCGTCATAGCTGAACTGCGGCTGGAACACTGAGCGCGCCGAGCCGCCGGCCCAATCCGGAGTCCAGCCGACCGGCGCGATATCCCAGGTGCCTTCCTGGGTGTTCACCGGGTTGGTCATGAACTTCGAATAGTAGTCGGCCGGAGCCACCGGGGTCAGCTCGAGGGTGATGCCGGCCTTGGCCATCGAGGCCTGGATGGTCTGCGCCACCGCCGGCTCGTTGCCCTTGTTGCGGAACGGCATTTTCAAGGTGATGCCATTGGGGAAGCCGGCTTCGGCAAGCAGCGCCTTGGCCTTTTCCGGGTCACCCTTGGCCTCAGGCGAGGGGTAGAGGTCGAACTCGTGGTAGCCGAGCACGCCGAGGCCGAAAATGCCGTTGACGGGCTTGGCGATCGACGGCCCGCCCATCTGCTGGACGATGGCGGCCTTGTCGACGGCGTAGTTCAGCGCCTGGCGTACCTTCAGGTCCTTGAGCGCGCCGTTATTGTTGCCCGAAACGGTGTTGATGAAGATGAAGTTGGTGTTGCCCGACGACACCGTCATCAGCTTTTCGTCGCCCTGGGCGGTCAGCATCGAGAGGATGGCCGGCGGGATGGTGACATCATAAGTCATGTCGCCATCGCCCGATTGCAGCTGCTGCATGATGGCGTCGACGGTGAGCCCGAAGGTGATGTCGATCTGGTCGACATAGGCCTTGCGCAGCGGATCGCTGTCGGCGGTCCAGGCCGGGTTGCGCACCAGCTGCAGCGAGGAATCCGGCGTGTAGGCGCCGGGAGTGTAGGGGCCGCTGGCGATGAAGTTGCTGCGGTAATCCGGACCATCGGGCAGGTAGTCGAGCACTTCGATCGGCGCCGGGGCGGAGGTCGCGAGCGACAGCATGTAGATGAAATCGCCGGCGCGCTGCGTCAGCTTGATCACCACGGTCTCATCATCCGGCGTCTCGATGCCGGTGATGTCGTTGCCCTCGATATAGGCCTTCATCGCTTCGACGGTCGGCTCGACCTTGGAAAAGCCATCGCAGAACTCGGCCATGCCGGCGACGAGGCTCGAATAATAGGTCAGCGCCGCCGAGCCGAGCGCCGGGTTGCACATGCGCTTGAAGCCGCGCTCGAGGTCGGCCGAGGTGATCTGGCGGGCGCCCGAGGGGGCGTTCCACTGCGCGCCCTGACGGATCTTGAAGGTGTAGGTGAGCCCGTCATCGGTCGGCTGCGGGACTTCTGTCGCGAGATCGCCCTTGGGGGTGATGCGCACCGTCTCGTCGGTCGAGGCTTCGTAGGAGATCAGCTGGCGCGATACGGCGCGCAGGAAATTGTTGGTGGTGACCAGAGCCGCGGAAGTCGGGTCGAAATGGTCGAGATCCTCGGTGCCGAGGATGCGCAGGGTGCCGCCGGGCTGGGCGTCCTGCGCGAAGCTGGGCAGGGCCGAGAGAGCGGTTGCGACGAGGCCGGCGAGCGCCAGCCGGGGCAGCAGTTTGAGGCGTTTCGGGGTGGTATGCGCCATGGGTTCCCTCCTGATGTGGGCGAGCGGCCGCAATGCGCAGCCTCTCCCGTGCTGGGGATAGTCGACAGCCTGTACGCAGCTTGTCAATAGTAATGTCGACAACTTGCCGACAGTTGCTTTTCATCCTATGAGAGCTACAAGGCCGGACGCCGTGACGCGTCCTGAACGACGAGTGCGGCCGTTGCCCGCGAGACAAGGACCAGACGATGCAGAAGAGCGATTTCCGCGGCGTATTCCCGGCGATCACCACCAAGATGACGGCTGAGCAGGAGGTCGACCTCACGGCGGTGCGGGCCGATGTCGCCTACCAGATCGAGTCCGGCGTCGACGGCGTCATCGTCTGCGGTTCGCTCGGTGAAGCCTCTAGCCTGACGCGCGAGGAAAAGCTCGCCATCGCCAAGGCGGCAATCGCGGAAGCCGCGGGCCGCAAGCCCATTCTCCTCACCATCGCCGAGGATTCGACCCGGGCCGGCGCGGCGCTCGCCGCGGAAGCCGAGGCGATCGGCATCGAGGGGCTGATGGTGCTGCCGGCGATGCGCTATCTCGCCGACGATCGCGAAGTGGTGGCGCATTACCGCGCCATCGCCGCCGCCTCCGGCCTGCCGATCATCATCTACAACAACCCGATCGCCTACGGCATCAACGTCACCGAGGCGATGCTGAAGGAAATGGCGGACGAGCCGAAATTCGTCGCCATCAAGGAATCGACTGGCGACACCCGCCGCATCAACGAGACGCTGCGGGCGCTGGGCGATCGCTATCAGCTCCTCACCGGCGTCGACGACCTGGCGCTCGAAAGCCTGATCCTCGGCTGTTCTGGCTGGATCGCCGGGCTGGTGGTGGCTTTCCCGCGCGAGACGGTGGCCATCTACAAGCTGGCGGCAGAGGGGCGGATCCCCGAGGCGATGGAGATCTATCGCTGGTTCCTGCCGCTGCTCAGCATGGATATCGGGCCGAAATTCGTCCAGAACATCAAGCTGGTCGAGGCCATTGTCCGCGGCACCTCGCCGGTGACCCGGGCGCCGCGGCTGCCGCTGGTCGGTGCCGAAGAAGCACGAGTGCGCGCCATCACCGAGGCCGGGCTGAAGAGCCGGCCGGATCTCTCCAAGTACGGCTTCTGACGATGACCAGACTTCAGGCGCTCCGGGCCCATCTCGGGGCCCTGGGTATCGACGGGGTGATCGTGCCGCGCTTCGATGCCCACCAGGGTGAATATTGCGCGCCGCATGATGAGCGGCTGCGCCATCTCACCGGCTTCACCGGCTCGGCGGGCATCGCGCTGGTCACTGCCGAGGCGGCGGTGATCTTCGTCGATGGCCGCTACCAGGTGCAGGTGCGCCAGGAAGTCGATCTCGAGGCGTTCGAGATCTCGCACTTTTATGATTTTCCGCTGGAGCGCTGGCTCGGCGAAAAGCTGCCGCGCAACCGCCGGATCGGTTTCAACCCGATGCTGATCCCGTCGGACCTGCATCAGCGGCTGGTGGCGGCGATGCAGCAGGCCGGCGGCGAACTGGTGCCGCTCGAGGCCGATCCGATCGACGCGATCTGGCCGGATCAGCCGGAGCCGCCGACCGGGCGGATCGCGAGCTTTGCCAATGCCGGCGAGGCGGCAGTGGAAAAGCGCCGCCGCATCGGGGCGCGGCTGGCCGAGCTCGGGGCGGATTTCCTGGTCGAGACGCAGCCCGACAATATCGCCTGGCTGCTCAATGTGCGGGGCAGCGATGTCAAATACACGCCGCTGCCCCAGTCGTTCCTGCTGCTCGACAAGAGCGGGGATACCGAGTGGTTTGTCGATGAGCGAAAGCTCCCCAACGATCGCGAGGCCTATGAGCTCGAAGCGGTAACGACGCGTTCGCCGGCCGACCTGCTCGCCGGCATCGCGGGGCGCGCGGGCGGCAAGCGGGCGCTGGTCGATCCGCGCTTCGCCTCGGTGGCGGCAGCGCTGGCGGTGACCGGGGCAGGGGGCACGGTGCTGTCGGAAACGAGCCCGATCACCATTGCCAAGGCGATCAAGAACAGCACCGAACTCCAGGGCTTCCGCGCGTCGCATGTCAGCGATGGCGTGGCGCTCACCGAGTTCCTGAGCTGGCTCGCCGACAATGTTGGGCCACGCGAAGCGTCCGGTAACGCGATCACCGAACTCGAGGCCGAGGACAAGCTGCTGGAGTTCCGGGCCCGGGGCGAAGGTTTCGTCGAGCCGAGCTTCCGCTCGATCTCGGCCTCGGCGGCGAACGCCGCGATGTGCCATTACGCGTCGAGCGAAGCGACCAATGCCGCGCTGACGACCAGCAGCGTCTATCTGATCGATTCCGGCGGGCAGTATCTGACCGGCACTACCGATGTCACCCGCACGACGGCTTTCGCCCCAGTCTCCGACGAGGTGCGTCGCACCTATACCGCGGTGCTCAAGGGCTTTGTAGCGCTGATGACGGCGCAGTTCCCGGTGACGGCTAGGGGGCATCACCTCGATGCGCTGGCGCGGCGGCCGCTCTGGGATCTCGGGCTCGACTACGACCACGGCACCGGGCACGGGGTCGGGCACTTCCTCTCGGTGCACGAACACCCGCAGCGCTTCGGCAAGGTGGTGAACAATTATGAGTTCGCGCCCGGCGTGATCATGACCATCGAGCCCGGCTATTACCGCGAAGGCGAGTTTGGGCTCAGGGTCGAGAACCAGGTGGAGACGGTCGCCGCGGCGCCGGGGTTCCTGCGCTTCGAGACGCTGACCCTGGCGCCGATCGACCTGGCATTGGCGGATGTGAGCGCGCTGACCCGCGAGGAGGTGGCGTGGATCGATGGCTATCATGCGCGGGTGCGGCAGGCGCTGGCGGACAAGCTGTCGCTGTCGGCTCGGGCCTGGCTCGAGCGGATGACGGCGGCGATCTCGGTGGGTAATTGAAGCGCACCAGAATGGGGGTTGGGCACCATCCCCGACCTCCCACCGGCTGTCATCCCAGCGAAAGCTGGGACCCATCCATCAGCTGGCGCGGGCTGCGAGTTGGGTCCCAGCTTTCGCTGGGATGACACCGTGGTTGTGGCGCTGATCAGTGAACACCTAACTATTGAAACCAGGCATCCCAATGTCCGCCCCCTCCAATCCACGCCTCGATCGCTACACTCCCGTTGACCACGCCAAGGTCGATTTCACTGGCGGGTTCTGGGAGAGCTGGAGCGAGACGGTGCGTAAGGTCACCGTGCCGACGCAGCACCAGCGGCTCGACGAGGAGGGGTTCCTCGAGGTGCTGAACTTCCACCTGCCGCCGGCGCCGCTGGTTCGCCCGATCCAGCCGAGCGGGCTTTCCATGCAGCACTTCTTCGACAGCGATTTCGGCAAGTGGATCGAGGCGGCGAGCTATACGCTGAAGGCGCATCCCAACCCGGAGCTCGAAGCAAAGATCGACGAGATCGTCGAGCAGCTGGCCAAGGGGCAGCTGGCGGATGGCTATCTTAATTCGTGGTTCATCCGGCGCGAGCCGGAGAAGCGCTGGACCAACCTCCGCGACCTGCACGAGATGTATTCGATGGGCCACCTGCTCGAGGGGGCCGTCGCCTATTTCGAGGCGACCGGCAAGCGGCGCTTCCTCGAGGTGATGAGCCGTGCCGTCGACCATATCATCGACACGTTCGGGGCCGAGCCGGGGAAACTGCGCGGCTATGATGCGCATGAAGAGATCGAGATTGCGCTGATCAAGCTGCATCGCATCACCGGTGACCAGCGGCACCTCGACCTCGCGACATTCTTCGTCAACGAGCGCGGCCAGCAGCCGGCTTACTACGACGAGGAGGCGCGGCGGCGTGGCAAGGACCCCAGGGATTACATCTTCAAGGATTACTCCTACAGCCAGGCCCATATGCCGGTGCGCGAGCAGACCCAGGTGGTGGGCCATGCGGTGCGCGCCATGTACCTGTTCTCGGCGATGGCCGATGTGGCGGCGGAGACCGGCGATCTCAGCCTGTTCGCCGCCTGCGACCGGCTGTTCGACAACCTCACCGGGCGGCAGCTCTATGTCACCGGCGGGTTGGGGCCGGCGCATGCAAATGAGGGGTTCACGCGGGAATATGACTTGCCCAACGTCACCGCCTATGCCGAGACCTGCGCGGCGGTGGCGCTGGCGTTCTGGGGCCATCGCATGGCGCAGATCGAGCTCGACGGGCGCTTCACCGACCATGTCGAGCTGGTGCTGTTCAACGGCGCGCTGTCGGGGATCTCGCGCGATGGCGAGCACTATTTCTACGAGAATGTGCTCGAGAGCCACGGCGATAACAGGCGCTGGAAGTGGCACTATTGCCCGTGCTGCCCGACCAATATCGCCCGGCTGATCGCCTCGCTCGGCAGCTATTTCTATACCACGAAGCCCGACGAGCTCGCGGTGCACCTCTATGGCGCCAACACCGCCGAGGCGGTGCTGGGCGATACCGTGGTCAAGCTCAGCCAGGAGACGCGCTATCCCTGGGATGGCGACATCCGGCTCGGCATTTCGCCGGCGACGCCGAAGCGCTTTGCGCTCAGGCTGCGGGTGCCGGGCTGGTGCGGCGAGGCGAAGCTCAGCGTCAACGGCGCCTTCGTGCCGCTTGAGGTGACCAAGGGCTATGCCACCATCGAACGCGAGTGGCGGGCCGGCGACGAGGTGCGGATCGGTTTCGCCATGCCGGTCGAGCGGCTCTACGCCAACCCCGAAGTCACCGAAGATGCCGGGCGGGTGGCGCTGAAGCGCGGGCCGGTGGTCTATTGCCTCGAAGAGGTCGATAACGGCTTTGTGCCGCAGCGGCTGCGGCTGGCGCCGGGGGCGGCGATCGAGACGGCGTTCGATCCCGACCTGCTCGGCGGCGCGGTGACGCTCAGCGGCGGCGCCGTGAAGGCTGGTGATGCCGGCTGGGGTGGGGCGCTCTATCGCAACGCGCCTTCGACGCTGGAGCCGACGCGCTTTACGGCGATCCCCTATCACCTCTGGGCCAATCGCCAGGCGGGCGGCATGCTGGTGTGGCTGCTCGAGGCCTAGCTCCCCTCCCCTCAAGGGGGAGGGGTGCAGAACAGGCATAGCCGGAAGCAGCCGTTGCAATCGCCGGTGGAACCGGCTTTCTAGCGCCGAGAGCAGGCTGAATGCAGGAGAATCGTCGTGGCTGCTATGCGCGGGGCGACAAAGAAGGGCAAGACGGCGCCGGATGGCAGCGAGCCGGTGCGGGTGCGCGGGCAGGGGGCGCAGACCGTCTATGAGAAGCTGCGCCAGTCGATCCTCGACCTGACGCTGGAGCCGGGCGCGCCGCTGGACGAGGTGGGGCTTTCCGAGCAGTTCGAGATGTCGCGCACCCCGATCCGCGAGGCGCTGGTACGGCTCTCGGCCGAGGGGTTGGTGACGACGCTGCCCAACCGCAGCACCATCGTCTCGTCGATCGATTTCGTGCAGCTGCCGATCTATTTCGAGGCGCTGACGCTGATGTACCGGGTGACGACGCGCGGCGCCGCAGTGCACCGGCGCGACAGCGATATGGTGACGATCCGGAAGCTCCAGGCCGCCTATGCCGACGCGGTGGCGCAGCGCGATGCGCTGAAGATGATCCAGTCCAACCGCGATTTCCACGTGGCGATCGCCGCCGCCGGCGGCAACAGCTATTTCACCGGGCTGTTCACCCGGCTGCTCGACGAAGGGCGGCGGATTTTGCGGCTCTACTACCAGAGCTTCGATGACACCCTGCCGCGCCAATATGTCGACGAGCACGAGGCGATGGTGGCGGCGGTGGCTGCCGGGGATGCGGAACTGGCGGACAAGCTCGCCGCCGGCCACGCGGCGCAGATCGTGCGGCAGATCCAGAGCTACATCGCGCGGGACACGACCTCGCATATCAGTTTGGCTTCGTAGGGGCACAAGACTATCAGTCGGCGCGCCCTCTCCCGTTTACGGGGGAGGGGGGACCAGCCGAAAGGCTGGTGGGAGGGGGGTGCCGCAGGCTCTGGCGCCTGCCCGGTCCGCTTACGATCAGTGCGTGGGGCACCCCCCTCCCACCACGCTTTCGCGTGGTCCCCCCTCCCCCGCAGGCGGGAGAGGGCACGCCGACTGCGCGGTCGGCGTTACCCCTCCGCCAGCGGCAGCAGCATCGAGAATCTTGCGCCGCCCGTGGGGGATTCCGTGACCGCCACGCGGCCTTTGTGGCGCTGGACGATGGAGGCGACGAGGTTGAGGCCGAGGCCGGCGCCGGTGGCGAGGGGCTTGATGCGGTAGAACGGCTCGAAGATGCGTTCGCGGTCGGCCGGGGCGATGCCGGGGCCATCGTCCATTACCGAAACGGTGCCGTTGGGGCTGACCTCGACGACGATCTGGCCGTGATTGGCGGCATGGACGATGGCGTTCTGCACCACATTGGCGAGGGCGCGGGTGAGGCTGCCTTCGTCGCCGCGGATCATCACCGGGTGATCCGGGGCGTTGAGCCCCAGTTCATAGCCGGCGTTGAGGGCGAGCGGCGCGAGATCGCTGACCACGGTGCCGGCGAGTTCGACCAGGTCGAGCGGCTCCATCGTGGTTTCACCCAGGTCCATGCGCTGCAGGTCGAGCAGCTGGTCGGCGAGGCTCGAGAGGCGGGCGACATCCATCAGCAGCCGGGCCTTTTCGGGGAAGGGCTCGGCGGTCTCCAGCCGGGTCTGCAGGATGGCGATGGGGGTGCGGAGTTCATGCGCCGAGTCGGCGAGGAAGCGCTCGCGCTGCGCATAGGCCTTGTCGAGCCGGGCGAGGCCGCCATTGACGGCGTCGACCAGGGCGCGGACCTCCTGCGGCACGTTCTCGGTGGGCAGCTGCGTGCCGCGGGCATCGATATCGATCAGTTCGGCCTGCTCGGCGGCCTGCTTCAAACCGCGCAGCTCGCGGCGGATCACCTTGGGGATGATGATGGTCGTGGCAATGCTGGTGATGGCGAGGAGGGCCAGGCTGAACAGGGCCCAGAAGCCGGCAACGAACGACACGACGCCGATGGTCCGCCCACCGCCCGAGACCACCATGACGTCGCCGATCTGGCTCTGGTGCTTTTCGAGCTGCAAGCCATCGGCCTGGGAGCCGGCGCGCGGGCGGACGTCGACCGAGGCGAATTGCCAGAGCTCGCCGTGCAGCTCCTCGTAGTAGATGGGCATCTTGCCGTAGGAAACCTCGGTGCCCGCCTCGGTCGCGGCAACGAACCAGACCGCCGGCCTGTCGGCGATCAGTTGCTTCAGCTTGGAGGTCATCTCGATTTCGGCGCCACCGCCGGCGGCCGGCCGGATCGCCTCGGCGAAGGTCGCGGAATTGCCTGGGTCGAGCGGCGGCGCATCGATGAAGCGGAGCGCCGGGTAGATGCCGAGCGGGAACACCACCAGTGCGAAGAACAGCAACAGCGCCACCGCCTGCACCTGGATCATGCGGCGGGTGAGGCGGCGTTCGAGCCGGACGATTTTGGGTTTGCGGGTCATGACTGCCTGAGGAGGTAACCGACGCCACGCACCGGATGGATTTCGACGGTGCTGCCGGCTTCGGCGAGCTTGCGCCTGAGGCGCGAGATGTGGGCTTCGAGCGAGTTGGACTGGATCTCGTCGTCCGAACCGTAGACGTCTTCCTCGAGCGCGGCGCGGCGCACGGTGCGGCCGGACCGGCGCATCAGGCTTTCGAGCACCAGGTATTCGCGGCGCGGCAGATCGACCTTCTCGCCATTAACGAACACGTCGCCGTGGTTGAGGTCGAGCGACAGGTTGCCCATCGCCAACGGCGCGGTTTCCACCTGGCTGGGCCGTCGCAGTACGGCCCGGAGCCGCGCCACCAGCTCGTCGACGACGAAGGGTTTGGCCAGATAATCGTCGGCGCCGAGGTTCAGGCCTTCGATACGGTGGTGGGCGCCGCCCATGGCCGAGAGCACGACGATCGGGGTGTGCGGGCGGCGCTTGCGGATATGGGCGATCAGCGAGGCGCCGTCGCCATCGCCGAGCTGCCGATCGAGGATCACCAGGTCATGCGCCACCGTCTCGATCGCCTCGATGGCGAACTCGATCGAGGGCACGTGGTCGGTGACGAAATCGTGCTTCTCCAGCGCCGCGCGCAGCAGCGCCGCCATGTCGGGCTCGTCTTCAACCAGCAATAGCCGCATCGGCACCTCCTTCGTCGTCATCGCCGATCAAGCTTGCCGAAAGCTTGCGCCGCCCGAGGCGGCCCGCGCAACCGACCCATGCGCGCTGCGCCGGGGCCACGCAAGGTTCATGCAAGCTTGGCGGCAGACAAGCCATCGCTCGCAATGCCCCGGGTCTCCCAGGGCGGCGAGACGTTTGGACCCATCACCCTGAGGACTGCGCCATGGACGAGCCCGCAATCCAGCCCGCTGCGAAACCCGAGTGGGCGCTGAGCCGGCGCGAACTGAAGAAGCGGGCGCTGCTGGCGGCCGGCATCCAGCCGGCGCGCTTCCCGTGGATGTGGGCCGGTGCTGCCGTGGTGGTGGTCGGCCTCGCGGTGTTCGTGTTGCCGCAGTTCCTTGCGCCGCAGGCCTCGACCCCGACCGAAGCCGCCGCACCGGCCGCGGATGTGGTGAAGCGCCTGCTGACCATCGACGTCGCGACGGCGGCTCCCACGACGCTGGCCGAAACGCTCAAAGCAACGGGCTCGCTGATGCCGCGGCGTTCCATTGCCATCGCCTCGCAGGTCAACGGCACGCTTAAAAGCGTCGACGCGCGGATCGGCGACCAGGTGAAATCAGGCGATGTGCTGGCGACGGTCGATGTCGAGACCTCGCAGATCCAGCTGAGCCAGCAGCGCAGCACTGCGGCAGCCACTCGCGCGCAACTGGCGCAGGCCGAGAACCAGCTCGAGCGCACCCTGCGCCTCGCCGATAGCGGCCTCACCCCCAGCGCCACGGTCGAATCCGAGAAAGCCTCGATCGAAGCGCTGAAGGCCAACCTCGCGGCGCTCGAGGCGCAGGTTGCGGGCGCCGAACTGGTGATCCGCAACGCCACCATCACCGCGCCGTTCGACGGCATCGTCGCAGCGCGCTCGATCGAGCCGGGCCAGCTGATCACATCAGGGGCGGCGCTGTTCGATCTCGTCGATCTCGCGATGATGGAAATGACCGCCTATGTGCCGGTGAGCGCCAGCCCGAAGCTGTCACCGGGGCAAGGGGTATCCCTTACGGTCGAGGGACTGCCCGGCCAGAGTTTTGCCGCGACCGTCGAGGGCGTCAGCCCGGTCGCGGCCAAAGGCACCCGCACCGTGCCGGTGCTGATCTCGGTGCCCAACCCCGAAGGCAAGCTGCGTGGTGGCATGTTCGCCTCGGGCAGCATCGTCATCGAAGAAACGCAGGGGGCGTTTGCCGTGCCGGACGCGGCTTTGCGCGAGGATGACGAGGGGACGCATATCCTCAGGATCGCCGATGGGGCGCTGGTGCGTCAGCCGGTCGAGATTGCGCGCAAGTGGGCGTCGAGCCGGATGACCGAGCTCGCCTCGGGCCTCGTGGCCGGCGAGAGCTATGTCTCCGGCCAGCTCGATGATCTGAAGCCCGGCATGCGCGTCACCGTGGTGGAGAACTGAGCCATGTTCCTCACCAAGATCAGCGTCCGCCACCCGGTTTTTGCCACCATGGTCATGGTGGCGCTGCTGGTGTTCGGCCTCTACTCCTACTCGCGCCTCTCCATCGAGCAGATGCCCAATATCGACCTGCCGGTCGTCGCGGTGGTGGTGAACTATCCCGGCGCCTCGGCGCAATCGGTCGAAAACGACATCATCAAGCCGATCGAAGACGCGGTGAACTCGATCAGCGGCATCGATACGCTGCAATCGATCGCGCAGCAGAACGCTGCGATGATCATCATGATGTTCGACATGGAGGTGAGCTCGGTCGACGCGGTGCAGGAGGTGCGCGACAAGATCGCCGGCATCGAAGCGAACCTGCCCGATAATGCCGACAAGCCGCGGGTGCTGCGGTTCGACCCCAACGCCATGCCGATCATGTCGCTGGCCATCCGCTCCGACAAACTCAGCTCGCGCGAGCTGACGCAGCTGGCCGATGACGTGGTGGTCAACCGGCTGCGCAATATCCCGGGCGTCGGCAGCGCCGATCTGGTCGGCGGGGTGCCGGAGCAGCTCGACGTGCTGGTCGATCCGGACCGGCTCGACGGGTTCGGCGTCAGCATGTCCGAGGTGATCTCAGCGATCCGGCAGAACAATCTCGACCTGCCGGCCGGCACCATCACCGAGGGCGCGGTGTCGCGCGCCATCCAGGTCGAAGGCCGGCTCGAGGATGTCGAGGATTTCCGTAACATCATCGTGTCGCGCACCGGCGGTCAGGCCGTGCGGCTCGGCGATGTGGCGACCATCACCCAGGGGCAGGGCGACGAGGAAAGTCTCGCCTTCATCAATGGCGAGCGGGCGCTGGCGATCAACATCATCAAGGTGCAGGGCGCCAACACCGTGGGCGTGGCGAAGGCCGTGCACCAGGAGCTCGAGCGGCTTCAGGAGCGCGAGCTGCCCGAGGGCGTCAGCATCGACGTGGTGGCCGACAATGCCGTGCCGGTGGAGCAGTCGTTCCACACGGTGCAGAACATGATCGTCGAGGGCGCGGGGCTCGCCGTGCTGATCGTCTTCCTGTTCCTCAACTCGTGGCGTTCGACCGTCATCACCGCGCTGACGCTGCCGATCTCGATCATCGGCACGATGACGGTGCTGTTTGCGCTCGGCTTCACGCTCAACATGATGACGCTGATGGCGCTGTCGCTGTCGGTGGGCATCCTGATCGACGACGCGATCGTGGTGCGCGAGAACATCATGCGGCACCTGCATATGGGCAAGAACCATGTGCAGGCGGCGCTCGACGGCACCAACGAGATCGGTCTCGCGGTGCTGGCGACGACGCTGTCGATCGTCGCGGTGTTCCTCCCCGTCGCCTTCATGGACGGCATCATGGGGCGGTTCTTCCTGCAGTTCGGCGTCACCGTCTCGGTGGCGGTGCTGATCTCGCTGTTCGTCGCCTTCACGCTCGACCCGATGATGTCGTCGGTGTGGCACGACCCGGATTCCGAGCCGGGCGCCAGGCGCGGCCCGCTCGGCCGGGCGGTGGCGAAGTTCGACCATTTCTTCGAGTGGTGCGCCGGCGGCTATCGGGCGCTGCTGCGCTGGTGCCTGCGGCATCGGATGACGACGCTTGGTACGGCCGTGGTGCTGTTCTTTGCCAGCTTCGCTTTGGTGCCGCTGGTCGGCTTCGAGGTGACGCCGGCGACCGATAACAGCGAGTTCCAGGTCGAAGTGGAGACGCCGCAGGGCTCATCGCTCGACTATACCGGCCAGAAGGTCCGGCAGGTGGAAGCGCTGCTGCGCACGTTGCCCGAAGTGAAGCGCACCTATGCCACCGTCGCCGGCGGGCAGGGCGTATCGAGCAATAATGCCGGCACCGTCGTCGTCACCATGGTGCCGCCGGGCGAACGCCAGCTGATGCCGCACGAAATGACGGCGCCAGTTCGAGATCTTCTCGCTCAGGTGCCCGGGGTGAAGACCATTGTCGGCGTCTCGAGCGGCTTTGGCAGCCTGAGCAAGCCGATCCAGGTCACCGCCTATGGCGACAGTTTTGCGGTGCTCGGCGACCTCACCGACCAGTTGGCGGCAAAGCTCGCCCAGATCCCCGGCCTCACCGATATCGAAACTTCGCTCGATGCGGCGCAGCCGATCGTCGGCATCCGGGTCAACCGCGAGCTTGCCAGCGAAGCCGGCATCTCGCTGCAGCAGGTGGGTGCGGTGCTGCAGCCAATGCTCAGTGGCGAAGAGGTCAGCGAATGGACCTCGCCGGCGGAAGAAACCTACAAGCTGGTGGTGCGGCTGCCGGAAGGCGAGCGCAACAGCGTCGAGCTGCTCTCCAACCTGCCGATCAGCCGCAATGACAGCGCGGTGATCCGGCTCGGCGACATCGCCGAGATCGAGACCTCGACCGGCCCGGCCGAGATCAACCGGCAGGACCTGTCGCGGCAGGTGACGGTCGACGCCAATATCAGCGGCGCCAATATCGGCGAGCTGATGCCCAAGATCCAGGCGGCGATCGATGCGATCGAGATGCCTGCCGGCTACCGCATGTCGATGGGCGGCGATGCCGAGCAGCTGGGCGATATCGGCTCCTCTGCCGGCTCGGCGCTGCTCCTGGCAGTGGTGTTCATCTACCTGGTGCTGGCCAGCCAGTTCGGCAGTTTCGTCCAGCCCATTGCCATCATGATGGCGCTGCCGCTGTCGCTGATCGGCGTCCTGGTCGGGCTGCTGATCGGTGGCTCGACGCTCAACATGATGTCGATGATCGGCTTCATCATGCTGATGGGCCTTGTGGTGAAGAACGCCATCCTGCTCGTCGACAATGCCAACCAGCACGTGCGCGAGGGCTGGAACCTCTATGACGCGCTGGTCGAAGCCGGGGTCACCCGCTTCCGCCCGATCATCATGACGACGCTCGCCATGGTGTTCGGCATGCTGCCCTTGGCGCTGAGCCTCCACGAAGGCTCGAGCCAGAACGCGCCGATGGCCCATGCGGTGATCGGCGGGCTGATCAGCTCGACGCTGCTGACGCTGGTCGTCGTTCCCGTGATGCTGACCTACACCGACTCGTTGAGCGGACTGGTCAAGCGTGTGCTGCGTCGGCGCGAGCCGGCGCAGCATCATCCAACGCCTGCGGCGGCTGATCTCGCCCCGCACTGATCCGATAACCCAAGGACTGATCATGATCACCGCACCGGCTTTGCAGGCGCGCGCCGCGCGCCTGCCCCGACTGCTCGTTGCCGTCAGCATCGCGGCGCTCCTGGCGGGCTGTTCGTCGCTCGCCTACCAGAAGCCGCAGATGACGGTGGCCGCCGCGTTTAGCGCCTCGTCTAACGCTAGAGTTTCCGTCGACAACAGCAACAAGGCGTGGTGGACGGCGTTCCGCGACCAGCGGCTGAGCCGGCTGATCGACCGCGGGCTCAGCCAGAACCTCTCGATCGCCCAGGCGGTGGAGCGGATCAACGAGGCCAATGCCGGCATGATCGCCGTCGGCGCCACCGTGCTGCCCTCGGCCTCGGGCAGCGTCGCCGGGCGCGAAAGCGGGGGCTCGGGGGCATCGAGTTCGTCGGTCACCTATGGCGCGACCGCCTCGTGGATGCTCGATCTGTTCGGGCAGTATGCCAATTTGAGGAAGGCCGCCGAGGCCGGTCTTGATCAGGCCTACCTCTCGGCCGACACGGCGCGGCTGACCTTCCTGTCGGAACTCACCAACGCCTATATCGACCTGCGCTACTATCAGGAATCGCTGGCGCTCACCCGCTCGAGCCTCGCCACTCGCCAGCAGACGCTGGAGCTGACCCAGTCGCTGCTTTCTAACGGCGCCGGCTCGCAGCTCGACGTGCTGCAGGCGCAAAGCGCCCTCGATGCCGCCTCGCTGCAGCTGCCGAGCCAGGAGCTGGGGTTCGTGCGCAGCCTCAACCGGCTGGCGACATTGACGGCGCAATCAACGGGCGCGATCGAAAAGGACCTGATCAAGGGCGCGCCGCAGCCCTGGCCGCGGGCCAAGGTCAATGCCGGCGTTCCGGCCGACCTGATCCGGCAGCGGCCGGACATCCAGGCGGCCGAGCGGGCGCTGCTGGCGGCGACCGCCAATGCCGGGATCGCCGAGGCGCAGCTGTATCCGTCGATCACGCTCAGCGGCAATATTCAGCTGGCGGCGCTGGCCGGCGGCAACACCACCAGCTGGGGGTTCGGGCCGACGCTCAGCCTGCCGTTCCTTGATGGCGGGCGGGCCAAGGCCAACCACCAGGCGGCGTTGTCGAAAGTGAACCAGGCTTATCTCAGCTGGCAGAGCGCGGTGCGCGGCGCCATCGAGGAGACCGAAAACGCGCTGGCCGCGGTGCGTCGCGACGGCCGCAGCATCGATGCCGCGACCAAGGTGTCGGACAGCGCGCAGCGGCAGCTCGAATTGGCGCGGAAGAGCTACCAGGAAGGGCAGGGGCAGATCCTCGACGTGCTCAACGCCGAACGCAGCCTGTTCGACGCCAAGGCCCAGCTGGCAACGTCGACGCGGCAATATGCGAGCAACTATGTGGCGCTGAACGTGGCGATCGGTGGGGGGATCGGGGCGTTAGCGGCCAAATAAGGTAGTCACCGGTATGGGCAGTCGGCGTACCCTCTCCCGCTTGCGGGGGAGGGGGAACCACGCGAAAGCGTGGTGGGAGGGGGGTGCCCCACGCACTGATCGTAAGCGGACTGGGCAGAGGCCAGAGTTTGTGTGAGCAAGCGGGAAGATCGCTGACACTATTGTCCGGATACATCGCTGACAGTTTTCACGGTGTTGGGGGCTGGTCGAGCTGGTCCGAACCTTGAGAGTTTCTGGGTGTAGCGGTCGATGAGGACGAGGGGCACGTTGGCGAAGCGGACCAACCAGTGTCCGTCGTCACGCTCGGTGATGCCGACGACCTCACCAATGAGGGCCTCGGAGACGAAGATCATTCCGCCACGCCACCTGACCTCGCCGCTCGCTCGTACCCGGCGAACCTGCTCGTGCGGCCCATAGGAGGGATCCTCAAGTCGCTCGCAGAACGGGCGCGGGGAGTCGCTGTAGAGCTCGGCCGGCGGTCTCTGGTCGAGCGCCTCATGGGGGCGCTCGAAGTTGTACTCGTGCCGGAAGGCCTCGAACCGGCGCTGTTGCTGGGCTGCCGTATCGGCCGGTGGATCGCAGGTCTCAGCCTTCAGGGTGCCGTGCATACGTTCGTGCCGGCCGTTCTGTTGCGGCTTGCCCGGATAGATCCGTTCCAGGTCGATCCCCATCTTGACCCAGCGCGCCGATAGCCGGGTCAGTCCGCCTGCGCCGGTAGAAGCGAAGGGTGAACCGTTGTCGGAACGCATGGCCTTGGGCAGACCGTGCTCGCGGAACAATCGGTCGGTGACCTTGCTGACCGCCTCGGTGACAGGCTCGATGATCTCAAGCCCCAACAGGTATCGACTACGGGCATCGCTCACCGTCAGGGGATCGCAGCGCGTGCCGTCGGATGTGCGGATCCAGCCCTTGAAGTCGATGCACCAGGCGTCGTTGGCAGCTGCCACTTGGGCAAAGGGCTGCTCGATCGTCAGCGCTCGCCGGCGTCGGCGACGCGGCTGGCTCAGTCCCTCGCGACGCAGCAGATCGGCAACCGCTCGGCGCCGGCCACGGCCAGTCCGGATGCTCACGGCTCAGTATCGCCAGCAGCTTCTTGGGTCCCCAATAGGGCTTGCGCAGGCGAGCCTCGATCAGTTCAACCACCACATCGGCCGGCGTCGCTCGGCCATGATGGTGCGGTGCCCGCGAGCGCTCCTCAAGCCCACCGGCGCCTTCCTCAGCAAAGCGCCGCTGCCACTTGTAACCGGTCTGTCGGCTGATGCCGTAGCGCTCGCAAAGAACGCTCATCGGCTCATCGCCAACAAGGCAGTCCGCCACGAACTGCACCTTCGCATCCATCACTGACGTCGCTTCCCACGGCATCGACAGGTCCTCCTGTCAGCCATGTATCCGGACTAAACTGTCAGCGATCTATCCGGATCGGACCGGGGCACCCCCCTCCCACCACGCTTTCGCGTGGTCCCCCCTCCCCCGTAAACGGGAGAGGGTGCGCCGACTGCACGTTCCTCGGCTACTCCTCCGGCATCCCCGCCTCCACCCAGCGGACGAACAGCGCGATCTGCTCCTCTGCCAGCGGGTAGCTCAAGAACGGCATGCGCGGGGTGCTGATGCCCTTGAGCCGGCGGACCAGCTCGCTCCCTTCGGGGTCGCCCGGCAGCAGCACCGGGCCATCCTTGCTGCCGGCGATCGCCAGGGCGTAGCTGTCGAGGCGCAGGCCTTTCCCGGCGCCCTGGGCGGAATGGCACATCACGCAGTGCTTGGTGACGATGGGGTTGATATCTGCCCAGGTCGGCGGCTGGCCCACGGCTTCTGCTGCCGCTGCCGCCTGGCTGAAGCAGATCAGGAGTAGAGCGACAAAAGTCCGCTGCATGGTGGCGACCAAAGTCAGTGTTCGAACGAGGCGGTGAAATCATCCTGGCGCATAATCACTAGCACATCCTCAGTCACAGCGCGCGAAGTGCATCGCATGGTTGCGAAATGGTCTTGGTAAATACGTGTCATCGCTGATGAATCTGGCATCAGCTGTTACTGGATACGCTTGTTAGCGGCGTGATATGCTGCCTTCCTCGCAGCCGCCGGCCGCCCGCCTGCGGCGTCTCGCGTGGGAGGAAGAACATGAGAAGACTGGTTCTGCTTGCACTGGCTGCTTCGTTCTGCCCGATGGTTGCGTCGGCCGCCGATGTCAGCCTCGACGACATGCGCAAGGCCGTGGACAAGTACAAGGATGTGAACGTGGCGCTGGCGGATGGTTACATCCTGCCCGAAAATCACTGCGTGTCGGCCGCCAATTCGGGGTTGCCGCCGGAACTCGGCGCCATGGGGCTCCACTACATTCACCCGGGCCAGCTCGAGATCACTGGCACCGCCCCCAAGGTCGACGGCAAGAGCACCTATACCGACTGGATGAAGCCCTCGGTGCTGATCTATGAGCCGCAGGCCGATGGCACGCTCGAACTGGTGGCGGTGGAGAACCTGGTGTTCCAGGCGGCCTGGGATGCGTCGGGCAAGACCGAGGAACTGGTGCTCAACGGGCGCGCCTGGGACCACATGGCCGACGACCCGGCGACCGCCGGCGACGAGGCGCATGGTTTCATGCCGCATTACGACCAGCATGTCTGGCTCTACCGCACCAACCCGGCAGGCGACCTGATGCCGTTCAACCCGGCGGTGACCTGCGACCACGCTGAACACAAGATGTGATGGTGGTCTAGGCGCGGAAATCGGCAGTCGGGACTCCCTCTCCCGTTTACGGGGGAGGGGGACCACGCGAAAGCGTGGTGGGAGGGGGGTGCCCCACGCATTGATCGTAAGCGGACGGGGCACAGGCCAGAGTCTGCGGCACCCCCCTCCCACCAGCCTTTCGGCTGGTCCCCCTTCCCCCGCAGGCGGGAGAGGGTCGCCGACTGCGCCGCTGGTGCTAGATCGAAGCCGAAGTCTCAGCCCGTTCGGCAAACTGCCGGCGCGCCGTCGCAATACGGTCGCGGTTGTTCAGCGCGATCGAGCCCAGCCGTTTGACCCCGCCGACCAGTTCCTCGCCCAGCTCGGTGAGCTCGTATTCGACCCGCGGCGGGATGGTGGCGAAGGCGGTGCGCTCGACGAAGCCGTCGCGCTCCAGTTCCCTGAGCGTCGCCGCCAGCTGCTTCTGGGCCACGCCGCCGACATCGCGGGCGATTTCGCCGAAGCGCAGCCGGCCGGTTTCCAGCGCCACCAGCACCGGCACGGTCCAGCGCGCGCCGGTCAGGTCGAACACTTCGCGGACGATGGTTGCGTCTGGCTTGGTCATTTTCGGCACCTCGATTCACGACCGAAGTACCTTGCATCGGCAAGCTTGCGACAGGCTTGCAGTCAGTCCTTTGCCTCGCCGGAAGGGGGCGTTCCGTCCCTCGCTTCCTCAATCCTATCGCGGAACAGCGTCGCCCGCGCCAGCAGCATGAGCGTTACCGGCGTGGTGACGGTGACGAACAGGAAGATCACCAGTTCGTGGATCACCAGGCGCTGTTCCGTCACCGTGAAGAAGATCGCTGAAGCCAGGAGGATCAGGCCGCCGCCCATGCTGGTGCCCATGGTGGGGGCGTGGATGCGACGGTAGAAATCGGGGAAGCGGACGAGGCCGAGGCACCCGGCCATGGTGAGGCCGGCGCCGACGACGACGCAAACCGAGACGAGGATGGCAAGCCAGAGCGGCAGCTCGTCGATCATTCGATCACCTCGCCGCGCATCAGGAACTTGGCCAGCGCCACCGTGCCGACGAAGCCGAGCAGGCCGATCAGCATGGCGAGCTCGAAATAGATCGTAGAGCCGGTGCGGATGCCGAGCGTCACCAGCAGCAGCAGGCCGACGACATAGAGCGCATCGAGCGCCAGGATCCGATCCTGGGCGCGGGGGCCGCGCACCATGCGGTAGAGCGTTGCCAGCATGCAGACGCCCAGCATCAGCTGGGCGGCGAGGAGGCTCCAGTCGAGGATCATCTGGCTCATTGAAAAATCTCCAGCAACAGCCGCTCGTAGCGGTGCCTGACGGTGGCGATCCATTCGTCCTTGTCGGCGAGGTCGAGCACGTGGATCAGCACGGTGTTGTGCTCGCCGTCATATTCGAGCCAGGCGCTGCCCGGCGTCGCGGTGAGGAGGCAGGCCAGCACCGCCAGCCCGAACTGGTTGGTCAGCTGCAATTCCATCTTGATGAAGCCCGCCGAGGGTTCAGCCCTCGGGTTGATGAGGATCAGCAGCACCGCGATGTTGGAGCGGATGATGTCGATGCCGGCCACCGCCACCAGCTGCAGCAGGCTGGTGAGGCCCCGGAAACGCACGCGCCCGGGCAGGATGGCGCTGGCGGCGAGCGCGGCGGCAACAGCAACGGCGCCACCGAGCAGGATCTGGCCCAAGCCGATCGATTGCTGCAGCACCAGCCACATCAGCAGCAGCAGCGCGGCGAGAACCGGATAGGGGAGCAGGCGCTTCATGGCGCAGTCCCCATGGGCAGCACCACATCCATGTAGCCCTGCGGCGAGTGGATGAATGCCGCCGTCTCGGCGAAGAACGCCATCGCCGGCCCGGCGGCCAGCGCCAGCAGCACGCAGAGCGCCAGGAGCGCGACGATCGGGACGATTTCGGCAGTACGGACCCGCGGGACGTCGCTGTCGGGCAGCGAGGTCCAGAAGATGTTGATGCCGTTGCGCACCATCGCCACCAGCACCAGGAACCCCGAGCCGATCAGCGCCGCGATGAACCACCAGGTGGCGGCAGTCGGGCCGGCGCCGAGCGCTGCCGAGATCATGGCGAATTTCGAGACGAACCCGGAGAGCGGCGGCAAGCCGGCCATGATCAGCGCAGCAATGGCGAAGCACCAGCTGACCAGCGTCGCGGCGCCGGGCAGGGTGCGGCTGACCTCGTCGCTGTCATCGGGCGCCTCTTCCTCGTCGCCGTAGATTTCGAGCGACACGGCCAGCACCTGGGCTTCGGCCGGCAGGATCTGGTCGATCACATCCTTGAGCAGGAACAACGCCCCGGCCGCGAGGGTGGCGGCCACCACATAATAGAGCGCCCCGCTGGTCACCCCTGGCGCGTTGTAGCCGACGGCGAGGAGGAGCGTGCCGGCCGAAACCAGGATCAGGTAGCTCGCCAGCCGGTCGAGCGCCTTGCTGGAGAGCGCGCCGATGCTGCCATAGGCGATGGTCGCCAGCCCCAGCACCAGCAGCACGTTCTGCCCGAACGCCAGTTCCGGGCCCGAGGCGTTGGCGAAGACCAGGGTCCAGAGCCTGAGGATGGCGTAGAACCCCACCTTGGTCATCACCGCGAACAGGGCCGCGACGGGTGGCGCCGCCGAAGAATAGGTGCGCGGCAGCCAGAAATGCAGCGGCCAGGAGCCGGCCTTGATCAGGAAGGCGACCCCCAGCACCGCAGCGCCGGCATCGAACAGCCCGCGATCATCGGGGGCGATCAGCGGCACGGCGCGGCCGATATCGGCCATGTTGAGCGTGCCGGTGGTGGCGTAGATCAGCGCCACGCCGATGAGGAACAGGAACGAGGCGACGAGGTTGATGGCGATATAGTGCAGCGCCGCCTTCACCTGGTTGCGGCCACCGCCATGCAGCGTCAGCCCGTAGGAGGCGGCGAGCAGCAGTTCGAAGAAGACGAACAGGTTGAACAGGTCGCCAGTCAAGAAGGCGCCGTTGAGCCCCATGGTCAGGGCATGGAACAGCGGGAAGAAGTTGCTGCCGCGGCTGTGCCAGCGCGCCGAGGCATAGAGGAGGGCCGCGAGCGACAGGATCGAGGTGACCAGCACCATCACCGCCGCCAGCCGGTCGGCGACCAAGACGATGCCGAACGGCACCGGCCAGTTGCCGAGCGGGTAGACTGCTGCGAGGTTCCCATCCGATCGCGCCAGCACCACCAGCAAGAGGATCGAAACCAGCAGCAGCACGACGCTGAAGGCGATGTTGAGCCGCACCCGGCTGACGGGCCTGAGGTTGCCCAGCAGCAGGTTGGCGATCACCGCCGCCATCGGCACGAGGATGGGCAGGATGGCGATGTGGTTGAGCTCGGCCATCAGTCGAGCTTCCCATCGACATGGTCATTGCCGGTCAAGCCGCGGGCGGCGAGCAGCACCACGAGGAACAAAGCCGTCATGGCAAAGCCGATGACAATGGCGGTGAGCACCAGCGCCTGCGGCACCGGATCGACATAGTCGGCCGGGTTGGCGTTGGCGCCATCGAGGATCGGCGCCGCATCCATGCGCAGCCGGCCCATGGCGAGGATGAACAGGTTCACCGCGTAGGAGATCAGCGACAACCCGATGATTACCTGGAAGGTGCGGGGGCGGAGGATCAAATAGACCCCGGAGGCAGCAAGCACACCGATGGCGGCGGCAAGGATCAGTTCCATTTTGCCAGCCCCTCGCGTTCCCTGGGTTTGGCCGATCCGGCAGGCTTGGGCCGGCGGATCGACTGGTGCGCCAGCGCGATCAGCATCAGCACGGTGGCGCCGACCACCAGGGCAAAGACGCCCAGGTCGAACAGCAGCGCCGTCGCCAGCGGGATTTTGCCGATGAGCGGGATCTCGGCATAGGCGAAAGCCGAGGTGAGGAACGGCGCGCCCAGCGCCATCGCCCCCAGCCCGGTCAGCATGGCGAGCAGCAGGCCCCAGCCGATCCACAGCACCGGCAGGACGCGCAGCCGCTCTTCGACCCAGCGGGTGCCGCGGGCCATGTATTGCAGGATAAAGGCCAGCGACATGATGATGCCGGCGATGAAGCCGCCGCCCGGCAGGTCGTGGCCGCGCAGCAGCATGTAGATGGCGATCAGGATCACCACCGGGAACAGCCAGCTCATGATCAGCGAGGGGATGCGCAGGAAATCGTCGGCGACGCGCTGGCCGTCGGCGCTGCCATCGAGCAGGCGCTGCTGCTCGGGCCGCTCGGCGCTGTCGACGGCCGGCCGGAAGCGGCGCAACAGGCCGAACACGGTGAGCGCCACGACGCCGAGCACGGTGATCTCGCCCATCGTGTCAAAGCCGCGGAAATCCACCAGCATGACGTTGACCACGTTGGTGCCGCCGCCCTCCTTGTAGGCGTTGGCGAGGAAGAACTCCGAGATGCCCAGGGGAGCGTCGCGGGTCATCACGGCGTAGCTCAAGAGGGCGGCGCCCAGCCCGACCAACACCGCGAGGCCGACGTCGCGCAGGCGCCTGAGCCGCATCTTCAGCGTCAGGTCCTCCGGCACCGGCAGGCGCTTGGGCAGCCAGCGGAGGCCCAAGAGGATCAGCACCGTGGTGGCTATTTCGGCGAGCAGCTGGGTGAGCGCCAGGTCGGGCGCCGACAGCCAGGCGAAGGTGATGCAGGTGGCGAGCCCGGCGCCGCCCATCAGGATCATTGCCGCGAGCCGGTGGAACTTGGCCTGCTGTGCGGCGGCGATGGCGCTGATGCCGCCCACGAGCCAGACGAGGCCGAGCACCGGATCGAAGCTTTCCGGCAGCGGCAGGTTGCCCATGCGGGCCCAGCCGGCCGCGACGCCCGCGGCGAGCGCCAGGAGCACCACGATGAAGATCTGCGGCTGCAGCCGTTGCGTGCCGAACAGCTCGATGAAGCTGCGCGCCCATTTGTTGGTGGCGTTCAGCAGCAGGCGTTCGAAGATACGCTGGCCGCGGAAGCGGGTCAGCAAGGGCAGTCCGTCGACATCGCGGAAGCGCCGGTAATAGGGCACGTAGATCACCACGCCGCCGAGCATGGCGAGGAGGCTCATCAGCAGCGGCCAGTTGAAGCCGTGCCAGACTGAGAGGCTGTAATAGGGCGTGTCGGGCCCGAGCACCGACTGCACTGCCGCGGCGAGGAACGGCCCGATGGTGATGCCGGGGATGATGCCGACGGCGAGGCAGACCACTACCAAGAGTTCCATCGGCCGCCGCATCAAGGCCGGCGGTTCGTGCGGCACCCGGTCGAGTTCGGTTGGCGGTGGCCCGAAGAACACGCCATGCACGAACTTGATCGAGTAGGCGACGCTCAGCATGCCGGCAATGGTCGCGCCGATCGGCAGCGAGTAGTTGACGAAGATGTCGGGGTGGAACTCCGCCGTTTCGGTGAAGAACATTTCCTTCGACAGGAAGCCGTTGAGCAGCGGCACCCCGGCCATGGCGCCGCAAGCGATGATGGCGAAGGTGGCGGTGAACGGCATGAACCGCCACAACCCACTGAGCTTTCGCACGTCGCGGGTGCCGGTCTCGTGGTCGATGATGCCCACCACCATGAACAGCGAGGCCTTGAAGGTGGCGTGGTTGGCGATGTGGAAGATCGCCGCGACGGCAGCGAGCGGCGTCCCCATGCCGAGCAGCGTGGTGATGAGGCCGAGGTGACTGATGGTCGAATAGGCGAGGAGGCCCTTGAGGTCGCGCTGGAACAAGGCCGCGGCAGCCCCGAAGATCAGCGTCGCGAGCCCGGTATAGGTGACGATGGCGAACCAGAGCTCGGAATCCGACATCACCGGCCAGAAGCGGGTGAGGAGGAACACGCCGGCCTTCACCATGGTCGCCGAGTGGAGATAGGCCGAGACCGGGGTTGGCGCCGTCATGGCGTTGGGCAGCCAGAACTGGAACGGGAACTGCGCGCTCTTGGTGAAGGCGGCGAGCAGGAACAGGATCAGCGTCACCGGGTAGAGCGGGCTATCGACCAGCGTGCTGCCCGAAGCCAGCACATCGTCGAGCTCGTAGCTGCCCACGATATGGCCGATGAGCAGCATGGCGACGAACAGCGCCAGCCCACCCATGCCGGTAACGATCAGCGCCATGCGGGCGCCATCGCGCGCATCGCCGCGGTGGTACCAGTAGCCGATGAGCAGGAACGAGACGAGGCTGGTCAGCTCCCAGAACACAGCGAGCTGGATGATGTTGCCGGAGAGCACGAGCCCCAGCATCGCCCCCATGAAGGCGAGCAGCAGCGCATAAAAGCGCGCCACCGGATCCTTGGGCGACATGTAGTAGCGCGCATAGAGCACGACGAGCAGGCCGATCAGCGTGATCAGCACGCAGAACAGCCAAGCGAGGCCATCCATGCGCAGCGTCAGGTTGAGCCCGAGCTGCGGGATCCACTCGATGCGGTAGACCAGCGCGTCGCCCGCTGAAACCTGCGGGAACAGCAGCAGGGTGACGAGGAAGAGCAGGGCTGCGACGCCGCCGGTGACATACACCGCTCCTGAGGATAATCGACCCTGCAGCGCATAGGCGAGGACGCATGCCAGAAATGGCAAGGCACACAATGTTCCCAATGCGACGTCAGGCGAAAATCCCGGCAGCGTCCCGTCCCCAGCTCAGTGTGTGCATCGGGTATAGGTGGCGTCGAGGCGGTTGGAAAGTGCCCCATTTGTCGGTGCGGCAGCTTGTCCGATTTGGGACCCGGAACGGGCTTTGCGGCAGGCACAAGCTATCCTACCCCACCGGTGTCATCCCGGCGAAAGCTGGGACCCATCTACCCACTTGCGCTGCGGCGAGTTGGGTCCCAGCTTTCGCTGGGATGACACCGAGTTTGGTGAAGCGGCAGTGGCTCACAGAGCGTGCGGCCACAGCTCACCAACGACAGCGGGTTCCGGGTCTAAAACGCCCCGAACAGCGCCTTCTGTGCGATGCGGAGCGCAGAGATCGCGTCGTGGTCTTCCTGGGCCTTGCGCAGCGCCTTCAGATCCAGCGCTTCCAGCCCGCGGTCTACCGCCTTGAGGAAGTCGATGGCGTGGTCGGCGGTCTGGACGCTGTCTTCGCGGAAGGGGAACTGGTCGAGTTGCCAGACGCCGTCCCACTTGTTCTTGCGCAGGACATGGAAGAACTCGAACAGCTCGATCGGGTGGAGGCTGCCGGCCACCAGGTCGTCGTCCCAGGAGCGGTAGTTGTCGTTGACATCCATGCCGAACAGCCGGCCGTAGTCGATGGCCATCTGGGCGGAGTCTGCCGCCGATTCGCCGCCGAAGATGGCGTGGCCGAAATCGAGCAGGATGCCGACATTGGGGAGGCCGATCTTCTCGATGCCGAGCAGCGTCCGCGCCAGCGAGTCAAAGCTCATATGCACGCGCGGCTCGCGCGGCTTGTATTCGATGACGAACTTCAAATCCGGGTTCTCGCTGGCGAGGCGGCCAACGCCATCGAGCGAGTTCTTCCACAAGGTGCCGTGGTCGACCTGGAACGGGTAATCCCAACCGTCCTGGCCGGGCCAGAGCTTGACGTACTCGGCGCCGAAAGCCCGCACCACGCCGGCGGCTTCGGTGATCAGTTCGTGGGCGCGCTGGCGGATGCCGGGGTCGGGGTTGGTGAAGGCGCCCTTCCTGAACTCGCGGGTGTAGATCTCGGGGGTGATGCCGATGACGCCAAGCTTGTTGCGGTCGAGCGCCGTCTTGATCTCAGCGTTGCTGAATTCGCCGCCGAAGAACGGGTAGTTGATGTCGACGACGCTCAGGTCGCGCACCTTGCCGGCGAGGTCGATGGCCTCGATGACGTTGCGCGGCTCGCCATAGCCGTCGGTCGCATAGCGGTCGACATAGGTGGCAAAGTGCCAGATGCCGGCTCCGAAGCGCAGCTTGCTCATCTTGTTGTTCTCCCTCGTTTGTTGCTCCGCCCGGGGCGGTTGGTTCAGGTGATGGGGTCGCGCTGCAGCACGCGGCCGACGCCGCTCAGCCAGCCCGAGAGCGCGGCATTGCGCTGCGCTGCGGACATTTGCGGGGTGAATTGGCGTTGCGCCTTGGTGGCCCGTGTGGTGTTGCGGCCGAGGCCCGTCGCGGCGAGCAGCGCGGCGCCGGCGGCGCTGACTTCGGGCAGCTCGCCGCGCAGCACCGGGCGGCCGAGCAGGTCGGCCTGGAACTGCAGCAGCATGTCGTTGCGCGCCGCGCCGCCATCGGCGGAGAGCCGGGCCAGCGGCTGGCCGAGGTCGGTTTCCATGGCGGTGAAGACGTCGCTGACCTGGAAGGCGATGGCCTCGACGGCGGCGCGCGCCAGGTGCGCCGGGGTGGTGCCGAGCGCCAGGCCCGAGATGCTGCCGCGGGCGTCTGGATCCCAGTAGGGGGCGCCGAGCCCGACCAGGGCCGGCACGAAGATCACGCCATTGCTGTCGGACACGGTAGCGGCCAGTGCGGCGACGGCGGCGGGATCGGCAAGGCCGAGCAGGCTTCCCATGAAGGCGACGGCCTGGCCGGAGACCGAGATATTGCCCTCGAGCGCGTAGGCGACGCCGGCGCTGGTGCTCCAGGCGATGGTCGAGGAGAGGCCGCTGCGGCTCATGATGCGGCCGGTGGTCAGCGTCATCAGCGACGAGCCGGTGCCGTAGGTCGCCTTCACCGTGCCCGGTTCGCGGACGCCGTGACCGAACAAAGCCGCATGCGAGTCGCCGATCATGGCGTGGATGGGAGTGCCGGCGGCGAGTGCCGAAACACCCGCGGCCACGGTGCCGAAGGCGCTGTCCGAGGGGCGGACTTTTGGCAGGAGCTCAAGCGGCACGTTGAAGATGCGGCCGAGCTCTTCGTCCCAGGCCAGCGCCTCGGTGTTGAACAGCTGGGTGCGCGAGGCGTTGGAATGGTCGGTGGCGTGCTCGCCTCCGGTCAGGTTCCAGAGCAGCCAGGCGTCGATGGTGCCGGCGCGCAAACTCCCGGCTGTGGCAGCCTCGCGAGCGCCGGAGACATGGTCGAGGATCCAGGCAAGCTTGGCTGCCGGGAACAACGGATCGATGCCGAGCCCGGTGCGGGCTTCGATCAGCTCGCCATGCCCGGCGGCGCGGATGGCGGCGCAGGCGGGGGCTGAGCGGCGGCACTGCCAGAGGATGGCCGGAGCGATGGGCGCGCCGGTGCGGCTGTCCCACACCACGATGGTTTCGCGCTGGTTGGAAATCGCCAGCGCGTCCAGATCCGGCCCGACCTTGGCCACTACCTCGGCGATCACGTGCGCGACGCTCTGCCAGATGTCGGTCGCCGATTGCTCGGCCCAGCCGGGCTGTGGATAGCTGACCGCCATCGGCACCGAGGCACTGGCAACCACCCGCCCCTCGGCGTCGAACGCCAGAGCTTTGGTGTTGGTGGTGCCCTGGTCGATGGCGAGGATCAGCCCGTTGCTCATTTGCGGGCGAGGAGCTGGCGCGCCGCGTCGGCGATGCCGGCGGCGTTCAGATGGAAATGCTCGAGCAGCCAGTCGGCCGAACCGGTAGGCAGGAACCCGGGGAAGCCGAGGATGCGCATCGGCACCGGATCGTGCGTCGCCAAGACTTCGGCCACCGCACCGCCGAGGCCGCCGCGCACCGAGTGCTCTTCGACGGTGACGACGGCGCCGGTCTTTGCCGCTTCGAGAATGGTTGCCTCGTCGAGCGGATTGACCGTCGACATGTTGATGACCCGCGCGGCGATGCCGTCGGCGGCGAGGGCTTCGGCCGCGGCCAGCGCCCGGTGCACCATCACGCCATTGGCGATGATGGCGAGATCGTTGCCGTCGCGCAGGGTTTCGGCCTTGCCGATCTCGAAGCGCGCGTTACTGCGCGGCAGGTCGGGCACCGGCATGCGGCTCACCCGGATGAACACCGGGCCATCGAGCGCCGCCGCGACGCGGATCGCCTGCTCGGTTTCCCAGGGGTCGGAGGGGACGATCAGCGTCAGGTTGTTGAGCAGCCGCAGCCAGGCCATATCCTCGATGGAATGGTGGGTCGGGCCGAGCTCGCCATAGGCGACACCGCTCGATTGGCCGATCAGCTTCACGTTGACATTGGTGTAGGCGATATCGGCCTTGATCTGCTCCATCGCCCGGGCGGTGAGAAAGCACGCGGCGGCGGAAACGAAGGGGATCTTGCCGCCATTGGCGAGGCCGGCGCCCACTGCCACCACGGTCTGTTCGGCGATGCCGACATTGACCATGCGCTCGGGCCAGCGCTTGCGGAAATTGACCAGCTTGGACGAGCCGACGCTGTCGCTCACCACGGTGACGATACGCGGATCGGCTTCGGCCAGTGCCTCGACGGTTTTCGAGAAGGTATCGCGGCAATCGTGCCAGCCGGCAGGGGCAGGGGCGGCGGCGCTCATCAGGCGAGTTCCCGCATGGCTTGCTCGTACTGTTCCTTGTTGGGCACTCCGTGGTGCCAGGCGACGTTGTCGTGCATGAAGCTGACGCCCTTGCCCTTGAAAGTGTTGGCGATGACGCAGAGCGGCTTGCCGCGGCCTTTAGGCGACTTGCTCAGCACCTCGTAGAGGGCGCGGTGATCGTGGCCGTCGACCACCTCGACATGCCAGCCAAAGGCGCGCCACTTGTCGTCGAGCGGGTCGAGGCTGGCGGTTTCCTCGGTGCGCGCCCCCTGTTGCAGCCGGTTGCGGTCGATGATCAGCGTCAGGTTCTCGAGCTTGCGGTGACCGGCGGTGAGCGCTGCTTCCCAGTTGCTGCCTTCCTGCAACTCACCGTCGCCGGTGAGCACGAAAGTGCGGAAATCGGCATTGTCGATCTGGCCGGCAATGGCGATGCCGACGCTGACCGGCAGGCCATGACCGAGCGGGCCGGTATTGGTCTCCACGCCTGGCAGGTAGTTGCGGTTGGGGTGGCCGTTGAGCAGCGACAGCGGCTGCATGTAGGTACTGAGCTGCGCTTCCGGGAAGAACCCGGCGGCGGCCAGCACGGCATAAAAGGCACCGGTGCAGTGGCCCTTGCTCATCACGAAACGATCTCGCGCCGGGTTGCGTGGATCGGCGGGGTCGTGGCGCAGCACGCCGAAATACAGCGTCGCCAGCACGTCGGCGGCGCTGAAATCGCCACCGGGGTGACCCAGTTGCGCCTCGTAGACCATCTGGAAACTGCGCCGGCGGATCCACAGCGCCTTGTCGCGGATCAGCGCGACCGGATCGTTGCGAAGTTCGGCGGAAGCCGGGAACGTCAAAACTGCCTCCTCCAGCATTCGGGGTAGGCGGGCTTGCTGCCGCTGCCTCCCATGCATCTTGCTGCGACAACTAACCGATTGTTTGCCGCTCGTCACTATCGAAAATTTGCGAATGGTTTCGTTTGGCATATAGTCGCTAGATATCCGAAGTGTGCGGGTTGCGGAAAACCCGGCCGCCACGGTAATTTGCCAGAGGTCAGCAGAGGCGCGCCTGAGAGATGAACGAGCAGAAAAGCATCCGCCGGCAGGACCGCAAGGCAGGCGGCGGCGTCGACGCCGGCACGCTGAGCGGACTGTTGGCCGAGCCGCGGCGGCGCAAGATTCTCGAATGGCTGCAGGAAGAGGGCAGCGCCCGGGTGCGCGACCTCTCGGCTGCGTTCGAAGTCAGCGAAGCGACGATCCGGCAGGATCTCGAACGGCTGGAGGCCGACGGCTACATCACCAGGGAGCATGGCGGCGCGTTCCTCAAGACACTGCCCCGGCAGGTCGAGACGCTGAGCCTGCAACACCTTGAGAACATGGACAAAAAGCGCAGGATCGGGGTGCGGGCCGCATCGCTGGTCGGTGATGGCGAGACGATCATCCTCGATGCCGGCTCGACCACCACCGAGGTCGCGCATGGGCTGTTGCAGCGGCGCGAGCTGACGGTGATCACCAACGCGCTCAACATCGCGCTGATCCTCGGCGCGGTGCCGGGCTTTGCCGTGCATATGCCGGGCGGCCAGTTCAAGGCGCCGACCCTGTCGCTCAGCGGCGACAAATCGGTGGAGTATTTCCGCGATATCCTCGCCGGCAAGCTGTTCCTCGCCACCGCCGGCGTGTCGCTCGAGGCGGGACTCACCTATCCGAGCTTTGCCGACCTGCAGCTCAAGCAGGCGATGATCAAGGCGGCGCAGCACGTCTACCTGGTGGCGGATTCGACCAAGATCAACCGCACTTCGTTCACGCGGCTTGGCACTTTGGACGTGATTCACTCGTTTATCACCGATGACGGGATCCGCGATGAGGATGCCCGCGAGTTCGAGCGCCGCGGCATCGAGCTGATCATCGCCCGCTGAAATAGTATAAACCTGCCAGTGCCTTAGTCTCGCTGCTCCAGCGTCAACCGTTGGGGCAGGGAGCTGTCACGTGCTGTCGAACCGGCCCGGATCAGCGCCGCTTGCTGGCGATCTCGACGAAAAACGGCATTGACTTGCCTCAGATACCTCCGTAATCCTCATTAATCGCAAACAAAGCGAAACAGACAGAACTCGTCTGTTTGCGATGTACCTCAGGTGCAGGTTGCGCCTGGGTGCAGGGGAGCAGGTGAGGAGCCCTTCGATTACGGCGACTGATGTCCAGGCGGCTTGCAGCCGGCTGACGGGCACGGCTGTGCGATGGCCGACCACCGCGAGGTTCAAAATCCCGGATGCGACTGCCGAGACCCGGCGGCGATCGGGGCACAAGAGGAGGACACGGACAATGGTACGGCTTGGCCGATACGTGCTGGCCCCGCTGGCGGGGCTGTTGCTGGCAGGCGCCAGCTACGCGCAGGAAATGACCGATGTGGGCACGCCCCGCAACGAGACGCTGATCGTGCAGACCTTCGACGGCAAATCGGCCAACCCCGATGTGCAGAACCCGCTCAACCAGTATGCGATCTGGCGCGGCTTCCGCGAGCTGGGCTGGAGCTTTCTGTGGGAGATGGATACGGCGACCGGCCAGTCCTACCCCGAGCTCGCTGCCGGCCCGGTGGAAGTGCTCAACCCCGAGCACACCAAGTTCCGCATCAAGATCCGCCCCGGCGTGTTCTGGAGCGACGGGGTGGAGTTCACCGTCGACGACCTGATCTACACGCTCGATACGTCCTTCAAGTACAAGGACAAGCTGACCTTCGTCGCCCGCACCACCAATTACGTGAAAGAGGGCAGCTGGTCCAAGGTCGACAACTACACCATGGATATCGAGACTGCGAACCCGGCCTATGATTTCCAGACCGTGCTCGGCGTCTATACCTGGGGCTCGCTGTTCGTGCCGGTGCCCAAGCACATCTTCGAAGGGCAGGGCGACAATGTCGTCACCTTCAAGAACACCAATGCGGTGACGCTCGGGCCCTACAAGATCAAGGAGTTCGACCCCAACGGCTTCTGGCAGCTGTGGGAGTTGCGTGACGATTGGCAGCGCTCGGGCTGGGGGAACCTCGGCACGCCGAAGCCGAAATACGTGCTCTACAAGGATTTCGGCGCCGAAGAGACGCGCACCCTGGCGTTCGTCCAGAACCAGTATGACGTCGACACTTTCATGAGCCCGGATTCGATTGCCGCCGCCAAGGCGCGCAACCCGGCGATCGAAACCTTCTCGCCGACGCTGCCGTACCACGACATGAATGACGCCTGTGCCTACGGCGTCTATTTCAACCAGCAGAAGTCACCCTATGACCTGCCCGAAGTGCGCTGGGCGCTGGCCCTGACGACCAACCTGCAGCAGGTCGGCATCAGCGCCGTCAGCGGGCAGTTCAAGGCCGCGGCCCTGCCGTTCGCCGACACGCCGATCACCGACCCGGTCTACTACCAGCCGATGCTGGAGTTCCTCAACGGGCTGACCCTCTCGGATGGCTACAAGCCGTTCGATGCCGGCTTCGGCGACGGCATGGTGGCGGCGCTCAAGGCGCAGGGCACCCCCGAGGCGGACCTGCCGACCGGCGAGGCGGTCAAGCAGGGCTTTGGCCAGGGCTGGTGGAAGTACGACCCGGCGGAAGCTGAAAAGCTGCTCGGCTCGGTCGGCATCAAGAAGGGCGCGGACGGCTTTTACACCAAGCCCGACGGCTCGCCGTGGACGCTCGATTTCGTCATCCCGGCCGACTGGAACAAGGTGATGCAGCGCACCGGCTTCTCGATCGCCGACAGCTGGAAGAAGGCGGGGTTCAACGTCACCGCGCGCCAGGCCGACAATGGCGAGTTCACCACGGTGCAGAACACCAACGCCAAGCTCGACCTGATGGTCAACTGGAACATGACCTGCACCTACAACTCCAACTGGTTCAACAGCTGGAACTCGTTCAGCGACACGTTCGTCAAGGCGGTCGACTCCAACGAGCCGCTGCAGGGCAACTTCATCCGTGTCACCGACCCGGCGATCTTCAAGCTGGTGCAGGATAGCAAGGTGCTCGAGATCGGCTCGGAGCCGTTCGTCGCCAACGGCATCGAGATCGCCAAGAAGCTGACCAGCGGCATGCAGTTCATCAACCTGATGAACATCCCGACGACGATCCCGACCAACAACACCTACTGGAAGAACTATCCCAAGCAATCGAACTTCTACGCGGCGCCCTACACCTGGTGGTCGTCGTTCAAGAAGACGATCGTCAACATCGAACCGACCGGCAAGTAGCCGCTGGTCGATGGTGGGGCGGCTTTCCTCCCGGCCGCCCCATTCCCTTTTCTCGTTCTCGGAGCAGGTGGGCCAATGGGTGTCCTGCAATACGTGGCCAAGCGTGTTGGCCTCTATTTCGCGGTCCTGTTCATCGGGCTGACGATCACCTTCCTGTTGCCGCGACTGATGCCGGCCAACCCGATCGACGGCTATATCGGCCAGATCCAGGCACGGGCCAGCGGCGCGCTCACCGCCGATGACATCATCCAGCTGCGCGCCAATCTCGAGCAGCTCTACGGGCTGAAGGGCGACCTGTTCAGCCAGTATCTGAGCTATCTCGAGCGGGTGGTGCTGCACTTCGATTTCGGGCCGAGCTTCACCTATTACCCGCAGCCGGTCAGCCAGATGATCTTCAACGCGCTGCCCTGGACGCTGGGGCTGCTGCTGATCTCGACCTTCATCGCCTGGCTGCTCGGCAACATGGTCGGGCTGGTGGCGGGGTACTTCCACACCAAGAAGGCGGCGACCATCCTCGAAGTGGTCGGGATCCTGCTCTACCCGATCCCCTATTACATCCTCGCCGTCAGCGTGATCCTGCTGCTCGCCTACATCTTCCCGATCTTCCCGCTGTCGCCGACCTTCCCGGTCGGGCAGATGACGCCGCAGAAATTCGGCATGGTGATCTACAACTCGCTGCTGCCGGCGCTGACGCTGGTGCTCGCCGGGTTCGGCTGGAACATCCTCAGTATGAAGGCGCTGGCGGTGGCGACCACCGAGGAGCCTTACGTCACCTATGCGCGGCTGAAGGGCGCCTCGAACTGGACCCGCATGGTGCGCTACGTGTTCCGCAACGCCATGCTGCCGCAGGTGACGGCGCTGGCGCTGTCGCTGGGCACGGTGTTCAACGGCGCGCTGCTCACCGAGATGCTGTTCTCCTATCCGGGCGTCGGGCTGATCATGCGCACCGCGGCGAGCGGCGGCGATTACAACGTGCTTTACGGCGCCATCGCCATCTCGATCATCGCCGTCGCCACGGCGGGCCTCGTCATCGACCTCATCTATCCCCTCCTCGACCCGCGGATCCGCCACAAATGACGACCGAGAGCCCCTCGGCGGCGGGTGCCGCCGCCATTCCCGCCGCCCCGACAGCCAAGCGCCGCGACAGCTTGCTGTGGCTGCTCAACGCGCGGCTCGCCATTGGGCTGAGTCTCGTCAGCATCTTCATCGTCGGCAGTATCGTGTTGCCGTTCTTTGCGCCCGCCGATCCGTCGCTGCAGGCGACGTATTTGAAGAACATGCCGATGTCCTGGGAGCACCTGCTCGGCACCAATGCCATCGGGCAGGACATTTTCTGGTTCCTGGTGTTCGCCATCCGCAACTCGCTGATCCTCGGCGTCTTGGTCGGCGTCGGCGTCACCATCATCTCGACAGCGGTCGGGCTCAGCGCCGGCTATATCGGCGGCAATTACGAGCGCGTGGTGATGCTGGTGGTCGACAGCTTCATCACCATCCCGCTGCTGCCGATCCTGATCATTCTGGGCGCAGTGATCCGCGGCAACAGCTCGTTCCTCACCGTTGGCCTGATCATCGTGGTGTTCGGCTGGGCCTGGGGCGCCCGCACCATCCGCTCGATGGCGCTGTCGCTGCGCGAGCGTGAGTTCATCAACATGGCGCGGTTTTCGGGCGCCAATACCTTCAACATCCTCGTCCGGGAAATCTTCCCTTACGTCTCGGCCTACATGGTGGTGGGGTTCATCAACACCATCCTCTTTGCCGTGAACACCGAGGCGACGCTGGCGGTGATCGGGCTCAGCAAGGTCGAGGTGCCGACGCTCGGCTCGATCATCTTCTGGGCGCTCAACTACAACGCGCTGTTCACCGGCAATTACCCCTGGCTGGTGGCGCCGATCGTCGCCTCGATCCTGCTCTTTCTCGGGTTGTTCCTGACCTCGACCGGCTTCAACGCCGCATTCGCCAACAAGCGGGGTGTCGCATGATCAAGCTCAATGATCTGAAGATCAGCTACCGCATCGGCAACCGGGTGATCGAAGCCGTCAACGGCGTGACGCTGACCATTCCGGACGGTTCGATCGTCGGCATTGCCGGAGAATCCGGTTGCGGCAAGTCCACGCTGATGAAGGCGATCTATGGCGATATCCAATCGCCGATGTCGCTCAGTGGCGGCAGCATCGAATATGGCATGAAGGGTGCTGACGGGCTGCCGGTGAACACCCAGACCATCCGCCGGGAGTGGTTCAAATCGATCTCCTATATTCCACAGAGCTCGATGAACTCGCTGAACCCGGTGATCCGCATCCGCGACCAGTTCACCGATTTCCCCGGCACCGACAGCAACAAGAAGCGGGTGCTGGAGCGGGCGCGGGCCTATATCGGCAAGCTCGGCCTGCCGGCTGAAGCGATGGAGTCCTACCCGCATCAGCTGTCGGGCGGCATGCGGCAGCGCGTGATGATCGCGCTCGCCACCTTCTTCCAGCCCGAGCTGATCATCGCGGACGAGCCGACCACGGCGCTCGACGTGGTGGTGCAGAAGGAAATCCTGCTGCTCCTGATGGAAGTGCAGGAACTGATGGGCAACACCATCCTCGTCGTCTCGCACGACATGGGCGTCCACTACCAGGTCACCCACAAGATGCTGATCATGTATGCCGGCCGGGTGGTCGAGTATGGCGATACCGAAAGCGTCTTCGCCGACCCGCAGCACCCCTACACCAAGATGCTGATCGACTCGCTGCCCACCATTGGCGACGACAGCATGCGCGGCGTGCTGGCCAGCATGGCCGGGGCAGGGGGTGACCGGGCCTATCGGGTGGAGCCGGAGCTGATCGAGGTGAAGCCGGGGCATTTCATGGCGCGACCCAGCCAGATTGTGGGGGCAGCGGCATGACCGTGATCCTGAAGACCGAAGCCCTGAACAAGGTCTACCGGCAGGGCGGCCTGGTGCGCTCGCGGCAGGTCAGGGCGCTGAACGACGTCAACATCAACGTCGAGAGCGACAAGCCGGTGGTGATCGCGGTGGTCGGGGAATCCGGCAGCGGCAAGACCACGCTGGCCAAGACCCTGCTGCGGCTCGAAACCCCGAGCTCGGGCCGGGCCATCGTCTACGACACGGTGGTGACCGGCAAAGGCACGACGCTATCGAAGCAACAGTTTCTCGGGTTGGTGCAGCCGATCTTTCAGAACCCGTTCGAGGCCTTCAGCCGCTATCGGCCGGTCGATGCGTACCTGCATGAAACGGCGCGACGGGTCGGCGGCATGGATGGCGCCCAGGCGGAGGCGGCGGTGGCGGCGGCGCTCACCAGCGTCGGGCTCAAATACGGCGAGGTGCGCGGCAAGTACACCAACCAGTTCTCGGGCGGCGAGCTGCAGCGCATTTCGGTGGCGCGGGCGCTGATCCCGCAGCCGAAGCTGATCGTCGCGGACGAGCCGGTATCGATGATCGATGCGTCGCGGCGGATGATCATCATCAACCTGTTCAAGCAGCTGCGCGACGAAGCCGGCCGGAGCTTTCTCTACATCACCCACGACCTCGCCACCGCCTACTACATCTCCGACTACGTGGCGGTGATGAACAAGGGCGTGGTGGTGGAGTTCGGCCCGGCGCGCCAGGTGATGGGCGATCCGCAGCACGACTACACCAAGCTGCTCTTGAGCTCGATCCCGACGACAAAGAGCCGCTGGCGACCGCGGAAGGTGGCGGCGTGATCTTCGTAGAGGTCAAAAGGCCCCCTCACCCGCCGCTGCGCGGCGACCTCTCCCCCCAGGGAGAGGTGGGAGGGAGGCACCATCTCGCCCCCATCGTCACCTCTCCCTGGGGGGAGAGGTCGGCCCGAAGGACCGGGTGAGGGGGCCTTTTTGGCTGCTGCCCCTAGCATTTTGTACCCAAGGGAATTTCAGAGATGACCACGACCGCCGCCTCGCTTTGGGCCACCTGGGAGCTGAGCCTGACGGGCCCCTCCACCGGCAACCCCTTCCTCGAGATCCAGCTCACCGCCACCTTCCGCCAGGGCGAGCGCGAGGTGCGGGTCAACGGCTTCTATGACGGTGACGGCGTCTACAAACTGCGCTTCCTGCCCGACACCGCGGGCACCTGGAGCTACGAAACCCGCAGCAATGCGCCTGTGCTCGACAATGTCACCGGCACGTTCGAGGTCGGCCCCGCTCTGCCCAACCATCACGGTCCGGTGCGCGTCGCCAACCGGCACCATTTCCGTTACGCCGATGGCACGCGCTACACCAATATCGGCACCACCGCCTATGTGTGGAACCTGCAGGGCGACGTGCTGGAGGAGGAGACGCTCGCGAGCCTCGCCAAGGCGCCCTTCACCAAGATCCGCATGTGCGTGTTCCCCAAGCACTATCGCTACAATGAGAACGAGCCGGAGCGGTATCCGTTCAAGCTGGTGACTGCGGGCAAAAGCAAGTGGGACGGCAGCTTCGCCGGGGCCGACAAGTATGGCTGGAAGTTCGATTTCACCCAGTTCGAGCCGGCCTATTTCCAGCATCTCGAGCAGCGCATCAAGCAGCTGGCGGAGATCGGGGTCGAAGCCGACCTGATCGTCTTCCACCCCTACGACCGCTGGGGCTTTTCGCACATGTCGCCGGCCGAGGATGACCGGTACCTGCGCTACCTTACCGCGCGGCTCGCGGCCTTCCCCAATGTGTGGTGGTCGATGGCCAATGAATACGACCTGATGCCGCAAAAGAGCCCGCAGGACTGGGATCGCTTCATCAACATCACCGCCGATAACGACCCCTTTGGGCACCTGTTATCGGTGCATAACTGCTTCAAGTTCTACGACCACAACCACCCGCGTATCACCCACGCCTCGATCCAGCGCTCGAGTGCCAACATGTCGGCGGTGTGGCGCGAGAAATACGGCAAACCCGTCTCGATCGACGAGTGCTGCTACGAGGGCACCATCGCCGAGCTCTGGGGCAATATCAGTGGCCACAAGATGGTGCGCCGCTTCTGGGATGGCGCGGTGAACGGCGGCTATGTCACCCATGGCGAAACCTTCAACAATGACACCAACACCATCTGGTGGGCCAAGGGCGGCAAGCTGATCGGCGAGAGCGTTGCGCGCATCGCCTTCCTTCGCCGCATCATGGAGGAGGGGCCTGACGAAGGGCTCGATCCGATCAAATCCACCGGCGCCTATCGCATCGCCATGCAAGGCGGGCTCGACAATGTGGTGCTGCAGCAGCTGTTCGTGCCGCCAGCAGGCGAAGAGAGCTGGGCTCCGGCCATGGCCTGGTGGCCGACAGCCGGGCAGCCGCACCGCTATTACCTGAGCTACCTGGGCGAGAACCAGCCGAGCGAGGCGACAGTCGCGGTGCCGCCCGACGAGCAGTACAGCGCCACGCTGATCGACACCTGGAACATGACCGAGACGCCGCTCGCGCCGAGCGTCAAGCGTGGCGACGTGCTGCATTTCGAGCCGAAACCCTATCTGGCGCTGCTGTTCAAGCGCATCGACTGAGGATCTCTCCATGACCGCCAAGTACGATATTTTCGAAGCGAGCTTTGCCGGCCCGGCCAGCGGCAACCCCTATCTCGAGGTGAGCTTCGACGCGGTATTCGCGCAGCATTCGCGCGAAGTGCGGGTGCCGGGCTTCTACGATGGGGACGGCACCTATCGCGTGCGCTTCATGCCCGACCATGAGGGCGAATGGACGTTCCGCACGCGGTCGAAGACCACCGAACTCGACGGCAAGATCGGCAGCTTCACCGTCACCGCGGCGCGCCCCGGCCAGCACGGGCCGGTGGCCGTGAAGAACAAGTTCCACTTCGCTCATGCCGACGGCACGCCCTACGTGCCGTTCGGCACCACCTGCTATGCCTGGACGCACCAGCCGCTCGCCATGCAGGCCGAGACGCTCGAGACGCTCGGCAAGGCCAGGTTCAACAAGATCCGCATGGGGGTGTTCCCCAAGGATTATCCGTTCAACACCAACGAGCCGCTGCAAGACGTCTATCTCCCGGGCGCCGACGGCAAGCTCGATTTCGATCGGCCCAACCCGAAAGCGTTCCAGCATTTCGAGCAGCAGGTCGGGAAACTCCGCGACATGGGGATCGAGGCGGACCTGATCATCTTCCACCCCTATGACCGCTGGGGCTACTCGAACATGTCGGCGGAACAGGATTTCCGCTACGTCGCTTATCTCGCGGCCCGGCTCAGCGCCTATGCCAACGTCTGGTGGGCGCTCGCCAACGAGTACGATTTCCTGCTCGACACCAAGCCGGTGGCGCAGTGGGACCGCTATTTCCACATCCTCGAAGAGAACGACCCCTACGGCCACCTGAAGTCGATCCACAATGGCGACCAGTCGATGAATTTCGACCATCGCAAGGCCTGGGTCAGCCATGTCTGCATCCAGAACTGGGATGTGAAGCGCACCCCGGAATGGCGCGAGCAGTATGGCAAGCCCGTGGTCAACGACGAGCCGGAATATGAGGGCAATATCTGGCCGAGCTGGGGCAACATCACGGCTGAGGAGCTCACCCACCGGTTCTGGACCACGGTGATGCGCGGCGGCTATGCCGGGCATGGCGAGACCTATGCCGACCCCGACGACCTGATCTGGTGGGCCAAGGGCGGCAAACTCCATGGCGAAGCCTGGAAGCGCATCGGGTTCCTCCGCGCCATCGTCGAGGAAGACGCGACGGACGGGCTGACGCCGATGGGCCACAATGCCTCCTGGCCGTGGAGCCGCATCTCCGGGGCCCGCGACGGCAAGGTCAGCTACATCTATTTCGGCGAGCACCAGCCCAATCAATGGACCACGGGGCTGCCGAAGGAAGACGGGAATTTTGAGGTCGACCTGATCGACACCTGGGCGATGACGGTGACGCCGGCCAAGCGCATCCCGGCACTGATCCCGCACCCGACGCGGCACGGCGAGGTGGTGCGCGGCGGCAAGGCGGACGCGGCGTTTGGGGTGGAACTGCCGAGCCGGCCGTATCTGGCGCTGCGGATCAGGCAGTTGGATTAGTCACTGGGCTGCGGGCTTTAGCGGCTGGGCACCGGCGCGTTTGCCGCTAGCAGGCCTTGCGCCTTCAGATCTGACCAGAACGCCGCGGGAATGTTCACCGCGAGCGCCGCGACATTCGCTTGCACCTCGGATGGCTTCGCCGCGCCGGGGATCACCGAGACCACGGCCGGATGGGCTAACGGGAACTGCAGCGCTGCGACCGGCATGCTGACATTGTGCGCCGCACACACCGCCTCGATGCCGCGGACTTTCGCCTGCACTTCGGGCGGGGCCTTGCCATAGGCGTACATGGCGCCGGCGCCTGAGCCGGTGACGAGGATGCCGGAGGCGAAGGGGGCGCCGATGATGACGCTGATGCCGCGATCGAGGCAGCGCTGCATCGAGGTATCGAGCACGCCCTGGTCGAGCAGAGTATAGGGCATGGCGACGATGGCGAAATCGACGTCGATGGCACTCAGCATCTCGTCGAGATTGCCGGGGACGTTATTGCCGACGCCGATCGCCTTGATATCGCCGGCGGCCTTCAGCTCCTGCAGGGCCTTGAGCCCGCCGCCGTCGGTCAGTTGCTTCAGGTACACCGTCACCAGTTCGGGGGTGTGGAACATGGTGTCGAGGTCGTGGATCACCAGGGAATCCACGGTGTTGAGCGCCAGCCGCTGCAGCACCTGCTCGTAGGCCCGCATCATCCCATCATGGGTGTAGTTGAACTCCACCTCGAACGGCAGGCCGCCGGCCCAGGGGGCGGTGCTGAAGTTTGCCGGGTCATCGGGGCGGTGGAGGATGCGGCCGACCTTGGTGTTGACGATGAACTCGTTACGCGGCCGGGTGCGGAGGAAGCCGCCGAGCCGATGCTCGGAGAGGCCGCGGCCATACCAGGGCGCCGTGTCGTAGAAGCGCACCCCGGCCTCCCAGGCGGCGGCCAGGGTCGCCTGTGACTCGGCTTCGTCCAGCCTGGCGTAGAGCTCGCCCAGATGCGCGGCGCCGAAACCGAACACCGGCAGCTCCAGCGCAGTGCGCCCGACGCGGCGACGGGTTGAGACGGTGACAGTCACGATGGTGGACCTCCCCCAAGGCACTTCGCTGGCTTTTTGGCAAAGCTGTCAGACAACAGGGGGTTGGGCAAGCGGGTGGCTGCGGGTTGTCACTGGTCGCGCCACACCGCCCCCTCGCCCCTCTGGGGAGAGGGCGGCGGATGGGGCCGGAGGCCTCATCCGTGGGGTGAGGGGTGCCAAGCGCACGACAATCAGGACAGGTAGAGGGGGCACTCGTTCAGCCGGTGTGCTTGGCTCCCCCTCACCCTGACCCTCTCCCCAGAGGGGCGAGGGGACGCACTTTGCGACGCCCGTGCGCGCAAGGAAGTCAAGGGGTCCTTAGGTACTCCTAGGCCGAAACCGCCGACGTCGCGTTCCTTGCCGCCATCGATGCGGCGACGGTCGCGACCGTGCTGTCGTCCACCGCCTCGCCAATGGCCCGCAGCGCCAGCACCACGGCGCCGACCGAGCCGTCGCCGGCGATGCGAACATCCGGCGTGTGGCCGGCGGCGCGCATCACTTCGGAGACCGCGGCGGGCAGCGTCAACAGGTGCGGAGCGATGCCGCCGCCGAGCGCTACCGGACCGGGCATGCCGGGATCGAAGATCATCTTGAAGTCGGCGAGGAGGTAGGCCTCGGACTGCGCGAGGAGCGCCGCCGCCACCGGATCGGTGCGGTTGGCGATGACCAGTGGGGCGAAGCGGGCGAGCTCAATCGGGCGGAGCTTGTAGATCGCGTCGACAAACTGCTGCAGGCAGAGCTGCCGGCCGCTGAAGGCTTTTTCGTCGGAATAGGCGATGCCGAAGGCGCCGAGCAACGCGGCGGTCAGCACGGTTTTGGGGCCGCGGCCTTCTAGGTCGGCGGTGACGGCGATCGCCGCGTGGTGGCCGAGCCAGTAGCCCGAGCCGAGATCGCCGAGCAGGTAGCCGGCGGCGTCGACCACGGCTTCGATGGCGCCATTGCGGACCCGCACCGCACCGGCGCCAGTGCCGGCGACGATGCAATAACCATCGCGCGCCGCGGTGACCGAGGCGAGCATCGCCTCGAGGTCGCCGGCGAAAACCAGGGGCCCGGTGAGGCCATTTTCACGGAAGGCCGCTTCCAGCCGATCCTGCGCGACATGGGCGCGGGGGCCGGCCAGCGCGAGCAGCGCCAGCTCGATATCGAGCTGGCCGCCGGCATCGGCGACGGCGGCCTCGACCGCCGAAATGATGGCGGAAGCCGCCTGTTCCGGGCTGTTCGAGGCCGGGTTGCCGCCGCGATTGCGGCCCTGGCCGAGACAGCGGCCGGCATGATCGACCAGAGTGGCACGCGATGTGGAACCGCCCACATCGATGGCGAGCAACGCCTTGTTCATCGCGTTATCGACCCGCTTGCCTTCGTGAAAATTGCTGGATAAGAATTGTTTTCATCCGCACAGCGGCCTTCTTGAGAGTGATTTTCAGGGCATGGGCTCCTAACATAGATGACCGCCATCGCAAAGACGTTCAGCGTTCTGGACCGGATCAGGACTTACCAGTCCCAGATGCCGGCTACGATGGCGAAAATCGCAGCGGTCCTCATTGACGATCCCAAGGCGCCGCTGAACCTCTCGATCACCGATCTCGCCGAGCGGGCGGGGACCTCGGCCGCCAGCGTGACCCGCTTCTGCCGGATGATCGGCTATGGCGGCTATTCGCAGCTGCGCGTCGGGATTGCCGAGGATGTCGGCCGCGGCGGCGCCAAGGCGGCGTGGATCGGCGAAATCGGCCGCTCGTTCGGGCCCGATGACTCGCCGGACGAGATCCGCAACGCGCTGCTCAACACCCATGTGCTGAGCCTCCAGACCACGGCGGGGCTGCTCGATATGCCCACCGCGATCCGGGTGGCGCAGGCGATCGTCAAGGCTCGGCAGCTCGACGTCTATGGCGTCGGCGGCAGCGCGCTCACGGCGCTCGAGACCGAGGCGCGGCTCTACCGCATCGGCGTCAATGTCCATACCTGGGCCGAGGTGCATAACGGGCTGACCAGCGCCGCCATACTCGATGACCGGTGCGTTGCCATCGGCATCTCCAATACCGGCCGCACCGACGAAACCATCCAGATGCTGACCGTCGCCAAGGCGTCGGGCGCCCATACCGTGGCGATCACCGGCAACCCGGATTCGCCGCTGGCTCGCCTCGCCCATGACGTGCTGATCGCCGCCTCGCCCGATGGCTACCTGCAGCCGGCGGACCTGTCGGCCCGGCACTGCCAGCTGTTCGTGGTGGATTTGCTTTACCTGTTGATTGCGCAATCGAATTTCGACCGCACGACGCGCTTCCTCGCCGCCTCCGGCGCCGCGGTAGCGCCACGCCGCCGCCCGATGCGGGGTGGCTTGCCTAACACTGCCGCGCGCCGCGCGACGGCCCAGACCTAACGGAACCCATGTGATTATGACCGACCTGACTACGCAGTTTCATACCGAAGTTTCGACCCGCCTCGCCAAGCTCGCGGGCCCGAACCAGGCGATCGACGACACCATCGCGCTGGTGGCCGACGCCGTCGCGGCCGGCGGCGTGGTGCAGGCCTTCGGCACCGGTCACTCGGAAGCCTTCGCCATGGAAATCGCCGGCCGCGCCGGTGGGCTGATCGCCGCCAACCGCATCCCGCTGCGCGCTTTGGTGCTGCGCGGCGGCAAGGACCTGTCGATCCTTGGCGGCGCCGCGCTGGAGCGCGACCCGAACGTCGCGGAAAACCTCCTGTCGCTCTACGAGCTCGACAAGAACGACGTGTTCATCATCGCCTCGAACTCGGGCGTCAACGGCTCGATCGTCGGGCTGGCGCTCGCCGCCAAGGCGCGCGGCCACAAGGTGGTGGCGGTGACCAGCTTCGACCACACCAGCAAAGTCACGCCCAAGCATCCGAGCGGCAAGCGTTTGATGGAAGTGGCAGATATCGCCATCGACAACCTGGCGCCCTTCGGCGACAGTACGCTGCAACTGGAGGGTGGCATGGGCGTAGGCGCAGTCTCCTCGCTCACCGCAGCATTCATTGCTCAGCGCATCACCATCGGCGTCGCTGAAGCGCTGCTCAAGCGCGGCAAGACGCCGCCGCTCTACATCTCGGCAAATATCCCCGGGGGCGACGAACACAATCGCGCTCTCGAAGATCTTTACGGCACGCGCATCCGTGGGGAGTCCTGAGGGACTACGGAGGCGTTTGGCGTGGGGCCTAACGACTAAATACTTGGAGAAGGGAAGGAACTAAATGTTCAAAAAGACCATTGACCGCCGCGCATTCCTGCGCGGCACGACGGCCCTCGTGGCAGTCGCGCCGTTTGGCGGCCTGCTCGGCTCGACCAGCGCTTTCGCGCAGGACGCGGCCAATCCGTTTGGTGTCGCCGACGGTTCGACCGTTGACGCCGTCATCTTCAACGGCGGTTACGGCATCGACTATGTCGAGTTCGCCGCCAACCTCGTGCAGAAGAACCACCCGACCGTCACCGTCAAGGTGTCGCCGTCGACCCAGATCGCCCAGGAACTGCAGCCGCGTTTCCTCGGCGGCAACCCGCCGGATCTGATCGACAACTCGGGTGCGCAGGCCATCGGCTTTGCGGCCATCATCGACCAGCTCGAAGACATGAACTCGGTGCTCGACGCGCCGAGCCTCGAAGGCACCAAGATCCGCGACACCCTGGTGGGTGGCGTCGAGAAGCCGGGCACCTTCGGCGACAAGTTCATCGCGCTGAACTACGTGATGACCGTCTACGGTATCTGGTACTCGGCCTCGCTGTTCGAGGCCAATGGCTGGACCCCGCCGACCACCTGGGCCGAAGCCATTGAGCTCGGCAAGGTTGCCAAGGAAAAGGGCCTTTACCTGTTCGGTTGGGGCAAGGAAGCGGCGACCTATTACCGCACCACTGCGGTCGCTTCGGCGATCAAGGCGGGCGGCGACGAAGTGCGTCTGGCCGTCGACAACTTCACCCCGGGCTTCTGGTCGCATCCGGCGTTCCAGGCCGTCTTCACCGCGCTGCACGAGATCATCTCGGGCGGCATGATGAAGCCGGGTGGCGCGGGCACCCAGTTCACCGCTGCTCAGGCGCAGTGGTCGAACGACCAGTCGTTCCTGCTCTATCCGTCGGGCTCGTGGATCGAGAACGAAATGAAGCCGGCCACCAAGGCGGACTTCAAGATGACCGGCATGCCGGAACTGTCGATCGACGCCAACGACAAGCTGCCGAAGACGGCTCTGCACGCCACGGCGGGCGAACCGTTCATCATCCCGGCGGGCGCGCTGAACCTTGCCGGTGGCAAGGAACTGCTCCGCACGATGCTCTCGAAGGAAGCCGCGACGAACTTCGCCAAGACGAAGCTCGCCCCGACCATCGTCAAGGACACCGTGCCGGCCGACGGTTTCGGTTCGACCGCTCTGGTCTCCCAGAGCAAGCTGCTGGCCGACGCCGGCAACGACGTCTTCACCTGGAACTCGTTCGACCTCTACGGCACGAACCAGGACGAACTCGTCGTCTGGAACAGCTTCCTCGATGGCAAGCTTGACGTAGCCGCCTTCACTGCCGCTCTCGAGGCGATCACCAGCGCCGTTTACAACGACGCCTCCGTCACGAAAGTCGAAGTGAAGTAATGGACAGCACGATGGCGAGGGCACCGGCCACGACAACCCGTCGGTGGAAACTACCAAGCCTCGAGGGCTCCAGCTTCGCGCTGGTGTTTTTGGGGCTCCCCCTGGCGATCTACGTGATCTTCGTGATCTCGCCATTCGTGCAAGCCTTCTATTACTCAATGACCGATTGGTCAGGCTTTTCGAAGAAGATGAACTTCGTTGGCCTGGCCAATTATGTCACCCTGTTGACTGATCCGGTCTTCACCAAGGCGGTCTACAACTCCATCGTCCTGGTGGTGGTGCTGCCGCCGCTGGTGATCATCCTGTCGGTGACGCTGGCGACGCTGGTGACCATTGGCGGGGTGACCCGCGGTGAGATCCAGGGGCTCAAGCATTCCGGCATCTACCGGGTCATCTCGTTCTTCCCCTACACGGTGCCGGCGATCGTCATCGGCATCCTGTGGGCGCAGATGTACGACCCCTCGAGCGGGTTGCTGAACGGTATCCTGACCGCCCTGGGGTTCGATTTCTTCAAGTCCTTCGCCTGGCTCGGCGACGAGCGCACCGCCATGGGCGCCTCGATCTTCGTCATCGCCTGGTCGATGGTCGGCTTCTACATGGTGCTGTTCATCGCCGCGATCAAAGGCATCCCGGCCGAGGTCTATGAGGCGGCGCGCGTCGATGGCGCCGGCCGCTTCCGCACGGCGATCTCGATCACCGTGCCGATGATCCGCGACAATATCCGCACCGCTTACGTCTATCTCGGCATCCTGGCGCTCGACGCCTTCGTCTATATGCAGGCGTTGAACCCGTCGGGCGGCCCGGCCAACTCCACCGTGGTGATTTCGCAGCACCTGCTGAATACCGCCTTCAAGAAGGGCAAGTTCGGCTATGCGACCTCGATGGGCGCAACGCTGGCGATCATCACGCTGATCTTTGCCGCGCTGGTGTTCTTCGTGTTCTGGTGGACCGGTCGTCCGCCCAAGTCGAAGCCGGCTGCCATCGTCGCGGCGCCCGCCATTCGCGCGGCCGCGGTCGCAACACCGACCAAGCCGGTGGCGCAGTTCGAACATCCGGTGGCGAGAAAGACCATCTGGACCGACAAGACCGTCGCCACGATTTCGCACATCGCGCTCATCGCCTGGGTGGTGATCATCTGCGCGCCCTTGCTCTGGGTGCTGATGAGCTCGTTCAAGACGACGCAGCAGATCTTCGCCTCGCCCTTCACGCTGCCCACCAGCTTCAACTTCGACAACTACGTGTCGGCGTGGACCTCGGCGTCGATCGGCACCTATTTCTTCAACACGGTGATCGTTGTCGGCTTTGCGCTGGCCATCGTCATGCTGCTCGGCTCGATGTGCGCCTATTACCTGGCGCGCTACGAGTTCCGCGGCAGCAAGATCATTTACTACCTGATGCTGGCCGGGCTGACCTTCCCGATCTTCCTCGCCGTGGTGCCGCTGTTCCAGACGCTGCGCGGCTTCGGGTTGCTCAATACCTTCCCCGGCCTGATCATCACCTATGTGGCGTTCGCGCTGCCGTTCACGGTGTTCTTCCTCTACGCCTTCTTCCGCACCCTGCCGCAGGAGATCGCCGAGGCGGCGATGATCGACGGCGCCGGCCCGTGGCGCATCTTCTTCACCATCATGCTGCCGATGGCGAAGCCCGGCATCGCCTCGGTGGCGATCTTCAACTTCCTCGGGTTGTGGAACCAGTTCCTGCTGCCGATCGCGCTCAACACCAACACCGCCAATTACGTGCTGAGCCAGGGCATGGCGTCATTCGCCTCGCAGGCGGGCTATGCAGTGAACTTCGGCGCGCTGTTCGCCGCCGTGGTGATCACGGTGCTGCCGGTGCTCGTCACCTACATCATCTTCCAGCGCCAGCTGCAGGGCTCGGTGCAGACGGGGATGTTGAAGTAGGGGCGGTCGCATAATCGAAGCGAAGGGGCATCCTCAGGGGTGCCCCTTTTTGTTTTGGGGGCGCGCGGCGATGGTGGCCATCTGTCCCTTCTCCCCTCAGGGGAACCGGACGAGGGCGTAGCCCTCGCCGGGAGGTGGCGCGCAGCGCCGGTTGAGGGGTGAAGCGGTGCAGCGAGCGCCCGCTGAGAAGCTGAACCCCTCACCCTAGTTCCGCTACGGACCTGACGGTCCTAGCTGCACTACCCTCTCCCCTCAGGGGAGAGGGGCCGACTGCGGGCTTCGGTGGACGGCAGGTAGCACTGGCGGCACCACAACGCCCCCTCGCCCCTCTGGGGAGAGGGCCGGGGTGAGGGGCGCCAAGCGCGCGGATGGGGCGGGGCAAACGGCGATAGCAGCTCTTCTGGTGTGCTTGGCTACCCCTCACCCTAACCCTCTCCCCAGAGGGGAGAGGGGACGCGAGGCCGCCACCGGCAGTGGGTGGTCCTACCGCCCACCCATGCCCGCATTCAGCGCGATCGAGTTGTAGATCAGCTTCTGCAGCAGGATCGCCAGTACGATGCCGGGGAGCATCGAGAGGGCGGCGCCAGCCATGATGTAGTTCCACTGCGTGCCCTGCTGGGTCTGGAAGTGGGTGAGGCCGACCGGCAGGGTGGCGTTTTCCTGCCCGGTCATGACGATCAGCGGCCAGAGGAAGTTGTTCCACTGGGCGATGAAGGTGAAGAGCGACAGGAGCCCGATGGCCGGCATCGACAGCGGCACGATGATGCTGATGAGGATGCGGAGCCGCGAGGCGCCGTCGATCAGCGCCGCTTCCTCGAGCGAGTCGGGGATCGAGAGGAAGAACTGGCGCAACAGGAACGCGCCGAAGGTGCTGAAGGCCACCGGCAGGATGACGCCCTGGAAGGTGTTGACCATGCCCAGGCTGTTGACGATGAGGAACAGCGGGATGATCAGCATGATCGAGGGCACCATGAGCGTGCCGACATAGCCGAGCAGCAGGGTGTCGCGGCCGGGGAATTTCAGCCGGGCGAAGGCATAGCCGGCGAGGCACGAGACCACCACGGTGATCACCGTGACGCTGCCGGCGACGACCATCGAGTTGAGAAAGAAGCGGCCGAAGGGCAGCTCCGACCAGGTCTTGGCGAAATTATCCCATTGGAACTCCTGCGGCAGGATGCGCACCGGGATGGCCAGCACCTCGGCATTCGAGCGCACCGCGTTCGACACCATCCAGAAGAACGGGAACAGGAACAGCAGCGCCACGAGGATCAGCGCGCCGTGGTTGAGGATATCGAGCGCCAGGGTGAGGCGCCGGGACCGGACCTTAGTTGTCATAGTGCACCCACTTGCGCTGCAGCCAGAATTGCAGGGCAGTCAGCGCCATGATCAGCGCGAACATCACCCAGGCGATGGAAGAGGCGTAACCCATCTGGAAATTCTGGAAGCCGCGCTGGTAGATGGCGTAGCCCAGCGTGGCGGTGGCGTTGCCGGGGCCGCCGCGGGTCATCACATAGATCTGGTCGAACACCTGCAGCGAGGTGATGGCGGTCATCACCGTGCCGAAGAACAGGGTGGGCGAGATCAGCGGCAGGCGGATCTTCCAGAAGCGATCCCAGGCGCTGGCGCCATCGATCTTGGCCGCCTCGAGATAGCTCGGCGGCACCATGTCGAGCGCCGCGTTGAACAGCACGGTGTTGTAGCCGACATTGGCCCAGAGCGAGACGATGATCACCGCCTGCATGGCGAGGGTCTGGTCGGTCAACAGGTTCGGCACGCCCAGCGACAGCGACTTCATGATGAAATCGAAGAAGCCGCCCGGCGCGAAGATCAGCATCCAGACGATGGCGACGGCGATTCCGGGTGTAAATGTGGGGAGGAAAAACACCACCCGGAACCACCGTTGCCCTCGCTTGAGGCTGGCGATCCAGGTCGCGAGCCCCACCGAGATGATGATGTTCAGCACCAGATATTCGACGGTGAAGAACAGCGTGTTGCGTAGGACGGTCCAGAACTGCGGGTCGGCGGTGAACAGCCGGATGTAGTTCTGGAAGCCGACAAAGGCGGGTTTGCCGAGCAGCTTCCAGTTGGTGAAGCTCAGCGCCAGGGAGGCGATGATCGGCAGCACCAGGAAGAGCAGTACCCCCAACAGGCTAGGCAGCAGGAAGAAGAAGGCCGTGCGGCCCTCGCGTCGCCCGCTGCGCCTTCGCGGGCGGGCGGCCGGGGCGCTGGTCGCGACCGCGGTATCCTGGATAAGTGTCATGGGCACCTCCTCCCTCGCAGCGCCTGTGACGGCGCCATTGCAGTAGGTAGCCCGGCCGGATTCGGGGCCGGCCGGGCGTCGGGACTTACGGCAGCTGGCTCTGGATATCGGCCAGCACCGCGTCCGTGGTGTTGTCGCCGTTGAGCGCCAGCGGGAGATACTGGGTGAGCAGGTTCTCGAACTCGTTCCAGCTTTCATTGAGGCGGAACGGGGTCGAGTGGTCGAAGGAGTATTGCAGCGTCTCGCGGGCGCCGGCGATATCCTTGGCGGCGACGTCGTACCAGAACTTCTGCTCGGCGAGGCGGCCGGGCAGGGCACGGCCGGCCGAAGCGAGGATCTCCGCCGCCTTGGGACCGGTCAGCACCTTCAGTGCCTTGAACGCCTCATCCTTGTGCTGGCTGGCGGCCGAGATGCCCCAGCCCGAGCCGGCGGTGATGTAGCGGGACGGGCCTTCGCCGCGCGGCAGCGGGGCGACGCCGACCTTGAAGCCGACCGAGGCCTGGGTGGTCAGCAGCGACCAGGGGCCATCGATCACCATGGCGGCGTTGCCGGCGGCAAAGCGCCCGCTGCCGGTCTGGGCGCCGGCGCCCGAGGCAAAGACCGGCGAGGCCTTGGCGACCGCCACGAGGTCGACGAGCTTACCCACCGCGGCGGCATAGCCGGGGTTGGTCAGGTCGAACTGGTTGCCGTCATTGAAATACTCGGCCCCGAGGGCGATCGGCTGGGCGACGAAATCGAAGGCCTGCACGGCGTAGCCGTAATTGTCGCCGCTGGTCAGCTTTTCGGCGGCTGCCTTGAAGTCGTCGAAAGTCCAGTCGGGCTTGGGTTCGGCAATGCCGGCCTCGGCGAACTTGTCGCGGTTATAGAACATCAGCCACGGGCCGACGTCATAGGGCAGGGCGTATTGCACGCCATCCTGCGACAGGCCGCTAATGATCGAGGATTCGAACGCCGACTTGTCGAAATTGTCCGCCGCGATGAACGGATCGAGCGGCTCGAGCACGCCATAGAAGCTCGGCATGCGCATCGACTGCATGGCGACGAGGTCGGCGATCTGGCCGGACGAGGCCAGCACCGGCAGGCGGGTCCAGTAATCGGTCCAGCCGGAGAATTGCGGCGTCACCTTGATGTTGGGGTATTCGGCCGTCACCAGGTCGGCGAGGCTCTGGAACAGCGGGGTATCCTTCTCGTCACCCCACATCTGCCAGGTCAGGTTCACCTGCTCCTGGGCAAAGCTGGCGGTGGACAGGATGGCGGTGCCGGCAAGCGCCAGGGCAGCCAGTTGATGCGTGAACTTCACGATGTGTCTCCTCAATCACAGGTATTCGTTGGGTCTTCGGTCGTTTTTTGGTCGTTGTTCCGGAGTCCTCGGCTCCGGCGTCACCACGGCCGGTCAGGCCGCGATCAGCACCTCCAGATCGGCGATCATGGAAATGAGCTCGGTGCGCTGGCGGTGGAAGGCGTCGGGGTCGCGCCCCGGCTCCAGGATCGCCGCCATGCGGGAGGTGAAATCGGGCGGCAGCAGCGGCAGCTCTGCCGCCATCGGCAGGTTCCAGCCATCGCCCGGGTAATAGGCGCGGTTGAGCGCGAACACGACCTGCAGGATCGCGTTGCTGAGTTTGCCGGTGATGCCGACAAGGAACACCAGGTCGCGCCGGTCGACCTTGCTCTCATAGTGATAGTCGGCAGCCCAGTAGTTCAGGATCTCGCGGTACTGCTTGAGCACCGAGTTACGCAGCGGCTCCGGGTAGCAGGCGAGCTGGTCCTTCCAGCCGGCGAGCCGGCCTTCCGGATCGCTGACGATCTGCTGGCTCGAAAGATCGGTCGGCAGGTGGTAGCCCCAGATGGTCCACTCGAAGCTCTTGGGGATGGCAGTGCCGCCGAGCCAGGCGCCAAGATCGCTCTCGACGCCGGTGTAGCTGCGCATCCAGACCCCATCCATGCGGACGCCCTGCGACTGCCACTCGGCCATGGCCGCCTCGAAGCGGTTCCATTGCCCGGTCTGCTTCAGGTCTTGCCGGTAGGCATGGGCGTAGACGCGGAAGTCGTAGTCCGACTGCCGGTCCGACCGGCCCTTGCCGCGCGACCCGGCGAGCGCAACCGCGCCGGCGCCGTCCTCGGCAAGGTCGGCGATGAGCGGAGCCATCGCCGCGATCAGTTCGGCCTCGGGGGCCATCGCGTCAGCCAATGCTACCGGCAAGATCGTCAATCCCTGAGGATCAGCTCGACCACCGGGGTCACCACATCGGGCTTCAGCACCGGCAGTTCGAGCGTCAGCATGCCGTCGCCGACTGCGACGCCGATGTTGGAATCGACCTCGGCATCGGGGTCGAGCCAGTGGATCTCGCTCGCATCGTGCAGGAACTGGGCATATTTCACCTTGCGCCCCAGCCCCGGGATATGGACGTGGCGGAACGGCCAGGTCTGGAGGTGGAGGTAGAGCCGGTTGCCCTTCTGGGTGAAGCGGGTGCCGGCCGGCGCCTGGTATTCGGACGGCCCGGCGCCATAGATCGCGCGGCCGTTGACATGCAGCCACTCGCCATAGGTTTCGAGCGCGGTGACGGCGCGCTTGTCGAAGGTGCCGCGGGCCGTGGGCCCGACATTCATCAACAGGTTGCCGCCGAGCGCCACGGTATCGATCAGGATGTTGATCAGCTGGCCGGCATCCTTCCAAGTGTTCTCGTCGCGGTGGTAGCCCCACGAACCAGAGAAGGTGTGGCAGACTTCCCAGCGCACCGGCTTGCCGTTGATGGTGGGCGCGACGCGCGGCGTATACTGCTCCGGCGTGGCGAGATCCTTGGGGAAGTTGCCGTCGGTGGGCAGGTCCAGCCGGTCGCCGACGATGATGTTGGGCTGCAGCTCGCGCACCAGCCCGATCAGCTCCTCGGACTGCCAGTCGGCGCGGCCCTTGCCGGGCATGCCCTTGTACTCGCGCTTGGGGTAACTGAAATCGAACCAGATCACCGAGATCTCGCCGAACCCGGTGAGCAGCTCGCGCACCTGGTTGTGCATGTACTCGGCGTACTTTTTGACATCGCGGCTCATGTTCATCTCGAGCGCATCGGGGTGGTTGCGCAGCGGATGGATGCCGTCGATCGGGAATTCCGGGTGGTGCCAGTCGATCAGCGAATAGTAGAAGCCGACCTTCAGCCCCTCGGCGCGGAACGCCTCGACATAGGGCTTCAACAGGTCCTTGCCATAGGGGGTGTTAGTCGCCTTGTAGTCGGTGAACTTCGAATCCCACAGGCAGAAGCCCTCGTGGTGCTTGGCGGTCAGCACCACATATTTCATCCCGGCCTCGCGCGCCCGGCGCGCCCACTCCTTGGGGTCGTAGAGGTCGGGGTCGAAGTTCTCGAAATACTTGGCGTAGGTTTCCGGCGCGATTTCCTCGCGGTGCTGCACCCATTCATGGCGCGCGGCGAGGGCGTAAAGCCCGAAATGAATGAACATGCCGAAGCGGTCATTGCTGAACCAGGCCTTGCCCGCCGACGAGTCGAGGCCACCGCTGACGGTGAGTGCGCTATCCAATCTATCCTCCTTGGTCCGGTTATCGAACCGGTTCGATTTTCATCCTGATGTCGACTGCGCAATGAGTCAAGGCGGAATCTGGAACAGGGCAGTTCGGTGGATTTCAGTTGCGTGAAGCCCTGCAACTGCTAGGTTCTGCAACAGAATTGTCCGCCGAGCGTCTCACCAACCAAGCTCCCACTCCGGATAGAAGCGGTTCGAGAACCAACTGATGGCCACCATTCGTGACGTAGCGAGGCTCGCCGAAGTCTCGGTCTCGACCGTGTCGCTGGCGCTCAGCAATCCGGGCCGGGTGAGCCAGAAAACGCTGGAGCGGATCCGCAGCGCCGTGGCGGCGGTGGGCTATGTCGCCGACCCCCTGGCGCAGAGTCTGGCGCGTGGCCGCTCGAAGATGATCGGGCTCGTCGTCGGCAATGTCGGCAACCCGTTCTTCGGCGATATCCGCCGCGAGCTCGAGAACTATGCGCTCGAGCACGAGCATTTCGTCCTCATCACTGACTCCTCCGGCAAGCCGGGGCGCGAGCAGGCGCTGGTCGAGCACCTGATCGGGCTGAAGATCGCCGGCCTCGCCCTGGCGCCATCGAGCTTCGGGCCGGACTATGTGCGCTTCGTCGAGAGCATCAAGGTGCCGATGGTCTGCTTCGACCAGAAGGTCGCCGGCATCGAGCGGGACTTCGTCGGCTCCGACAATTATCTCGCCGGCGCCATGCTGACCGAACACCTCTTACAGCTCGGGCACCGGCGTATCGCCTTCATCGCCGGGCCGCAGCACATGCACACGGCGTCGGAACGCTATCGCGGTTTCGTCGAGACCATGGCCAGCGCCGGGGTGGAGGTGAACCCCAACTATGTGGTCGATGGCCAGTTCACCCGCTCGGCCGGCTACGAGGCGGCGATGCGGCTGCTGATCCAGCCCGAGCGCCCCACCGCCATCCTCGGCGCCAATAACGCAGTGGCGCTGGCGGCGCTGCAGGCGATGCAGGAGCTGGGCTTCAACTGCCCGGGCGACATTTCGCTGTGCATGATCGACGACGTGCAGTGGAGCAACGTCATCACCCCCCGCATCACCATGGTGGTGCAGGATACGCTGAAGCTGGGCGGCATCATTGCAAGGCGGCTGCTGCAGAGGATTACGACGCCCGGTGCGGCGGCGGAGCCACCGCAGGACTTCGTGCTGTCGCCGAAGTTCGTGCCGGGGAATTCTTGTCGGCGGGTTTGAGCACCGGCTGGGCCACTAGCGCCCCCTCGCCCCTCTGGGGAGAGGGCGGCGATGTGGGCCGAAGGCCCGCATCGCGGGGTGAGGGGCGCCAAGCGCGCTGGCTGAACGATGGTCTCCTTCCCTTCTCCCCTCAGGGGAGAAGGTGGCCGAAGGCCGGTTGAGGGGTGAGGCGGTGCCACTCGCGCTCACTCGGCTACCGCGGTGTGCTTGGCGCCCCTCACCCTGACCCTCTCCCCAGAGGGGCGAGGGGACGCACTTTGCACCGCCGTTGCTACACACCCACCCCCACATTCCGATACGCCGCCGGCGCCACGCCGTGGTGCCGCTTGAATGCTCGGCTGAACGCTGCTTCCGAGCTGTAGCCGACCTCGGCCGCGATGCGGGACAGCGGTTGCTTGCCCTGCAAGAGCCGGCGCCCGGCCAGCGTCATGCGCCAGGCGGTGAGGTAGCTCAGCGGTGGTTCGCCCACCCGTTCGGCGAAACGGCGCGAGAAGGTGGCGCGGGAGAGGCCGGCGGAGCTGGCCATCTCCTCGACGGTCCAGGGCTCGGCGGGCGTGGCGTGGATGGCCTGGAACACTCGCGCCAGTTGCGGGTCGTTCATCGCCACCAGCCAGCCGGGGGAGTGGCCGGCCTGTTCGGCGGCGCGGCGCAGCACGTAGATCATCAGTCCGGCGGTGAGGCTTTCGATCAGCGTCTCGTTGCCTTCAAAGGTGCATTCGAGTTCTGCGCTGAGCAGCGCCACCAGCCCGGCAATCCCCGGGTCGTCGGCGATCTCGGCGGCGCTCAGATGGATGAAGGGCGGGATGGCGAACACCCCGGTCTGGCGCCGCGCCGTATCGGCGCGAAGCGTGCCGCAGAAGATCACCGCGTCGGGCTCGCGCCCGGTGAGCTCGAAGCTCCGCCTGGCAAATTCGGCAACGGGCTCGGCGAGGCCGTCCTTCCGGTAGGTGACGTCGTGCGCTTCGCCATTGGCGATGACGACGAGGTCGCCCTGTTCCAGCCGCACCACCGGGGTTCCTGGGCGGCGGAGCCAGGCGCTGCCCTTTTTCACCAGGTGGAAGGCGATCGTCGCGCCGGGGTCGAGAGTGAAGCCCCAGCGCCCCACCACGGCGCTGCGCACCAGCGTGAGCTGGGGCCGGGAGTACATCCGCATCCATTGGTCGAGCACGGTCATACGGGGACAGATAATGCGAGATGAGACGATCGGCAATGAAATTGCACGACATGAGCATGGATCGGCTCACCGGGCTGACCACATGTGGCTGATAACAACTGGAGCAACGCCCATGTCCTCGACCATTCTCGTCACCGCCGCCAACGGCACCGTCGGCAAGCACCTGGTGCCGCGCCTCCTGGCGCTCGGCCATCGCGTCCGCGCTGCCTCGCGCCGCGGCGAGGCCAGCCTAGGTGAAGCCACCCGGCTCGATTTCGAAGCGCCGGAGAGCTTTGCGGGGGCTCTCGCGGGTGTCGACGCGATCTACCTCGTGGTGCCCACCGGCCCGCACCATCCGCTGCACATGCTCGGCGGTTTCGTCGACGCGGCTGCGGCAGCGGGCATCAAGATCGTGCTGCAGTCGGCCATCGGCGTCGATGCCGACGAGGCGATCCCGTTCCGCCAGCTGGAGCGGAAGATTGAGGCCTCGGGCACGCCCTATGTCCTGCTCAGGCCGAACTGGTTCTTCGACAATTTCCACACCTATTGGCTGAAGGATGTGCGCGAGCGCGGCCTGATCCAGCTGCCGGCCGGCGAGACGCGGACCAGCTTCGTCGATGCGCGGGACATTGCCGACGTCGCGGCGGCGGCGCTGACCCGGTCGGATTTCGACGGCGAGGCGCTGACCCTCACCGGGGCCGAGAGCCTCACCTATGCCGATGCGGTTTCGGTGCTTTCGGCAGTGAGCGGCAAGCCGATCCGCTACGAGCCGATCGAGGTCAGCCAGTTCATCGCCTCGGCTGAGCGCAGCGGGCTGACGCGCGAATATGCCGAGCACCTGGCGCCGATCTTTTTTCCGGTGACGCAGGGCTGGGTGGCGGCGGATAGCGGCGATGTTTCGCGGGTCACCGGCCGCGCGGCGCGGCGGCTGGTGGATTATGTCGCGGATAATGCGGAGCGGTTTGTGTGACGAGAGCGCTGACGGTGGTGTGAGTGCCTTCTCCCCTTGTGGGAGAAGGTGGCCGAAGGCAGGATGAGGGGTCTCTCTCCGCGCACTCCGGTCGCTCGTCGCTTACGCTCCGATCGCGCTACACTTCGTTGCGCGGACCCCTCATCCGCCCTTCGGGCACCTCCGGGCGAGGGCTACGCCCTCGTCCCGCGACCACAAGGGGAGAAGGCCACCCCCCTGCCGCCGGTGAGCATCAAGCCGGCCGGATCAGCGCTTCGCTGCCGATCGGAGTGAAGCCCAAACTGAGGAAGGCTCGGAGCGAGCGCGCGTTACCCGGCGAAACCGCGGCGAACAGCAGTTCGCCTTCGGGGACGAGGCCGACGGCCTCCTTGATCAGCGAGGTGCCGAAGCCGCGATTGTGGGTGTCGGCTTCGACGCTCAGTTCGCGCCGCCCGGCGAGGCCGGCGCCGATGGTGATGAGGCCGCGCTCGTCGCCATAGACCCGGACATCGGAGCGATATTGCCGGGCGTATTTCACGCGCGGGTGCTCGTCGGCATCGGTGCGGAGCGGCAGGCTCGAAGTGCCGGTGCCGCGGGTATAGAGCATCGCGTCGATGACGCCGATGAAGCCTGCTGGTCCAGCCAGCCAGCGCAGGAAATCCGGCGCCATCGAGGCGCCGAAACCATCGGGGCCCTGGCGCAGCACCTCGTCGGCCGAGCGTGCGGTGGCGACGACGGCGTGGCCGGTGAAGGCGACCGAACATTCCCAGCCGCCGGCCAAAGGCGGCAGCACGGTGACGCCGCCATCGACAGCGGGAAAGCGCCCTTCGGCGGCGTTGGTCAACAGGTCGAGCAGGGGATGGTGCATCGCGTAGGCTGTTCTATCGGGGTCGGAAGTCTGCGATACAGGCGCTCGCCATGAAAGTCACTCCGCCCCTTACCGCCCCGAACGACATCGCCGATTTCATCGCCCTGCGCCAGCGGCTGCATGCCGCGCCGGAGCTGAGCCGCGAGGAATTCGCCACCAGCGCCCTGGTCGCCGAACTGCTCACCGGCTGGGGCTATGAAGTCGTGACCGGCATTGGCGGCGCCGGCGTGGTGGCGACACTCACGGCCGGGGCGGGGGAGCGCATAATCGGGCTCCGCGCCGATATGGACGCGCTGCCGATCACGGAAGCGACCGGCCTCGACTATGCCAGCCGGAAGCCCGGCGTGATGCATGCCTGCGGGCATGACGGGCACACCACCATCCTGCTCGCTGCGGCGAAACAACTGGCCGAGACGCGCAACTTCTCCGGCACGGTGCGGCTGATCTTCCAGCCGGCCGAGGAAGTTGGCGGCGCGGTCGAGATGATCGAGGACGGGCTGTTCGAGCGCTTCCCGGTCGATGCGCTGTTCGGCATGCACAACTGGCCGGGCGTGCCGGAGGGCGAGTTCCGCTTCATCGACGGGCCGGCCATGGCGGCGGTCGACTGGATCATCATCACCATCAAGGGCAAGGGCGGGCACGGGGCCATGCCGCATGAGGCGGTGGACCCGATCGTCGCCGCCTCGTCGCTGGTGCTGGCGCTGCAATCGATCGTCTCGCGCAATATCGACCCACTGGAAACGGCGGTGATCACCGTCGGGATGCTGCATGGCGGCTCAATGCCCAACGTCATTCCCGACAGCGTCGAGCTGCAGCTCAACACCCGCGCCTTCACCGAGGCGGTGCGCGACCGGATCCGCGAGCGCATCAAGCTCCTGGCCGAAGCGCAGGCAGCGAGCTTTGGCGCAGTGGCTGAGGTGGTCCACCCGCCGGGCTTTCCGGCGCTGTTCAACCACCATGATGAGACGGCGTTCGCCCGGCAGACGGCGATAAAGCACTTCGGCGAGGGCAAGGTCGGAGCGCTGAAGCCGCTGCTGGTGAGCGAGGATTTCGCCTTCATGCTGCAAAGGCAGAAGGGGAGCTATCTGTTCGTCGGGAATGGGGCGAGCGCGGATCTGCACAGCCCGCGGTACGATTTCAACGACGCGATCATTGCGCCGGCGGCGAAGTATTGGTTGGCGCTAGTGGAGGATTATCTGGCGGCGAATGGGTAGGCGCTGAGGCCAGCAGTCGGCCGCCCTCCCCCGCAAGCGGGAGAGGGTGCGCCGACTGCCAGGCTCAGCGCTAGGCCGTCGCCTCCAGCCGTCCCGCTGCAATGATCCGCTCCAGGAACTTCTGCGTCCGCGGGTTCTCCGGCCGTGAAAACAGCTGGTGCGGGTTGCCTTGTTCGACGATGCGGCCGCCGTCGAGGAAGCAGACGCGGTCGGCGACGTCGCGGGCGAAGCCCATTTCGTGGGTGACGATGACCATGGTCATGCCGCTGGTCTTCAAGTCGCGGATGATCTTCAGCACTTCGCCGATCAGCTCGGGGTCGAGCGCCGCCGTCACCTCGTCGAGCAGCAGCACGTCGGGTTCGATGGCGAGCGAGCGGACGATGGCGACGCGCTGTTGCTGGCCGCCCGAGAGCTGCTCGGGATAGGCGCGGGCATATTGGCCAAGGCCGAACAGTTCGAGCAGTTTCAGCCCGGCCACCTCGGCCTCGCGGCGATCGCGACCGTGCACGCGGATCGGCGCCAGCGTGATGTTTTCGAGCACGCTCATGTGCGGGAAGAGGTTATAGGCCTGGAAGACAATGCCGACGCGCTTGTAGAGCCCGGTGCGGCCAAAGCTCTCGTCGTAGATATCGACGCCGTCGAGCTTGACGGTGCCTTCATCGAACTCGGTGAGCCCGTTGATGCAGCGGAGCAGGGTCGATTTGCCGGAGCCGGAGGCGCCGATCAGGCACACCACTTCGTGCGGCGCGATCGAGAGATCCACCGCGTCCAGCACCTGGCGCTCGCCATAGAATTTGGTGAGCTGTTCGATCTCGATGCGGTTCATTTGGCACCTTGCAGGCGGCGCTGGCGGTCGCGGCGGGCGAGGTGATCGGTCAGGCGCGCCAGGGGAATGGTGGCGAGCAGGAACAGGATCGCGGCGACGACGAGCGAGGAATAGTTGAAGGTGCGGGCGGTGTAGATCTGCGCCTCGCGCACTGCATCGCGGACGCCGAGCACTGAGAGCAGGGCCACATCCTTCTGCAGCGCCACCACCAGGTTCAGCATGGCCGGCACGACATTGCGCAAAGCCTGCGGCAGGATGGCGTAGCGCAGGGTCTGCCACTGGGTGAGGCCGAGTGCCTTGGCCGCCATGCCCTGGCCCTCGTGCACCGCCTCGATGCCGGAGCGATAGACCTCGGTGGCATAGGCCGAATAGGAGAGGATCAGCGCCACGCCGCCCCAGAACAGCCCTTCCTTGGGCAGGCCGGGGAGGTTCAACGCCGGAATGCCGAAGCCGAACAGCAGCACCAGCAGCAGCGCCGGCAGGCCGCGGAACAGATCGACATAGACGATGGCGAAGACGCGTAAGGGGGCGAACCAGGGGCCGCTCATGGCGCGGAAGATCGCCAGCACCAGCGCCCAGATGCCGATGCAGACGAGGCTGATCAGCCAGATCTGCAAGGAAACGAGGAAGCCGCGGGCAACGCCCGGCGCTGCTTCAATCATGGCGTCGACGGAAAAGAACTGGCTCTGGATGCGTGGCCATTGCTCGGCCGTACCGACGAAGTAGGCGATGGCGCCGAACACCAGGACGACGCTGGCCAAACTAATAAGGACCGGCGCGAGCCGGTCCTTGAGAGCGATCTGCCGGCGTCCTTTGCCGGGTCGTCGTGTCATTGCGTGATCTCGGGAATGCTCGGATCGGCGATCAGGTACTTCTTGGCCAGCTCGTCGATGATGCCCTTGGACTTGAGCGCGGCGAGGCCTTCGTTGATCCACGGCACGATCGGGTTCTCGTAGGCGAAGAGCAGGCCGAGGCCCTCGTCCTTGGGGTCCTTGGGCAGGATCGCGGTGATCTTGGCCTCAGGCACCTGACAGCACGTGGCATAGAGCGCCGTCGGCAGCGCCGCGAGGGTGGCGTCGATCTGGCCACCCTGCAGCGCCTGGAACACGCCCGCCTGGTCGTCGAACACGGCGGCATCGGCAATGCCGAGCACGTTGGTCACGTAGTCGAAATCGGTGGTGCCGACGGCAACGCCCCACTTGGCCGCCTTCAGGTCGGCGAAGCTCTTGGCGCCGGCGACGGCCGAGGCCGGGAGCGCGATCACGGCCTTGTCGGACTGGTAGTAGACATCGGAGAAGGTCGCGACCTTGGCGCGATCCGGGGTGACCGAGATCTGCTGGATCGAGAAATCATAGGCCTTCGGGCCGGGTGCGATGGCGCCGTCGAAGGTCACGTCGACCCAGACCACGTCATCTTTCTTGAACCCGAGTTCGGCGGCGAGCGCGTAAACCAGCGCCGCCTCAAAGCCTTCGCCGGCTTCCGGATTGTTGTCGAGCACCCATGGTGGATAGCTCGGCTCGGAGGTCGAGACGGTGAGCTTGCCGGGCGTGAACAGCCGCGGATCGTTGGGAGTCTTTTCCTGCGCCAGCACCGGCGTGACGACCATCGCCATCAGAGCCAGCAGCGCAACAGTCAGAACATTGTGCTTTTGAGCCATCTTCACTCTCGTGTTTTCGCCCGGCGGCAAGCTGAAATGCCCCGTCCACCAAGCCCCGCGGGGGAATTTACCGACAATCCGGCGCGACGCCAGCCATAGAATTGCAGAGATTCGGAATGGCGGGAAAGTTCATTGCAGTTGCAATGAGTTGCGGGGAATGGGGCGGAGCCGCTGATAGTGCAGTGATCCTCCCCCGCCACGCGGGGGAGGATCATGGAGAGGCCGGTGGCCGCTCACCCCACGCTCAGCGCCTCGGTCGGCGCGAGCCGCGCGGCGCGGATCGCCGGGTACAGCCCGGCAATGCCGCCGATCAGCAGCGTTGCGGCCATGCCGCCGGCCGGCACCCACAGGGGGATGTCCACCGGCCAGCCCATGACGTGGGCGTAGCCGATGGTGACCAGCGCGCCGATCAGGACGCCGCTGCCGCCGCCGAGCAGCGCGAGGAGCAGCGCCTCGCCGAAGAACTGCATCCGGATATGGCCGCGTGTCGCGCCCTGTGAGCGGCGGAGGCCGATTTCGGCGCGCCGCTCCAGCACCGAAATCACCATGGTGTTGGCGACGCCGATGCCGCCGACCAGGAGCGCCACAGCGCCGAGCCCGAGCAGCAATCCGGTGAAGGCGACGTCGGCCGCGGCTTCGGCGGCCAGCGTATCGGAGGGGCGGGAGACATCGACCTCGTTGGGCGCCTTGGGGTTGGCGGAGGGGGCGAGGATGCTGCGCACGGCTTCCACTGCGTCGGGGGCGGTGCGGAGGTAGAGCGTGGTGATATCGCCCTCGAAATCGAGGTGGCGCTCGCCGGCGGGCCAGCCGATCAGCGCCGATAGATCGAGCATGGGCACCAGCGAGACCGGTGCGAGGATACCGACCACGGTGAACCAGCGGCCGCCGAGCCACACCTGTTGACCGATCAGCCCGCGGCCGATGCCGAGCCGGGCGGCAGCGCGGGCGCCGAGCACCACGGCGGGGTAGTTGGCGGTGGCTTCGTTGAGCCAGGAGCCGACGGCGACCTCCGCGCTCAGGGTTTCGAGCAGGTTCAGCCTCGCGGCGTAGACGGCAAGGCCGCCCGACTGGCTCACGGGGATGCGGTTGGAGCGATAGATCCGCGCATCGGCCAGGACGCCGATGGCGCTCACCATTTCGACCTCGGCAATACGGCCGAGCATGGCGATGGATTCGGGCGGCATGGTCGCGGCTTCGCCGAACATCGACTTGCCCGGCCCGGCGCTGAGGAGGTTCGTGCCGAGCTCGGAGAGCAGCTGGTTGAGCTGGGCGCGGCTCGAGGTGGAAATGCCGACCACTGCGATCATCGCGGCAATGCCGATGGCGATGCCGAGCGCCGAGAGGATGACGCGCAGCGGCCGGGCCTTGAGGCCATAGGCGGCAAGCCGCACCACGTCGATGGCGAGGAGTTTTGCCGGTTGCAGGGTGCTCATCGGGGGCTCCGCCTGGTGTCTTCGACCAGTTGCCCGTCGCGCATGGCGGCCTGCCGGTCGAAGCGGGCGGCGAGGTCGCGATCATGGGTGATCACCACCACGGCGGTGCCGGCGCGGTGGAGGCCGAGCAGCAACTGCACCACGCCTTCGCCCGAGGTGCTGTCGAGGGCGCCGGTCGGCTCGTCGGCGAGCAGCAGCAGCGGCCGCCGTGCCAAGGCGCGAGCAATGGCGGTGCGCTGCTTTTCGCCGCCCGAGAGCTGATGCGGGCGGTGGTCGAGCCGGTGGGCAAGCCCGACCTCGCACAGCGCCGCTTCGGCGCGCTCGCGCCGTTCGCGCAATCCGGTGCCGGTGTAGAGCAGGCCATCGGCGACATTGTTGAGCGCCGAGACGCCGGGCGACAGGTGGAAATGCTGGAACACGAAGCCGATGTGGCGGGCCCGCAGCGCCGAGAGCTGGCTGTCCTTGAGGTTCTCGACCGCCAGCCCGTCGATTTCGACAGTGCCGGCGCTGGCGCGATCGAGCGTGCCGATGATGTTGAGCATGGTGGATTTGCCCGAGCCGGAGGGGCCGACAATGGCGACGAGCTCGCCGCGCCCGATCTCGAGGCTGACATCGCGCAGCGCCAGCACGCCGCCGGCAAAGCCGCGCGACACGTTCCTCAGGGAAACGATGGTTGCCGTCATCCGGGCACGCTGACCCGCTCGCCCTCTGCAATGCCGTCGCCGCTGACCTCGACCCGCCCGGCGGCGAACAGGCCGGTATCGACGGGGGCGAGCCTCGTGCCGCCATCATCGACGAGCTCGACGGCAAAGCCGCCTTCCGGCCGGGCCAGTAGCGCCGTGATCGGCACCGAGAGTACGTTGTTGCGGCGCTCGCTGACGAAATCCACGTCGACCGACGCCACTTCCAGCCCCTCGAGGGCGGCCTGGTCGGCGATCCCCACGGTCACCTCGATATTGCCGTCGGTCACCACCGAGCCGACCTCGGAGATCGTGCCGGCCACCTCGCGATCATCGGGCAGGGTGACGGTGACGGGACGGCCGACCGCGGCAAGCGCCTGGTCGGCGACGGCGAGCGGCACGGTCACCAGCTTGGTGATGTCGGAATAATCGAGGATCGAGCTGCGGTCGGCTGAGGCGGCGAGCAGGGTTTCGCCGACACTGGCGTCGTGCGCGGCCACATGCACCGGCCCCTCCGCAATCACCACCTGGCCGAGACTGACAATGCCGGTGACGGCGAGGCCGGAGACGCGTTGCCAGCTGCGCACCTGTTCGCCGAGCGGGCCGGCATAGCCGAGGGCGGCGAGATTGTCGGCCAGTTGCGCGACATCGGCAGTGTCGTCGGCCCGGGCGACGAGCGCCGCGTGGGTATCGCGCAGCGTGTCGCGTTTCACCGTGGCATCGGCAATGGCGACGCGGGCTGCGACGGCATCGAGTTTTGCCGCGGCGAGCTCCTTGTCGAGGGTGCGGATGGCGGCGGCCGCGGCGGCGCGGGCCTTGGCGAGCTCGGCTTCGGCGGCCGCGATTTCGGCGCTCGGCGCCAGTTCGGCGGCCGAGAGTTCGGTGACCCGCGCCAGCTTCGCCGCAGCGACCGCGACGGCGCCGCTTAGTTCAATGAACTCGGGGAGGGCAGGGGCGCTGGCGCTGGCGTCGGCGAGCCGGGCGGCGAGATCGGTGCTGCGTGCTTCGGCATCGGCGAGGCGCTGGGTTTCGAGCGCCACCGTCAGGTCGGCGGCGGCCACGGCGGCTTCGCTCTGTTCGAGCTCGACCCAGACGGGAACGTCCGTATCGGCATCGAAGCGGAGCGTGCGGTGTTGCGGCACGGTGCCGTAGAACAGGATGGCCGGCTGGCCATCGAGCCCGTAGAGCGCTTCGCCACGCTCGATGGTGGCGCCCACCGGCGCCAGCGCGGTGACCATTGCCGAGGCGCCGGCGAGGCTCGGGCGCAAGGCGGTGAGCTCGCTACAGCCGAGCGTGCCGGTGACGGTCTTACTGTCGACCAGCTCGCCCAGGGTGATCTCGGCCGTCGCGATGGGGGCGGCGCTCGGTGCAGCCGATGGAGGCGCCGGCTGCAGCAGCACAAAGCCCGCGATCGCGACGGCTCCGGCGGCAAGCGCGAGCGCGCCGCCGGAGAGGATGGTGCGGACGTGGATCATCCGCCGATCATGATCCGGGCGCCACGGCGCAGCTCGCGGCAGGCATCCATGGCGGCGCGGAGCTTTGGATCATCCGGGCCGGCGCCGATCTTGCCGGCATCGAAGCCGCCATCGGGGCTCGGATCGGGGAAGTTCGGCAGCCCGTGCTCGCGCACGCATTGCGCCAGCTTCAGCAGGCCCTCGAGTTGCTCAGGGGTGACGCCTTCGCCGCGCATCCCCTCGGGAGCGAGATCGTGGCAGGCGGCCGAGGCTTTTTCGAAACGGGCGGCGCTGCCAGGGGTGATGAGGAAGCGCATACCCTCGCCCGGCGTCGGATCGGGAAACTCGGCATAGCCGTTGTCGCGCATGCACTGGGCATAGGCGAGGGCGGCATCGTCGTTGTCGGCGGGGGCTTGGGCGAAGGAGGGTAGCGGGGCGACCAGCAGCAGGGCGGCGGTGAGGAGGGGGAGGAAAGTCTGGGTGAGCACTGTTATGTCTCCGTCGTTGGGTGCGACGGGAGTACGAGATTGGGTATTAGGCGGGTGTTAGGTGAGCGCAGCGCTGGCCAAGGACTCGATGCCCACCTCCCCCTGGACGGGGGAGGCAAGCGGAGCTTGGGAGCGAAGCGACCTAGCGGAGCTCGGAGGGGGTGCGGGAAGGCACGGTGCTTGGCGGCTCCAGCGAGCATCGAGCGCGTGGCACACCCCACCCCATCCCTCCCCGTCAAGGGGAGGGTGTTCGGCCGGTGTTTGTGGCCCCCCTCCCACCAGCCTTTCGGCTGGTCCCCCCTCCCCCCGCAAGCGGGAGAGGGTGCGCTGACTGCACGTTCAGTTAGCGGCCGAAGCCGCCGGAAACCGCACCCGTACCACCAGCCCACCGCCCTCGCGTGGGGTGGCTTCAACCTCGCCGCCATGGGTGTGGGCGACGGAGCGGACGATGGAGAGGCCGAGGCCGGCGCCGCGGGTGATGGGGCCGCGGGTGGCGCCGGCGAGGCGTTCGGTGGCGGCGAGGCGGCGGAACGGTTCGAACAGGCTGGGGATCTCGTAGGCCGGTACGAGGGGGCCGGTGTTTTCGACCACCAGTTCGACGCCGTTGCCGCTCAGCGCAGTGTGGACGCTCACCCAGCCGTTCTCGGCAACATTGTACTGGATGGCGTTCTCGATGAGGTTCTGGATCAGCCGCTCGAGCAGGAAGGCGTCGCCCATCACGGTGCCGGGGACGAAGGCGGCGCCGAGCCGCACGCCGGCCCGTTCGGCGATCGGCGTGAGCTCAGTGACGATGTGTCCGGCGATTTCGCCCAGTTCGACGGTATGGAACTCGGCGGCGCGCTGCTCGCCGCTGGCGAGGGTCAAAAGCCCATCGGTCAGCTTCTCGTGGCGCTGGTTGACGGCGAGGAGCGTGGTGCCAAGCTGGCGCAGCTTGTCGTCGGGGCCGGCTTCGAGCAGCGCCACCTCGATCAGCGTGCGGGTGATGGTGAGCGGGGTGCGCAGCTCATGGCTGGCATTGGCGACGAAGCGGCGCTGGCTGTCGAAGGAGCGGTCGAGCCGCTCCAGCATGGCGTCGAGCGTATCGGCGAGATCCTTGATCTCATCCCTGGGGCCATCAAGCGCGATGCGTTCATGGAGGCTCCGGTCGGCGACGCGGCGGGCCGTGGCGGTGATGTCGCGTAAGGGTTGCAGCGCCTGGCCGGCCACCAGCCAGCCGATCACCCCGGCAATGATGGTGAGGATGCCGACGAGGATGAACGACACCATCAGCATGGTGTCGAGCGTGTTGACCCGCGCCTGTCGCACCATGACGCTGATGCGCCCGGCCTCGTCCATCAGCTCGCGCGGCGGCAGCTCGCCCGGGGCGCCCAACTGGCCTTGGGCCATCGGCGCGTCGTCGGTCACCAGGCGGATGCTGAACTGCCGGTCGAGCACCACGCCGAGATAGAGATAAATGGCGACGATCAGCGCCACGCCGGCAACGAAGAAGGCGCCGGCGTAGAGCAGGCTCAGCCGGGTACGGATGGTCCAGGGGAAGCCGAGGAATTTCAGGAGCCGCGTCATCTGAGCCGGTACCCCACGCCCTGGACGGTTTCGATCAATTGCGGCTCGCCCAGTTTCTTCCGCACATTCATCACGGTGAAACGCACCACGCCGGAGAACGGATCGATCTGTTCGTCCCAGGCTTTTTCGAGCAACTGCTCGGCCGAGACGACGCCGCCATCGGCGCGCAGCAGTTCCTCGAGAACGGCGAATTCCTTCTTCGACAGATCGATCGGTTTATCACCTCGAAGCACAATGCGGCGGTGGGGATCGAGCCGGAGGCCGGAGCGTTCGAGCACCGGCGGGATGGCCGGCCGGGCGCGGCGGGCCAGGGCCTGGACGCGGGCCACCAGCTCGGCGAAGGCAAAGGGCTTGGTCAGGTAGTCGTCGGCGCCGAGCCCGAGCCCGGCAACGCGCTGCGCCACGGCAGTGGCAGCGGTGAGCATCAGGATGCGGGTCGGGGACTGGGTCTCGACCAGCACGGCGCAGACCTCGTCGCCCGAGACGAGCGGGATATCGCGATCGAGCACCAGCACGTCGTAATCGTTGACCAGCGCCCGATCGAGCCCGGCTGCCCCGTCATAGGCCACATCCACCGCCATGGCATGGAGCCGCAGGCCCTCGGCGATCGAATCCGCCAGCTGCCGTTCGTCTTCGACCACCAAAACGCGCAAAGCTCACTCCGCCGGACCGCCAGTCTATCTGGCTAGCCGATGGTCTGTTAGGGCGGCGTTAGGGCGGAAGGGTGGCTGGGGGTGGAGAGGGAATCCCGACTGGGACTTCTTTGGCGGGCACCCCTCATCCGGCGCTACGCGCCACCTTCTCCCCGACGGGGAGAAGAATCCTGCCGGCATCGGTGGTCACCCCTTGTTCCTCTCCCCGTCGGGGAGAGGGTGGATCGCGCGCAGCGCGAGACGGGTGAGGGGTCGGTGGCAGGGAACGTGACTGTGGGTTTGGCTCCCCCCTCCACCGCCTTCGGCGGTCCCCCTCCCCCGCCACGCGGGGGAGGAACAGGGATAGGCTGGCGCCTCATCCCTTCGTCGACCCACCCGCCATGCCGTCGATGAAATGCCGCTGCAGCAGCAGGAACAGCATCAGGATGGGGATGACGATGATCATCGCGGCAGCCATGATCTGCCCCCAGTCGCTGGTGTATTTGCCGCTGAGCAGGGTGAAAGACACCACTGCGGTCATCTCGTTCTTGCTCTGCAGGAACGTCGAGGCGATGAGGAATTCGTTCCAGCAATAGAGCCCGATGATCAGCGCCACGGTGAGGAGCCCCGGCGAGACGATCGGCAGCATCACCCTGGAAAACACCTGCCAGGCATTGGCGCCGTCGAGATTGGCGGCCTCCTCGAGTTCCTTGGGGATGGCGATGAAGTAAGTGCGCAGCAGCATGATGGCGAAGGGGCTGAACATGGCGCAGTAGACGAAGGACACTGCCACCGGGTTGTTGATCAGCCCGAGCCGCGCGAAGCCGAAATAGAGCGGGAACAGGAAGAGCTGGATCGGCGCGGTGGTGGTGGCGAGGAAATAGGCGCTCACCGCCTTCCATGGCTTGATCTTCTGGCGCGCCAGCACATAGGCGGCGCCGGCCCCGGTAGTGAGCACCAACCCGATGGTCATCACGGTGACCTTGGCGCTGTTGAGCATGGTTTCGCCCAACCGTGCATCGGTCCAGGCGCGGACAAAGTTCGACCAGTTGAGCTCAGTTGGCCAGCTCAAGGGGCTGAGGATGATCTCGGGCGTCGTCTTGAAGGCGTTGAGCAGCATCAAGAGCAGGGGCCCAAGCGCGAACAGCGCGCCGAGCGCCAGGACGATGTAGGAGATAGTGCGCGACCAGCGGGTTCCGAGCATTTCAGTTCACCCTTTCCCGGGTCTGCAGCCGCACATAGGCGAAGGTGGCGGTGAGCCCGAACAGGGCGATGACCAGGGCGACGGCCGCGGCGCGGCCGAGATCGAACTCGAAGAAGGCGTTGCGATAGGCGAGGGTGGAGAGCACTTCGCTGGAATAGGCCGGGCCGCCCTGGGTGAGGATGTAGACGAAGTCGAACACCAGGAACGACCAGATCACCGTCATCACCATCATCAGCTTGATGGTGGGGGCGATGGCGGGGATCAGGATGTCGCGCATCAGGGAGAAGAAGCCGGCGCCATCGAGCCGGGCGGCTTCGACCATTTCCTCAGGCACTTGGCGGAGCGCGGCGAGAAAGATCACCGCAAGGAACCCCCACCAGTGCCAGAGGTCGACCACGGCGATGCCGTAAAGCGCCGAGTGGGTGGCGGCGAGGGGGTCGGAGAGTTCGATGCCGAAGCGGGAGAGGAGGCCGAAGACGCCGGTATTGGGGTTGTAGATCATCCCCTGCCAGACCCGCGCGGTGATGGCGGTCGCCACCACCACGGGGATGAAATAGACGATCTGGAAGAAGGTGCGGCCGCGCTTGATGGTGAGCAGCAGCGTCGCCGCGACGAGGCCGATGGCGATCGGCACGGTGAGGAAAATCAGCGTCCACTTGAGGTTGTTGCCGAGCGCAATCCAGAACACCCGGTCGGCAAACATCGCCTGGAAATTGGCGAGCCCGACAAACACCGGAGCCGAAAAGCCGTCCCAGGTGCAGAAAGCCAGAGCCACCGTCAGCAGCGCCGGGATCAGGATCAGCGCGACATTGATGGCGAGGGCAGGGAGGGCGAACAACCACATGGACGGGGATTCCGGGGTGGGGAGGCGCATGGCATCACGCGCGGAACTCTCGGTGATCCTCCCCCGCGGGGCGGGGGAGGGGGACCAGCCGCAGGCTGGTGGAGGGGGCGGCAAGAGTCGACGGCTAGTTGGCTCCCCCCTCCGCGGGCCTTTCGAGCGTAGCTCTCAAGGCCTTCTCCCCTCAAATCGCTCCACTGGAGCGATTTGCCCTGCGGGACGGCTCGAAGCCCCTCCCCCGCCACGCGGGGGAGGATTAGCGGAGAGGCCGGTGCTCGGGCCCTATCACCTCACGGCAGCGGCGGGACGCTGTCTTCGGCGAGCTCGGCGGCGAACAGCTCCTGCAAGCCCGCGAGGAACTTCTCCGGTGTGGCCGTGCCGAGCCAGAGTTCTTCGACGCCCGAGATGATGTACTGCTCGGATTTGGGCGGCCAGAACGTCCAGGTGGTGTAGCCGTAATTGCCGCTGGCGAGGGCATCGGCGATCATCGTCGTCGCCTCCTGGTAGAGCGGGGTCACCTCACCCTTGAGCGTCACCTTGCTCAAGTCGGCGAGCGGCACGTTCCATTCGCCCTGCCATTGCGGGACGATCGCGCCGTAGAAATCGCCGCTGAACACATAGTCGATGACCTGAGCTGCGGTATCGGGGCTCGGCGAATGGGCGTTAATCGACAGGGTCGAACCGATGCCGATCGGGAACAGCGGGTAGGGAACGCCCTCGGCCACCGGGATCGAGGTGAAGGCGGCCTTGGCGCCGGCCGGATCGAAGTAATCCTTCACCCAGGAGAAGGCCCAGGTGCCCTGCGGCGCCATGCCGGTCTTGCCGGTAACCATGCCGGCAAAGGCATCGATGGTCGAGGTGGAGAAGTAGTCCTTGCCGTAATAGCCCTTGTCGTACCAGGCCTTGAACTTTTGCATGGCGTCGACGAAGACCGGGTCGGTCCACGCCCGCTTACCCGAGAGTGCTTCATGGATGGCGGTGGGGCCGACCAGCTGGTTGAGCGCCACGGTGAAGAACTGCTCGTTGGCGGGGCGGAAGCCGGCATTGCCGGCGACGAACGGCGTCATCCCCTCGGCCAGCATGGTATCGGCGAGAGCTTCCATCTCGGCGACGGTTTTAGGTGCCGTCCAACCCTTCTCTGCGAACAAATCGGCGTTGTAGAACAGGCCCATCGCCTCGTAGTTCTTGGGGATGGAGTAGAGCACGCCATCGACCTTGCCGAGTTCGAGGAACATCGGGATCAGCCGCTCGTTCCAGCCGTATTTGGCGGCATAGTCATCGAGCTTCAGCAGCTGGCCGGCCTTGGCCATCGGCAGCGCCGTCGCCGGGCCGTTGGAATTGATGATGTCGGGGCCACCACCGGACATCAGCGCCAGGCGTTGCTGGTTCTCGATGGCGTTGCCGCGATACTCGAGGGCGAGGGTCGAACCGGGGTGGCTGGCATTGAAGCCCGCGACCAGGGTGTCGTCGAGCAGGCGCTGCTGCTCGGGGGTCAGCGCTTCGTACCACCACGAAGCCGATTGCGCCGCAGCGAGGCCGGGCGTCAGAAGGGTCATGGCCGCGACGGCCACACCCGAAAAGAGGCGTGAGAATTTTGTCATGAAGCGTTCCCTGATATGCCGGTGTCGGGGAGGCTCGCCTGCTGCACCCGTGAGGACGAGGTATCGCCTCTGGGACGAGCAGTCGAAGCGCGATCTACGATTGCATAGGGCAATGCGACGGCCTCCCCCGGCCCCTCCACATCGCCACGAACCCGGGCCAGCAGGCGTTCGCCAGCCAACTGGCCGAACAACTCCTGCCCGAGCGATACCGTCGTCAGCGACGGATTGAGAACGTCGGTCATCGCCAGGTTATTGAACCCGGTGACCGACATGTCCTGAGGTAGCGACAGACCGCTGGTCTGGCAGGCGCGGATGGTGCCGCAGGCCAGCAGGTCGTCGGCGCACATGATGGCGGTGGGGCGGCCGCTGCCCTCGGCGAGCAGCTCTGCCGCGATGGCCGCGCCGCCATCGATCGAATAGCTCGGGGCGGTGACGACGCGCGGGGTGAGCCCCGCGGCGACGAGCGCCGCGCTGTAACCGCCGATACGGGCGCGCTCCGGGCCGCCGGGCGACGCCATGAAGACGATGTCGCGATGGCCGAGCCCGAGCAGTTGCGCCGTCAGGGCGGACGCCACCTGGTGGTTGTCGACATAGTAGTCGTCGACCGGCAGGGCGCCGCCGCGCTTGGGGGCGGATTCATAGCGCACGACGGGAATGTCGGCGGCGAGCGCTCCAGCGAGCTCGCGGATGGTGGCGACGAAGAACACTCCGACAATGCCGGCAACGCGCCGGTCGATGCAGAGTTCGATCATCCGCGCTTCCGCGGCGCCGGAGCCATCGGTGCTGAGCGCGATGACGTCGTAGCCTTGCGGTTCGACCACTTTCTGCACGGCGCGGATCAGCGGCGGATAGAACGGGTTGGAGAGATCGGGGACGATGCAGGCGATCATCATCGAGCGGTTGGTCTTCAGCGCCTGCGCCATGCGGTTGGGCACGTAGTTCAGCGCCTTGGCGCTGTCGCGAATGCGTTCCTGCACCTCTGGCCTAATGCCGGCGGCATCACCCGACAGCACCGACGATACCGCCGCCTGCGACACCCCGGCGTGGGTCGCGACATCCTTCTGCGTCGGTTTTCTGGTCGATTTCATCTTGAAACTCGGCTACTGATACGTATCAGTAAGCAGATGAGCTGTTTCCGTCAAGCCGGATGGCTTACGAGCTTCACACCCGTCTGCACCCGCCCGTTCGACCCTTCAGAGTATTGAGACCCCCATGACCCTCCCCACCGATACCCTCGAGCGGATCTATGCCGGCGTGCTCGGGAAGCTCATCGGCGTCTATCTCGGACGGCCGTTCGAGAACTGGACCTACCAGCGCATCCTCAAGGAGCTCGGCCCGATCACCTATTACGTGAACGAGCGGCTGGGGGCTGAACTGGTGGTGACCGACGATGACGTCTCGGGCACTTTCAGCTTCGTCCGGGCGCTCGAGGATTACGGCGCTTCACCGAACCTCAGCGCCGAGGACATTGGGCGGACCTGGCTCAACTACGTGGTCGAGAACCGCGCGGTGTTCTGGTGGGGCGGGGCGGGCAATTCGACCGAGCACACCGCCTGGCTGAACCTTGCTAAGGGCATTCCGGCGCCGCGCTCGGGCGCCATCGAAACCAATGGCAAGATCGTCGCCGAACAGATCGGGGCGCAGATCTTCATCGATGGCTGGGCACTGGTATCGCCGGGCAACCCGGCGCAGGCGGCAAAGCTCGCCCGCGCCGCCGGCAGCGTCAGCCATGATGGCGAAAGCGTCCATGCGGCGGTGCTGTGGGCGGCGATGGAGGCCGAGGCCTTTTTGAGCCGCGATGTCGAGCACCTGCTCGAAACCGGGTTGAGCTTCATTCCCGCGGACAGCCTGATCGCCAGGCTGGTTGCCGATATCCGCGGCTGGGTGCGGGCCAATGGCGATGACTGGCAGGCGACGCGCCGGCAGATCGAGGACACGTACGGCTACGACAAATATGCCGGGGTGTGTCACGTGGTGCCCAACCACGCGCTGATGATCATGGCGCTGCTGCACGCGCCGGACGATTTCAGCCGCGGCCAGATGATCGTCAACACCTCGGGCTGGGATACCGACTGCAATGCCGGGAACCTCGGGTGCCTGCAGGGCATCATGCTCGGACTTGTCGGGTTCGACGGGGAGCAGGATTGGCGCGGTCCGGTGGCCGACCGGCTCTATCTCTCCACCGCCGATGGCGGGCGCGGCCTCACCGATGCGCCCAGCATCGCCTATTGGCTCGATGGCCTGGCGCGGCAGCTGGCGAAAGAGCCGGCGCGGCCGGCGCCCAAGGGCGGGGCGCAGTTCCACTTCGCGCTGTCGGGCGCGGTGCAGGGGTTCATGGCGGGCGGCACCGAGGGTAATCGCAGCGACATCGCCGTTTCCGGCACCGGCGAGGCGCTGGCGGTGGAACTGATCTCGGTGGCGCCGGGCCGCTCGGCCTATGTGGGGACGCCCGTGTTCATTCCGCCCGCGATGATCGGGCACAGCTGGTACGAAGTGCTGGCGAGCCCGCGGGTGTGGCCCGGGCAGACCATCGAAGCCAGCATTGCCGGCGATGCCGGGCTCAGCGGCACGGTGGAGGTGGCGCTGGCCGTGCGCCATTACGGGCAGGACGATGCGCTGGTGAGCGTCATCTCGCCGCAAAGCGTCACGGTGGAAGCCGGTCAATCGGCGAGGCTCAGCTGGCAGGTGCCGCAGTTCGACGGCAACCCGATCGCCGAAATCGGCCTCGTGATGTCGGTGCGCGACACCGCGACAGTGGGGCGGGTGCTGGTCGACTGGCTGCGCTGGAGCGGCGAGCCCGAGCTGACGCTGCGCCGCCCGCATAACGAGGGCAATATGTGGCGCAGCGCCTGGATCAATGGCGCCAGCGTGTTCTCGAAGAACTTCCGCGAGTCGTTCCGGCTTTCCGCCAACCGCGGCGAGGGCATCATCCTCACCGGCACGCGCGATTGGCGCGATATCACGATCGAAGCGGAGCTGAACCTGCACCTCGGGAACTACGGCGCCCTGGTGTTTCGGGCGCAGGGGCTGCGGCAGTACTACGCCGCGCGGCTGACGCGTACCGGCAAGCTGCAGGTGGTCTGCCGCCGCGACGAGGTCGAGCACGTACTGGCCGAAACGGCGCTGCCGGTGGTGTTCGAAACGGCGATCCCGCTGCGGGTGACGCTCGATGGGGCGAAGATCACGGTGGATGCCGGGGGGACGGTGCTGGAGGTCAGCGACGCCACCTATGCCGGCGGCATGATCGGGCTCGCGGTCTATGAAGGGGCGCTGTCGACCGACAAGGTGCATATCGGCCGCGTGCGGTAGGGGGTGCTATCGGGGCAGCCGATTGACCGTAGCTCTTGGAGAAATGTAAGCGGATAGTTGACAGTACGTCGGCTGATGGCTTACATACATCCGTGATCAAGAGCTTCAAAGGCAAAGGTCTCGCCGAGCTGTGGGCCAAAGGCACCTCAGCGAAGATCGACGCCAAGATGCACAAACGCATCCTGCGTCGTCTCGATGCCTTGGACGCGGCGGCCAAACCCGAAGACATGAACCTCCCAGGTTTCGACTTTCATGCCCTGAAGGGCTTTGATCCCACGCGATATACGGTCCACATCAATGGCCCGTGGTGCGTGACGTTCGCATTCGACGGAGCCGATGCGGTGGATGTCGAGTTCGAGCAGTATCACTGATGGATTGATGGAGGGCGCGGTTTGACCCCGCGCCGATGATGATGACTTACGCGGCTCTGCGTAATCCCGATCGCCAGCCCACCCACCCCGGCGAGTTGCTGCGCGAGGACGTGCTGCCGGCCGTTGGCAAGCCGAAGGCGGAGATCGCCCGGCTGCTCGGGATCTCTCGCCAGCAGCTCTACGACATTCTGGACGAGAAGAAGCCGGTGTCGCCGGCGATGGCCGTTCGCCTCGGCAAGCTGTTCGGCAACGGTGCGACCCTGTGGGTCCGCATGCAGGGCGCCTATGACACCTGGCAGGCCGAGCGAGACGTAGACGTGAGCGGCATCCCGACGCTTGCGGTGGCCTGAGATTTGGGGGATGGCGGACCCTGCCAGTTTTGCACCGGCCGTGCCCCTATCGCCCCCTCGCCCCTTTGGGGAGAGGGCGGCGGATGAGGCCGACGGCTTCATCCGCGGGGTGAGGGGCGCCAAGCGCTGGGACAGGTGTTGAGCGGTGGCGGATAGGCCGGTGTGCTTGGCTACCCCTCACCCTGGCCCTCTCCCCAGAGGGGAGAGGGGACGATAGGGGCACCGTTCGCTCGCTACTTGCCCACCGCCCGCCTCGCCAGCTGCACCGCACCCTCCACCGGCGCGTCGCGCAACACATGCACCTTCAGCTGCTTATGTGGCCCCGTCACCGCCTGCTCGAATGCCGTGTAGAGCCGCGGCTGATTGACGATGACGCTGCCGGCGACGACGACATCGTTGCCCTCGGCGCCGCGGGCTAGGAGCTGGTCGACGAGGGCGGCGAGGGCGTGGGCGCCTTCGGTAATGACGGACTGGGCCAGCGCCGAGCCGGCATCGGCGGCGGTGAAGATGGCGGGGGCGTGGGGGGCCCAGTTGTCGACCGTCGGGTCGTCGTTGACGCGGCGGGTCAGCCGCTCGGCATCGGCGACGCCGAAGGCGGCGATCAGGTGGCCGAGGAGGCCATCGTCAGTCTTGCCTTCATCGTTGGCACGGAGCGCGGTGCGGGTGGCTTCGCGGACGAGGCCGGCGGCGCTGCCTTCATCGCCGATGATCCAGCCCCAGCCGCCCGAGGCGATAAACTCGCCCGCGGCGTTGGCCCCGACCGCAATGGCGCCGGTGCCGGCGATGACGCCGATGCCCCTGGTGAAGCCGGCGGCGGCGACGATCAGCGAGGCGTCGTTGACGGCGGTGGTGCGGTAGCCGAGGGCTTGAAGCTCGCGCTCCAGCGTGCGGCCGGTTTCGGTGCGGTTGATGCCCTGGGCGCCGAAGGCGAGGGCGACGATCTCGGCTCCCTCGGGCGTGTGGCGCCTGACCCGCTCGGCGATCCAGACGGCGGCCTTTTCCTCGGGCTCGGCATCCCATTCGAGGCTTGGCTCGGTGACGTCGAGGACGCGCTTGCCTGAGATGTCTTCGAGGATCAGCTGGGTCTTGGTGCCGCCGATATCGAGCGCGGCGATCAGAGCGGTCATCTCAGGCGACCTTGGTGTCGGTGTGAAAGAAGACGAAGGCATCGGGGTCGACGCCGCGCAGCAGCGCCGTCTCGACCGCGAGGCTCTGCATGACCAGGGCTTCGAGGATGGCGCGCTGCGCCGGCGACACCTGAGGCAGCCGGAGCACGGCGAGGTTCGGCCCTTCGGCCACCTCGAGCGTAGTGATCAGCAGCGTATGGTGCCCGGCATGGGCAAGAGTATGCGCCAGGGCCGTCTCGCGCTCGTCGCCCATCAGGATGTGGGCGGTGCGGCCGGCCGATTCCATCGCGCCATGGAGGTATTGCCGCGACGACAGGCCGGTGGCCGGGAGGCGCGCCACTTCGCGCAGCAGGAGGGCGCCGACCTCGGCGGTGCCGGCCGAGGGTGCGGCGCCGGCATAATCGACCGCCACTGCGTCGCGCAGGGGGGTGGCGAGGGCGATGGCGCGGGTGGCGATCTCGCGCTCCAGCGCCCGGAATTTTGCCGGCAAGTCGGACCAGGTGGGGTCGATGGTGCCGCCATCCCAGGCTTCGGCGATCATGCCGAGGGCGGCGATGGTGGCGGTATAGCCGGTGGTCGAGGCATAGCTGTCGGGGAGCTTGCCCAGCGAAATGGTGGTCGCGGCGATCTCCGAGATCGGCGAGGGCGCGACATTGACCACCGCGAGCCGCAGCTGCGGCTCGATGGTGCGGAGCACCGCGAGGGTTTCGGAGCTGCGGCCCGACTGCGAGACGCCGATGATCGGATGCGCCGACTGCGGAAAGGGCAGGGGATGCTCGCCGGCATTGAGTCGCCAGGCGTGGATGCCACGCGAGCGCAGCACCCAGACTGCGGCGGCCGAGGCGGCATAGCTCGCGCCAATGCCGAGAAAGATCGGGCCCGGGCCCTCGAGCGTTGCGGCCGCCTGGGCGGCGCGCACTTCGCCGGCAATGGCGGGCAGGGCACTTTCCAGCAAAGCTGCCTGCGAGGCGCGGGCCTCGGCCAGGGAGATATAGCCTTTAACCAATTTCGTCCGTCTCCTTGGCGACAGCGCGAAAAGCTTCGGCGTCGCGGGGCTGTCAGTATGCTGCGTTCAGCGCGTGCCGGGCTTTCGCGTGCGTGAGAATGAGGTGCGCAGCCGATAGCGATCGCCGACATAGCGCACGGTGGACGACAGCAGCGGCCGGCCGGCGCTGTCGACGATGAGCTGGCGCATCACCAGGATCGGGGTCTTGGGTTCGACGCCCAGGTGCTGCGCGAGCGTGATATCGGCGGCATGGGCTTCGATGGTGGTTTCGCCATGCGCCAGGTCGACGCCATTGCCGAGCAGCAGTTCGAACAGCGAAGCGGTGCGGAAATCGACGCCGGTGAGATCGGGCTTCAGCGTGGCGGCAAAGAACGAGGTATCGACCGCCACCGGCACGCCATCGAGCCGCCGGATGCGCTCGAGATGGAACAGCGGCGCACCGGGGGCGATGGCCAGTTCCTCGGCTTCATCGAGCGTCGCCGGCGCCTCGCTGGCGCGCAGCACGTCGGACGAGGGGACGAGCCCCAGCCGGGCGGCGGTTTCGCTGAACGATTCCAGCGTATTGGGAAATTCCTTGGGCACCTCCGCCGAGACATACCAGCCACGCCCATGCGAGGGCTTCAGCACGCCCTCCTCGACGAGGCTCTGCAGGGCGCGGCGCAGTGTTACCCGGCTGATCGACAGTTGGGCGAGGAGGTCGCGCTCCGCCGGCAGTCGACCGCCATTGGCGATCTTGCCGGTCGAAATCTGGTGCATGATCAGGTCCGCTGCCTGCCGCCATAGCGGATCGGGCGAATCCTGATCGAGCACCAACTGTTCCGCGCTGTCGCTCATTGGCTCAAGCCACCTTTTCCCATTGCCGCGATTTCATCGAGCGGTAGCACGCATCGATGATCCGGTTGACCACCACGCCATCCTCGAAGGTTTCGGACGGGGTAGTGCCGGCGGCGAAATGATCAATGAAATGCCGCATCTGCTGCGAGAAACCATAGGCCCGAGTCTCTTCGGGCACAGGATATACCCAGCCGGTCTCGGCATCGGCCTTCTCGACGGTGTAGCCCACCGGGTTTTCGATGAAACCCCAGACCGGGCCGACCGAGCTGTCGGTGACGATGCGGCCGGCCGAGCCGACCAGCTCGTGCCTGAGCTGCATGCCGCCACGCTCGATCCATGAGGATTCGATGGTGGCGAGCTGGCCGCCCTCGAATTTCAACAGCGCGATCGCCGCGTCTTCGCCGGTGGTCTTATCCTGGTGGGCCATGGTCGAACCCCAGGCCATCACCTCGGTGACCTTGTTGTCCTTGCCGAAGAAATGCCGCGCCGATTCGACGGTATGGCAGCCCATATCGAGCAGGGCGCCGCCACCGGCGGTTTCGGCATCCCAGAAATGCGGGGCGTGCGGGCCGGAATGGCCTTCGCGGGCGCGCATGGTGAGGAGCTCGCCGATGCCGCCGGCTTTGACCATCTCGTAGGCCTTGGCGACATTGGGCGAAAATACCGAGCTTTCGGCATAGCCATGCCAGACCCCGGCGGCATTGGCGATATCGAGGATCTGCTGCGCCTCGGCCTCGGTGCGGGCCAGCGGCTTGGTGCAGATGATGGCCTTCTTGTGCCGGGCGGCGATCTCCACTGCGGCGAGGTGGATCTCGTTGGGCAGGGCGATGATGACGATCTCGACGGCAGGGTCGGCGCAGAGCGCATCCATGGTGGCGTGCGCGGTGACCTTCCACTTCTTGGCGAAGGCGTCGGAGCGCGCCGGATTGCGCGAATAGCAGGCGACGAGCTCGGCGTTCCGCACGTCCAGCAGCGCATCCGCATATGACTCGGCAATGAAACCCGACCCCAGCAACCCAACCCCGATCATGCCCTGCTCCCTCCCGATTTGTTAGATACCTCATAGTACCAATCAGGCGTTATGACCATACCTCATGCGCAGAAAAATGACCACTTGTACCATCTGGTATTGTGAGGTATCGATCCTGTGACAGAGAGGCAAGTCGCTCGGATTTGATCCATGCGGCGCCGGATACGGCGGCCGTGCGTCAGGGGAAGGGAGAACAATAATGCAGTCGAAACAGTGGGCCGCGACGGCCGGAGCCATGCTGGGCGTGTCGCTCATCGCCATGAGCGGCGCCGCGGTGGCGCAGAGCGTGACGCTGACGCTGGGCAGCTGGCGCACCGAGGATCTGGCGGTGTGGCAGGACAAGGTGCTGCCGGCCTTTGAGGCGGCGCATCCCGACATCAATGTCGAGTTCGCGCCGGTCAATACCAACGAATACAACGCCGCGATGCAGTCGCAGATCGAGGGTGGGGCCGGTCCCGACCTGATCACTTGCCGGCCGTTCGACGTAAACAACGAGTGGATCGGCCGCGGCTATTTTACCAAGCTCGATGGCCTTGCCGGGCTCGAGAATTTCGACGCTACCGCCAAGGCGGCCTGGACCGTCGACGGCGCCACCTATTGCGTGCCGGTCGCCGCGGTGCTCGCCGGCTTCTACTACAATGTCGATATCTTCAAGGAGCTGGGCCTGGCGGTGCCGACCACCGCAGCCGAGTTCACCGCAGTGCTGCAGGCGATCAAGGACAGTGGCAAATACACGCCGCTCGCCGTCGGCTCGGCCGAATCCTGGCAGCTCGCCTATAACGGGCTCTACAGCATCGGGCCGGCCTACTGGAAAGGCGAGGAAGGGCGTCTCGGCCTGATCGATGGCACGAAGAAGCTGACGGACGCCGATTTCGTTGCCGCCATCGCCGCCTTCCAGGCGTGGAAGCCGTTCCTGCCGAACGGGCAGGAGGCGCTGTCCTATTCCGACATGACGCAGCTCTTCACGCTGGGCAAGGCCGCGATCCTTCCCGATGGCTCGTGGAACATCAACCAGGTCACCTCGACCGGGCTGAATGTCGGGGTGTTCGGTCCGCCGGCAGTGGAAGCCGGTGGCCAGCGCTACCTCCAGGAAATGCCTGACATGGCGATCGGCATCAATGCCGCGAGCCAGAACCAGGAGGCGGCCAAAACCTTCCTGAGCTGGGTTGCCGGTCCCGAGTTCCAGCAGATCTACGTCAACACCGCGCCGGGCTTCTTCGCCATGAGCAACCAGCCGGTGAAGTATGACAATGCGCTGGCCCAGGCCTTTGCCGATCTGAAGACCGGCGCGCTGCTGACGCCGCGCCTGGCGCTCGATCGGCTGAGCGCCGGCACCCCGCCGCTCGACGACGAAATCTGGCGCCTGTTGCAGGTGATGATGACCTCGGACATGACCCCCGAGGCCGTCGCCGCCGAACTGCAGGCCGGGCTTGCTTCATGGTACTCGCCGCAGTCGGCGCAATAGCGCCCGATCTCGGCAGCGCGTGCCGCACCCTCCCGGTCGGCACGCGCGTTTTCTTAGGTGGGAAATTCGCGATGTGCGCCTCTTGCCTTCTCCCCTTGTGGTCAGCGGACGAGGGCGAAGCCCTCGCCGCGAGGTGGCGCGCAGCACCGGATGAGGGGTCCGCGCAACGAAGTGTAGCGCGCTCGGAGCGTGAGCGACGAGCGATTGGAGTGCGCGGAGAGAACCCCTCATCCGCCCCGCAGAGACGGCCTTTGGCCGTCTGCTGCTTGCGGGCCTTCTCCCACAAGGGGAGAAGGCCCTCACTCCGCGGCCGGTGAACGGAACTGACCAATGACTGTTGTTTGCCCTGACTCCAGAGGAACGCTCGCGTGATACGTCCTGCAACGGCTCGCCGCAGCCTGTTGATCTTCGTGCTGCCGGCCCTCGCCATCTACCTGGGCTTTGCGGTGCTGCCGCTGCTCATCTCGATCTTCATGAGCCTGTTCGATACCGGCAAGTCGGGGACCGGCTTCATTGGCCTGGGCAACTACCTTTATCTGTTCACCCAGCCGGTGGTCAGCGCCCGGTTCTGGAATGCGCTGTTCAACAATTTCAAGTACTTCGCCATTCATGTTGCCGTAGAGATTCCGATCGGGCTGCTGCTCGCGGCTTTGCTCACCGGCGGCACGCTCAGCCGTAGCGAGGGCATTTACCGCACGCTGCTGTTCATCCCGGCGACGCTGTCAGTGGTGATCGTCGGCTTCATCTGGCGGCTGATCATCAACCCGCTCTGGGGCCTCGTCGGCTTCCCGCTGCTCGGCAACCAGCTGACGGCGCTGCCCACCATCTCGCTGATGGGGGTCTGGCAATATGTCGGCATCCCGACGGTGTTCCTCTATTCGGCGCTGATCGCGGTGCCCAATGACGTGATCGAGGCGGCGCGGATCGATGGCGCCAGCCCGTGGCGGATCTTCTGGGGCATCAAGTTCCCGCTGATCCTGCCGCAGTTCGGGCTGATCGTGATCCTCACCTTCATCTGGACCTTTAACGGGTTCGACCTGGTGTTCGCGCTCAACGGCTCGGCGCCCGGCCCGAACTATTCGACCGATATCCTCGGCACGTTCTTTTACCGCACCTTCTTCGGCTCGAGCGGCCAGGTGGCCGACCTCGACCTCGGCGCCACCGTCGCCACCGTGATCTTCACCCTGATGCTCTGCGTCACCGCCGCCTATTTCTGGCTGGTGCAACGCCGGCTCAAAGCCCATTCGGCTTAGGAGGCGGCGATGACAACCGTGACCACCGAACTCGCCCACGAAAGCCGCCTCACCAGGGAACGCCGGCGCTGGAATGTCGAGCGCATCGCGGTGCACGCCGTGCTGCTGGCCTTCGTCGCGCTGGCGCTCGGGCCGATCCTCATCGTCATCCTCAATTCGCTGAAGACCACGCCGGCGATCTTCGGCGGGCCGTTCGCGCTGCCCACTGCCGAGACCTTCAGCCTGGCCGGCTACGAGCGGGTGCTGACCCGCGGCAACTTCCTCCTCAACTACCGCAACAGCCTCATCGTCACGCTGGTCTCGGTGATGCTCACCGTCGGGCTCTCGACGCTGGCGGCGTTCGCGCTGGTCGAGTACCGGGTGCGCTTCGTGCCGCTGCTCGCCGGGCTGTTCATCGTCGGTGTCATGCTGCCGATCCGGCTCGGCACCATCCCGCTGATCCAGATCATGATCGGGCTGAGGCTGATGGATACGCTGTGGGCGCTGATCCTCGTCTACACGGCGATGAGCATCCCGCTCGGCGTCACGCTGATGATGACCTATTTCCGCACCGTGCCGGGCGAGCTCAAGGAAGCGGCGCGGGTCGATGGGGCCAGCGAGTTCCGCACCTTTTCGATCATCCTGCCGCTGGTGCGGCCGGGGCTCGCGGCGGTCGCCACCGTCACCATGCTGCCGATCTGGAACGACCTGTGGTTCCCGCTGATCCTCGCGCCCGGCAAGGCCAACCAGACGGTGACGCTGGGGGTACAGCAGTTCGTCGGCCAGTTCCTCAACGACTATCCGGCGCTGCTCGCGGCGCTGACTTTGGGGGCGCTGCCGCTGGTCGTGCTCTTCACCGTCTTTTCCCGCCAGTTCATCCGCGGGCTCAGCGCCGGCTACGGCAAATGAGCCCCGATCACTTCGTTTCGAAGCCGAGGCGATTGCCATGACCCAAGTTCACGAAGGCCACCATCACGCCAATCACGCTGCGCCGTCGCACGGCGTCGCGGCGCTGCCGCCGCCGCGTTACCTGCAGGCGCTGGCGCCGCTGAGCCCCGCCGAGATCAATGCCGCCGTGGCGGTGATCAAGGCCGATGTCGAGCTCGGGCCCGGGGCGCTCTACGGCAATCTCGACCTGCGCGAGCCGACGCCGGACGAGTGGCGCGCCCACCTTGCCGGCACGCAGCTGAAGCGCGAGGCGCGGCTCAACATCTCGCATAAGGATCGCCCCGGCGTGTGGATGGTGATCGTCTCGCTCGAGACCAATACGATCGTGTCGCGCCGGCATTTCCCCACCGCCAAATCGGCCTTCCAGGTCGAGCAGCTGCTCGATGTCGAGCGGGTGGTGAAAGCCGATCCGCGTTTCATCGAGGCCTGCCGCAAGCGCGGCATCACCGACATGACCGGGGTCTGCGTCGACAGCTGGTCGGGCGGCAATTTCGGCGACGCCGGCGAGGAGGGCCACATGGTCTCCTATGCCCATTGCTGGCTGCGGCTTTACGCCAACGAGAACTTTTATGCCCACCCGATCGACGGGCTGAACGTCGCCGTCGACGTCAAGACCGGCGAGGTGCTGCGCATCGACGATCATGGCGGCCCGCCGATCCCGATGACCGATATCCCCTATGACCCCGAGTTCATGCCGCCGGCGCGGGCGCCGCTGAAGCCGCTGAACGTTATCCAGCCCGAGGGCACCAGCTTCACCCTCGATGGCCACGCCATTGCCTGGGACAAGTGGACGCTCGGCATCGGCTTTTCGCCGCGCGACGGCATCATCCTCCACGATATCCGCTATGTCGGCCGCCCGGTGGTGCGCCGCGCGGCGCTCGGCGAACTGGTGGTGCCCTATGGCTCGCCGGAGCGCGGGCACTATCGCAAGAACATCTTCGATATCGGCGAATATGGCTTCGGCAAGTTCAACCACTCGTTGAAGCTTGGCTGCGATTGCCTTGGCGCCATTCACTATCTCGACAGCCACTATTGCGGGCTCGATGGCGGGTTGATCACCATCGAGAAGGGCATCTGCATCCATGAGGAAGATACCGGAATCCTCTGGAAGCACTGGGATTTCCGCGCCGATCGCACCGAACTGCGCCGTGGCCGGCGGCTGGTGATCTCCTGCGTCAACACCGTCGGCAATTACGAGTATGCGCAATACTGGTATCTCGACCAGGCCGGTGAGATCAGCTTCGAGGTGAAGGCCACCGGCATCGTCAACACCATGGCGTGCGAGCCGGGCCGCCCAAGCAAATATGTGAGCGAGATCGCGCCGGGGCTGACCGCGCCGATCCATCAGCACATCTTCTGCGCGCGGCTCGATATGGCGCTCGATGGCGGCGGCAACAGCCTCGTCGAGGTCAACAGTTTTGCCGAGCCGGTGGGGCCTGATAATCCGCATGGCAACGGCTTCTTCGCCACCGAGACGGTGCTCAGGACCGAGCTCGAAGCCGGCCGCCGTGCCAGCCAGGAGACGCACCGCACCTGGAAGGTGATCAACCCCAATAAGCTCAACGCCGTGGGCAAGCCCGTCGGCTATCGGCTGCACGCCAAGGACTGCGTCACGCCGTTCCTTGCCGAGAACGGGCCATCGGGCACGCGCTCCAACTTCGTGCGCAACCATGTGTGGGTGACACCCTTCCACCCCGACGAGCGCTACCCGGCGGGCGAGTATGTCTGCAATTCCGACGGCTCGGACGGGCTGGCCGAAATCGTCAAGCAGAACCGGCCGGTGGAGAATACCGATATCGTGGTCTGGCACTGCTTCGGGCTGCATCACGTGGTGCGGCCGGAGGATTTCCCAGTGCAGCCCACCATGTCGGCGGGCTTTGCGCTGATGCCCTCGGGGTTCTTCAATTTGAACCCGTCCAACGACCTGCCGCGCGAAACCAATACGGCGAGCGTATTGGCCGATGGCAGCATCGCCTGCCACTGCTGATGTCGGCCACTCACAGTGGCCCGGACGCCCGCGCTCTATGGGCCGCCTTCGCTGCCGTCGCGGCGGCGACAGCGTTGGGATGGGCCGGGCTCATGGCCCTCAGCGCCGGCGGGATCGAGGCGATCTGCGGCGGCAGCGGCCTGCCGCTGCTGCTGGGGGCGGCGCTGATGTGGGGGCTGATGGCCGCGACCATGATGCTGCCCTGCGCCATCCACGACATCGCCGCGGCCGCCCGCCAGGGCTGGCGCGCCGCCGCGAGGCTGACCCTCGTCTGCATCGCGCCGCCGACGCTGCTCGCCATCGGCCTCGGCATGGCGCTGACGCCGGTGGCGCTCGGCGCCCCGATATTGCTGGCGATCGCCGGCAGCGCGCTGGTTGCCGAAGCCGCTCTGCCGGCTGGTCCCATGCGGCTCGGTGCCGGCGTCGCGATGGTGGCCTTGCAACTGATCGGAGGCATGGAGCTCGGCTGGATGGCGCTGTGCGCCGTCTGGATGCTGGCGCTGGCTTTGGCGCCGGCGCGGCGGCTCACCACCGCTGCGGCGGGCACGGCGCTGCTCGGCCTCGCCATGTTCTGGAATTTGTGACGCCGCATTGGTGGGCGCCGAAATGAGGAGGAATATATGCCGCTCAAGTCGATCAACCCGGCCACCGGCCAACTGATTGCCGAGTATCCCGCCGATACGGCTCAGCAGATCGAGCAGAAGCTCGCCGCGGCCTGGGAGGGCTGGCAGGCCTGGAGCCGCACGCCGTTAGCGACGCGCAGCGCGCTGCTGCTGCGGCTCGGCGACCTGCTCGAGCAGCGGGCCGACGACTACGCCAGGCTGATTACTTCTGAGATGGGCAAGCCCATCGGCGAGGCGAAGGCCGAGGTGCTGAAAGCGGCATCCGGGGCCCGGCATTTCGCTGCCGAGGGCCCGGCCTATCTCGCCGACCAGCCGATCGCGGGTACGCCGTCGCTGGTGCGCTACCAGCCGCTCGGCCCGATCTTCGGCATCATGCCGTGGAACCTGCCGTTCTGGCAGGTGCTGCGCTTCTTCATCCCGACGGCGCTGGCCGGCAATGTGGTGCTGGTGAAGCACGGCGAGACGGTGCAGGGGGCGGCCCGCGCCATCGAGCAACTGGTGCGCGATGCCGGCGGTCCGGCCGGGCTCTACACCAACCTCGCCATCCCCAATGAGACGATTGCCGACGAGGCCCGGAAGATCGTGCTCGACGACCGCATCCGCGCCGTGACCCTCACCGGCTCGACCGGCGCCGGTCGCGCCGTGGCGGCTGCTGCCGGCTCGGTGGGAAAGAAAGTGGTGCTCGAACTCGGCGGCTCGGACGCCTTCATCGTCTTTGCCGATGCCGACCTCGACAAGGCGGTGCAGCTGGGCGTGGTGTCGCGCTACGCAAACAATGCGCAAAGCTGCATCGCCGCGAAGCGCTTCCTCGTCGAGCGCAGCGTGTTCGACGCCTATGTCTCGCGCTACGCCGCAGCCGCAAGCGCGCTGGCGATCGGCGACCCGATGGACGCAGGCACCAAGCTCGGGCCGATGGCGCGCGCCGACCTGGTCGATACCACCGAGCGGCAGGTGCGAGACGCGGTGGCGGCCGGGGGCAGGGTGGTGGCCGGCGGTAAGCGCCTGAACGGGCCTGGCAACTATTATGAGCCGACGGTGATCGTCGGCGCCGATCCGCATGCACCGATCCTGCAGGAAGAGTTTTTCGGGCCGGTGGCGCTGCTGTTTCCGTTCGACAACGAGGATGAGGCGGTGAGCCTCGCCAATGCCACCGAATATGGGCTCGGCGGCGCGGTGTGGACCAGTGATGCCGTGCGGGCGCAACGCGTTGCCGACCGGCTGGAGGCTGGCGCGGTGTTCATCAACGACTTCGTCCGCTCCGACCCGCGCGCGCCGTTCGGCGGGGTGAAGGGCTCGGGGTTCGGCCGGGAGCTCGGGCCGCTCGGGGCGCGGGAGCTGACCAACGCCAAGCTGGTGTGGGGGAGTTAGGGGCTGCGCTGAGGTGGGCAGTCGGTATCCTCCCCCGCCCCGCGGGGGAGGATCAGCCGCACCGCCGGCGGTCGGCTTCACCCGCAATTGACGGACTTTCACGGGCGCAGCAGAGTGGCGCGCCTGCCGGACGTGCTCCAGGGGCAGTGGAGTTCAGGATGACCGTCGCCGACGACTTGCCTCCGCGCACCAGCCCCATGTCACCCGCCGCACGTCTCAGCGCCTTGCGGGCAGCGACGGCCGAGCCGCTCGACCTCGATGGTCTGAGGCGACTGGCGGAGGGTGAAGACGATGTCGCCGCCCTGGCGCGGAGCTTCATCCACGCCACGCAGGAGATCGACCAGCGCAGCAAGGAACTCGCCATCTTCAACAGCGTCGGCGAGGCGATGGGCAAGGCGCTGAACGTCAAGACGGTGACCCGCATCGTCGGGGACAAGGTGCGGGAGATCTTCTCGGTCGAGGTGGTGGAGATCCTGCTCAAGGACAGCGCGGCGATGATCGTCGTGCCCTACGCCTTTTATGGCGTCTATCATGAGCCCGAGCCCTTCGCGATGGGCGAGGGGCTGACCTCCAAGGTGATCCTTTCCGGCCAGCCGCTGCTGCTCCGCTCGAGCGAGGAACAGGTGGCGCTGGGGGCGCTGATCCCCACCGAGGACGACCGGACCGAGGCCTATCTGGGCGTGCCGATCATTGCCGGCGACGAGGTGCTGGGCGTGGTGAGCGTCCAGGCCTATGAGCAGAATGCCTTCAACGAGACCCATGTGCGGCTGCTGCAGGGGCTCTCGGCCAGCATGGGCGTCGCCATCGCCAATGCCCGGCTGTTCGACGAGACGCAGCGCCTGCTCAAGCAGGCCGAACAGCGCGCCGCCGAGCTTGGCGCCATCAGCAAGGTCAGCGAGGCGCTGATTGCCGAGGCCGATTTCGACAGCACCATCCAGCTGATCGGCAACCAGATGCGCGACATCTTCGAGGCCGACATCGTCTATGTGGCGCTGCTCGACCCCGAGACCGGGCTGATCGACTTCCCGTATCAGTTTGGCGATGAGTTCCCGACGCTGAAGTTGGGCGAAGGGCTGACCAGCAAGATCATCGAAACCGGCGAGCCGCTGCTGATCAACCAGGATCTCGACGAGCGCAGCGCCCAGATCGGCGCCACCCGCGTGGGAAAGAACGCCGCGTCCTATCTCGGCGTGCCGATCAAGACCGTGCAGGGCACCATGGGCGTCATCAGCGTGCAGAGCACGACACGCGAGGGGATGTTCGACGACAATTCGGTGCGGCTGCTCTCGACCATGGCGGCCAATGCCGGCGCGGCTTTGCACAATGCCCAGCTCTATACCGAGACGCTGCAGCTTTCGCTGTCGCAGCAGCAGGCCAAGGAAGCGGCGGAGGCGGCCAACGAGGCGAAGAGCACGTTCCTCGCCACCATGAGCCACGAAATCCGCACGCCGATGAACGGCATTATCGGCATGATGAACCTGCTGCTTGCCACCAAGCTCAATGCCGAGCAGCGCGATCTCGGCCAGACCGTCAATGACAGCGCCGAGGCGCTGCTCACCATCATCAACGACATCCTCGATTTCTCCAAGGTCGAGGCGGGCAAGCTCGATCTCGAGCAGCGCCCGTTCGTGTTGCGCGATTGCCTCGAGAGCGCCATCGACCTCGTCGCGCCCCGGGCGGCGGAAAAGCGGCTCGACCTCGGCTACGTGATCGAGCCGGGGACGCCCGAACTGGTGGTCGCCGACAATGACCGGCTGCGCCAGGTGCTGCTCAATTTCCTCAACAATGCGGTCAAGTTCACCGAGCGGGGCGAGATCGTCCTGTCGGTGATGCCGTTGCCCGAGGCGGAGAGTGCCGGCAGCGACCAGCTGGCGCTGCGCTTTGCCATCCGCGATACCGGCATCGGCATTCCGGCCGATCGCATGGATCGGCTGTTCAAGTCGTTCAGCCAGGTGGATGCCTCGACCACCCGCCGCTATGGCGGCACTGGCCTCGGCCTCGCCATCAGCAAGCGGCTGATCGAACTGATGGGCGGCGAAGTGTCGGTCGAGAGCGCCGAGGGCAAGGGCACGACCTTCAGCTTCACCCTCACCACGCCGGCCGCGTCAGCCAGCCGGCCGCAGTTGCCGCCGGCGCGCGAACTGAGCGGCAAGCGGCTGCTGATCGTCGACGACAACCTGACCAACCAGCGGATCATTACGCAGCTGGCACAATCCTGGGGCATGGCGCCGAGCGCCAGCGCTTCGGCGGCCGAGGCCCTGGCGCTGCTATCAGCCGGTGAGACGTTCGACGTCGTGGTGCTCGACATGGACCTTGGTGGCACTGACGGCATTACCCTGGCCCGGCAGATCCGCGCCCTCGGGCCGCAAGGCGGCATGCCGCTGGTGCTGCTCAGCGCCATGGTGCCGCTGTCGGAGCGGCAGAAGCGGGAGATGGAGGCGGTTGGGTTTGCCGTGGTGCTCAACCGGCCGATCAAGGCCTCGCCACTGCTCAATGCGTTCATGGCGATCTTCGCGGGCGCCGCCCTGCGCGTCGACCGGGCGGGCCAGGGCCATGACGTGGCGGTGGCCGAGACAGCGCGCCAGTATCCGCTCAGCATCCTGCTCGTCGACGACAACGCCACCAACCGCAAGCTGGCCTCCAAGGTGCTGGAACGGCTGGGCTATCGGGCCGATATGGCCTCGGACGGCCATTCGGCCATCGAGGCCTACGGTCGCGGTGCGCATGACGTGGTGCTGATGGATATCGAGATGCCCGACATGGATGGCATCGACGCAACGCGGCTGATCCGCGCCTCGATCCCCGGCGCGGCACACCAGCCCTATGTCGTCGCGCTCACCGCCAACGCCATGTCCGGCGACCGCGAGCGCTACCTCGAGGCGGGGCTCGACGACTATGTCAGCAAGCCCCTGCATATCGAGGAACTGGTGGCATCGCTGCGGCGCGCCTTTGCAGCGGCGCGGGGGTAGGGCGGCGGGCCTTAGTGGGCACAGTTTGCTCCGCCCACTCGGTGTCATCCCTGCGAAAGCAGGGACCCAACTCTCCACTGGTGCGGGCTGAGGAATGGGTCCCAGCTTTCGCTGGGATGACATCCGGTGCGTGGGTGAGGCCGTGAGCTCGTCTGGCGGATGGCCTGTGGTCACTGACGGCGGCTCTGGGAAGTGCATCGGCCCCAACAAATCAGCCAAGCCACAGCAAGTTGTGCGCTGGTCGCTATCTGCTGGACATCAGACCTCCGGTTCCATTGACAAGCCATCGGCGTGCAATCCACAAAAAGTGCGGGACGCCAGTTCAGTAATGTGATGGCGAAATGTTGTAGTGAGGGCGTGGTGACGATCGACAGGCAGGCACTCGACAAGCTGCAGGAAATCGTCGGCGGCGATCCGGCTGATCTGGTCGAGTTGATCGACTCTTTCCTCGAAGAAGCCCCGCAACTCGTCGAAGCATTGGCCGCAGCGCAGGGCTCGGGTGATCTTCAGGGCGCACGCCGGGCGGCGCATTCGCTCAAATCGAACGCCCGGGACATGGGGGCAGGCGAGCTGGCCCAACTGTCAGCTGAGCTCGAGGCGCAATGCGTGGCCGGTGTCCTGCCCGGCGCGGCCGAAGTCGAGGCGGTGCGCCGCGCTTTCGCCGAAGCAGCGAGCGAGCTGCGCGCCGCGTTCCCCGCGGTCGCACCATGAGCGGCGCCGGCACGGTCCTCATTGTCGACGACTCCGCCATGGTGCGGACCAAGCTCAGCAAGGCCGTCGAGGCGCTGGGCTATGCGGCCGATGCCGTGGGCAGCGGCGCCGAAGCGCTGAAGCGGCTTGGTGGCGCGGCCTTCGACGTGGTGCTGCTCGATATCGTGATGCCGGAGATGGATGGCTTCGAGGTGCTGAAAGCGCTGAAGGCCTCAACCCGCACCCGCGACCTGCCGGTGATCGTCATTTCGGCGCTCGATGAAGAGATGAGCAGCGTGGTCAAGGCGATCGAGCTCGGCGCCGAGGATTTTCTGCCCAAGGATTTCGAGGTGGCGCTGCTCAGGGCGCGGCTTTCGACCTCGGTCGAAAAGAAGCGGCTGCGCGACAACGAGAAGGAATACCTGCGCGAGGTGACCAAGCTCACCCGCGCCGCGTCGACGCTGGAACTGGGCAAGTTCAACCCGGAAAAACTGGGGATCAACGAGGTCGCGGCGCGGGGCGACGGGCTCGGCACGCTCGCCAAGGTGTTCTCCACCATGGCGCAGAGCGTCTACGAGCGGGAACGCAAGCTCCGCCAGAGCATCCGGACGTTTCGCGGTGCGCTGATCCTCATCGCCTGCGGCGTGCTCTGGGGGCTGGTGGTGCCGCTGGCCAAGCTCGCCTCGGAAGTCGAGGCGCATCCGGTGGGTCTCGCCATCCTGATCGATACGCTGGGGGCCGTGCTCTGCATCGGCATCAGCCTCAAACGCGGCACGCTGCCGAAACTGTCGAGCCTCGGGCGCGGCGATATCAGCTTCATCGTGGTGTTCGCGCTGCTCAGCGCGGTGCTGAACCAGGTGCTGGTCTACTGGATGGCGAGCCAGCTGCCGGCCTTCATCGTCTCGATCGTCATCGTGCTCGAAGGCTTCATCGTCTTTCTGTTCGCCGCGCTCATGCGCACCGAGGTCGCGAGCCTCAAGCGCTTCGCCGGCCTCGGCCTTGGCCTCGTCGGGATCATCGTGATCCTGTTGTTCGGCATGCCGGTGAACATCGCCGCCAACTGGCTCTGGGTCGGCCTCGCTCTGCTCATTCCGGTGACCTATGCCGCCGAGGATCTGTTCATCGCCGAGCGGCGGCCGGCCAGGATCGACACCATCGCCCTGTTCGGCCTGGTGCAGGTCGTTTCGGTCGCAACGCTGATCCCGATTGCCTTTGTGACCAACGATTTCGTGCCGTTCGAACAGCTGAGCGGCCAGACCGGCATCATCGTGCTGCTGATGGCGGTGGCCTCGAACGCGGCGATGCTGCTGTTCATGTGGCTGATCAAGACCACCGGCGCGGTGTTCGGCAGCCAGACCGCCTATGCCGGCACCGCTGCCGGTATCGGCTGGAGCATGCTGCTGCTGGGCGAGGCCGTGCCGCTGTTGACCTGGGGCGCGCTGGCGCTGGTCTTCCTCGGCCTGCTGCTGGTCGAGCCCAAACAGGAAGCCGAAGCCGAACCGCCGGTGCTCGACGAGCCGGAGGATGAGGGGCCGGTGGTCGTGGCGGTGCAGTCGGCGGCGGAGTAGGGGCGGCTCACCGCGACCAGCAGTTGGCGGCCCTCTCCCGTTTACGGGGGAGGGGGGACCAGCCGAAAGGCTGGTGGGAGGGGGGGCCACAAACTCTGGCCTCTGCCCAGTCCGCTTACGATCAGTGCGCGGGGCACCCCCCTCCCACCACGCTTTCGCGTGGTCCCCCCTGCCCGCAAGCGGGAGAGGGTGCGCCGACTGCGAGCTTGGGTGAATGTTAAGAGCGACTACAGCAACCGCCGCAACACCGCAAAACTGCGCTCATCCATCTGCGCCACGTTGAAGCGCATGAAGTTGCCGGCGGTTTGGGCGGCGCTGAAGGCGTTGCCGGGGGCCAGCACCATGCCCTCGGCCAGCGCGGCGCGGGCGAGTTCGGCGCTGTCGCGGCCATCGGGCAGTTGGCACCAGAGGAACATGCCGGCGCGCGGCTCGAGCCAGGGGGTGATGCCGAGTTCGCCGAGCCGCTCGCCGACGCTGCGGCGGGCCCGCTCCAGCCGGGTGCGCAGGGCCTCGGCATGGCGGTGGAAGCGGCCGTCACTGAGGACGCTCAGCACCAGCTCCTCGTTGAGCCGGGCGCCGCCGAACATGGTGGCGATCTTCAGCTCGATCAGCGGCTCGAGCCAGTCGCGCTTCACGGCGATGAACCCGCACCGCACCGAGGCGGAGAGGGTCTTGGAGAAGCTGCCGATCTGGATCACCCGGTCGAGCCCGTCAAACCCGGCGAGGCGCGGCGCCGGGCTGTGCTCGAAATCAGCGAAGATATCGTCCTCGATGATGGTGAGCCCATGCTGGTCGGCGAGCTTCAGCACGCGATGCGCGGTCGTCGGCGAGAGTGTCGCCCCGGTGGGGTTATGGATGGCCGAATTGGTGATGTAGAGCTGCGGCTTCTCCGCCACGAGCGTCGCGGCGAAGGCCTCGATATCGGGTCCGTTGGGCGTATAGGGCACGCTGACGACGCGCACCCGATGGGCGCGCAGCAGCGCCTGGAAGTTGAAGTAGCAGGGATCGTCGACCAGCACGGTATCGCCCGCCTCGAGCAGGAAGCGGCAGATCAGGTCGATGGCCTGGGTACCGCTTTCGGTGAGGACGATCTGGTCGGGCGCCGCCTCGACGCCGCGCTCGCCCAACCGGCGGCTGATCAGCTGGCGCAGCGGCGGAAGCCCGAGCGGCGTGCCGTAATTGGCGAGGCTGTCGATGCTGGCGCGGGAGGCGGTGCGCAGGGCTTTCCGGAGGCTCTGTTCGGCCATCCAGGCGGCCGGCAGCCAGCCGCAGCCCGGTTTTGGCACCGTATCGTCGGCCTCGAGCGATTGGCGCGAGACCCAGAGCGGGTCGATGGCACGATCGAGCTTCGGCCCCACCGCCGAGAGCTGCATCGGCGCCAGTTGCGGGGCGACGTAAAAGCCCGAACCGGGGCGCGAGACAAGCACCCCCTCGGCCACCAGCCGGCTATAGGCCTCGACCACCGTCGAGACCGAGACCTCGGAGGATTTCGCCAGGGCCCGTACCGAGGGCAACCGGGCGCCGGCGACGAGGCTGCGCGCGGCAATGCGGGCGCGCATGGTCGCCATGAGGTGCTCGATCCGGCTTGGTGGAGTAGATTGTGCTGTATCCGTGACCATAACAGTTTGCTCGAACTGTACTGGACTGTAGCTGGCGCGGCTGGCGTCGGCAACCGATAAGGCGGCGGGGAAGGTTGTTGGTTTTGTCGCGCTTTCGAACCGGAAAAGTCTGCAACTTTTCCTGAAAGCGCTCCGCGGGAGTGCGCCATGGACCGGTCGACGAGCGGTTGGATCAACGGATTGATCGGGGTGATCATCTTTTCGGGCTCGCTGCCGGCGACCCGGCTCGCCGTCGCGGCTTTCGATCCGGTGTTCCTCACCGTCGCCCGCGCCGGCATTGCCGGGCTGCTCGGGCTCGGCCTGCTGCTGGTGTTCCGGCAACCGCGGCCAAAGGCGAGCGACCTGCTGTCGCTGGTGACCGTTTCCTTCGGGGTGGTGGTCGGCTTTCCGCTGCTGACGGCTTTGGCGCTGCAGCATGTCACCTCGGCGCATTCCATCGTCTTTATCGGGCTGTTGCCGCTCTCGACCGCGATCTTCGGGGTGATCCGCGGCGGCGAGCGGCCGAAACCCGCCTTCTGGGTCTTCTCGCTCGCCGGCAGCGCGCTGGTCGCCGGGTTCGCGCTGGCGCAGGGCGGCGAGGCCTCGCCGCTCGGCGATGGGCTGATGCTGGCGGCGATCATCGTCTGCGGGCTCGGTTACGCCGAGGGGGCGAAGCTGTCGCGCACCCTGGGCGGCTGGCAGGTGATCTCGTGGGCGCTCGTCCTGTCGTTGCCGCTGATGGCAGTGCTGACGGTGGTTTACTGGCCCCAGTCGTTCGCAGCGGTCAGCGTTCCGGCCTGGCTCAGCCTCGGCTACATTTCGCTGTTCAGCATGCTGATCGGGTTCGTGTTCTGGTATCGCGGCCTGGCCCAGGGCGGCATTGCGGCCGTGGGCCAGTTGCAGCTGCTGCAACCGTTCTTCGGGCTGGCGCTGGCGGCAAGCCTCGTGGGCGAGACGGTGACGCCGGCGATGCTGCTGGTGACGGTGGCGGTGATCGGGTGTGTGGCTGGGGCAAGGCGGTTTGCGAAGTAGGGCGGGGCTTGTGCTGACGGTGCCGCCCCGCCCCCTCGCCCCTTTGGGGAGAGGGCGGCGAATGAGGCCGACGGCCTCATTCGCGGGGTGAGGGGCGCCAAGCGCACCGGCGTCAGAGATCAGCAAGCAGCCGGCCTGCCGGTGTGCTTGGCTGCCCCTCACCCTGGCCCTCTCCCCAAAGGGGCGAGGGGACGCGAGACCACCGCCAGTGCGAAACTGCGGCAAGAGTGTCTCACCCGCGCATCTTGCGCTCCAGCAGCCGCCGCTCCGCCTCGAGCCGCACCAACGGCAACGCCCTGGCATAAGCCGCCTGCGCCTCCGCCCCGCGCCCCAACCGGTCGAGCAGGTCGGCGCGCGCCGCGTGCAGCGGCCAGTAGCCGTCGAGCGTGCCGGCGGCGGCCAGGGCTTCGACCAGCTGCAGCGCCCGCTCCGCGCCATCGACCATCGATAAAGCCGCGGCGGCGTTGAGCTCGACCACCGGAGAGGGCTGCAGCCGCAGCAGCACCTGGTAAAGCCCGGCGATCTGCGGCCAGTCGGTTTCGGCAAAGCTCGGGGCCTCGGCATGGAGCGCCGCAATCGCCGCCTGCACGCCATAGGGGCCGATGCGGCCGGGCTGCGACAGGGCGCGTTCGACCAGCGCCTTGCCTTCGGCGATCGCCGTGCGATCCCAACTGGTGCGATCCTGCTCCTCGAGCAGCAGCAATTCGCCGGCGCCGTCGCTGCGGCCGCCAAGCCGCGCGGCGTGCAGCAGCATCAGCGCCAGGAGGCCGGCGATTTCAGGCTCGCCCGGCAGCAGCTGGTCGAGCAGCCGGCAGAGCCTTATCGCCTCGGCGCAGAGTTCGGGCCGGGTGGTCGCGGTGCCGGCGCTCGGGGCATAGCCCTCGGTGAACACCAGGTAGACCACGGCCAGCACCCCGGCGAGCCGCTCGGCGAGGTGCTCGCGATCCGGCACCTGATAGGGAATGGCGGCTTCGCGGATCTTCGATTTGGCGCGCACCAGGCGCTGCGCCATGGTTTCCTCGCTGACGAGGAAGATGCTGGCCACCGCCGAGGTCGCGAGCCCGCAGACGATGCGCAGGGTCAGCGCCACCCGGGTTTCGAGCGCCAGCGCCGGGTGGCAGCAGGTGAAGATCAGCCGCAGCCGATCATCCTCGATGTCCTCGGCATCCGGCTGCGGAGCGACTGCGGTTTCGGCGGCCAGCACCTTCAGTTTGCCGCGCAGCGAAATGCGTCGCCTGAGACGGTCGATGGCCTTGTGCCGGCCGGTATTGACCAGCCAGGCGCGCGGATTTTCCGGCAGGCCGGTCTGCGGCCAGCGGGTCAGCGCCGCCTCGAACGCATCCTGCGCGCCTTCTTCGGCGAGCTCGAAATCGCCGACGAGGCGGATGAGAGTGGCGAGCACTCTCCCCGCCTCGTGGCGATAGACCGTTTCGATGGCCGCCCGGTCGAGCATGCACGCACTCAGTACATGCGCGACAGGCTGTCGATTGGCCGGACTTCGACTGCGCCGGCGCTGAACGGAATTTTGCCGGCAATCGCCAGCGCTTCGTCGAGATCGCTGGCCTCGACAATGTAATAGCCGCTCAGCTGCTCGCGGGTTTCGGCGAACGGCCCGTCGGTGGTGAGCGATTTGCCGTCGCCGCGGCGGATGGTGGTCGCGGTGCTCGACGGCTTCAGCTTGTCGCCGCCCTTCAGGTGTCCGCTCTTGACGATATCCTGGGTGAAGCGCGCATAGGCCTCGCCCATGGCCTTGCCCTGTTCCGCCGTCGCCGCGCCCATCGCCGCTTCGTCGCCGTAGATCATCAGCAGGTACTGCATTGTCATCTCCATATGCTGGCAGTTGCTACCGGCGATCGGTCGAACGGAGGTCAGGCGAGATCGACAGGCGAGCCGGAATTATTTCGGAGGCGCCTGTCGGCTGGAGCGCTTTCAGGAAAAGCTGCAGACTTTTCCGGTTCGAAAGCGTGACCAGATCAAAGACTTAGAGCGTTTCACCGATTCAACGAAGCGGCGAAACGCCCTAGGCCGAGAGACTGGCGACGAACTGCTTGGTGCGCTCCTTTTGCGGGGCGCGGAACAGGCTTTGCGCCGGGCCGGCTTCCACCACTTCGCCGCGGTCGAGGAACACCACGTCCGAGGCTATGGTCGAGGCGAGGCGCAGGTCGTGGGTGGCCATCAGCATGGTGGTGCCCTCGCGCGCCAGCTGGGCCAGCACTTCGACCACCTCGCCGGCGAGTTCGGGATCGAGCGCCGAGGTCGGCTCGTCGCAGAGCAGCACTTCGGGTGATGGCGCCAGCGCCCGGGCGATGGCGGTGCGCTGCTGCTGGCCGCCCGAGAGGTTGGCCGGCCAGGCCTCGGCTTTCGCCGCCATCCCGACCTTGTCGAGCAGCGCCCGGGCATGGGCGCGCGCCTCGTCGCGCGGCCAGCGCAGCACCGTGACCAGCCCTTCCATGACGTTCTCCTCCACCGTCAGGTGGGGGAACAGCTGGAAGTTCTGAAACACCATGCCGGTCGAGCGTCGCATGGTGAGGATCTCGGCCCGCGAGTGGTGCGAGCCGGCGCCGAATTCGAGACGGTTGGCGCCGACCGTGACGCTGCCCGATTGCGGCAGCTCGAGCAGGTTGACGCAGCGCAGCAGCGTGCTCTTGCCGCTGCCGGAGGGGCCGATCAGCGCAGTGACGCTGCGCTCCGGCACCCGCACCGAGACGCCGCGCAGCACCTCGACATCGGCGAACTGCTTGTGGATGGCCTCGAGCGCGATCATGACGCGGCTCCGATGAAGCCGCCGTAACGCGCCAGGCGCTTTTCGAGCCGGCCCTGCAGCATCGACAGGAGCGAGCTGACCGCCAGGTAGATCAGCGCCACCTCGACATAGAGGATCAAGGGCTCATAGGTGGTCGCGACGATGCGCTGGCCGGCGCGGAACAGCTCGGGCACGGTGATGGCGGCGGCGAGCGAGGTATCCTTGATCAGCGAAATGAAGGTGTTGGAAAGCGGCGGCACGGCGACGCGGCCAGCCTGCGGCACGATGATGCGGCGCATCGCCTGCGTCCAGGTCATGCCGATCGAGAACGAGGCTTCCCACTGCCCCTTGGGCACCGAGATCAGCGTCGCCCGGATGATCTCGGAGGTATAGGCGCCAACGTTCAGAGTGAAGCCGATCAACGCCGCGGGGAAGGCATCGAGGGTGATGCCGACACTGGGCAGGCCGTAAAAGATCAGGAACAGCTGCACCAGCAGCGGCGTGCCCCGGATGATCCAGACATAGAAGCGGATCAGCGCCGCGAACGGCCAGGGCGCGAACAGCCGGACCAGCGCCGCCCCGAAGCCGACGGCAAGGCCGAAGGCGAAGCTCAGGAGCGTCAGCGGTACGGTGAACAGCAAGCAGGCCCAGAGCAGCGAGGGCAGCGACTCGAGCATCAGGTTCAGCCAGGGCGGCATGCGAGTCCCCAAAACAAATGGATCGGCCACTTCTCAGGGCCGATCCTTACAATAGGTAGAGCTAGATCGACTACTGCGAGACGTCTTCGCCGAAATACTTCTGCGAAATGGTCGCATAGGTGCCGTCGGCCTTGATGGCGGCCAGCGCCTCGTTGATCGCTGCCAGCAGCTCGGGCTTGCCCTTGGCCAGCAGCACACCGGAATAGTCGGCATTGGCCTGGGTAGCGGCGATCTTCACCGGCGCGTCGGGCTGCTGCTTCTTGAAATCGAAGAACGACAGGCTGTCATTGATGGTGGCGTCGGCGCGGCCCTGGATCACCAGCGCGATCGACTGGTCGAACCCGTCGGTGGGCACGATCTCGGCGCCACTGGCTTCGGCGAGCTTGCCGAAATTGGAGGTGGTGGTCTGCGCCGCCTTCTTGCCCTTGAGGCTCTCGAACGAGGTGATGTCGGTATTGTCGGCCTTGACGATCAGCGCTGCCTTCGAGGCGATATAGGGCTCGGAGAAATCGTACTTCTCCTTGCGCGCGTCGGTGATGCCGACCTGGTTGATCACCACGTCATAGCGATTGGCATCGATGCCGGCGATCAGCCCATCCCAGGGGCCTTCGACGAACTCGGCCTTCACCCCGATGCGCTTGGCGATCTCTTCGGCAATCTCGACGTCGAAGCCGACCAGCGCGCCCGAGGCATCGTGGAAGGTGAAGGGGGCATAGGTGCCCTCAGTGCCGACCCGCAGCGCGCCCGCAGTCTTGACCTGCTCGAGCGCCGTCTGGGCCAGCGCCGGGGTCGAAAGGCCAAGGCCGACAAGGCCGATCGCCAGCACGGACTTGAGGATGTTCATGTTTCTTCTCCATTGGCCGGTGGGTCATCTGCCCCCGGCTTTGGGCTGAAACGTGCCCCTCGCGCCCCGGTGCCGCAATGGGTTGGAAGGGCTTTTTACTCGGGCCGAGCGCCGGTGGCTGCCCATGCTAGAGGGAGCTGCCCCGCCGATATTGATTGCTAGAATAGCGCCATGAGCGGGCAGTCCAGTTCTGCCCGGGATAAGCGCGCACCCGCCGGAGACGGGGCTGGACGATCCGCCATGCACACTGGCAGGTTGCTGGTCCCCGGTATTATTCAGGCTGCGAGATGTTTGTCGTCCAGATCTATCTACCGCTCGAGCTGCCCGATGGCGCACCGATTCCGCCTGATGTGTTCGAGCGCACCAAGGCCGAACTGACCGAGAGTTTTGGCGGGGTGACGGCGTTCCTGCAATCGCCGGCCGAAGGCGCCTGGAAGCCGCTGAGCGGTGAGGCCATCCACGATCGGATCGCCATCTTCGAGGTGATGGTCACCGACGTCGACACCGCCTGGTGGCGCCACTATCGCGAAACGCTGGAGGCTGAGCTGAAGCAGCAGCGTATCCTGGTCCGGTTGTTCCAGGTGACGGTGCTCTGATTGGCCAGCATCACCGGCAATAGCGGCTGCAAATAGTCTCGCCGTTAACTGCTTGCTGCAGCTCGAAAGTTGCGTCCGCGTTGCGTTAGCGAGCCTTTCAGTATTGGCTCCGCATTGTCTGGCTGACCAAACTGGGGGCAATCTTGGCGTCGCTGTTGCCGGCACGAGTGCTGAACATGCTTGAGCTGTTGCGGGCCAAGTCGGCAACTGCCGATCTTGCGGCCCGGCTGCGCCCGTCGCCTGGGGCCGGGCGGCCGAAGCGGCTGCGCATGCACCAGAGCAGCGATCGCGCATCGGCCGAGGCAGTGTGGTCGCACCTCATCGAGGCAGGGGTGCCCGCCTCATCGAAAGACCGGCTGGCCGACGCGGGAAGCCTCGCGGCGGCCGAAACTTATGGCCGCAATATCGAGAATTTTGTCGGCACGGTAAAAGTGCCGGTGGGGGTGATCGGGCCGCTCAGGGTCAACGGCGTCCATGCCAGCGGCGACTATTACGTGCCGCTGGCGACCACCGAGGCGGCGCTCGTCGCCTCCTACGGTCGCGGCGCCGATATCGTGTCGCTGGCCGGCGGGGTGAGCGCGGGCATGCTGGGCGAGGGCGTGCTGCGCACCCCGGCGTTCGTGTTCAGAGGGCTTTACGAATGCGGGGCGTTCATCAGCTGGATCGCTGAGAATGCCGAGCAGTTGCGGAGCGTGGCCGAGGCGACGACACGGCATGGCAAGCTGCAATCGCTCGAGCCGTTCATGGACAGCGACACGGTGTTCGTGATCTGCCGCTACTCGACCGGCGACGCCGCCGGGCAGAACATGGTGACCGTCGCGACCGAGGCGATCTGCGCCTATATCGCTGCGCATTCGCCGATCCGCCCGCGCTTCTCGTTCATCGAGGGCAATTTCTCGGGCGACAAGAAAGCCTCGTATCTGGGGATGTTTGCCGGGCGCGGGCGAAAAGTTTCGGCCAGCGTCGAGCTGCCCTATGAGCTGATGGCGCGTACCCTCCGCGTGACGCCGGAGGCGCTGGTTGCCTATGGGCGGGTGGCGGCTTTGGGCGCGGTGCTGAGCGGCCAGCTCGGCTCGCAGGCGCATTACGCCAATGGGCTCGCCGCCTTCTACATCGCCACCGGGCAGGATGCGGCCTGCGTGTCGGAATCGGCGGTCGGCTTCACCCGCATGGAGCCGCGCGACAAGGGCATGTTCTTTTCGGTGACGCTGCCCAATGTGCTGGTCGGCTCGGTCGGCGGCGGCACCGGGCTGCCCAGCCAGTCGGCGGCGCTCGATTTGCTGGGGCTGGCCGGACCAGGCAAGGCCGCGGCTCTGGCCGAAGTGGTGGCGGCGCTATGCCTCTGCGGCGAGATCTCGATCATCGCGGCGATTGCCGGCGGGCAGTTCACCCGGGCACATCACAAGCTGGCGCGGCTCAGATGAGCACCACCGCCGAGGCTCAGTTGAGCCTGATGCAGCGACTGTGGATCTACCAGGCCGAGCGCTTCCCGCTTGCGAAGACCGCCGTGCTGCTCGCCGTGTTCACCGCCGCTGGCCTCAGCCTCTCGGCGCATCTTGGCGGGCGGCCCCTGCCGTCGATCTGGGTGTTCGTCGCGGTGTGGCTGGTGGCGATCGGCTTTCTGTTCCAGCTGCGGGTCGCCGACGAGTTCAAGGATTTTGACGACGATAGCCGCTACCGTCCGGAGCGGCCGGTGCCGCGCGGGCTGGTGAGCCTCAAACTGCTGCGACGGCTGGGGCTCGGAGCCGGCGGGCTCGCCATCGTCCTTAGCCTGAGCATCTCGCCGCTGTTGCTGCTGCCTTTGGCGCTGGTCTGGCTGTGGCTGGGGCTGATGACGGCGGAGTTCTTCGTGCCGGCCTGGCTGAAGGCGCGGCCGCTGCTCTACCTTGTCTCGCACATGGCCATCATGGCCTTCATCGATTTTTACGTCACCGCCGCCGAGTGGCTGCCGCACGCGGCGCTGCCGCCGCCGGGGATCTGGATCTTCGTCATCCTGAGCTGCGTCAATGGGTGCGTCCTGGAGTTCGGCCGGAAGACCTGGGCGCCCGAGAGCGAGCGGCCGGGAGTCGAGACCTATTCGGCGCTCTATGGCCCGGGGCGCTCGGCCGCCATCTGGGCCGGCTGCTGCGCCCTCTCCTATATCCTCGTCGGTTGCATCGGCACGCTGGCGGGCGCCGGCATAATTATCTGGGTCCTGGGCCTCGCGGCGCTGCTGCCGATCCTGTGGCTGGCCGGCCGGTTCATGCGGCAGCCGGACGTGGCGGGGCAGAAGCGGATCGATCTCGCTGCGGGGCTCTGGGTATTTGCCTGCTACGTCATGGTGGGGTTGGCGGGGCCGCTGTCGTGACCAGCTTCATCCATGACATGCGGAGCGCCGCAGGGGCTGATGTTGTCGGCGGCAAGGGCGCGACGCTGATGCGGCTCGCGGGGCTGGGGTTCGACGTGCCGGCCTTTGTCGTGGTCGAGGCGGCGGCCTTCACGTCGGCCGCTGCCGAGGCGGCAACCGGCGCGGCGCTGCTGGTGCAACTTACGGGCATCGGCCCCGGGCCCTATGCGGTGCGCTCGTCAGCGCGCGAAGAGGATGGCAGCGCCGCCTCGCATGCCGGGCAGTTCCTGTCGCTGCTGAATGTCAGGGCAGAGGACGTCCCCGCGGCCGCGCGAAGTGTGTTCGAGAGCGGCGCGGCCGAAAGCGTCGCCGAATATCGCAGCTCGCGCCAGCTCGGCGCCGATGGCGGCGCCCCGGCCGTGGTGGTGCAGCAGATGGTCGATGCGCGCTGCGCCGGCGTGCTGTTCACCGCCGATCCGGTCAGCGGCCGCCGCGACCGCATCGTCGTCTCGGCCATAGCCGGGCTCGCCGATCGGCTGGTCGGCGGCGAGGAAGATGGCGAGCGCTACGTGCTGGGCAAAACCAGCGGCGAGGTGCTGGAGCGGCCGGCGGAGGCGAGCCTGACCGACAGCGATCTCGCAGCGCTCCGGGCCCTGGCGTTCAGCGCCGAGGCGGCGTTCGGCGCGCCACAGGATATGGAATGGGCCTTTGCCGGCCAGCGGCTGCACCTCTTACAGGCGCGGCCGATCACCACCAGCCTCCGGCCGGCGCCGATCGCCGACGAGGTGCTGGTGGTGCTCGACAATTCCAATATCGTCGAGAGCTATCCCGGGCTCGTTTCGCCGCTCACCTTCAGCTTTGCCCAATATGCTTATGCGCGGGTCTATCGGGCCTTCATGCGGCTGGTGGGGATCGACGCCGCGACGATCGGCAGCCATGCGGCTTTGTTCGACAACCTGCTGAGCCGGGTCGATGCCCGGGTCTACTACAACCTCGGCAACTGGTACCGGGCGCTGGCGCTGCTGCCGGGGTTTTCAAGCAACAGCGCCAGCATGGAACTGATGATGGGGGTGAGCGAGCCGCTGCCGGCGGAGCTGGTTGCCGCCATGGCAGCGCCGCCGCAATCGCGGTTCCGCCGCACCCTCGGCATGGCGCGCATCGGCCTGGCGCTGGCCGGCGCGAGCCTCAGGCTGGGCCGCACCAAGCGGGGATTTTACGCACGACTGGGGGCAGCCCTGGCCGAGCCGGCGACGACGCTGGACTATAAGCCGCTGACGGCGCTCGCCGCCGAGTATCGGCGGATCGAGGCCGACCTGCTCGACCGCTGGGACGCGCCGCTGGTCAACGATTTCCTCTGCATGATCGCCTTCGGCGGCTCGCGGAAGCTGATGCAGGGCTGGGCCGGCGAGGCCGGGCTCGCCGTGCATTCGGACATCATGATCGGGCAGGGCGATATCGTCTCGGCCGAGCCGGCGCAGCGCATCCGCGCGATGGGGAAGCTGCTGGGCGATGATCCGGAACTGGTGGCCGAGCTCGAGGCCGGGCAGGGCGAAGGGCTTGCACGCAACCCGGCGCTGCAGCAGGCAGTGCGCGACTATCTCGACCGCTTCGCCGATCGCTGCCCGGAGGAGCTGAAGCTCGAGAGCGTGACGCTCGATCGCGATCCGTCGCCGCTCTACAAGGCAATCGCCGCTGCCGCGGCGGCCGGCCCGGGGCATGCCGTCGAGCGGGTCGACCCGGTGGCGGCGCTCGACCGCCTGTTCAAGGGGCACCCGCTGCGGCGCGCCATTGCCGGGGTGGTGCTGGGGATCGCCAAGCGCCGGGTGCGGGATCGCGAGAACCTGCGGTTCGAGCGGACCCGCATCTTCGGGCGCGGGCGGCGGCTGTTCCGGGCCGTCGGCGTGCAGTTCCATGCGCTCGGCCTGCTCGATACACCCGACGACGTGTTCATGCTCACCGTTGCCGAAGTGCTGGGGGCGATCGAGGGCTTTGCTGTGAGCCATGATCTTGCGGCGCTCGCCCGCTTGCGGCGCGCCGAGATGGCGGCGGCCGCGACGCGCCGCGATCCGCCGGAGCGGCTCAGCCTCAAGGGCGCCGTCGCCACCGTCGGCAGTGCCATCGCACCGCTGGCGCCGCGGGCCCGGGACGAGGCGCGCGAGCGGAGTGGCGTCGGCTGCAGTGCGGGCGTCGTCCGCGCAGTGGCGCGGGTGATCGCGGATCCGCGCACCGGGACGCTGAAGCGCGGCGAGATCCTCGTGGCGCGGCACACCGATCCGGGCTGGATCGCGCTGTTCACCAATGCCGCGGCGATCGTCGTCGAGCGGGGCAGCCCGCTGTCGCACTCGGCCATCGTGGCGCGCGAACTGGGCATTCCCTGCGTCGTGGCGCTGAAGGGCGCCATGGAGTGGATCGCCGACGGGGAAATGATCGAAGTGGATGGCGCAACGGGCCAGGTCCGGAGGGTCAAATGAACGGCGCCGAGATTTCGAGCCACGCGCGCTTCGATGACATTCGCTATGCGCAGCTGTGGGAAGATGCCGATGTGCTGAACGCGGCGCTCGGGCAGCAGCACGGCAAGGTGCTGGTCTCGATCTGCTCGGCCGGCGACAACGCGCTCGGCATGCTGCTGCTCGACCCGGCCAAGGTCATCACCATCGATCTCTCGCCGGCGCAGGTCGCCTGCCTGAAGCTGCGGGTCGCGGCTTATCGGGCGCTCGATCACCAGGGCTTTGTCGAACTGATGGGCTCGCGGCCCTCCGAGCGCCGTGGCGAACTGTTCGACATGGCCGCCGTGGGTCTTCCCGCGGAGCTTGCAGCCTTCTGGGGCGCGCGGCGCGAGGCCGTAGTGGCGTATGGGCTGGGCGGCGTCGGCAAGTTCGAACGTTATTTCCGCATCCTCAGGCAATGCCTGCTGCCGCTGGTGCATAGCCGGGCGACGATCGACGAGGTGTTCGTGTCGAAGCCGCTCGCGGCACGGGCCGAGTTCCTCGATCGGCGCTGGAACAACTGGCGCTGGAACCTGTTGCTGAAGCTGTTCTTTTCGAATTTCGTCATGGGGCGGCTCGGGCGCGATCCGGCGTTTTTCCAGCATGTCGAGGGCAGCCTTGCCGAGCATGTCGCGGGCCGGCTCCGGCATGCGGCGGTCGATCTCGACCCCTCGCAGAACCCGTATCTGCACTGGATCCTCAAGCCGGGACACGGCGCAGCGCTGCCGCTGGCCTGGCGGGCCGAGCATTACGACACCATCCGCACCCGGCTCGACCGGCTCGATATCCGCGAGGGGGCGCTCGAAACGCTGGTCGAGAGCGGCGAGACGGCCGATGGTTTCAACCTCTCCGATATCTTCGAATATATGAGCCCCGAGGTGTTCGAGACCGTCTATGGCGCGATCCTCGCCGCCGCCAATCCCGGGGCGCGGCTGGTCTACTGGAACATGATGGTGCCGCGCCGCGTACCGGCCGCGCATGCTCACCGCGTAGCCCGGCTCGAGCCGGAGATCGCTGCCGGCAAGGCGGCGGACAAGGCGTTCTTTTATTCCGATTTCGTGGTCGAGGCGGTGAAGTGAGCCTCACCTGGCGCGACGGCATCTTCATCGCCGCGGTGATCGTCGGCATGCTGTCGCTGATGGGCGGCGTGCGTTATTTCGCCGGGCGCTACAGCATCGGGCCGGAAACCCAGCGCAAGCTCGTGCATGTGGCGACCGGCACCGCCGCCCTGTTCTTCCCGCTGCTGTTTTCGAATGCCCTGCCGGTGTTCCTCTTGATCGGCGCGGCTGTGATCCTGATGCTGGCGCTGCGCAGCCCCATGCTCGCCTCGGTCGGCGGGGTGCTGCATGAGGTGAAGCGCGAGTCGTGGGGCGAAATCTACCTGGCGCTGGCCATCGCCTTCACCTTCTTTCGCGGGCTGGGCGAGCCGATCCTCTACGTGCTGCCACTGCTGGTGATCACCCTCTCCGATACCGCGTCGGCGCTGGTCGGCACCGAGTATGGCAAGCGCCGCTTCGCGGTCGAGGACGGCTCCAAAAGCCTCGAGGGCGTGGCGGCGTTCTTCGTCGTCACCTGGCTGGTGGCGCTGGTGACCCTGCTGCTGCTCACCGATGCGCCGCGGCTCAACGTGGTGGTGCTGTCCTTCCTCGTTGCCGCCTTCTGCGCGCTGGTCGAGGCCGATTCCTGGCGCGGGCTCGATAACCTCTTCGTCCCCGTCGGCGCGCATCTCCTGCTGCAGCAATATCTTGCCAGCAGCTCCGCCGAACTGGTGGTGGTGGCGGTCGGGTTCCTGTTGTTCCTCGGGCTGATGCTGCTGGTGGCCGAGGCGCTGCGCCTGCCGCCGCGCGCCGCGCGGGGCTATGCGATCCTGCTCTTCCTGATGATCTCGCTGATGGCGCCGCATAATGCGCTGCTGACCGGGCTGGTGATCGTCGGCCAGGTATGGGCGCGCGCCAGGCGGCCTGGCACCAGCCAGCGGCCCGAGCTCGACCTCCTGGCGGTCGCCGCGGTGGTGGCGCTGTTCTGGCTCATCGCCGGCGAGCTCGCCGGGCGCTCGGTGCTTGCCCTGTTCAACCTCACCTTCGCCGCCGTGGCGCTCGGCTTTGCGGCGCTGGCGACGCGCGGCTGGTGGCGCCTGGTGTTGTTGCCGCTGGGCTTCGCGATCGGTGGGCTGTTCAGCTGGGTCGCCAAACTCAACACCCCATGGCACCCGCCCTGGTTCGATGCCGACTGGCCCTGGCTGGTCGCCGCGCTGGCGGTGCCGGCGGGGCTCGCCATGCTCCGGCCCGAGTGGTTCACCACGCGTCGCAGCGCCAAGCTGTTCGCCGTGGCGATGCTGGTGCCGCTGGTCTTCTATTTCAGGGGAATGTTCCTATGACCACGCCGACGCCCATCACGCATCAGGATGCTACGGCGATGCTCTATCGCGATTCGCCGAGCTGGGATGGCAAGCGCACCGCCGCCATTGGCGCGGTGGCCTTCGGCTCGCTCGAGGCGGGCGCCGAGCTGCTTTCGCGCGCCGCGGCCGAGCTCCACGCCGAGGGCTTCGAAGCGCTCATCGGCCCGATGGATGGCGATACCTGGCACAAGTACCGGCTGGTGTCGGAGAGCGACGGCACGCCGCCCTTCGCGCTCGAGCCGCAGAGTGGCCCGCACGATCACGCTGCCTTCATCGCCGCCGGCTACGCGCCGATCTCCAGCTATGTCTCGTCGCGGGCCCGGCTCGTCGACACTATCGGCGACACCCCGGTCAGTATGGCCGGGGTAACCGTCACCGCCTGGGACGGCCAGGGCGCCGAGCTGCTGATCGGCAAGCTGTTCGATATGTCCGGCTCGGCCTTTGCCGGCAACCGCTTCTTCAAGCCGATCAGCCGCGAGGCCTTTCTCGAGCTCTACCGGCCGCTGCTGCCGCTGCTCGACCCGCGCCACATTCTCTTCGCTTATGGGCCGGGGGCGCAGTTAGTCGGCTTCCTGTTCGGCATGCCGGACCACGGGTCGGCCATCCCCACCGCCATCCTCAAGACCTATGCCAGCGGCCTGCGCGGCGTCGGGCACCTGTTGGCCGACAGCTATCATCGGAGCGCCCTCGATCTCGGCTTTACCGAGGTGATCCATGCGCTGATGCACGAGGATAACGTCTCGCGCCAGCGCAGCGAGCGGCACAGCGCCAGCGTGTTCCGCCGCTATGCGCTGATGGGCCGCGACCTCGGCCCATGAACCTGATCGCCGGCTTTCTCGACAAAGCCGCTGAGCTCGGCCCGCGACCGGCGATCATCACCGGCGCCGGCGAGACGATCAGCTATGAGCAACTGGCGCTGAGGAGCGGACGGCTTGCCGCTTCGCTGCGGGGGCAGGGGGTGCAACGCAGCGATCGGGTGCTGGTGGCGCTGCCGATCGGCATCGAGCTCTATCTCGCCATCGCGGCACTGTGGCGGCTGGGCGCGACGATCGTCTTTCCCGAGCCGGCAATGGGGTTTGCCGGGGTGCAGCGCGCCGTGGAGATTGCCGCGCCCGCGGCGGTGCTGGTCGGCGGGGTCTATCGGCTGCTGCCCTACTTGGTGCCGCAGCTCTGGGGCACCAGGCGGCTGCAGTTCGGCTATGCCGAGGGCGACCCGCTCGAGGAGCTGGCACCGGAACACCCGGCGCTGATCTCCTTTACTTCCGGTTCGACCGGCCGGCCGAAGGGGATCGTCCGGAGCCACGGCTTTCTCGCGGCGCAGAACGCCGCGCTCCACGATCTCATCGCGCCGCGCCGCGACGACGAAACCGATCTCGTCGCCTTTCCGGTGTTCGTCATCGCCAACCTGTCGCTCGGCACCACCTCGGTGCTGCCGAACTGGCGGCTCAGCCGCCATGACGAGGCCGGCGGCGCCGCGCTGCTGCGCCACCTCGCAGCGCACCGCGTTACCCGCGCCATGGTGCCGCCAGTGATCGCCGAACGGGTGGCCGATAGCGGCGAAGCGGCGGCGCTCGACGTGCTGTTTACCGGTGGCGGGCCGGTATTCCCCGATCTGCTCAAGCGCCTGTCACAGGTGCTGCCGCGCACCGATATCGTCGCCGTCTACGGCTCGACCGAAGCCGAGCCGATCGCCCATCTGCACGTGCGCGACATCACTGCCGACCAATGGCAGCAGATGGAGGAGGGGGGCGGGATTCTCGCCGGCAAGCCGGTGCCTGCAGTGGCGCTCGAGATCGTCGACGACGAGATCGTGGTCAGCGGCGCGCATGTGAATAAGGGCTATATGGACGGCATCGGCGACGCCGAGAACAAGCTTTGGCGAGATGGCGAAATCTGGCACCGCACCGGCGACGCCGGCCGCCTCGACGCAGATGGCAACCTCTGGCTCCGCGGCCGCCTCTCGGCCGCTGCCGCGGGGCACTACCCGTTCGAAGTCGAGACCGTCGCCCGCCAATGGCCCGGCGTCCGCCGCGCGGCGTTGGTGCCCGGCACCGAGCCGATGGTGATCGCGCTCGAAGGCGAGGAACTCGGCCCGCAGCAGTGGACCGAGCTGGCGCAGCGGGCGTTCGGGGCACGAGCGGTGAAGGTGGCAATGCCACTCGATCGGCGGCATCACTCGAAGGTGGATTATGTGAGGTTGGCGAAGCTGGTGGGGCGGGGGTGAGGGCCGACAGTTCTCCTGCTACCCCCCGAGGCGGCGAAACACCTCTGATATCGCGATCGACGTATATGGTTTTGGGATAAATGCCCCGTCCGGCAGTGCCGAAGGCGCTGGGCGGCCCTTGCCGGAGGTGACGATGATCTTGATCGGTGGCCAGCGGTGCCGCACCGCCGCGGCGAGCGCCAGCCCATCCATGGTGCCCGGCATGTCGACATCGGTGAACAGCAGGCGGATCTCAGGGTTGGCCTCCAGTGCGCGCAGCGCCTCGGCGGCGTTGCGGGCCTCCACAACGTCAAAGCCCTGATCCCGCAGCTCGTCGGCGATGGAGTAGAGCAGCAGCGCTTCGTCCTCGACCACCAACACGGTGGTATTGTGCATCGTCGTCATGGGGCAGCTCCCGCATCGGGTGGTTCGAGCGGTGCGCTCAACGTCACGGTCAGACCCTCGGGGGCGTAGGCCACGTCGACCTCTCCACCAAAATCCGAGGCCAGCACCCGCTTGATCAGCAGGGAGCCGAAGCCGCGCCGGGTCGGCGGGGCCACGGGCGGGCCACCCGTCTCTCGCCACGTCCAGGTGAGGGTTCGCTCGCCGCGCTCGTCTCTTTCCACTGACCAGTCGATCGATACGCGGCCGGTTTCGTTGGAAAGCGCGCCATATTTCAGCGCATTGGTACCGAGCTCGTTCACCGCCAGCGCCATCGACAGCGCCATCTTGGGCGACAGGGCAAAGCTGGGGCCGCCGATCGTGATGCGCTCCGATGGCAGGTGGGCGGTTGCCGCCGCGATGACGGCCTGCATCGGTGCATCCGTCCAGTTCCGCCCGAGCAGCGCATCATGGGCAGTGCCCAAGGCGCCGAGGCGCTGGATCAGCGCTTCCTTGCCGGCTTCGAGCGTGGTGTCGCGCAGCGTCTGGGTGGCCAGCGCCGACACCATGGCGAGCATGTTCTTGATCCGGTGCGACAGCTCGTGCGTCAGCATTTCCTGGCGCGAGCGGGCTTCCTTCTGCTCGGTGATATCCTGCACCACGCCGAACATGGTCAGTGGCTTGCCTGTCTCGTCATGGATGAACTCCATGTGGCGGCTGAGCCAGCGCAGCTCGCCGGTGTCCGGCCGGCGGATGCGGTATTCGACATTGGGCGTCGCGGTTCCCGAGCGGCGCGTCTCGTCGTTGGAGCGGACATCCTTGTCTTCGGGCACGACGATGCTTTCGAACAGGCTGACATGCGCCTTGTCGCGCGGTTCGAGGCCCCACAGCTCCCAGAACTTTTCCGAGCCCTGGATGGTGCCCGTCGCGATATCGACCTCGAGCGAGGCGATGCCGGCGGCGTGCTGGCTCAGCCGGAAGCGCTGTTCGCTGCGGCGCAGCTGTTCTTCGATGCGGCGGCGCTCGGTGACGTCGATCACCACGCCGATGGCACGCCCCGAACTCACGGTCGAACCCGGCTTCAGCTGCGAGCGGATCAGCAGCCACTTCTCGGTGCCATCGGGCCAGACATGCTTCAACTCGACCTCGAGATCGAGATCGCCGCGCGCCACGGCGGCGGCGCTGATCGCCGCCACCCGCTCGGCCTCGCCGGGGGCGTAACGCGACTGATATTCGGCCAGCGTCGGGGTGGCCTCCTCGGGGAAACCATAGAGCCGGTTGAGGGCCGGTGACGGGGTGATCTGCAGGGCGTCGATATCGAGCTCCCAGATCGCCAGCTGGCCGGCCTCGATGGCGAGCCGCAACCGCGCCTCGCTCTCGGCCAGCCGGGTGAGCGTCGCCTTCTCGTCATCGATATCGGTATTGGTGCCGATCCACTTGCTGATCTCGCCCCTGGCGTTGCGCAGCGGCACGGCCCGCGCCAAGAACCAGCGATAGCTGCCATCGGCGCCGCGCACCCGGAACTGCACCTCGTACGGGGTGCCGACCCGGAGCGCTGCGGCCCAACGCTTGCCGGCCTCGGGCAGATCGTCGGGGTGGATGATGCTGGTCCAGTTGTCGCCGTCGAGCTCGCCTTCGTTGCGGCCGCTATAGCGGTAGACGCCGGAGTTGAACCAGTCGAGCTTGCCGTCGGGCCGGGCGCTCCAGACATGGTTGGGCATGGCCTCGGCGAACACCCGGAACTGCGCTTCGGCTTCGCGCTGCCGGGCATCGGCGCGCAGCAGCCGGAAGGTGCCCCAGGCGATCAGCACCAAAGCAACGAGCGCCGGGATCACCAGCGCCAGCACGCCCCAGGTCGCCGCCCAGTAGGAGGCGAAGGCATTGTCGCTGCTGACCGAAGCCAGCGCGATGAGGTTGGTGCCGGGGACGCGGCGATAGCCGACAACGCGGTGCACGCCATCGGTGGGGGAGACCGCGTCATAGCTGCCGCTCGGCGCCTGCGGCAGATAGGTGGTGAAGAGGATGTACTGGCTGAGATCCTGCGGTCCGGGCGGCAGCGGGTAGCGCGAGACCAGCTGCCCGTCTTCGCGCAGCAGCCCCACGGTCGATTGCCCGTCGAGATGCAGCGACTGCCAGACCTCCTCGAGCAGTTCGGAGTTGAACGAGATGATGGCGGCGCCGGCAAACTGGCCGTTGCGCTCGATGCGCTTGCTGATGGTGAAGATCTGCTCGCTGTTGAGCCGGCTGACCAGCAGTGCCGAGACGTGGAACGGCTCGCCGGCGGCGACCGCGGCGAAATACTCCCGGTCGCGCACATCGATCGGCTTGAACTGCTCGTCGGTGGTGAGGCTGGTGGCGCCGGCGGCATCGACCACATAGATCCTGGGCTGGCCGGGCAGAGTGGAGATCGCCTCCTTGAGCTGCGCAGCCGCACCTGGTGGCGGTGCCGAGATGTCGGCCCCGAGCGTATCGTCGACCCTGAGCAGCGTCTGGCGCGCCGTCTCGAAGGCCCATTTGGCGTTGGCCGCCACCACCTGCGAGGACGAGCCCGCATCATCATGCACGGCCCGCCTTGTATCGAAATAGCTCGAGGTCAGTAGGTAAGCGGTGCCCCCGATCAGCATCAGCAGCAAAGCCAGTATCGCCCCGACGGCCACAACATGTGGACGCAGCTTCATCGAAGCCGGACGGTCTGCCATATCCCAAATGCCCCCTCGCGCAGCGCCATAAATGCCGGAGCCGGCGATTAAGTTCCATGGCGGTGATTGGGAATGGGCAGTTGGCCCGGAGCCAGGCGCAAGCCGGCTTGACCGGAACCGATGGCTCCTCGGCTTCGTTGAGGACGACGGAGCCAGTGCTCCTCCAGAAGGCGCGCCGTGCTACAGACGAAGTTTCATATCGTGCTCAATGCCAATTCGGGCGGCGCGACACGGCTGGGTATCACCGCCGAGCGCCTGCACGGGCTGTTCGCCGAGCGCGGCATTGCGGTCAGTGTCGATGCCGATGCCAGCCGGACGTTCGCCGAGCGGTTGCAAACCGCCCGCAACAGCCCGGCAGAAGTTCTGCTTTCGGCCGGAGGCGATGGCACGGTGACCGCCCTGGCGGAGGTGGCGATTGCCACCGGACGCAGCCTCGCCGTGCTGCCGCTGGGGACCGCAAACCTCCTTGCCCGCGACCTTGCCATCCCGACGGCGCTCGAAGCCTGGTTCGAGGCGCTCGGCGACATGGTGCCGCGCAAGATCGACGTGGGGGAAGTGAACGGGCAGATATTTCTCCACAAGGTGGTGATCGGCGCCGTGCCCGGCATCGCTGCGGCGCGGGAAAAGCTGCGCGGTCGCGATGGGTTTGCCGCCCGGATCGCCTTTCTCGGACACTTCGTGCGCCGGCTGTCGCGGCTTCGCCGCTTTGCCGCTGAGATCACGCCGCGCTCCGGCGAGCCACGGATCGAGCGGGTGCAATCGATCGCCGTTGCCAATAACGACTATGGCGAGGGGCTGGGCCAGGTGTTTCACCGGCCGCGCCTCGATGAGGGAATGCTGAGCCTCTACCTGTTGCGGCAGCTGCGCCTGCGCGATGCGCTGCGCCTGGCAACGGAGATGGTGCTTGGCTCATGGCGGAACGACGAAGTGCTCGAGATGGAGAGCGTCCGCGCCGTGGTAGTGCGGACCCGCCGCCCGCTGGTCCGGGCGATGCTGGATGGGGAGGTGGTAACGCTGCAGGGTCCACTGCGCTTCCGTTCGCTGCCGCTGGCGCTGTCGGTGCTGGCGCCGCCGGTGGCCGAGACCGAACCAGGGCTGGTCGAGCCCGAGCCGGAGGCCGGTTGAACCATGCGCATCTGCCACCTCTCTGATCTGCATTTCGGCCATCACGATGCGCGCGTGGCCGAAGGGCTGGCCGATGATCTCGCGGCGCAGCGCCCCGACATCGTCGTGGTCAGTGGGGATTTCACCCAGCTTGGCTCGGAGAGCGAGTTTCGCGCTGCCCGGGCGTTTCTCGATACGCTCGAGGCGCCGGTGTTTGCCGTGCCCGGCAATCATGACGTGCCGGCCGTCAACCTGATGCGCCGCTTCCTCGACCCCTATGGCCTCTACCGGCGCTATATCGACACCGAGCTCGAACCGTTTGTGGAAGTCGGCGGTGTCGCCATTGCCGGGCTCAAAACCTCACGGCGATTGCGCGCCGGGCTGAACTGGGCGCATGGCGCGATCAACCGCGGGCAGCTTCGCCGCCTCGCGGCGCGCTTCGACAAGGCCTCGCCCGACGCCCTCAGGGTGGTGGTGGCGCACCACCCGCTGATGCAGCCCGAAACGGCGGGCGAAAAACCGATGCGGCTGGTGAAGCGAGCGGACCAGGCGCTCGAGACCTTCTCGGAGCTGGGGGTGCGGCTGGTCCTCTCGGGGCACTTTCACCTGTCCTATGTGCGCAAGCACGAGCGGCCGGGCAGCGTGGCCGAAGGGGCGCCGCAGGGCCTGCGCCAGGCCGCCAGCGCCCCGATCCTCGTGGCGCAGGCGTCGTCGACGATCTCGACCCGGCTGCGGGGCGAGCCCAATGGCTACAACCTGATCGACGTCGACAATGGCCGCATTTCGGTGACGGTGCGCGACTGGAGCCGCGACCAGTGGGTGACACGGGAGACGGCATCGGGCCTGACCTGAGGGCCTGGCGCCGGACTCATCGGCCCGTTTCGGCGACCCGCTCGAGCCGCGTCACCCGATCGGACACCGCCGCCAGTTGCGCGCCCTGCCGCACCTGTTCGACCAGTGTCGCGGTCGCCGTTTCCAGCGTCCGCTCTACCGCGCGTAGCCGGCCATCGAAGGTGGCCCAGCCGACGGCCATGGTGACCAGGAGGCCGCCGAAGGTGATGACGTGGCCGAGGTTGATGGTGAGATCGAAGCGGGGGGTGGGCATCACGGCCTCCCTAGCTTGAGTTTCAGCAGCTTTTCGACCAGGGTCTCGCCGCGCTTCTCCAGCGCAGTGCGGCTCAGCTCCTCGACGCCGGTGGCTTCGCGGTGCGGCATTTTGTTGATCGGCAGCTGCTGGCCATCGATCACCACCTGCGGTCGGACCGTAGCGCGAAACGACTGGATCTGGCTCCAGAGCAGCGCCACGAGCCCGGGCATGGCGCCCAGGGTGATCTCCTGCCAGTTGCCGGCGACGATCTTGGTGATCACCACCTGCAGCTCGGCCGGCAGCGCGTTGTAGAAGTTGATCATGGCGAGCAAGGCGGCGCCGAGCCAGCCGCCCCAATCGAGGATGCGGCGCAGAAACCAGCCCAGGGCGGCGGAAGAGAGAAACGCGGTCATTTCAAGTGTCCTCAGAAGGGGAGCGGGAGGGTGAAGGCAGCGACCACCAGGCCCACGGCGGTGGCGAGCCCGAGGATGGACCAGCCCAGCGGGCCCCAACTCTTGCGTGGCGGGGTTGGTTCTGGGGTGGGCGCGGGGTCGGTTGGGAGCGGGGCCGGCGTGGGTTTAGCCGGCGCCGGCGCGCGGGAAAGCTCGTTCAGCACTTCGGCCAGCACGGCTTCGGCGTTGGTGGCTTTGGTCAGCGAGGCGTTGATGCCGTCGCCGGCATAGTAGCTTTCGCCGCGCTCCACCGTGCGATGGGCGCCCTGCTGCCGGCTGAGCACGGGAAAGCTCGCCCATTCGCGCGCCAGGCGGTTGCCGAAATCGCGCAGCGACAAGGTGGCGGCGGCGAACTGGCTCCAGCCGCGCCGCCGCAGCAGGGCGAGGCCGAAGCGGTCCTGCAGCTCGGGCGTGAACGTCGCTGAGAGTGGCACGCCCAGCTCGGCGATGAGGCTGAGGAGGGTCGGCCGGATGATCTGGTAGCGCCCGGCCGCGCCGCTCGGCGCCTTGAGATTGCGGACCCAGCGCTTCTGCTCGACCAGCAGCTCTTCGAGCGTCATCTCGGTGATGGGCTTGGGCAGCGCGCCGGGCTTCTCGTTGCGATAGCCGATGATGGTCTCGTAGCCGGCCCGGCCCGGCCGGTTGGTCTCGAGGCCGGCGATGAAGTCGAGCAGCATCGCCGCCCCGCGGGGGACGTTGGGGTTCATGGCAGTCTCCGATGTTGACGTAGTGGTTCGCACCGCGCGAGCTTGCGGGGCGTTCAGGGGGGCGCGGCAGCGGTGAAGATCATGCGAGCGAGCATCGATCGGCGGTCAGCCGGCGTGATCGACGTCCGGGAGAGTTTCGCCGGCCGCCAGCTGCCGAACTGCCGCGGCCGATCGAGATCGACATCGCGATACCGGCCGGATAAGAGCGCACCCACCCTGCGATGGTCGATGAACTGATGGCGCTGTGGTGTTTGCCGAGCGGTACCGAGCCGCAATCAACCAGAGGGATAGTATGGCCCGGGTCTCCGCGTGGCTGAAGAAGCCTGAGCATTGGGCGCGCCGAGCTGAAGCGTGGTGGCTCAGGCGAAGGGCGCTGCGGGATGGGCTGGAATGGAAAAACGGCGCGCCGTGCCCCGAACCGCTGTTGGATGCCGGCGGTGCTCAGATCGGCGATTTGCTTTACGTTGCATGCGGCTACAAATCCCCGAACGCGGCGAACGAAGCGATCTTCGTGTTCGATATGCGGAGGGAACGCTGGGTTGGCCGCATAGCGACGCCTTCAGGGCTGGCGCATTCTCACTGTGCGGTCGCTTCCGACGGGCATCGCTACATCTACTTCGCGTCTGGACAGCTCGGGCCCCAGTGCCGGCCAGCGGTTCCGAATGTCTTTTCGTATGATACCCGCGAAAATCGGTGGCACGAGTTGCCGCCAGTTCCGGCCTCTCGATACGCTGCCGCAATGCAGTACTGGCGCGGACGCTTGCACCTCGTCGGAGGTGCAGACGAGGACCGCTGGACAGCAAGGGCCGACCATTGGAGCCTTGCCGTGTCGGGCGGGCGAACTGATGAGGCGGGCTGGCGGGCCGAGCAGCCGATCCCTGTTGCCGGAATGCACGGATCGAGCGCTGTGCTGGGCGACAGTCTCTACGTGTTCGGCGGCCAGCAGGGCGATTTCCAGGCGATTCCAGGCGATCCGGACTGCACCTGTACGGGGCGAACGCCAGAGACCTATCTGTCCTCCGCCTTCCGCCTGTCCGATCCTTCGGGCCCGTGGACCAGAGTTGCAGACCTTCCCATCGCAGTATCCCATGCCGACTTCTCGACCATAGTCGTCGATGGCCGGATTCTGTTGATCGGCGGGCAGGTCTATAAAGACCCGGAGCAATTTTACCTGAGGCTGACTGACGCAATACAAGTCTACGATCCGCTGGCGGATCGCTGGTCAATGTTCGGCTACCTGCCGCACAAGCTCAAGATTCCGGTCGTCGGCCGGCTCGGCGATCGGCTGTTCGTCGTCGCTGGTCAACGCGGCGCCCTGCCGGACGGTGACCGGCCGGGTGAAATCACCCGCGAAATGTTGACGACGACTCTGCCGGCCTCACCAGCGGCGCGGGTGCGTGAAGGCGCCGGTTTCGCCGGCAGGAAGATATTGCTGGTTTCGCATGATCTGTCCCGCAGCGGAGCGCCGCTCCTGCTGCTGGAAACGGCTCAGGCCCTCATGGAGAGCGGCGCCACCGTCCGCCTCGCGACCGCATCAGATGACGTGAGGGGCTGGAACCTGGCGTCCCAGTTCGGCATACCCCTGATCCCGATCGAAAGCGCCATCGCCGTCGCGGCGGCTTCCGACGCCATTATCGCCAATACAGCGAGCGATCCAACCGCAGCCTGGGTGCGGAAGTGCCTCGCTGCAAATCCATTTCTGGCGCAGCGCCTGGTCTGGTGGGTGCATGAAATCGACATCGAGAATTTCAAGCAGGCGGCCGATCTGCTTCAGCTGGCGGCGCTTGCGATTTTCGACAGCAACGCGGCGCGTGCCGCCTGGCAGGAAGCCGTAGCGTTGCCGCCAAAGGTTCGCGTCATGCATCCGCCGCTGAGCGATGACTTCGTGGAGACGGCAAGTCGCGCATCGCTGCCCTTTCCGATGAAGCCGCAGACCCGTACGCAACGTCCGGTGGAACTCGCGCGTGACGACATCCGCCGACGACTTGGCGTGTCGAAGGATGATTTTCTTCTGCTCTCCCTGGGTAGCTTGGAGCCCGGGAAGGGGCAACGGATGCTCATCCGGACGATTGCGAGGCTGGCAGCGGAGAGCGGGCTTCCGATCAGGCTGCTGCTTGTGGGCCTGAACCGCTCCGACCGTGCGGCACTTCTCGAGGACCTGACCTCGGACGAGAAAGCCGTCCTGTCGCCAGCCAGAACCTACCTGCGGCAGTCGGCATTTGCTTCGTTTTACCTCGCCAGCGACGCTTTCATCATGAACTCGCAGGGAGCGACAAAAGGCAGAGGGGAAACCTTTGGCCGCGTGACGACAGAGGCCATGGCCTTCGGGCTCCCGGTGCTGGGCACCTCGGCCGGCGGCACTGCGGAAATCATTGTCGACGGGGTCACCGGTTATCAATACCCGACGGGGGAGGACGGGCAGGCCGTGCTGCAGCGGCAGGTGGAAATTCTGGTGCGAGACCGATTGCTCGCCAATCGGCTCGGGCAGGCAGGGCGCCAGAGTGCCCTCGCTCGATTCCAGCAGGGCAAGCACCTGAGTGATCTGGCCGAGGCGCTCGAGCTGATCTGGTAATTGGCGCTGTTGCGGAACGGTTTCACGGGCCGCCTGGCCCTGGCGGCAGGTCTCGTGGCTGGCGATAGAGTCGAGTCAAACGACCGCCAGAGGTTCTAGGCTGAACCTTCGGGGATATCCTGGTGGGTCAGAATGCCGGGTTCAGTGCGGCTCGGCTTCTCAAGGATGTCTGCACGATAGGCGAGAAGGGTAAGCAGCGACTGGTCCCACCGATGATTGTCGCGGCTAGACCCTGGGGGCGCGATGACCGACTTTTCCATTGCTCCAGCGAGCCACTCGTCCACGAGCGCCCGCGTCGAAGAGAATGTGTGGTTCACGCCGACAATCGCAGCGTTCAGTTGCTTCCGCTCACCGGCCCACCCGACTGGGATGCCCAGCACTTCATACATACCGGGATGGGTGTACCTCGTCACGGTGAACCATGTCTTTGGGCAAAAGAAACCGTCCCGGCGAAGGCAGTAGCGAACCCACAGCAGCGGAAATCGTACGAGGTTCCCGGCGTCCAGCCAAAGTAGCGGCGCACCCCCCTTGTCCATCTCCCGCTTTATGATTGCCACCTTCCAAGCATACGCGCCGGCATTGACGCTGATGTCGAAATGCGGCGGGTAGTCTGAGAAGGGAAACACGATCGGTTCGAAACCTAGCTGCCTCACGGCTTCGACGTGATGATCTTCGAGCCCGAGGTCGTAAACCGCAACGGCAGTGTTTCTCTCCCAGCGCTTTAGCGACCTCAGCAGTTGCAGAAGCGACTTGCCGTGATTTGCACTGGCCCCCGTGACGACGCGCAAGCTTCTGGATTTTGACACGCGGCTCCCCCTGAACCACGGTCACTTAGCGTATTTAGTGGAGCTTGCTCAAGCCTCTAGCTCCGACACATGAGCAATTTTGACCGGCGGCTCTCAGACGTGCGGGGCTGCGGTTCTGTATGGGTGGCCGCCGCGCAGCGAGCCGGTGAGCCCCCATTTGCGGGCCAAGTACCCCTCGAGTTTCAAGAAGTACAGGGACAGCGATGAGGCCCTGTTTGGGATTACTAACTACGTGGCAGTCAGACGGTAGTTCTTAGGCGGGTTGTACGGTCTTCACGAGGACAGGGTGTTGCGCTACGAAGCGCGTGACCGCGACGATGGGGCGCCCCAAGGAACCGCGATGCCAAACGCACTGCCGACTATTGCGTCGTTCTGGCACGGATCGGCATTGGGCCCGAGTGCTGCAGCGTGTCTTGTCTCCTTTGTGCGACAAGGCCACCGTGTGGTCTTGTATTCATATGCTCCGCTGAACCTTCCACCTGGGATCGAGCCAGGGGATGCCCATGACGTGCTGCCATGGGGACGGGTGGCTGAGATCCTCGAGGCTGGGGCCTATGCTTGCGCGTCCGATCTATTCCGGTACGCAATGCTCGCTCGTGGGCTAGGCATTTGGGTCGACACGGACTGCTACTGCATTCGGCCGATCGCTGATGCTCCCAGCATCTATGGCAAGGAAAGCAGCGGCTTGAACACCGCCGTCCTGAAGCTCGCTCCCGACAGCCCCCTGTTGGCGGAGTTGCTGTCAATCGACCACGGCTTTGTCCCCCCGTGGTTGCCATGGTGGAGGCGCGCCGACCGCCGTCTGCGGGGCTGGTTGGGCAGACCGAAAAAGCTGCAGAACATGAAATGGGGCACCGCGGGGCCGCGCGCCATGCAGTACTACGCACGCAAGCACGACGTTGAGAACATGGCGAGCGCACGGGCCGTCTTCTATCCGGTCGATTGGTCGGACGTGCGGGCGCTGTGGGATCCAGCCCTGCGTCTGCAGGATCTGATCCAACCCCAGACGCTGGTTGTTCACTTGTACAACGAGATGCATCGGAAACTGCACTTGGGCAGTCCTCCCCCCTCATCGCCGATGGGACGCATTCTTCAGGAGGGTGCGGCCCTGCTAGCTCGGCCTACCCATCAGGATACTGCGAAGCCGGCGGAGTGAAGTTCGCCGCGTAGCGACCCACACCAATCGTTAGACGAAAGTCATCGACATAACCTTGGAACTTGTAACTCGCGTTGGTCCCGCGGGCGTCCCAATAGGTACCGAGGCTCAACTTTCTCCGGGTCATGTTGGTCGTCAGACTGAAGTCGGACCCAACCTGAGCGCCATTGAGGAAGAAGCGCCAAACGCCGCCGTTGCGCGAGACCGCAAGATGGTACCAGGTGTTAAGCGCCAAGGTGGTGGTGGCGGCCCTCGCGGCGTTTCCCACAAAGAACACAAAACCGTCGTTGTTGCCGCCATCAAAGGTATTGTCGAAGTCTATGCGTGGCTCGTAGTCGCCATTTTGAAGGCGGAAGTCCATCACGCATTGTTGCTTCGCGCCGTTCGTCGGGTAGACCCACGCCTCGATTGTCATGTCCCCACTGCCTGGGGCGGCGAACGTGGAGTCGGCGACGAGCCAGTCGCCAGTACCATCAAGTCCGATTGAGGCACCACCAAACTTCGAAACCGCTGTGCGGCATGCCGCGTCTCCACCAGCCACGATACTGAACGCATTGCTCGAACTATCGACGATGCCGGCGCCGTTCGCGCCGTTCCCGTGCAGCAAAAGGGCAACGTTGGCGAAGTAGGGGTCGCGAATACGTCCCCCTGTTACTGAGATCGTGCCTGGCAACATCTAGTCACTACCCGCCACGGAGAACAAGGCCCTCAGATCCTCAACGGTGAGCCCCAACGCCGCCAGCTTCTCGGCCGGTGTCGGATCGGCCGCCGGTGCGGGGATCTGCTCCAGTGTCCACTCTTCGACAACCTCGTTCTTGCGCTCGACGTATCGTGGCTCCCCGACGCGCTGCTTGCCCTCCGGCACGTCCACTGCCATGGCGGGCCGCAGCCCGTAAGCCTGCAGTTCCTCCACGCCCCACAGCCCTTCTGCCACCAGCTGCTCGACCTTGCCCAGGTCGAGCGTTTCGGCGACCGGGTAGGGCTCGCACGACATCTCCGCCTGGCGGCCATCGTGATAGGTGACGGTGCAGGTCGCCACCATGCGCTCGAGGGTTTGCACGCCGTGGATCGGCGTCCAGGCGCCGTCGACCTGGTGAACGAGGGTCATGCGGCTCTCCTTATGATTGCTGTGACGTAGGTGCGGCTGGCCCGGATGACGTAGGCGATGCCCAGCTCCTGCGCCGTGGTGATGGAGTAGGGGCCGGCCTCGACGCCATCGCAGAGCAGCCAGGCGGCGTTGAGCGTCAGGATGCGGGTGGAAGTGACGGCGCCGAACCAGAGGATGCCGGTCTGGCCGGTCTTGAGGTTGGTCGGAGCCGAAAGGCTCTGGTTGCCGTTGAGCCCCAGCACGGCGTTGGCGGCGCCGCCGAAGTTGAAGCCGGCGGCGAAATCCACGGCGATGTTGGCGCCGTCCGTGAGCCCGGCGAGGCCCGCCGCCGCCCAGACCTGGTCGACGACCAGCGCGCGCACGGTATCGGTGCCGGTACGATACTCCGCGGCCGTGGCAAATTCCGAGATGCCCTTCGCGACCGTCGTCGCATCGGGGTGGTTCGCCGCTGGCAAGACGCCGGTGACCGCCGCCGCCTGGGCGAGGTTCAGCGCGCCATAGAGCGGGTCGGTCGCCCCGGCCTGCAGCACCTGGTATTGCGTGCCCTTTGCGAGCCGGGTCGGAGCGCTGGCATTGCGCACGAGAATGTCGCCCTGCGTGGTCAGCGCGCTCGACGGGATGGCGGCGGTGATGCGGGCATCATCCCCCGCCGCCACGGTGCCCGCCGCAGTGCCGACATTGCGCGATGCCGCGTTGCCGAGCAGCACGCCGCTGTCCTTGAGCAGCTTACCGGTGGTGCCGTCGAACAGCGCCACGCGGCTATCGACCGCGCTCGCCGGCCCGCTGATATTGCCGGCCGCAGCGACCACCGGGTTGGCCGGGTCGGTATTGTCGACGGTGATGTTGGTGCCGGCGACCACCGAGGTGAGGATGCCCGGCGCGCCGCGCGGCAGGCCGAAATTGAGCACCGCGGCGCCAGGCGTCCCGACATTGACGACGCTGGCCGAAGCCCCCGGCGCCAGCGTGGTAACGGTGCCCACCGCGACGGTGGCGGCCGCGCCCTGTGGGATGTCGAAATCGAAAATGGCGTCGTTGGGCGAGCCGACATTGGTCACCTCAGCCGGGTCGGCGGGGTTGACCGTCGTCACCGTGCCGACGGCAATGGTGGCCGCCTCGCCCTGGATGCCCTGAATACCCTGGGGGATGCCGAAGTTGAGCACCATATCCTTGACGGTGCCGACATTGGCGACCGTGGCGGGCGAGCCTGGTGGCAGGGTGGTGACGCTGCCGACCGTGACAGTGGTGTCGAGGTCGTCGATGGCGATCAGGTCCTGCCAGTCCTGCCCCAGATAGCGCCACTGCACCATCATGCCGGTGTTTCTGAGCTCGATCTCCATCGGTAGCAGCGCCGGGGTGACGCGCAGCCGCACTTTTGGCGGCGGGACGGCCTTGGCGCGCACCGCGAATTCGGGCTGCGCCTTGATCCTGAGCCGTGGGGTGATGGTGTCACTCATGAGCCGAACCCGCCCCCGACGAAGGCCAGCGTGCCGGTGAAGAGCTGTGTCGTGCCGGTGCCATTGGTCATCCGGCAGCCCACCCGATACGTGTTGCGGATATCGAGCGCGGCCAGTTGCGGCACGCTGAAGCGCCACTGGATGGTGCCCGGCTCGGGGATCTCGATGCTGTTGTCGGCGGTGGTGGCGAACAGCCGGCGGGCGCCGCTCTCGCTCACCTCGAGCTCGAACAGCACGCCCGCCGTGGCGAGTGGCAGGTTGGTGGCGTCGTCGATCAAATCCACCCGCTGCGCCCAATCGGCATCGTCGGTGGCAAAGAACTGCAACTCGTACATGCCGGGCCTCAGAGTTTGATGATGACGAGTTCGAACAGCGAGGGCTGGACGTTGGGGTGCGAGGCGCCGCCGCCCGTGCTGTCGGCAGTAGCGCCGGTGATCGCCGCGGTGCCGGAACCGCCGATCTGCTGGCCCGCCGTGTCGCCGATCGCGCCGGTGTAGGCCGGGTAGCTGGCGGTACCAAGCCCGATGAGCCCCATGCCACCGTATGTGGTCTGAACCGGTCCGCTGTCGTTTCTGGCAGATATCTTGGCGGGGTGGCCGTGGTTGGGCATCAGCAGCGTGCCGGCGTTGTGCTGATGGGCCGGGATCTGCGCTGCCGTCAGCGTCTGCGCCGCGGTGCCAACCGTGGCGCCCAGAGTGGTGTTGGTTTCCCCACCATCCACCGTCGCATCGGGGATCAGGTTGATATCGGCATTGCCCATGGCGCCAAGCCCGATGGCGATGCGGTCGCGATAGTCGGGCAGCGCGATGGTCTTGTTGGCAGCCCAGTCGCCGGCGGCGGATGCCCCACGTCCGCCGCTGACGGCGAGCGTGGCGTCGGCGGTCCACAGGTGGAGGAACAGCGCCTGGCAATCGGCATTGGCGCGCTCGCTGGCACCCGAGCTGGGCGAGCCGAGCGTCCGGCCGTTGCAGCGCACCCAGCCGGTGGGCGCCGCGGTGCCATAATAGCCGATGCGCATGCCGGTGGTGACCAGCAGCGTGGGGTCGGTGACGCCGGGGTCGGGCGGCTCGTAATCGGCCGATTGCGGCACGTCGATATCGTCGTCGTCGAAGATCAAGACGCCATTGGCGTCGGTGAGCTTCTGGCGATAGCTGCCCGGCGCCGGGCTAAGGTAGATCACCGGGAACATGCCGCGCGCATCGGCGAGGATCGGCTGATCATGCGCCACGCTCAGCGCGCCATCGGCATAGACCACCTGCGGCGTCGAGGTGGCGGTGTCGTAGAAAGAGAGTCGGTCGCCAATGCCGAAATTGGGCACGCGCGAGCCAGGCCAGATGGCTGCCATGGGGAAGTCTCCGGGGAGGGGGATGGACGCGTCTCAGGCCCCCGTGCATTGAATGTGCGGGGAGTTAGCTCAGGGGGAGGGCACGATGTCTGATTTGAGCCACGACAGCGCGGCTTCTTGGTGGTCGCGTGGACCGGCGATTGTGCTGTTGCTCGCAATCCTCGTGGGATGTGGCTACGGCTTGTTCAAATGGGCTGTTGGGCCCGCGGACCTGAATCTCCAGGACTGGCTGCACGCCGTATTCGCATGGCTTGGCATCAGTGACCCGCTCGCCATAAGTGTCGGCGTTGGGGTGGTCGTCGGTGCCCTCATCGCGACGGCGCTTGGCATCGCCATGCGCCTGGTCCTGTTCCTGCTGGCCGTTGTGTTTCGCCTGTAGCGATAGCCGCGTCACTCACAGCGAGCCTCGCGCGGCTGGCCGACGGCCTTTACGATTGTAACGAGCCAGGGGCTCAGGCGAGGGGGAAGATGACAGATCCAGATCAGCAACCAAAGCCAGGGACGAAGCGAACAAACCCGCTGCTATGGGGAGCCGTCGCCGGCGGCGTGGTGGGCCTGCTGGTGTTTCTCGGCCCGGCGCTCAACATGCCCAGATCCGACAATACGCTCTTCAGTCCCCGGTATCGGCTGCCTTCGTGGCCTTCTTCTGGGGCTGGGCTGCGGGGAGCGTGAAGAACTGGCTTGGCGACCGCTTGTTCGAGCGGTCGTTGGGCGGCGGCAAGGGGCGCAGGCCATGGTGATCGTCTCAAGATACGGGAAATCAGCGGATGTCTGACCTCGGGCCAAAGGACCAGGACTGGGAGACGTTCAATGCCACGCCGCCCGACGATGAACGGATCCACGTGACGGCGATGCGCATGAGTGTCCTGAACAGCCTGGGCATACTCGAGGTGAAGCGGACGCTCCGCTGGATCGTTGCCCTGTTGGTGGTTCTCATCGTTGCGGTCGCGATATTGGCCATACGTGTCTATGCTTGATGTCGCCAAGCTCGACCCTACTGTAGGCTGCTTTCACGGTGACCTGATGCCTGATCTCGACCTTGAACCACACCAATATCGCCGCAAGGCCACCTATCGCTTGCGTGACATGAGTTGGCTGGTGAAGCTCGCTGTTCCGCTCGGCATCCTGGCCCCGTTCCTGGCGGCAGGGGTGCTGTCATTCTTCCCACCCGTCCCGCAGTGGGTTGCCTGGGGGGTGGTGCTGGCCCCTTGCATCGTCCTGATCGTCCTGCACGAAGCCCTGGACGGAACCCGCATCAAGCGTGCAACTGAAACAGGGGGTCAGGTTCCGGCTGAGTTAGGCGCATCCAAGGTGGCAGGAACGGCTGAGGATGTGTCGCGCGATCAACTTCCGAAGACGCATGAGGATCGTACCTTACCCCGATAGAGCCTAGCGCTCTGGCGAGATCGTTGTCGACCTGGGGTTGCGCCACGCCCTGCACCATCTGTTGCGCGAGTCTGCGAAGATCCATGTCATTTTCGCGCTCGGCTGTAATTGCAGCGACTCTGGCTGCAAGGCTAGGGGCATGAAGCAGGGCGTCCGACATCGGCTTGGGGGGCAGTTTGTTGGCGATCGCTGCTCGCGCCTCGGCCTCGCGAGTGACCCTGCTAAAGATCGGCACCGCTGCTGCGGCCAATATACCCGGCACCTCTGGCGCAATACCTGCTATCTCACCCCCGAACTTGGCTCCCACGAGGCCGCTGATGACGGCCGCCGTCACATCTCTGACCGTGTCGCCAAGCCCAAAAAACGAGCGAGAGGGGTTCCGCGCCTCGAGTGGTAGAACTGTTCGTTTCAAGACCGCCGAAAGTGCCTTCATCCGGTTGCGCTCTTCCTCGCTGAAGAGGGTGCTCGCCAAAGAAGAGTCCTTGTTCGCGAGGAAGTCGTCGAGGCGCTTCGTTAGCACCGCTGGGACTCTCGCTTCGCCGGTCGCAGGGTCATGAACCAGCTTGTTCCAAGCAGAGGCGCGAACGGATTTCCATTCCTCGCTGGCGGGTCCGAGCACCGCCTTCAGGCGTCTGGCCACGTCCGTGGCGGCGAGGTTCGGTGATACCATGTCGGCGCCGTAGAGCCAGTTCGCGACCTGCTCGGCTGATGCGTTGCCTTGCTGCATCTTGGCGATTGTTGCCCCGGCAGCATCACCACCCTTGGGATTGGTGATGCTGAGATACCGAACCGACTCCGCCCTGGCGGCGTTGAGCGCCTCCAGCGCCGCCTCGTCGCCACTGAACAGTTGTTGGTCGAGCGCGTCGCTCAGCCAGTCGTCAAAGGCCTGCTTCACGCCACGAGTGGCGGTGATATCATCAGGGCCGGTTCCCGAAAGCCCAGCCAGCTTCCGCCGAACCTTCTCGAGTTCTGACCACGACAGGGGGGAACGACGGCCAGAGGGGACAAGCGTCGCGCCCTCGATCTCCCGGAGCGCAGTGGCCGCTGCGGGCGTAAGGCTATCGTCAACCACCACGCCCGAGAGGCGTTGCTTGACGAAGCCAGGTAGCGCCTTCACTGCGGCGAGTCGGACCTTAAGCTTGCCATCCTGCGCGACCTCGAAGAAGGCGTCGGCATCTTCTTTCGCCAACTTGGTCTTGTTCTGCAACCCAATGGTAACCGTGCCAGACAGATCATCGGCGGAGCCGCCAAACTCCTTGCCTATTGTGCCTGTCGCGGCGCCGATCGCCTCAGTCTGACGATCGTCGAACGTCCGCATTAGAGGCTGTGAAGCATCGGCTTGTCGTAGCAGCTGCTCGGACCGCAACTGGTGCAGGTCGCCTGATGCTTGCCCCGACGTCAAAGGAATGCCGAAGCCGTCGGCTTCCAGGGTCGCGGCTTCCTGCCGTAGACGCGGCAGCCGGCCGGGACCGAGCTTCGGCATTGGGCCTGTGACGCCCAACGTTGCGAGGTTGAAGACGCGCCCCGCCAACTCGGGCGAATAGGAGTAAGGCGTGCCGAGATCGCCATACATTCCGTCCGCTACGTCGCGGGGTAGCGTAACTGCGTCGACGATCCCCTCGATCATTCCGGGGACTATCTTGGGTATGGCCGGCCTGTACTCGCCTGTCTTCGTGTTCCGTTCGAAAGGATAGAGCGAGCGGATCATGTCCGTGATGCCCGGCGGAATAGCCAACGGACCAACGCTGAGCAGCTCCCCCGCACCCGGGGTCTCCCACCCTGGCACGAGCGTTGCGCCTGCAGGCAACATCTCCTCTAGTGACAGCTTCGGCAGGGTCCTGCCCGCCTTCGACTGTTCGATCGCCCAATCAAGGTAGCCCTGCGTGCCAGTCTTCAATCCCGCCGGTGGCACCGCTGGCTCTGCGACATGGGGCCCGTAGTTCTCCCAAGGACCAGCCATCAGAGTTTCTCCCAGTTGTCAGAATTGGATGGATCGCCGCCGGTATAGCGGTAGCCACCTTCGATCGTGCCAATGCCGGGCCGGGCCGGCGGCGTCGGCCGCGCTTCGCGCGGCAGGGGGTGGGGTGCGTAGGGAGAGGTCGATGCGGTGGGCCGCGGCGTCATGGGCGTCCCTCCGAGCTGACCCGGCGACGCATAGGCATCGGCCCGACGCTGTGTCGCCTCCTGCACCTGCTGCAACGCGAACGGCCGCGTCTGCGGATTGGCGAACAGGGCGCGCAACTGATCAGGCGGTATGGTGAGGCCGAACTCCGACAGTGGGGCCGCGGCATTCGCGAACTGCTGCGGCGCCTCGCGCTCGTAGCGATCGGCTTTGCCCTGGGCGACGCCCTGGTCCCACAGGTCGAGCAGGTCGGTGGGCTTGGTCTGCGAGGGCTGCGGAATGACATAGCTGGGGTAGTTCAGCGCCATCTTCGGGCTCCTCAGAAGCTTGCGGGCATTTTCGTGGTGGGGTTGACGGAGTTGCCGCCGAAGCCGCCATAGCCGCCGAACGATCCGCCGCCGAAGGCGCGGCCGGCGATGCCGGCGACGGCGCCCAGCGCATCGAGCATGGCGCCCTGGCCGGCTTCCTTGCCGGCGGCGACCTGGTTGTTGGCGCCCATGTAATTGGTGGCGAGGCCGCTCTCGAAATCGAGGCCGAGGCCGCGGGCGGTGACGTCGTTGGCGACGCCCTGGCCGTACATGTTGTTGTAGCCCGAAAGCCCGTTCATCCAGTTGCCCCAGGCCTGGTCGGCATAGCCGGTGGCGTAGCGCATCAGGTCGAGATCGGTATTGCCGCTATCGAGCCGGCCCATGGCCGAGCCCTTGCGCGCCACCGCATCGAGCCCCTGGTCGAGCGCGAACTGGTAGCCGGGCGCCGCGCGGAACGAGTCCTGCGCCCGGGTAATGCCTTCGGCGCCGTTGAGGCCCATGGCATCGGAGTAGAGTCCAGCGCCGAGCTTGCCGAGATCGAGGTAATCGCCGGTGACCCCCTGGATCCCCTCGATGATCGGCCGGCCGGTATTGCCCATCTGGTCGATGACGCCGCGGTTCTGCTCGGCGGCCTTCTGCGTGGCCTTGCCCTTGTTGAGGCCCAGCCAGTCGCCGATGGTTTCGAAAATGTCAGCCATTTGAGGCTCCTATTTGTAAACGCGGGCGGTGAGCTTGCCGCTGCCATAGTCGAGCGGCACGCCGGTTTCGTTCTGGAAGCGGACGGAAACGGTGTTCGGGGCGCTCACCCAGGCGGTGATGGTGATGCCTGATGTGGCCAGCGAGAACGCTGCCGTGGCGAAATCGCCCAGCGCCGCGCCCGGCACCGTCACGTCGGTGGTGGCGCCGGCGCCATCGGCGAGCACCGGCGGATCGTAAGTTGCGCTGGCTTCGAGCGGGGTCAGCTCGGCAAGTTTTGTCGCCAGCTGGTTCAGCCAGTCATACCAGGGCTTGGCGATCGCGCCGTCGGCGTCGACCAGCCGGGCGCTCGGATGCGGGATCGGCCTGAGACTGTCCGGCGTGCTCACGCGGCGCGCTCCTCGATATCCATGGCGCCGCCGAAAAACGCGATCTCGATGGGGTCGGAGATGGTCATCTCCCAGATCCGGCCCTTGCGGCCGGTCAGCCCGGCATTGTTGATGTCGATGGGCAGGTCTTCGCCTTGGGTGCCGAGCTTCCGGGTCAAGGGGTTCCCCCAGCTGCGGCCGCCATCGTCGGACCAGCGGATCCGCACCACCGGGTCGGTTTCGATCGGCGAAATGCCGGCGTCGATGCCGATGCCGGTTTCGAAATCGAAGCTCGCTTTATGGATCACGGCGCGGCCAGGGAAGCGATGCGCCTGGTTGGAGCGCAGCGTCCAGACCAGCGGGTTCGCGCCATCGCGCCGCGCCGCCGAGTTCAGCTCGAACGCCTTGCCGCTCTCGAGGTCGAAGGTGAACCACTTGCTCCAGGCGGCGACGCCATAGCGGCAGCGCCAATCGCTAAAACCATAGCTCTGCCGCTCGTGCCAGCTGCCGGTCGAAACGTCATAGACCCAGGTCCAGCCCGGTCCGCTCAGCACCCAATAGGCGTGGCCCGCCGCCTGGTAGACCCAGGCGATCAGCTCGGCGGGGTTCGTCACCGCCTCGATCAGCCGGTTGAGGTCGGGCCCCGAAATCGGCGTGGGGTCATACCCCTGCAGCCGGCGCACCGTATTGTCGTTGGCGACGAAGATCACCGTATCGGCAAAGCCCGGCTCGAACCCGGCCACCGCATAGGGGGCCTTGAGCCCAATCGGCACCACCACAGAGCGGTTGAAGGCGAAGCCGGTGGGGTTGCCGGCATTGGCATAGAACTCAAGCGATGCCGTCCCCATCAGGATCAGGTCGCTGCCCGAGGCGATGGCGCGATAGAGCCCGTCGGGGTCGGCCTCGGCGGTGGTCCGGTCGACCGAGGCGAAACCCGTGTCGTTGAGCCCCGACTGGTAGGCGAGCCCGTTCTCGGCGGTGACGATGAAATAGCCATCGACCCAGCAGATCGAGTTGACCGAGGGCAGGTCGCCATCGCTGAACACGGCGACAGAGGCACCGGAGATGTTGATGGAGGACATACCGCCGGAGTGAGCAATCAGCACATCGGGCACCGGTGCCTTCATGTTGCGCGCCATGGTGACGGGGCCGGCGCCGCCCACTGTGCCGGTGAGCTCGGTCACCCCATAGCTCGAGGTGATCGAATAGACCCGGTTGCCGGAAACCACATAGAGCACCGAGCCCACCAGCAGCGCGCCGCGAACGGCGGTCTGCGTGGTGGTGAAGCGGGCGATCAGCCCGGCGACGCGGCGCCAGACGATCTCGCTGCGCGAGCCCGCTGGGGCCCGCTCGGCGATGGCATTGATCAGCCGGCCGCCGGTTTCGGTGGGGTTCACGCCCGGCGCGGTGCCGGTAGGCCAGGTGATCGGGGGCATCGGAAATACTCGATTGGGGGCGGGTTGGGTGAGTCACGGGCGGCATGCTGCGCGCTTCGGCAAGGGCCAGTGGTTTCGTTCAGCGCTCAGCGTGCCGTCGGCATCGGTGGCCCACCGCGTCGAGGTGGCGGTGCCATGGAGAACGACCTGTCGCCGATGCCGACGCCACGCGCGAGCCAGGCAGGGATAGGAATCGTGCCCATGGCAAGCAAGCGACCTACCGACATCAACCTTGACACGACCGACTACAGGGTCCGCGGTGAGGACGGGAAGTACCGCATGCGACCTGATCGCGGGCTGAACCGCATCATGTCGATTGTGGCGCTTGCGGCCTTGGCGCTGTTCTATTTCGGGTTTCTGACCGACATCTTGGAGTGGCAGGTCTACTTGGTGATTGTCGCGTTCGGGTTCATGGCCGGCGGAACGTTCACTATGAGTCTGAAGCACCTCGACTGGTGATCACTGCCCGCCGATCTCAAGCCATTGAGGCTGCGACAATGCCGCCGCAACGCCCGGCGCCAGTAGGCCCTGGCGACTGGCAAGCGCCCGCGCCGCGATCAACTGGTCGACGTAGGCCGGTGATGGCCGATTCATCAGCGCCGCGGCAATACGAGCATTGACGGCTTCTGGCCGCATGCGGGCCGCAGTGTTCGTCGCCGTATCGATGGTCGTGTTCATTTGGTGTGTCGTCCGCTTCTTCGCGGTGATCTGATGCCTGCAAGGCCGCTTCGCCGTAATCTGACTTCATTAGCGACCACAGCATGCTCTCCGTTGTCGACGGATCGAGACCGACTTCGGCGGACCGGCCCTTGAACGCGTCGTCAGGACCTTGAAGTCGTTGGCCGCCGTGCCGATGGTCGAAGCTGCTCGGCCTGGCAGTAGGGGGACCGCAAGCATCTTGCGGCGCTGAGGACCTGTGGCCATATTGCCGATCGCTTCGACATGGATATGTTCTCACGATGTCCCGCACAGACAAGCTTATGCGCCAACAAGAGATCTTTGATCGCATGTCCGAGGGCGACAAGACGCGCTTGGTCATGAGGCAGAACAATCGGGAGGTGCTCTTTGAGTTGCGGTACATTCGATGGGTTCTGATCGTCATCGCCTGGGCCGCATTTTTCGCCCTTGGCAAGGCGTGGCCTGATTGGTGGCACTTGCCATGGTGGCCCTAGTAACTCGATCAAGTCCAAAGACACGACCCCTCCGGCTGGAGCATGCTGTTCCGCCGGACGGGGTGGCGTGGGTAAATCGGTCCAGGGCCCCGGGACGCGAGCCTCTGACGGATCGCATCGAGGCCTACGGCGCTGGTGCCTCCAATGGCGATTGCCCTGCTTCGAGACTTGCTCCGCGCCGCAGCCATGCGATCAGAGCCAACTCCTCTGCAGTGAGTTGCTTGCGCGGTACGGCCACGCCGCCGTTCCTTGCGATCAACGCTGCCGATTCAGCGGCGTTCTTGGTCAAGGTATTTGCGGTGACGCGACTGCCGATCCCCGCCGCGCCCAGCGCGATGGCAGTCGACCCGGCAAGCGTGGGTTCGTCTGCAACCATGCCAAGGGCCATGGCAGGGACTGCACCGGGAGGAGCAATCCGCCCAATGCCGCGCAGTACATTTGCGATGGGCGTGCCGTCGGCAACCTTATTGATGGCATCGATCTCGGCCTCGGTTAGCCCCCTAAGCTCGCCTCTTTTGATCTGGTGCTGCAGGGCCCTGAATTGGATGCGCAAGGCGTCCGCGAAGGCGGTGCCACCAGGCTCGTTGGCCTTTTCGGCCGCAGTTTCAATCGCGGTTTCGATGCGCTCGCCCTTCGCGGCACTGTGACTATGTGCGTTGCCCGTCTTCAGAGTCTCGGCCAGCGCGTCCGTGAACGTGTCGAACTCTTCGAGCATCTGGGTGGCGATGTGGCGTTCGGCGGGGTCGCTGCTTTTCGCAATGTCGGTGAGCCTGGTCCGCAGTGCCTTTATCTGCATGACGCTCATCTTTCGGCCCGCGAGGTCGTCGAAGGACTTGATGATCTGCACGATGGGCGTACGCGAGGCGTCCAGCCGGCCTTTACGTGAGATCAGCCCATTGGATTGCGCCACGTCGCGGATCGTGGCCGCGAGGCTTGCGGTTTGCGATGACCCTCTACCTGTTCAGAGATGGGTTCTCGGCTGAGGGTCGGGTGATTGCGGGTGCGCTGTTTGGCGGCGGCTTGGGCGTGTCCCTCGCAATGTGGCTTCGTAACGTGAGGGGGTAGCTGTCCGCGCTGCCGCGACGCCGCCCGGCGGGAGAAGGCTCTTGCGGTTGGCGAGAGCCCGCGCCGCGATCAACTGGTCGATATAGGCCGGTGTTGGCCGGTTCATCTGCGTCGCAGCGATACGAGTACTCACAGCTTCGGGCCGCATGCTGGCTGCAGTTTTCGCCGCTGTTCGCGGGATCGCGGTGAACAGGCTCGATAGAGGTCGCTAGATTGCGCGGGGAAACGTCGGGTTGACCGGGAAGATGGGAAGCGGTTTCGCTGTTCCCCAGCGCGTTGTTGAAGGACTTACCGAACCAGAGCGCTCCACCATCCAGTGGGACGACGAGCGCGAGGCATTGCTGCCCCGAAGACGCACCCGTATCGTTGGCGATGCAACGACGGGAGCGATACAGTGCAACTTCAGGAGTTTTTCTATTCCATACTCGGCGTGTTTGGAATCACCAACCCGATCGCGCTGAACGTGGCGGTCGGGGTGTTCTTCGGCATAGTTGCCAGCGGACTCTTTTACCACTTCGTCGTCCGTCCATTGCAGTCGCTGGTGAAACTCATCTTTGAGCGATCGATGTAGCGGCGACCGGTCATGGAACGCCCGTATTCTCACCGCGGACGGCAACCTCAATTGACCCCGGCTTGATGCATTAACACACTCAACTCGCCCAGTGGGTCGCGCGACGGACTGATCTGGCTGGTCTGCGCGGCTAGCATGGCACCGAGCGGTCCGAAACCGTTGGACCCGGAAGGTGATCCATTGAGCACTTGGTTAGCGAGGTACCGTCGTCCCGGTTTCGACAGGATTGCCCGACCGGCGGCATAGGGCGCGGCAACTCCGCCCAACGCTCCGATCGCCGCTCCGTTCACCGCTCCATTCGCATCGCCCATGTAGTAGCCAAGAGTGCCGCCAGCGACAGCCGGCACCGTTGCGAGCAGATTTCGCACGTTAGGTGCTGAGCCGGACGGCAGGGGTGTCATCAAGGCCTTGCCGCTGTCGGCGAGCTTTGCGAGATCTCCCTGTCCGGCCACGGCGGCTTTCTGCAACGCCTCTGGTGAGATCAGCCCGCCGGACGGGTCCTGCAATGCCGCCTTCTCAATAATGCTGAAGTCGCGATCCGCAGCGCGAGCCCACCGAAACGCGTCGATATCTCCCTTGGAAAGGTTGCTCTCCATAGCGTCGTCCAGGGCCCGCTGGATGTCCAGGAGCGCGGATTTCTGTGCGCGGTCGGCCGTCTCATGCGCCAGCAGGCCAACCCGGGTCCTGAGGCTAGCGTAGGCACTTCCATCAATCACGTGACCTCCACCTTTCGATTTCATCGCCGTGACGGCTTCGATGATGAAGTCATCGATCGCCGGCAGACGATCGGCCTCAGCGGTACTCTTGGCATACGTCTGGTATGCTTCGCCCAGCTTCTTGCCAAGTTTTCCGTCTGCCAGCAGGATGTCATTGCGCGAGCCGATGTCGCCAAATGCGGTGCCCAGGCGCTCATAACCAGCCTTCAGCACCTCTTTGGTTGCGCGACTGGCGTTAATGCCGGCCCGCTTGAGCACGGCCTGGGTGAACTGCTCTGCCTGCTGCTCGCTGAGCTGCGCCACCTGGGCACCGGCCAATTCACTTTCAATGTTCTGCAGGCCCTTGTGTCCGGTTTGCTGACCCGCGGAAAGGTCGATGCCCTCACGTCGCAACATCTCCATCGCGCCGAGCTGAGTGGGGTCCCGAACTGGAAATGGGGTGACGAGTTTCTTGCCGAGCCTGGTGGCGCCCGCTGCCGAAACAGTCCCCAATATCTGTCCTACAAGCTCGGCCCAAGGGTTGTTCGGGGCCAGCTGATCCGCAGTAGCGGCGCCGATGCCCGCGCCGGCTGCGAGGGTGAGTTCCTTGGCCGCAGCGGCAAGGGGGCGTGCCGCACGGCTCATCGTGGCCATCGTCGGGACGATCGAAGCGCCAATTTCCTCGCCAGCGCGGCGCACAAACTGCTTGCTGGGGTCATCGGTTTCCGGCGTGATCGCGCCGACATCGGCCATGAAGCGGTTGAACATCTGCGAGCCGCCTACCGGGTCCACGATCGGTTTGAGGGGCGGCTCCCGTCGTATGCCGGCGATCTGGTCCGCCAGGGTCTGCTCGGGCGTAAGCATCAGGTTCAGCCCACCGATGCCTAGGTTGATCAGGCCTGCACCGAGATCGACCGGCCCTCCGAGGAGCTTTCCGATGCCCCCGTTCACCCCGGACATGCCCTGCGCAAGGTAGCTTTCGCCGTAAGTCTCGGGACGGTTGGCGTTGGCGTCCTGCGCCCTGGCCAGATAGATCGCGAGCAGCGGATCTTCCGAATACGTTGGGGGCTGCTTTGGATCGAACGGTACCCAAGCCATCATTGCACCTCGTAGCTGTTGGTTATGGAGGAGAAACCGGCGGTAGCGCCGGCCTTGGCCCACGCGACGATGGAGTGGTGGCGCTGCTAGGGGGACTCCGCGGGCCGGATGCGTTCACTAACGGAGACGCGCGCCGCCAAAGGCGCCTAGCGCATCGGGCATGGCCCCTGGCCGGCAGGCCAGGGGATCGGGGCATCAGAAATACTCGATTTCCTGGGTGCGGCCGGAGAGGATCGTGGGCTTCAGGCCACGCAGCCGCTGTTCGGCGAGGAAGCGCTTCTGCTCGTCGGGCGCCACGCCGAAGGCGCGGGCCCGGGCATTGGCGAGCAGCACCGCGAGGTGGTCGAAGGCATCGTCGTCATAGGCATCGGGGTCGCCCCACACCCAGATATCCCGGGTAGCGAGGTCGCTCATGACAGGGGCAACCGCGTTGTCAATCTCATCGAAATCCTCGGCGGCAGCGGTCTGTCCGGCGCCGACGACGCCGAGTTCGGCCAGCGCACGGTTGACGAGGTCGTGACGGGTTTTGGGCATGGGGGCTCCTGGGTGGGAGGGGATAAGTGCGAGTCAGCCGGCGAGATGGGGGATTGCGCTGCAGTCGAACTGACGCACTGCAATCACCCCACACTCGGTGTCATCCCAGCGAAAGCTGGGACCCAAGCATCAGCTGGCGCGGGCGGCGAGTTGGGTCCCTGCTTTCGCAGGGATGACAGCCGGTGGGTGGGGCAGGGGCGAGGCCAACCAGTTTTCGCCGCCGGCCGCGCCCTAACCCACAAACGCCCGCTTCTCGGCCTCCGACAGCGCGTTGAAGGCGTGGGCTTCGGCCTTGTTGAGGCCGTCCTTGACCTTCTGGTCCTTGTCGCCACGGACGATGATGAACCGCCCGCCGCCATTGTGGATGGCCCTGAGCCCGATTGCCGGCGGGTCGGTTTCGTCGAGCACGGTGAGCGTGCCCTCGACCCCGAAATGTGGGTTGTGGATGAGCTTTCCGAGCAGGGCGACGTGCTCGGCATCGTCGAGCTCGCGCGGCTCGCCATCGAAGAAGCGCAGCCCCGCAAGGCTCACCACTTCGCTGTCGCCCTCGGGCGCGTGGTAGGTGACCTTCGCCATATCAGGGCCTACTTCATGTAGCCGAAAAAGCGCGGCTGGATGGTGCCGGCGACCGCCGTGGCCGCCGCGGCGACGGTCTTCCAGACGATCTCGGTATCGGCGGTGAACTCGTAGTTCAGGCCCGTCGCCGCCAGCGTAGTGTTGGTGCCGCCGGCCTGGCCGGTGGTGGCGCCGGTGGCGATGAACCGGTCATCGTCGCCGCCATCGCCAATGGCGAAGGTGAGGAGCGGTGAGCCGTTGCTGTCGAGGTCGGGCACCACCACCGAAATGCCGGTGAGCACGAAGCCGCGCGGCACCACGAACAGGCCGACGGTCTTGTTGAGGGCAAGGTCGCCGGCGACGAGCGCCACATCGGCGCCAAGGCACTTCATGGTCCGGGCAAAGCCCTGGTTGCCAACCTGCGGCTGGCTATAGGCGTTACGATCAGCCATGGCCGATCTCCTTTTGTGAGGGGGAATGGGAATGTGGGCAGGGTGCCTTCGCGCGCGGGCACCGGCCTCTCAGTGATCCTCCCCCGCGTGGCGGGGGAGGGGGACCGCCGTAGGCGGTGGAGGGGGCAGTAAGAGCCTGCAGTTGCGCACCGACCTACCTTCTCCCCTTGAGGGAGAAGGTGCCCGAAGGGCGGATGAGGGGTATCGCAACCGCAGGTTGTGCGATCGGAGCGTAAGCGACGAGCGACTGAGCGTCTCGCCGCCCCCTCCACCAGCTTCGCTGGTCCCCCTCCCCCGCCACGCGGGGGAGGATTGCGGAGAGGGCGGGACGGGCAAACGCCCGCCCTAGCTATTCCCCACCCCCGCGACGAACCCAGTCACCACGCCCCAGTCGACCAGCGAGCCGATGGTCGCCGACGCACCCGCCGCCAGCGGGGCCTTGGCGATCTTGCCGACGCCGTACTGGGCTTCGATGCCCATACCGGTGACAAAGTCGTAATCGCCGTCCTCGAGCGTGGTCGGGCGCGGCATCTGGCCGAGCGCATAGGCCAGCGCCCCCTGGCCGCAGAGGAACACCGGCTCGACATCGATCCCCGCCGCGCCGGCGCCCTTCAGCAGCAGGCGCTGGGTGATCTCGGGGATCTCGACATAGATCACCCCGTCATAGACCAGCGCACCGCCGGTAAAGAGCGGGTTGGTCTTGGTCGGGTCGCCCCCTTCGCGGTTGCGGGCGTCGCGGTTGGCGGCCGTCATCACCGGGTCGGCCTTCAGATCGCGGAAACCGCGGGCGCCGACGAAGCAGACGAACCATTCCTGGTCGCCCTCGGCTTCCATATAGGGGCTGATCCTGGGCCGGCCGTTATAGACGCCGGGGTTATTGGGGTCGACGCCGGTCTGCTTGGCCTGGTCCTTCATGAGGCTGCCGACCGCCGCCGACATCTTGTCGGCGGTCGAATCGACGTTGCCCACGGCGGTAGCGAAGGTGGTCGAGTAGTTGGAGAGCGCCGAGCCGAACACCACGCGGTCGGGGTTGGCGGTGACCCAGGCATTCTTGTTGCCGGCGGTGGCCGCCGACCACTTGATGCCGTTGACCCGGTTGCCGGGGTTGCCGAAGCGGCCGGCCTGCATCGCCGAAGTGGGGATCGACAGCAGCGCATCGACCAGGTCGTCACGCACGATGCGTTTGGACCAGCCACGCAACAGGCTGCGGGCGGTGGAGCGCACCGAGAACGAGCTCTCCTTGTTCTGCGCCCGGTTATTGGCCACGGCGTTTCTGGCCCAGTCGGCCCAGAGCGGCATGCCGTAGCTGTCGATCTGCTCTTCGTTGCCGCGCAGGGTGCCGGCGCCGACGCCATCGCCCGAAAGCTGGGTGACGAGCGGCACGCGGATCTCCTTGCCGTCGGCTTCGAGGTCCGACATGCGCACGATCACCGAGGTGGAATCGTCGCCCATATAGGCATCGAAGCGCGACGAGCGCAGGAAGTCATAGGCGACATCCTGGCGGAACTTGATCACTTCATTATTGGGGTGGTTGGGAGAAAGAGCCATGTCTGATGGTCCTGATGCTCAGCCGGTTACAGCGCGCTTAGCGCCGCCGGCGGGTGGTTGCCGAGAACAGCTCGGCATCGGAGGGGTCGCCGGCCGCGGATGCGGGGCCGGCGGCAGTGCCGATGCCTTGCAGCGAGGGGATATGCGGCACGGCTGAACGACGGGGGGCTTCGATATTGGGCTGGGCAGCGCCGCGCAGCTGGGCGAGGAAACGCTGCTGGATTTCAGGGTCCCGCATCGCCTCGTCGAGCACGCGGTTGCGATAGGCAGCGGGGTCGCCGCCGATCTCATCGAACGCCTGACGCTTCTTGTGCCAGGCGACGAGCTCCCCATAGGGATGGCTCGAGCGCATGATCCTGAGGTAATCGGTCTGCACCGCCGGGTCGGCCTGCATCGCCTGCCCGAGCGCGTTGTAGGCCGCCCTGACATTGTCCGAGCCATGCTTTTCTTCCGCCAGGAGGCGGGAGACGCCCTGCCGCTGCTGGAACAGCTGCTCGTGGATCGGGGTGACCAGCGAACGGCCCCATTCATCCGGGTTGTCCCAGAATTCGGGAGGCCGTGCCGCCTGGTGCTGCGGCTGCAGCTGCGCCTCGAGCCGGGTGAGCCGATGCTTCAGCTCATCCCGATCCCGCTCCGCCGCCCGCCTTGCATCGGCTTCTTCACGAAGCCGGGCAGGGGGAATGGCAGGCTCGGGCCGCGGTTCAGCGACCGGCTCGATCACCGGTTCTGCTTCGGCCACAGGCGCCTCGCCCGTGACGGTAGCGTTGAACAAGGCGGTATCGTCGACCGTTTCAGTGTCGTTCATCTCGTGTCTCCCGGACTATCGCGTCCGATTGGCGTGACCCTCACTGTCGCGGAGAGTGCAGCGAAACCGGCAGGAGGGCGCCGGCAACCCGTTGCGCCGTATCGTGGCGCGGACGGAATTTTTGTGTGGGGCGGTGGGCCGGTTCGTGGGGCCGCAGATCTTGGGAAGTGGCACAATTGTTCCCACCCACCGGCTGTCATCCCAGCGAAAGCTGGGACCCATCTACCCACTTGCGCTGCGGCGAGTTGGGTCCCAGCTTTCGCTGGGATGACACCGAGTTGGAGGGGCTGCAGGTGCACAAAACGTACTTCGTGTATCTGCTTGCCTCGCGGCGCAACGGGACGCTCTACACCGGCGTGACCAGCGACCTGATGGGCCGTGTTGCGCAACATCGCGAACATGTCGTGTCTGGGTTCACCAGCAAGTACGATGTCACCCGGCTCGTGTGGTTCGAGCCGCACGACTCGGTCGAGGCGGCGATCACGCGAGAAAAACAGATCAAGACGTGGCAGCGCGCATGGAAGATTGAGCTGTTCCGGGACCTGAACCCGAATTGGGATGATCTGTTTCCGGCATTGGGCAAAGGCATCTGGTAGGCACCAAGCCAACCCACCCACCGGCTGTCATCCCAGCGAAAGCTGGGACCCAACTCGCAGCACGTGCCAGTGGATAAATGGGTCCCAGCTTTCGCTGGGATGACACCGAGTTTGGGGTGATTTCCCGTGGCTCAACCCTACCCACCCGGCCGAGCCCGCACCTCAGCCGCCTGCACTTGCAACGCCCGCCCCGCCAGCTCCAGCTGCCGGTTGGTTCGCCGTGCATCCTGTTCCTCGCGCCGGAACATGAGCTCGTCCTGCCGTTCCACCGCATCGATGCGCTGCTCCAGCCCTTCGGCCTCGCGCTCGGCGCCGATATCCTCGGCCTCCGCCATCAACTTTGCCGTCTCGGCCTCGGTCTTCCGGTTGCCCAGCGCCTTGCCCTGCAGCTCCAGCATCGCCGCCTGCTGCTGCAGCATGGCGGCCTGCTGTTCCCTGGGGTCGGGTTGTTGCGGCTTTTGCCGCGTCGCATCGCGGAATTTCTTCTTGGCCGAAGCCGGCATCGACGAGGTTTCGATCAGCACTTCCAGCGCCGCCGCGGCCACTGCCGGTTGCAGCAGCGGGCCGACGGCCTGCAGCGCCTGGCGCACCGACTCGTTGGTGTCGGCCTGCATGGTCACGGTGTCCGGCCCCTCATCGAGGATGATATCGACATCGAGCGAGCCGAGCGCATTGGTGATGGTGGGGATGCCCGTCGCCGGGTCGATCGCCAGCCGGTTGACCGAGAGCCAGTTGCCGAGGCCCTCGTCATCGGTGACGCGGATCCAGCGCTCGGCGGTCCAGAGGCTCTGCACCGCATTCCAGATGGCGCGATACACCCGCTGCTTCCAGCCGCGATAGCCGAGCAGGTACGGGCCGAGCTCCGCAATCCCCGCCTGCTGCTGCAGCGCGATGGCGCGGCCGCTCATATCCTGCACGCCCGAGCCCATCAGCGCCGGGTTGAAGCCGTAATTCTCGATCTCTTGCTTGGCCTCCTCGAGGAAGCCGAGATTGGCGTTGAGCTCGGCGCCGCGCGCCGCATCGTCGAATTGCGGCAGCTCGGCGCCCACCGGCACCACCACCACGCCATCGGGGCGGGCGAGCTCGGCGCGGATCTTTTCCGGCTCCAGCCCCTGGCCATCGCGGATGACGATGCGGCGCGACTGGCTGGTGTGCAGCCCCTTGGAGCGCCGCTGGTTGATCTCGTCCTGGGCCGATTTCATGTTGCGGAAGAAGCCGTAGCGGTCGCCGTCATGGTCGACATTGGCCGAAAACATCACGTATTTGCAGAGCGTCCGGCGCTTCTCGTCGCGCAGATAACTCTCACCCTCGGCGAGGATGGCGGCGCCGGTATAGATGGCAAAGCACCACTGGTTGCCGCGCTTGTACCAGTGGTCGATCACCCGCACCCGGCGATGGTGTTCGTCGCCCATCACCCAGGTATCGTCGCTGTCGGGGTTGCTGGTAAGCTCGGAGCCCACGTCCACCGAGGCCTCGATCTCGCGCTCTTTGTCGGGGAAGGCAGCGAGAAGCTCGCTCGCATCGGCCCATTTGCCGATTCCCATATAGCCCGCGTCGGAGAAATCGGCGCGGGTCGAGGTCGGGTCGTAAAAGAACCCCGCGGGGTCGACCACTTCGAAGCCGATTTCGGTGTCGCCCTTGTCGCCCGCTTCCAGCGTCAGCTCGAGCCCGCCTATGCCGTCGACCGCGCCATTGAGCCCGGCGATCGGCGATTTTTCCTGCCAGCGCTGCTCGTCGAGCACATAGCGCAGCACCGCGGTCGCGACCTCCGCGCCATCCTCATGTTTCGGCGTACGGGCATAGCCCTTGGGGTCCTGGCGCTGCCGCTCCAGCAAGCCGACCACGGCGTTGATCTTTCGCGCCATGCGGTTGTAGGTCACCACGGGTTGCTTGCGCTGGTTCAGCGTCTTGATCTGCTTCGCCGTCCAGTGCGCGCCATGGTAATAGCGCCGCGCTTCCTGCTGCTCGTCGATCTCGGCGCGCTTGCCATCGAGATAACTCAGATAGTCGGCCTTGAGCCGCGCCAGCGTCCGGCCCAACGGGGCAGGGGAGGCGGCAGCCGGTGCAGCCGTGGTGTTGGCGAAATCGCTCATCGGAACTCCTAAATCACTTCACGTTCAGACGACGCCGATGGCGCAGTCGGGACTCCCTCTCCCGCCTGCGGGGGAGGGCGCCCGACTGCACGCTCAGTGCGCAAGAACTCTCAATAGCTCTGCCAGTCACCCGGCCCAGTGCCACCCGTCGCCACCCTGTACCCCGTCCGCGTCTTCCCAGGCTCGGCCGCCGCCTTCGTCCTCACCCAGGGGCGCGACATCGCGGCATAGCGCCAGTCGTCGGCGGCGTGGTCTTCGGTGTCGGTGTCGAGATCTTCGGGCCGCGCCTGGTCGTGCTGCAGCATCGGGATGGTGCGGATCGAGTCGCGGCAGGTCGAAAAGCAATAGATCATCGGGCGGCCCTCGGGGTCGGGCTTGCCGTCTTCATCGAGGCTCGTGCCGACGAAACGCTGGCGCAGCATGTCCCAGCCGCCCATGGCGCCGCGCTGCGACACCCGCTTGTTGTCGGCGCCGCGAAAGAAAATCCGCTTGTCGCCCGAGCCCAGCGTAATGCGGCTCGCGATCGAGGGCCCGCCATCCTCGGCAAAGGCCGCCGGGTCGAGCACACCGAGTCCCACGGTTTCGGTCTCGCGCTGCGCGAGGCCCTTGCCGACCTGCTCGGCGGTGAGCTTCAGCCCCTTGTTGGGTTTGCCCGGTTCGCACCCATACCATTCGCGGTAGCGGATCAGCGCGCCGCGCGGCAGCAGCACGCCCGACACCGGGTGCCGGGTGTCGTCGCCGACGATGGCCCACCAGCCGAACGAGAATGGCCGGGCGCTGCCCCAGTCGCCGGAGCGGAACTTCGCCCAGTCCTCGGGGATGGCGAAGGGATCGATGACATGCAGCCGCGTCTGCCAGCAATCGAAGAAGGCGCCATCGACAATGTCCCAGTCGCCATGCCGCATGGCGCGGATCAAGGCGGCGCTGCCCAGCCCCTCGAGCCGCGCCTCATAGGCCGGGTCCTCGGTGGTGAGCGTCGGGTTGTCCTCGAGCCGTGCCGGGATGAACTGGCGCAACATGCCGCCTTCCGCCGCCTCGGTGCGGTGGATGGCGAGCGGCGCGGCGGCGTCGATAAAGGTCACTTTGACGAACTGGTGCCCGACCCCGCCGGGGTTGGCGCCACAGAGGATGCGCGGAAACCGCCCGCGGTACTTTTCCGGCACCGCAATGCCGGTCATCCGCACGCGGTTGCGGAGGAACCGGTAAATCACCTCGGTGAAATGGGTCAGCTCGTCGATCAGCAGCACGTGGATCTCGGCGCCCTGGTACTTGAAGCGGTCCTTCTCGTCCTTGCAGTGGCAGAGATAGATTTTGCTGCCGTTCCAGAAACGGATCTCGTCCTCGACGATCACCACGAAGCCGCATTCCACCCACCCGGCGAGCAGCGCACGAAAGCCCGACGGGCCTTCCATGTGGTTCTTGCTCAGATCCTCGCGGATGCGCCGGAACAGATAGACCTGCAGGCCCGCGATCTCGGCGCACCAGCTGATCGCCGCCTGCCGCATCAGATGCGATTTGCCACCGCCGGCCGCCCCGCCATAAAGCACCTCGGTCGCCGCCGACCCGAACGCCACCCACTGCTTGGGGTGGAGCGCAATACGCAACGCCTCGGGGCGTTTCGCGCTACTGGTCCTTCCCGCTGGCATCGGTGGGCATCCCCTCGAAGATAATCGTCGGCCGCATGCTGCCATCGGATGAACGATGGTCGACGGTGGCGTGCTTGGAATGCAGGTACGGCGCGGCCTTGTTGGCCGCATCGACGCGCTCGCTGCGCGGAATTTCGGGGTTGCGCATGATGGCGAGCAGGAAATCGAGCGGGGTCTGGACAGGGTCGGCTGGGGCGTTACTCGGCCAGGTTGTGTCCGGAGCGTCAGGGGTCGAACCACCGCTGGGCTTGTTGCCGATACGAGGCATAGGATCTCCCTGAGTCTACGGGCGCCCGACTGAGAGAGACGGCCCCCTCCCGGCCTCCCCCATAAAGGGGGAGGTGAAGAGTCGAGGCTCCATCTTGGATCGTGCCAAACGCACCAGCAGGGCACCTCCCCCTTTATGGGGGAGGATGGGAGGGGGCCGTCTGCTTCAGTCAGGTCAGGTCACGTCGGGCACTGAGCCATCCCACCCACCGGGTGTCATCCCAGCGAAAGCTGGGACCCAACTCGCAGCTGGCGCAGGTGGATAGATGGGTCCCAGCTTTCGCTGGGATGACATCGAGTTGGAGGCGCGTGGTGTGGCCCAACCAATTTGGCAGACCCCAACCCAGCAATTACCAGACGAGCAAACCACACGCGGTGAAACGGGTAACGCCTATCGGCTCTCCCGTCACCGTGGGCCCGGAGGCAACCCGCCGAAGCGTCCCCTCACAGTCAGCCCACATAGAGGCGGCGAAAGCTCGCTGCCTGATCCTGAAGCTAGGGTGATTGCGGTGAGGGTGCAACCGCCCGGTTTGCGCTCATCACAGGCTGGGGCTCGGCTGTGGTGACAGTTGCCGGTGGTCTACTTTCCCCGTCCCGCATGCCACTCCCGAAACCCCGCCACATCTAGCACTCCGTGATCCATCACCGCCTCATAGACCAGCGCGCTGGGGAGCTTCGGCTCCGTCGTGTCGGCAGCGAGCACGTGCTTGATGGTGAGGATCACCATCCGGTCCGCATCCGTCAGCCGCGGCAGCAGGGTGCGGAGGTGCGCCAGGTCGGGTTGGCGTTCGGGCTGGTCGACCAGCCAGATATCAAACGTCCAGTTGGCGCCGGCGGCGGTGCGGACGGTGAGCCCCAGATAGAGCCCATCGGGGTAGTTCTGCGGCTCGGCGTTCCAGCTTCCGGCATCGTTGCGGAAGCGCACGCCGACCACGAGGTCGGTGCGCTGCATCAGCCGGGCGCCCAGCTGCGCGAAGGCGGCGAGCGTCTCGGCATCGAGTTTAGGGCAGCTCACCGTGATGTCGATGTCGCGGCGGACCATCAGGCCCAGCGCCGAGCTGCCGACCCGGGTGGGTTGGCCGATCTCACCGAGCTGCTCGACGAGGCCGAGGGCTGCGACCAGCGCATCAGCCTCGGCCTGCAACTGCTTCTGGGCAACCAGCAGATCATCCATCGCGATGTCCCTCCCAGCTCTCGAAACCGCTGCTGCTACAGCAACTCGGGCGCAAAGCCCAGCGCTGTACCGTTCGATCTCGCTGCCGGCGACCTGCGTCCAAAGTATTAGCGAAAGACCGTGCCGTTATGCTTGGAGGTCTGACTATTGCACTCGGCTATATGCTGATTGTCAGCAGTTATTCGGGCCGACCAGTGATATTGCATCGCTTCGCCTGGTGAAATGGGGTGCTCAACTCTCGTCTCTGGTGGCCAGAGTGCGGTTATGCTGCGCCAGCAACGCTGTTCTCATAACGTTCCTGCTCGGAAAATCGTAATACGTCAGGCCATTCCCGGTATGTTCCCGGTACCAATTGCACGCAGCGCGGCGTTTCACTTTCGCCTGCCGGCAGACACAAGGCCCGGAATGGGAGGCGTCGAAGTAGGGATGCTGCAGTGCCCGGTGGCTCCCCGCACCCCCTCTCTGGCGAAAACTAAGGACTTAGCTGCGCTAAGCCCAAGTTTTCGCTTTCTCCCCCGCCAAGGGGGAGAGTCCCGACTGATACCCAGGCGCAAGTGGAAGGCACTGATCATCTCCCCCTTGGCGGGGGAGAAAGCAAAATCTTAGGTTTAGCCGTTTGGCTAAGCCTTAGATTTTGCAAGAGAGGGGGTTCTGGAGGGCACGATAGCTCGGCCGACGTTCCCGACTGCCGACTTCGTCTCACCCCCGCGAGACCCGCTCCAGCACCGCCGCTGACGCCGCGAGGTTGGCGCTCCACAGCGCCAACAGATCATGGGTCCTCGGCGTGCCCGCATCCGCCGGCGTTATGGCTGCCAGCGCCTCGAGCCGCGCCACGTTCTCCCGCAGGCTCTGCGCCGTGGCCGCGAGGCGCTCGCGCCCTTCGGCCTTGGGCAGGGCGTCGACCAGCGCCAGCCCGGCGCTGAGTTCGATCAGGTCGAAGCTGCCGAGCGCCTGGCGCAGCAGCGTGAAGAACTCGGCTTCCCCCGCCGCGGTGGTGACGAACAGGGTCTTGCCCGGGCCGCGGTTGCCGGGCGCCTCGGCCTCGACGGCGAGGAGCCCCTCTTTCTCCATCTGCGTCAGCGCATGGTAGACTGAGCCCGAGTGCAGGCGGGTCCAGCTCTGCACCTGCCAATCCTCCAGCGTCTGCCGGATGGCATAGCCGTGGGCCCCGCCATTCACCCGGATCGCGCCGAGCACCAGCAATCTCGTGACGTTCATCTTCACCTCGTGATTCCCGAGGGTAGACAAATTTGGCCAAAGCGCCTAGTCGGTAACCAAATTTGGCTACCAGAGGACATGACATGGCCAGCATCACCGAAATCCGCGCCTTCCTCCTCGGCTTCGAGGGGGTGACGGTGCACGAGACGACGCCGGATTACTTCTTCTTTCCCGGGGCGGAGCAGAAGTTTCCCTTCGCCACCATCGTCACGCATGACGATCCCTATGACAGCGCCTCGGCGCTCGATCGCGAGGGCCTGTTCCGGTTGAACATGCCCACCGACAAGACGACGTTCGGCCAACTGTTTCCTGCCATCAGGAGCCGCAGGGATCTCGAGGCCACGGCCTTCGACTACCAGGCGATCGACACGCTGTTTCCGCATCCGGTCTATGGCCGCATGCGCTGGGTCAGCGTGATCAACCCCGAAAGCACCTGGGCCCAATGCCGCCTCCTGCTCGAGGTGGCGCGCCAGCTGCGCGAGTTGCGGCCCGACAGCTGGTAAGGCAATCCCCGCGAGATGCCGCCTTGACATATACAGACAGGTCTGTCTATCTACTGGCGACAGTGGCCAGCCCCGTGAGGCAGTAGATGGCATCCCGCAAAACCACGCGCTCCGAGACCACCGGCCTGCGTCAGTTCTTCGGCCTCGAGCAGCAGCGCGCCTGGCTCGAGGGCGAGCTGCTCGATGACGCCGACGAGCGCCAGGAATCGGTGGAGCTACGGTTCAAGTATCTGCCGCGTTATCACAAACTCCTCGGCCGCCCGCAGGCGACGGAGGTGCTGAAGCTCCTCAGCGCCTATGGCCGGGATTGCCTGCCGATGCCGCGCCGCACCGAGCGCTACTGGTGGTCGGTGTCCTGCCTGCCGTCCACGTCCGACAAGCCGCTGGTGCGGGTCAATGCCAGCTGGATGGAGTTTTTCACCCTCTATGCCGATGGCGACTGCGTGCGCGGCCGGTTTATCCTGCACCTCTCCGATTTCACCACCGACGGTTCAGTGACGCCCGAACAACTCGACGAGAGCCTCGTGGAGCAGGGCGCCCTCGCGCCGGAAGATGTCGGCTGGTTCTTCCCCAATGGAGCCGACATGTTCGGCATCAAGGTGCGCGGCGCCGCCTCGCTGCACAAAATGCTCGCAAATCCGCACCTGCTGCGCGCCATCCGGCGCTTCAACCTCACCCACATGAACCGCGGCCGCAACGCTTACCAGGCGAGCCACAGCTACAGCGTGGCGGATCATATGGTGGGCCGTTAGAGGCCAAAGGCCAGGTCAGCGCTCGATTGCCGAACAGTCCATGATGTGGCACCCGTTCTCGAGGGGGGCTCGACATGACATTGGCAGAACCGTTCCGGATCATCGCGCATCGTGGGGCGAGCGGTTATGCGCCCGAGAACACCATGGCGGCGTTCGAGCGCGCCGTGGCGATGGGGGCCACCGAAGTGGAGACCGATGTCGCCTTCACCAAAGACGACCGGTTGCTGCTGTTTCACGATGAAACGCTGGAGCGCACCACTAACGGCGCCGGGCTGCCGGAGGATTTCACGCTGGCCGAGCTACTGGAGCTCGATGCCGGCTCCTGGCACGATCCGCGGCTCCATTGGGACCGGGATTATGCGGGCGAAAGGCTGATCACGCTCGAGCAGCTGCTCGACCGGTTCGGGACGAGGCTGACCTACCATATCGAGCTCAAAAAGCCGATGCCGGGGCTGCCCGAGGCGGTGGTCGCAGCGCTCGAGGCGCGCGGCTTGGTCGAGCACGCCTTCATCTTCTCGATCCTCGACGAGGCGGGGTTGCAGCGGGCCAAGGCGCTTGCGCCGCGAGTGCGTATCGCCTGGGCGCCGGAGGAGCTGCTCGCTGCCGACCCGCGCGGCGCAGTGGGACGCTGCGCCGCCAACGGCTTTTCGATGATCACCCTCAACGCCAGCAACCAGACACGCGAACTCATAGACCTGGCGCACCGGCTCGGCATCGAAGCGCGGAGCTCGGGGATCTCGAACCGCGAAAAGATGATCGCTGCCGCCGAACTGGGCTGCAACGGCATGACCATCAACTGGCCCGACTGGCTGCAGGACTATGTGAGGGAACAGCAGGCGGTTTGAGGGGGGAGCCCACGCACCGGCGACGACACAGCGCCCCCTCGCCCCTCTGGGGAGAGGGCTGGGGTGAGGGGTAGCCAAGCGCGCCGGATGATGCAAACCCTCACGCCCAAAATCTGTGTGCTTGGTTACCCCTCACCCTGACCCTCTCCCCAG
>NZ_CAXUPH020000008.1:0-18135 GCF_964252795.1 Devosia sp. LjRoot16
CCCTCAAGGGGGAGGGAGGCGACGGCAGAGAGCTCGGTGCTGTGTGGCAGTGGCACCCACCGCCCAGATTCCTTCACCGATCCGTCACAAGGCGCATTGCGCCCCGCTGCGCCCCAAGCTAAAGACCCGCCCATCAGGAGCCGGCAACTCCCCGGACCGGCCCGATAGCGGAGCGCGCTCGTGAAACTTGTCACCGGCAATTCCAACCGCGCGCTCGCCGAAGCCGTCGCGAGCTATCTCGAAGTCCCGCTGACCGACTGCACGGTCAAGCGCTTCAACGACAAAGAAATCTTCGTCGAAATCCACGAGAACGTCCGCGGCGAGGATGTGTTCATCCTGCAGTCGACCTCCTATCCGGCCAACGACAACCTGATGGAGCTGCTGATCCTGTCCGATGCGCTGCGCCGCTCCTCGGCCCGTCGCATCACCGCGGTGATTCCCTATTTCGGCTATGCCCGGCAGGATCGTAAGTCCGCCTCGCGCACCCCGATTTCAGCCAAGCTCGTGGCCAACCTGATCACCGAGGCCGGCGTCAACCGCGTGGTGACGCTGGATCTCCACGCCGCGCAGATCCAGGGCTTCTTCGATATCCCGACCGACAACCTCTATGGCGCGCCGGTGATGGTTCGCGATATCCAGGAGCACTACTCGCCCAACGGCAACGTCATGATCGTCTCGCCCGACGTCGGCGGTGTGGCCCGCGCCCGCGCCACCGCGCAGCGCATCGGCGCCGACCTCGCCATCGTCGACAAGCGCCGCCCCAAGGCCGGTGTCTCCGAAGTGATGAACATCATCGGCGACGTCTCCGGCCACGCCTGCATCCTGATCGATGACATCGTCGATTCCGGCGGGACGCTGGTCAACGCCGCCGAAGCCCTGCTGAAGGCCGGGGCCACCGAAGTCTCGGCCTACATCACTCACGGCGTGCTCTCCGAGGGCGCAGCCGAGCGCATCGCTGCATCGAAGCTGAAGGAACTGGTGATCACCGACTCGATCATCGCCACCGATGCCGCCAAGGCCGCCAAGAACATCCGCATCATCTCGATCGCCCCCCTGATGGGCGAAGCCATCGCCCGCACCGCCAGCGAACAGAGCGTCTCGAGTTTGCTGGACTGAGACCGCTCTCTCCTCATCTCCCCCCTTGCGGGGGAGAATGGAATTTCTTGGGCTTAGCTTCTTGGCTAAGCCTTAGAAATTCCAAGAGAGGGGATGCGGAGCCACCGTGTCCAACCCACGCCCCCCTCTCTTGCGAAAACTAAGGACTTAGCTGCGCTAAGCCCAAGTTTTCGCTTTCTCCCCCGCCAAGGGGGAGATGGGCCGGTGAGCTGGCAAGTAGTGAGAATCCTCATCCCCCTGTCGAAATCGCCTCCCCTCGCCCGACATTGCCCTGAGGGGCTATCGTGCCCAGGAGAGGAGACACCGATGCGCTTTATGCTGATGCTCTATGCCGACGAGAAAGCCGGAGCCCAGATCCCGCCCGACCAGATGCAGAAGGCGATGGAAACGCTCTATGCCTACCAGGAGGCGCTGACCAAGGCCGGCGCCTTCGTGATGACCGCCCCCCTCGCCCGCACCCATGACGCCAAGACCCTGGTCATGGAAGGCGGCGACGCCAGCTATCGCGAAGACAACAAGTGCGGCGCCGCCTTCGTCAACGATGCCGGCGAGCTCAAGGTGCATGACGGCCCCTATGCCGAGACCCGCGAGCAGTTCGGTGGCTTCTACATCATCGAGGCCGCCGACATGGACGAGGCGCTTGCCTGGGCGAAAAAGTGCCCCGCGGCGCAGTGGGGACCGGTGGAAGTCCGCGCCCTGATCTCCGGATTCTGAGCGCCACAGATTTTTCTGAAGTTTTTTTGCCCGGGAGTCGAAATGGTCTGAGCACCCCCGTCATTGTCGTATCAGGGCACGGTGTCCTGACGCTGACGCGGCCATCGCCGCCAGCCCAATGACAGGAAAAGACCGATGCAGATCAAGCTGACCAAGGTGTATGTCGACGAGCACGACAAGGCGCTGAAATTCTATACCGAGGTGCTGGGCCTCCAGAAGAAGGCCGACTTCGGCAATCACGGCTATCGCTGGCTGACCGTCACCTCGCCCGACGATCCGGATGGCGCCGAGCTGCAGCTCGAGCTGAACAGCAACCCGGCCGCCAAGGCTTACCAGCAGGCGATGTTCGCGGAGGGCCAGCCCGCGCTGCTGCTCCACACCAAGGACGTGAAGGCCGACTATGAGCGGATCAAGGCCAAAGGCGGCGCGTTCATCATGCCGCCGACCGACGTCACCGCCTCGATCATCGCCCAGGTGGACGATACCTGCGGCAACATCATTCAGTTCGTGCAGTTGAACTGGTAAGCGCTGAGTAAAAGGGGAACCGAAAATGGCCACCGCAAAGAACACCGTGAAGCGCACCGACGCAGCCGCCGACAGTTTCACCGCCGAAGAAAAGGCCGCGATGAAGGAGCGCGCCAAGGAGCTGAAGCGCAACGCCAGCGCCGCCGAGGAAGAGCAGGCCGTGCTCGACAAGATCGCCGCCATGCCAGAGGCCGACCGCCGCCTTGCCGAGCGCATCCACACCCTCGTCAAGGCTGCGGCGCCCGAGCTGACCAGCAAGCTCTGGTACGGCATGCCGGCCTATTACAAGGACGGCAAGAGCATCTGCTTTTTCCAGGATGCGGCGAAGTTCAAGGCGCGCTACGCCACCTTCGGCTTCAACGAGGCGGCAAAGCTCGATGACGGCAACATGTGGCCGTCGAGCTTCGCCCTGCTCAAGCTCACCCCCGCTGACGAGAAGCGCATCACCGAGCTCGTCAAGCAAGCCACCCGCTGAGGATCGCTCCACCATGCGCTACATGATGCTGATCCATCACGACGAAGTCGCCCTTGCCAATGCGCCGCAGAAGGAGCTCTGGGCCGATTACGCCGCGTTCAACGAGGCACTAGCCAAAGCGGGCGGCGGCATGGCGGCGGGCGAACGCCTGCAGCCGGCCTCGGCGGCGACCACTGTTCGCTTCGGCGACAGTCGAACCGAGGTGCTCGACGGCCCCTACGCCGATACCAGGGAGCAGCTCGCGGGCTACTTCATGATCGAGGTCGATAATCTCGACGAGGCGATCGCCTGGGCCAAGCGCTGCCCGAGCTCGCGCTACGGCTCGATCGAGATCCGTCCCTTGGCCGAGAACTACCCCCGGCCCGACCTCAGCCTCAGGCGACAGGACGGGTGACCCATGCAGATCGAGGGCAACGAGGCCGCCCGGGCCGCCGAGCGGGCCTCTGGCGTCGCCGAGCGGGTGGCGCGCGAAAGCTATGGCCGCCTCGTTGCCTTCCTCGCCGCCCGCACCCGCGATGTCGCTGGCGCCGAGGATGCATTGGCCGAAGCCTTTGCGGCGGCTCTCCACAGCTGGCCGAGCGAGGGCGTGCCGCACAATCCCGATGCCTGGCTGCTGACGGTCGCCCGCCGGCGGCAGACCGACGCGCTGCGCCGCCGCACCACTCGGCAGGCGGGCGAGGAGCATCTCAAAATGATCGCCGATGAAATCGAAGCCGCGGCCGACGCCCCCGAGGAAATCCCCGACCGGCGCCTGGCGCTGATGTTCGCCTGCGCCCACCCGGCGATCGAGCGCGGCATGCGCGCACCGCTGATCCTGCAGACCATTCTCGGGCTCACCGCCATCGATATCGCCGCAGCCTTCCTGATCCCGCCGGCGACCATGGGCCAGCGCCTGGTGCGCGCCAAGGGCCGCATCAAGGATGCCGGCATTCCGTTCGGCATCCCTGACAAGGAGCTGCTGCCCGAGCGGCTCGATGCCGTACTCGAGGCGATCTACGCTGCCTACACCAAGGGCTGGGCCGAGATCGGCGATGCCGCCTCGATCGAACTGGCTGAGGAAGCCATCTGGCTCGGCCGTCTCGTCGTCGGCCTCCTGCCCGATGAGCCCGAAGCCAAGGGCATGCTGGCGCTGATGCTCTATACCGAAGCGCGCCGCGCCGCCCGCCGCTCGGCTGACGGGGCGTATGTGCCGCTCGAACAGCAGGATACAAGCCTCTGGGACGACTCGCAGATCGGCCTCGCCGAGGCGCTGCTGAAAGCCGCCAACGCCGCCGGCCCCTCCGGCCGCTACCAGATTGAGGCGGCGATCCAGTCCGCTCATGTCGCCCGCCGTACGCTCGGCGCCAATACCTGGCCCGCGATCCTCGCCCTCTACGATCACCTCCTGGCGCTCAGCGCCTCGCCGGTCGTGGCGCTGAACCGCGCCATGGCATTGGCCGAACTCGAGGGTCCCGAGGCGGCGCTCGCCGCCATCGCGCCGCTCGGCGACGACCGGCGCATGGCCGACTACCAGCCCTATTGGGCGGCGCGCGGGCACCTGATGGCGCGGGCCGGGTTGAAGGGCGAGGCACACGAAGCCCTCACCCTCGCCAGCGGCCTCGCCACCGACGCGGCGGTGCGGCACTATCTGCGCAGCCAGATCGCGGCGCTGGCGGATGGATGAGGAATCCAGTTGCTGCGCTTTGCGGCTTGCGCCCAACGCTGGAACAGCCATCATGGCGATATGCACTCTTGCCTGAACCGCTCTGCTGAGGACGCGAAACGGTGCACTTGCGCAGGGCACAACTGATGCGGCTTGCGACGGTCGCCTTGATCGGGGCAGCGCTCAGTGGCTGCACGACATCAGGCTTCTGGCCTGAGAGGTGGGTTTCAGATGGCGCCTCGCTTTGGCAGGCGGGGAGCGGCCGCTACCAGTACACGCGGGGGATTGGGGCCGCCCCCGTGAACTGCCAGGCCGACGGCCAAGGCGTCTACACGTGCGATGACGGAACCGTCTCGAGGCTCAAACCAATCGATGGTCCTTATCGGCAGATAGAGTTCGACGGTCGCGTGTTTGCCTTGGGCCCTCTGTAGCCCGCTCTCCCCTTGCTCGCCGGGGCATCTTCCACTATAGCCCCACGCCATGAAGCGCCCGTCACCCCTGGAGGACGGGTGCGTGAGCTTTGATGTGTCAGAGTTCACACCAACCCATGAATGGATCATTCAATGGCTACTGCTGCTAAAGAGCTCAAGGCTCAGGCGCGGAGCGGGGTGGGCAAGGGGGCCGCTCGTGCACTGCGTCGTGAGGGGCTCATTCCTGCCGTCATCTATGGTGACAAGAAGGCTCCCCTGCCGATCTCGATCTCGTACAACGAGGCGATGAAGTCGATCTACGCCGGTGGTTTCCTCTCCCACATCGTCACTGTTGACGTTGATGGCGAGAAGCACCGCGTCATTCCGCGCGACTACCAGCTCGATCCCGTCAAGGACAAGGCGCTGCACGTCGACTTCCTGCGCGTCGGCAAGGGCACCAAGCTCAATGTCCAGGTGCACGTGAAGTTCATCAACGATGACGCTTCCCCGGGCATCAAGCGCGGCGGTGTGCTGAACATCGTCCACCACACGCTCGACCTGACCGTCGATGCCGACCACATCCCCGAGGAGGTCGTCGTCGATCTCACCGGTCTAGATGTTGGCGACAGCGTCCACATCTCGTCGATCAAGCTGCCGGCCGGCGCGTCCGACCACAGCCACGAAGCTGACCTCACCATCGCCACCATCGTTGCTCCGTCGGGCCTGCGCGCCGAAGAAGCCGAGGAAGGCGCTGCCGAGGCCGCTCCGGCTGCCGACGCCCCCAAGGAATAAGCTGTCTATACGGGAGCGGGCCTCGGGTCCGCTCCCACCCTCCCCTGCCTGGAAGTTAGCCGATGCATCTCATCGTCGGCCTCGGCAATCCCGGGGACAAATACCGCAACAATCGCCACAATATCGGCTTCCTCGCTGTCGACGCCATCGCGCGCCGCCACAACTTTCCCGCGTTCCGCGAGAAGTTCCAGGGGCTGATCGCCGAAGGCGCGATCGACGGCGAAAAGGTGCTGCTGCTGAAGCCGCAGACCTACATGAATTCCTCCGGCGACAGCGTCCAGAAGGTCACCACCTTCTACAAGCTCGGGCCATCAGACGTTTCCGTCCTCTATGACGAGATCGACCTCGCCCCGGGCAAGACCCGGGTCAAGGTCGGCGGCGGCAATGGCGGGCACAATGGGCTGCGCTCCATCGATCCGCAGATCGGGCTTGGCTATCGCCGCGTCCGCCTCGGCGTCGGCCACCCCGGTCACAAGGACCTGGTGATGCCGCATGTGCTCGGCGATTTTTCGAAGGCCGAACAGCAGGCCTGGCTGATCCCGCTGCTCGATGCCATCGCCGACAATGCGGTGATGATCGTCAAGGGCGACGATAACGGGCTGATGAACAAGCTCGCCATCGCCGTGCAGGGTGACGGCGCCGAGCGCAGCCAGCGCCCGGAAACCGCCGACCCGACCCGCAAGAAGGCCCCAGCGCAAAGCCACATCCGCGCCGCCCGGCCAACTGCGCCGCAGGCCAAACTGCCTGAGACCGGTCCGATGGCGGACATGCTGAAGAAGCTGTTCAAGAAGGACTGAGCGTGGGCCTGTGGCTGCGGTGTGCTCGATGCTCCCTCAAGCACCGGCTGTCATCGAGCTTGTTGGAAGCGTGGGACCAGTCTCTGCTCAGGCGCACCAAACCAATTGACTTCCGCGCCCGATCACCCGATGTGAAGCGCAACGATTGGCGCGGCTTTCTTCGCGCCGCCAACGACGATTTCCGGAGACTGTCATGGGTTTCAAGATGGGCATCGTCGGCCTGCCCAACGTGGGCAAGTCGACGCTTTTCAATGCGCTGACCCGCACTGCCAACGCGCAGGCCGCCAACTTCCCGTTCTGCACGATCGAGCCCAATACCGGCGAAGTCGCCGTCCCCGATGCGCGCCTCGATAAGCTCGCCACTATCGGCAAATCGGCACAGATCCTGCCGGCCAAGATGAGCTTCGTCGATATCGCGGGCCTCGTGAAAGGCGCGTCGAAGGGCGAAGGCCTCGGCAACCAGTTCCTTGCCAATATCCGCGAATGCGACGCCATCGCCTATGTGCTGCGCTGCTTCGAGGACGGCAACATCATCCACGTCGCCAACAAGGTCGATCCGCTTGCCGATGCCGAAGTGGTCGAGACCGAGCTGATGCTCGCCGACCTCGAGAGCCTCGAGAAGCGCCGCAACGGCGTCGAGAAGAAGGCCAAGACCGGCGGCGACAAGGAAGCCAAGCTGACCCTCGAGCTGATCGATCGCTCGCTGCTGCTGCTGCGCGATGGCAAGTCGGCGCGCCTGGTGCAACGTTCGGCCGAGGAAGAAAAGGCCTTTGTCGAGCTGCAGCTCTTGACCTCGAAGCCGGCGCTCTATGTCTGCAACGTCGACGAGGCCTCGGCCGCGTCGGGCAACGCCATGACCAAGCAGGTCGAGGAGTATGCCAAGCAGCACAACGCCGCGGTGATCGTCATCTCCGCCGAGATCGAGAGCCAGTTGGCGCAACTGCCCGACGAGGAGCAGGCCGAGTATCTCGAAAGCCTCGGACTGCATGAGCCGGGCCTCAACCGCCTGATCCGCGAGGCCTACCAGTTGCTGGGCCTGCAGACCTATTTCACCGTCGGCCCCAAGGAGACCCGCGCCTGGACCATCCACAAGGGTGACCGCGCCCCGCAGGCGGCCGGCGTGATCCACACCGATTTCGAGCGCGGCTTCATCCGCGCCCAGACCATCGGCTACGACGATTTCGTCACCCTGGGCGGCGAAGTCCCCGCCAAGGAAGCCGGCAAGGCCCGTGACGAAGGCAAGGAATATGTCGTCAAGGACGGCGACGTGATGTTGTTCAAGTTCAATACCTAAGGGAGCGTTTTCAGGAAAAGCCTGTCCCCGCGAAGGCGGGGATTGCAGACTTTTCCGGTTCGAAAGCGCGACAAACCAAATACGTTTTTGACCTCCTAACTCATAACCCCTGAGCCCCGTCATGCTCGACCAGCTCTTCGGCTCCTGGTGGCCGACGATATCGTCCTACCTCGCCGGACCACCGGCGCTGATCGGGGGCACCGTAACCCCCTTTACCGTCATTCCGACGGTGGGCTTCGCCCTGCTGCTGCTCGGCATCCTCGCCGCCGTCCTGTGGCGCGAGAAGCAGGCGCTATGGGTGATCGGTCCGATCGTCGCCGCGGCGCTTACCCCGGTGATCCTCGCCATCGGCAATATCCTCGGTGGCTGGTTCGTGGTGATGTTCGCGCTGGTCATCGGGGCGGTGGGCCTGCTGCTCTGGACCGGTATCATCTCCGGCGACGCCACCCGTCGCCTGCCGGTCTGGCTGCTCGGCCTGTTCGCGGTGAACTTCGTCGTTTATTGCACCGCTCGCAGCATCGCGATCATCTGGGGTTTGGCGTAATCCGAAGGTGGGCCCTCTGCTCCGGAGGGCGCCACGCTTCCCCAACCTCGATGTCATCCCAGCGAAAACAGGGACCCAACTCGCCGCCGGCACTGGCTGATGGATGGGTCCCAGCTTTCGCTGGGATGACAGCCGGTGGGTGGAGCACCCTGGCTACCCTCCAGATGGTCCCGACTGCCAGCGTCGGTAGGACCCACCCACCACCTTGCCTCCCCCCTCCCCGTTGACGTATACGTCAACCCGCCATGAACGCCGTCACTGCTGACCGCCGCCATTTCGAGGATCTCGTCGTCGGCGAGACCGTCAACCTCGGCTCGACCCTCGTGACCAAGGAGATGATCCTCTCCTTTGCCCACGAGTTCGATCCCCTGCCCTTCCACCTCGATGAAGCCGCCGCCAAGCGCTCGCTGCTCGGCGGGCTTGCCTCCTCCGGCTGGCAGACCGCGGCGCTGACCTTGCGCCTGCTCGGCGATAGCTTCCTGTCGAAGATCGCTTCGGCCGGTGGGCTCGGCTTTTCCGACTTGAAGTGGAAGAAGCCGGTGATGAAGGGCGACACCATCTGGGCCACCGCCACCATTGCCGAGTTGCGTCGCTCTCGCCACCATCCTCAATGGGGCATTGTCAGCATCGATCTCGACGTGAAGAACCAGAAGGGCCAGCCGGTGATGAGCATGCGGCTCGCCAACCTGGTTGAGAGCCGCGAGCCCGAAGCCGGCATGCAGGCGCAGCCCGAGCAGCCCTATGACGTCGAACAGGGCGGTGCCGCATGACCCGCTGGTTCGAGGACATCGCCATCGACGAGCCGTTCCCGCTCGGCAGCCACACCTTCAGCGAACAAGAGATTCTCGCCTTCGGCCGGGAATACGACCCGCAATATTTCCATCTCGACCCCGCTGCGGCGGCCCAAAGCCACTTCGGCGGCGTTATTGCCTCGGGCTGGCACACCGTGCTGATGGGGCATAGGAAGATGGTCGACGCGCTCGACGCCGAGGAAGTGCGGCTGCGCGACCTCGGTCAGGAGCCAGGCGTTTCCGGCCCTTCCCCCGGCGTCAACAAGATGGAATTCAAGGCGCCGGTGCGGCCCGGCGACACCGTTACCTATACGCTTACCGTCACCGGCAAGCGCCCGTCCAACTCGATTCCCGGCTGGGGCCTGTTGTTCAACAGCCTCGATGCGGTGAACCAGCACGGCGAAAAAGTCTACCATGCCGAACTGGTCGGCTTCTCGAAGCTGCGCGACTATCGGATGCCGCCGCACTTACGGGTTCTTGAGGCGTTGACCAAAATCCCCGGATTAGGGAAGTTGCTGACCCAACGGAGTTGAGTCACGCCATGCGCCTTGCCCTTGCTTTCGCTGCCCTGCTGCTGGCAGCCGCACCCGCCACTGCGCAGTCGCTCACCGGCGTCGGCGTCGAGGGCAACTGGGGCTGCCGCGCCAATGTCGACGGCGCCCGCGCCGGGCTCCTCACCATCTATGCCGGCTCCTACGGCTACGCCTCGGCCAATTTCGGCAGCACCGCATCGGGCAGCGGCACCGTCGAGATGGCCTCCAACGGCGTCACCTTCCTCGATGGCAACCTCGTCGCCGGCGCCGGCATCACCAACGCCATCCTCGGCTTCGACGATGCCGGCCGCGACGTGCTGCAGCTCTACACCGCAGAAAAGAACGTCCTCACCTGCACCCCGCGGGGGTAGGCATTGCGGGCCTAGGGGCGCTGCAACAGGGCAACCGATGTGTCAGTGGACCACCGCAGCTATCCTCAAACTCGATGTCATCCCAGCGAAAGCTGGGACCCATTTCGCCGCCCGCACCAGCCGACAGTTGGGTCCCAGCTTTCGCTGGGATGACATCCGGTGGGCGTGGGAGGTCCGTCGACAACCTCGGGATGTGTCGATACTGCGCCACATCCATCTTGACCTCCCCGCCCTCCAGCGCTAAACAACGCGCCTTCCAGAGGAGTACCGCCCGAAAATGATCTGAGCACTGTTGCGGACGCCCGAGCCATTGCTTCCCTCGCCTTGCGAGTGGCAGCTGATGCGCGGATGTCGACCACAGCACTGCTCCAGATGACGGGCTGACTCTGTCCGGCGCCTCGGGCGTCCAATCTCCCCCTGCACTTCATCGCCAACCGCGACTCGCGCACAGCACTGCTTTGCGTCACGTCGCTACTTCAGTTCGTTCGCGCGTTACTACGCCGCGGCGGACAAGGAGATTGCTTATGCCCAAATTCATGACCTACCAGCGTCCTACCCCGGTCAACAAGCAAAGCTGGGGCGGCCGCCCTGGCGCCAACCCCTATCAGCCGGTGCGCCGGCCGGCCGGGCACCCCGTGCCCGAGCCGCAGAAGCTGGCCCTGCCGCCATTGCTCGGTGGGCCTAAATCGCGATGAGCGAAGGCGCCCCGGCAACGCCGCCGGGGCGCCCAATCACGGGGAAAACCCGCCCCCAAGCAGGGGGTGGCCGGTAGCGCCAACAAACACTTACCGACCCCAATGCTTTCTATTCAACGATTTAGCGCTTCGTTATGCGCACCGGCGCACAATCATGCGACGACATATTGCCTACCCGCGCCACGAGGTCCCCCGGTCATGGAGTCGCCTTGGTACAGCCTGATGACCAACGTCTCGGTCGTCGCGTTCGTCGTCACCGTCTGGACCCAGCTGCGCGACGTGTTCGAGCGCTTCGGGCCGCGGGCGGTCGAGACCGGGTTCGGCGCGGTGATGGGGCTCGGCGCCATCGCTGCCATGCTGTTCCCTGTGCAGTTCGCGCCTGGCGTCTTCTTCGACCTGCGCACCTGCCTCCTCGCCCTTGCCGCCTTTTTCGGCGGCCCGCTGGCGGCGCTGGCGGCGCTTATCCCGGCCATCACCTATCGCCTCTGGGTCGGTGGCGTCGGGGCGCCCGCTGGCATGGTGTCGATGACCCTGGTCACCCTTGCCGCCTCGTTCGGCCACCTGCTGCTGCGCCGCCGCGGATTGTCGATCGCCCGCTGGCACTCGCCGGCACTGGCGCTCGCCACCTGCGCCATCGGCCTGTTGACCATCGCCTTCGTTCCGATCGATCCCGGCATGAGCGATTGGGTGCCGCTGCTTGCCGCGCGCACCGCCCTGCTGTTCCTCGCGGTGATGCTCTCAGGCCTCGCGCTCACCCATGACGAGGAGTTGCGCACGGCACGGCGCGAGAACCAGATCTATCGCCAGGTGATCGACGAGCTGCCCGACAGCATCAGTGTGAGGGATACCGAGGGCCGTTTCGTCATCGCCAATCCGGCGACCGCGACGTTACTCGGGGTGAGCTCGTCGAAAGCGCTGATCGGACGCCCCGGCGACGAGCTCGGCGTCGCTCGCCCTGCCTCGCCGCCCCATACCGGCGAGACGCATTGGAGTTTCCAGCAGCCGGTAGAGCGCCCGGACGGTGGCACCAGCTGGCTGCAGACGCTCGAGGTACAACTCAATGACCCAAGCGGCCGCGCCATGGGGCTCATCACCCACAACCGCGACATTACCGACCAGAAGCACCTGGAGCTGGAACTCGACGAGCGCCAGCGCGTCCTCGCCTTCGCCATGGCGCAGATGACCGATGGCGTCGCCATGTTCGACCACGCCGGCAAGCTGCTGTTCTGCAACGCCCGTTACCAGAAGCTCTTCCCGCTGACCTCGGACGTCCGCGTCCCCGGCGCCAATATCCGCGACATTCTCGCAGCCGCGGCCGAACGGCGCGAGCAGCAGGTCGGCTCGTCGCCTGCCAATGTCGCCGAGTGGATCGACGAGATCACCGAGTCGCTGCACCACGACGCCGAGGAAGAGGTGCACCTGTACGACGGCACCTGGTTGCGCGTCTCCACTCGCCCCTCGCCCGACGGCGTCTCGATGGTGGTGGTCTCCGACATCACCCGGCTCAAGCGCACCGAGCTCGAACTGCTCGATGTCGCCGAACGTCTGCGCGAGGAAGCGACGACCGACGCGCTGACCGGCCTCGTCAACCGTCGGGCGCTCGACCAGCGGCTCGAGATCGAGATTGCCCGCAGCCTCCGCTCCGACACGGCGCTGAGCGTCATCCTGCTCGATATCGATCACTTCAAGGCCTACAACGACAGCTACGGTCACCTCGCCGGCGACGCCTGCCTGAAGGCGGTGAGCCAGTGCCTGAGCCAGGTGTTCCGCCGCCCGGCCGATCTCATCGCCCGCTATGGCGGCGAGGAGTTCCTCGTAGTGCTGCCCGAGGCGGATGCCGAAGCCGCCTACCGCCTGGCCAACGACTATCGCGAGCTGCTGGCAGCGCTGGCGCTACCGCACCAGGCCAGCGAGTTCGGCCGCGTCACCGTCAGCCTCGGCATCGCTGCCTATGCCCCGGGCCAGACCGACCGCAACGCCGCCGACCTCGTCGGCCGCGCCGACGAGGCGCTCTATGCTGCCAAAAGCAGCGGCCGCGACCAGGTCAGCGGCTGGCGCCGCCGCTTCGACGTGCTGCCCCGCAGTTTGCGCGTCGTGCATTAGCAGGTACTGGCAGTCGGGTACCCTCTCCCGCTCGCGGGGGAGGGCGCGCCGACTGCAGGCCTCAGCGCCTGCTGCCCCTCAATGCCCCTCGAACGGGATCAGCGCCTCGACCTTCACCCCGGTGGCTCGGAGCTTCTCCGCCCCGCCCAGGTCGAACAGGTCGATGACGAAGCCGGAATGTGACACTTCCGCGCCGGTCCGCCGCAGCAGCGATACTGCCGCCACTGCCGTACCGCCGGTGGCGATCAGGTCGTCGACCAGCAGCACCTTGTCGCCTGACCCGATCACATCGGCATGGATCTCGATCGTGTCGACACCGTACTCGAGCGCGTAATTCTGGCCGATCGTCTCGCCGGGGAGCTTGCCTTTCTTCCGCACCGGGATGAACCCGACGCCGAGCGCAATGGCGACGCCGGCGCCAAAGATGAAGCCGCGCGCCTCGATGCCCGCGACGTGTGTGATCCCCAGGTCACGATGCAATCCGGCCAGCCGGTCGACGCTTTCGCGAAACCCGGCGGGATCCTCGATCAGCGTGGTGATGTCACGGAACAGGATGCCCTTTTTGGGGTAGTCGGGGATCGTGCGGACGAGCGACTTGAGGTCGAGCATGAGTGTGCTTCGGCGGTTGGGAAACGATGAAGGAGATCAGCGCGGGGTTAGCGCTTGGTGCTGTTGACGATCTTGCGCGCCAGCTGGCCAGCCTTGTAGGCGGTGTTGAGCGTCGCGTCCTTGGCGGCGGCCTTGACCTTGGGCGTCAGCAGCAGCGGCGCCGCAGCAATGCCGGCACGCACCATCGGATGGGCGATCATGGTCCGGGCCAGGGCTGCGGCCGTGATGGCGCCGCGAATGATCGACATGTGGGCCTCCGGATGTTTCGCCAGGAACTGCTTCGCCCGAGAATATCGACGATGCCGCCCCGGATCGCAAGGGGCGCAGAAACGACAAAGGGCCCCACAGGGCCCTTTGCATAATCATTGCGGCAGCGTTGGCTCAGTGCTCGACGCGTGACCAGAGCTTCTGCTTCACCAGGTACATCAGCCCGGCGAACACCAGGAGGAACGCGATCACCTGGAAGCCGGCTTCCTTGCGCGCCACGAGGTGCGGCTCGGCCATCCACATCATGTACGAGGCGACGTCGCGCGAGTACTGGTCGACGGTCAGCGGCACGCTGCCGGTCTCGCCTGCCTCATAGGTGACGAGGCCATCGCTGAGCGGCGGAGCCATGCCGAGCGCGTGGCCCGGGAAGTAGGTGTTGTAGTGCTTGCCTTCCGGCACCTCGGCGCCATGCGGCGGCGGGTCGACATAGCCGTTGAGCAGTGCGTGGATATAGTCCGGGCCGCCTTCCGAGTAGGCAGTGAAGTAGTTGAAGATCCACCACGGGAACGGCTGCGTCGTGCCGCGGGCCTTGGCCAGCACCGAGAAGTCCGGCGGCAGCGCGCCACCATTGGCGTCACGGGCTTCCTGCTCGTTGGCAAACGGCGACGGCCAGCGATCGGCTGCGATGCCCGGGCGCTTGCCGCCCTCGGCCTCGGGATCGTTGATCTCGTACTCGGCCGCCAGCGCCTTCACCTGGCCCTCGGTGAACTCGGGACCACCCGGCTCGGAGAGGTTGCGGAACGCGATGAGCCGCGCCGAGTGACAGCTCGAGCACACTTCCTTGAACACCTGGAAGCCGCGCTGCAGCTGGTTGCGATCATAGGTGCCGAACGGACCCGCGAAGCTCCAGGCTTCCTTCTTGATCTCCGGGGTGCCGTGGTCCTGCGCCACGGCGGGAACCGCCGCGAACAGCATGCTCACCAGCAGGGCGCCGATAATGCTTTTGGTCTTGATCATTGGCGTTGGGCCCCGGGTCAGTGCGACGTCGACGCAGCGGCAGGCTGAGCGGCCGCCGGCGCCTTGTGCTTGGCCAGCACGGACTCAGTGATCGACGTCGGCAGGGGCCGCGGCGTCTCAAAGCGTCCGAGCAGCGGAAGCACGATGATGAAGTAGATGAAGTAGTAGGCCGTGGCGATCTTGGAGAGCAGCACGTAGATGCCCTCGGCCGGCGCCGAACCGAGCCAGGTCAGGAACACGAAGTTCGCCACGAACAGCCAGTAGAACCACTTGAAGATCGGGCGGAAGGTGCCCGAGCGGACCTTGGACGTATCGAGCCACGGCACGAAGAACAGCACCAGGATCGCGCCGGCGAAGAAGATCACGCCGCCCAGCTTCGAATCGATGAACAGGATGTTGAAGTCGATGGCGCGCAGGATCGCGTAGAACGGCAGGAAGTACCATTCGGGCACGATGTGAGCCGGCGTCACCTGGCTGTTCGCCATGATGTAGTTGTCGGGGTGGCCCAGGATATCGGGCGCAAAGAACACGAACCAGGCGAACGGGATGCAGAACACGATGACCGCGAAGAGGTCCTTCATCGTGTAATACGGGTGGAACGGCACCGTCTCGCGGCTCGACTTCACTTCCACGCCGATCGGGTTGTTGTTGCCCGGCACGTGCAGCGCCCAGATGTGGAGCGCCACCACCGCCGCGATGATGAACGGCAAGAGGTAGTGCAGCGAGAAGAAGCGGTTGAGCGTCGCGTTGTCGACGGCGAAACCGCCGCGCAGCAATTCGAGGATCGGGGTGCCGAGCACCGGAATGGCGCCCAGGATGTTGGTGATCACGGTCGCGGCCCAGAAGCTCATCTGGCCCCACGGCAGCACGTAGCCCATGAAGGCAGTGGTCACCATCAGCACGAACAGCAGCACGCCCAGGATCCACAGGATCTCGCGCGGCGCCTTGTACGAGCCGAAATACAGCCCGCGGAACATGTGGATATAGACCGCCGCGAAGAACATCGAGGCGCCCGTGGCATGCACGGCCTGGATGATGCGGCCGCCATTCACGTCGCGGCGGATATGCTCCACCGAGTCGAAGGCGAGGCTGACATGCGGGGTGTAGTGCATGGCGAGGATGATGCCCGTCACGATCTGCACGCCGAGCATGAAGGCGAGGATGGCGCCGAAGGTCCACCAGTAGTTGAGGTTCTTCGGCGTGGGGTAGTCCATCAGGTGTTCTTTGGACCACCGGATGATCGGCAGGCGGTCGTCGATCCATTTCTCGACGACGTTACCGGGGACGTAGCTGGATTCGTGAGCCATCTGGTCGAGTCCCCTTAACCGATCTTCACGAGCGTATCGGAAATGAATTCGTAAGGCGGCAGCACCAGGTTGGTCGGCGCGGGGCCCTTGCGGATACGACCGGCAGTATCGAACTGCGAGCCGTGGCAGGGGCAGGCCCAGCCGTTGTAATCGCCGGAATCGCCGACAGGAATGCAGCCCAGGTGCGTGCAGTTGGCGATCATGATCAGCCACTGCTCGTGGCCAGGCTTGGTACGCTGTTCGTCGGTCGCCGGATCCTTGAGGTCCGACATCGGAACGGCCTTGGCCTCGGCGATCTCTTCGGGCGTGCGGTTGCGCACGAACACCGGCAGGCCGCGCCACTTGATGGTGACCGACTGGCCCACTTCGATGTTCGACAGATCGAACTCGATGCTGGCTAGCGCCAGCACGGACGCATCGGGGTTCAGCTGGTTGATCAGCGGCCAGGTCACCCCGGCAACGCCCACCGCGCCTACGGCGCCTGCCGCGATATAGAGGAAATCGCGCCGACCCGGTTTAGGGTCGTCCTGATGTGCCAGATTGGATTGCGTCGCCAAGGTAAGCTTCCGTCTGTTGTGTCTTGATCAGCGCCTCGGTGCCCGTTGGCATAGGGCCACATAGCCAGAGCCAACCCCCGCCCTCAACAGCGCGTGATTTGGGCGTTCTTTTGACACTATGAATGGGGCTTGTCCAGCCGGAGTCAGGGTGACTTTCCCCCGATGCGACACTATAGCAACCGCCTAAAACCTAACCGCTACACTCAAGAATTCCAATGATCGATCTGGCCCTCTACCAACCCGATATCGCGCAGAACACCGGCACCCTGCTCCGCCTCGGCGCCTGCCTCGGGGTCATGGTGCACATCATCCATCCGACCGGCTTTCAGTTCTCGCCGCGTTCGATCCGCCGCGGGGCGCTCGACTACCTCGAACACGCCCTGTTCACCGAGCACGACAGCTACACCCATTTCAATGATTGGCGCCGCTCGGCCGGGCGCCGGCTGGCGCTCCTCACCACCAAGGCAAGCGTCTCGGCCTACGCCGTGGCCTATCAACCCCACGACATCCTGCTGCTCGGCCGTGAGTCGGCCGGGGTGCCGGATGCGGTGGCTGATGACGCTGAGCTGCGCGTCCGCATTCCCATGCGACAAGATATGCGCTCGCTCAACGTGGCCGTGGCCGGCAGCCTCGTGCTAGGTGAGGCGCTGCGACAGACCAACGGTTTTGCAGCTCTCTCATGACATTACCCGCCGACATTGACTCAAAAAAGCAAGTGGCTGCGGCCTGGTTCCGGAGCTTCCGCGATCAGCTCTGCCAGAGCCTCGAGGCCGTCGAAGCCGAGGTGAAGGGGCCGCATGCCGACCGGCCTGCCGGCAAGTTCGAGATCGAACCGTGGAGTCGCGAAGCCGGTGGCGGCGGCGAGATGGGCCTGCTGCACGGCCGGGTGTTCGAGAAGGCCGGCGTCCATATCTCCACCGTCCACGGCCACTTCTCCGAGGAGTTCGCCCGCCAGATGCCGCATTCCGAGGCAGGCGCTGAGTTCTGGAGCGCCGGCGTCTCGGTGATCATCCACCCCTGGAACCCGCATGTTCCCGCCGCGCACATGAACACCCGCATGATCGTCACCGGCAAATGGTGGTTCGGCGGCGGTGGCGACCTCACTCCCGTCCTGGATCGCCGGCGCACCCAGGACGACCCTGACAGCATCGATTTCCACCTGGCCTACAAGGCCGCCTGCGAGGCGCATGGCGTCGATTACGCCGCCTACAAGAAATGGTGCGACGAGTATTTCTACCTGCCGCATCGCAAGGAGCCGCGCGGCATCGGCGGCATCTTCTACGACCAGCACAATTCGGGGAACTGGGACGCCGACTTCGCCTTCACCCAGGACGTCGGCCGCGCTTTCGACAGCGTCTACCCCGCCCTGGTTCGCCGCAATTTCGAGACGCCCTGGACCGAGGCCGAGCGCCACGAGCAGTTGATCCGCCGCGGCCGCTATGTCGAGTTCAACCTGCTCTACGACCGCGGCACTACCTTCGGGCTGAAGACCGGCGGCAATGTCACCTCGATTCTCTCCTCCATGCCCCCGGAAGTGCGCTGGCCGTAAAGACACCGACCTCTCCTTGATCCTCCCCCGCGTGGCGGGGGAGGGGGACCGCCGAAGGCGGTGGAGGGGGCGGCAAGACTCTCCGGC
>NZ_CAXUPH020000009.1:0-12597 GCF_964252795.1 Devosia sp. LjRoot16
CCGGCGGGGGGGGGGGGGGGGGGGGGGCGCGGGGGGGGGGGGGGGGGGGGGGGGGGGCCAAAGCCGAGACTCTTGCCGCCCCCTCCACCAGCTTCGCTGGTCCCCCTCCCCCGCCCCGCGGGGGAGGATCACGACTGCACCGCCGGTGACCCAACCTTTTTCAAACGGAGCAATTCTCACCATGGCTGATGCCACCTACGACGCGCTGATTGTCGGTTCCGGCGCTTCCGGGATCTTCGCGGCGCAGGAACTCACGGCGCAGGGGCTGAAGGTGTTGCAGCTCGAAGCGGGCCCCGAGATCGGGCCGGCCGATTTCGATGCCGCCGACCGCCCGCGCCAGACCGATATTAACCTCTGGCAGCGGGCCAAGGCGACGCTGAGCGGCCAGGGCGTGCAGGCGCGCGCCGCGTTCTTCGATGGCCGGATGCGGCATCTGTTCGTCAACGACATCAAGCACCCCTACTCGACGCCGAAGGACGCGCCCTTCGTCTGGATACGGGCCCGCCAGGCCGGCGGCCGGACGCACACTTTCGGGCGGGTGCTGCTGCGCTGGACCGATGATGATTTCAAAGTCCGAAGCCGCACCGGCCGGGGCGTCGACTGGCCGATCGATTATGCCGAGCTCGCCCCGTATTACGAGGAAGTCGAGCGCGCGCTCGAACTCTATGGCCAGCCCGACAACGTCCCCACCCTGCCCGACAGCCTCTATGCGCATCGCGCCGAACTGACCGGACCCGAGCAGCAGTTCAAGGCCGCCGTCGAAGCGCAATGGCCCGAGCGCAAGGTGGTGACCTGGCGCTATATCGGCCCCGAACCGACCCGCGTGCTGCGCCCGTTGCGCGAAGCCATCGCCTCGGGCCGGCTCGACATCCGCTACAACACCATCGCCCGAAAAGTGCTGACCGACGCGACCGGCAGCCGTGCCACCGGTGTCGAGGCGATCGATACGGTAACCGGCAAGGTCCAGGTGCTCAGCGCCCGCGCCGTGGTGCTCTGCGCCTCGCCGGTCGAGAGCATCAGGCTGCTGCTCAACTCCGCCTCCGACCGGCACCCCCTCGGCCTCGCCAACAGCTCCGGAACGCTCGGGCGGTATTTCGTCGATCAGCTGCCCTCCGTCGCCGCCGGCACCTTCCCCGCCGCCACGGGTTGGTCGACCGCCGACACGGCTCCATCAGATCCGTTCTACGGCCCCTCGGGCGGCGTCTACCTGCCCCGCTTCGTCGGCGCGGACGGCACGGCCAGCACTGATTTCGCCTACCAGGGCTCGATCGGCCGCAGCCGCACTGCGCCCGACCGCCCGGCCCGGCTCAGCTTTTTCGGCTATGGCGTGATGGCGCCCGACCCGGATAACCGCGTCACCCTTAACCCGCGTCGCAAGGACGCCTGGGGCATGCCGATCGCCCATATCCGTTGCAAGATCGGCCCCGAGGACAAGCAGACGCTGGAGCGCGAACTCGCCGCCCTGGTCGAAACCGTCGAGGGCGCCGGCGGCGAGCTCGAGTACATCGGCTCGCCTTTGGGCCTCAGGGAAATGGGCCGCGGCGCCTACCCCGATGCCGACCCGCTGAGCCGGCTGGCCTTCCGCACCCTGTTCAAACAGACCATGGTGATGGGCGCCGCCATCCACGAAGCGGGCGGCGCGCGCATTGGCGCGGCGCAGGCGGATTCGGTGCTCGACCGCTACAACCGCAGTTGGGACGTGCCCAACCTGCTGGTCACCGACGCCAGCGCCTTCCCCGGCGGCGGCGTCTCGGGCACCACGCTGACCATCATGGCGATGACGATCCGGGCGTGCCGGCAGCTGGCGGGGGAGTTGCGGGGTTAGGGGGAGCCGCAGGACTCTCCTTCATCCTCCCCCGCCCCGCGGGGGAGGATTGCGGCACGGCCGGTGCCCCCACCCACCCCTAGACGCTCACAACCCTCTGCTGTTACGTCACAATCCCGCCCATGGAGAACCGGCTCAAGCGATGGCGAAGCGGACGGAGATTCGGACGGCGGGACCTTCGATTGCCGATGTCGCGCGGGAAGCCGGCGTCGCGACATCGACGGTGAGCCGCGCCCTGACTATGCCGGGTCGCATCGCCGAGCCGACCCGGCTCAAGGTCGAGGCCGCGGCGAAAAAGCTCGGCTATACCGGTGGCAACCAGACGGCTCGGAACCTCCGGATCGGTACCGCCCGGACCATCATGATCGTCCTCCCCGAGGAGCTCTATACCGGCGCCTCGCAGACCGTCACCGAAGTGCTGCGGGCCACCGGCAGCGGGCTCAGCGAGCGCGGCTTTTCGCTGCTCATCGCCAACGTCTCGCGCGAGGCCGATACCGACGAGCATATCCTCACCGTGGCGCTGGGCGGCACGGTGTCGGGCGTGTTGCTGATGGCGACCAACATCCCCGAAGTCGCCGGGCGCAGCCTCGGCGACCTCGGCCTGCCGATGGTTTCGCTGCACTTTGATTTGAGCGGCAAGAACATCCCCAGCGTCGTCAGCAACGACCACGAGGCCATCGGCAATGCCGCAACGCAACTGGTGGGGCTCGGCCACCGGCGCTTCCTCTATGTGCGCGGGCGGCTCGACAACTACCACGAGATCGAGCGGCTGCGCGGCGTGCGCGACGCGCTCGAGGCCAGCGGCCTGCCCGAGAGCGCGCTGACCCTCAGCCAGGGCGATTTCAACTTTTCGGGCGGCATCGCCGCCGGCCACGAGTTCCTCGGGCTCGACCCCGCCGACCGCCCCACCGCGGTGATCTGCGCCAACGACGATACCGCCATCGGTTTCATCAAGACCGTGCTCGATGCCGGCCTCGCGGTGCCAGGCGATGTCTCGGTGATCGGCTTCGACGGCGCCGCCGTCGGCCCGTTCATGACCCCGTCGCTCTCGACGGTGCAGCAGGACACCGCCGAACTCGGCCGCCGCGCCGCCCACCTCATCACCGACATTGTGCTGGGCGAACACCGCTCCAACCAGCACCGCTTCGAGGTGCCCTGCACCATCGTGCTGCGGGACAGTGTCAGGGCCCGCTGAGCCTGATGCGCTGCATTGTGGGTGATCGGAGCGGCGTTCCCTCACCCCGCGCCGCCGCGCCATGGGAAGGCGGTGATGCGGAGGGTTTGGGCGCCGCAGGGCACCAGGCGGATCGGTTGGTTTGGCGTGGTGTCGCGGATCGGGCTCAGTGGCGTTTCGTCGGCGATGTGGTCGTCGCGCGCCAGCGTCCATTGCGGTAGCGGGATGCCGGCCAGCGTCAGGCTGAGCGGCGAGGTCTCGGGCAGCCAGGGATTGATCGGCATTGGCGAGCGCTCGATCGAGAGGTCGATCGCGCCGCCATTGGCATCGCGGTCGAGCCCGTAGTTCCACGGCGATTGCGCCGAGAACTCCATCTCGTCGAAGCCGTCGGGCAGCGGGTTGAGGATGGTGCGCTGTTCGGCGATGCGGAGCGAAAACACCAGCGGGCCGCGCCAGACGCTGACGCTGCCGCTATGGCCGGTTGCAAGGCTGACCGGCGCGTCGAAGCTCAAGGTGACGGTGTCACCGCCCTGCCACTGCCGCTCGATCCGGAGAAAACTGCCGGCAACCACCGCGTCGATCGGCTGGCCGTTGAGCTCGGCCCGGGTGGCCTTGCTCCAGTGCGGGATCCGCAGCAGCAGCGGGAACGACACGGGGCGGGCGGTTTCGACGTTGAAGCGGGTGGTGTCTTCGAACGGGTAGTCGGTCTGCTGCGTGATGCTGACCGCAACGCCATCGATCTCGGTCGAGACCGTCGTCGGACCATGGGCGACGGCAGCAAGGCCGCCTTCGGCCGTCGCCATCCAGGCGTATTGCACATATTTGGGCCAGCCCATGTGCAGGTTGTAGCAGCAGCAATGAAAGCCCGAATGCGGGCTGACCAGCAGGTCGTCGCCATGGTCGTCGCGGAACGGCATCAGCCCGCGCGGGTTGGTGCGCGCCACCGGCATATTGGGCAGCGAGTAATATTGGTGCTGCTTGAAATCCTTGGTGGTGGCCGCCGCGAGGAGGTTGAAGGCGATCCGCTCCTGTTCGTCTCCGATCGCCGGGTCGGCCAGCACCTTGAGCGCCATGGCGTTGCTGAGGATCTGCTCGGCCATCGAGCAGAGCTCGACGCCCTGCGTGTCGGAATGGCCGACCAGCGCCTCGGTGCCGCTCCACATGCCGAAGGCGAGGCCGTGCTCTTCGCGGAGCTTCTCGTAGCCGATGCCGAAGGCGTCGCGATGGCTCGCCTCGCCGCTGCGCTGGTAGAGCACCACCGGATATTTCATCGCCTGCGAGACGTTGACGGCGTGGCTGGGCGCGAAGTCGGTCTCCTTCACTTCCAGCGTATTGAAGAACTCCAGCCAGCCATTACCCTGCGCCGGCAGGGCGTCGGCGATCTCGAGCAGAAAACTCTCGCCGGTGCGGTTGTAGAGCCAGAACAGTGTGTCGATCTGATCGGCCACCCGGGCGCGGGCCCAGTTGTGCAGCGGCTGGCCGGCCACGGTATCGCCGAGATAGCGGGCATAGCGCAGCAAGGCGGGAATGATGCGCGCGTCGCCGGTCGCTTCGTGATAGTCGCGCAGCGCCCAGCAGATCACCATGCGCGGCCACCAGTCGAGATTGGAGGCGGGGCCGATCTGGCCGTTCGGCTGCTGCCCGTCGAGCAGCGCATCCACCCACGCTTGGACCTTCTGTTTGAGGTCGGCATCGTCGTGGAGGAAGGCGAGGCTGATCAGCCCGCGGAGATAATACGGCCCCTTCTCCCAGTCTTCGCCCGTGCCGCCGCGCCAGGCACTGTCCGGCCCCAGCGATGGCAGGATCGTTTCGGCATGGCCGGTCATCCCTTCGGCTTGCAGCTTCAGCTGGTTGGCCAGCCACCCCCCTGCCCTGACGCTGCCAAGCGGCAAGGGGATGAACGGCGTCTCGAGCAGCGGCGCGCGGTTGGCGACGGGGGAACTGGCGGTCATATGGGAGGGTCCTGAAAAGTTGGGGCTAGCGCAGCCGTTCGCCGGCCTTGGCAAAGAGCCGCATCTGGGTCGGCTCGCAGCCGAGCCAGACCGGCTGGCCGGGCTCGAAGTCGTCGCCATCGCGCTGCTCAGCAACAACGGTCTCGCCGCTGCCGGTGACGCAGTAGAGGTAACGCGTGTTGCCCAGATACTCGGAGAAATCGACCCGCGCCGCGATGGCGCCCGGGCGGTCGGCGCCGGGGTGGAGGTGCTCGGGCCGGATGCCGAACTGGATGGCGCCGGGAGCCGCGCCGAGTTCGGCCGCGAGCGCCAGGCTGGCGCCGGCGACTTCGACAGTGCGCCTGTCGCGCAAGCGCGCCGCAAGGAAGTTCATCCGTGGCGAGCCGATGAAACCGGCGACGAACATGTTGTCGGGGTCTTCGTAGACTTGTCGCGGGGTGCCGACCTGTTCGATCCGGCCATCGCGCAGCACCACGATCTTGTCGGCCAGCGTCATCGCCTCGATCTGGTCGTGGGTGACATAGACCATGGTGTTGCCGAGCTCGCGATGAAGCCGCGCCAGCTCGATGCGCATCGAGACGCGGAGCTCCGCATCGAGATTGGACAGCGGCTCGTCGAACAGGAACGCCAGCGGCTTGCGGACAATGGCGCGGCCGATGGCGACGCGCTGGCGCTGCCCGCCCGACAGCTGGCCGGGGCGGCGTTCGAGCAGGTGATTGATCTTGAGGATCTCGGCGGCCGCGCCGACCCGGGCTTCGACCTCGGCGGGCGGCGTGTGGGCGATCTTCAGCCCGAAAGCGAGGTTATCCTTGACGCTCATATGCGGATAGAGCGCGTAGGACTGGAACACCATGGCGATGCCGCGCCGCGCCGGATCGGAGTCGGTGACATCGCGGCCACCGATCAGGATGTCGCCATCGGTGACCTCCTCGAGCCCGGCGATCATCCGCAGCAAGGTGGATTTGCCGCAGCCGGACGGGCCGACGAACACCACGAACTCACCGCCATTGATGGTGAGATCGAGGCCATGGATGACATCGACCGAGCCAAAGCTCTTCTGCACATGGCGCAGCTCGATATCGGCCTTAACCAGGGCTTCCGACTGCATGCTCATGTCGCGGACCTCACCCAGACCAGCATTTCGCCCGGGGCCCGGTTGTCCCACAGGTAATAGGGCACGAAGCGCGCTGTGGTGTCGCTCAGCCCCGGCACATCCGAGCGGTAGAGCTCTGCCGACCAGGCGCCATCATCCTCGCGCAGGGCCGGCAGCGACAGGCTGACCGCGCCGCCGAACTCGGTGATCGGCGCGGTGGCCATGCCGCCAAGGCTGCGCGGCAGCAGCAGCGAATTGAGCTCGGCGCCGTTGTCCGCCTCTTCGAGGCAGTAGACCAAGGGACCGCGGGCCACTGCGACCCGGCCGGTATCCTGCCGGACCTTCGGGTGGGCCCGCACCGGGCGCGCCTCCATCGGCAGCGCCATCTCGACGACATCGCCATCGCGCCACTCGCGCTCGAGCTTGAGGTAGCCCGAGTTGCCGGTCTCGACCGGCACGCTCTGCCCGCCGATCGCCACCTTGGCATCCTTGCACCAGGACGGGATGCGCAGCGACAGGGTAAAGCGGGTCGGCTGCGCGAGACCGACGGTGAGGCGAACGGCGCCGTCCCACGGGTAATCGGTGCTCTGCGTCAGGGTCAGGTCGGCGCCCGCGACCTCAAGCTTGGCAACACTGTCGGCATAGAGATGCACCGCGACACCGGTGTCCGAGACGCCGTAGATATAGGTACCGATCGAGGCCACCAGCCGCGCGATATTGGGCGGGCAGCACGGGCATTTGTGCCAATCCCAGCGGTGATGCTGGCCGTGGCTTTCGAGCGGATTGTCGTAGAAGAACCGCGACCCATCGCGCGACAGCCCGGTCAGCGCGCCATTGTAGAGGGCCTGTTCCAGCACATCGGCGTAGCGGCGGTCGGGCGCGCTGCCCAGCATCCGGCTGGCCCAGAACACCAGGCCCACCGAGGCGCAGGTCTCGGCATAGGCGGTATCGTTGGGCAGATCGTAATAGTCGGTGAACCCCTCATTGGAGGCCGATGGGCCGATGCCGCCGGTGACGTACATCTGCTTGGCCGTCAGATCGTTCCAGAGGATTTCGAGCGCGTCGGTGAGCGAGCTGTCGCCATACTCGGCGGCGATATCGGCCATGCCCGAATAGAGATACATGGCCCGCACTGCGTGCCCGACCACCTTCTGCTGCTCGCGCACTGGCAGGTGCGACTGGGTGTAGCGGAAATCGGCGTGGAGCGAGGCCGGCCAGGATCCCCTCGCGTTCTCGCCACGCGCCTCTGCCTCGACGTCGAAATAATGCGGCTGTTGCCCGCGCTGCTCGACGAAGTATTTGGCGAGTTCGAGATAGCGCCGCTCGCCGGTCTCGCGCGCCAGCCGGACCAGCGCCAGCTCGATCTCTTCATGGCCGCAATAGCCGGGCTTCTGGCCCGGACCGGTGCCGAAGGTGCGCCCGATATGGTCGGCATAGCGCATCATGGCGTCGAGCAGCTTCCGCTTGCCGGTCGCCTGGTGATAGGCGACCGCCGCCTCCATCAGGTGGCCGGCACAGTAGAGCTCGTGACAATCGCGCAGGTTCGTCCAGCGCTGGCCCGGCTGCATGCGGATGTACCAGGAGTTGAGGTAGCCATCCTCGAGCTGGAGGCCCGCGAACATCTCGATGATCCCGTCCATCTTCGCTTCGAGCGCCGGATTGGGGCGGCGATAGAGCGCGTAGGCGGCGGCCTCGATCACCTTGGCGACGTCCGAATCCCAGAACATCTGGGCCGTGATGGTGTCGAGCACGCCATACTGGTTCCGGCGGAACGGCAGGCGCATCTCGGGCACCGGCCGGCTCGGGTCGATCTGGTCGAACATGCCGGCGGCGAGGCACCGCTCATAGAGGATGTCGACGGTCTTGTTGGCCACGGCGTCGATGTGCTGGCCCCAGAACCCGTTGACCGCAACCTGCGGGATGCGCAGCGGGCGGAAGGCCAAAGGGGCTTGGACGGGCGGCTCGGCGGAAATGGCAGTCATCTGAGGTTCCCGGATCATTTGACGGCGCCCGCGGTGAGGCCACGGACGTAGTAGCGTTGGAGGAGGAGGAAGAGCGCGAGGCAGGGCAGCATCATCACGGTGACGCCGGACTGGATGGCGCCCCAGTTGATGGTGCCGAACTGGCCCGAGGCGACGGCCGTCATCAGGATCGGCAGGGTGTACTGGTCCTGGTCGGTCATGAAGATCAGCGCGGCGAGGAACTCGTTCCACGAGTTGAGGAAGGCAAAGATCGCGACGGTGACTACCCCCGGAAACACCAGCGGCAGCATGACCTTGACCAGCACCAGCCAGACCGAGGCCCCATCGACCCGCGCCGCCTCCTCGATCTCGCGCGGCACCGCATCGAAGGCGTTGCGCATCATGAACACCGAGAACGGCAGCTGCAGCGTCACGTAGACGAGGATCAGCCCGAACAGCGAGTTCTGCAGCTTCAGCGCCGAGAGGATCAGGAACAGCGGCGTCAGGATCGACTGGAACGGCACCATGATCGACATGATGATCAGGACGAACAGGGTGTTCTTGAACGGGAACTTGAAGCGCGAGAAGCCATAGCCGGCGAGGAGGCTGACGATCACCGAGATGATCACCGTGCCCAGCGCCACCGTCAGGCTGTTGCCGGCATGGGCCCAGATCCCGGCGCCGAAATCGTTGAGCACCGCATAGTTGTCGAGCGTGGCGCCATCGACCGGCCAGGGTGGGATGGGCGGCTTTCGCGCCTCGCTCGGCCGCTTGAAGCTGACGAGGATGCTCCAGGCCAAGGGAGCGAGGAACAGCAAGGCAACGCCCATGCCGAAACCATGGCGGGCGATGCCGTTGAGAAGCGCCTTGCGGCGGCGGGTGGCCTGGCGGGCTGACATGGCTCAGATCCCCTCATGCGTGCGGAGGATCCGCAGTTGGACGACACTGATCGCTAAAAGGATCACCAGCAGCACCATGGAGAGCGCCGCGCCGTAGCCCATGCGGAAGGAGACGAACGACGAGTTGAAGATCCAGTAGACCGCCGTGAGCGTCGTGTTGCGCGGGCCGCCCTGGGCGATGATGTAGAACTGGTCGAAGGCCAGCATCGAGCCTGCCACCGAAAGGATCAGCGCCAGGGCGATGGTGCGGCGCATCAGCGGCAGGGTAATGCGGGTGAAGAGCTGCGGGCGCGACGCGCCATCGATGCGAGCCGCTTCGCGCAGATCCGTCGGGATGCCCTGCAAGCCGGTCATCAGGATGATCATGGTGAAGCCGGAGGTCTTCCACACCACCATGGCGATGACCGACCAGAACGTCGCATCGAAGCTGGAAAGGATGTTGATGCGCTTCTGGGTGAGGCCCAGTTGCTGCAAGGCGGGACCGAAGAGGCCCGCATCGACATTCATCAGCCAGGCCCAGAGCAGGCTCGCCGAACCGAAACCCACCACCACCGGCAGGAAATAGATGGTGCGATAGAACCCGGCCAGCGGTCGCTGCCGTTCGACGAACAGCGCCAGCGGGAAGGCCACGGCAAAGATCACGACGGTGACGACGACGGTGTAATAGAGCGTGAAGCGCATGGCGCTCCAGAAGCGCCCGTCCGCCAGCAGCGCCTCGTAATTGCCGAGCCCGATGAAGCTCGATTTGCCGAGCAACGGCCAGTTGTGCAGCGACATCCAGGCGGTCATCCCCAGGGGGATGACGAAGAAGGCGACAACCAGCAGCAGCGCCGGGGCGACAAAGAGCAGTCCGACAAGCTGCCGGCGGCCCGGTCGCCGGCTCGGACGTCGAGTTGGGCGTCGGCTGGTGGCGGTGGTGAGGGTCTCAGTGGCCATTGCTGTCATCGAACTTGCTGAGAAAGGGCGGGCAAAGGGTGTCCGGAGCCCCGGGGGAGGAAGGGGCTCCGGACAGGGCATGGCGCGAGAGCCATGCCGGTCGGGCTTACTTGCCGTAGTTGTCGATGATCGACTGCATCGTCTCCTGGGCGGTGGCGATGGCGCCATCAGGATCCGCGCCGAAGAAGGCTTCGGTCAGCATCTGGGCCCAGGGGCCGGTCGGGCTGTTGATCAGGTCGTTATAGACCGGCGTCGACGGCGTGCGGCCGATCGACATCGCCTCGGCGGCAATGGCGTAGCGCGGATCCTGATCCTTCAGCGCTTCGGCGGCGACATCGGCACGGGTCGGCAGGCTGCCGCCGCTGGCGAGAATGGTCTGGCCTTCCACCGAATAGAGGAAATCGACGAATTCCTGGATCGCCGGCAGCTTGTCGGCATGTCCAGCCGACACGGCGAAATTGTCGCCACCGCCGAACGAGGAGCGATTGCCGTCCTTGCCGGGGATGAAGGTGATGCCGAAATCGACCTCGGGATATTCCTTGGTCAAAGTGCCGATGGAGAAGGCGCCGGACTGCGAAATGCCGACATTGCCGGCCGCAAAGGTCGAGAGCCAGTTGCTGCCATTGTCGGTTTCGGCGCCATCGGGCACGTAACCCTTTTCGACCATGGTGCGGTAGAAGTTGATGGCATCGTGCATCTGCGGCGTATCGAGCGTCGCCTTCTTGCCGCCTTCGGCAAAGATGTCGCCACCCGAGGCCCAGACCAACGGCAGGAAGGTGAAGGCGTTACAGCCGCCGCAGGCGCCGGCGAAATAGAAGCCGTTGATTTCGCCACCCAGCGCATCGACCTTGGCGGCAGCCGCCTCGATCTCGGCCCAGTTGGTCAGCGGCGCATTCGGATCGAGCCCGGCCTGCTCGAACAGCTTCTTGTTCCACAGTAGCACCGAGCCCTCGGCGAGCAGCGGCATGCCATAGGTCTTGCCGTCATAGCTGCCGGCCTCGATATGGGCCTTGGACAGCTGGTCGTAATAGGGCAGTCCCTTGGCAAAGCTGGTCAGATCTTCCAGCTGGCCGGCCGCCGCGAAGGCCGGCGTGTAGATCAGGTCGAGCCCGATAATATCGGGCGCCGAGCCGCCGGCGGCGGACGTCGCATATTTCTGCACCATCTGGTCGGACGGCACGAGCTGCAGGTCGACCTTGGTTTCGTGGCCGGCATTGAACGCCTCGACCAGCGCCGGCAGGGCGCTGCCCTGGCGCGACCACATGGTCAAAGTCGTCTGCGCGAAGACCGGCAGGCTGGTGCCGAGCACGAGCCCGGCCAGGCTGACCGCAAGGATGTTGCGAGCAAGTTTCATGTTTCTCCTCCATCTTCACCCCTTCAGCATGAAGCGGGCGATCTGTTGTGGCCGAGGCTGCATCGCGTTGCCGGGGGTGCCGGATGTGCAGCTCGGGGCCAAATTGACTAGGCCTCCGTGCCCTCCACGCGCTTGCCGCCGCCGCAGGATTGGCGGACGACCAGGGTGCAGGGAATTTTGTGCTCGGCGGCGGTGTCGAGCTCGCCGCGCGACATCGCCAGCACCATCAGGCCGGCCTGCTGGCCGAGCATCCTGAGGTTCATGTCGATGGTGGTGAGCGGCGGCAGCGTCGCATCGGCGACGATCTGCCAGTTATCGAACCCGACCACGCCGACCTGCTCCGGCACCTTGATGCCGCGCTCGCGCAACTCGTCGATGACGCCGCGGGCAATCTGGTCGCTGCCGCAGGTAATGCCGTCCGGCGGCGGGCTGGCGCCCGACCAGAGCTCGGCCACCGCCTGTCGCCCCCAGCGCTCGGCCCACTGCCCATGCATGACCCGCCCCGGCTTGCCGATGGCCTCGCGATAGCCCGCGGCGCGCGACCGGGCGGCAAGGTGGCTTTCGGGGCCGGTGACATGCACGATGTCGCGGCGACCGGTCTTTAGCAGCCAGTCGGCGCCCATGCGCGCCCCATCCTGGTCATCGACCGTGATGGTCGGCGAGCCGCTTGGGCTGGCGGTCAGCGCATAGACCACGGGCACATCGGCATCAGAGAGGTCGAGCGGGATATGCCGGTCGGCGCGACGGCCGGAAACGATCAGCCCATCGACCCGCCGCTCGAGCAGCGCGTTGACATGCAGCCGCGCCCGCTCGGGGTCTTCGTCGACCGCGGCCAGCAGCACCGACACGCCATGATCGACCAGCGCATCGGTGATGCCCGCCATGACCGGGAAGCTGAATCGACCATAGGTATCGTCGGTGAGGAGCCCGATGGTCAGGGTGCGCTTCTTGATCAGCGCCTGCGCCATCAGGTTGGGCCGGAACTTCAGCCGCAGCGCCACTTCCTGGATCGCCAGGCGCGTCTGTTCCGACAAACGTCCGGTGCCGTTCAGCGCGTTCGACACCGCTGCGATGCTGACCCCCGCAGCTTCCGCGACATCCCTTATCGTCACTTTGGTATCGCGCATCGCCACTGGTGAAAGGTTTCATCACTCTGCTTAAACGCTTTATCAATCGGGTTTGGTGGAGTCAATGGAGTCGAGTGGGAACGCGATGTCGGGGTGCCTGGAACGTGCAGTCGGGGCGCCCTCTCCCGCTTACGGGGGAGGGCGGATGAGGGCGAAGAGCCCTCACCGCGAGGGGACCGGCCGACAGGCCGGTGGGAGGGGGGTGCCGCAGACACGGGCCCTGCCCCATCCGCTCACTATCAATGCGTGGGGCACCGCCAACCGTCAGTGCGTGGG
>NZ_CAXUPH020000010.1:0-11805 GCF_964252795.1 Devosia sp. LjRoot16
CTGTTCTGATTGGGGCGGGTTGGTGATGCAGACGGATAGGGCAGAGTAGACTGCCCACCGAGCCGGCCGCGGAAGCGGCCGGCTCGGCGCCACGATCGAGGCGTATGGAGTGTTGAGGACGTAACGGACTGTGTTTGCAGCCGCGCGAACATGTATCCTGCAAGATACTAGCTGGTGATACCAAAAACCGCCTCAGGGTGGCTTCCATGTCCGAGTTTCTGTCGTCCATGTCTGAGCCGATGCTTGCGCGGCCAAGGATACGCAAAATTCCTCCAATAATCTCTCTTGCCTCGTCACTTGCGGTGTGGTCGTCTCACCTACGGTTGGGCCACACTCACAAGTCAAGATCCCATGGATGCGCTGGCAATGTCGGCAGAGGAAGTCGAGCGGTTGGTCGCGCCAAAGTTCCGTACGTCAACGCTACGCATGTTCAAGCTCAGCACGGCCAGCGAAACATTGCTTCTGCTTCCACTTGCCCGCGCCTGGCACGCTGAGAGTCGCTACAGCCACCTGCCGTTCTCTGAAGAGAAGTTTCTGAAACAGGTCATGGCGGCGCTAGGCCGTAAGGACAACGGAGCGGCGTTCTTCGTCGTGCACAAGACCTCGGTCGTGGGGGTGATCAACCTGGCAGTAGGCGAGGCGTGGCTCGCCGACGGAGGGTGCTACGCGACGTGTTTGGCGTGGTTTATCGAGCCGCGGATTCGGCGCACGTTGTTGGGTGGAAAGGTGGCGGGGCTCCTCCTGGAGGAGGCCAAGAAGTGGAGCCACGCCCGCGGAGCGGCAGACCTGCTGGTGCATGGGACGCATGGCGCAGGCGGCGGACTTGGTCGACGTGGGCAGCCGCTTGGCATGAATATTGTTGTCAATCTCGACCTAGGTGGCGGGCGTGAATAGATCGCCGTCGGGGACGTTTGGCTCGCTGGGTGCCGATGGAACGGCACGTGCCTTGTGTACCTTGGTCAACCTCTGCAGACGGGTGGTGGCGGCGATGCTAGCCACTGGAGCGAGATGGAAAGGCCTTGGGCGAACCAGGAGTATCCGCCGCCAATATTGCTTGTGACACCTGAGTGAATCAAATGATGCATGTGAAGATTAAGCGGCCGAAATACACTCCGAACGCGTCTAAGCGGTTCCTCAGCTCGTGTGTCTTGGTAGTTCTGGTTGGAGCGGCCGCCGGGGAGGGGGAGGCCGTCGAGCTGCGCATACTTGGCTGTCCTCGCCCAAGTATTGAAGTTCTCCAGTCAAGATTGGACGGTGCCGTTGCTCACAGTGCCAATGTTGACGGTGGGGTCGCAACAGAGCGGATCGACGTTGTCGGGAGATCAGGAGAGCACGTCGTTTTGCTTCCTGGCAGCGCGGGCGCCATGCGATCCGTCCAAGGCACTCTTAGCAATGCTTTCATTCAGATGATTGGTGACGCTTACGAAGATAGTGTGAATGAGCCGATGCCGGACGAGTTACTCGATGAACTTAAGGGGATGGCGGCACAATCTTCGCTCGCTACTGGTAGTTTGATTGAACGAGTAGTTCGGGATGATGCTTACGTATTCACTGTCGGCGCCGCGCGCGTTAAGACTGGCGGAGTGGAAGTCGACGTACTTTCGACAGGATATTGGGCGGTTCTTAATGAATCGTGTGTGGCTCGCGGGGTTTTTTTCGTGCAGCCCCCGATGCAGCCTGACGCGATTGTTCAGGAGATGTCGTCTATACTTGATGAATTGTCGTCATAATTTTGATATGTAGCGTCGAGGCGCAATAAATCGGGGGGTGGGTAGTCGTGGGGAAAGTCTACGTAAGCGGCTTGGGTTACGTTGAGACGACGGATACGCCGGCGGAGTTGCAGCTAAAGACTTTGGCGGCGAGCGTATCGAAGGAGTTACCCGGCGGGGCTGTCGACATATTTCATCAGATGGCGCAGCAACAGTTCAATCTGCCGAACTCCTCTCCGGGGCTGGTTACCTTTCGCATAACAGGTGGCGTAGTAAACGCGGTACAGTATTTTGCCGACGGGTACAAAATTGTTCAGCCGACCACAAGCTCTTCGGCGCGACTTAATATTGCGGCAGGAGATGTTGGCGGGATCATTGGTGGCGTTGCGCTCAGCGAATTTGGTCCGGTGGGTGCGTTAGTAGGCGCGTCAACTGGCTCATTCATTTTTGGAAACGTGGCGGACGGTTACTCAAGATTTAGGGAAACTGTCGTCCAAGAGTGGCTCGACACGCAAAGTATGAAGCGCGTCGTTGAGATAGCATACGCACCTGAGGATGGATGGAAGCTGGCCGCCTACCATTTCTACGGACAGAAATCGGATCGATACAGATCACCTGTCGGAGATCTAAATGGTCTTATTAAGATGTCGGCAGACGACCGGCACAGGCTTGCGGAAGAGTTCGATCATGGGTTGAGTCGACAGCAAGCGATATTGGTTCAGGCGGAGATATTTCAGACGTTGGGGTACTCTCGGGCGGATGCGTACACGCTAAGCCTTTTTAGAGAAGCACTTAAGTTCGGAGATCAAGCGGCGGTCGACGCCACATCAGAACGCGTTCTGGCCTTGAATGTCCCGATTCCAGACATTGAGGAGCGGGTGTGGGCCTTTTGTTTTTCGGGCGACACCAAAATCGCTCTTGCTGATGGGACGTTTCGCCGGATTGACCAGATCGCCGTCGGCGATGTTGTACTTGCGTACTCCGAGACCAACCGGGACGGCCGAGGCCCCCTCGTTCCACGTAGGGTGGTCCATCTGTTCCGTAATCTCACTGATGAATGGATCGAACTGTCAAACGGTGTGACGGTTACGCCGGGACACCTGTTCCTCACAGCAGACGGAAGTTTCGAGTCGATTGAACGCATCCTGGCGGATCGCGATGGCATGATCGTCGCGCAGGACGGAACCCTGCAGCAGGTTACGGGTAGATCGGTTCGCTTCTCGGCCGAAACAGCGGAACGGTATCCGCACCGGGCTATGAATGAATACCCTGTGGCGGGCAGCAGCGCCCTGGCGCCTCGGCAGCGCTTTGGTTGGGTCACTTACAACTTCGAGGTTGAGGACCTGCACACCTATGTCGCCGGCGGCATGCGTGTGCACAACATGTGCATTGACCAGGAGACCCAGCTGACCGTCATCGGTGCAGGCGTTGCTCGGGATGGCCATCAGTACACGCAGATTGCCGGCTACGGCGGTGAGACTTACACCCTCCGCAACGACAACGTGTACTTCGAACACGGACACGATTACGCGTTCGAGAAGCTGCCGGATGGTAGCGACTATGCGTTCAAGCGATATGATCCGACTTCCGGCGTGACCTTCTACTACACCGAAGAGCGGATGAGCGACCTCGGCTACAATCCAACGCAAACTCCGAGCGAGCACACGACCTCCGACAAGCCGCAGTCAGTAGACACTGGTAGTTCGGGCTCGAGTGGCAGCGGTGGTGGCAGCACGAGTCCGTCTACCGACAAACCATCGACGGTCGATGAGGGGTCGTCCGGCGGCTCAAGCTCTGGCGGCAGTTCCAGCGGTAGCTCCAGTAGTTCCGGCAGTACCGACAAGCCGGTGCTGATCGACCTCGACGGTGACGGCATCGAGATCACGCCGCTCGATTCCTCGAATTTCTATTTCGACATGGCCGGTGACGGCATGGATCACCGCACCGCCTGGGCGGGAGCGGGGGATGGCGTGCTGGTGCGCGACGCCGGCAATGACGGCATCATCGAGAATCGCAACGAGGTGGATTTCACTGATTGGGATTCGACCGCGCAGACCGACATGCAGGCGCTGCGCAACGTCTTCGACACCAATCACGACGGCAAGCTCGATGCGTCGGATGCCGACTGGTCGCTGTTCAAGGTGCTGGTCACCAATCCCGATGGCACCACGACGCTGAAGACGATGGCCGAGCTCGGCATCACCTCGATCAACCTGATCAGCGACAACCAGCAAATCACGCTGCCCGATGGCTCGAAAATCCTGGGCACTACCACCTACACCAGGAGCGACGGCTCGACGGGTACGGCGGCCGACACCGCGCTCAAATACGATGCCAACGGCTACATCGTCACCCAGACTGTCACCACGAACCCGGACGGCTCGACCACCATCGTCAACAAGGCGACGCGCCCCAATGGCAGCCTCGCCAGCGAAACCGTTTCGACGGTGAGCGCCGACGGCAAGACACGTAGCGTCAGCTTCGACAATAATGGCGACGGCGTGGTCGACCGCGTGCAAACCGATGTGACTGTGGTCAATGGCGACGGGTCGATCACCAATACGCTTTCCGATTATGACGGCAGCGGCACGATCCTGCTGCGTCGCCAGGTCACCCTGACCAGCGCCGACCGGAAGACGGTGACGGTGAGCCGCGACCTCGACGGCTCGGGCAATTACGACCAGGTCGAGACCCGTGTCACTGGCGTCGACGGGAGCCTCACCCTTACGGTGACACAGCTCAATGCCGACGGCACGACGAGAAACGAAACCACCACGATCACCAGCGCTGACGGGCACAGCAAGACCACACAGGTCGAACTGACCGGCAGCGGCGCGATCAACGCCAGCCGGGTCGAAACGACGGCGGTTGCTGGTGACGGCACCCGGACCGAGACGCTCACCAACTACGCCGGCGACGGAACGGCCGCAGCCAACCGCGTCGGCGGCTCGACCACTGTCACCAGTGCCGATGGCACCAGCAAGACGGTGAGCGCCGATCTCGATGGCAACGCGACCGTAGATCTCAGCAGCGAGAGTCTGATCGTCCACAACGCCAATGGCAGCACCACCACGACGGTGAGCCGGGCCAATGGTGACACGACCCTCCGCGATCGGACGATCGTCACCCGCAGCGCCGACGGCAACAGCAAGACGACCGCCGTCGATGCCGATGGCAATGGCAGCTACGACCTGACAACGGCGGACGTTACCGTCTTCAACGCCGATGGCTCGACCACGCGCACCATCACCGACAGCTTTGCCAATGGCAGTATTCAGGACAAGTCCGTCCTCAACTGGAGCGCCGATGGCAAGACCCGCAGCATCAGTGTCGACAGTGATGGCGATGGGGCGTTCGATCGCGTGGAAACCGTCGCCGTGGTTGGCGGCAACTCGGTCGACACAGTGTCGATCTACTCGGCCAATGGCACGACGCTGCTGTCGAAATCGGTGACAACGACCAGCGCCAACGGCCTCAGCCAGACGGTCGAAATCGATGCCAATGCCGATGGCAGCTATGACAGCCTCAGCAGCAGATCGACGACGCTCAACCCGGATGGCTCCTCCACCGTGACGGTGGTGACCAAGAATGGCGCGGGTACGGTTCAGATCGGCAAGACCGTCACCACCACCAGTGCCGACGGCCTCAGCATCACCGCAGAGAGCTATCAGGGCACCCAGACATCGTCGCACCAGACGACGACCTCGGTCACGGTACGCAACGTCGACGGCTCAACGATTACTACCGCTATCAACTATGCCGGGACCAGCCAGGTCCAGACGGCAAGGAGCGTGACCACCGTCAGCGCCGACCGGCTGACCACGAGCACCAGCAGCTATGTCGGCACCAACGTGCTGCCCGAGAGCGTCGTCACAACGGTGACGAACGCTGACGGCTCGAAGGTGCAAACGGTGTCGAGCTATGGCCCCAATGGGGCGACGTTGCTCGGTCGGGTCACCTCCAGCGTCAGCGCCGACGGCCTCAGCACGACCGTCAGCCGCGACCTCAATGGCGATGGCGTGGTCGATGCTACCGACGTCTCGGCCAAGGTTCTCAATGCCGACGGCACCGTTACCACCACGACAACCACCTATGCCGGCTCGTCCACCGCCGCTGCCAATCGTGTCGGCCAGACGCTGACCACCGTCAGCGCCAGCGGCCTTGTCATCACGACGCTGAGCGACGCCAATGGCGAAGGCACGTTCGACGCCAAAGCGGTCGATACGACGACGCTCAATGCCGATGGCTCGAGGACTCAGACGGTCGTCACCTACAACGGCGCTGGCACCATCCAGACCGGCAAGTCGGTGACCACCGTCAGCGATGATGGCCTCACCAAGACGGTCTCGAGCTATATCGGCAACCACACAGTCGCCGATACAGTGCTGACCGACGCTACCGTCCTCAACGCCGACGGCTCTACGGTCCAGACGCTGTCGCTGTTCAGTGGCAACGGCTCGCTACAGGCCAGAACCATTACCACGCGCAGCGGCAACGGCCTCAGCATGTCCGTCGCCACCGACCTCGACGGCAACGGCGTCAACGACCGGGTCGAACAGACAACGACCAACGCTGACGGATCGGTCGCCACTGTCGTCTCGAGCTACGGCTCGACCGGCACGCTGACGTCGCGGTCGACCCAGGTGGTCAGCGGCAATGGGCTCTCGAAAACCATCAGCACGGATCTCGACGGCAACGGCACGACGGACCAGTCGCAGTCCCTTATCGTGACGCTCAATGCCGACGGTTCTCGGACTGAAACGCTGTCCAACTTCAAGACCGGCGGTGCGCTGCGCGACAAGACCGTCGTCACGACGAGCGCCGATGGCCTCTCGGTGACCACGCAATGGGATGCGACCGGCAGCGCCAGCTTCAATCGCAGCAAGACTGACGTCTCAACCATCAATGCCGACGGTTCGGTGACGCGGATCGTTTCCAACCTCAACGCCAACGGCTCCTTGCACGACCGGACCACCACCACGACCAGCGCGGATGGCCGCTCGGTGACCAGTACCGAGGACGTCAACGGCGACGGAACGGTCGAGCATACGCTCGCGCGCACCGAGTTGTCCGACGGCAGCGTGACTGTCTCCGCCATGGATGGCGTGGTTCAGTCGGCATCCGGGCGCCTCTATGGCTCCACGCACGGTCGCTATGAGACCACCAGTGCCGACGGGCTTGTCCGCACCATCCGCTTTGATGCCAACGGCGATGGCCTGGCCGAGAACCAGGTCACCGATGCGCTTACGCTCAACGCCGATGGCTCGACGGTTCGCGCAGTCGTTCGGGCGACGCTGAGTGGCGGCATCGCGAGCTCGGCCGATCCTGCTTACGCGGTGACCGTCACCGAGCGCTCAGTAAAGACAACCAGTGCCGATGGCCTCTCCGCGGTCACTCAGCTCGACCTCACTGGTTCCGGCACGTTCGGCGCGAGCCGCAGCGAGCAAACCGTTCTCAATGCCGACGGCTCGAAGACCACGATGGTCAGCCATCATGCCGGGGCGGTGCTGAAGAGCCGCTCCAGTGTCATCATCAGCGCCGATGGGCAGAGCAAGACCACGCAGCTGGATTCTGCCGGTACGGGGGCGTTCACCGAGACGGCGACTGACGTGACAATCAGGAACGCCGACGGCTCGACCACCCAGACCATCACCAATACCGATGGCAGCGGTGGGCTGGTGTCCAAAGTGGTGGCGACCACCAGCGCCGACGGCCGCACCAAGACGATCCAGAAGGATATGGATGGGTCTGGCGCCTACGAAGAAACCCAGACCATCGTCACCAAGGCCCTGGCCGATGGGACCACCGTGGTCACCAAGAGCACGTTTGCTGCCGGCGGAGCCCTCAAAGACAGGACGATCGTCGAGACCGCGGCGGACGGAACCAGGATGACGGTCAGCCGCGACGCCAATGGCGACGGCATCGTCGACCAGACGGAAGTCGTCACCAAGGCAGTCGATGGCAGCTCCTCGACGGTGATCACGGATTGGAGTGGTGCCGGCGTCAAGACGGCCCAGCTCACCACCAGCAGCAGCGCCGACGGCTTGTCGCTCACCACCCAGAAGGACAATGACGGCGACGGCATCATCGATCGCACGACCGGCCGGACGGTCACCTACAACGCTGACGGCTCGACGGTCGAAACCACCAGCATCTACAAGGTCAGCGAGAAAGCCGAGAATGGCACGGTGACGGTCATCGCGCCGGTGCTGCAAAAGACCATCACGGTCACCGTCAGCGCTGATCGCCGGACAACGATCTCCAGCGTCGACATCGACGGCAATGGCAGCGCCGACGAGGTTGCGACCACCGTCACCCGGATCGACGGCTCGAGCATCACGACGACGACGGCGAACGCGGCCGCACGTGCAATCGGCCCGCAGGTCGGCGAGATCGAATGGAGTTCTGTCGTCGCAACCACGGATAAGACCGTTCCGGCAGTTCAGGTCGTCACGGTCAGCGCCGATGGCCTGACCAGGACGGTGCAGGCGGATTACGACGGTAACGGCACCTACGAACACACCGAAACCTGGAAGCGCAAACTGGATGGCTCGCAGCTGGCGACCATCAGCGATGTCAATGCTGGCGGCGCGGTCCTGTCGAGCGGCACGCTCGTCATCAGCGCTGACGGCCTCACAACGACTCTGTCTCAGGATACCAATGCCGACGCGGTGATCGACCACAAGGAGACCCTGGTTTCCCGTGCTGACGGCAGCAAGATCAAGACCATCATCGATCTCGCGGCCAACGGCACAGTAAACAAGACGGTGGTTGCCACTATCAGTTCGGATGGCCAAACCGTCACCTATGTCGGCACCGGCGGCAGCCTGAACGACACGCTGATCGGCGCGGACGGCAAGGACAGCCTAAGCGGTGCAGCGGGCTCAGACATCCTCGTCGGTGGCGGCGGTGTCGATATCCTCGACGGCGGCGACGGTGACGACTACCTGGAAGGCGGCAAGGGCGCCGACCAGTTGATCGGCGGCAACGGCTCTGACGTCGCGAGCTATGCCAATGCCACGGCAGCCGTGCGTGTCGAGCTGGGTAATGCCGGAGCCAACACCGGCGAGGCCGCAGGCGATACGTTCAACGCCATCGAGGGTATTGCCGGATCAGCTTACAACGACACCTTGGTTGGCTTGGCAAACACATCGACATCGATCTGGGCCGGGGCCGGCAACGACGTCGTGACCGGTGGCAGCCAGAACGATTATCTGCTCGGCGAAGCAGACAACGACACCCTCTTCGGCGGAGATGGCAACGACCAACTGGTGGGCGGTGCCGGCGCTGACATCCTGATCGGCGGGGCGGGAAGCGACACTGCTAGCTATGCGGGTAGCACTGCGGGAGTCAGAGTCTACCTGGGTAATAACGGAAGCAACACCGGTGATGCCGCCGGAGACAAACTGACCGCCATCGAAAACATCACCGGCTCCGCGTACAACGACGTACTTGTTGCTCGACAAGCGCCAGCTGGGTTCTTTGCGGAATACTTCGCACAGAGCGGTTCCATAACCTCCATGTCTCAAATAGACTGGAACGCGACGCCTACATATGTTGCGATCGAGAGCGATGCGACCTGGGGCACGGCTGACAGGCCGACGGCCGTATTTCCAGGGGGACCAGCTGACTATGTAGCCGCTCGGCATAGCGGATCTTTCGACGTTACGTCCGGAGGCATGTATACATTCTATTCTGCATCAGATGATGGCAGCCAAGTATACATAGACGGCGTGCTGGTCGTTAACAACGACGGCGTTCATGATTACAATACGACTAGCCAGGGATCTGTGAATTTGGCTGCTGGCCGCCATCGGATTGAGGTTAGATATTTCGAAAATACAGGCGCTACCGTCCAGTGGATTGAATGGTCCGGCCCTGGTGTAACGAAGCAGGTGATGAACGATACTGTCGTCAGAGCGTCAGCAGCAGGGTCCGGAGCGATTGCTGGCTTGTTGGCTGAATACTTCGTTGTGACGCAGAGCACGACCTCACTAAGCCTCGTTCCGTGGGATGTCCCACCTTCGCGCGTCGAGGTGTGGGCAGCTCTCGACAAGAACTTCGGAACTGGCGCTATCTATGCTGGCGGGCCATCTGACTACGTCGCCATCCGGCTAACCGGCGCCGTATCGGTCACGGCGGCAGGTACCTACACCTTCTATGGCGCCTCAGATGACGGTACCGAGATTTATGTCGACGGCGTGCTGGTGACTGCTGGTGGCGGAGTCAATCCGTTCTCCGGTTCTATTGCGTTGGGCGCGGGAACACACCGGATTGAGGTTCGCTATCTCGAGTATACCTCGCCGGCCAACCTAAAGATCGAGTGGTCGGGTCCGAACCTGGCACGTCAGGTACTCGGTCAAGCCCACACGAGCGTAGATGCAGAGAGCATATCGTCGGCACCTGCGACTCTGGATGGCGGCGCAGGAAATGACGTTCTGACAGGGGGCGTCGGCGGAGACATTCTACTTGGCGGCGCCGGCATCGACACTCTCAATGGTGGCGTCGGAGACGACGTACTGGTTGGTGGCGCCGGAAGCGATGTGCTGATCGGAGGTAGCGGGAACGACATTGCCTCGTATGCGGACGCCGCTGCCGGAGTGACCATAAACACGGGGAATTTCTCTGCCAACACCGGCGATGCGGCGGGAGACACCTACAACTCCGTCGAAGCGTTTGCTGGATCTCAACATGCGGACACTCTGATCGCGGGAGCTGCGACCGCGTTCCTCTATGGTGAGAACGGCAACGATCTCATCTATGGAGGCGCTGCCGCAGATTACCTCAACGGAGGGGCGGGCGGCGACGTACTCACCGGGGCAGGTGGCGCCGATATTCTGGAAGGGGGGGACGGCAACGATCAGCTCGACGGCGGTGCCGACAACGACGCAATCAGGGGTGGTGCAGGTGACGATCAACTGACAGGTGGTGCCGGGGCTGACACCATCGACGGCGGTGACGGCAACGACGAGGTATCATATCTCTCCGCCACGGCCGCGGTAACAGTGAATCTGGCAAGTCCGACCTCCAATACCGGTGAGGCGCTGTCGGACACGCTGGTGTCGATCGAGTCCGTCCGTGGGACGAACTACCGTGACTTCTTGCTTGGCAATGCCGGCGTCAATAACCTGTTCGGCGCCGGTGGTGACGATGACATCCATGGTCGCGAGGGCAACGACTTCCTGTACGGAATGGATGGTCACGATCGCCTGGCAGGCGGGGCGGGGGCCGACTATCTTGATGGCGGAGCGGGCGCCGACGAGGCCTGGTATGCCGACGCAACCGCGGCAGTCACCGTTGACTTCCTGAGTCTGGGGAGCAACTCGGGCTTCGCCGCAGGTGACACCTACGTTTCCATCTCGAACATTGGTGGCTCAGAATACAATGACATGCTGGCCGGCGACAACGCTGTCAACGACATTTGGGGCAACGGCGGCAACGACAATCTGCGAGGGCGAGGAGGAAACGACACCCTCCGCGGCAACGATGGCGATGACCGGCTTTTCGGCGGGGAGGGCGCTGATGTGCTTGACGGAGGCGCCGGCTGGAACGAGGCCGCATACTGGGAGGCCACAAGTGGCGTCACCGCAGACTTGGCGACCCCCTCGAACAATACCGGCGAGGCAGCGGGCGACACGTACATTAACATCTACGGGCTCTCTGGCTCGGGCTACGGCGACACGCTGAGGGGAAACTGGTACGCTAACTCCATCTGGGGTGGACTTGGAAACGACACTCTCGATGGTGGCGCTGGCACCGACACAATGTATGGCGGTGCCGGCGACGACACGTACATCGTCGACAGCTCATCTGACTCCACAGTTGAGATCGCCAACGAGGGCACCGATCTAGTTCTTGCCTCAGCTAATTGCGCACTGCCAGGCAACGTCGAAAACCTGACGTTGACGGGTACGAGCGCAATCAACGGCTATGGGAACAGCCTGAATAACATCATTGTCGGCAATTCTGCCGCAAATACGCTCGTTGGCTATGACGGCAACGACATCCTCTACGGCTACGATGGCGTCGACTCGCTATCAGGTGGCCTGGGCGCTGACTCCCTTTACGGCGGAGCCGGCAACGATAGCTTCACCTT
>NZ_CAXUPH020000011.1:0-8463 GCF_964252795.1 Devosia sp. LjRoot16
CCAAAGGGGGAGGGAGATCCGACTGCGAGCTGTCGGTTCCAGCGTCTCCCTCCCCGTTGTGGGGAGGGATGCCCCACGCGCCGGCGTGAGAGGTCTACCCCTGCTTCCACCCATACCAGACGATCGGATCACCAAAAATCGGGTGAAGCTCGTCGCGCAGGTGAACCAACCCGTGCTTCTCGTAGAAGCGGCGCGCCGGCGTATTGCCGGGGCGGGTGAACAGGGTGAAACCATCAGGCATCTGCGCCTTGGCGGCATCGAGCAGCAGCCGACCGAGACCTAGCCCACGCGCTTCGGGATGCATGAACAGCTGGTCGAGGATGGCGGCTTCCGGCTTGATGGCGAGAAAGCCGATGATCTCCGGGCCGGCCTCAGCCACCGTCACCTGCCAGCCAGCCTCCATCTCGACGTCGACCCGCTGCCGCAGCCGCTCGAGGCTGGGTAGTTGCACCGGGCCGACGCCCGGCAGGCCGGCGCTCAGGTGCCAGATGGTGGCGATGGCATCGTAGTCGGCAGAAGTCGCCGGTCGGAGTTCGATCCCGCTCATGTGCCGCGCCGCGCCGAATATTCCGCCAGCACCAGGCCGGCGGCGACGAGGATTGCGGCGACGATGTGGAACAACTGCAGCGCTTCGCCGAGGACGATCACCGAGCCGACCGTGCCGAACAACGGGATCAGGTTGACGAACAGGCTGGCGCGGTTGGAGCCGATCAGCTCGACGCCGCGGACATAGAGCATCTGCGAGATCACCGAGGGGAAGATCACCGTGTAGGCGGCGATCAGCCAGCCCTGCAGATCGATGGCGGCGAGGTTGTCGGGAAGGTTCGCGGTGCCATTACCGAGCGTCGCCTGGTAGGCCAGCGAGGCGATGATGGCGCCGGTGCAGGTGGCGGCGAGGAAGCTGGTCCAGTGGGTCGGCGGCCGCCAGCGCAGCGCGATCGAATAGATGGCGTAGGCGAAACAGGCGAGGATGACGAGGAGGTCGCCGAGGTTCACTTCCAGCGTCAGGATGCGCGTGAGATCGCCGTGGGTGGCGATGATGGCGACACCGAGAATGGTGACCAGTACGCCCAAGAGTTGCAGGCCGCGCACCCGGGTGCGGAACAGCGCGAAGTTGAGGATGATGACGAAGATATTGACCGCCACCTGCTCGAGCGAGGTGTTGACCCCGGAAGTGTAGTAGGCGGCGACATAGACCAGCACGTTGAAGGTGGCGAAGCCCACGGCGCCGTAGAACAGATAGAGCCACCATTTGGCGCGGATCACCGGCCAATCGCGCTGCAGCGGCTTGATGGCGAAGGGCAGCACCAGCAGCAGCGCGCCGGTCCAGCGCAGGATCATCAGCGAATGCGCATCGATATGGCCGACCGCGAGCTTGCCGGCGACGACATTGCCGCCCCAGAACAGCGTGGTGAGGATCAGGATCAGATAGGGGCGATCCATCAGGGCGTGGAACGCGCGGTTGCCGGTCGCGGCAGAGGAGTTCGTCATCGGGGCCGTATGGTTCGTGCATCGGCCGCCACCTCGAAAGATGGCGGCCGAAGAAGGCGCGAACATAGAGTGCTTCCGGGAAAAGTTGCAGACTTTTCCGGTTCGGAAGCGCGACAGGCAAGCCGTGAGGCTTGGCGCGTCGCGCCAGCCCGTCAGGCCGCCGGCGGGATGTTCTGGTTGAGCCGGAACAGGTTTTCCGGATCGTACTTGGCCTTGACCTGGCGCAGCCGGTCCCAGGTCGAGCCGGGATAGGCGGCGCGGAGGCCCTCGCCACCCTCGATGCCGAGGAAGTTGACATAGGCGACGGCGTTTTTCTCACTGACGCTGGTGACCGCCTCGGTGGCCCAACGGTCGAAATGGGCGATGACGTCGGCACCGCCTTCATACATGGCGAGGAACGCCACCATGATCTTACCCTGGCGATGCGCGAAGGCCGTGGCGTCGGTGGCGACGCGCGAATAGGCGCCGCCCAGGACGCGGATCTGCCCCATCTTCATCGGGCTGGGACAGGCTTCGAGCGCCGCCAGCATTTTTGCCGCGGCCTCGACGCTGAACCGGTCGACGAAGCGCGAACGGCACGAGACGGCCGGGCGCATCTCGGGAGGCGGGTCCATGGCATACATGGCGGAGTAGGGCGCCGGGCCGACAAGATCGGCGATCGGCGTGGCGATGGCGCGGAACGGGGCGAGCGCCTGGGTCGCGGCGTCGGGCGTGCCGGAGAAGGCCATCATGCCGATCAGTGCTAGCCTGCCGTGGAACTCTGCCGGGACGAACGGCACCGGCGGGATCGGCATGACCATGGCGATGGTCGACAGTGCGTCCGGCGCTGCATCGGCGAGGGCGGCGAACTTTGCGATGTTCTCGGCCGTAGCCGGCAGCACCAGCGGGCCGCCGACGAAGGAGGGCAGCGGGTTGAGCTTGAACTTCAGGCGCGTCACCACGCCGAAATTGCCGCCACCACCGCGCAGCGCCCAGAACAGGTCCGGGTGGTTGTCGGCGTCGGCGACGAGGATATCGCCGGCCGCCGTCACCAGTTCGGCCGCCAGCAGCGAGTCGATGGTGAGGCCGTGCTGGCGCACCATGTAGCCGATGCCGCCGCCCAGCGTCAGGCCGCCAATGCCGACCGTGCCGGAATCGCCGAAGCCGACGATCAGCCCGTGCTGCTCGACGGCGCGGGTGACTTCGCCGGAGCTGAGGCCGGTGCCGGCCCAAACGGTGCTGGTCTCGCCGTCGATCTCGATGCCGTTGAGATCGCGCAGGTCAATGACCAGGCCACCCTCGGTGCCGCTATGGCCGCCGACGCTGTGGCCGCCGCTGCGGACCGCCAGTTCGAGATCGGTGGCGCGGGCGAAGTTGATCACTGCCGCCACGTCCGAGACATTGGCGACACGGATCACCGCCGCCGGGCGCCGGTCGAAATTGCCGAGGGCGACGGTGCGCACCTCGTCATAAGCCGCATCACGGCGCGTTACGACGCGGCCGCGCAGGCTCGAGGCCAGCATGTCGATCTGGTCTTCGAGCGGAAAGCGTTTGTCCATTCCCTGAATTCTCGCTGAGGTTGCGTTTGGAGAGCGCGGCCTCTAGGGGCGGCAGATTGAACGGCAAATGAATGTGCCGCTCAGCGCCGGATCAGGAATGTGCTGACGTGCGGGGATACCGGGGCGTCGAGCTGACACCCCGGTATTGTGGCCTCAGGCCGCCGGCGGGATGTTCTGGTTGAGCCGGAACAGGTTCTCCGGGTCGTAGGCCCGCTTCACCTGTCTGAGCCGCTCCCAGGTGTCACCGGGATAGGCGGCGCGGACGCGGGCCGGGCCCTCGTCGGCGACGAAGTTGACATAGACGCCATCGTCGCCCTGGTTCAACGCCTTGGCGAAGTCGGCGGCCCAGGCCTCCTTCTTCGGCTTGTCGGCCTCGCCATCGTAGAACGCCGCCACGTTGATCATGATCGGGCTCTTGCGGTGGGCGTAGGCGGTGGCCGAAGGGGCAACGCGGCCGAGCGCGCCGCCGAGCACACGAATCTGGCAGACCCTGAGGCTCGCGTCGGACTCCTCGAGGTAGCCGAGGATAGTCTCGGCCTCGGGGGTGCCGATACGGTCGACGAGGAGGTTCAGCGCCGCCGCCGTCGGGTGGTAGTCCGGATCCTCGGGCGGATACATGCTGGCATAGGGGCCGGGCTTGACGAAATCGGCCAGCGGGGCACCGAGCGCCCGGAATGGCGCCAGCGCCTTGTCGGCTGCGTCCGGCTCGCCGGCGAAGGCGAGCATGGCGAGGATCACCATCTTGCCGTGCTGCTCGGCCGGCAGGAACGGCATGGGCGGGGCGGGCATGACGTTGGCAATGCCCGAGAGTTCTTCGGGCGCCGCCTTGGCGGCGGCAACGAAGCCGGCGATGGTCTTGGCGGTGGCCGGCAGTACCAGCATGCCGCCGGTGAAGGCGGGGAGCGGATGCAGCTGGAACTTCAGCCGGGTGACGACGCCGAAATTGCCGCCGCCACCGCGCAGCGCCCAGAACAGTTCCGGGTGATTGGCGGCATCGGCGAGCAGTTGCTGGCCATCGGCAGTGACCAGCTCGACCGCCAGCAACGAGTCGATGGAGAGGCCATGCTTCCTCGCCAGATAACCCACGCCACCGCCCAACGTGATGCCGCTGATGCCGACCGTGCCGGCGTCGCCGAAGCCGACGATCAGCTGGTGCGGGGCCAAGGCTTCGGTGAGGGCGATAGCCGTAACGCCGGCGCCGACCCAAACTGTGCGATTGGCGGCGTCGATGTTGATTTCGTTGAGGTCGCGGACATCGATGACGAGGCCGCCATGGGTGGTCGAATGACCGGCGCCGCTGTGGCCGCCGCTGCGGACGGCGAGTTCGAGCTGGTTGTCGCGGGCATAGGCGATGGCGGCGGCAGTGTCGGCGGCATCGGCGACGCGGACGAGCTGCGCGGGGCGCTTATCGTAGCCGCCGTACATGACGGTGCGGAGCTTGTCGTAGTCGGAATCGGTTGCTGTGATCACCCGGCCGGCAGAGCCGGCGGGCAGGCGGAAGGCATTCGCGGCAGTCGAGAGGGGCATAACCTTGTCCTCAGGTTCTCGGGTTGGCGCGCTGGGTTGCGGTAACATGGGTGTGACTATCCGTGATTGCTAGAGCGAAGACCGCGTTTCGTTGCGTCGGATCCCGCCCCCGTGCCCAGTCTTGTTGGGGGTGCGACGTGACGGGATTTGTCATCTGAGAAGGACTGCTCTAAAGGACATCCGCAACTACCTCGGACTTCCCCAGCGGAAGCCGCACGGGTCAGCTTGCAGCGAAACGAAACTGATCTTTGCGGTCCGCCGGCAGCACGCCCGGCCGGGCTGCCGCTTCCTGAGGGACAATAAGCGCATGGCAAACGTGATCGTCGTCGGCAGCCAATGGGGTGACGAGGGCAAGGGCAAGATCGTCGACTGGCTGTCGGAGCGCGCCGATGTGGTGGTGCGCTACCAGGGCGGTCACAATGCCGGTCATACGCTGGTCATCGACGGCACCAGCTACAAGCTGGCGCTGCTGCCCTCGGGCGTGGTGCGCGGCAAGCTGAGTGTCATCGGCAACGGCGTGGTGGTCGATCCGCACCACTTCGTCGCCGAGGTGGAAAAGATCGGCGCCCAGGGTATCGAAGTCACGCCTGAAGTCCTGAAGATCGCCGACAATGCGCCGCTGATCCTCAGCCTCCATCGCGAGCTCGACGCGGTGCGCGAGAGCGGCAATTCCGGTTTGAAGATCGGCACCACCCGCCGCGGCATCGGCCCGGCCTATGAAGACAAGGTCGGCCGTCGCGCCATCCGGGTCTGCGACCTCAGCGAGCCCGAGACGCTGATGCCCAAGATCGAGCGGCTGCTGGCGCATCACAATGCGCTGCGCCGCGGCATGGGCATGGCAGAGCTCTCGGCACAGTCGCTCTACGACGAGCTGATGGAAGTGGCCGGCAAGATCCTGCCCTATGTCGACCAGGTCTGGCGGCTGCTCGACGAGAAGCGCCGCGCCGGGGCGCGCATCCTGTTCGAAGGCGCGCAGGGGGCGCTGCTCGATAACGACCATGGCACCTATCCGTTCGTCACTTCGTCGAACACGGTAGCGGGCCAGGCCGCAGCCGGTTCGGGCCTCGGGCCGACGGCGATCGGCTATGTGCTGGGGATCACCAAGGCCTATACCACCCGCGTCGGCGAGGGGCCGTTCCCGTGCGAGCTCGACGACGAGATCGGCCGGCACCTGTCGAGCGTCGGCCGCGAAGTCGGCGTCAACACCGGGCGGCCGCGCCGTTGTGGGTGGTTTGACGCGGTGCTGGTGCGTCAGACGGTGAGAACTTCGGGGATAAACGGCATCGCGCTGACGAAACTGGATGTTCTTGACGGCCTCAAAGAGCTCAAAGTGTGCGTGGGCTATGAGCTCAATGGTCAAAAAATTGACTACTTGCCTGCCTCAATGGGAGCACAAGCTGCTGTTAAGCCGATTTACGAGACCCTCGAGGGGTGGTCGGAAACAACGGCAGGGGCGAGAAGCTGGTCTGAACTCCCGGCCCAGGCGGTGAAGTACGTCAGGTACATCGAAGAGCTGATCGGGGCGCCGGTCGCCATGCTCTCCACCAGCCCGGAAAGGCTGGATACCATACTGGTTCAGGACCCGTTCCAAGATTGAGTTTTTTTCGGTAGAACTGGCCCCCTAAATTACGGATGTCGCTTAGCCAATGGCGGACTACAAAGAGCTGTTACGTAGGGCGGTAGAAGCTCTGCCGGAGAATAACGGCGCCGCGCGACGCGCGGTCTACGAGAAGGCGCGTGCCGCGCTGGTCGGGCAGCTGCGCGCCATCAATCCGCCGCTGGCTGCTCGCGACATCACCGCACACCGCCTGCAGCTCGAGGATTGCATCCGCCAGGTCGAACAGGAAGCCAGCGAGGCGGTGATCGCCGGCCTCGGTTCGGGCAAGGAAGACAATCCGCCGCCGCCGCCGGTTTATTTCGAGCCGCCGGCCAAGAAGGCCCCGGCGGCTGTCGCCAAGCCTGTCGCCAAGCCCGTGCCGCAGAACGGCAAGGAGCCGCCACGGCCGCTGCCGCCGGGCGGTTCGATCGAAGAGATCATCGCAGCCGCCAATGCCGAGCAGACCGAGGGATCGGACCGGTCGCGCTCGATCGTGCGCCCCGACGCCAAGCCGATGGGCAAGCCCGTACCCAAGCTGGTGCCCTCGACGCAGCGCCAGCAGCCGCAGCTCGCCGCTCCCGTGCCGTCCGACGAAGATGAGGACGACGGCGAGGAGCTGCAGCAGCGCTCGTCGCCGGTCCGCTCGCCGATTCCGGCCAGGTCGCCAACCGGCCGCTCGCCGCTGCCCTCGATCGTGGCGCGCGCCGAAGCCGCCAAGAGCCGTACCGGCAATGCCGCGTTCGGTGCCCCGATCGGTGGCGCTGCCCGCGGCCCGGTGCTGGAGCCGCGCCGCGAACTGCCGGCGCCCCGTATGGAGCCCGCGGGTCGCAACGGCCAGGCCGCTGCCCGCCAGATGTCCGAGCCGGTGGCGCTGTTCAACGATCCGCCGATTGCCGCCGCCATGTCGGCGGTGCGCGAGGTCGAGGTGGAGGCCCCGCCTGCCGATCCGCAGGGCGCGATCGATCGCGCCATCGCGACGCTCGACCGCGAAGCGCGCGGCGATACCGAGTTCGAAGAGCCGGTCATCAACGGTGGCTACAGCGCCTTCGACGACGAGGCCGACGAACCGCCGGCCCGGCAGAACGGCTTTGCGCCGTCGATCCTCAAGGCCGATGCGCGCCCGCAGCGCGAAGGCAAGGCCGCCAAGGCCAGCGCCTTTGCCCGCGATGCCCGTGAGCCGCGCGGCAAGAAGCAGCGCGATACCGAGCCGAATTTCCCGCGCGCCCGGGCCGAGGACGAACGTCGCGGCCTCGGGGCCGTTACCATCTTCCTGATCGTGTTCGCCGTGCTGCTGATCGGCGCCGGTGGCGCCGGCTTCTGGGCTTGGCGTGAAGGTTTCATCGACCTCGACCAGATGTTCGGGCGCGGCGCTCCGGCGACGCAGCAGGCAGCGGTCACCGCTCCGACGCCGGCCGAAACCACGACCGACACCCCGGCCACCGGCCCGGGCAATACGGCGACACCAGCCGAGAGCGATACGCCGACCGCCGAGCTGGGCGCGACGGACGATCGCCTCGGCACCGAGACTGCCGCCGCGCCGGCGGAACTGAGCCGGTTGGTTCCAGCGGCACCCGAGGAGCGCCTCGGTACCGACCAGCAGACGGCGGCAACCGATGCCACGCAGGCAGCCGCCTCGGTCGATCCGGCCAGCCTCGCCGGCAGCCAGTCGCTGCTGCTCGAAGCCTCCGACAGCGGCACCACCGGCGCCGTGCCGTTCTCAGGCACGGTGGAGTGGAGCAAGGGCACCGACGAGATGGGCTTGCCGACGCTGATCGGCAAGGCGAACATCCCGGCGCGCAACCTCGCCGTCGACGTGCTGATCCGCAAGAACTCCGACGCGAGTCTCCCGGCCAGCCACCTGATGGAAGTGAACTTCCGGGTGACCGACAGCTTTATCGGCGGCTCGATCGCGGGCCTCCCGGGCGTGCTGCTGAAAAACGAAGAGCTGGTGCAGGGAACGCCTCTGGTCGGCGCTTCGGCCCGCGTCGTCGGCAACTCGTTCCTGTTCGCGCTCAGCGCCTCGCCCGCCGACATCACCGCCAACAGCAGCTTGCTCACCTCGCGCAAGTGGATGGATCTGGCGCTGATCTATGCCACCGGCAAGCGGGCGATCATCACGCTCGAAAAGGACGCCGCGGCCGAGACGATGTTCACCGAAGTGGTGGGCGAGTGGACCAAGTCGGTCGCTGCCGCGAACTGATCGGCTGAGAGAGAATCATCGAGACGCCCGGGCCCGAGGTCCGGGCGTTTTTGTTTTGAGGATCGGACTTCACCTAGGATGACAGCCAGCGGGCTTCCCCCTCTCCCCTG
>NZ_CAXUPH020000012.1:0-6302 GCF_964252795.1 Devosia sp. LjRoot16
AGAGGGGAGAGGGGACGCGAGTTGCAGCGACGGCCTCAAAAACTCCCACCAACCGACGCGCTTGCCTGATGCGACTGCCCATTTTCGGAATACCGCCCGTCATAGCTCGCCCCAAGCGCCAACCCGCTCGTCAGCTCGAACGCCAGCCCGCCGCCGACCCGTACCCAGCTGACATCCCCAGGCGCCCCGCTGATGGTGAAAGGCGTCGTGCCCCCGGCAAAGCTGAAAGCCGCTGCCTGGTCGGTGCCGGCAAGGCTCTGCTCGTACAAAGCGCGACCCTCGAGCGACAGGGTGCCGGTCTCCAGCTCCACCTGCTGGCCCACCGATAGCCCCACGCCCGCCGCGGCTGACATGCTGCCGCTGGCCTCGGCCGTGAGGTTGAAGGCCCCGGCGCCGGTTTCGGTGAAGCCGGGATGGCTGAGCCAGCCGACGGCCAGCGTGCCGAGCGGCGCGATGCTGAAGCCATTGCCCAGCTCGAAGGCGTAGGAGGCCTCGAGCGCGAGGTTTGCCGATTGCGCCCAGTAATCGGCATGGGCGACCTCAGTGCTGTTGCCGATGGCAATCGTCCGGTCGGTGGCGACATGGCCGGCGCCGACCGACAGCGAACCGATCAGCGTCGAGGCGCCGTCGCTCCAGCCGCCATAGGCCGCGGCCGTGAGGCTGTCGAACCCAGTCTCGGAATTGCGCGCGGTGACGATGCCCTGGCCGTGCTGATAGCCGAGCGCCACGCCGCCAAAACCGGTGCCTGAGCCGAGGTCGATCTCGTTCTCGTAGCCCAATGCCAGCCCGCCGGTGCTCCAGCCGATCTCGGCGGCGTTGCCATCACCGCGCAGCTGGCCGGTGCTGCCGAGCGCGCCGATCCACGGACGCGCCGTGCCCTTGGTGGTGGCATCGTCGATGGCCCGGACGCCGATATTGCCGGGCTCTGCGGCGTAGCCCAGCGGTCCAGCCGCCGCGCCGGCGCCCGCGAGCCCGGCGGCAGTGCGGCGGTTGACCGTCTGGCCGAGCACCGCAAAACTCTGCTCCAGCACTTGCTGCATGGACGCATGCGCTTCGCCCGAGATGGCGTCGAGCGCGGCCGGCGCATCCTCCTCGCTCAGCCCCTGGAACAGGTTGAACCCGGCATTGCCCGCCCCAAGCGCGAACAGCGCATCGCCGGCAGCGCATTGGTTGGCGGTGCTGCCCTCGAGGCAGAAGCTCACCGCCTCCATGCTCGAGGTGAGGCGGAAATACTGCCCGTCAGAGGAGCCGGTGAAGTTGAGATAGGCGAAATTGTCGATGATCTCCGGCGCTTCGGCGACCGAGAGGTTGCCGGCGGTGGTGGTGTCGATGATGGTGTAGACGAGCCCCGGCGTGTAGGTGCTGCCATCATCGGTGCCGTTGCCGGCCAGCACCCTTATCTTGGCCCCGGCAGCGATGGTCGCGGTGCCCGTTACATGGGTGATGTCGTTGTGGGTGCCCGCGGTGTTGCCGCCATCGCTCAACTCGACCTCGTAGATCGAACCCGCGTCGAGCGTGAGCCCGCCCGTGGTCACTGCGCCGATCGAGTTGCCCGGCGCCAGCACCGCGCCATCCCCCACGCTGATCGCGCCGTACGTGCCGTTGCCGCCCAGCCGGGCGCCGCTCTCAGCCGTAACACTCGAAAGGAGCGTCCCGAGCACATTGAGCCCGCCGCCACTGACCGTGGTGGTGCCGGTAAAGCTGTTGCTGCCGCTCAGCGTCAGCGTGCCGCTGCCGGTCTTGATCAGCTGGCCCTTGCCCGCCAGCACGCCGCTGAAGGTGGTCGAGGCGTTGTTGCCGCCAAGCGTCAGCTGCGCGCTGCCGGCCGCCGTGTTCATGGTCTGCGGGTTGCCGAGCTGCACGGTGCCGGCGCCGGCGAGGCTGCCGATGGTCTGGGTCTTGTTGCTGTCGATCCTGAGCGTCGCGCCCGAGGCTACCTCATAAGCGCTGACCGCCGAGAGCACGCCAATTTCGCGCGCCCGGAGTGTCCCGGCGCTGATCAGCGTCGGGCCCTCATAGGTGCTGGCGCCATAGACGTTGAGCGTGCCCGTGCCCTTCTTGGTGAAGCCGCCCTCGCCGACCAGGCCGGGATCCATGTGGACGCTGAAAGTACCTGTGTCGATGGTGCCGCCGCCATCTTCCAGCGTGATATCGCCGGTCTGAAATCCGGAGAACAGAAATGACTGGTTGGCGGTGAGCTTCAGCGTGCCGCCATCGAAGGCCACTTTGCCGGTGCCAGTGGAGTTCAGCAGCTCCACCTGCTTGGCACTCAGTTGCCCGCCGCTTTCGAGCCGCAGCGTGGCGGTGGCCCCGACTTCGCCAGCCATCATCACGTAATCGATCACCGCCTGGCCGCCATCCGAGATGGTCAGCGTGCCCGAGGCGCCCTCGCGCATGCCGAGATAGACTTGGCCCGCTTCGACGCGCCCGCCGTCGGTCACCAGCAGCGCGCCGCCGCCTTCGAGACCGATGGTCAGGCCATCGACGCCCATCATCCAGCTGGAGCCGGCGCCGGTGACTTTGGCGGTCGCGGTGCCCTCGATGCCGAGGCCGGCGTCGACATAGCCCGTGCTGCTCTCGACCGCGGCGCCGCCGCTGACCACGAAACCGTCCTCGCCCGGGCCGGTGACGGTAACGCCGCCATACGACTTGAGCTTGGTATCCGCCCCGTCCACCGTAACGGTGCCGCGGTTGACATAGAGCGAGTTGAAGATCTCGACATAGGCGCCGTCGTTGATCTCCACCGTACCGCTGCCGTCGCGGCCGACATGCATGTCGCCTTCGTCGATGTAGCTCGAGCCGGTGCCGGTGACGACGAGCTTGCCGTCGGAACCGGGCCAATAGCCCAACCAGGTGGTGTTGGTGTTGACCGAGCCGCCATTCTGGACGGTGAGCGTGCCCTTGCCGCCATAGCCGACGAACATACCGGCGCTCGGGATCCGGGTGCTCCAGTTCGAACCGGTGCCGTCAATGGTCACGATCCCCTCCGAGCCCGCGGAATCCCCGATCAGGCCCTGGTTGCTGGTCACCGTGCCGCCCTCGAGGATTTCGAGTTCGCCATTGCCGTCCATGCCGAGGCTGAGCGTGGTCATCGAGTCAAAGCTCGAACTCGGGCCCACCACCGACAGCTTGCCGGTGCCGCCATCCATGCCGATATTGGTGTGGTAGGCTTGGAGCGAACCTTCGGTGATGTTCAGGGCGCCCTCAACGCCCTCGCCGATCCGGAGGTTGCCGGCTTCGGCCTCGCCACCGCCGGCGATCTCCGCAGCGGTCGCGCCGTTGATCACCACATCGCGCGTATTGTCCGGCTGCGCCCCGGTCCAGTTGCCGCTGGTGAACCAGTCCGACGATACCCCGCCGCCCCAGTTGGCGGTCTGCGCCTGCGCCGGGCTCATGCCAAGCGCGCTCAGCGCCGTCGCCGTCAGGAGGGTAGCGACCAGCGGAGCGAGGCGCGACGCGCGGTTGCGTTCGGTGCGGCAGTGCATGGATGTTCCCCCGTCCATAGGCCCACGCGCGGGCTTGGAGCCGCCGCAGGGCAGGGGGCACTATTGAGCCGATGGCCAAGCTCACATATCGCTAGAAATAGCGACAAGCCCGTAGGGGCGCCGTGCTAGAGCTTCCGTCGCAGGTGAGGCTGGGGGAGTGTTGTGGCGACAGGGTCAAAGCCCCTCAAGGTGACGATCGTCGAGGACGATGCATCGTTCCGGGGCAGCTTCGTTGCCGCGGTCGAGGCGGCCGAGGATATGCTGCTCCACGCCGCGGCCGAAAACGTCGCCCAGGCGATGGCGCTGCTCGGTGGCCCGCCTTCCGATATCCTGGTGGTCGATCTGGGGCTGCCCGATGGCTCGGGCATCGAGGTGATCCGCGCCGCCCACAGCGCCTGGCCGGATTGCGGCATCATGGTCTCGACCACCTTTGCCGACGATCGCCACGTCATCCCCTCGATCGAGGCGGGCGCCGCCGGCTATCTCCTGAAGGACAGTTCGCAAAGCCGGATGGCCGACGACATCCGCACGCTCCATTCCGGCGGCAGCCCGATCAGCCCGCGTATCGCGCGAAAGATCCTGTTGCGCTTCAGGCCGGTCGAGCCGCCGGCGCAACCCTTATTGTCGCCGCGCGAGCAGCAGGCGCTCGAGTTGATCACCAAGGGCTTCAGCTATGACGAGATCGCCGAGCTGATGGGGGTGACGCGCAACACGGTGATGACCTTCGTCCGCCGCATCTACCAGAAGCTCGAAGTGTCGTCGAAAGCCGAGGCGATCTTCGAGGCGCGCAGCCATGGCCTTCTATAAGCTCCTGGCGCGCTACCTCGCCGCCCTCGGCATCATCATCGCCGGGGCGGTGGTGCTGCACCTCGTCGCCCAACCGAGCGGCCTCCACATCACTTCGGCCGAGCTCGCGGTCGAAAGCACCGTCGGTTATCAGTCGCCCCCGGCGACGCTGATCCGCCGAGCCATGCCGGAGGACTGGGCCCCCGTGGCGCTGCCCAATGCGGCGATCCCCAGGCTCGCTTTGTCGCAGCACGCCGATGCCGATGCGCCCGACACGCAGGTCACCTGGTATCGCGCCGCGCTGCCGCAGCCGGTGTCGCCAGCCGACAAGGGCTATCTCTATATCCCGCGCTGGAAATCCGACGGCACGCTCGCCGTCTATGTCAACGGCGAGCTGCAGTACCAATCGCACGCGAACCTGCAATGGAACGGCTCGAACCGACCGCTGCGCATCGGCTTCGATGTCACCGAGGGGGCGCCACCGATCAACGCCATCGTCATCCGCCTGCAGCATTTGAGGGGGATCGGCGGGGCGCTCTCCAGCCTGTGGGTCGGCGATTTCGATCAGGTCGGGCCGGCCTATATGGTGCGCAACCTGTTCCAGGCCGAGCTCTCCTACCTCACCAGCGCGGCGTTCCTTGCCAGCGGCGTTTTCTCGCTCCTGGTCTGGTTCCGGCGCCGGCAGGAGCGGCTGTACCTGTTGTTCTTCCTGATGTCGGCGGCGACCTTCATTCGCGGCCTCCACAACCATCTGGGGCTCGAGCGGCTACCGCTCAGCGACGCCTGGTTCGGCTGGCTGACGGTCAATTCGACCATGTGGATGGTGGCGATCTCGCACCTCTTCCTCATCACCGTGCTGCATGTCCGGGCGTCGTGGATCACCGCCGTAGTCGGCGGCGCCACGCTGGTGCTGGGGCTCGCGACGCTGCCGCTGTTCTCGGCGGCGCTCGACCCCACGCTCACCGCGCCCTTCGCGTATGCGGCGGCCTTCGTCGTCTGCAACCTCGTGGGCATTTCCTCGATCCGCGCGGCCTGGCGCGCCCAGTCGATGGAGGGGCTGGTGCTCGCGGTGTGGGTGCTGCTCACCGCCTATCTGGGCATCAACGACCTGATGCTGCAGAACAACCTCATCAGCATCGAGGGCTATTTCATCCTGCCATTCGTGCAGATCGCCCTGGTCTTTGCCTTCTTCCACCTTGTCCTCGCGCACTATCTCGGGGCGATCGATGCGGTGGAGAACTCCAATACCTTGCTGGCCGAGCGGCTCACGGCGCGCGAGGCGGCGCTGCTCGCCAGCCACGAGCGGCTGCGCGAGATCGAGCAGCGCGAACTGCTGCTGCAGGAACGGCAGCGGCTGACCGAGGATATGCACGATGGGCTCGGCTCATCGTTGATCGGCGCGCTGCGCATGGTGGAGCGCGGCCGGCTCGACGAGACCGAACTCAAGCAGATCCTGCAGGGCTGCATCGATGACCTGAAACTCACCATCGACTCGATGGAGCCGGTCGAAACCGACCTGCTGCTGCTGCTCGGCACGCTGCGGTTCCGCCTCGAGCCGCGGCTCGAGAGCACCGGCATCAAGCTCAACTGGAATGTGCGCGACGTGCCGCCGGTGTTCTGGCTCGATCACCGCTATGCGCTGCATATTCTGCGGGTGCTGCAGGAGGCCTTCACCAACATCATCAAGCACGCCGACGCCACCGAGGCGACGGTCAGCACCGGCGTCGCCGCCGGCGATATCGTCATCAGCGTCTCCGATAACGGCAAAGGCTTCGATGCCGCCGCCCCGCGCTCCGGCCGCGGCCTCGCCAACCAGGCCCGCCGCGCCAGCGCCATGCGCGCCAAGCTCACGGTAGAGTCGGGGCCCGAGGGCACGAAACTGACCCTGCTGCTGCCGATCCGGCAGCTGGCGGAGGATGTGGCGGCGGACTGAGGGGGCCGGTTCGAGCTCCCCGATAGCGCAGTCGGGACTCCCTCTCCCGCCTGCGGGGGAGGGGGGACCACGCGAAAGCGTGGTGGGAGGGGGGTGCC
>NZ_CAXUPH020000013.1:0-1263 GCF_964252795.1 Devosia sp. LjRoot16
TGTTCAGACCGGAGACAAGGTGGACGGGTGTTCGGAGACATGGTGGACAGTTTGGGCTGTGTTGTCTCGCAGGTCGATCTGAGCGATGCGATGGCGTCGATAGCAGATGTCGAAGAGGCCGTCGGTGTCGGTGGCACGTAGGGCGAGGGCACGTCCGGCGAAGGCGGTTGGGGCTTTGAGGATGCGTCCCCTGAAGCTGAAGCGGCCGTTCTGGTCGAGCTTGCGGACGTGGTCTTGCGACTCGTACTGGGGTGGCGTGATGGCCTCGGGCATCGACCTGGAGCTCATGGTGTAGCGCGCTGCCGGCGTGTCGAGCCTGAGCGCCTCGTGCGGCCGTTTGGTGTTGTAGACCGAGCGCCAGGCATCGAAGGCGGCCTGCGCCTCGTCGATGCTTTTGAGGTTATGAGCATCGAGCACCTCGGCCTTGAGGGTGCGGTGGAAGCGCTCCTCCTTGCCTTGGGTCTGGGGATGATAGGGCCGGCCGTGTACCAGGCCAATGCCTAGGTCCATCAGCCACACGCCCAGCCGGGTATACTGACCCTGGCCAGCTGTGCCCCAGGGCGGGCCGTTGTCGGCCAACATCCGCCAGGGCAGGCCATAGTGCTGGAACACCGCTGTGAGCCGGGTCTTGACCGTCTCTGCCGTCTCATCGGTGCATGCCTCCAGCTCGAGCGCATAGCGCGAGTGGTCGTCCAGCACCGTCAGCGGATGGCAGCGGCCTGTCTCCAACTCGACCCAGCCCTTGAAGTCCATCTGCCATAGATCATTGGGGGAGGCATGCTCGAAGCGCGTGAAGGCTCGCCGCTCTCCCGCTCCCGGCCCGTCCAGTTCCCCATGCCGGCGCAGGATCGCGGTGATCGTCGAGGCCGCCGGTACCGGCGCTACCCCATCGTTCTCCAGCACCCGGCGGATCTTGCGGCCACCCCATGCCCGGTGCTCGCTGCGCACCTGCAGCACCTTGTCCTCTAGCTCAGTGGACGTACGAGACGGACTGCTCAACGGCCGGCGTGAGCGATCCACCAAGCCGGCCATACCCGCTACACCATACACCGCCAGCCACTTGTAGCCGGTCGTCGGACTAACCCCGAACCGTCGGCACAACTCCCGCACGTTCGCACCCGACCCACTCGCCAGACGACAGAACTCTTCCCGTTCGGACTGCACTGAACGATCCGAAAATGGCATGCCGGCCTCCCCGCCCTTCATGCCAAATCCGTCCACCATGTCTCCGAACACCCGTCCACCATCTCCCCGGTCTATACA
>NZ_CAXUPH020000014.1:0-1146 GCF_964252795.1 Devosia sp. LjRoot16
GGGGACTGTTGCGCAGTTGGCGAGGGCTGGTGGTTTGGGCCGCAGGCGTAGCCCTGAGGGGGCGGTTCTGGCGGCTTTTGCTGAGTAGGATTGGTAAGTGCGGTGGTTTAGGCTGCCACCGGACGCAGCTAGGCCGTGATGGCGGCCCAACGCCTGAGATTGAAGGCGATGGCGCACAGGGTGATCTGGGCACTGGCCTTGAGTAGTCCAACGTAGCGGATGCGAGTGAGCTTCATGCGGTTCTTGAGCGTGGCGAAGGTGGTCTCGACCGCAGCGCGTCGCCGCGCGATCAGTCGGTTGTAGTGCTTGAGCCGGGGACTGAGCTCGGGATGGTGGCGGTTGGCCCGGCGCGCCAGCCTGGGCTTGATGCCACGCGCCTTGAGCGAGGCCTGACGCTCATGGGTATGGTAGGCCGCATCAGCCCACACAACCTTCTCGTCTCCGCGGATCAACAGATCGGCCGGAGTCGTGTCGTTGATGTTGGCCGGCGTGGTCAGCACCGAGCGGATGAAGCCACCCGGCCCCTCGTCCACCCCGACATGCGCCTTGTAGCCGAACGTCGAACCGGGCTTGCCGGTGCGCTTGGCAAAGCCCGCATCGGGGTCCAGCGACTGCCGGTCTCCACTGCTCGGACGGCTCACCGTCTCGATCACCGTGGCATCCAGCATCGTGCCACGCTTCAGCATCACCCCAGCCGCCTCAAGCTGCTTGTCCAGTTCGGCGAACAGCTTCTCGTACAGCCCATGCTCCACCAGTTCGTTGCGGAACCGGTTGAGCACGCTGTGGTCCGGCACGCTCTCCTCGTAGCTCAGCCCCACGAAGCGCCGGAAGCTCAACCGGTCGGCGAGCGCCGCCTCCAGTTCCCGCTCGCTCAACCCATGCAGCGCCCCGACCAGCAGGGCCTTGAACAGAACCAGCGGCGGCCACGCCGCCCGACCCGCCCCGCCATCCCGCAGGCCAGCAAGCTGCTTGTCGAACCGGTACCACCGTACCAGCCGAGACAACCGATCCAGCGGACCATCACCCGAACCGGCAAGAACTGCATCGGCAAAACCCAACTGCCCTGTCCGCTTGATCGCCATCGGTCATCAACTCCGCTCTCCATAGTCACGGAATCACACCTGCAGAATTATGCAACAGGCCCCT
>NZ_CAXUPH020000015.1:0-308 GCF_964252795.1 Devosia sp. LjRoot16
CGAGCCTCGATCAGTTCAACCACCACATCGGCCGGCGTCGCTCGGCCATGATGGTGCGGTGCCCGCGAGCGCTCCTCAAGCCCACCGGCGCCTTCCTCAGCAAAGCGCCGCTGCCACTTGTAACCGGTCTGTCGGCTGATGCCGTAGCGCTCGCAAAGAACGCTCATCGGCTCATCGCCAACAAGGCAGTCCGCCACGAACTGCACCTTCGCATCCATCACTGACGTCGCTTCCCACGGCATCGACAGGTCCTCCTGTCAGCCATGTATCCGGACTAAACTGTCAGCGATCTATCCGGATCGGACCGG